>NZ_JBFAJQ010000004.1:0-568057 GCF_040655315.1 Kribbella sp. NPDC050459 | reverse complement strand
CAACCAGCCTCAGCAGACACCCCAACTCCTCCGACAACGACACGGTCCCCGCAACTCCTCAACTCGAGGTGTTGCGAGGACCGCGTGAACCCGCCCACCCGGGAGGGGCCTTCTCAGTTCCCGGGGCGGAGGTCGTACGTCGCGCGGACGCCGGCCAGGATCACCCGGACGCCGTGGTCGAACTCCGCGTCCGGGTCCGCCGCGAAGAGGTCGACGACCATCCGCGCCGTCAACGGGTAGCGCTCGGCGTCGACGGACTGTCTGATCTCGTCCGTCTGGTACGGATTGCCGTCCGGGTAGTCGACACCGGTCTGCGCCTGCTCCTCGATGACGTAGCCGATCGTGTAGTGCAGCAGGAGCGGGAACACCCGCGTTACGTCACGCGCCGAGAACCCGGCGTCCTCCAGCGTGCGCAGCGTCAACTCGGTCACCCGCCACATGGAGTCGTCGCTGACGTTGGTGCCGGCGAGCACGCGGGCGCCGTCCCGGTACCGCAGCAGTGTCTTGCGCAGACGGCCAGCCAGCTCGGCCAGCCACTCCTGCCAGTCCGTCCCTCTTCGCGGCGCCTCCAGCCCGTCGACGGCGCTGACGAACAGCACGCGCGCCATCGCGTCGAGCAGCTCGCGCTTGTTCTTGACGTGCCAGTAGAGCGCCGGCGCCTGGACGCCGAGCGCGGCGGCCACCTTGCGCATGGTCAGGCCGTCGACCCCGCCGTCGTCGAGCAACGGTAGCGCCGCGGTGGCGATGGTCCTGGCGTCGAGCTTCACGTCGATCTCCTGTTCGTCCTTGACAAGCTTAACAACGTTTTGCTCTCCTTAACAGTGTTAAAGGAAATTGAAGGACGTTAAGGAGATGCTCATGGACGTGGTGATCGCGGGCGCCGGACCGACCGGGCTGATGCTGGCCGCCGAGCTGCGGCTGGCCGGGATGGACGTCGTGGTGGTCGATGCGCTCCCGGCCCGGACGGGCGAGTCGCGGGCGGGCGGCATTCACGCCCGCACGATGGAGATCTTCGACCAGCGCGGCCTGATGGACCGCCTGCTGCCGCTGGGACGGCCGATCCAGGCGGGCCACTTCGGTGGGCTGCGGATGGAGTTCGGCGACTTCCCGACCCGCTTCCCGTTCACGCTCGGCCTCGTGCAGGCGGTCATCGAACGTGAGCTCGAGGCCCATGCGACCGAGCTCGGCGCCGCCGTCCGCTGGTCCTCGCCGGTGGTCGGGATCCGTCAGGACGACGCCGGGGTCGAGGTCGAAGTAGGCGGCCCGGACGGCGGGCTGATCCGCTGCTCGTACCTGGTCGGGTGCGACGGCGGGCGCAGTACCGTCCGCAAGCTGGCCGGCATCGGGTTCGACGGCACGGACGCGACGATGGTCGGCATGCTCGCCGACGTCGAGCTGGCCGAGCCGCCGGCCGGCACGGTCTTCGGGCAGCGGCGCGGTCCCGGCGACTTCTCGGTGATCCAGTTCCAGCCGGGCTGGCACCGGCTGATGGTGCAGCGGTACGACCGGGTCCTGGATCGTGCGCACGAGCCGTCGTTCGAGGACTTCCGGGAATCCTTCCGCGAGGTCGCGGGCACCGACTTCGGGATGCACAGCCCGCGGTGGGTCTCGCAGTACGGCGACGCGGCACGGCAGGCCGACCGGTACCGCGAGGGGCGGGTGTTCCTGGCCGGGGACGCCGCGCACATCCACTTCCCGGCCGGCGGCCAGGGGCTGAACCTCGGCGTACAGGATGCGGTCAACCTCGGCTGGAAGCTCGCGGCCGTCGTACGCGGCCAGGCGCCGGGCGAACTGCTGGACAGCTACGAGGCCGAGCGTTTCCCGGTTGCTGCGCGCGTGCTGCAGAACACCCGGGCGCAGACCGCCCTGTCACGCCCCGGCGCGCACGTGAACGCGTTGCGCGAGACGTTCACCGGGCTGCTCACCGACGACGACGTGCGCTTCCGGGTCGGCCTGATGATCACCGCCCTCGACCTCGAGTACGACGTGAAGGGCGATCACCCGCTGACCGGACGCCGTGTCCCGGACGCGGACCTCACCGTCGCAGGCGACGCCACCCGCATCCATCACCTGCTGACCGCCGGCCAGCCCGTTCTGCTGGCCTTCGACGACAGCGCCGTACCGTCCGTCGACGGGTGGGCGGACCGCGTCGACCTCGTCCAGGCGCGGTGCGGCACCGAGCGCTGGACGATCCCCGGCGTCGGCGACGTGCCCGCGCCGGCCGCGGTACTGATCCGGCCGGACGGATACGTCGCCTGGGCCACGGACGAGCCGGACGCCGAGGGGCTGGACGAGGCGATGACGACCTGGTTCGGTCCCGCGACCGTCAGCGCAGCGTGTTGAACGAGTCGCGGATGATCTCCACCGCCTCTGCGGCTTCCTCCTCGGTCAGCGTCATCGGCGGCGCCATCCGGAGGACGTTGCCGTAGAGACCGCCCTTGCCGACCAGCAGACCGCGGTCCTTGGTCTCCTGCTGGAGCTTGGCGGTGGCGGCCGCGTCGGGGGCGTTGTCATCGGGCTTGACGATCTCGGCCGCGAGCATCAGGCCCTTGCCGCGGACGTCGCCGAGCTCGGGGAATTCGTCGGAGATGCCGCGCAGGCCGTCGGCGAGCTGCGCGCCGCGCTTGGCGGCGTTCGCCTGCAGGTCCTTGTCCAGCAGGTAGTCGATGGTGGCCTTCGCGGCGCTGGTCGAGATCGGGTTGCCGCCGAAGGTCGACAGCGAGTTCGCCTTGATGCTGTCCATCAGGTCGCCGCGCGCCACCACGCCGCCGATCGCGAACCCGTTGCCGAGCCCCTTCGCGAACGTCATCGCGTCCGGGACGACGCCGTGCGCCTGGATCCCCCAGAAGTGGTCGCCGGTCCGGCCCCACCCGGTCTGCACCTCGTCGGAGATGAACAGGATCCCGTACTCGTCCAGGACCTCCTTGAACGCGGCGTACAGGCCGTCGGGCGGTGAGGAGAACCCGCCGACGCCCTGGATCGGCTCCGCGATCAGGCAGGCGACGTCACCCGCGGTCGTGGTCTCGATGACGTTGCGCAGGTCGTCGACGCAGACCTTGACGTACTCGGCGTCGGGCAGGTCCCGGAACGGGCTGCGGTAGCGGTACGCGCCCTGCACGTACTGCACGTTCACCGGCGACAAGCTGCTCGCGGACCAGCCCCGGTTGCCGGTGATCGCGACGGTGCCGAACGCGCGGCCGTGGTACGAGTTGCGCATCGCCAGCACCTGGTTGGAGCGGCGGTTCTGGGTGGCGAGCAGCAGGGCCGTCTCGTTCGCCTCGGTGCCCGAGTTCGCGAAGAACACCTTCGCGTCCGGGATCCCGGACAGCTCGGCGATCTGCTCGGCGAGCTCGATCTGCTTGCGGATCAGGTACACGGTCGAGGTGTGCGCGATCCCGGACGCGAGCTGCTCACGGACCGCGTCGGAGATCTCCGCGATGTCGTACCCGATCGCGTTGGTGAGGATCCCCGCGAAGAAGTCCAGGTAGGTGTTCCCCTCACCGTCGGTGACCCGGCGGCCGGACCCCTGCACGATCTCGATCGGCTCCTCGTAGTACAACGCGAGCCAAGCCGGCATAACGGCCTTGTGACGCTCCCAGAGCTCCGCATGTGTCATGTCCAACCATTACCTCACCTGATAGAGCACGTCTATCGGGCCGGACAATCGCTAGTGTGCTCAGCGTGACGTTGCCGAGCATTCCGCATGTGGACATCGAGTCCCTGGAGCACTTCGACCGGCTGCTGGCCGCGGGCGCCACCGCGATGGCCGGGTGGCGGGTGCAGTCGGTGGATCTGACCGGGCGGACGGCGGAGCTGCTGATGCTGAAGCCGACCGGATCGGTGTTCCTCGGCTGCGCACTCGAGGACAAGGCCGAGCTGTGGATCCGCGACGGCGGCGGGCTGGTGTTCCCGGCGATCCCGGCGCTGCCGTTCGACGCGTACCGCGGGCGGCTGTACGACGCCGACGAGCTGTACGCCGGGATCGAGCACGGGTACGCCGCCACGCCCGACGCGCAGATCTACGCATGGTCCCGCCAGCACGACGAGCGGGGCGACACGAGCCGGACGCTTGCCGCCGCGCTGCACGACCACGCGATCGCGGACGCCCTGGCGGAGCTGCCCAACGGCAAGCCGTGGGTCGGCGTGATGGGCGGTCACGGCGTGCTGCGCGGCGACGACAACTACCGCGCCGCGGTGCTCCTCGGTCGTACGCTTGCCCGTCGCAACCAGATGGTCGTCACCGGCGGCGGGCCGGGCGCGATGGAGGCCGCGAACCTCGGCGCGTCACTGGCGTCGTACGACGATTCCGGTGTCGAGGCCGCGCTGGCCGAACTGGCCGCCGTACCGTCGTTCCGGCCGTCGATCGGCGCCTGGGCCGCAGCCGGGCTCAGCGTGCGCGCCCGCTTCCCCGGCGACGGCGGCGTGTCGATCCCGACCTGGTTCTACGGCCACGAGCCGCCGAACGTGTTCGCCGGGTCGATCGCGAAGTACTTCTCGAACGCTCAGCGCGAAGACGTCCTCCTCGGCCGCGCCCGCGGCGGCATCATCTACCTCCCCGGCGCCGCCGGCACAGTCCAGGAGGTCTTCCAGGCCGTCACCCCCAACTACTACGGCGACGCCGCCACCCAGATCCCGCTGATCCTGGTAGGCGTCGACCACTGGACGGTGCGACTCCCCGTCTGGCCGCTCCTGGAGTCCCTCGCCACCAGCCGCCCACTCGCACGGTCGATCCACCTCGTCGACACCATCGACGACGCCGTCGCCCTCGTCGGCTGAGAATGGTCTCCATGGGTGAGTTCGTGTTGGTACCGGGGGCTCGGCTGGGAGCCTGGGCTTGGGACGCCGTCGCGGAGAGGCTGCGGGACGGCGGGCATGCGGTGTACGCGGTGACGCTGAGCGGACTGGCGGAGCGGCAGGTGCCAGGCTCGGAGCGGATCGGGCAGCAACAGCACGTCGACGACATCGTCTCGGTGATCGAGGGCAACGACTTGTACGACGTGGTGCTGGTCGGGCACAGCTACTCGGGGATCCCGGTCGGGCAGGCAGCCGGGCAGATCGGAGACCGGCTGCGCCACGTCGTGTACGTCGACTCGAGCATTCCGGCTGACGGCCTCTCGTTCGCCGACGGGTGGTCAGGCGACGACAGGGCCTGGCTGGAGGAGCAACTGCTCGAAGGCGACGGCACCTGGCTGCCGGCCGGAGCGGAGCACTTCGTCGGCCAGGACCTGTCCGACGAGGCGGTCAGCCAGCTCGTGTCCCGCAGTACGCCGCACCCCGGCCTGACGCTGACGGAGCCCGCACGGCTGGCCAGACCGATCGGTGAGCTGCCCACGACGTACGTCAAATGCCTCATGGCAGGTGACGAGCCCGCTCCCGACGTACAGCAGGAGCTGAAGTCACCGCAGTGGCAGCTGGTCGAGATGCGGACCGGCCACTGGCCGATGCTCTCTCAGCCGGCCGAGCTGGCGAGAATCCTCGCGGCGGTCTGAGCCAGCGGTTTGGGTCAGGGTCTGGGTCAGCGGCCCGGGTCAGCGAACCAGTCAGGCGACCTGGCGCGGCGTGAACTGCATCTGCGGGGCGGCGTACGCGTCCTGCGACTCGACGAGCTGCAGTTCACGCTCCCCCGATTCGTGGGTGCGTGTGAGCAGGTCGAAGACGCTCGAGGTCGTCCGGGCGAGCGCCTCGGCCAGATCGCCGGTCCGGCGGTAGTGCGCCGTGAAGAGCGCTGCCGTCACGTCACCCGAGCCGTTCGCCTTCATCGGGATGTGTGGCGTCTGCACGAGCCAGGCGCCGCTGTCGTCGACGGCCAGCATCTCGATCGTGCCGTCCTCGCGGTCGGGACGCTCGACGCTGGTGACGAGCACCGTCCGCGGCCCGGTCGCGCGCACCAGCTCCACCGAGGCCAGCGTGGACTCGAGAGTGTCCGGCTCGGTGCCGGTCAGGAAGCCCAGCTCGAACTGGTTGGGTGTGATGATGTCGGCCGCCGGAACCACCCGGTCGCGCAGCAGCACCGGGATGGCGGGAGCGACGAAGCAGCCGGACTTCGCGTTCCCCATCACCGGGTCGCACGAGTACACCGCCGCCGGATTGGCCGCCTTGACCCGCTTGACCGCCTCCAGGATGACGTCGGCGATCCCCTCGCCGCCCTGGTAGCCCGACAGGACCACGTCGATCTGCGGCAGGACCCCGCGCTCCTCGATCCCGAGCAGGACCTCGCGCACGTCGTCCGGACTGATCAGCGGGCCCCGCCACGCGCCGTACCCGGTGTGGTTCGAGAAGTTCACCGTGTAGACCGGCAGCACCTCCACGCCGATGCGCTGGAGCGGGAACACAGCGGCCGAGTTGCCCACATGCCCGTACGCGACCGCGGACTGGATCGAGAGAATCTTCACCGCTCGATCATGCCGGTTCGGACCGGCGCCCGTGCAAGCGGGTCGGTTTGTCGGTGGGGTGGTCTACGGTGCGCAGCATGGCGAACTTTGTGTTGGTGCCGGGGGCGTGGCTCGGGGCGTGGGCCTGGGACGAGGTCGCGGGGGTGCTGCGAGCCGAGGGCCACGACGTGTATGCGGTGACCCTGAGCGGGCTGGCTGAGCGGCACGGCGAGGACGCGGGGCAGCAGCAGCATGTCGAGGACGTCGTGGCCGTGGTCGAGGACAACGACCTGCGCGACGTCGTGCTCGCCGGGCACAGCTACTCCGGGATCCCGGTGGGGCAGGCGGCGGGCCGGATCGGCGACCGGCTGCGCCGGGTGGTGTACGTCGACTCGAACATCCCGGCCGACGGGCAGTCCTTCGTGGACGGCTGGTCGGCGGAGGGTCAGGCCTGGGTCCGCGGCCAGATGGAGAGCGCCGACGGTTACTGGCCGCCGCTGACCGCGGAGGACTATGTCGGCCAGGACCTGTCCGACGAGAGCGTCGCGTTGATTCTGGAGCGCGGTACGCCGCATCCCGGCCGATCGATCACCGAGCCGGCTCAGTTGACCAAGCCGATCGGCGAGCTGCCCACGACGTACATCAAGTGCCTGATGGACGGGGCGACGCCCTCGTCGGCCGTGGTCGAGCAGCTCTCGTCCCCGTCCTGGGAGCTGCTGGAGCTGGACACGGGCCACTGGCCGATGTTCTCCCAGCCGGCCGCGCTCGCGAAGCTCCTCACCGAGCTCCGCTGAGCCATGCCTCCGCGGTGTCGAGGAACGCGTCGACCTCTTCGATGTCGTACCCCTCGGAGAGCCGCGTCGGGCTGAACTGCACCCCGCGGACTTCCTGCGTCGTCACCGGCCGGCTGACCGGGCGGCCGTTCACGGTCGCCATCACGCGGTCGACGAAATCGTCGACCTCGTCCACGGCGTACCCCTCACGCAGCCGGACCGTGGTGAACTGCGGCGCCGGACGTCCCCCGGGCTCCGCCGCGACCGCGGGCTCAGCCGCCGGTCGCCCGGGCAACCAGCGTTCTGCCTCGGCGAGGAAATCGTCGACGTCCTCGACCGGATACCCGGGCCCGAGCAGCGGCGTACGAAAGGCAGCACCGCGGATCTCATCGCGGGTGACGTCCGGCCCGACGGACCGGCGCTCGGCCGTCGCGAGGATGCGCGCCACCAAGGCGTCCACCTGGCCGCAGTCGTAGCGCTGCCCGAGCCGGCGCACCCGGAACTCGGGCTTCAGCATCAGGACTCGCTCGCGGCGAGCTGACCGCAGGCGCCGTCGATCTCCTGACCCCGGGTGTCGCGGACGGTGACCGGGATCCCGCCGGCCTCGAGGCGGCGGACGAACTCGCGCTCGTCGGCCGGGTCGGACGCAGTCCACTTGGAGCCCGGTGTCGGGTTCAGCGGGATCAGGTTGACGTGCACCCAGCCCCAGTCGCCGCGGGCGTTGAGCTTCTCGGCGAGCAGGTCGGCCCGCCAGGCGTGGTCGTTGATGTCGCGGATCATCGCGTACTCGATCGAGACCCGCCGCTTGGTCTGCCGCGCGTACCCCCAGGCCGCGTCCAGGACCTCGTCGACCTTCCAGCGGTTGTTGATCGGCACCAGCTCGTCGCGCAGCTCGTCGTCCGGCGCGTGCAGCGACAGCGCGAGCGTGACCGGGATCCCCTCGGTCGCCAGCTGGTTGATCCGCGGTACGAGCCCGACCGTCGACACGGTGACGCCGCGCGCGGAGATCCCGAGGCCTTCGGGCGACGGGTCCGTGAACCGCCGGACGGCGCCCATCACGGCCTTGTAGTTCGCCATCGGCTCGCCCATGCCCATGAACACGATGTTCGACACCCGGCCCGGGCCGCCGGCGATCTCGCCCCGGGCGAGCGCCCGGGCGCCGTCGACGACCTGCTCGACGATCTCGGCGGTCGTCATGTTGCGGGTCAGGCCGCCCTGGCCGGTCGCGCAGAACGGGCACGCCATCCCGCAGCCGGCCTGCGAGGACACGCACATCGTCGCGCGGCCCGGATACCGCATCAGGACGGACTCGACCAGCGAACCGTCGAGCAGTTTCCAGAGCGTCTTGCGGGTCTCCCCGTTGTCGCACTCCAGGTCGCGGACCCGGGTCAGCAGCGGCGGCATCAGGTCCGCCACCAGCTTGTCGCGGGTCGCGGCCGGCAGGTCGGTCATCTCGGCGGGGTCGGACACCAGCCGGGAGAAGTAGTGGTTGGACAGCTGCTTGGCGCGGAACGCGGGCTCGCCGAGCGCGGCCACCGCCGTCCGCCGTTCCTCCCCGGTGAGATCGGCCAGGTGCCGCGGCGGCTTCTTGGCACGGCGCGGCTCATCGAACACAAGAGGCAGGGAGGTAGACATAACCGACCTATTGTCGCCCGTCGGCAGGACGCTTCACAAATTCACATCCCATGACCCGCGTCACCCGGCCTGCGGTCGGAGTGCCCGAGTTTGCGGTCCGGAGCGATCCGGTCCCGCACCAGCTGCTTCAGGAACGGGATCTCGGCGAACCCGCCCTCGGCCTTCCGCGACCACAACAGCTCCCCGTCGAGGCTGACGTCGAAGACTCCCCCGGTCCCCGGCACGAGCGCCACTTCGCCGAGCTCCTTCGGGAAGGTCGTCAGCAGCTCCTGCGCGGTCCACGCCGCCCGCATCAGCCACCGGCACTGCGTGCAGTACTCGATCTCCAACCGCGGCGCTCGACTCACGCCCTCACCGTACCGGCCGACGTTGTGCACCAGATCCGTGTCTCAGCGCGGTCGCCGTACGCGGACCTGGTGCACAAAGCGGGCGTCAGGCCGAGTAGCCCTTCGGCGGGATGAGGGTGGCCAGTTGGTTGAAGGTCAGCCAGTACGTCGCGGTAGGCGCGAAGCCGGCCGGGTCGGCGATCAGGACGGTCTGGTCGCTGTCGTCGTACCCGATCACCGTGAAGTAGTGGTAGATCGTGTAGTTCGGGTAGCCCGGCGGGTGGTTGCTCGCCGGGGCGACGATGTTGGCGACGATCGGGTAGTTGTTGTTGATGTCGAGGACGACGTCGCGCCAGAGCAGGTCACGCTGCGCCTGGGTGGGCGGGTCGTTCGGCATCTCCTTGGTCTCGTACCAGCCGGTGCCGAGGTGGTTGTTGAGCACCCGGGTGACCTGACCGATCCAGTCGGTGCCGTTGGTCGTGGTGGGCAGCTCGTTGGCCAGTTGCTGCTGGCTCGGCGGGGAGATCCGGGCCGAGAGCGCGATCCGGGTCGCGGCCGGGCCGCACCAGTAGCCGGTCTGCTGATACTGGAAGTCGATGTTCAGAGTCTTGAGGGTCTGCGTCGAGTAGCCGAGCTTCGGGACCGGCTTGCTCGCCGCGATCGCTTCCGCGGACACAGCCTGTGCTGCAGCTTGCGGTGCGGCGGTGGCCGCGTTCACCGGAAGCGCTGCGGCCATGATGAGGGCGAGACCGCACAGGGCGGCCTTGAACTTCGTCGTGGGAATCATGTCGGCTCCTCACTGGACGACCGGGGCGGATCGTCCGGTTTGATCCTGACACGACGTGTTGCGGTGTGGTGAAAAAATCACCAACCCTTTTCAGATCAGTCGAAAGGCTCGATGAACTCGCGGACCAGCCAGCGCACCGCCCGCTCCGGGTACGGCCGGGGCAGCGACAGGACGATGTGGTCGAAGCCGAGGCCGACGGCCTTCCGTACGATCTCGCGGGTCCCGGCCGGGTCGTCGTACGAGACGATCTGCTGCAGCGAGCGGCTGATCGTCGACGGGTCGCGTCCGATCCGCTCGCATTCCAGATCCAGACGGCGGGCCCGATCGGCCAGCGTGTCGAGGTCGGTGTGCGGCGGGCCGCTGATGTTCCAGATGTCGGCGTACTCCGCGATCAGCCGCATCATCCGGTTTCCCCAGCCGCCGATCAGCAGCGGCGGGCCGCCGGCCTGGACCGGCTTCGGCGCGCTGCGGGTGCGCTCGAGTGTGTAATACCGGCCGTCGAAGTCGAACTCGTCCTCGCTCCACATCAGGCGCAGGATCTCGATCGTTTCACGCAGCCGCTCGACCCCCTCCCCAGGCGGCACGAGCGTCAGCCCGTAGGCGGCGTACTCCTCGATCGCGGGATTCGGGCCCGTGGGTTGGTGGGTGCCGCCGGCGCCGAGACCCATCACCAGGCGGCCGCCGGAAATCACGTCCAGGGTGCCGGCGATCTTGCCGAGGACGGCCGGCGGGCGGATCCGGTTGCTCGTGACCAGCAGGCCGAGACGGAGCCGGCTGGTCTGCGCGGCGAGCGCGGTCAGCAGGGTCCAGCCCTCGAGGACGTCGCCGTTCTTCGGGCCGGCGAGCGGGAGGAAGTGGTCCCACAGCCAGGCGTCGCGGATTCGCGGCTCCTCGTCCGCCTCCAGCCAGACGCGGCGGATGTCGGCGTACGGGACGTGCATCGGGGTGGTCTTCAGACCGAACGTCAGTTCCATAATCGTCAGGATAACTGATGATCAGGGCAACTGACGATCAGTTGCCCGGTAGATTTGACGTATGGCTGACCGGCTCGGGTACCTGCTGAAACACGTCCTCGCGCAGCTGACCGAGGCGCAGACCGCGGCCTTGGCGCCGTACGGCGTGACCGGGCGGGACCTGGCCGTGCTGTCGGCGATCGCGGCCGGCGAGCCGCTGTCCCAACTGGAGGTTGCGGCCCGGCTGCGGGTGGACCGGACGTCGATCGGCGACCTGCTCGACGGACTCGAGGACCGCGGGCTCGTCGAACGCCGGCGCCGCGCCGAGGACCGGCGGCGGAACGTCGTCGCACTGACGCCGCAAGGCGAGTCGACGTTCGCTTCGGCCGAGCGGATCCGCCTGGAGGTGGAACGGGAGTTCCTCGCTCCCCTCCCGGACGGCGCGCGGTTCCGCGAAGAGTTGCGGCTGCTGCTGGGGGAATGACGGCTCCAGCGCGTCAGTTGGACTCTGCATGCTCTCCGTGCCGCTGTCAGTCCTGGACCGCTCGCGGACGCGGGCCGGCGAGTCCGAGGCGGAGACACTGCGGGCGACCGTCGATGTCGCTCAGCAGGTGGAAGAGCTTGGTTTCAAGCGTTTCTGGGTGTCGGAGCACCACAGCGTGCCAGGAGTGGTCGGCTCCGCGCCGACAGTGCTGGCCGCGGCTGTTGCCGCCCGCACGGACCGGATCCGGGTCGGCACCGGCGGCGTGATGCTGCCGAACCACAACCCGCTCGTCGTGGCGGAGCAGTTCGGCGTACTGGAGTCGTTGTCCCCGGGCCGGATCGACATGGGGCTCGGGCGCTCGGTCGGCTTCACCAACGGCGTACGGCGCGCGCTCGGTGTCGGCAAGGACGCGGCGGAGGACTTCACCGCGCAGGTACAGGAGCTCCTCGGGTACCTCGCCGGCACGTCGGACGTCCACGCCCGACCAGGCGAAGGGCTGCACATCCCGCCGTTCATCCTGGCCGTCGGTGAGGGCGCCTCCATCGCGGCGACGCTGGGCCTGCCTTTGGTGCTGGCCGCGCGCCCCGACTCGGCCGCGCTGCTCGAGGACTACCGGAGCACGTTCCGGCCGTCCGCCTGGGCGTCCGAGCCGTACGTCATCCTTGCTGTCACCGCCGCGATCGCCGATTCCACCGAGGCCGCGCGGCAGCTCTTGTTGCCCGAGGCATGGTCAGCGGCGTACTCGCGGACCCGTGGCGTGTTCCCCCCGCTGCAGCCCGACGTGCCGGAGTCGATGACCGCGCGGGAGCAGGAGTTCTTCGAGAACGCGCTCCGCGGCCAGATCTACGGAACGCCCGCGGACGTCGACGAAGCGCTCGGCGAGCTGGTACGACGGACCGCGGCGGACGAACTGCTGATCACCACGAACACCTTCGACCGTGGCGCGTTACTGGCGAACTACGCCGCGCTGGCGAAGCTCACCGGCTGATCCGGTCCTCCAGCCGCTTCCGCACATCCGGCCACGCGTCGGCCAGGATCGAGAACACCACCGTGTCGCGGAACGAGCCGTCGGCCATCAGCATGTGCCGGCGCAGCACGCCCTCCCGGGTCGCGCCGAGCTTGGCGATCGCCGCCTGGGAGCGGGTGTTCTTCGATCCGGTCTGGATCTTCACGCGACCGAATCCGCACACCTCGAAGGCGTGCTCGAGCAGCAGCAGCTTCGTGGCCGGATTCACCGCCGTACCCCAGACAGCCGGCGCGTACCCCGTCCAGCCGAGGTGGATTCGCTCGTTCAGCACGTCGACGTCGCCGAGGCTCGACGTACCGACGACGGTGCCGTCGGCAACCAGTCGGACGACGTACGCGAACCGCTTGGCCGCGGCCGGGATCCACTTCGCGCGCATCTCGTCCGCGCTCGCCGGCATCGCGGCCGGCCCGCCGCCGAACCCACCGGCGTACACCTGCTCGTTGCCGATCGCGGCATACAGCTCGTCGATGTCGGATTCCTGCATCCGATCGAGCCGCACGACGTCGCCGACCAGCGACCGTCCGTCCGGAGCAACGGTCATGGTTTCACCAGCAGATGAAGGAGCAGCCAGACGATCGGCGCTGTCGCGAGCAGGGAGTCCAGCCGGTCCATCACGCCGCCGTGACCGGGCAGCAGGTTCGACATGTCCTTGATGCCCAGGTCGCGCTTGATCATCGACTCGCCGAGGTCGCCGACCGTCGCGGTCACCACCGCGACCGCGCCGACGATCGCGCCGGCCCACCAGTCACCGTCCAGCAGGAAGACGACGGACGCGATCCCGGCCCCGATACACGCGAGCGTCGAGCCGGCGAAGCCCTCCCAGGACTTCTTCGGACTGATCGTCGGCGCCATCGGATGCTTGCCGAACAGCACGCCCGCGACGTAGCCACCGACATCGCTCGCGACCACGACCAGGAAGAACGTCACCACGCGCCCCGGCCCGTCCGCCTCCGGCTGCACCAGCAGGATCGCGAACCCGGCGAGCAGCGGAACGTAGCCGATCAGGAACACCCCGGCGCTCACGTCCCGGACGAACCCGACCGATCCACCCGGCATCCGCCAGAAGATCGTCCCGAGGACGGTGATGCCGAGCGCCACGAGCAGCGCCATCGGTCCACCGAAGTACGCCGCCACGAGCATGGCCGCCGTACCGGCGAACAGCGGGACCCGCGGGATCACCGCGCCGCCGGTGCGCAGCGCCTTCATCATCTCGTCGACCGCGACCAGGACGACCACCAGCACGAGAACGACGAACAGGACCTTCTGCCAGTACAGCGATCCGAGGATCAGGGCGCCGAGCCCGACCCCCACCGCGATCGCCGCAGGCAGATTACGCCCGGCACGGCTCGGGCTGGGGCTCGGCGCAGGCGTGCTCTCGACGCCCATCACACCTCGAGCAGTTCGGCTTCCTTGTGCTTGAGCAGCTCGTCGATGGAGTCGACGTACTTCTTCGTCAACCCGTCGAGCCGCTTCTCAGCACTCTTGCCCTCGTCCTCGCCGGCGTCGCCGTCCTTGACGGTCTTGTGCACCTGGTCCATGGCGTGCCGGCGGATGTTGCGCATCGAGACCTTGGCTTCCTCGGCCTTGGTCTTCGCGACCTTGATGTACTCCTTGCGCCGCTCCTCGGTCAGCTGCGGCATCACCACCCGGATCACCGCGCCGTCGTTGCCCGGGTTCACGCCCAGGTCCGAGTCGCGGATCGCCTTCTCGATCGCCGCCATCGCACCCTTGTCGTACGGCGAGATCAGCACGGTCCGGGGCTCCGGCACCTGGAAACCGGCCAGCTGCTGCAGCGGAGTCGGGCTGCCGTAGTAGTCGGCCAGGATGCTCGCGAACATCTGCGGGTGCGCCCGGCCGGTGCGGATCGCGGCGAAGTCGTCCTTCGCAACCTCCACGGCCTTGGCCATCTTCTGCTCGGCATCGCGGAGAGCTTCGTCGATCACGACATTCCTCGCTTCCTCAGGCCGCATCGGCGCGGCCGGTCCTACTTCGCCTGTGTCCAACGATCCTAGTGGTACGCCGTGCTACGCCCGGTTATTGCCCCCGGGAGACGACAGTACCGATCTTCTCGCCGTGGATCACCCGGGCGATGTTGCCCTCCTCGAGACCGAAGATGACGATCGGCAGGGCGTTGTCGCGGGCCAGGCTGATCGCGGTGGCGTCGGCGACCCGGAGCCCGCGGGCCAGGAAGTCGTCGTACGACAGCTGGTCGAACTTCACCGCGTCCGGGTTCTTCTTCGGGTCGGAGTCGTAGACGCCGTCGACACCCTGCTTGCCCATCAGCAGGGCCTCGGCGCCGACCTCCAGCGCCCGCTGGGCGGCGACCGTGTCGGTGGAGAAGTACGGCATGCCGGAGCCGGCGCCGAAGATCACCACGCGGCCCTTCTCCAGGTGCCGCTCCGCCTTGCGCGGGATGTACGGCTCCGCGACCTGGCCCATCGTGATCGCGGTCTGCACCCGGGTCTCGATGCCGAGCTTCTCCAGGAAGTCCTGCAGCGCCAGGCAGTTCATCACGGTGCCGAGCATGCCCATATAGTCGGCGCGGTTGCGCTCCATCCCGCGCTGCTGGAGCTCGGCGCCGCGGAAGAAGTTGCCGCCGCCGACCACCACGGCGACCTGGACGCCGGACCGGGCCACGTCGGCGATCTGCTTGGCGATCGAGTTCACCACGTCGGGGTCGACGCCGAGCTTGCCGCCGCCGAACACCTCACCCGAGAGTTTCAGCAGCACCCGGTGATAGGCGGGCGAGAACGGCGAAGAGGCCGGACTCGTCTCGGTACCCAGGGTTTCCGTCACGATTCCGGCCTCCTCGTTCGTTGACTGTGTGCTCAGATCCTTCGCGGGATCAGGCGCCGACCTCGAAGCGGGCGAACCGCTTCACGGTGACACCGGCCTCGTCGAGCACAGCCTTCACGGACTTCTTGTTCTCCGTGACCGACGGCTGCTCCAGCAGCACGACGTCCTTGAAGAACCCGTTCACCCGGCCCTCGACGATCTTCGGCAGGGCGCCTTCCGGCTTGCCCTCCTCGCGCGCGGTCGCCTCGGCGATGCGCTTCTCGTTCTCGACCGTCTCGGCCGGGACCTCGTCGCGGGTGGTGTACAGCGGGCGCATCGCGGCGGCCTGCATGGCGGCGCCCCGGGCAGCCTCGACGTCGTCGCCCTCGAACTCGACGAGCACGCCGACCTGGGCCGGCAGGTCCGCGGCCCGCTTGTGCATGTACGCCGTGACCTTGCCGTCGAAGACGGCCACCTTGCCGAGCTCCAGCTTCTCGCCGATGACGGCGGCCAGCGCCTCGATGTTCTCGGCGACCGACTTGCCGTCGGTGAGCTTCTCGTTGAGCAGACCCTCGACGTCCCCGACCTTGCTCGCCGCGGCGTGCGCGACGATGTCGGCGGCGAGCTGCTGGAACTGCTCGTTCTTGGCGACGAAGTCGGTCTCGCAGTTCAGCTGGACCAGCGCGTTCTCCGCCGCGGCCACCAGGCCGTTGGTGGCGGACCGCTCGGCGCCACGCTTCTGGGCCTTGGCCGCGCCCTTGATGCGCAGCTCCTCGATGGCCTTCTCGAAGTCGCCGTCGGTGGCCTCGAGCGCCTTCTTCGCGTCCATCATGCCCGCGCCGGTGGTGTCGCGGAGCTTCTTCACGTCAGCGGCGGTGTAGTTCGCCATTCCTCGTTCTCTCGTCTTGTCTGGTGCGGCTGGGTGGACGGGCTGCCCGCAAGGCCCCGCTTCGAGGCCTCGCGGCGTAGCCCGGCGCCGCCCGGCGTGAACCGGGCGGCATACGGGCTGTCAGGCCTCGTCGGCCTTCGGCGCCTCGTCGGCCTTCGGCGCGTCGACGGCCGGGGTCTCCTCGACGGCCGGGGTCTCCTCGGCCTTGGCCTCGGTCACCACAGCGTCGGTCGCGACCGGCTCGGTCAGCACGTCGGTCGCCGGGGCAGCCTCAGCGGCGTCGGTCGCCGGGGTGGCCTCGGCGGCCTTCGCCTCAGCGCCGCTGTTCTGGCTCTCCAGCAGCTCGCGCTCCCAGGCGGCCAGCGGCTCCTCCTGGCCCAGCTCCTCACCGGCCGCGGCGGCGCCCTGGCCCGAGCGGCCCATCAGGCCGTCGGCGACGGCGTCGGCGACCACGCGGGTCAGCAGGCCGACCGAGCGGATGGCGTCGTCGTTCCCCGGGATCGGGTAGTCGACCTCGTCCGGGTCGCAGTTGGTGTCCAGGATGCCGATGATCGGCAGCTTCAGCTTGCGCGCCTCGTCGACGGCGAGGTGCTCCTTCTTGGTGTCCACGATCCACACGGCGGCCGGAACCCGGGCCATGTCGCGGATACCGCCGAGGGTCTTGAGCAGCTTGTCGTGCTCGCGACGCTTCTGCAGCAGCTCCTTCTTGGTGACACCGGAGGCGGCGACGTCGTCGAAGTCGATGAGCTCGAGCTCCTTGAGGCGCTGGAGCCGCTTGTTCACGGTCTGGAAGTTCGTCAGCATGCCGCCCAGCCAGCGCTGGTTCACGTACGGCATCCCGACCCGGGTCGCCTGCTCGGCGATCGCTTCCTGCGCCTGCTTCTTGGTGCCGACGAACAAGATCGCGCCGCCGGACGCCACGGTGCTGCGGACGAACTCGTACGCGCGGTCGATGTAGGACAGCGACTGCTGCAGGTCGATGATGTAGATGCCGTTGCGCTCGGTGAGGATGTAGCGCTTCATCTTCGGGTTCCAGCGCCGGGTCTGGTGCCCGAAGTGCACGCCGCTCTCGAGCAGCTGCTTCATGGTCACGACGGCCATGAGGTGTCTCCTTATTGCGACCCGGGTCGTCCCGGGTCTACTCGGTTGTCTCGCCTCGGATCGGATGATCCGCAGCTCCTGATGCCCGTCGCGCGACTCCGCCCGGATCACTCCGGGACCGCTGGAACCGACGCACTTGTGCGGGCATGCGTAGTCGCCCCACCTGGGTGTGGCGCCACCGGAAGTGTACGGGACCACGGCCGCCGGACGCGAACCGGCCCTCGTTGTCCACAATTCCGGATTCGGCCGGTCGAATCCGGCCCCGACCACGGCATCTTCCCTGGCATGACCCTCGCCGTCCTGACCCTCGCCGCCCTCCCACCCACACCCCCTGCCGTCTGGCCGTTACAGCCGCGCCCCGAGATCGTGCGCGGCTTCGAGCTACCCGCGAAACCCTGGCTCCCCGGCCACCGCGGCGTCGACCTCGCCGGCCGCATCGGCCAGCCCGTCCTCGCCGCCACTCCCGGCCGAGTCACCTACGCCGGCCCGCTCGCCGGCCGTGGCGTCGTCACGATCACGACCGGCCCCCGCCGTACGACGTACGAACCGGTCGTCCCCGAGGTCGCCGTCGGAGCCACCGTCACCACCGGCACCGTCATCGGCCGCCTGTCCGCCGCTGACTCGCATTGCCTGCCCCGAGCCTGCCTGCACTGGGGCCTCCTGCAGGGCAAGCGGTACCTGAATCCCCTCACCCTGCTCCCCCGCCGCCCGATCCGCTTACTTCCGCTCGCCGCCCAACCAGCCGTCAACTCAGTCGGCAACCCAGCTGACAAACCGGCAGGCGACCCGCCCGACGGCAGCCGGCGCGCGGCCAAGCTCGTCATCGCCGCCACGGCAGCGCTCACGCTGACCGCCGGCCTGCTGATCAGGCGTGAATAGGGCTCATTCGTGCGGCAGGTTCAGCTGCCACGACACCCCGTACCGGTCGTTCACCCATCCGAACTTCTTGCTGAACCCGTAGTCCCCCAGCGGCATCAGCTCGCCGCCACCCTCGCTCAACGCGCCGTACAACCGCTCGAGCTCTGCCTCGTCCCTGCAGTCCACGAACAACGACATCGAAGGAGTGAAGGTGAAGCCATGATGCAGGTAGCTGTCACTGCACATGAACTCCTGCCCGGCCAGCCGGAAGACGGCGACCATCACGGAGCCCTCGGGCCCCGGCCCCTCGGCGCCGTACTTGACCATCGACACGACCTCGGCATCGTCGAACAGCGACTGGTAGAAGCTCATCGCCTTCTCCGCGCCGCCCTCGAACATGAGGAACGTCTTGATCTGCTGCATCGCCCATCTCCCTCAGTCATGGCTTATATAAGCCACGACTGTAACACTGGATCAGCTCCCGGGGACCCGGGCCTGCCAGGCGTCCTCGTCGCGCGAGCGGCGCTCCACGCCGGCCGGCAGCTTGTTCTTGGCGAGATCGACCAGCGTGGTGTTCTCGAGGACGTCCCGCAGACTGGCGCGCGCTGCGATCCAGACGCGCTGCAGGACGACCGCATGCTCGTTGTACGTCACGCTTTCCGGCCGGACGCCGGAGATGCTCACGATCGGGCCGTCGACAGCCCGCATCACGTCGGCGACGGAGATCTCGTTCGGGTCGACGGCCAGCCGCCAGCCGCCCGACTGCCCACGCTGGCTCGACAGCACGCCGGCCCGGCGCAGGTCGGCGAGGATGCCCTGGAGGAACCCGTGCGGAATGCCCTGCGCCCGGCTCAGTTCCTCGGCCGACACCACCGCCGGGTCGCCCGCGACCCATCGCTGGGTGATCTCGATCAGAGCTCGCAACGCATAGTCAGACTTCGCCGAAACCCGCATGTCCCGCAGTCTGCCGCATCCCGGCGCCCACACGCCGCATCACCCGCGAACATCCCTCGGCCCGAACACCCCGAGCGCATGCCCTCAGGCCCGCGGATGGGCCTGCTGGTAGGCCTGCCGAAGGCGATCGGTGGAGACGTGGGTGTAGATCTGCGTGGTCGCGAGCGACGCGTGCCCGAGGAGTTCCTGGACGCTCCGCAGGTCCGCGCCGCCCTCGAGAAGATGCGTGGCCGCGGTATGACGCAGTCCGTGCGGACCGAGATCGGGCGCGTCGACGACGGCGATCCGCTGGTGCACCATCCGCCGGACGGTCCGCTGGTCGATCCGGCCGCCACGCGCCCCGAGAAAGGCCGCCAGCCCACTCCCCTCGCGCACCAGCTTCGGCCGCGCCTCGAACAGCCATCGCTCGAGCGCCTGCCCGGCCGGCACGCCGTACGGGACCGACCGCTCCTTCCGCCCCTTGCCGAAGACTCGTACGACGCGACGTTCCCGGTCGACGTCGTCGACATCGAGGGCGCACAGCTCGCCGACGCGAATACCCGTTGCGTAGAGCAACTCCATGATCGCGAGATCCCGCAGCCCGACCGGACTGCCGTCGTCCGCCGCGACTCCGGCTGCGTCGAGCACGGCCCGGGTGTCGGCCTCGCCGAGCACCCCGGGGAGGCTCTTGTGCGCCTTGGGGCTCGCCAGCAGCGCTCCCGGATCCGTATCGATGCGCCCGGTCCGCTGCGCCCACGCGGTGAACACCCTGGCGGCCGTCGCACGGCGAGCCATCGTGCTGCGGGATTTCCCCAGGCTTTGCTGTTTGGCCAGCCAGGACCGTAATCCCCGGATGTCCAACTGCCCGAGATCATCGTGACCAAGCCGAATCAAATGTTCGAGTAAATCCGCGACGTCTCCGATGTAGGCTCTCACCGAGTGAGTGCTGAGGTCTCTTTCCGCCGTCAGATGCCTTTCGTAGTCAGCCAGTAACGCAGCGAAACCCTCCGGCCAGGAACGGTTTCCACTGACTTCGCCCGGCGTCATGCCTCGACGATGCGTGAGGTGGCCCGGCATCGCAAGCCACCGCGCGGACGCCGAGCAGAGGAGGTCTGGTCGATAGCCCAACGGTCGACTACTGTTCGGCCCGATTGCCCTAGTAGCAACGGAGGCACCCCTGACCATGGCCCCCTCAGCGAACGGACAGACCGTAGGCCGGCGCCTGCCGGTCGAGTCGGCGTTCACTCGAGTCGAGGATGCGCGGCACCGTCTGCCGCGCCTGTTCGGTCGTCGCGACCTGGTCGTACTCGGCCTGGGCGTGATGATCGGCTCCGGCATCTTCAGCATCAGCGGCGTCCAGGCGGCGAATGTCGCCGGACCGGCAGTGATTCTGTCGTTCGTCATCGCCGCGATCGTCTGTGTGCTGGCCGCGGCCTGTTACGCCGAGCTGTCGTCCACGATCCCGGTTTCCGGTAGCGCTTATACGTTCAGCTATGTCACCTTCGGCGAGGCGTGGGCGTGGCTGGTCGGCTGGGCACTGGTCCTCGAGCTCGTCACCGCGGCGGCGATCGTCGCCCGCGTCTGGTCGGCATATTTCCTGGCCACCCTGGACGGATTCGGAGTGACGCTGCCCGAAGGTGTGGCGCAGTTCTTCGGTCCCGAGGCCAAGGTGAACCTCGTCGCCCCGCTGCTGCTGCTGATCCTCACCGCGCTGATCGTGACCGGCACCAAGCTGTCGGCCCGGGTGCTGACCGTCGTCGTGATCGCGAAGGTCGCGGTGATCCTGCTGGTGGTGATCGTCGGTGCCGCGCACATCAACATGGACAACTACCACCCGTTCGTCCCGCCGGCCCGAGCAGCGCCCGCGACCGCGAGCCCGACGTTGCTGGGCTGGATCCTGGACTCGTCGTTCGGTTCGTTCGGGACGATGGGCATCTTCACCGCCGCGAGCACGATCGTGTTCGCCTACATCGGCTTCGACCTGATCGCGACCGCGTCCGAGGACGCCCGCAGCCCGCGCAAGACCGTTCCGCAGGGCATGCTGCTCGGCGTCGGCGCCGTGACGATCCTCTACATCGCGATGGCCGTCGTCCTGGTCGGCATGCGCCCGTACGGCAAGCTCGGCGGCGGCGCACCCGTCTCCGAAGCCCTGGCCGCGGTCGGGGTCGGATGGGCCGCGAAGGTGGTCAACCTGGGCGCCTTGCTTGCGTTGATGACCGTCATCATGGTGGTCCTCATCGCGCAGAGCCGGGTCCTGTTCAACATGGGCCGCGACGGCCTGCTCCCGAAGAGCCTCGGCCGGGTCAGCCGGGTCTACTCCTCCCCCGCCCGCGCCGCAACGGCCGCCGGCATCGCCGCAGTCGCCCTCACGCTCTACCCGAAGGTCCTGGAGCTTGAGGAACTGCTGGTCATCGGAGCCCTGTTCTGCTTCGCATTCTGCGCCATCGGCGTGCTCACCCTGCGCCGCTCCGAGCCCAACCTGGAGCGCGGCTTCCGGGTGCCGATGGTCCCGCTGATCCCCCTCCTGTCGCTGGCCGCGACGGTCTGGCTGATGCTCAACCTGAAGATCAGCACCTGGACCAAGTTCGGCGTCTGGATGGTCATCGGCATCGCGATCTACGGCCTCTACGGCCGCTGGCACAGCCGCCTCGCCAACGAGGACAGCTGGGACTTCGACCTCGGCGACACCGACCCCGGAACCGGCGGCTTCCAAGCCATCCGCGACCACGACCGCCCCACCGAACTCCGAGCCATCCGCACCCCACCCGAAGCACCCCAAAAACCCACCCGCGGCAAACACATGCGCAACTAACCACCCACCAACCGCCACGCATCCGCAGACAATCAGGCCGACGCGTCAACTGGTGACCGCGTTGGCCGTAGGTGGCCACGGCACAGCCCCGGCCAGACCAAGCCACCGACCAACCTGCCACGCCAGAAGCGCCCGGCGGTCGTAGACCGAACCGCCAATCATCACGCGCACCTTGAACACACCGCCACAGGCGACCTAACGTGACGCCCTCGCCCGCGCCCGGGCGCCGCGCCGATCCCCTCCTCCGGCGACGCCCCCGCCTAGCCCTCGCCATTCGCCTGGCCACGCCCCCGCCTCGCCCCACACCCTGCACCTGGCCACAGTCCGTCCGGCCACCGCCCCACCTCACCCAGCCATCGCCGCGCCCCCACCTTTCATCTGACCACGCCCAGGCCCCCACACCCTTCACCTGGCCACAGTCCGTCCGGCCACCGCCCCACCTCACCCAGCCATCGCCGCGCCCCCACCTTTCATCTGACCACGCCCAGGCCCCCACACCCTTCACCTGGCCGCGGTCCGTGCGGCCACCGCCCCGCCTGGCCCGGCCACCGCCCCGCCTTCGCCGGGCCACGCCCCTGCCCCGCCCCACACACTTCCCCGGCCGCGGTCCGCCGGGCCACCGCCCCAGCCACCGCCTCGCCGCACCTTTCACCTGACCACACCCCGCCCGCCCACGGCCCCTCGTCGCCTGGCCACGCCCCGCCCGGCCACCGCCCCGCCTTCGCCGGGCCACGCCCCCGCCTCGCTCCGCACCTCCGCGTCGCCCCACACACTTCCCCTGGCCACGGTCCGCCCGGCCACCGCCCGCCTCGCCTGGCCACGGCCCGGATGTCCTCCGGCCGACCCGCCGCGTAGCTGCGGACGTTGCTGCTCGCCCCGGCCGCCGACCTGCACCGCCGTCTCGCGGGCTCTTCGCTGCGGACGAATGCACCGCCCGAGATCTGGAAAGGGCGCAGCGCCCAGGCACTGGGAAAGGCGCGCACCGCACGCCCCAGGAAGAACGCGCGCCGCCCACGCCCCAGGAAGGAAGCGCACCGCCCAGGCTCCGGGAAGAACGCGCACCCGCCCATACCCCGGATGGGACGCGCAGCGCCCAGGATCTGGGAAGAGCGCAGCGGTCAGGGTTTGGGGATGGCGCGCAGGGCGATCTCCACCGTGGCGTACAGGCTTGCACGGTCGGCACCGGCGGCGGCGTGGACCGCGTTTCCCTCGCTCACGGTCATCACGTAGCGCGCGAGGTCGACCGGGTCGGTGTCGGCGGGCAGGTCGCCCTCGTCGACCGCGCGGGCCAGGCGCTCGGCCAGCTGCTGCTCGCCGGCCAGGCGGCTCGTGGCCAAGAACTGCGCCACCTGACCGTTGTCGCTCCCGCCGGCCAGGCCGCCCTGGATCGAGAGACAGCCTGCCGGGCGGCCGGGCTGTGTCAGCGCATCCGCGTTCGCCTTCAAGAACCTTTCGACGGTCGAGTACGCGGTCGGCTCCGCGAGCGCCTCCCGGGCGTACGCCATGTCGTGCTCCGCGTAGCGCGCAACGGCCCGGCGGAACAGTTCCTCCTTGTTGCCGTAGGCCGCGTACATGCTCGGGCGGTTGATCCCCATCGCGTCGGTCAGATCGGCCAGCGACGCGCCCTCGTAGCCGTGCTCCCAGAACACCTCGATGGCCCGGTCGAGCGCCGCGTCCGGGTCGAAGGCCCGCGGCCGTCCTCGTGTCTTCACCGTCACACCACTGATTCTAACCGTTCGGTACAGAAGTATCCCGGAAGGTGCTAACGTTCCTTTCCATACCGAACGGTACATAATTTGGAGGATCGCCATGAAGCACGTAGGGCTCTGGAGCATGCGGTTCCGGGGCCACCCGGCGCTGCCCGATCTCGAGGCCGCCGGCTGGGACACCTTCTGGATTCCGGGTCTCGACGGCACGGGCGCCCTGGACGACGTCGAGCACCTGCTCGAGGCCGCGCCGCACAGCACGATCGTCACGGGCGTCCTGAACATCTGGGGTCAGTCACCGCAAGAGCTGTCGAACAGGGTCGCCGGACTCGACGCCTCCCGACTGTTGGTTGGACTCGGCATCGGCAACGCCGCCGGCGCTGCCTCGCGTGGCCAGGACTACGGCAACCCCATCACGTCGATGAGCCGCTACCTCGACCAGCTCGACATCCCCGCCGATCGCCTGCTGCTCGGCGCCCTCGGGCCCAAAATGATCGATCTGGCGATTGCCCGTACCGCCGGCTGGCATCCGTTCCTGGTCACGCCCACCTACGTGGCCCGCGAACGTGCTCGCGTCGGCAAGGGCCCGCTGATCGCACCACATCAGGCCGTGGTGCTCGAAACCGATCCAGACAAGGCGCGAGCGATCGCCCGCGCGGAGATCGGCATGTTCATCGGCTTTCCGGCGTACCGCAACAACCTGCGTCGCCTGGGCTTCACCGACCAGGACCTGGTCCCCGGCGGCAGCGACCGCCTGATCGACGCTCTGGTCGCGCACGGCGACATCGCCGAGATCCGCGACCACGTCCGCGCACACGTCGAGGCCGGCGCCGACCACGTGGCCCTGCACGTCCTGGGGTCCGACTCCCTCCTTCCCACCCACCTTTCCGAACTCACCAAGGAGAACTTCTGATGGGACAGCTCGACGGCAAGACCGCCCTCGTCACCGGCGCCACCTCTGGCATCGGTCTCGCGTCCGCCCGCTTGCTGGCCAGCGAGGGCGCACACGTCTTCGTGACCGCCCGGCGGAAGGAAGCCCTGGACGCCGTGGCCTCCGACACCATCACCCCGATCCAGGCCGACGTCTCCAACCTCGACGACCTGGACAGCGTCTACGCCGCGATCTCCGCCCGCGGCCAGGGCCTGGACATCCTCTTCGCCAACGCCGGTGGCGGCGAGTTCTCGGCCCTGCCCGATGTCACCTGGGACCACTATGCGACGACCTTCAGCACCAACGTGGGCGGCACGATCTTCACCGTGCAGAAGGCCTTGCCGCTGCTCAACCCCGGCGCGTCGGTGATCCTGACCAGCTCCAACATCGACGTCAAAGCCGCGCCCGCCTTCAGCATCTACGCCGCCACCAAGGCCGCCGTACGCTCGTTCACCCGCAGCTGGGCGGCCGAGCTGGTCGAGCGCGGCATCCGCGTCAACGCCATCGCCCCCGGCCCGATCAACACGCCTGGCCTCTCGGGCCTTGCCACCAGCCCCGAGGACGCCGCCCAACTCCTGAAGGGGCTCGCGTCAGGCGTCCCGATGAACCGCCTGGGCGCCCCCGACGAGATCGCCACCACGGTCCTGTTCCTGGCCACGCCGGCCAGCGCCTACATGACCGGCGCCGAAATCTACGTCGACGGCGGCGCCAGCCAGGTCTGACCCCGACGACAGCCCTGTCGCCCAGAACGCCCGCCGACGGCGAGCTCTTGGAACAACCGCCGGAGGCCAACCGCTGACGCAACAACCGCCAGCGGCGAACCCACTGCGGCGGCGTCAGCTATCGGCGGCGCCACCGACACCGACGACGAACCCACGGCGGGGCGG
This sequence comes from Kribbella sp. NPDC050459, assembly GCF_040655315.1. Taxonomy (NCBI): domain Bacteria; kingdom Bacillati; phylum Actinomycetota; class Actinomycetes; order Propionibacteriales; family Kribbellaceae; genus Kribbella; species Kribbella sp. NPDC050459. The sequence continues at coordinate 542,809 of NZ_JBFAJQ010000004.1, read as the reverse complement.
CAACTGGTGGCAGTCCACCGCCGTCAGCGCCGCGACGCTAGCCGGCAGGCTCGTCCGAATCGGGTCAACCAGTGAACGTCGCCAGGTCAGCGGCCGAGGCAACCACGTGCCGCACGCCACGACGTGCCTGGTCGGCGGGAAGCTTGTCGAGCGCGGGAGCGACCCCGGCTCGGACTGACCGCGGGCCGGGCGCAGGCCGGGCGGGTACGTTCGACCGCCACGACGTGCCTGGTCGGGAAGCTGTCGATCAACTCACACTTCAGACTCGGGTCTCCGCGCCCGAGGGCTGCGCGCTCGCAGGCGAGGCGTTCGGTCGTCAGGTGAACGACTGGGGGAACGCGGAGAGCGCCTTGAAGAACCTTGTGTTCGGCCGGAGGCGGGCTGCTGTCGACCTGTGGGCGGCGGTTGGCTTGGTAGGTCGTCCGCTGCCGTCACCGCATGAAAGGCAGTTAGGTCCGCTGCTGGCGGGGTTGAGCCAAGAACGCACATTTGAACGATTTGTCATCAAGGAGAGAGCATGTCGAACGCAGTTGTGTTGACCGACTTCGGGGGGCCCGAGGTGTTGCTCTGGCGGGAGGTCACCCCGCCTGAGCCAGGTCCGGGGCAGGTACGGCTGAAGGTGGCTGCGGCGGGGGTCGGTCCCACCGACCTGGCGATCCGCTCCGGCCATTTGCGGGCATTCGGAGCAGCGCCGGGCGGCGTACTTGGCTTCGAGGCGGCGGGCACCGTGGACATGGTCGGGCCTGGCGTCACCGGGGTGGCGGTGGGCGACGAGATTGCCGCGCAACTGCTGAGCCTGGGCGGTTATGCCGAGTTCGCGATCGCGGAGATCTGGACCGCCAAGCCGGCGGGCGTGTCGTGGGAGGACGCTGCCGCGTTGCCCGCGTCGGCCGAGGCGGCTGTCCGGGTACTCGATGACGTCAGGCTGGAACGCGGGCAGACGCTGCTGCTGTTCGGCGGCGGAGGATCGGTCGGCATCATCGCGACCCAGTTGGCGGTGGCCCGGGGCGCTCAGGTGCTCAGCGTGGTCCGCGACCACGACGAGCGGCTGGTCGGCGAACTGGGCGCCGAGCCGGTGAAGCTCGGCGATACGGTCCGGGCTGACGCGGCGATCGATGCGGCCGGAACGGGGGTGCTTCGACAGGCTCTGGCCGCGGTCGGCGATCCCGGGCGGGTGGTCAGTCTCTCCGATCCGCGGGCGGCCGATTTCGGCGTACGCCTGTCCGGTCCGCGCCCGGAAGCGGCGGCGGCCGCGCTCGCCGAGGCCATGCAGATGCTCGCGGCCGGACGGCTACGGCTTCGGGCACAGCGGACCCTGCCGCTTCCCGAAGCCGCCGAGGCCCACCGTCAACTCGAGGCCGGCACGCGGGAGAAGCTGATCCTCATCCCATGAGATCGGCTCCCGATCGGGGCAGAGAGGCCTGCCACGAAGGCGCAGATCGCAGCTCCTGACCGGGGTCGGGTCCTCGAGGCCGACCGCGGCCACCAGGGTCGAACAAGCAGGTTCGATACCCGTACATGCAATTGTGGTTATATAGCTGCAGGAGTATGTTGGCTTCGTGGGCGCACCTTTTGAAGTTCTGGCTGAGCCGCGGCGGCGGCAGATTCTGGAGTTGCTGCGGCGGCGGCCGCACCTGGTCGGGGAGTTGACCGATGAGCTCGGGCTCAGCCAGCCCGGGGTGTCGAAGCATCTGCGGGCGCTCCGTGAGGCCGGGCTGGTGGACGTCCGGGTGGACGCGCAGCGGCGGTGGTACGAGCTGAGGCTCGGGCCGTTGCGCGAGCTCGACGCCTGGCTGCATCCGTACCGGCTGCTGTGGGATCGCGCGCTGGACGACCTCGAAGACCACCTGGACACGATGCCGGACACCGGTCCGGCGGAAACGGAAGGCTGACGATGGCGAACGAGACCCTGCGAACGATCGAAGGTCGCTCGGTGCTGCGGATGGAGCGCCGGCTCCGGCATTCGGCCGAGAAGGTGTGGCGGGCCCTGACCGAGCCGGAGCAACTGGGTCGTTGGTTCCCGGCCTCGGTCAACCTGCAGCCGCGCATCGGCAGCACCGTCGAGTACCTGATGGACGGTGAGCCGGCAGGCGGCGGTGAGGTGCTCGAGTTCGATCCGCCGCGCGTGTTCGCGATCACCTGGAACGGCGAAGTGCTGCGGTGGGAGCTCCTTCCGGCCGACGGCGGTTGCTTGCTCGTCATGAGCCACACCTTCGACGACCGTTTCGGTGCGGCGAGTTTCGCTTCCGGGTGGACGCTTTGTCTGGACGGGATGGAGATGGTCCTGGACGGCAAGTCGATCGACGTCGAGCCGGACACCGGTTCGCTGCACGACCGCTTCGTGGAGTTGCTCGGGCTGAATCAGGGGTCGGCCGAGCAGACGCCGGACGGCTGGAGCGTCCGGTTCGAACGGCAGCTGACACGCCCGGCCGAAGTCGTCTGGTCCCATCTGCCCAGCGAGGGCACCGTCATCGAACGGTCTGAGCCGAAGGTTCTCGACTACGAGCTGTCCGGCGGCGGGAGGGTCCGCTGGGAGCTGACGCAGGGCACTGGTCACGGCGCTCGCTTGATCCTCACCCAGTCCGGTCTGAGCAGTCCGGATGAAGCGCTGACGACGTGGCGTCACCGCCTCGACGAGCTTGCAGCTGACCTGCTCAGCACTCCGCCCGCGCAGCGGAACGACGGCCCCAGCGAAGGTGGCGCTGCAGATACCCGGTGACCACCACCGTCACCGGTCGTTCCAGTGAGCCGACGCGCTGACCAGATTCAGCACGAGTCGGATGCGACGTTGGGCCTTGAGCTAACAGCCGCGCGGCGGGGTGGGGTTCAGGTGCCAGCCGGTGGGGGTTTGGGTTATGAGGGTCAGGGTGGTGAGGGTTTCCAGACACTGTTGGGTTGTGGGGACATCGAGGCCCGCGGTGGTGGCTATGCGGTGGGTGGGGGCGGGGTTGTGGACGGGGACGGCGTCCAGGGTTCGTTGGAGGTCGGGGTCGAGGGTGTCGGTGAGGGTTTGGGGGGCTCGGGGCGGTTGGGTCAGGTTGGTGCCGAAGGGGGAGATCGCCTCGATGATGTCGGCGACGTTGGTGGCGAGGACGGCGTTGCGTTCGCGGACGAGGAGGTGGCTGCCGGCGGACATGCGGGACGTGATCGGGCCGGGGACGGCGAGGACCGGGCGCCCGCATTGGTCGGCCCAGCCGGCGGTGTTGAGGGCGCCGCTGCGGACGGCGGCTTCGATGACGACGGTGCCTTGGGTGATGGCGGCGATCAGCCGGTTGCGAGCGAGGAACCGGAGCTTGGTCGGGGCACAGCCGGGCGGGAGTTCGGCGACGATCAAGCCGTCCTCGGCGATCCGGCTGAAGAGGGCGGAGTTGCGTCTCGGGTAGCTGACGTCGACGCCGCAGGCAAGGACCGAGATCGTCACGCCGTCGGCGGCAAGGGCTCCGCGGTGGGCTGCTGCGTCGATGCCGAAGGCGCCGCCGGAGACGATGGTGACGCCGTTGTCGGCGAGGCCGCAGGAGAGCTCGGCGGCCACGTGTTCGCCGTACGACGAGCAGGCGCGGGCGCCGACGAGCGCGACGGAGCTGGTCAGGGCGCGGCGGAGGTTCGCGCGGCCGCGGACCCAGAGGCCGAACGGCACTCCGGCGCGGCGGGTCAGTTGGCCGGCTTCTTCGAGTACGTCGACCTGCTCCGGCCACTCGTCGTCGCCGGGGATCACGAATCGCGCGCCGGCGGCTGCGGCTCGGTCGAGGTCGCGGTGCGGGTTGGCCGCGGCGAGTCGGGTCGACCAGCGCTCCAGGCCGGGCGCATTGCGCTGGAGGCGGTCCCAGATCTCCACCGGGTGCAGGCCGTCGAACGCCGTCAACGCGGCGAGGTCTCCCGGCTCGATCACCCGCGACAAGCCCACGCGGGCCAGCCGTTCGTCATCTCCGTTGCCGCCAGCAACTAGCTCCGAGCCGCCGGTTCCTTGGCCGGATCCGAAGCCTTCGGCACCGGGCGAGGAACCGCTGTCGGGCACTCGCGTGCCCGCTCCCCCGGCGCCACCTGGCGTGGCGAGCGATTCGGGCAACAGGGCGTAGGTCGGTGTCATTGGGTGGGTCCTTTGAGGGGGCGGTGGTCGGAGAGGGGCGTCAGCGGCTCGCCGGAGCGGAGTTGGAAGGCTTCGTGGGTTTGCTCGACGGTTGGGGCGGGGAGGCCGGCGAGGTCGGCGAGGGTCCAGGTGAGGCGGACGACGCGGTCGAAGCCTCGGGCGGTGAGGCGGCCTGCGGTGTAGTGGTCTTCGAGGAGGCGTTGGCTGGCCTTGTCCAGCGGGTGATCGCGGCGCAGGACGGGGCCGGGGATCTCGCTGTTCAAAGTCCAGGCGGTGTCGCGGTAGCGGTGGAGCTGGCGGTCGCGGGCGGCCTGCACGCGGGCGGCTACGGTCGCGGTCGACTCCGGGGGCTCGCCGTCGGCGACGGTGCGGGCGGCCGGCAGGATCTGGCGCTGGATGTCGAGCCGATCCTTGATCGGGCCACTGATGCGCTGCCGGTAACGCGCGAGGTGCTGCGGCGAACAGCTGCAGATGCCCTCCCTGGTGCCGGAGAGACCGCACGGACACGGGTTGGCGGCCAGGACCAGCATGAAGCGGGCAGGGAACTTGGCGACGGCCACGGCCCGGTGGATCTCGACGAAGCCGGACTCGAGTGGCTGCCGGAGCGTGTCGAGGGTCAGCGGATGCATCTCGGGCGCTTCGTCGATGAACAGGACGCCGCGATGCGCGCAGCTGATGGCGCCTGGCCTCAGCATGCCTGAGCCGCCGCCGACCAGGCTGGCCAGGGACGCGGTGTGGTGTGGCGCGATGAACGGCGGACGGAGGACCAACTCGGCATCGTTCGTGAGGAGGCCGGCCAGGGAATGCACGGCGGAGACCTCGAGGGAGTCGTCCGTGCTGAGGTCGGGCATCAGTCCCGCGAGGCGCTCGGCGAGCATCGTCTTGCCGGAGCCCGGTGGGCCGTGCAGGAACAGATGATGGCCGCCGGCGGCCGCGGCTTCGATCGCCCGGCGGCCTTCGCGCTGGCCGATGACGTCGTCGAGATCGACACCTGGGACCCGGATCAGCGACTCCGACACCAGGCGCGGCTCGGCGCGCGGCGGGGCCTCGTCGGGGATCTCGGTGCCGCGGAGCAGGGCGAGGACCTGGCGCAGCGAGCGAGCGCCGTACACCTCGATGCCGGGGACCAGGCGGGCCTCGCCGACGTTGAGGTCCGGGACGACGATGCGGTCGAAGCCGGCCCGTGCGGCGGCGAGCGTCATCGCGAGGGCGCCGCGGACCTCGCGGATCCGGCCGTCGAGGCCGAGCTCGCCGATGATCGCCGTCCGGCGGAGCACGGCCGGATCGACCGCGCCAGCCGCGGTGAGGAGCGACAACGCGATGGCGACGTCGTAGTGGGATCCGGTCTTGGGCAGCGTGGCGGGTGAGAGGCCGATGGTCACCTTGCGGTCCGGGAATCGCTCGCCGCTGTTCACCACGGCGGCGCGGACGCGGTCGCGGGCCTCGGACAGCGACGTGTCGGGGAGACCGATCAGCGTCGTCTTCGGCAGGCCCTGGGCGATATCGGCCTCGACCTCGACGAGGTGGCCCTCCAGGCCGACCAGGGCGACCGACCAGGTCTGTGCGAGGGCCATCAGCTCGCTCCCCGCACGTGGTCCACGCTGGGTGGCGTGTTGCGGTCGAACAGGACCGAGATGATGTCGATCCGGATCTCGGCCGGTCTGAGCTCATGCGTCTGCAGCCAGCGGCCGGCCAGCTTCCGGAGAGTCGCCAGCTTCCGGTAGGTGATGGACTCCGCCGGAGAGCCGTAGTTCAGCCCGCGCCGGGTCTTCACCTCGCAGACGACGAGGGTGCCGCCTTCGCGAGCGACGATGTCGATCTCGCCGAGCTCGCAGCGCCAGTTGCGCTCGAGCACGGCGAAACCGTGCGTGCTGAGATATCTAGCGGCGAGATCTTCGCCGTACCGTCCGACGGTGTTGCTGGTCCGCATCGATGACCACCTCCGGCAGAGAAGATGCCGGGATCAGGCCTCGGAAACGGACCTCGTTTTCCGCCTGTGGACAACCGCCGACCGGTCAGCGACCGAAGTCGGAGTCCTTGGGGACTTCCAGGTCGGACTTGGCGAGTTCTTCGATGTTGACGTCGCGGAAGGTGACGACCTTCGCGTTCTTGACGAAGCGGGCGGAACGGTACACGTCCCAGACCCACGCGTCGGCCATCGTCACTTCGAAGTACACGTCGCCGCCCTCGGTGCGGACCTTCAGGTCGACGGCGTTGCACAGGTAGAAGCGCCGTTCGGTCTCCACGACATACTTGAAGATCCCGACGACGTCCTTGTACTCCCGATAGAGCTGCAGCTCCATATCGGTCTCGTACTTCTCAAGGTCGTCAGCGCTCATCGGCTCTCCACTCCGGTGGGACTGGTCACATTCTGTCCCATAACGGGCTTCAGACTGCGGCGGACATTCTCAAACCGGCGTCGATGTTGCGGGCACGGACCGTATTCGTCCAGTGCGGCCTGGTGTTCGGGGGTGCAGTACCCCTTGTGGATCCCGAACCCGTACTGCGGGTACACCTTGTCCCAGTGCTCCATCACGCGGTCCCGGGTCACCTTCGCGATCACTGACGCGGCAGCGATACAGGCCGCCACGCGGTCGCCCTTCCAGATCGCCAGCCCCGGGACGTCAAGGCCGTCGACGCCGAACCCGTCTGTCAGCACGTAGGACGGGCGGACGTCGAGGCGGAACAGCGCCCGCCGGAGCGCCTCCACGTTCGCGACGTGCATGCCGAGCCGGTCGCACTCCGCCGCCTCGATCGACACCACCGACCAGGCCAGAGCCCGCTTGCGGACCTCGTCGTAGCACCGCTCCCGCGCCTTCGCGGTGAGCAGCTTCGAGTCCGCGAGCTCCGGGATCTGGCCGCGCTTGCCCTCGGGCAGGATCACCGCCGCGGCCACCAATGGCCCGGCGCACGGCCCACGACCCGCCTCGTCGACGCCGGCGATCGGGTCCAGCCCGACGCGGCGCAGGGCCCGCTCGTACCCGTACAGCCCGGCGTCCCGCCGGACCGTGCTCCCGCGCGGCAGCGCGCTCATCCAGCCCTCCGAATCACACATCCCACCCTAGGCACCAGAGCCGGCAGCGGCTCACTTAGGCGGCGGTGTGAGGGATATCGAGGGCTTGTCCGGCGCCGGGCCGGCGGCTGGCACCGCCTTGAACGTGTCCGGTACGCCGAGTTTGCCCCAGCGGCTCGACGGCCAGACGATCATGATCGCCCGCCCGGTGACCTTGTCGAGCGGCACGAACGCCGCGTCGCCCTGATTGCTGCCGTTCGCGTCGAGGTCCTGCAGGTGGACGCGGGAGTCCCCGGAGGCGGAGCGGTGGTCGCCCATCACGAAGATCCGGCCGGCCGGGACGGTGACCTGGAACTCCATCTGGGACGGGGCGTCGCCCGGATACAGATAGCTGGTCTCGTCGAGCGGCTGGCCGTTCACCAGCAGCCGGCCCTTGGAGTCGCAGCAGGCGACCTTGTCGCCGGGCATGCCGATCAGGCGCTTGATCAGGTGGCCGTGGCTGGAGTCCGGCAGCAGACCCACGATCTCGAAGAACCGGCCGACCGAGCCGCGCTTCTGGCCGCTCTCCTCGGCGCCGAGCCAGCCGCCCGGGTCCTCGAACACGACCACGTCGCCGCGCTTGACGTCGGTGAGCTTCTCGACCACGACCCGGTCACCGACCAGCAGGGTGTTCTCCATCGACTCGCTCGGGATGATGAACATCTGCCCGACGAACGCCCGCAGGATCGAGGAGACGATCAGGGCACCGACCACGATCAGCACGAACTCGCGGGCAGCGGCCGCGAAGCCCGAGCGATGAGCGGGTTTGGCGTCCGACTTGGTCGGTGTATCGGTCACTTCTTCAGCCCCGGCTTCTTGAAGGTTTCCGGAGGACGCAGCATCGTCATCCGGTCAGACGGCCAGATTACGCAACAGGCCCGGCCAACCACGTTCTCGACCGGGACGAAGCCCCCACCGGGGCCGCCCATGTGCGCACGGGAGTCGGCCGACTCGGCCCGGTTGTCGCCCATCACCCACAGATGGCCGGCCGGCACCAGCACGTTGAACGGCATTTCCGACGGCTTGGCGTCCTTCAAAAGGTACTCCCGCTCGTCCAGCGGGATGCCGTTCACGGTGATCTGGCCGTCCTTGTTGCAGCAGATCACCCGGTCGCCGGCGACGCCGATCACCCGCTTCACCAGGTGGCCCTCGCCGCTGCGCGGCAGGATGCCGACGAACTCACCGATCCGGCGCACCGCGCCCGGCTGGGCCTGTTCCTCGTTCAGCCAGTTGGCGGGGTCCTTGAAGACGATGATGTCGCCGCGGTCGACATCGCGGTGCAGATAGCTGATCTTCTCGGCGAGGATCCGGTCGTCCTTGGTCAGCGTGTCGTACATCGACTCCGACGGGACGTAGAACGCCTCCGCGACGAACAGCCGCAGCACGACGGTGATGACGAGCGCGAGCACCGTGACGGTGCTCATCTCGACGAGCAGGCTGAGCAGCGGATTCCGCTGCTTCAGCCTGCGGTGACGTCCTTTGCTGCGACGTGCCCTCTTCGAGACCGGGCGAGGGCGAGCGCGAGTCGCAGTGCTCGGCGCCATCGGTGACCGTCGTCGCTACGCGGCGTCAGGAAGCCGGAACTTCGCGCTTCTCCTTGATCTTCGCCGCCTTGCCGCGCAGCTCGCGCAGGTAGTACAGCTTGGCGCGGCGGACGTCGCCGCGGGTGACGACCTCGATCCTCTCGACGATCGGGGTGTGCAGCGGGAAGGTCCGCTCGACGCCGACGCCGAAGCTGACCTTGCGGACCGTGAAGGTCTCCTGCAGGCCACCACCCTGGCGGCGGATCACGACACCCTGGAAGACCTGGACGCGGGACCGGTTGCCCTCGACGACCTTGACGTGCACCTTGACGGTGTCACCGGGGCGGAAGGCGGGGATGTCGTCGCGCTTGCTCGCATTGTCGAGCTCGTTCAGGACGTTGCTCATCAGGGGTCTCTTTCTCGCGCGTGCCACAGGTCACCCACGAATGTCGGTGGTGATGAAGTCATCAAAAGGCTGCCGGTCGGTGGTCACCCCCTGTGGCAGGAGCACCGAAGGGCAGCAGCAGACAATCTTGCCATACGCCCCACACGGTGACGAAATCCGCGGTCGTTGCATGCGCACTGTGAGCAGCCGGACGTCACTTACGGCGACGCCGCTTGCCGAGCCGCACCAGGTCGACCTTCGGCGTCTGCGCCGCCCGGCTGATCTCCCGGTAGCCCGCCTTCCGGTACAGCTCCAGATTGCGCTCGCTCAGCGCCCCGGTGTTCAGCGTGTACGAGGTGACCTCGGCGGGAGCCAATTGCTCGGCGGCGCGCAGCAGCCGGGCGCCGAGGCCACGCCCCTGCCAGTCCGGGGCCACGATCAGGCGCTCGATCTGCCCCTCGGCGCCGTCGACGAGGAGCTGGACCGAGCCGACGATGCGGGTGCCCGCGACAGCCTTGAGGACGGTCCCCCGCTCGAGACGCGCTGCCGTGGCGGCGGGGTCGTCGGTCAGCGGCGGAATCGTGTAGTCGTCGTACAGCCGCGCCTCGGACAGGAAGGCGGCCAGCTGCAACACGTGGATCTCGCCCGCATCGGCCGCGGTGGCCGGCAGCAGGCGGACCCCGCTGGTGTCGTCCTTGTCCGCGAGCACGTCGCCCCAGGCCGCGAGCAGGTCGGGCCGGCGTTCCGCAGTACGCCGTACCGCTTCCTCGTGGTGCCAGTCGGCGATCAGGCCGTGGTTCCCGGACAGCAACACCTCAGGTACGTCGTACCCGCGCCAGCTCGGCGGCTTCGTGTAGACCGGGTACTCGAGCAGGCCGTCGCCCGAGTGCGACTCTTCCGCGAGCGAATCCGGATTGCCGATCACGCCGGGCAGCAGACGCGCCACGGCCTCGACCATGACGAGTACGGCGACCTCGCCGCCGTTCAGGACGTAGTCGCCGATGGAGACCTCGTCGATGCGCATCCGCTCCGCCGCGTACGACGCCACGCGCGCGTCGATGCCCTCGTACCGACCGCACGCGAACGCGAGCCACGGCTCGGCCGCGAGCTCATAGGCCAGCGACTGCGTGAACGGACGCCCGGCCGGGGTCGGCACGATCAGCCGCGGCTGCGCCGGCCCGTCGACGGGCGCGACCGCGTCCAGCGCCTGGCCCCACGGCTCCGGCTTCATCACCATCCCCGCTCCCCCGCCGTACGGGGTGTCGTCGACGGTGCGGTGGCGGTCGTGCGTCCACTCGCGCAGGTCGTGCAGGTGGATGTCCAGCAGACCGCCCTTGGCCGCCTTCCCGACCAGAGACACGTCCAGCGCGGCCAGGTACTCGGGGAAGATCGTGACGACGTCCAGCCGCATGTCAGTCCCCCGGCTCGGTCTGGACCACCTCTGCGCCCTCTGGGTCGAGCAGTCCGGGCCGGTCCGCCACGACGACGTACCGCTTGTCGATGTCGATCTCCGGGACCAGCTCCTCGACCATCGGGACCAGCACGAGGTTGCCCGTGGTGCGCCGGATCTCGAGGAGGTCCTGCGACGGCAGGTGCACGACGTCGGTCACCTCGCCGACCTCGGCGCCGTCGGTGGTCCGGACCGCGAGCCCGACCAGGTCGCGGTCGTAGTACTCCTCCGGGTCCTCGGGTCGCTCGTCGTCGGGGACCTCGCACTGCACGAACAGGTTGCGCAACTGCTCGGCGGCGGTCCGGTCCGGCACCTCGGCGAACTTCACCAGCAGCCGTCCGCTGTGCCAGCGGCTCGCGGCCACGGTCAGCCTCCGGGACACCTTGGCGTCCGTCACCAGGACCTCGCCGTCCGCGAACCGGCGGTCCGGCTCGTCGGTCCGCACGTCGATACCGACCTCGCCCCTGATCCCGTGCGCCCGGCCGATCCGCCCGACAGTCACCAACACGTGCACTACTCCTTTGTACGAAGTGAAGGGCCGCACCCCACAGCGGGGGGCGGCCCTTCGGAGGACTGCTGAGCTCAGCGGCGCGGACGCCGGTTGAACTCGTCGACGAAGTCGATGCGCAGCGAGGACTCGGAGCTGAGGGCGCCGACGACGGTGCGGATCGCGGTGGCGGTGCGGCCGTTGCGGCCGATCACCTTGCCGATGTCGTCGGGGTGGACGTGCACCTCGAGGGTGCGGCCACGCCGCAGGTTCCGGGCCCGGACGCTGACGTCGTCGGGGTTGTCCACGATGCCTCGGACCAGGTGCTCGAGCGCCTCGGTCTCCATCATCGTCAGGCCTCGGTGGTCTCGGCCGCAGCCTCGTCGGCCTTCGGCTCCTCGGCCTTCGCCTCGTCAGCCTTGGGGGCCTCGGCGGCGTCGTCCTTCTTCTCGGCCTTCTTCGCGGTCTTCTTGGCGGTGACCGCCTCGGTCTTCAGCGAGCCGTGGGCCTCGGCCAGCGCCTCGTTGAAGATCTCCTGCTTGTCGCGCTTCGGCTCGGCGACCCGCAGCGGCGCCGGGGCGTCCTGGCCCTTGAACTTCTGCCAGTCGCCGGTGGCCTTGAAGATCGCCTCGACGGCCTCGCTCGGCTGCGCGCCGACGCCCAGCCAGTACTGCGCCCGCTCCGACTCGACGCGGATGAACGAGGGCTCGGTCTTCGGGTTGTAGATCCCGATCTCCTCGATCGCCCGGCCGTCCCGCTTGGTGCGGGCGTCCATCACGACGATGCGGTAGTGCGGGGTGCGCTTCTTGCCGATGCGCTTCAAACGGATCTTGACTGCCACTTTCGGGTGGTCTCCCTTGGAATTACAGACTGGGTGAGCAGCACAGCGTCGTGGGGACAACGGAGTGAGACTCGATGGGCCGACCGGGCCGTGGAGTTAGAGGGCTGCACGAACCAGGACGGACTCAGCAGGCCATTGTGCCAGATTCCGCACCGCTCGGACCAATCGGCCTCACGCGCGCAGGTACGCCAGGTTCGGCAGCTGCTCGACGTACGTGTCGAGCAGGTGCCGGGCCACCGTCACCGAGTCGACCAGCGGATGGTAGGCGAACGCTTTCAGCGCCGCCGAGCGGGACGCCGCGGTCGCCGCTTCGATGGTGGACCGCTCGACCGCCTTCACCGCGCTGATCAGGCCCGCCTGGTGGTCCGTGAGCTGGGACACCGCCACCGGCAGCGCCCCGTTGGCGTCCACGGTGCACGGGATCTCGACCACGGCGTCGTCGTCGAGGTGGTGCAGGATGCCGCGGTTGCGGACATTCAGGATCAGCGAGGCGCGCTCGTTGTGCGCGATCGCCCGCATCAGCGACAGCGCGACCTGCTCGTACCCGCCGGCCGCCATGTCGCGCTCGTCGCGCTCCCCCGCGTCCGCGACCTCACGGCTCTCCACCATGTACGTCGACTCGCGCTCGGCCCGGGTCTTCTGCCACAGCTCCAGCGCCTGGTCCGGGTGCTTGCCGGTCTCGGCGTAGAACGCGGACTGCTGCTCCAGCAGGAAGGTGCCGCGCGTCTGCCGGACCCCCTGGACGGCGGCCAGCGTCTCGCGCGCGAAGTAGTAATAGTGCAGGTACTCGTTCGGAATCGAGCCGAGCGATCGCAGCCAGTCCGCTCCGAACAGCCGGCCCTCCTCGAAGGAGCTCAGAGCATCGGACGACTGCAGCAGGTCGGGCAGCCGGTCCACACCGCCGGACCGCAGCCCGCGCAGCCAGCCGAGGTGGTTGAGCCCCGCGTAGTCGTAGAACGCGGTCGACGGGTCCACTCCGAGCGCCAGCGCCGCGCGCCGGCCCAGGCCCGACGGCGAGTCGCAGATACCGATCACCCGATCGCCCAGGAACGGGATCATGGCTTCGGTCACCATGCCGGCGGGGTTGGTGAAGTTGATGGTCCAGGCGTCCGGGGCGACGGCCGCGATCCGCTGGGCGATCTGGACCGCGACCGGGAGCGTGCGCAGGCCGTAGGCGATACCGCCGGCGCCGACCGTCTCCTGGCCGAGGACGCCGAGGTCCAGCGCGACCCGCTCGTCCACAGTCCGGCCTTCGAGGCCGCCGACCCGGATCGCCGAGAAGATGAAGTCGGCGCCACGCAGGGCCTCGTCGAGGTCCGTGGTCGCCGTCACGACGGGCGCGTCGGCGGTGTCTGCTGCCTGCTGGCGGAGGACGGCTGCGATGGCAGACAGCCGGGACGAGTCGGTGTCGTACAGGACCACCGACGTGATGCGGCCGGGGCCGCGGTCGCCCAGGAGGGCGTGGTAGACGAGCGGAACCCGGAAGCCGCCCCCGCCCAGAATCGTCAGCTTCACGCGAGGACCACCTCTACTCCTGCTTCGGTCAGTTGGGCACGGGTCGCCTCGTCGGCGTCGGGCTCGGTCACCACCATGGTCAGCTCCCCCGGCTCACACACACGGGCGACGCCGTGGCCCGGGAACTTCGTGCGGTCGGCGAGCAGGACGACGCGGTCGGCGGCGTTGATCATCGCCCGTTTGACCGGCACCTCGATCATCGTGCTGTCCATCACCCGGCCGTCCGGTCGGACGCCGCTGGTGCCCAGGAACAGCCAGTCGACGTGGATCTGCCGCAGGCTCTCCTCGGTCAGGTAGCCGACCAGCGACCGGTAGCTGCGGCGCACGAACCCGCCCAGCACGATCAGCTCGATCTGCTCGTCGTTCTGCAATTCCTCCAGTACGGCGAGGTTGCTGGTCACCACGGTCAGCGAGCGGCCGTGCAGGTGCTGCGCGACCCGGAGCGCCGTCGTGCCGATGTCGAGCAGCACCGACTCGCCGTCGGCGACCAGCTCGGCGGCGCGGCGCGCGATCCGGTCCTTCTCCTCGGCGTGCACGGCGTTGACGTCAGCGAACGGCTCGTCGCCGCCGTCGACCGCCAGCGCACCGCCGTACACCCGGGTGAGGCGGCCCTCGGCGTGCAGCTGCTCGAGGTCGCGCCGGATGGTGGCCTCGCTGACGCCGAGCTTCCCGGCCAGCACCTTGACGCCCCCGGCCCCATCGGCCCGGAGCGCACGAACGATCTGATCCTGTCGCTGCTTCGGCAACACAGAGAGACCGTATCACGCAAACTCAATCATTTTTAGTCAAAGTTGTGATCAGGTATTGCGGATCCTGAGCAAGAGTTTCAAGATTCATGAACGAGTTTGATCGAGCCTGACGGAGTGTGGCTAGCCATGCACGAGCTGGACGTACCGGTTCTGGATGTGGTCGTGTCTGGTCTGGTATTCAAGGACCTGGTGCTAGGCCTGCCCACTCCCCCGCGGCCTGGCACCGAGGTCTGGGCCACCGAGTCGCACGAGAGCCCCGGCGGCATCGCGAACTTCGCGGTGGCGCTGGCCCGGCTCGGACTGCGCACCGGCATGGCCGCGGCGTTCGGTGCGGACGCCACGGGCGACCAGGTCTGGGGATACCTGAGCGCCGAGGGCATCGATCTGTCACTCTCCCGCAGACTCGCCGGCTGGCAGACGCCGCTCACCGTGGCCCTTGCCTATGACAACGACCGGGCACTGGTCACGAGGGGCACGTCACCCCTGCTGTCGGCCGACGAGCTGATCACCACGCCGCCGGCTGCCCGAGCCGTCGCCGCGCACATCGGACCCTGGCCGAACGATTGGCTGGCGAAGGCGAAGGCGGCCGGCAGCGTGGTGTTCGCCGATGTCGGCTGGGACCCGACCGAGCAGTGGGACCCGGCCGTCCTCGACCAGCTCCAGCACTGCGACGTGTTCCTGCCCAACGCCGACGAGGCGATGGCCTACACGCGGACCGACTCGCCGGAGCAGGCCCTGCGCCGGCTGGCAGAGCGGGTTCCGCTGGTGGTCGTGTCCAACGGCGCGGCGGGCACCATCGCTCTCGACGCGAGTACCGGCGAGCACATCGCCGTACCGGCGTTTCCGGTCCCGGCGGCGGACACCACCGGGGCGGGTGACGTGTTCGCCGCCGGTTTCATCGCCGCCACGCTCTGGGGACTGCCGCCGGCGCAGCGGGTGCGGTTCGCCGCGCTCACCGCCGCGCTCTCCGTCACCCGGCTCGGCGGCGCGGACGCCGCACCTCGCTGGGCCGACCTCGCGGACTGGCAGGCCGCGCATCCCGAAGACCAGAACCTCCAAGCGCTGATCAGCGCACACTCAGGAAGGTAGAACCATGGAGCTCTCACGTCGGACGCTGCTCGGGGGCTTCACGGCCGTGCTCGGCGGCAGCCTCGTCGGCTGTTCGTCCGGGATGAACACCACCGGTACGACGGCCAAGAAGAACACCACCACCGAGCTGACGATGTGGTGCTGGCCGGGAGGCCTCGGCAAGTCGGTGCTGGACGACACGATCGCGCACTTCCCGGACCCGAAGATCAAGTACTCCGAGATCGGCGGCGACTTCAAGCAGAAGCTGGTCACCACGTTCAACGGCGGCACCGGGATCCCGGACATCACCGGCATCAAGGGCGAGGACATCGCGTCGCTGCTGCCGCAGGCCGACCGCTTCGTCGACCTGAAGACCGTCGGCGCGGACTCGGTCCTCGGCGACTACCTGGAGTGGAAGGTCAACCAGGCGACCACCCTCGACGGCAAGGTGATCGGCCTGCCGATCGATGTCGGCCCGACCGCGCTGTACTACCGCGAGGACATCTTCGCCGCGGCCGGCCTGCCGAGCGACCCCGCCCAGGTGGCCGCACAGCTGAAGACCTGGGACGACTTCTTCAACGCCGGGGTCCAGCTGAAGGCGAAGAACCCGAAGGCGCTGCTGGTCTGGGACGCGACCGACCTCTACGACATGGTCGTCGGCCAGGGCACCGAGCGGTACATCTCCAAGGACAACAAGTTCATCGGCGACCAGGACCACATCCGGAAGGCCTGGGACACCTCGGTCAAGGCGATGACGCTGAAGATCGACGGCAAGACCCCGAGCGGCAGCCCGGACTGGAACGCCGGCCTCGACCAGGGCACGGTCCCCGCGCACATCGGCGCCGCCTGGGTGGCGCTGGACATCAAGTCCGCGGTGAAGTCCAGCGCCGGCAAGTGGCGGCTGGCGGCGACGCCGAGCGGCCCGGCGAACTTCGGCGGCTCGTTCCTCGCGATCACCAAGAACGCGGCCGATCCGCAGAAGGCGTTCGATGTGATCAAGTACATGCTCAGCCCCGACAACGAGGCCAAGGCGTTCGCCGACGCGCAGATCTTCCCGTCGACGCCGGCGGCCTACGACAAGCCCCAGCTCAAGGCGGCCGACAAGTTCTTCGGCGGCCAGGTCCCGATCGACGTGTTCGGGCCGGCTGCGAAGGCGATCCCGGTCGCGTACCAGAGCCCGTACGACGACTCGGTCGCGGCGCCGTTCCACGACGAGCTGAAGACGGTGCAGACCGGCGCCAAGACCTCGGACGCGGCGTGGTCGGCCGCGGTCTCGAAGGCGAAGGCGATCGCCAAACGACAGGGAGTGCAGTGACTCTACCGATGCCACGCCTCCGGCGCGGCGGGTCATGGGGCTGTAACTCCCGTCCTTCCCTCGTCGCTCCGGTCGCTACGCTCCCTCCGCTCCTCGGTCCAGGACGGGAGGCCCCATGACCGCGACCGTGACCGTGCCCGCCGCCAGGGCGACGACAGCGGCGCCGAGACGGCGGATCTGGTCGTACTGGCGGTTCTACCTGGCGCTGTCACCGTTCTTCCTCCTGTTCGCGGTGTTCGGGCTGTACCCGATGCTGTCCACGATCGTGCTGGCCTTCCAGCGCTGGGACGGCCTGAGCGCCCGCAGGTTCACCGGGCTGGACAACTTCGCGTTCCTGGTCAAGGACCCGACGTTCTGGCAGTCGCTGGAGAACACCGTCGTCCTGTTCCTGATGTCGACGGTCCCGACGCTGGTGCTCGCGCTGCTGCTCGCGGTGATGCTGCAGTCCGCGGTCCGGTTCACGAACGTGTACCGGATCGCGTACTTCATCCCGAACGTGACGTCACTGGTCGCGATGGCGATCTTCTTCAGCTCGATCTTCAGCACGAACTTCGGTCTGGTGAACGCCGCCCTGCGGTCGCTCGGCATCCCGCAGCAGGACTGGCTGGGGCAGCCGTGGGGCATCAAGATCGCGATCTCCACGATGATCGTGTGGCAGTGGGTCGGGTACAACACGCTGATCTACCTGGCCGGGCTGCAGGCGATCCCGAAGGACCAGTACGAGGCCGCCAAGGTCGACGGGGCCGGGGCGGTCCGGACGTTCTTCGCGATCACGTTGCCGCAGCTGCGTCCCGTTGTGTTGTTCACGGTCGTGATGTCGACGATCGGCGGGCTGCAGACGTTCACCGAGCCGCAGGTGATGGTCGGCAACAGCGGCGGCACCGGTCAGAGCGGCATGACCGTGGTGCTGTTCTTCTACCGAGCCGCGTTCCTGGACAACGACTACGGGTACGCGGCGGCGATCGCGCTCAGCATCTTCGCGCTGGTGCTGTTGTTCACGGCCATCAACTGGCGGATCTTCCGCGGACGGGGTGAGGATCGATGACCCGGTACCGGCTGCGCGGTCTCGCGCTGCACGCGGCGCTCGTTCTGGCGCTGCTGGTGTTCATGTTCCCGTTCGTGTGGACGATCCTGATGGCGTCGAACACGACCGCGGACATCTACCGCTTCCCGCCCAAGCTGACGTTCGGCGGGCATTTCGGGGAGAACGTCCGGCAGGTGCTGGAGAACGTCGCGTTCTTCCAGTCGATGGCGAACACCGTGGTCGTGGCGGTCTCCACGACGCTGCTGGTGCTGTTCTTCGACTCGCTCGCGGCGTTCACGTTCGCCAAGTTCCGGTTCCCGGGGCGGAACGCGCTGTTCGTGATCCTGCTGGCGACGATGCTGCTGCCGGCGCAACTGGCCGCCGTACCGCAGTTCCAGACGATGGCGCTGCTCGGCTGGGTCGGTTCGCTGAAGGCGCTGATCATTCCCGGCGCGGCGAACGCGTTCGGCATCTTCTGGATGCGGCAGTACTTCCAGAACTCGATCCACAACGAGCTGGTCGAGGCCGCGACGCTGGACGGCTGCGGTTTCTTCGGCACGTACTGGCACGTCGCGCTGCCATCCGCGCGGCCGGCGCTGGCGTTCCTCGGCATCTTCACGTTCGTCGGCTCCTGGAACGACTACATGTGGCCGCTGATCGTGCTGACCAACCCGGACCACGTGACGCTGCAGGTCGCCCTGTCGACGCTGAACCGCTCGCACGGTGTGGACTACAGCATGGTGATGACCGGTGCGCTGATGGCGATGGTCCCGCTGGTGATCGTCTTCGCGATCTTCGCCCGCCAGTTCATCAAGGGTGCGACGGAAGGCGCAGTCCGCGGCTGAGCACGCCGGCGATGATCAGTAGGTTGCCGAGCAGCGCGACGACGAAGACGGACGGGGTGTCCGCCTGGGTTGCGGCAGGGATCACGGAGAGGATGCCGATCAGGGCGTACGTCGTCACGGTCGCGCTGAGCCAGTTGCCGGCGTCGGAGCCCCACTTCGACGCCAAGGCGCACCAGCCGAGCGCGACCGCGACGAGTGGCTCCAGCGCGGCCAGCATTGTGACGTGGAAGAAGGACACACCGCTGGAGTCCTGCAACAGCGCGCTGAGCATCAAGAGCACGCCCCCTGCGATCACCAGGACCGCCGCTACTCGTGGGACGGGCCACAGCGGCAGCCGGTCAGGCCGGTAGTAGAGGAGCAGTACAGCGGCCAGCACCACGGCGATCGCGCCGGTCAGTAGCCACGCCGTGGTCTCGTCGGTCCAGATGCCGAAGAGCTTCACGCTCTCGCTGGACGAGATGCCGCCGACAAGGATCAGCACGCCGTCCTCGAGGATCGCGGCGAGACATCCCGCGATGACGCCGAGGACGACGGGCCGCGCGGACCGGGCCGCCAGGCTCGCGAGCAGGATCGCGAACGACGAGACGATGATCGGGTCCCCCGAGCTGCGGTACACGTACCAGCCGGTGTCATCGTCGACCCAGAGCTTGCGCGAGTTGGCCTGCCCGGGCCAGTTCAGGTAGATGAGCAGCCCGGCACCGACCACCAGAACGCCGACGATCCACCACGGAACCTGGTGCGACGGTGACGGTGTGCGCCGCGGTGGCTCGGGGACCGGCGGGGGCTCGGGCGACGGCTCGGGCTCCGGTTCCGGCGGGCGCGGCGGCGGTTCGGACTCGGTGTCCGGCAACGTCAGATGGACCGGGATCGTCCGCTCGCCGGTCGGTCCGCTGACGATCACCGTCGCTTCGCTCTCGCCGGACGCATCGGCACGAACCGTGATGACGTCGCCGTCCTGCTGGACCTTCAGCCACTCCACGCTCGACGTCGCGACCGCGGTCTGCACGATCGGCGGACCTTCGAGCCGTACTTCGGCACCCTCCGGGCCGAGGTCGAGCGCCTCGGGTGTCACCCGCGGAACGGCCTCCTCGAGCGCCTCCGCCGCGGCCATCGCGACCCGTCGGCTGTCGTCGTTCACCATCGGCTGCAGCGCCTGCCAGGCGGCGTACGCCTGGCCCAGATCGGCGCCGGCGAGGCGCTCGCGCAGGTAGTCGACCACACCGAACCTTGCCGCCGGCAACGGGCTCTCCAGCGCCGAGACCAGCTCCGGCGCCAACGGCGTCGGCGTGATCCGGCGGATCCGGCTGCGCGCGATCAGCAGTTCGCCCTGGGCGCCGAACGTCCACATCTGCGGGTTCTGGTTCGGCGTCACCCGATGGACCCGGTCCGTCACGTACCCGACCAGTTCGGTGAGGCCGACCCAGCCGTCGCCGTCCCGATCCGCCTCGCCCGTCGTCAGGCCGTCGACCACGGCACCGGTGAACACCGACGGGACCGGCGTCGCGTCCGACGCCAGTTGTCCGCCCTCGAACGCGTACTCCATCGCGCTCGACGCCGTCACCACGACCCGGCCACGGCCGCCACCGACATCGGCCTGCCCCGCGAACGCGTCCCGTACCTGCGCCTCACCGGCCGCACGCACGACCATGCCGCGCGGGAACGCGCCGCCGTAGCAGCAGTCCAGGAACAGGGCGATCCGCTGCGCCCGGCTGTCCGACATCTGCCGGTTGACGAAGTCGGCGGCGACCGCTGTCGACGCCAGCCGGGCCGGTTTGGTGTCCGCGACCGCCAGGAACAGTTCGCCGGCCGCGTTCTTCAGGCCGTGGCAGGAGAAGTGCAGCAGCAACAGGTCTTCGGGCTGCCGGTCGGCGAAGAAGTCCTCGACCGCGACCCGGATCTCCTGCGCGGACTCGTTGCGCAGGACCCGGACCTCGAACCCGCCCACCGACGGATCCGCCAGCGTCTCGGCCAGTGCGGCCGCGTCGTGCGCCGGTGCGACCAGGCTGCGCAGTCCCGGATCGTCGTAATGATCGTTGGCCACCACGAGGGCGATACGCGCGCCGGACATGTCACACGTCCGCTCCGGCGTGCCGTCGGACGAAGGTGTCGATGAGCTGTTGCTGCATATCGTCGGAGGCGCCGGTGAGCTCGATCACGTCGCCGTCGATCGTGACCTTCACGGATCGCCCGCCGGCGGACCGGCGCAGCCACTCACGGATCACCCCGACGACCCCGCCGATCGCCTGCAGTCCGGGCGCCAGCGAAACGCTCAGCACGCCGGCCACCGCGGCGAGTCCGCCCTTCGAACCCGGCGGCGCCTCGCCCTCGGCGTACGGCTCGACCGACCGGACGTCGAGCATCAGCAACTCCTGGCGCAGCAGCAGCGCCAGTACCTCGAGCCGTTCGGTGTCCACGCTGCTGTCGACGACCTCGACCCGGACCTCCCCAGCCATGGCCCCTCCCCACCCCCAGGCCGCTGTTCCAACAATGCGGCCGTTGCGGGTCCGGCCACAAGCCATCGACAACGTAGGCTTCGGGAACTGGATCGTGCGCGGCGACGTCGGAGGGACACATGACAGGCAAGCGGGGGCGGGTGATCGGCCGGATCGCACCCGGGATCGTCGGCGAGGTGATGCTGCCGGTCCGGGGTGCCACCGAGGCCTTCTACGCTTACCCGGCGACCGACGAGGTGCTCGAGGTGGGGACGCAGGTGGTCGTGGTCGACTTCGACCCGCCCCGCACCGTGTACGTCGCTCGCGCCCTTTAATTGACGTTCCCTTGGAGGGGAAATGCTCTGGACGTACCTGATCATCGCGGCGGTCGCGGTGGTCGTCCTTCTGATCCTGTTCCGGATGGTCTGGCGGGTGGCGGAGCCGAACGAGGCGCTGATCATCTCCGGCCTCGGCGCGCACTCGAGCACCGACCAGGTCAACGAGACCCTCGGATTCAAGATCGTCGTCGGCCGCGGCACCGCGGTGCTGCCCGGCTTCCAGACGGTACGGCGGTTGCCGCTGGACATCCGTGCGACGCCGCTGACCGTGACCTGCGTGTCCAGCCAGGGCATCCCGCTGCACATCAAGGGCGTCACGGCCTACAAGGTCGGTGACGACTACGGCTCGATCGCGAACGCGGCCCGGCGGTTCCTGGAGCAGAGCGACGAGCAGGTGATGGGCACCATCCACGAACTGTTCGCGGGTCACCTGCGGGCGATCGTCGGCTCCACCACGGTCGAGGAGATGCTGCACGACCGGGAGACGCTGACCACCAACATCCGCGGCTCGCTGGCCGGGGACATGGAGAAGCTCGGCCTGGTGGTGGACTCGCTGCAGATCCAGGAGATCGACGACGAGTCCGGCTACATCAAGAACCTCGGCCGTCCGCAGGCCGCCGCCGTCGAGGCCGCGGCCCGGATCGCCCAGGCCGAGCGGGACCGGGAGGCGACCGAGCGCGAGCAGGCCGCCGCCGCCCAGAAGGCCGCGGCTGTCCGGGAGAGCTCGATCGCCCAGGCCGGTTACCAGGCCGAGGTCGACCAGGCGAAGTCGAAGGCCTCGCAGTCCGGCCCGCTGGCCGAGGCGCTGGCCCGCCAGGAGGTCGTCGTCGCCGAGACCGAGACCGCGAAGCTGAACGCGTCGCTGGCCGAGAAGCAGCTGGAGTCGTCGGTGCTGAAGCCGGCCGACGCCGAGGCGTACCGGCAGCGCACGCTGGCCCAGGCCGCCCGGGACGCGCAGATCGCGGCCGCCGAGGCGAACGCCCGCGAGGTCCAGCTCCGCGGTGAGGCGCAGGCGAAGGCCACCGAGCTCACCGGTAAGGCCGAGGCGTCCGCGGTGCAGGCCAAGGCGATGGCCGAGGCCGCCGGTATCAAGGCGCGCGCCGAGGCGCTGGCCACCAACACCGAGGCCGTCGTCGCGCAGCAGCTGGCCGAGGCCTACCCGGAGATCGTCTCCGCGGCCGCCGGCTCGTTCGAGAAGGTCGGCAACATGGTGGTCCTGAACGGCGCCCAGGGCATCGAGGACACCCTGGTGAAGACGATCACGATGGGCGGCTCCGGTTTCGCGCTGGCCAAGCAGCTGATCGACTCGCTGGCCACGAAGAAGGACCAGACCCCCAAGCTGGAGCCGGTGGCCGACGAGTCGGCCTGACAATTAACTACAGACGCAAACCGTTGAAGGGTGCTGCTTGACGGCTGACACTGAGCCTCATGCCGCCCAGAAGAATCCTCGCAGTACTCGCCGCGTTCCTGCTCGGCGCCGCCGCCCTGGTGGCGGTGCCGACGCAGGCGCAGGCCGCGCCGAACTTCAAGGCCCCGTTCCCCTGTGGCCAACGCTGGACCTACAGCCACCACTCCGGTGAGGTCCGCCGCGCACTCGACTTCGTCCGCGCCGACGGCGGGACGACGAACGGTACGCCGGTGCTCGCGTCCGCCGGCGGTACGGCGTACCGCTACTCGCAGCCGAGCGGCGCCGGCAACTACATCGCCATCGAGCACGGCGGCGGCTGGAAGACCTACTACTTCCACCTGTCCGCGTACTCGGTGGGCAACGGCCAGCAGGTCTCGCAGGGCCAGCAGATCGGAGTCACCGGCAGCACCGGCAACTCCACCGGCCCGCACATCCACTACGAGCAGCTGCTCAACGGCATCGGGCAGAACATCGTCATCAACGGGTCGGCACTGGCCTACCCGGGCTCGTACGGCTCCTACTTCCTCACCAGCGACAACGGCTGCTCCGGCCCGGGCAAGAACTACATGACCTGGGGCTCCGGCGTGAACGTCCGCTCCGACGCGCATCTGAGCTCGCCGGTCGTGACCACGCTGGCCGGACCGACGTCGGTGTGGGTGCTCTGCCAGAAGCAGGGCGACACCGTGAACGCCGAGGGCTACACCAACAGCTGGTGGTCCAAGCTGCGTGACCAGAACGGGTTCATCAGCAACATCTACATCGACGACCCGAACGCGCAGCTACCTGGCGTACCGATCTGCTGAACCAGTGGGATCCCCTTGCGTGCAAGGGGATCCCACTGCCGTTCAGGCGGTGTGCAACGTCAGGCCGTACGCCTGCAGGATCTCGTTGACCGGCTGGAACCACGTCTCGCCACCGCTGCTGCAGTTGCCCCAGCCGCCGGACGTGACGCCCTGCGCCTGGTCACCGGTGATGAACGACCCACCGGAGTCACCACCCTCGGCGCAGACGCTGGTCTTGGTCGCGCCGTAGAACAGCTGACCGTTGCCGTAGTTCACGGTCTCGTTCTTGGCCAGGATCGTGCCGCAGTGCCAGTGCGTGGTCGAACCGCTCCGGCAGACCGACGAGCCGATCGGCGCCTCCCACGAGCCGCGGACCAACTGGTCGCTCACCTGTCCCCAGCCGAGCACCACCGGCACGGTCCACCAGCCATAGCCGGTGGCCACCCACGCGTAGTCGTTGCCGGGGAACGACCAGCCACGGAACGAGCCCTGGTCGGAGCCGTCCCAGCCGCGCACGATGCCGCTCCGGCCACAGTGGCCGGCCGTGACGTACCCGCCGTACACCGAGAAGCCGATCGAGCAGCGGATGTTGCTGACGTAGTACGGGTCGCCGCCGACCGTCCCGGCCGCGAAGGTGCGCGGGGCCTGCGCCGCGACCTCCTTGACCGTCACCGCACCGGCCTTGGCGACCTTGGCGACGAACGCGTCGACGGCCGCGGAACGCTTACCTGCTTGGACGTTGACCACCACGCTGCCGGTCCGCGGGTCAGCTGCCCACCCGCTGATCGCAGCCGGCACTGCCTTGCCGGCCAGCTTGTCGACGGCAGCCTTCCGCTGGTCCAGGGCCTTCGCCGGCACGGGTACGGCGGCCACTTGCGCTCCGGTTGCGCGTACTGCGGAAGTACGCGCAGAGCCGACCACGCCAACAACCAGCTTCTGCGTGGCGACGTCGTACCAGGCGCCGCCGTACGCGGCACCGGCTGCTTTCTGGGCCGCGGGCAACAGCTTCGCCGCGGAGGTCTCGGCTGCCAGCCGTTGCTGCATCTGCTGCTCGGTCAGCCCGAAGTCGCGTTGCATTGCCGCGGACTGGCCGGGCACGGCCAGAGGCTCGGCCAGCGCCTGCGCGGGCACAGTCAGGACAGCCGCCGTGAGTACGGCGGCCAGGAGGACCTTCATCTGAACTCTCCTCACCTAGGGGCGGTTCGGTGGATGAGAGCGCTCTCAGATCGAGAGTGGCCTACGTTGTCAGGCGCGTCAAGGGTTCACAGGCCGAGGTAGGCGAGAACGGCGAGGACGCGGCGGTGACCGGAGTCCGTCGGCGGGAGGTCGAGTTTGAGGAACACGTTGCCGACGTGCTTGTGCACCGCGCCGTCGGAGATGACGAGCTTCTCCCCGATCGCCGTGTTGCCGAGGCCTTCGGCCATCAGCGCGAGGACTTCACGCTCGCGCGGCGTCAGCCGGTCCAGCGGGCTGCTCCGCTTCACCATCAGCTGGCTGACCACCTCCGGGTCGAGCACGGTCCCGCCGGCCGCGACCCGTCGTACCGCTTCCAGGAACTCGTCGACGCGCGAGACCCGGTCCTTCAGCAGGTAGCCGACGCCCTCGCTGCCGGCTGCGAGCAGCTCGGCGGCGTACACTTCCTCGACGTACTGCGAGAACACCAGCACCGGAAGCCCCGGCCGGACGCGGCGCGCCTCGATCGCGGCTCGCAGGCCCTCGTCGGTGAAGGTCGGGGGCAGCCGTACGTCGACGACCGCGATGTCCACCGGGTGCTCGTCGACCGCCTTGGCGAACTCGTCCGCGTCGGTGGCGACGGCGACGACCTGGAAGCCGGAGTTGTCGAGCAGCAGACTGAGGCCCTCGGCGAGGATCGGGTTGTCCTCGAGGATGATCACCCGCACGGAAGGATCACCTCGACGGTGGTCGGCCCGCCGATCGGGCTCTGCAGCTCCATCTGACCGTCGATCGCCTGCACGCGATGGAGCATGCCATGCAGTCCGCTCCCCCGGCCCAGCAGGTCGGACTGCGCACCGAACTGGGCATTGACCCGCGCTCCGCCGATCCCGTCGTCGGTGACCGCCAGGTAGAGCTCGGGACCACGCCGTTCGAGTTGGATGTCGACATGCCCCGCCGCACTGTGCTTCGTGATGTTGGTGAGCGACTCCGCGACGACGAAGTACGCAGCGGCCTCGACTGCTGCCGGGACCTCGCCCAGCGCACCGATGCGGAGCTCGACCGGCAGCGGACACCGGGCGGCCAGTGCCGACACCGCTCCGGCCAGACCGCGGTCCGCAAGGATCGGCGGGTACATCGTCCGCAGTACGCCGCGCAGCTCGGTCATGGCCTGCTCTGCGCCGTCACGGGCGTCGTCCAGCAGCTTGGCGGCCTTCTCCGGGTCCTCAGCCATGGTCTGCTTCGCGATGCCGATCCGCATGGCCAGAGACACCAGCTGGGCCTGCGTCCCGTCGTGCAGGTCGCGCTCGATCCGGCGCAGCTCGGCACCGTGCGAGTCGACAGCACCTGCCCTGCTCTTGGTGAGCTCCTCGACCCGCTGCGCCAGCCTGGCCGTCTCGAGCTGGTCCGGGCTGGGCGCGAGCAACCGGAGCGCCGCCTTGGCGTGACCGCGAGCCAAAGCGGGCGCAACCCGCCCCAGGAACCACAGACTGACTCCGACCTGCAGCGGGCCGAGCGTGAGCGCCTCGAACCAGTTGTCGACGTCGAGACCCATCAGGCTGAAGTTGCCCGGGTCGAGCCACCACAGCAGCATACCGACGATCGCCGCCGGCGCACCGACCACCGCGATGACGGCCACGAGCAGCTCGGGGATCATCGCTACTGGCATCAGCAGGCAGCGCAGGCTGCGCTTGAACGACTTGTCCCGGAACAGCGTCGTGACGTCGCCGGGCTGCCGCGGCAGGGCCGGCGGCAATTCCTCGGCCTGCGGGATGCCGAGGTACTTCGCCGCCCGGTACCGCTCGCTGTTGGCGAGCTTCACCAGGCCGGCGGTGACGCCCGGGATGATCCAGCCGAGCAGCAGGCTGATCGGTGTCGCGGCCAGCAACGTGACCGACTTCAGGTACCGGATCACCAGATAGCCGGCGGCCGGACCACCCCGGGAGAGGATCTTCGTGAGCATGCACCCATCCTGCGGCACGGCGGCAACCGCAGTCGGTACAGCAGGCTCTACCTTTCGCCTTCTAGCAATCCGGTACGCCGGGCAGCTTTTGGTTCGGGTCGTCGATGTAGATGTTGGTCATGTAGCCGTGCTGGTCGCGCAGCTTGGCCCACCAGTTGTTGGTGTAGCCGTTGGCGGTCACCGTGTCGCCCTGGACCTGGCACTCGACGAACACCTGGGTCGGGCCGGGCAGCGTGGTGACGACCGACGCGGACAGCTTCGGCGCCGAGCGGACGTTGACGCCGCTGCCCCAGGTGGTGAAGTTGTACTCCGGCGGGTTCGGGTCGCCGCCGTTCACCAGCTGCATGTAGTAGTCCCAGTTCCAATTGGGCCCCGGGTCGGTGTGATCGTTGTTCGGCATCTCGCTGTGGCCCTTGATGTGGGCCCGGTCCTTCGGGATGCCCCGCCGGTCGGCGATGTTGCGGGTCAGGGCGGCCGACGAACGGTACATCGCGTCGGTGAACCAGGACGGCTGGTCGACGAACCCTTCGTGCTCGATGCCGATCGTGTACGGGTTCTCGGTCCGGACGTGCCACGCGGTGTCCTTCTCGGCCACCATCTGGGTGACCTCGCCGTCGCTGGCGCGGACCACGTAGTGCGCGCTGACCTGTGCCGACGGGTTCTTGAACCAGCTGATCGTGCCGGCGTACGAGCCCTGGGTCACATGGATCACGATCGTGGTGATCGCCGCGGTCCGCCCGACGCGGTAGTTGCTGGTGCTGGCCGGGTTCCAGATCGCGCCCGGGTAGTCGACGGCCGCGGTCCCGAGCGGAGCGGCCTTCGCGTACGCGCCGCGGTCCGGGGTGACCGCCTTCGGGTCTGTCGAGACGCCCGCGGTACGGACGCCGCGCGCGATGATCCGGTAGACCTCGTCGGTGTAGAGCCGCGCGGTCGACGCGTCGGCGGAGTGGGAGTACTTGGCGATCACGCCGTACCACTTAGCGAGGTCGCCGCGGTCGGTCAGCTTGGCCTGATCGGCGTACGAGTCGAGGACGGCGGCGGCGCCGAGGACGTTCGAGGTGTCGTCCTTGGAGAGCGTCGCGACCGGCAGACCGGTCAGCTTGCTTGCCTCGGACATCGTCTTGTTCACGTTGTTGGCGGCCAGGTGCATCACGCCGTAGCCGTTCGCCTGGCTCGGTGTGCCGTCGTGGCCGTCGAGATGCGTCTCGGCGAACCCGACGCCGACGAGCACTTCCCGCGGTACGTCGTACTTCGCGGAGGCGGCCCGGAACGCGGAGGCGAGCTCCGACTCGGACGGCGGCTGGGCCGCATTGCTCGGCAGAGCCGTCAAGGCCAGTGCGCCGACGGCCAGGAATGCGGGTATCAGGGCGGTTTTACCCATCGGGGCGGTTCCTTCCCGTGTCTGGTCCGCCGAGGGGCGTCGGCGGTCCCGAGAGCCACGCTAAGGGAAGATCTTCCGCTGATTCCAGTGTTTGAGTGAATTTCTTCCCGTCACCGGGAGAAGATCACGCTTCCACGCAGCGCGATCAGACGCGGGTGGGTCAGCACGGCCGGATTCGCCCGCGGATCCTCGTCGTAGACGACCAGATCGGCCGGATCGCCGGGGGCGAGCTCGCTCGGTGCGCCCAGCCAGGCCCGGGCCGCCCACGACCCCGCGGCGAGCGCCTGCTCCCCCGACATCCCGATCTCGGTCAGCGCCTGGATCTCCTGCGCCACCAGGCCGTGCCCGAGAACACCGCCCGCGTCGGTCCCCGCATAGACGGGGACGCCGGCCTCGAACGCATCCCGCAAACGGTGCAAGCGGCGCTCGTACAGGTCACGCATGTGGGTCGAGTACATCGGGAACTTGGCCGCGGCCTGCTCGGCGTACTGCGGGAAGTGCTCGAGCTGGATCATTGTCGGTACGACGGCCACCTGGCGCTCGGCCATCCCGGCGAGCAAACCGGGCTCGATGCCGGTGCCGTGCTCGAGGCAGTCGATGCCCGCGGCCAGCAGATCCGGGAGGGCGTGCTCGCCGAACACGTGCGCGGTCACCCGGGCGCCGAGCTCGTGGGCGCGGGCGATCGCGGCGTTCAGCGCCTCGGCCGGCCAGCACGGGGTCAGGTCGCCGGCGTCGCGGTCGATCCAGTCGCCGACCAGCTTGACCCAGCCGTCGCCGCGCCGGGCCTCCTGCTCGACGTACGCGACCAGTTCCTCCGGCTCGATCTCCCAGCCGTAGTTGCGGATGTACCGCTTCGAGCGGGCGATGTGCCGGCCGGCCCGGATGATCTTCGGCAGGTCCGCACGGTCGTCGATCCAGCGGGTATCCACCGGCGAGCCGGCGTCCCGGACGAGCAGCGCACCGGCCTCCCGGTCGGCGATCGCTTGCTGCTCCTGGATCTCCCGGTCGACGCCGCCGTGCTGGTCGAGGCCGATGTGACAGTGCGCGTCGACCAGGCCGGGCACGATCCAGCCGCCGGTGTGCACGGTCGTCACATCAGCAGCGGTGGGCCGGTCGACGACCAGCCCACCGCTGAGGTGGATCTCCTGCTGCTCACCAGCCGGCAGCACCGTGCCGACGAGCCTCAAAACCGTCATACGGCTGACGGTATCCGGCGAGGCGCTGCCGGTGCGAGCTACCCGGTGCGAGCTACCGGTGCGAGCTACCCGTGCGAGCCGCCGCCCGGCGTGCAGGTCGGGGTGGTGGTCTCGTTACCGGCGCACGGGGTCCCGGACGGGGTCTCCGTCGGGGTCGCCGTCGGCGTCGGGGTCGGGGTGGGAGTCGGAGTCGGGGTGGGCGTCGGCGACGGCGTCTTCGTCGGCGTCCTGGTGGGTGTCTTGGTCGGGGTCTTCGTCGGGGTCTTCGTCGGCGTCCTGGTCGGGGTGTCGGTCGGCGTCCCGGCCGGCTTCGGCACGGTCGTCCGGTCGTCCGGCGTGGACGTCGGCACCACCGGCGGCTGTGTCGTCGGCACCGCGGTCGGCGTTGGCGTCGGCGTCGTGGTGTCGTCCGGAACGTCCGGCACCTGGCGCGGGTCGACCCGGCGCTCGGCGTTGCCGTTCGTCTTCGCGGTCGAGATGTTGCCCTTCGCGTTCGGCACGAGGACCGCGTTCTTGCTGTAGACGCGCATCCACTTCAGCACCGTGGCGACGAAGTCCTTGGAGTGCTGGTACCGCAGCAGGGCGGAGACCAGATCGCGCGGCCGGCGCAGGTCGTCGCCCTCGGCGCAGAGCACCACGGCGACCGTGGTGACCGCGTCGTACACGTTGTTCGGGTTGCGGTAGCCGTCGCCGTTGCCGTCGGCCCCGAACTCGTCCCAGACCTGCGGGATGATCTGCATCGGCCCGACGGCCCGGTCCCAGGTCTGGTCGGCGTCGAACTTGCCCTTGTCGCTGTCGGTGATCCGGCCGTTGCCGTGCCGGCCGTTCAGCACCGGGCCGAGGATCCGGCCGCGGGTGGTGCCGGCCACGTCGACGCGGCCGCCGCTCGCGTGGTCGGACTCGACCTTGCCGATCCCGGCCAGCAACGGCCAGGTCAGCCCACAGTTCGGCCGCACGACCGCGAGGTTGGCGGTGGCGCGGCGGTAGGCGGGGAACACCCCGCGCGGGATGCCGTTCACGGCTCCCGGCCGCCCGGGACGCACGACCGAGCGGCCGTCGGTGGCCCCCTGCACGGGGACGTCGTCGCGGGCAGGTTTGTCGGATCCGAGCCGGCCGTCCACACCGGGACGCTGCGGCACGATCATCGTCAGCTCGTCGAACTCGCCACTGTTCAGCCCGGCCCCGGGTGACGGGGCGACCGGGCTGCCCGCCTCGAGCGGTCCGGAGGCACCGGCTCCCCCCGAGGCGACGGTCACGATGGCCCCGACCAGGAGCGGGGCCGTACACAAAGAAGCGATGATGATTTTGACCCGACGGTTACCACTACGGGTTAGGCGCATAGCCCCTTCAACGAACCACGCGCCAGAAAGTTACATCAAGACGACGCAAAGTTACGCCGCCCAGAAACCCCTCGGAAAACCGGCACCGAGGTAACGATCGCCGCTACCTCACCTTACCGGCCGTAGTCGGCCTGAACCGATCGGGCCTCAGCCGGCCGCCGAGGGTGCGTCGCTCGGGCTGGCCGACGACTCACCCTGCGGGGACGTCGTGCTGCAGGGCTCCGGCGTCGGTGTCAGCGTCGGGCTGCTGGTCGGCGCGGTGGTCGTCGCCGGGGTGCAGGTCGGGTCGCTCGTCGGGTCACCCGACGGCGAGGTCGTCGGCGAGGTCGGCGTGCTGGTCGGCGACTCCGTGGGCGTCGTCGGCGTCGTCGGCGGGCTCGTCGGCGTCTTGGTCGGGCTGCTCGGCGGCGGGCTCAGCGGCGGCCTGGTCGGCTTCGAGGTGGCGGGCGGTGTGGACGTGGACGTCGCCGGGCTGTTCGATGGCCGCGGGGACGTCGGCGTCGAGCTCGGCGCGGCGGTCGGGCTGGAGCTCGTCGGCGCGGTCGTCGGCGCCGTGGTCGGAACCGTCGTCGGCGGCGCAGTGGTCGGCGGAGTCGACGTCGGCGTCGACTCGCGGTCGTCGGCGTTGCCGTCGTCGTCCGGGGTGTCGATGATGCCGGGCTTGTCCGGGATGCTCACGGTGTCGTTGCTGTACGACTGCATCCAGCGCAGGACGGTCGACACGTAGTCCATCGAGTGGTTGTAGCGCAGCACCGCCTGGACCAGGCCCTGCGGGTCGGCGAGGTTCGCCCCGCCGGAGCAGAGGTAGTCGCCGGCCGCGCGCGCCGCGTCGAACACGTTGTGCGGGTCCTTGACCCCGTCGCCGTTACCGTCGGCACCGAACGCCCTCCAGGTGCCCGGGATGAACTGCATCGGCCCGACCGCGCGGTCCCAGGTCGCACTCCCGTCGTACAGCCCCTGGTCGGTGTCGGCGATCGCCGCCATCCCGGGGCCGCCGTCCAGGACCGGGCCGAGGATCTTGCCGCGGGTGTTGCCGTTCGCGTCGACCTTGCCGCCGCTGGCGTGGCCGGACTCGACCTTGCCGATCCCGGCCAGCAGCGGCCAGGTGATGTGGCAGCCTGGCATCGACATCGCCAGGTCCCGCGCGGCCTTCTGGTACGCCGCCAGCACGGTGCCGGGGATGCCCGAGGCGTTCCCGAACGCGCCGGGAATCGGCTGCACGGTGCCGTCCGTCGTCCCCGTGACGGGAACCTGGACCGTGGACTTGTCCTGCGTCGGCAGGCTGCCGTCGACGCCCGGCTGTTGGGGCACATTGTTCGCCAGGTCGTCGAACACCGCGTCCTGGCGCGGGGCGGACAGCGCGTGCGCGTCGACGATGAACGTGTTCGAGGTGACTCCGCCGACCACGAACACGGCGACCATGGCGGTGGGCGGGGCAAGGCAGACCCAGGTGGCGGTCAGCTTTCCCCGCCAGGTGTCCAGGTTCTTGAACTGCTGCCTCATCCGAACCGTCCTCGACGCATTCCGCAGGTGGTGTGTCTTCCGTGCGTAGGCACGATCTTAGTCGCCTGGAGGTCGCCGACAACCCGTGCCGGTGAGCCACTGTCTTCGCGGAACCACCGTAGAAGCAGTCATCCGCCCACCGCGTCGGGTGAACGGATGACAGATGTGCACTTTCGGGAAAGGCCGGAGCTCAGTTACCGCCGAGCATCTTCTTGAAATCGTCCGGCAGTTCGAAGTCGCCGCCGTTCTGCCCGCCGAACGCGGCCGGCAACTGACCCGGCTCCGGAGCCTGCGGCTGCTGGCCGGCCTGGTTCGCCCGCTTGGCGGGGTTGCCGGAGCCGCGCTTCTTGCCCTTCTTCTGCTGCTGCTTGGCCTTCCGGGCGCCGCCGCCCATGCCGGGCATTCCCGGCATCCCGGGCATCCCCGGCATGCCCTTGCCGGACGCCATCGCGGCCATCATCTTGCGGGCCTCGAAGAACCGCTCGACCAGCCCGCTGACGGTGGCCACCTCGGTCCCGGAACCCTTCGCGATCCGGGCCCGGCGGGAGCCGTTGATGATGTTCGGGTCGGCGCGCTCGGCCGGGGTCATCGAATGGATGACCGCCTCGATCCGGTCGATCTCGCGCTCGTCGAAGTTCTCCAGCTGGTCCTTGAACTGGTTCGCACCGGGCAGCATGCCGAAGATCTTGGTCAGCGGGCCCATCTTCCGGACCGACTGCATCTGGGCCAGGAAGTCGTCCAGCGTGAAGTCCTTGCCGCCCTTCTTGGCCAGCTTGGCCGCGGTCTTGGCGGCCTCCTCGGCGTCGAAGGTCTGCTCGGCCTTCTCGATCAGGCTGAGCACGTCACCCATGCCGAGGATGCGCGACGCCATCCGGTCGGGGTGGAAGACGTCGAAGTCCTCGAGCTTCTCGCCGTTGCTGGCGAACATCACCTGGCGGCCGGTCACCTGCGCGATCGACAGCGCGGCGCCACCGCGGGCGTCACCGTCGAGCTTGGACAGCACCACGCCGTCGAAGCCGACGCCGTCCAGGAAGGCCTGCGCGGTGGTGACCGCGTCCTGGCCGATCATCGCGTCGACGACGAACAGGATCTCGTCCGGGCTGACCGCGTCGCGGATGTCCGCGGCCTGCTTCATCAGCTCCTCGTCGACGCCCAGCCGGCCGGCGGTGTCTACGATGACCACGCTGTGCTGCTTGCCGCGCGCCTCGTCCATCGCCTTGCGGGCGACCTCGACCGGGTCGCCGACGCCGTTACCGGGCTCGGGCGCGAACACCGGGACGCCGGCGCGCTCGCCGACCACCTGCAGCTGGGTCACCGCGTTCGGCCGCTGGAGGTCGGCGGCGACCAGCATCGGGGTCTGGTGCTTGGTCTCCCGCAGCCACTTCGCGAGCTTTCCGGCCAGGGTGGTCTTACCGGCGCCCTGCAGACCGGCGAGCATGATCACCGTCGGCGGCTTCTTGGCCATCCGCAGCTCGCGGGTCTCGCCGCCGAGGATGTTGATCAGTTCCTCGTTGACGATCTTGATGACCTGCTGCGCCGGGTTCAGCCCGCCGCGCACCTCGGCCCCGCCGGCGCGTTCCTTGACCGCAGCGATGAACTCCCGCACGACGGGCAGCGCGACATCGGCCTCCAGCAACGCGATCCGGATCTCCCGGGCGGTCGCGTCGATGTCGGCGTCGGTCAGCTTGCCCTTGCCCCGCAGGTTCTTGAACGCGGTGGAGAGCCGATCGGAGAGCGTGTCGAACACGAGAAACAGTCCGTTTCGTCGAAGCGATGAACTCCCCGAGTCTACCGGCCCCGCAACCTGTGGATAACTCCGGCAAGCAACCTCCTCCGCTCGCTACCCGTGATCCCCGTCCCCACCCCAGGAGCCACCACGTGCCATTCGACGTCCCAGCCTTCAACGACGCGTTCTCCCCCGGATCCGTCACCGCGCTCGCGCGGTACCGGTGAATCCGCGCGCCGATAGGCTGTGGAGATGGAGGGACGATGCGCCTGAACGAGTTCAACAACGCACACAACGCCGCCAAACGGCGGATCCGTCGCGACGGTCTTGCCGCGGTCGGCCCTGCCGAGCAGTCGTTGCGCGACCTCCTGCCGGAGCTCGAGTCCGACGAGGACCGCCGGGTCGCCGCGGCGTTGATCACGCGGCTGCCGGGATACGCCGTCCCGCCGGAGCCCCCCAGCGAGCTGATGCAGGAAGCCGTCGCGATCGAGCACGCGGCGTACGCGGCGCCGGGGTCCGACGAGGAGCGCATCGCGATCCTCGCCGAAGCACGCCGGAAGATCTTCGAGATCGCCGACCGTGCCGCCGCCGACGAAGCCGCGAGCATCCGCGGCCTGACCCGCGTACTGGAACACCTCGAGGACAACCTCCGCGACCCTGACTGGCCGCTCGGCCGGCCACAGGACTCCAGCGGTCACTGACAGATGGCCGTGACCCTGGTCGATCGGGACTCCGAGGAGTACCGGCGCTTCGCCGAGCTCTACAAGGCCGCACGGGCGCTGCGGCCGAACGAGACGGATCTGTGGAAAGGCGACCTCTACGCGACCTCCGGCGAGGGCGGGTGGGGTGCGTTCCAGCAGCAGGACGGATCGTTCAAGCTGTCCAGGGAACTGGTCCTCGACCAGCTCGGGCCGGACGCGAACCCGCACGATCAGGTCCAGGCCCTCTCGACCATCCTGCACGAGACAAACCACGCCCGCGTCCCGGTGGACGCCCCGAAGGAGCCGAACGCCGTACGCTCCCGGCACTCCAAGGCGCTCGACGAGGGCCTGACCGAATTCGTCGCGGTCAAGGATGTCGCGGTTTTCGCCGAGTCCGCCGGGTACGGCGAGCTGCCGGACGCGAAGCCTGAGTACCCGGCCGCCTACCGCGCCACCGACGCACTGCTGGAGTACGCCGCCGGACCCGACGGCAAGGACGCGCTGGCGGACCGTGCCATCGATCAGCCGGTGGTGATGCGCTGGGACGTGATCGCCGACGAGATCGTGAAGAACAAGCTCGGCGACGTCGTCCCGCCGGATCCTCAGCACCAGCAGGCCGCACGCGCCGAGTTGATCAATGCGATGGTCAGCCCGGAGTGGGACGAGCTCCACAAGCAGCAGCCAGTGGTCGGCCACGATGCCGCGCGGCAGACGACCCAGGCGCTCGACAACGCGGCCGCCCGGATCCGGGAGCACTACGCCCAGAACCCGGCCGAACCCTGTCCGGCGAAGATCCCGAACTTCGAGATCGCCAAGCAGCAGGCCGAGCAGCTCAACGATCCGCAGAACCGCACTCGCGCGGCCGACGTGGATCTCAGCAAGCTGCCACCGCCCGCCGCGGACTCCCGCGTCGATGGTGCGGCACCGAGCCGAACAACGAGTGCGTCGGGGCAGCAAGCTCCGGCCGGTGCAGCCGCACCGGCCTCCGCCAACGACCCCATGCGGTTCCTCGGGGCACAGGCCCCCGCAGCCGAGGCGACTCATCGGAAGCCGTCACTCGGAGACGGCTCGCGTGGGGCAGGGTCGCCGGCAGGTCCCGGAACCCAGCGCGCCACTCCCGGCCGCACCACCGGTCCGATCGAGCACGGCCACTGACCGGCAGCACCGCACCTGAACCGCAGCGATGTTCGTGCTCGGCTGCGGCTTGTGGCGCTAACGTGCCGGCGACGGGTTCGAACGGTGGAGGGTAGATGGGGAGCGAGCAGTCGGCCGAGATGGCTGAGGCGTTACGGGTCCTGGACTCAGCGGATCTGGAACGTGGGACGAAGGCCGAGCGGCTGGCTGAATTCGCGCGGGCTCGGCGGGAGGTCTGGGCGATCGCGGATCGGGCGGGGGCAGACAGCATCGCGATTCGTGGGTTGACGCGTGGTCTCGAGGCGTCCGAGAGGTGGCCGGCCGAGGGCGCGCCGTGGGGCGAGCCGCCGGAAGCGAAAGGCGTTGACAAGCCGTGACCCCGGCAGCCAGCATCTAACCGGTTGAAGTGCATATACCGGTTAGGGGATACGGATGCGGGTTGTGCTGGACGGGCCGTCCAACCTGGGGTTGCGGGCGCCGGCTCCCGGTGTGGTTCCGGGGTGCTACAAGTTGGCGGGCGCGGTGCGGGACCGGGGCTTCGTGGCGCGGATCGGGGCGGAGGACGGCGGCTGTGTGACGCCGCCGCGGTACGACCTGGCCGGGTGGACTCCGGGCGACGGCGTGTTCAACGCGGCTGCGATGGCGCGGTACACCGTGCAGGTCGCGGATCGGGTGGCCGGGTTCGTCGGGCAGGGGAAGTTCGTCGTGCTGCTGGGCGGTGAGTGCAGCAACCTGCTCGGGCCGGCGTTGGGGCTGAAGCGGCTCGGGCGGTACGGCGTCGTGTACCTCGACGGCCACTCGGACTTCCGGACCGTCGGCAACTCGCCGTACGTCGGGGCCGCCGGCGGTGAGGCGCTGGCGTTGGTCACCGGGCGGGGCCAGGCGGACCTGACCGATCTCGAAGGGCTCGGGCCGTACACGCTCGACACCGACGCGGTGCTGCTCGGGATCCGGGCCGACGACGAGTACGTCGGCGATGTCGAGAAGGCGGGCATCCCGGTGTGGCCGGCGGCGAAGATCGCCGAGGACCCGGACGCGGCGGCTCGCGGGACGCTCGCGCACCTCGACCACCTGGACGGGTTCTGGGTGCACCTGGACGTCGACATCCTCGACGCCGCGGTGATGCCGGCCGTGGACAGCCCGGACCCGGGCGGGATCGACCACGACCAGCTCCGCGCGCTCCTCCGCCCGCTGCTCGCGTCACCCCGGTGCGTCGGCTTCGACATCGGCATCTTCGATCCGGACCTCGACCCCGACGGCCGCTACGCCGCCGAACTCACCGACACCCTCGTCGCAGCCCTGCAGGAGGTCTGAACGTGCTGCAATTGCTGACCGCAGACGGCCCGGACCCGGAGCACGCGGAGGCGCTGATGCTCTACGGGCGGCTGGTCGGCTCCTGGGACATCAGCAACCGCTACAGGTTCGCCGACGGGGTATGGCGCACTGCCGAGGGTGAGTGGCACTTCGGCTGGACCCTGGGCGGACGGGTGGTGCAGGACGTGCTGCACTGCCCGGACTTCCAAGGACGCTTCCCCGGCACCACAGTCCGCATGTACGACGTACAGACCGGCCTGTGGCAGATCACGTGGATCTCTCCGAACCTCCCGTCGTACTTCATCCAGACAGGACGCCCCGATGGCTCCGGCGGCATGATCCAGGAGGGCACGGATGCCAACGGCACGCGCTCGCGGTGGACGTTCACCGACGTGACTCCGGCCTCCTTCCACTGGCAGGGATTCAGCGCGGCACCCGACGGTGAGTTCGAGCTGTTCCAGGAGATGCGCGCTACCCGCCGGAGCGCTTAGCCCCAGACCAGGTCCTGGCCGTGGGGAGCCGCGGTGCCCAGAGCGCGGGTCTTGCCGTCCGGCCAGGTCTGCAGGTCCACGCGGTACTCGTAGCCGTCCGTGCCGCGGCCGTGGGTCATCACGGCGTGCGGCTCGAGGCTGAGGTGGGCCAACGGCGCGGACTCGGTGGCCTGCGCGCCGAGCTCCGCCAACCGGGCTTGGATCGCTGATCGGTCGGCACGGCGGAGGTACTGCCACATGATCGAGTGCCAGACAACGGTGACGTGTCCTTCCGACAGCTCCAGCCCGTTCAGGAACGAGACCGCGTCCTCACGGCGTACGTCGGCCGCGACCTCGTGGGCGACCTGCAGCGCGCCGCGGAGCCGGGTCAGGCGATCGGGCATGTCCGGCCAGACGTACGACGTCAGCGTGAGCGCACCGTCCGGCGTCAACGGGTTCACCGGCGCGATGTCGCAGCCGACCCGTTCCGCAATCCGCAGCTCTACCGACGGCACCTGTCCGGACCAGGCCGACTCGAACACGACCGGACTGTCAGCAGGCCCGTACGACGTCCCGTCCGCCACGTACCGGAAGCGGTCGGCGCGCAGGTTCAGTCCCCCGCTGGCGCCGATCTCGAACAGCCGTACCGGCAGCGGGACTGCCTCGACCAGCTGCAGCAGACCGCCGTACAGCGCAGCCGACCGGCCGACCTCGTTCGTCTGCGGCGGTTGTGTCAGCAGTGACCGCACCTCGCCCAGCCGCGACTGCAGCAGCTGCTCGAACGCCTCCCAGCCGAGCACCGGGTCCCAGGCCCCGCCGGCGCTCGGGTAGAACGCCGCCAGCTCCGGTGCGGTGCCGGACAGCACCATGCCGTGCACAGCCGCCAGCAGCCGCAGACCGATCGCCTCACCGAACGAACGGCCCTCGTACTCGGCCAGTACCTCGCCCGAGACCCCACCGACCTCGTAGTCGTCCACGAGCAGCCGGAGCAACTCGGCATACATCGGGGACCCCAGACCCTCACACGCGATCGCCTGTCGCTGCAGTGCCTCTACAACATCCACAGAGGGAGCCTAGAAGCTCAGTCGATCCAGCACCGACTTTGCTGTCGTCCGCGCGTCCTCAGGTTCGAGTGGCGCGCCGTGACGGTCGGTGAGGTAGAAGACGTCGACGCACTCCGCACCGAGCGTGCTGACGTGAGCGGAGCGGATGTCGGCACCAGTCGCCGCGATGGCCGCTGTGACGTCGTACAGCAGCCCTGGACGGTCATGCGCCCGCACCTGCAGCACAGTGGCGGTTTCCGAGGCCTCAGGCAGCAAGTCGACCCGGCTGGCAACACGAGGTCGCGACGAGTCCCTTGCAGCCAACCGGCGTACGACGTCGGCAGAGTCACGCAACGCCACAGCCAGCCGGTCACGCAGCCGCACCGGGTCGGGAGGCGAGCCCGCGACGGTCCACTGCGAGATGCCCAGGCCGTCGACGGACGTGATGACCGCGGACCGCACAGCCAGCCGCTCCACCGCGAGCACGGCGGCGACGGTCGACAGCGTGCCAACTTGGTCCGGTACAGCGACGTTCACCCGCAGGTCCCCGTGGTGATCGCTCACGGTGACACCAAGCCGGCCCACGCCGACGACCTGGTGCAGCACCGGCACCGGAACGGGCGGCGTCTCGGCCCACATGCTCTCGCCACCGCCGGCCAGCTCACTGCGCACGCGCCGGCACAGCTCACCGACCAGCCGCATGCGCCACGGCGACGACGCGGCCGGACCAGCGGCCCGCGCGTCGGCGTACGTCAGGGCCTCCAGCAGGTCCAGGGTCTCCGTGCTACGCACGATCCCGACCACCATGTCCACGGTCATCGGGTCTTCCAGATCGCGCCGGGTGGCGACCTGCGCAAGCATCAGGTGCTGCCGGACCAGCAGCGTGATGGTGTCGGAGTCAGCCTCGCTGAAGCCGATCCGGCGCGCCACCCGGGCCGCGATGCCCGCACCGGTGACGCTGTGGTCGCCGTCGAGCGCCTTGCCCAGGTCGTGCAGCAGAGCGGCGACCAGCAACAGGTCAGGGCGCCGTACGTCGCGGACCATCGCCGACGCCTCGACGCAGGTCTCCAGCAGGTGCCTGTCCACGGTGAACCGGTGGATCGCCGACTGCGGCGGCCGGAACCGGACCGCATCCCACTCGGGCAGGATCCGGGAGATGTACCCGGCCTGGTCCAGGGCCTCCCACACCTCGAGCAGCCCATGGCCCGCGCCGAGCAGGGCGCACAGCAAGCGCCGCGCCTCCCCCGGCCACGGCTCTGGCAAGTCTGCTGCCGACGCCGCCAGCCGTGCACAGACAGCAGGCGACAACACGAGCTCCCGGTCGGCAGCGACCGCAGCAGCACGCAGACCGAGCACAACGTCCCGCTCCGGACGCGCGTCCGGCATCAGCACGACCTCACCCTCGTGCTGCCCCACGCCTTCGTCCAGTGCGAGCAGCAACGGTCCACCGGTGCGCTGCCTGCGCCGGGACCGTGGCGGTTTGGTCATCAAGCTCTCGACGCGCCGCCAGGACACGTCGCACACGTGCGCCAGCGTCCGGCCCGTCGCGTACACGTGCCGCAGCAGCTCGTCCCGCCCCGCCAACCCGAGCCCGGCCGCCACTTCACCGGCCAGGTCGGCAACCAGGCGGTCTGTCGCCCGCCCTGCCACCTCGTGCAGGACGTCGCGGACCTCGAGCAGGTCCCGTCGCGCCCGCTCCAGCACCGGATGCGGTACGTCGACCAGCCACGACGCCACCAACGCCCGCAGTACGACGGCGTCGCGCAGACCGCCGTACGCCTCCTTCAGGTCGGGCTCCGCGAGATGTGCGAGCTCTCCGACACTGGATGCCCGGTCGCGGCACGCCTGCGCCAGACCGGGCAGCCGTGACTTCGCAGTACGCCGCCAATCGGCCATCAGCACCGACCGCAGCTGCAGCGTCAGGTGCGAGTCCCCCGCCACATGCCGCGCGTCCAGCAGCCCCAGGGCAACCCTGTCGTCAGCCGCCGCGGCGTCCCGAGCCTCGGCCAGCGTGCGCACGCTGTGGTCCAGCTTGGTCCGGGAGTCCCACAGCGGATACCAGATCTGCGCAGCCAGCTCGTCGATGCGCGGATAGCCCTCGGCATGCACGAGCATCACGTCGAGATCGCTGTACGGCGACAGCTCCTCACGTCCGTAGCCGCCCACCGCGACCAGCGCGACGCCCTCGGTGGGCACACCGAGGGCGTCGCAAGCCTTCGCGAGCAGCAGCTGCAGCAGCGCGTCCGCCTCTTCGGCGCGGCCACGCCGCTGCTCTGCCCGGTCCTGCATCTAGAGCGCGTCTCCGTCCAGCTCGCCGGTCCGGACCCGGACGATCGTCTCCACCGGGGTGACCCAGACCTTGCCGTCACCGATCTTGCCGGTCTGCGCGGCCTTCACGATCACGTCCACCACGTCGGCGCTGTCGCCGTCCTCGACGACCACCTCGAGCCGCACCTTCGGCACCAGGTCGACCTCGTACTCGGCGCCGCGGTAGACCTCGGTGTGGCCCTTCTGCCGGCCGTAGCCGCTCGCCTCGGTGACCGTCATGCCGGTGACGCCGAACGTCTCCAGCGCGGCCCGGACGTCCTCCAGCTTGTGCGGCTTGACCACCGCGGTGATCAGCTTCATGCCTTGACACCTTCCTTCTCGGACGCCTCGGTGGAGCCATTCTCCTGCTCGGCCGCGACGGGCGCCGGCGCGGGCCGGGTGGAGAGCGCACCGCGCAGACCTGCGGCGCTGAGGTAGTCGTACGCCGTCTCCGCGTGCTCGACCTGGTCGACGCCGGTGACCTCGTCGTCCTCCTTGAGCCGGAAGCCGATGGTCTTGTCGATGACCTTGCCGAGGATGAAGGCTACGGCGAAGGAGTAGATCCCGACCACCACGTTGGCCAGCGCCTGCTTGCCGAGCTGCGAGACGCCGCCGCCGTAGAAGAGGCCGTTGACCGCGGACGGCGCCGCCGCCGAGCCGAGCAGACCGATCGCCAGCGAGCCGAACAGACCGCCGACCAGGTGCACGCCGACCACGTCGAGCGAGTCGTCGAAGCCGAGCTTGTACTTCAGCGACACCGCGAAGGCGCAGATCGCACCGGCGAACAGGCCGAGGATGATCGCGCCGACCGGCGTGACCGCGCCACAGGACGGGGTGATCGCGACCAGACCGGCGACGGCGCCGGACGCCAGGCCCAGCGTGGTGGCCTTGCCGTGCGTCAGCCGCTCGACGATCAGCCAGCCGATGACCGCGGCGGCGGTGGCGACCTGGGTGTTCACGAAGGTGACCGCGGCGGTGGTGCCGGCGCTCAGCGCGGAGCCGGCGTTGAAGCCGAACCAGCCGAACCACAGCAGACCGGCGCCGAGCAGCACCAGCGGCAGGCTGTGCGGACGCATCGGGTCCTTCTTCCAGCCGATCCGCTTGCCGAGCACGATCGCCAGCGCGAGCGCGGCGGCACCGGCGTTCACGTGCACCGCCGTACCGCCGGCGAAGTCGATCGCCTTGAGCTTGTCGCCGATCCAGCCGCCGTTGCCGTCGTCCAGGAA
Organism: Kribbella sp. NPDC050459; assembly: GCF_040655315.1. Lineage (NCBI taxonomy): Bacteria > Bacillati > Actinomycetota > Actinomycetes > Propionibacteriales > Kribbellaceae > Kribbella > Kribbella sp. NPDC050459. The sequence continues at coordinate 501,031 of NZ_JBFAJQ010000004.1, read as the reverse complement.
CCAGACCGAGTGCGCGACCGGGAAGTACACCAGCAGCGTCCAGCCGACGACGAACACGATCCAGCCGCGGAACGTGGCCCGGTCGGCGATCGCGCCCGAGATCAGCGCGGGGGTGATGATCGCGAACATCAGCTGGAAGGCGACGAATGCGAGCGTGGGCGTCGTCCCGCTCACCGCCTCCGGCGCGAGCAGGCCCTTCAGCCCGACCTCGGAGAAGTTCCCGATCACGTGCCCGGTGTCACCGGCGAACGTCAGCGAGTAGCCGACCACCACCCACATGATGGTGACGACGGCGATGGTGACGAAACTCATCATCATCATGTTCAGCACGCTCTTCACGCGCACCATGCCGCCGTAGAAGAAAGCCAGGCCCGGGGTCATCAGCATCACCAGGGCGGCACTAGCCAGAACCCAGGCGGTATCGCCGGCGTTGATCTCCATCAACGTCATCCCTTCCATCGAACTGGGGGTGGCCGGCGTCCTCAGTCGGGAGGTCTCCACAACGCCGGGGAGCCCGCCGCTCGGCCACACCGCAAACGGTGTCGGCGCGCCGTTTCAGCCGATCGGTCGGTTTGTTTCAGGCATGTGACAAAGCGGGCTCCCAGGTGACATCGAGGTGACACAAGCCACTAGGGGCCGGAGTGTGGCACTCTGGCCTGGACCACACGGGGTGCAGCCGCGCCACTGCCCCCGTCCGAGCTGGGGACGACGAAATGGAGCCGAACTACGGGGTGAGACCGCGACGCGGCAGGCCACGGGACCCGGAAGCGGAGCCGAGAATCCGCCGGTACGCCGTGCAACTGCTGCTGGAGCGGGGATTCGACGGGATGACGGTGGACGACGTCGCGGAGGCCGCGGGAGTGGGCAAAGCGACGATCTACCGCCGGTGGGCCAGCAAGGAGCTGCTCGCCAACGACGCCATGGCCGAACTGTTCGATCTGGAGATCCCGGATCCGGACACCGGTTCGATCGCGGGAGACCTGCGCCAGGTCTACCGGGTCGCGCTGGCGTTCGCGAACAGCGACTACGGCCGGGCAATGATCCGCCTGGCCGTTTCGGAAGCGACCCGTGACGAGCGGTCCGCGGCGATCTACCGCGGAGTGCTGGAACGTCGGATCGAACTCACCAGACAAGCACTGGAACGCGCCAGGAAGCGCGGTGAACCGATCAAGAGCACCGCCGACCCGGTGCTGATGGTGGAATGGATGGCCGGGGTGTTCGTGATTCGCGCCCTGACCGGACAGCCGATGCCGCCGCCGGAGGATGCCGACCGCCTGGCCGACATCACCCTGCGCGCGGTACTCGAGATGCCGACCTCAGGGCCGTAGTCCAGGCCCGAGAGCAACCTGGTCCACGCCCAACTCGGTGACGCGTCGGACCCGGCCACTGTCGAGGTTCCAGGCCAAGACCCAGCCACGGACCCGGAACAGGACGTTGTTGTCGTCGTACCAGCCGAGTACGGCGCAGCAACCGACCTCACGCACGAACGGACGGTCCCCCGCCCCCTCCTGGGTCGGGGGACTGTCTTGTGGTTCGCCGAGCACCAGCAGCCGGCTGGGCATCGTGCTGAGCGTGGAGATCGCCGCCACCACCTGCGGCTGCGACACACGGGTCGGAACCTGTGGCAGCGTCTCCGAGACGAAGACCCGGGCCGCGCCGGTGATCGACGAGAACGTCTGGCCCTGCCAGGACCGGACCGGCAGCGTGAGCGGGTTGTCCTCCATCCACTGGCCGTTGAACATGTAGCGCATCACGGCCCCGGTCTGGATGCGGAACGGTGAAGTGGCCTCGTTCGGGTCCCTGGTCGCCGCGACCCGGAATACCGGGTCTTCCCCGTAGCCGCCTTCGCCGACGAGCACCTGGTACGTCGCATCGCGCCCGCCGACCAGGGCCCACCGCCCGTCGGCGACCCAGGACACGCTGAGGTAGTCGCCGCCGGGCAGCGGGAACCGGGCGATCTGCGCCGTCGTCGCGTCCACCGTGACCAGCGCGCCCGGCTGCGGGAAGGCGGCGACGTGGCCGTCCGGAGAGATCGCGCCCGGGCTCAGCGGCGGGCCGTTGTCGACCGGCGCGAGACCGACGTCCGCCTGGGCCCAGGATCCGTCCGCGCCGAGCAGGAGCGGCGCATAGCGGTCGCCGTGCTTCACCAGGAGGACCGCCGCGATGTTGTGCAGGGTGTGTTTCGCCAGTGGGCGGACCTTGTGGGGCAGGTCCAGCCGATCACCGAGCGGCGTCTCCAGCCGGTCGAGGAAGCGCTCGCTGCCGGGCGGCGGCGCCACCCAGAAGTCGATCCCGCTGATCTTCCCCGACGACTCGATGTATCCGGGCGGTGTCGGCGGCGGCGTGATGTCGGCCCTGCCGCGGGTCCCGGTTCCGATCAGGATCGAGGCGACGACGGCCAGTGCGATGACCGCGATCACGCTGAGCGCCGTCAGCCGCCGCCGGCGCCGGTTGACCACCAGACCGGCCGCCCAGGCGGCGTCGGCGAGGTCGGGCTCCGACAGCAGATCGGTCGTCTGGAGGAGCAGCGGCCGGACGTCCTCGCGTCTCATCGGGCATCACGCCAGTCGCCCGCGCCCAGCGCCGTACGGAACCGGCCGAAGGCGCTCATGCCGTTCGCGTGCACGGCGGTCTGGGACATCCCGAGCAGGTCGGACACCTCGAACTCGGTGAGCTCCTCGAAGTGCAGCAGCACGAACACGGTGCGTTGCGCGGGCGTCAGCTCGGCCAGGGCGGCCCTGATCGGGTCCTCGTCGTCCGGGAACGGTTTCGCGCGGTTCCACGGACGCAGCGCCGGCTGGTAGAGCAGGCGTTGGACGAACGCATCCGGGTCGTCCACCCTCGCCCAGCGCACGGACAACTGCGTGAAGGCGTGCAGCAGCAGCTCCTCAGCCCGGTGCAGGTCGCCGTACACGAGGTACGCCGTGCGGAGCCAGCTGCCTTGCCGCGCATCGACGAACGAGGCGAAGTCCGGGTCGACCGTGTCGCGCATCCACCCTCCCAGCCCCATTCAACTCCTCAACTACTGCGGGCTGCTACTGCCAACCGTGTCTCTTCGGAGATCAGGTCGAAGTTGAGGCCGGCCCCGGCCATCAGTCCGGCCGCCGCGGAGGGCATCACCTGAGCCATCGGATTGGCGACGTTGCCGGCCGCGAACACACCAGGGACCTGCGTGGCGCCCATGCCGTCGACCTGGACCGCGGTGCCGACCTCGACGCCGTTCGACTCCACCAAGGTGGGCTCCAGACCCAGGTCGGCCAGGAAGCCCGCGCGGGCCCGCACGGTGGTCTGAATCGCCAGCGCCTGCCGCGGAACGACCTTGCCGCCCTCCAGCCGCACGCCGGTGATCCGGTCGTCGGTCACCTCGAGCTGCTCGACCTTTCCCTGCACCACGGAGATTCCGCGAGCAGCCAGCTCCTCCCACTGCTCGTCGGTCGGCTCGGGCGCAGTGTGCAGGAACAGCGTCACGTCATCGCTCAGCTGCCGGAACAGCTGCACCTGGTGCAGTGCCATGGGGCTGGTCGCCAGCACACCGATCGCCTGGTCGCGCACTTCCCACCCGTGGCAGTACGGGCAGTGCACCACGTCCTTGCCCCATCGCTCAGCCAGCCCGGGTACGTCGGGGAGCACGTCGGTCAGGCCCGTCGTCAGCAGCAGCCGCCTGCTCCGGTACGCCGTACCGTCCACCAGCTCCACTGTGAACCCTTGCTCGTCGCGCCGGGCCGTTGTCACGGTGCCGTCGACGAACTCACCGCCGTACCCCTCCACTTCCTGGCGGCCGATCGCGTAGAGCTCGCGCGGCGGTACGCCGTCACGGGTCAGGAAGTTGTGCACGCCGTCGGCGGGCGCGTTCCGCGGCGAACCGTCGTCGATCACCAGCACCGACCGGCGGGACCGGACCAGCGCCAGCGCTCCGCTCAGCCCGGCCGCACCGCCGCCGATCACGATCACGTCGTACTTCGTCATCTCGGGACTCCTCCGTTGTTCTCCAGGTCTGCCCCAGGGTGCGTGGTGATTTTCATTTTCGACAAGTACTGTTGCCGGTATGGCAAACGACGAGGACGTTCTCGAGTCGGTCGGGCCGCGGCTGCGGGCGCTCCGCGGCGAGCGCGGCACGACCCTCGCCCAGCTCTCCGAGGCCACCGGCATCTCGGTCAGCACCCTGTCCCGGCTGGAGTCCGGGCAGCGCCGGCCGACGCTGGAGCTGCTGCTGCCGCTGGCTCGGGCGCACCAGGTGCAGCTGGACGAGCTGGTGGACGCACCGCCGACCGGCGACCCGCGGATCTACCCGAAGCCGATCAAGCGGCACGGCACCGTGCACATCCCGCTGAGCCGGCGGCCGGGCGGGCTGCAGGCGTTCAAGCAGATCCTGCCGGAGGGCTACCCGGGCCACGACGTGGAGCAGAAGACCCATGAGGGCTACGACTGGTTCTACGTGCTGTCGGGACGGATCCGGCTGAAACTCGGCGACCAGGACTTCGTCGTCAAGGAGGGCGAAGCGGTCGAGTTCGACTGCCGGGTGCCGCACTGGTTCGCCAACCCGGGCCCTGGACCGGCAGAACTGCTATGTCTATACGGCCCGCAAGGGGAGCGGATGCACGTCAGAGCGCGGACCCGATAGGAGACAAGCAGTGAGCGTCGCGTTGTTCACGTTGGGCGGGACCATCTCGATGGCAGGCGCCCATCGGCTGACCGGTGACGACCTCACCGCCGCCATGCCCGGGCTGCCCGACCTGGGCCATCCGGTCGAGATCCAGGACATCGAGAAGGTCCCGAGCGCGAACCTGACCGCCGCCAAGATCCTCGAAGTCGTCGACGCCGCCTCCAAGGCCGTCGCTGCCGGAGCCGTCGGCGTCGTCGTCACCCAGGGCACCGACACGCTCGAGGAGAGTGCGTTCCTCGCCGACCTGGTGTGGCCGCACCCGCAGCCGCTCGTGTTCACCGGAGCGATGCGCAACCCGACACTGGCCGGCCCGGACGGCCCGGCGAACCTGCTGGCCGCGCTCCGTGTCGCCTGCTCCCCCGCGGCCCGCGACCTGGGCGCACTGGTCGTCTTCAAGGAAGAGATCCATGCGGCCCGCTGGGTGCGCAAGACCCACAGCACCAGTACGGCGACCTTCGTGTCACCCAACACCGGCCCGATCGGCCACGTGGTCGAGGGCCAGGTCCGCGTCCTGACGCGTCCGCTGCGGCTGGACGGCGTGCAGGGCAGCGCTGAGCCTGCTGAACTCGACAACATCCGTGTCGCGCTCTACACGGTCACCCTGGACGACGACGGCGTACTGCTGCAGGGCCTGGCCGACACGCACCAGGGTCTGGTCGTTGCGGGGTACGGCGTCGGGCACGTGCCTGCCAAGCTCGCACCGGTGCTCGGTGAGCTGGCAGCGCAGATCCCGGTGGTCCTCACGTCGCGCACCGGCGCCGGCTCGATCGTCCGCAACACGTACAACTCCCCCGGCTCGGAGACGGACCTGTTGCAGCGCGGGCTGATCGACGGCGGCTTCCTGGACCCGTACAAGGCGCGCGTCCTGCTGCGGTTGCTGCTGGCAACGGACGACGACCTGACCGTCTTCGGGCAGTACAGCTGATCAGCTGAGCGACGCGGCCTTGGTCATCAGGTAGTCGCGCTCCGGCAGACTCGTCGTACCGCGGGCGGCCGCCCGGAAGTGTTCGGCGGCGGCCTCGTTGTCGCCGCGCATCTCGTAGAGATGACCGCGGGTGGCGTCGAGGCGGTAGTGGCCGGCCAGTTCCTCGTCGAGCGGTTCGAGCAGCTTGAGGCCGGCATCGGGGCCGTCCACCATGGCGGCCGCGATCGCCCGGTTGAGCTTCACCATCGGGTTGCCGGACAGGTCTTCCAGCAGGCCGTAGAGCGCTAGGATCTGCGGCCAGTCGGTGTCATCGGCGCGGTCCACCTCGTCGTGCAGTGCGGCGATCGCGGCCTGGAGCTGGTACTCGCCGAGCGGCGGCGTCTCGAACGCCTCGACCGCGAGCGCGACGCCCTCGGTGATCTGGTCGCGGTCCCACAGCGACCTGTCCTGCTCTGCCAGCGGGATGAGCTCTCCGGTCTTGCCGGTGCGTGCGGCACGCCGTGCGTCGGTCAGCAGCATCAGCGCGAGCAGTCCGGTGACCTGACCGTCGTCCGGCAGCTGGGCCCGTACGGCGCGCGTCAGACGGATCGCCTCGCTGGACAGATCGCTGCGGTGCAGCTCGGGTCCGCTCGTGCTGGTGTAACCCTCGTTGAAGATCAGGTACAGCACGTGCAGCACGTTGCGCAGCCGGTCCGGGTCGGTGTCCAGCTCGAAGCTGGCGCCTTTCAGCTTCGACTTCGCCCGGCTGATCCGCTGGGCCATCGTCGCTTCGGGCACGAGGTACGCGGTCGCGATTTCGGCGGTGGTGAGACCGCCCACCGCCCGCAGCGTCAGCGCGATCGCCGAAGCAGGTGTGAGGGCGGGGTGGCAGCACAGGAACAGCAGCCGCAGCGTGTCGTCGTGTTCCTCGACCTCTCCCAGCGGCACTTCGCGCAGGGCCGCCCGCTCCTCACGGCGCCGGCGCGCCTGCTGCCGGCGGACCTCGTCGATCAGCCGCCGCGACGCCGTCTGGATCAGCCAGCTCTTCGGGCTGTCCGGCCGGCCGTCGCGCGGCCAGGTGGTCGCCGCGGCGAGCAGTGCCTCCTGCACGGCGTCCTCGGCCGCTGCGAAGTCACCGGACCAGCGCACGACCGCGCCGAGGACCTGCGGCGTCAGCTCGCGCAGCAGGTCCTCCAGCTCGTGGCCCGGGCCGTCAGCGTGGTCAGAAGTCGTGGAGATCGCCATCCGACTCCATGAGGCGGCGTACCTCGATCGGCTGCTCCAGCGGTACGCCGCCGGGCCCCGGCGCGGCGGACTGCTCGGCCGCGATCTCCAGCGCGCGCTCCTCCGACTCGACGTCGACCATCGTGTACCCGGCCAGGATCTCCTTGGACTCGGCGTACGGGCCGTCGGTCAGCACCGGCGCGCTGACACCGGTCGAGCGAACCACCTTGGCGTGCTTGGGCCAGCTCAGGGCGTTCACCTCGACCAGCTCACCGCTCTGCCGCAGCCGCTCCACATGGTCGCCCAGGTACTTCATGTGGGCGTCCATGTCGGCCTTGTCCCACTCCAGCATCGGGGTGTCGCAGTTACCGCCGTCCATGTTCATCAGCAGCATGAACTTGGTCATGTTCTTCTCCTCCTCGTGGAGCCTTTACCCGGGAGACGAAGCCGCGAGCGGGTTCTCTACATCAGTCCAGCAGGGCGTCGACGAACTGCTCCGCGTCGAAGGGTGCCATGTCGTCGGGTCCTTCCCCCAGGCCGACCAGCTTCACCGGGACGCCGAGTTCGCGCTGCACCGCGATCACGATGCCGCCCTTCGCCGTACCGTCCAGCTTGGTCAGCACCAGGCCGGTGACGTCGATGACCTCGGCGAACACCCGCGCCTGGGTCAGGCCGTTCTGGCCGGTGGTGGCGTCGATGACCAGCAGGACCTCGTCCACCTCGGCGGTCTTCTCGATCACCCGCTTCACCTTGCCGAGCTCGTCCATCAGGCCGGTCTTGGTGTGCAGGCGGCCGGCGGTGTCGACCAGGACGACGTCCGCCTCCTCCTCGATGCCCTGCTTGACCGAGTCGAACGCGATGCTGGCCGGGTCGCCGCCCTCCGACCCGCGCACGGTCCGGACGCCGACGCGCTCACCCCAGGTCTGCAGCTGGTCGGCCGCGGCGGCACGGAACGTGTCCGCGGCGCCCAGGACGACGTGCTTGTCCTCCGCGACCAGCACCCGGGCCAGCTTGCCGACCGTGGTGGTCTTGCCGGTCCCGTTCACGCCGACGACCAGTACGACGGCCGGCTGCGCCTCCTTGCGGGTCACGTTCAGCGACCGGTCCAGCGACGGGTTGACCAAGTCGATGAGCTCCTCGCGGAGGATCTCGCGGGCCTCGGCGGCGCCGACGCCCTCGACGCGCATCCGGGTGCGCAGCTTGTCGACCAGCTCCTGCGTGGGCGCCACACCGACGTCGGCGGTGATCAGCGTGGTCTCGATGTCCTCCCACGCCTCCTCGTCCAGCTTGTCGCGGGACAGCAGCGCTAGCAGGCCCTTGCCGAGCGAGCCCTGCGAGCGGGCCAGACGGGCCCGCAGCCGGACCAGGCGGCCCTGCGCGGACTCCGGCTTCTCGACGGTCGTCCCGGCGGCCGCAGACTCCGGAAGCTCGGTGTCCTCCAGCGTGCGGGTCGGTGTGTCCCGCGGCTCCTCCGCGTCCTCACCGACCTTCGGCTCGGGGGCCTCGACCGAGGGCTTCGGGGCAGCCGGCGGCAGCTCGGCGCGGCGCCGCCGTGCGACGACCAGACCGGTGGTGCCGACGACCAGCACGACAGCGATCGCGACGACGATCGTGATCAGAGCCTGGTCGGTCAGCAGCGGGAGGAGCAGCGAGACGAGCAGTGGGGTCAACACGATTCCCCATCTTGACAGACACCCGGCCCGCCGCCCGCATTTGTCACGTCAGGCAAACCTGTTGTCGCGTTACGTGAGGAGGCACCAGCTCCGGCCGGTGCGTGAGCAGAACCACAGTCCGGTCGCCCGCGGCCCCGAACAGGTCGGCCAGCAACGCACGGCCGGTCTCCTCGTCCAGGTGCTCCGTGGGCTCGTCCAGGACCAGTACGTCGCGGTCCGCGAGCAGCAGCCGCGCGAACGCGAGGCGCTGGCGCTCACCGCCCGACAGCCGCGCGCCGTGCTCCCCGACCATGGTGTCCAGGCCGTCCGGGAGACTCTCGACGAGCAGCCCGAGCCGTGCCCGGTAGAGCGCCTCCCACAGCCGGAGATCGCTGACCCCCGGCTTCGCGAGCAGCAGGTTCTCCCGGATGCTCGTGTCGAACACGTGACTCTCCTGGGTGAGCAGCCCGACGACGGAGCGAACCTGATCGCCTTGGAGCCTGGCCACGTCGACACCGTCCAGCAGCACCTCTCCCCCGCGCGGCTCGAGGAACCGCAGCAGCACCGACGCCAGCGTGCTCTTGCCGGAGCCGCTCGGCCCGGTGATCACCACACGGCTCCCGGCGGGCAGGTCGAGATTCAGTCCGTCGAGCACGTCGCTGTCGTCGTACCCGGCTCGGAGCAGCCGCACCTGGAGGTCGCGTCCAGCCGGGAGCGGCAGCGGCTCGACAGGCTCGGACACCGACGAGGGCGTGTCGACCAGTTCCTGGACTCTGTCGAGGGACGCCCGTACGCGGATGGCCAGCTGGGCTGCCGCAGGGAGTCCGCCCAGCACGTCGGCCAGGGCGAGCGGGGTGAGGACCAGTACGGCGAAGACGGCGCCGGTGATGTTCGCCGTACTCCCGAGGACCAGGGCGGCGATACTCGCGCCGCCGACGCACAGGACCAGGAGTGCGCTGCCGAGGCCGGCGCTCCAGGCCGACCGGCGTTCAGCCGCGGCCAGGCGCGCGTCACGGCGGCTGAAGTCGTCCAGCACCGTGTCGATCGCGTTGTAGGCGACCACGTCGGCTGCCGTGAGCAGGGCCTCGGTCGTCGTGGCTGCGACATCACCACGGGCACCGGCCAGATTGCGCTCGGCCCGCTCCGCGGTGCGGGCAGTCAGCCACGGTACGACGGTGCACGCGATCAGGACTGCCACCGCGACCGCTGCACCGGCTGTTGGCAGGAGGATCGCGAGGAGCGCCACTGTGGCAGCTGCTGTCACGGCGGCGACAGTGGCGGGAAGGAGGACTCGCAGCCAGAGGTCGAGGACCGCGTCCACGTCCAGCACCAGCCGAGCGAGCAGGTCGCCCTTTCGCTGTGAGGTGAGCGGTGCGAGCTTCTCCAGCCGTCCGGTGATCCGTGCGCGGGTCTCCCCCAGCACCCGGTACGCCGCGTCGTGGCCGACGAGGCGCTCGACGTACCGGAACACCCCGCGCCCGACACCGAAGGCACGTACCGCCACGATCGGCACCATCAGCAGCAACACCGGAGGCTGCGCCGACGCTGCCGTGATCAACCAGGCCGAGGTAGCAAGCAGAGCAACAGCCGACCCGGCCGCCGCAACACCAAGCACCAGCGCCAACGCCAGCCGCCACCAAACGGCGCCCTGCGGGCGGGCGAGGGGATCAAGGACGATTGCCCGCTTCACGCGTTCACCAACTCTCGGACGGCTACGTCGACCGTGCGGTCGGCTGACGCGATCAACGCGGGACGGTGAGCGACCATCAGGACTGTTCGGCCGCTGGCGCGCAGGCCGGCGATCACTTCAGCTTCTGTGCTGCTGTCCAGGCCGGCTGTGGGCTCGTCCAGGAGGAGGACTGGAGCGTTGGTGACCAGGGCCCGGGCCAGGGCTACTCGGCGCTGCTGGCCGCCTGACAGTTGCTGGCCCTGCTCGCCTACTGCCTTGTCGAGGGGCAGGTCGGCGGCGCCCGCTGTGAGGAGCGCGAGGCGCACCTCGTCGTCCGACGCATCCGGCCGGCCGAGCCGTACGTTGTCGGCAACGGTCCCCAGCCGCAGTCCGGGGCGCTGCGGCACCCACGCGAACTGCCGTCTCCACTCCGCCGGGTCGAACTCGTCAGCCGCACTGCCACCGGCGACGACCACGCCATGCTCCGGCTGGACGAACCCGAGCAGTACGGCGAGCACTGTCGATTTGCCGGCACCACTGGGGCCTATCAGCGCCACCACCTCGCCCGGGCGCACCTCCAGGTCGAACCCGTCCAGCACCGGCTCGTTCCGCCCCGGATAGCGCACGGTCACGTCGTACAGGTGCAACGAGCTCACCCTCAGGTCCGGTACGTCGATGCGGTCGCCACGCACCGGCAGCGGTGTCTCCAGCACGCGGAACACCTCTTCGCTCGCCGCCATCCCGTCCGCACTGGCGTGGAACTGCATGCCGACCTGTCGCAACGGCAGGTAGGCCTCTGGCGCCAGGATCAGCACCATCAGGGCCGTCTCGAGCCCCAGCTTGCCGTCGACCAGCCGGAGACCGACGCCGACGGCAACCAATGCCACTGACAGGCTCGCGAGCAGCTCCAAGGCGAACGATGACAAGAACGCGATCCGCAGGCTGCCCATCGACGCGGCGCGATGCCGGTCGGTCACCCGTCGTACGGCCTGCTCCTGAGCCTTCGCGCGACCGAACAGCTTCAGCGTGGTCAGCCCACCGACCACGTCCGCGAAGTGATGCGCCAGGACGGCCAGGGCGTGCTGGCGCTGCCGACTGCGCGCCTGAGTCACCCAGCCGATCAGCGCCATGAAGATCGGGATCAACGGCAACGTGATCAGCACGGTCCCGGCCGCGATCAGGTCCCCGGTCGCCATCCAACCGATCACGCCGGCCGGCACCGTGGAGGCCAGGACCAGCTGCGGCAGGTAGCGGGCGAAGTACGGGTCCAGGTCGTCCAGGCCCTTTGTCAGCAGGGTTGTCAGCGCACTGCTGCGTTCACCGCTCAGCCACACCGGTCCGAGCTTCAGTGAGTGCTCGAGCACCTGGCGTCGCAGCGTGGACTTCACAGCGGCCGCAGCGCGTTGCGCGACCACTTCCTGCGCCCACACCAGCAACGCCCGCCCGGCGATGACAGCAGCAAGGCCCCAGGCGACTGCGACCACTCCACTGCCCCGCAGTACGACGCCCGCGATGCCATGCGCCAGCAGCACCGCCTGCACGATGATCAGCACGCCGCTGAGAACACCGATCACGACTGACGCCGCCAGGAAGACCCGGGCGCCGCGAGCCCTCCTCAGCAGCCGCGGGTCCAGCGGCTTCACGCGACCACGACCCGCTGACGGAACACCCAATAGGTCCAACCCTGGTACAGCAGCACCAGCGGCATGAAGATCGCCGTGATGATCGTCATCACCTTCAACGTGTACGCCGACGACGCCGCCTCGACCGCTGTCAGCGTCGACCCCGGATCGAGTGTCGACGGCATCACGTCCGGGAACAGCGCGACGAACAGCGACACGACGGCCAGCCCGATCGCGAACGTCGTACCGGCGAAGGCCCAGCCCTCGCGGCGCAGCACGTTCGCGACCAGGCCGCCGGCGAAGGCGACCACGGCGGCGATCGCGATCCCCACCGAGACGGTGTCGCCGCGCAACGCCTGCGCCCAGGCGAGGAAGGCGATCGCGAGGACGGCGGCGAGCGCACCGGTCCAGGTGGCGAGCCGGTTGGCGCGGACCCGTAGGTCGTCGGTGGTGCGCAGCGCGAGGAAGATCGCGCCGTGGGTGACGAAGACCGCGACGAACGTCAGCCCGCCGAGCAGGGCGAACGGGTTGAGCAGCGTCCCGAAGCTCCCGACGTACTCGTGGTCGGCGTCCAGCGGCACCCCGCGCACGATGTTGCCGAAGGCAACACCCCAGAGCAGGGCCGGCAGCAGCGAGCCGACGACGATCATCGCGTCCATCCGCGACCGCCAGACCGGCTCGTCGCGCTTGCCGCGGTACTCCAGGGCGACACCGCGCAGGATCAGCCCGACCAGGATCGCGAACAACGGCAGGTAGAACCCGCTGAACAGCGTCGCGTACCACTCCGGGAAGGCCGCGAAGGTGGCCGCGCCGGCCATGATCAGCCACACCTCGTTGCCGTCCCAGACCGGCCCGATGGTGCTGATCGCGGCCCGGCGCTCGGGCTCGTTCCGGCCGAGCACGCGGTACAGCATCCCGACGCCGAAGTCGAAGCCCTCGAGTACGAAGTACCCGGTCCACAGTGTCGCGATCGCGACGAACCACACAGTCGTCAGTTCCATCTCGAACCCCTCAGTACGCGAACGACAACGGCTTGTCGGGCTGTTCCGGCTCCGTGTCCGGCGGTGGCGCGTCCGTCCCGGCCAGGCCGGCCCGGATCGTCCGCAACAGCAGCTTGGTCTCGACCACCGCGAGTACGCCGTACAGCGCGGTGAACCCGACCAGCGACGTGATCACCTCGCCGCTGGTCGTCCCGGGTGAGACGCCCGATGCCGTCGGCAACAGACCGAACACCAGCCAGGGTTGCCGTCCGGTCTCGGTGAAGATCCAGCCGAAGGTGTTCGCGACCAGGGGCAGCAGCGGCAGCGGGGCCGCGAGCCAGATCAGCCACCGGGCCGGCGCCCGGCCGCGGCGCGTGGTCCACAGCAGCCACAGCGCGACCGCGGCCGACGCCATCCCGACCCCGATCATCAGCCGGAAGGTCCAGTAGGTCAGCGGGATGTTCGGCTTGTACGACCCCGGCCCGTACAGCTGCTCGTACGCGTCCTGCAGCGAGTTGATCCCCTTCACCTCGCCGTCGAAGTGCCCGGTGGCCAGGAACGACAGCAGGTACGGCACCTTGATCGAGAAGATCTCCTTCGACCCGTCCAGCGTGCCGATCGTGAACGCCGAGAAGGACGCCGGCTTCTCGGTCTCGTACAGCGCCTCGGCCGCGGCCATCTTCATCGGCTGCACCTCGGTCATCACCTTGCCCTGCAGGTCACCGCTGATCGCGACACCCGCACTGGCGACCAGGACGATCGACGCGCCGATCTTCAGCGCCGAGCGGAACACCGCCCGATCCGTGTCCGGCCGGCGGAGCAGGTGCCACAACGCGACCCCGGCGACGAAGGCGCCGCCGACCATGAAGGCGGCGAAAATCGTGTGCGGGTAAGTGACCAGCACCACCTTGTTGGTCAGCACCGCCCACAGATCCGTGAGCTCCGCCCTGCCGCGTTCGGGATTCACGCGGAAGCCGACCGGGTTCTGCATCCAGGAGTTCGCCGCGAGGATGAAGTACGCCGACAGTTGCGTGCCGAGCACCACCATCCAGATGCAGCCCAGGTGCACGAGCTTCGGCAACCGGTCCCAGCCGAACATCCACAAGCCGATGAACGTCGACTCGAGGAAGAACGCGAGCAGCCCCTCCAGCGCCAGCGGGGCGCCGAACACGTCCCCGACGAACCGCGAGTAGTCGCTCCAGTTCATCCCGAACTGGAACTCCTGCACGAGCCCGGTGACGACTCCCATCGCGATGTTGATCAGGAACAGCTTCCCGTAGAACTTCGTCAGCCGGAGGTACTTCTCCTTCCCGGTCCGGTACCAGGCGGTCTGCAGTCCGGCGGTGATCGCGACCAGCGAGATCGTCACCGGTACGAAGAAGAAGTGGTACACGGTGGTGATCGCGAACTGCCAGCGGGCCAGATCCAGGGTGTCCACAAAGCCCTCCCCGGGGCATCTACGACGTGTCGTAGTAGATGCTAGCGCGGATCTACTACGACGCGTAGTTATACTGGTCACGTGGCGAGTGAGGAGAGAGCACCGCGGCCGCTGGGCGACCTGGAACGGCTGGTCATGGAACGGCTGTGGGCGGCGCCGGAGGCACTGACCGTGCGCGAGGTGCACGAGCAGCTGGCGCGGACCCGTGAGCTCGCCTACACGACCGTGATGACCGTCCTGGACCGGCTGGCGAAGAAGAAGCTGACCGAGCGCGAGCGCGACGGCAAGGCTTGGCGCTACCGCGCCGCCGCACCCCGCGAGGAGATGGCCGCCGGCCTGATGCGGGACGCGCTCGACCGTGCGGGCGACCGCCGGGAGGCTCTGGTCCGTTTCGTCGGTCAGGTGTCCGACGAGGAAGCGGCGCTGCTCCGCGAGGCCCTGGCCCAGCTGGACGGCAAGGAGCCGGCCGGGTGACCGCCGCGGTCCTGCTGGCCGTCCTGGCGCTGGTGCTCACCGGCCCGGCACCGGCCCTGCTGGCTCGTTCCGACTGGCCGTACCGGGTCCCGCGCGCCGCGGTGATCCTGTGGCAGGCGATCGCGCTGGCCGCCGTACTGGCCGCGCTCGGTTCCGGTATCGCGCTGTCCTACTCGATCGCCGGCCGGCCTGGTGAGCCGCGGTTCGACCCGTCGTCGCCACGGGACCTGCTGGCCGCGGTGATCCTCGCGATGGTCGCACTCGTCGTCGTGCGACTGCTGTGGGCGATCGGCCGCGTGGCTGTCGGTACGCGGGCGCGACGCAGGCGGCACCGCGATCTGGTCGACGTACTGGCAACGCCTGACGGCCTGATCCCCGGACTCCGGGTGCTGGCCGAGGAGACACCACTGGCGTACTGCCTGCCGGCGCTGCGGGGCGCCCGGGTCGTCGTCTCGGTCGGCGCGCTGGATCGACTCGACGACAGTGAGCTGAAGGCCGTGCTCGCGCATGAGCAGGCTCATCTGCGAGCGCGTCATGACTTGGTGCTGGAGGAGTTCACCGCTCTGCACCACGCCTTCCCACGCTGGGTGCGTAGTGACGTCGCGCTGGAGCAGGCGCGCACGCTGGTGGAGCTGCTCGCTGACGACGACGCACGCCGCCGCAACGGTCCCCGCCCGCTGGCGCGTGCCCTGGTCGCACTTGCCGGTGCACCCGCTCCGGAGGCAGCCCTGGCCGCAGCCAAGTCCGCCACTGTCCTCAGAGTGCAACGACTCGCCGGACCGCCGGCCAACGAGCCCACGCTCTCCGCCATCACGTACGCCGCCGCAGCCGCGCTGCTGGTGGTGCCGACGATCACCGTCGCCGCGCCGATCGTGAAGGCGATCGTCGACGCGGTCAGCTAGCCGGGTCAGTTGCCGGGCTGGTACCGCACGAGCACGCCGCCCACGCCCCACGGACGCGCCTCGATCAGCTCCAGCGCCACCGGTGAGCCGCCGCTCGGGAACGCGCTCTTCCCGGCGCCCAGCAGCACCGGACAGATCCGCAGCTGCACCTCGTCGACGAGCCCGGCCCGCAGCAACGACTGGAACAGCGTGATGCTGCCCCAGAGGATGATGTCCTTGCCGGTCTGCTCCGCCTTGAGCGCACGCACCGCGTCCAGGTCCCGGACCACCAGGCCGGGCTCGTAATCGCCCCACGGCGCACTCGCCAGGGTCGTCGAAACCACCACCAGCCGGAGCGCGTTGAGTTTCTCGGCGATCGGCTCACCGGCCGACGCCTCGGTCGGCCAGAACCCCGCGAACAGCCGGTACGTCTCGGCGCCCAGCAGCATCGTGTCGACGCTGTCGAGCAGCTCGAGGTTGTCGGTGTCGGGAGCCGCACCGATCGCGTCGAAGAACTCCAGCCCGCCGTCCGGCCCGGCGGCGTACCCGTCGAGCGTCACGTACTCCTGGAAGATCAGCCGCCTCATGACGGGAGGCTACCCGAAATGTTTCCCCTCACCGCGTGCCACGGCGAGCAGCACGAGGCCCGACAGAACCAGCAGAACGACCATGGTGACGACGAATGTCAGCACTTCTCTCCCCGAATCCCCACTACCAACACCTTGCCTGACGCGCTCAGCGCACCAGAAGTTCCCGGAACGCCTTGGCGATCTCGCCGACCTGCCAGTCCAGTGTGGCCGGCGTCATCACCAGCTCGACCCACGACCACCCGGGGACGTCGGCCGGCCGCCACGCACCGCACAACGCCTCGCGGGTGCGCTCCATCCGCTCGACGGCCGCCTGCTCGATCGACTCGGCCGGGCGCGGCGCGTAGACGCGGAGCGAATTCGTGTGCGGCGGCTCGGGAAAGACGCGGAAACCCTCGCTCTGCAAGGCCATTGCGACCTCGACGGCACGCTGGTACAGGTCGTCCATCAGCGGCAGCACCGTCCGCAGTCCGTGGCGCGCGGAGACGGCGTACGGGAACAGCGAGTACAGGTTGCCGCCCAGCCGGCGCTGCCATCGCCGTACCTCGGCGATCACGTCCTCGGGGCCGGCGAGCGCTGCCCCGCTGATACCGCCCAGCACCTTGTAGAACGACACGTACACCGTCGACGCCAGCGCGGCGATGTCAGCGAGGCTGTGCTCGAGGTACGGCGTGCTCTCCCACAACCGTGCGCCGTCCAGGTGCAGCGGTACGCCGCGCTCCGCACAGGACTCGGAGAACACGACCAGCTCGTCCCAGGTCGGCAGCACGAACCCGGCGTCCCGTAGCGGCAGCTCCAGCGTGACCGCGGCCAGCTTGCCCGGAATCGCGGCCAGCTCGTCCGGCCGCGGCTGGCGTGGCTCCGACGTCAGCCGCTCGATGCGCAGGCGGTGCACCTCTTCCAGCGCGTTCAGTTCATGGACGAGCAGGTGGGCGAGTCCGTGCACCGCGACCCGGCTGGTGCCCGCACGGTCGGCGTACACGCGCAGGACGCTCTGCTGGGCCATGATGCCGGTCGGCATGAACACAGCGGCCGGCTTGCCCAGCAGGTCCGCAACCTCTCGCTCCAGCGCGGCGACCTCACCGCCGTTGCCGTAGCCATCGACCTCGTCGTCTGTGGCGACCTCAGCGAGCTGCCGCAACCGGTCCGGTGCCGGCACGCGCCGATGCGACAGCCAGCGCTCACAGCTATCCGCTGCGTTCTTCCGGCGCTCTCGCAGGTCCTCGGAGGTAGTAGCCACAGCTCCATCCTCTCGTGTCCCGCAACCGGGTTAGATGGTGGCTGTGATCAGATGCCTTCCTTGCACCGTCCTGATCTCGACCGAGCGCACCTGATCCGGTGGAACCAGCACACCGCCGCCGAACGTGCTCCCGCTCTTCGCGGCCTTCTCCGACACCAGCCAGCTGCCCGCGATCCAGGCCTCACCGTCCTTATCGGTGACGACCATCTCGCACTCGTCACCGGCTTGCAGGCCAGTCACCTCTACCCGCACCCAGCTCCAGCCCGCGCGGGGCTCCACCGTGGCGGCCATGGTCGCGCCGGTGTTCGTGTCCGAGGTCGTGACCTGCCTGGATCCCGCAACAGGCTGATCGCCTGCCGGTGCGGTCGACCGGCCGAGGACGACGCCTCCGCCGAGCGCACCGGCCACCACGACCGCGGCCGCGGCGATCAGCAACCAGCGGGAACGACGCTTCGGCGGTGCCTGCACCTGAGGCTCCCGGACCTCCCGCACCGTGCGCTGCAGCAGCAGGTCGCCGTCCTCGGGCGGTCCGTCCAGGAACGCCTCCGGCGGCACCTCGCCGAGGAAGTCCTTCACCTCGGTCAGCTCGGCCAGCTCCGCGCGGCACTCCGCACAGGTGGCCAGGTGCTCGTCGACGGCCTCGGCCTCGGCCGCATCCAGCGCCCCGAGGGCGTAGGCACCCAGCTGCGTACGGTCGTGCTCACTCATGGGACACCTCCGCTGCTTTCCCTGCCATCACCGCGCGCAGAGCTCGGAGGGCGTAGTACGAACGCGATTTCACCGTACCCGGCGGAATCCCCAGTTCCTTGGCGGCCTCGGCGACGGACCGGCCGCGGTAGTACAGCTGGACGAGTACGTCGCGGTGCTCGGGCGACAGCGTGTCCAGCGCGTCCATCACCACCATGGTGTTCACGACGGACTCGGAATGGTCTCCTTCGACCGGCGGCCGGTCCAGGACGTCCGCCACCTCGGCCGGCCGGACCGCACGCGCCCGGGCCCGGTCGGTGACCAGGTTGCGCGCGACAGTCAGCAGCCAGCCCCGCACCGACCCTCTGCCGCCGGTCAGGTCGTCCGCGTGCTTCCACGCCCGCAGCAGCGTCTCCTGCACGACGTCCTCGGCCGCGGCGCGGTCACCGGTGAGGCGGGTCGCGTACGCGAGCAGGCTGCGGCCGTGCTCGGCGTACAGCATGCGGATCAGCGTCTCGGCGTCGTGCGGCGCTGGGTTGTCACCCACCGACCGCACGATACCGGGATCGGTCGGCGCCCACACCACAACGGCACCAGTCGGATCAGTAACCGTAGCCATTGCCGGAAGCGCCCGGCTTGGTGGTGATCTTCTGGCCGTCCGCGCCGACCACCCACCAGACACCGCCGACAGCTTGCCCTTTGGCCTCACCGGGCTGGCTGTCGCTGGCGAACAGGTAGAGCGGCATGCCCTTGATGGCCAGCTGCTTGGTGCCGTCGGAGCGGTTCACCGTGCTGACCAGCGACGCGTCGATGCCGTCGAGCTGCGGCGTCCCCGCACCGGCCGCGACCGCCGGCCACTTCGCCAGGCAGTCCCCGGAGCAGTTCGACGTACCGGAGGTGTCCTTGTCGAACACGTACACCGTCCGCCCCTTGCCGTCGACAACGATCTTGCCGTAGTCGCCGACCTCCGCGACGGTCAGCTTCGTCGCGGCCGGCGCCGCGGACGCGGCGGGCGCCGAGCCCGAACCGGAGCCGTACCCCGAGTCGTTACCTCCACAGGCCGTCAGCCCGGCCAGTCCGAGCACGGACGCAGCGATCACACTGCCCAGTCGCTTCATCGGAATCCTCCTCGGTCGCCCGATCCGTCACCCGCCATACGTGCGGATCCCGCAACCGGTTCAACCGCGAGGGTTATCGTCACCGGCATGAGCCCAGACAAGCCCGCAGAGATCCCCGCAGCCGTCCGGCGCGCGCTCGACGCGATCGACGCCCTGGACAACGACGCGTTCGTGGCAGCGTTCGCCGAGGACGGCTACGTCGACGACTGGGGCCGCGAGTTCCGCGGCCACGACCGGATCCGCTCCTGGAGCGACAACGAACTGATCGGCAAACGCGCCACCTTCACCGGCACCCAGGTCACCACCCCGGGCAACCCCCTCACCGTCCTGACACAGGTAGGCGGCGACGGCTTCAACGGCCCGTCCCACTTCACCTTCACCATCGACGGCGACCACCTCGCCTCGATGACGATCACGGCCTAGACGGGTTCGGGTTCGCGGATTCGCTGGGAGATGACCGCGGAGACGCCGTCGCCGCGCATGGTGACGCCGTACAGGGCGTCGGCGACCTCCATGGTGCGCTTCTGGTGGGTGATGACCAAGAGCTGGCTGTTCTCGCGGAGTTCCTCGTAGATCTCCAGGAGGCGGCCGAGGTTGGTGTCGTCCAGGGCGGCCTCGACCTCGTCGAGGATGTAGAACGGCGACGGGCGGGCCTTGAACAGGGCGACCAGGAACGCGACCGCGACCAGCGACCGCTCGCCGCCGGACAGCAGCGACAGCCGCTTGACCTTCTTGCCCGGCGGGCGGGCCTCGACGTCGATGCCGGTGGCGAGCATGTCGTCGGGGTCGGTCAGCACGAGCCGGCCCTCACCGCCCGGAAACAGCCGGCTGAACACGTGCTCGAACGCCGCCTCGACGTCCCGGTACGCCTCGGTGAAGACCTGCTCGACCCGCTCGTCGACCTCCTTGACGATGTCCATCAGGTCCCGCCGGGACTTCTTCAGGTCCTCGAGCTGCTCGGAGAGGAACCGGTGCCGCTCCTCCATCGCCTCGAACTCCTCGAGCGCGAGCGGGTTGATCTTGCCGAGCTGGTTCAGCGCCCGCTCGGCCTGCTTGAGCCGCTTCTCGACCTTGGTCCGGTCGAACGGCTCCCCCTCCAGCTCGAGCGTCTCCTCTTCGCCGGCCTTGGGCAGCGGCGGCACCAGCTGGTCCGGCCCGTACTCCGCGACCAGCGCGTCCACCTCGATGCCGAGCTCGCCGAGCGCCTTCTCGTACAGCGCCTCGAGCCGCATCTTCTGCTCGGCGCGCGCGAGCGCGTCGCGGTGCACGGTGTTGGTCAGCTGCTCCAGCTCGGAGCTCAGGTTCCGGGTCGCGGACCGCGCCTGCGCGAGAGCCTGCTCCCGGTCGGAGCGCTGCGCCTGGATCGTGGCCCGCTCGGACGCGGCCAGCTGCAGCGACTGCTCCAGCCGCGCCAGCACGTGACCGGCCGCCAGGTGTACGGCCTGCGCCGCCTCCGCCTGCCGGGCCCGCCGCGCCGCGCGGGCGATCGCCCGGGCGCGTGCCTCGCGCTCCTGCCGGGCCGCGCGCTCCAGCGAGTCCGCACGCCCAGACAGCGCCCGGGCCCGCTCTTCGGTGGTCCGCAGCGCCAGCCGCGCCTCCATCTCGGCCGCGCGCCCTGCTTTGGCCTCCTCGGCCAGCCGGTCGCGCTGCGACGTGTCGGGCTCGTCGCCCTCCTCGTCGAACGCCTCGGCGTCCATCAGCCGCTCTTCGAGCTCGGCCAGGCCGGACAGGTTCTTGTCGCGCTCCTCCTCAGCCGCCGCAATCGCCTCGGCCATCCGCTGTGCCTCGCCGCGGGACGCCTTGGCCAGCGACCCGAAGTGCGCCAGCTGCTCGGCCACCGCGGCCATCGCCGCGTCCGACTCGTGCAGCCGGGCCAGCGTGATCTCGACGGACTCCTTCTGCCGGGCCCGCTCGTCTTCCAGGGCCTGCAGCTCGAACCCCAGCCGCTCGCTGCGCGCCGTCGCCTCGGTCAGCTTCTCCGCCGCTTCGTCGACCGCGGACTGCACCTCGATCAGGCTCGGCGCCGCGTCCGAACCGCCGTACGCGAAGTGCGCGCCGAGGACGTCGCCCGCACGCGTCGTACAGGTGACGTCGGGCAGGTTGCGGACCAGGGACCGGGCCGCGTTCACGTCGTCGACGACCGCGACCTTGCGCAGCAGCCGCCGCAGCGCGGGCCGCAGCGTCTCCGGGCAGTCGACGACGTCCACGGCGTACGACGCGCCGTACGGCAGCGCCGGCCACAGCGCGTAGTCGTCGGTCGGGGCGTCGCCGAGGAGCAGCCCGGCGCGGCCGAGGTCGTGCTCCTTGAGGTGCCCGACGGCGTGCAGCGCCGCGTCGGTGTGGGTGACGGCGACCGCGTCCGCGGCCTCGCCGAGCGCCGCCGCGATCGCGGTCTCGTACCCGGACCGGACGCTCAGCAGCGCGGCGACTGACCCCATCAGGCCGTTCACCTGCTCGGAGGCGGCCAGCAGCGCGCCGGCCCCGTCCTTGCGGTTCAGGCCGAGCTCGAGGGCTTCCTTCCGCGCCGCCAGACCGGTGCGCTCACGCTCGGCGTCGCGCTCCTCGGCCCGCACCTTGGCCAGCCGCTCGTCCATCTCGTCGAGAACGGCCTGGGCGGCCTCGTACTGGTCGTCGAGGCCCTTCTCGCCGGCGTCCAGCCCGGCGACCTGGGTCTCCAACGCGGTGAAGTCGTGCTGGGCCTTCGCGGCCCGGGCCTCGGCCTCACGCCTGTTGGTGGCCAGCCGGCCGATCTCGGACTCGGCGGCGGCCGCGCGGCTCTTCAGCGCGTTCACCTGACCGGTCAGCCGAGCCAGGCCCTCGCGGCGGTCGGCGGCGGCCCGGATCAGCGCCGAGATCCGGCGCTCCTCCTCGGCCTCCTGGGCCTCCAGCTGCTGGCGGCGTTCGACGGACTCGGCGAGCAGCTCGGAGTGCGCCTCGACCTCGGCCTCGATCTGGGCCTCGGTCTCGCGGACCCGGGCGGCTTCCAGTTCGAGCTCTTCGGGGTCACGTCCCGAGCGCGGCCCGTCCTCGGCCTCGTCGTTCAGCGAGCGGATCCGGTCCGCCGCGATCCGCGCCGTGCCCTTGATCTTCTCGCTGAAGCCGGACAGCTGATACCAGGTGTCCTGCGCGGCCTGCAGCGCCGGCGCGTCCTCGCGCAGCGCGTCCTCGAGCTCCGCCTCCAGCTCCCGGGCCTCGCGCAGCTTCGCCTCGGTCTCGGTACGGCGCTCCGTCAGGCGGGCCTCGTCCCGCAGCTCGGCCTCGAGCGCGGACTGGGCCTGGACGATGTCGTCGGCGAGCAGCCGGGCGCGGCCGTCGCGGACCTCGGCCTGGATCGTCACCGCGCGGCGTGCCACCTCCGCCTGGCGCCCGAGCGGCTTGAGCTGCCGGCGGATCTCGGTGATCAGGTCCCCGAGCCGGTGCAGGTTGCCCTCGGTGGCCTCCAGCTTCCGGATCGCCTTTTCCTTGCGCTTGCGGTGCTTCAGGACGCCGGCGGCCTCCTCGACGAACCCGCGGCGGCCTTCCGGCGTGGCGCGCAGGATCGAGTCCAGCTGGCCCTGGCCGACGATGACGTGCATCTCGCGGCCGATACCGGAGTCGCTGAGCAGCTCCTGGACGTCGAGCAGGCGGCAGTTCTGGCCGTTGATCTGGTAGTCGGACCCGCCGTTGCGGAACATCGTCCGGCTGATCGTCACCTCGGCGTACTCGATCGGCAGCGCGCCGTCGGTGTTGTCGATGGTGAGCACCACCTCGGCGCGGCCGAGCGGGGCGCGGCCGGAGGTGCCGGCGAAGATGACGTCCTCCATCTTGCCGCCGCGCAGCGACTTGGCGCCCTGCTCCCCCATCACCCAGGCCAGTGCGTCGACGACGTTGGACTTTCCGGAACCGTTCGGTCCGACGATGCAGGTGATGCCTGGTTCGAAGTTCATCGTCGTCGCGGACGCGAACGACTTGAAGCCCCGGAGCGTCATGCTCTTCAGGTACAAGGCGAAGGTCTCCAACCCGTGAAAGGACAGACGGTACCGAAGGAACCGCCGTAGCTGTTCGTCACGCTGCCGCTACCCGGGGGAAGTTGTTCCGCTTCGCAGTCTACAAAGAGATCTGCGGAATCCGGCGGAGGCCAGGCCGGTGGGAGACGGCCGGCGGAAGATCTGGGAGCACAACATTCGGTGAACACACAACCGGCGGAGGCCCGGACGGGGGCCACCGCCGTACAGAGTGTAGTGACGGTAAAGAAAGTACCTCTGCCGCGTCAGACCGAGGCGGGAGTGCGCAGCGCCTCGTCGACGGTGAGCAGCCGACCCTCGTGGATCTGGGCCACCAGGTGGTCGTTCTCTGCCTGCAGGCGCATCACGTGCGCCTCCAGATCTGCGACACGCCGGTTGAGCAGACGAACCTGCTCGAGCATGCGCGGGTCAGTGCCTCCAAGATGCCCTAGAAGAGCCTTGGCCATTGTGCTGTCCTCCGGAAGGGTTCTGGCCGATGCGCTCCAGGTCGAGGTCCAAGACGGAGCGCTGAAAAGTTGTGCCGTCTTTCAGGGTGACACCGCCGACGCCGACCGGTCAACCTGGGCCACGTTTATTAACGATACCTCGCTCACCAGCGAACATGGCGCGGGACGGGCTGACATTTCGGGCACCGGTACGACGAACGGTTCATGAACGGTTCGCGACGGATCGGCCGGCCGTCCCGCGGGCACGGCGATCCCTCCTGCCCGTAGACGTTGAGGCCGCGCTCGAAGTATCCGGACTCGCCGTTCACGTTGACGTACAGCGCGTCGAAGCTGGTGCCACCAACGGTCAGTGCCTCGGCCATCACCGCTTGCGCCTGGTCGAGAATCCCCTTTACCTGCGAGGGTTTCAGCGTCTCGGTGGCCCGCGCGTAGTGCAGCTTGGCGCGCCACAACGCCTCGTCGGCGTAGATGTTGCCGATCCCGCTGACCGCGGTCTGGTCGAGCAGCGCTCGCTTCAGCCCGGTACGCCGCCGGCGGATCTTGGCGGCCGCCGCGTCCTGATCGAACAGAGGATCGAACGGGTCGCGGGCGATATGGGCGATCTCGGCGGGCAACTCGGCGCCGCCCTCGGAGTAGGACAGACCACCGAACATCCGCTGGTCCACAAAACGGACCTCTCCGCCGCCGTCGGCGAACCGGAACCGGACCCGCAGATGGGGTTCGTCGGGCGCGCCGACCGGCTGGACCCGGAACTGCCCGCTCATTCCGAGATGGGTGAGTACCGCATCACCGGACGTCAACGGCAGCCATAGGTACTTGCCGCGGCGGGCGGGTTCGGCGAACACCTGGCCCTTGAGCCGGGACACGAAATCCTCCGGCCCGGCGGCGTGCCGCCGTACCGGGCGCGGGTGCAGCACCTCGACGGACTCGATGGTCCGGCCGGTGGTGAACTCGGCCAGACCCCGCCGTACGACTTCTACTTCCGGGAGCTCGGGCAACTCAGGATTGCGAGGGGTCCACGCTGTCGGGATGCGCGGCGCGCAGAGCCTTCCAGGCAGTCTCGGCGGCCTGCTGCTCGGCTTCCTTCTTGCTCCGGCCGATGCCGTGACCGTACGTGTCGGAGCCGATCCGGACCCGGGCCTCGAACGTCTTCGCGTGGTCCGGTCCGGACTCCGAGATCACGTACTCCGGCACGCCGACGCCGAGCTGGGCGACCAGCTCCTGCAGCGAGGTCTTCCAGTCCAGGCCGGCGCCGAGCCGGGCCGACGACTCCATCAGGTCGTCGAACAGCCGGTGCACCACCCCGCCCGCGACCTCGAAGCCGCGGTCCAGGTAGACGGCGCCGATCAGCGCCTCGACGCAGTCGGCGAGGATCGACGACTTGTCCCGGCCGCCGGTGGCCTCTTCCCCGCGGCCGAGCCGCAGGTACTTGCCCAGCTTGAGCTCGCGGGCGACACCCGCGAGCGCACGCATGTTGACCACCGCGGCCCTGAGCTTGGCCAGGCGGCCTTCACTCAGGTCCGGGTGGTTCCGGAACAGCGACTCCGTGACGATGACGCCGAGCACGGAGTCCCCGAGGAACTCCAGCCGCTCGTTCGTCGGCAGCCCACCGTTCTCGTACGCGTACGAGCGGTGGGTGAAGGCGTGCTCCAGTAGTTCGTCAGCCAGCGATACGCCGAGCCGCTGGTTCAGCTCGGCGTAGAGCCCCGTTTCGTTGGCAGAGTTCACTGGGTTGGTGCCGTTTAGCTCTCGACGACCTGGCGACGCTCGCCCTTGGCGCCGTACTGGCCGCAGTTCGGGCAAACGGTGTGCTGCAGGTGCTTCGCGCGGCAGGCGGGGTTCACGCAGGTGACCAGCGACGGGGCAGTGGTCTTCCACTGGGCCCGGCGGCTGCGGGTGTTGCTGCGCGACATCTTCCGCTTCGGAACGGCCACGGTTATGACTCCTCGGTTCGGCCGGAGGCCTTGGTGGACCCGGCCGGCTCAGTCTGACGTTTTCGGTACTGCTGGTGGAGCTGTCTTCAGTTGTCCTGCTCTTTGTCGTCGAGCAGTCCGCCGAGGGCGGCCCAGCGCGGGTCGCTCCGCTCCTCGTGTTTGTGGCCGGGCTCGTCCGCCAGGCGAACCCCGCAGTCGGGGCACAGACCTGGACAGTCGTCCGTACACAACGGCTGGAACGGCAGTGCGAGCACCACCTGGTCCCTCAGCACCGGCTCGAGGTCGATCAGATCGCCCTCCATCCGGCTGGCCTCGTCCGGCTCGGCGTCGCTCTCCGGATAGACGTACAGCTCCTGGACGTCAGCGAGGAACTCGTCCTCGATATCGACCAGGCACCGCGCGCACTCCCCGACCAGGCGGCCGCGGGCCGTTCCGGTGACGAGCACCCCTTCGACCACCGATTCCAGCCGTAGATCGAACTGGATCGGATCGCCTTCGGGGACGCCGATCACGTCGATTCCGAGATCTGCCGGCGCCGGCGCCGTGAAGGTGACTTCGCGTTGGGACCCGGCGCGGCGTGTCAGCTCGTGCGTGTCGATCACGAGAGGGGACCGCGGGTCCAAGACGCTCAGAGCAAACCTTTCAGGCGTGGGCAGGCATGAACTCGGTCTCGTCGAGACCGGTTGTCAAGACTACCAACTCCGCGGCTTCGCGCCCAATCCGGGGGATGCTAGAGCGTGTCCAGTAACCGAGCGTGAACGGCCGATGTCACGAACGTGCTGACGTCGCCGCCGAGGCGGGCGATCTCCTTCACCCAGCTCGAGGAGATGAAAGCGTTCTCCGGCGCGGTCGGCAGGAAGAACGTGTCGACCCCGGTCATCCGCCGGTTCAGCTGCGCCATCTGCAACTCGTAGTCGTAGTCGGCGGCCGAGCGCAGGCCCTTCACGATCACGCCGGCGCCCTCGGCCCGGCAGTAGTCGACCAGGAGCCCCTCGAAACCGCCGACGCGGACGTTCGGGAACGGGGCGACGAGTTCGGTGAGCATCTCGATCCGCTCCTGCGGGCCGAACAACCGGTTCTTCGACTGATTCACGCCGGTCGCGACGATCAGCTCGTCGAAGGCGGCCGCCGCCCGGGTGACGATGTCGAGGTGCCCGACCGTGGGCGGGTCGAAGGTCCCTGGAAAGACCGCCTTACTCATGGCGGTGACCGTACCAAAGCCGGGCCTCGCCGTACTTGCGGTCGCGCAGCGCGGCGAATCCCTCCGGCCAGTCCCACGGCTCGCGTTTCCCGCGCTCGACGACCACGACCGCGTCGCCGGCGAGCCAGCCGTTCGCGGCCAGGTCGGTCAGGACGTCCTGCAGCTCCACGGTCTCGAGCTTGTACGGCGGGTCCGCGAACACCAGGTCGAACACCGCCGGCGGCTCACCGGCCGTGACCTTCTCCACGGGCCGGGTCAGCAGCGTGGCGCCGGGCAGACCGACCACCTTGATGTTGGCGGCGATCACGTCGGCGGCCCGCCGGTCCGACTCGACCAGAACGGCCGTCGCGGCCCCTCGGGACAGCGCCTCCAGCCCGATCGCGCCCGATCCGGCGTACAGGTCGAGCACGGCGAGCCCGTGGAAGCTGCCGAACTCCGACTCCAGCGACGAGAACAGCGCCTCCCGGACCCGGTCCGCGGTCGGCCGCGTCCCGCTCCCGGGCGGTACGCCGATCCGCCGCCCACCCGCCGCTCCGCCGACAATGCGCGTCAAGTTTTCTCCAGATACTCGGTGGTCTCGGACTCCAGCGCGCTGCGGACGACGGACCGTAGCGCCGGGTACTCGGCCAGCTCGGCGTCGACCGAGACGATGGAGTTCGCCACGTGCCGGGCCGCGAGGATGATGTCCTCGTCGCGGAGCACGCTGAGCAGCTTCAGGCTCGAACGGCGGCCGGACTGCGCGACGCCGAGGACGTCGCCCTCCCGGCGGGTCTCCAGGTCGATCCTCGACAGCTCGAACCCGTCGGTCGTCGACGCGACCGCGTCCAGCCGCCCGTACGACGTGGAGCCTGCCCACAGGTCGGTGACCAGCAGGCACAGCCCGGGCACCTTGCCGCGGCCGACCCGGCCGCGCAGCTGGTGCAGCTGCGAGATGCCGAACCGGTCGGCGTCCATGATCACCATCGTCGAGGCGTTCGGGACGTCGACCCCGACCTCGATCACCGTGGTCGCGATCAGGACGTCGATCTCACCGGCCGCGAACCGGGACATGACGGCGTCCTTCTCCTCGGCCGGGAGCCGCCCGTGCAGGATCTCGACGCGCAGGTCGTGCAGGATCTCGGCGAGCGCCTCGGACACCTGCAGTACCGAGATCGGCGGCCGGGCCTGCTTCTTGCCTTCTTCGTCGTCGGCGACCAGCTCGCCTTCCTCGTCGGTCGCGTTCTTCACGTCGTCCCCGATCCGCGGGCACACGACGTACGCCTGGTGGCCCTTCGCGACCTCCTCGCGGACGCGCGCCCAGGCCCGCTGGAGCCAGTCGGGCCGCTCCTTGGCCGGGACCACGGACGACTGGATCGGCGACCGGCCGGCCGGGAGCTGGGTGAGGGTGGAGACCGCGAGGTCGCCGAACACGGTCATCGCGACCGTCCGCGGGATCGGCGTCGCGGTCATCACCAGCACGTGCGGGGTGTTGTCGCCGGACTTCGCGCTCAGCGCGGCCCGCTGCTCGACGCCGAACCGGTGCTGCTCGTCGACCACGACGAGCCCGAGGTCGGCGAACTGGACCTTGTCCTCCAGCAGCGCGTGCGTGCCGACGACGATCCCGGCCGCGCCGCTGGCCGCGTCGAGCATCGCCGTACGGCGGCCCGCGGCGTTCAGCGAGCCGGTCAGGAGCCCGACCTTGGTGGCGTTCTCCGCGCCGCCGAGCATGCCCTGTTCGGCCAGGTCGCCGAGCATCTTGGTGAGCGTCTTGTGGTGCTGGACGGCGAGCACCTCGGTCGGCGCGAGCAGGACGGCCTGGCCGCCGTTGTCGACCACGGACAGCATCGCCCGCAGCGCGACGACGGTCTTGCCGGAGCCGACCTCGCCCTGCAGCAGGCGGTGCATCGGGTGCGGCCGCGCGAGGTCGGCGAAGATCTCCTCCCCCACCTCGGCCTGGCCCTCGGTCAGCGCGAACGGCAGCCGCTGGTCGAACTCGTCCAGCAAGCGGCCCGTCACGCGCGGCCGCGGTACGGCGTTCAGCGCGTCGGTCACCGCGCGGCGCTGGGCGAGGATCGTCTGCATCACCAGCGCTTCCTCGAACCGGAACCGCCGCTGCGCGTCGTCGATGTCCTTCTCGGCGTCCGGCAGATGCACCTTCTGCAGGGCCTCGCGGAGCCCCATCAGCTGCTCGCTGCGCAGGATCAGGTCCGGGATCGGGTCCTCGACGCGGTCGTCGAGGCTGTCCAGGACGATCTTGACCGACCGCTCGATCGTTGCGGTCGGCAACTTCGCGGTCGCCGGGTAGAGCGGGCGGAACGGCCGGGCCCGGCGCTCGATCTCGGCCTCGGTGAGGTCTTCCTCGTCGAGCACCTCGGTGCCCGGGTTCTTCAGCTGCATGGTGGTGCGGAACATCGTCACCTCGCCCCAGAACAGGGCGGCGGTGCCCGGCTTCAGCTTCTCCAGCAGCCAGGGCTGGTTGAAGAACGCCAGCTCGATGTCGTTGCGGCCGTCGGTGACCACGACCTTGGTGATCGTCCGCTTCTTGCGGAACTTGTAGGCATCCTCGGCCTTGATCTCGAGCTTGGTGTCCAGCGTCCGGGCGGTGACCTTCTTGACCCGGCCGTTGACGGTGGCCTGGTCGCCGACCTCCAGCTCGTCGAACGGGGTCAGCTCGCCCTTCTTCAGGTACCGCCTCGGGTAATGCCGCAGCAGTTCGCCGACGGTCTCGATCTCGAGCACCTCCGCGAACGTCTTCGCCGTCTTCGCCCCGAGGAAGTCCCGGAGCTTGCGGTCCATATCGCCACTCATTCCAACACCACTCATTCGACCCCGATCAGGAGCGGATACCTGTCCTGTCCTCCGTCGTACACCATGACGTCGACATCTTTGCGGTGCCGGCGGACGTGGCGCTCCACGGCGTCGGCCAGTGCCGGGTCGGCGTCCCGGCCGGTGACGACGGTGAGCAGTTCGCCGCCGCCGCCGAGCAGCCGGTCGACGACGCCGAGCGCGGCCGCCTCGAGGTCGTCGGTGATCAGCGCGAAGTCGCCGTCGACGACACCGAGCGCGTCGCCGATCCGGCACCGGCCGGCCATCGTCCAGGCGTCCTTGACCGCGATCGTGACGGCGCCGTGCCGGGTCTGCCCGGCGGCGGCCGACAGGTGTACGACGTCGTCGTCGAAGCTGCGCTCGGGGTCGTGGACGGCGATCGCGGCGAGGCCCTGGACCTGCGCGCGGGTCGGGATCACGGCGACCCGGAGGCCGTCCTGGCGGGCGGCGGTGGCGGCGGCTTCGGCGACCGCGATCGAGTCCTGGTCGTTGGGCAGGATCACGATCTCGGGCGCCTGCGACTGCTCGATCGCCTGCAGCAGCTCGCCGGTGGAGCAGCGCCGGCCGGGGCCGCCGCGGATGATCCGGGCGCCGGCCTCGGCGAACAGGCCGGCCAGTCCGTCGCCGGCGACGACCGCGATCACCGCCCGGCCGGGAGCCGGCTCGTGGTGGTGGGTCTGGTCGTCGAAGTGGGTGACGCGGATCCGGTGCGGGCGGCCGATGTCGATGCCGTGCTCGATCGCGGCGCCGACGTCGTCGGTGTGCACGTGGACGTTCCAGAGCCCGTCGCCGCCGACCACGACGACCGAGTCGCCGAGCGCGGCCAGGCTCTGCCGGAAGTCGCCGATCTTGTCGTCGGACGCGTCGAGCAGGTACATCACCTCGTACGCCGGCCCGTCCTGGCTCTCGGCGCTGTCGCCCTGCGGCTCGACCCGGGCGGGGACGTCGACCCGCACGTGCCGGCCGGTGAGCACCGACTCCATCGCGCCCAGGATCACCACGAGACCTGCTCCCCCGGCGTCGACGACGCCCGCGCGCCGCAGTACGTCGAGCTGCTCGGTCGTCCTGCTCAGCGCCTGGCGGGCGGAGGCGACCGCGGCGAGGCAGACGTCGGCGAGGGTCTTGCCGTCGTTGGCGGCGGTCATCGCGCCGGTGGCGGCCGCGCGGGCGACGGTCAGCATGGTTCCTTCGACGGGCTGCGCGACGGCCCCGTACGCGGCGTCGGCGGCGTACGTGAGCGCGTCGGCGAACGCGGCGGCCTCGCTCATCCGGGGGTCGGCCAGGACGCCGCTCTCGCGGTCGTGCGGCAGGTTCTCGTCGAGGCGGAGGCCGCAGGCGCGGATCAGCTGGGAGGTGATCACGCCGGAGTTGCCGCGGGCGCCGAGGAGCGCGCCGCGGCCGAAGGCCTGGATCGCCTCGGTGAAGCTCAGCTCGCCCTTGGGCAGCGCGTCGCAGGCGGCTTCCCAGGTCAGGTAGAGGTTGGTGCCGGTGTCGCCGTCCGGCACCGGGTACACGTTCAGCTCGTCGATCCCGGTCCGCGCCAGCGCCAGATCGGCCAGCGCGGTCCGGGCCCAGGCTCGCAGCACCTCAACGGTCAGTTCCTCCACGCCCGGAAGGCTAACGCGTAGGGTTCCCGGGTGAGCGGTGGCAGGAGTGTGTTGTTCTCGGCGGCGGCCGACAGTTACGAGTTGGCCGTGCGCGAGATCCGGGGCGAGTTCGGGCGCGAGGTGCGGATCCAGCGGGTCGGCGCGGAGCTCGGGCGGGTCGACGGGCCGTCGGTGCGCGACCTGGCCGCGGCCTGCGACGCGGGGCGGATCATGTTCGTCCGGCATCTGACCGAGGAGATCGCGAGCTTCGAGGAGCTGCCGCCGTCGTACGAGCTCGCCGAGGTGATCCTGGGTGAGCTTCCGCAGTACCCCGAGGCGCTCGCGGTCCAGGCCTGGACCGACGACGCCGGGACCGGCGGGTCGTACTACCACCGCATCGAGGAGGCCCTGACCGGCCGCGGCGTGGCCGTCACGCGCTCCGGGCAGGAGTACGTCGTCTCGTGCTTCGTCGGCCGGAAGGCGATCCTGCTCGGGCTGAACCGGCGCGCGGACAGCCTGTCGGACTGGCCGGGTGGGCGGATGCGGCTGGCCCGCGGCGACGAGCGGGTGTCGCGGTCGGAGTTCAAGCTGGAGGAGGCGATCGCGACCTTCGGGCTGGAGCTGCCCGCGCACGGGAAGGCCGTCGACCTCGGCGCCGCACCGGGCGGCTGGACGCGGATCCTGCGGCAGCACGGGCAGGAGGTGTGGTCGGTCGACCCGGGGGCGCTCGATCCGCGGCTGCGCGGCGACCGCCGGATCCACCACGAGGCGACGACGGCGGGCCGGTTCTTCGCCGCGAACCGGGTGCGCTTCGACGTGGTCGTCAACGACATGCGGATGGACCAGGTGACGAGCGCCCGGATGATGCTGGACGCGGCCGGGCACCTGCGCCGCGACGGTCTGGCGATCGTCACGCTGAAGGGCGGCGGCCGGAACCCGCTCGACGGCGCCCGCCGCGGCCTCGACGTGCTCCGCGAGCAGTACGACGTACGCCACGCCCGCCAGCTCCACCACAACCGCAACGAAATCACCGTCATCGCCCACCACCGCTGACCTGCCCACGCAGTCCCCATCAGCCCCCACCAGCCCAGCCCGGCGAGGGGCGGCCCGCCAGGCGGCCAATTCAGGGGTTAACCACTCACCCGGCCCCTTCACCCCCTGCACACCGAGGGCGAACGGCCTCCCGCAGGGGTTAACCACTCAAATGCCCCGCCGTGCCTGGATGCGCCGCGCGGGGCCGCGCGGAGACGTGAAGAGGCGCCCGGAGACGCCGGTCGGCCCGCCGTCGGCTCCCACGCGAGGGGATATCCGCTCCTCTGGTGGGTTCTCCGCTCGCATACGACCGGAGAACCCGCAACCCGAGGGGATATCCCTCCGCGTGTACTGCGGCGGGAGCGGGCAGACTCAAGCGCCCGGGAACGCGAATAGGCGCCCGGGCTGTTGCCCGGGCGCCTGTCCGAAAGGCCCTACACGGAGTGAAAGCTGAGATCAGCCGACGACGCGCTGGACCTTGCCGGCCTTGATGCAGGACGTGCAAACCTTCATCCGGGTCGGGGTGCCCTTGATGAGCGCCTTGACCGGCTGAATGTTGGGGTTGAACCGCCGCGGCGTGCGAGCCTTGACCCGGCGGATCATCGCGCCCTTACCCAGGCGGGCAACGCTGTTGCCGAACGTCGGCTGCTTGCCGCAGACATCGCACTTCTTAGACATGATTCTCCGTGTTCAGGGTCGTTACTCCGACAGATCATGTTACATGGGTGTCAGCCGCCCACCAATTCGGCCGTCAGGCAGTGAGGTAGGCCACTTCGTCCTCGGTGAGCGTGACCAACAGCCCCGGCGTGGAGGTCCGGGTCTCGCTCACGTGCCGCGGCCCGATCAGCGGGAACACCGGGTACGGCTGGTGCAACAGCCAGGCCAGCGCGATCGCCGTCGGCTCGACGCCCTTGGCCGCCGCGAGCTCCCGCGCCCGGTCCAGCCTACGGAAGTTCTCGTCGGAGTAGAAACAGCGCACCAGTTCGGCGTCCGAGGTGTCCTCCGGCTTGGCCCGCCCGGTGAAGAACCCGCGCGCCTGGCTCGACCACGGGAACAGCGCGACCTGCCGCTCCCGCAGCCACTTCTGCGACGCGTCGTCGCTGACGTGCCGGCAGCCCGCCCACGGTACGTCGTACGCCCGCGCGAGGCTGAGGTGGTTGCTCAGCAGTGTGAACGGCTGCTTGCCGTTCGCCTCGGCGTACGCGTTGGCCTCGTCGAAGCGCTCGGTGGACCAGTTGGAGCCGCCGAACGCCTTGATCCGGCCGGCCTTGAAGTGCTCGTCGAGGACGTCGACGAACTCCGAGACCGCGATGTCCTCGTTGTCGCGGTGCATGAAGTACAGGTCGACGTGGTCGGTCTGCAGCCGCTCGAGGCTCTCGTGCAACTGCCGGGTGATCGACTCGGGGTCGCAGTACGGCGTGTGCGCGCCCTTGCCGATCACCACGACGTCGTCGCGGTTGCCGCGCGACGTCATCCACTGCCCGAGCAGCTTCTCACCGCGCCCGCCGCCGTAGATGTACGCCGTGTCGAAGGTGGTCCCGCCGCGCTCGACGAAGTCGTCGAAGATCACCGCGGCGTGCGGCAGCGTCTGCTGGTTGTCGACGCCCATGACGAGCCGGGAGACCTGCTTGTCGACGCCCGGCACCGTGCCGTACGTCATCGGGGCGTCGGCGCGCCGGCTGAGCGGCCGGCCGGTCGCGGTCGGGATGATCGCGTCGTCCCGCTCGCTCGCGTACTGCTGCCCGATCGCGGCCCGCCACTGGTCCTGGACGGTGAGGTTGCCGAGCGTGTCCGCCCAGCTCATCTCCGGCGCTTCTTGCGCGCCGGAGGCGATCGCCGCCTGCACCGCCTCGGCCTCGGCCGTGTAGATCAGGGCCGGCTCCGCGGACAGCTCCCGCGGCTCCTCCCCTACCTTGTGCAGGACGACCTTGTTCGGCTTGCCGTCGCCGCCGAACCACGGGTCGTCGACCTGGAGGTAGCCCTTGCTGCCGTAGATCCGGACCTGGTTCCGGTCGGCGAGCCGGACGCCGGTGCTGACCTGTGCGGTGACGCCGCCGTCGAAGAACAGCGTCGCCACGGTCCATTCGTCGGCGCCGGTCTCGCCGACATGGCCCACCGCGTTCACGGCGGCCGGTTCGGCGTACGGCTGCCCGATCGCGGCGCCGGCGATCAGCCGGGCCATCGACACCGGGTACCCGCCGACGTCGAGGATGCCGCCGCCGGCCAGGTCGTCGGCGAAGATCCGGCTCTCCGGCCGGTACCCGGCGGCGAACGCGAACGTGGCCTGGATCTGGTGGACGGCGCCGATCTCGCCGTCGCGGACCAGCTGGGTGATCAGCTTGGTCTGCGGCAGGCACCGGTACATGTACGCCTCCATCAGGAAGACGTCGTTGCGTACGGCGGCCTCGATCATCGCCTCGGCCCACGCCCGGTTGATGGCGAGCGGCTTCTCGCACAGCACGTGCTTGCCGGCCTCGGCCGCCTTGATCGCCCACTCGACGTGCATCGGGTGCGGGGTGGCGATGTACACCGCCTCGACGGCCTCGTCGGCGAGCAGGTCGTCGTACGAGCCGTGCCGGTTGGCGATGTCCCACTTGTCGGCGAACGAGTTCGCCGACTCCAGCGACCGGCTGCCGACGGCGACGACCTCGTTGGTCGCCGACGTCGGCACCTGACTGGCGAACCGGGACGCGATGTTGCCGGTGCCGATGATGCCCCAGCGGAGCTTGTGGTCAGTCAAAGGAGATCCCGTTGTTGGTTGTGGTTTCGGGTCAGAACTTCATGGCGCCTGCTGCGAGGTCCGCGATGAACGAGCGGGCACCGATCAGGAAGACGCCGATCAGGGGGATGACGCTCATCAGCGCACCGGCCATCACCATCGAGTAGTCGGTGCCGTAGATGCCGTTGAGCTGGTCGAGGGCGACCTGGAGGGTGAGGCGGTTCGGGTCCGTCATCACGATCAGCGGCCAGAGGTAATCGTTCCAGACGTTGATGAAGGTGAAGATCCCGAGGAAGGCCAGACCGGGCCGGAGCACCGGCAGGCCGACGGTCAGGTACTGCCGGAAGAACCCGGCGCCGTCGACCTTGGCGGCCGAGATGAGCTCGTCGGGGATGGCGCCCTTGGCGTACTGGCGCATCCAGAAGATCCCGAACGCGTTCGCCGCGCCCGGAACGATGAGGGCCTTCAGCGACCCGATCCAGCCGAACTCGGCGAGCGTCACGAACTGCGGCACCAGCGCCAGCTGGGACGGGATCATGAAGGTCGCGAGCAGGATCCCGAACAGCAGGTTCCGGCCGGGGAACTGGTACTTCGCGAACGCGAACGCGGCGAGCGAGTCGAAGAACAGCACCAGCACGGTGACGCCGAGCGACGCGACCAGCGTGAGCAGCATCGAGCCGAAGAAGTCGATGTTGTCGAGCACCTTGCCCATGTTCTCGAACAGGTGCGAGCCGATCACGAGTTTCGGCGGGTAGCTGAAGATGTCCGGGGTGGTGTTGGAGGCCATCACCACCATCCAGTAGAACGGGAACAGGGAGACGAGCACGCCAAGCATCAGCACGACGTGACCGACGGCAGTGCGCACGCGTTCAACGGACATCTGCGGCCTCCCTCTTGGCATTCTGGGCTGCGATCCTGCGTTCCACCCGCCGAGCGGCGCGTCGGGTCAGGCGTTCGTCGTCGGTGCCGCCGATCAGCCGCCAGTTGATGATGCTGAACAGCACGATCAGGATGAACAGCGCCCAGCCGATCGCGGCGCCGTACCCGAACTGGTTCTTGATGAACGCGCTCTGGTACAGGTACGACACGATGGTGAGACCGGCGTCGCCGGGTCCGCCGATGTTGTTGGTGTCGCCGAACAGCACCCGGGACTCGGTGAAGATCTGCAGACCGCCGATCGTCGAGGTGACCGCGGTGAACAGGATGACCGGCCGCATCATCGGCACGGTGATCCGCCAGAACGTCTGCCGCGGACTGGCGCCGTCGACCTTGGCGGCCTCGTACACGTCGGCCGAGATCGCCTGCAGGCCGGCCAGGTAGATGATCGCGTTGTAGCCGACCCAGCGCCAGGTGACGATCGTCGCGATCGCGATCTTGATGCCCCACGGCGAGGTCAGCCATTCGACCTGGCCGACTCCGATCGACTGCAGGAACGCGTTCAGCAGGCCGAAGTTGTTGCTGAAGATCGAGCCGAACACCAGGGTGATCGCGACCACCGAGGTGACGTTCGGGATGAAGTACGCGATCCGGTAGAAGGTGCGCAGCCGGGTCGCGTTGTGCAGCGCGTTGGCGATCACCAGCGCGAGCAGCAGCATCGGCACGGTGGACAGCACCCAGATGATCAGGGTGTTCCCGATCGTCTGCCAGAACGTGGCGTCGCTGAGCAGGTAGCGGTACTGCTCGAGGCCGACCCAGGTCATCTGCCCGATGCCGTCCCAGGAGTGGAACGAGATCCAGATCGAGAACAGCACCGGGAACGCGCCGAAGATCGCGAACAGGACGAAGAACGGCGCGACGGCGGCGTACTGCGGAAGGGCCTGGCGGTACTTGTTCGGCGGCTTCTCCGCGGGGATGGCCGTCGCGGTGACGGCAACTGGGGCCGTCTTGCTGGTCACGGCCATGTCAGATCGCCCCCGCCCGGGTGAGTTCCCGCTCGACCTGGTGCTGGGCGTCCGCCCAGGCGACGTCAGGGTCCTTGCCGGAGGCCTCGACGTTCACCAGTTCCTTGCCGATCGGCGTACCGACGATGCTGTCGTACGGCGAGAAGAAGGCGCCCGGGTACTTCTTCGCGGACTCGGCGAACACGTCGACGATCTTCTGGCCGCCGAAGAACGGGTCGGGCGCCGCGAGCTTGGGGTCGGTGTAGCTAGCCGGCGTCGACGGGAAGAGCACCGGGTCGAGGAACGCCTGGGCCTGGTTCTTCGCCGACTCCAGCCAGCTGATGAACGCGAACGCGGCCTCGGGGTTCTTGCAGTACTTCGTGATCGCCAGGAAGGACCCGCCGCGGTTGCCGGCGCCACCAGGAGCCGCCGTCACCCGCCAGAGTCCCTTGGTCTTCGGCGCCGCGTTCTTCGGCCCGAGCTGGGCCCACCAGACGGCCGCGTTGTAGGCGACGAGCTTGCCGTTGGTGACGACCGCGTTCTTGTCGGTCGAGTTCTGCGCGTTCGCCGAGAGGCCTTCCTTGACGACCCGGACGGCCAGGTCGAACGCCTGCCGGACGTGGTCCTGGTCGCCGATGTACTGCCCGTCCTCGGTCATGTAACGCTTGGGTTGCTGCGCCATCCGGTAGTCGAAGATCCCGCTGATGTTGTCGGTGATGGCCGAGCCCGGCACGGCCTGCTTGAGCTTCTTGCCGAGCTCGATGTACGCGTCCCAGTCGGGCGCGAGCTCCGCGACCGCGGCCGGATCGATGTCGACACCGGCCTTGGTGAGGATGTCGCTGCGGTAGAACAGCGCGGTCGGCCCGGTGTCCATCGGGTACGCCATCATCTTGTTCTCCGGCGTGATCCCGAGCTTCCACTTCCAGGGCAGGAAGTCCTTCTCGAGGCCCTTCGCGCCGAGCTCGAACAGGTCGTGGAACTGGTCGGCGTTCGGGAAGTAGGTCGCGACGTCGTCGTTGATCGCGACGATGTCCGGGACGAGGGACTTGCCGGCCAGCGCGGTCAGCACCTTGGTCTTGTAGTTGGAGCCGATCCGGGTCATCGCCAGCTTCATGGCGTCGAACCCGGGGATCGCCTGCTCTGCCTGGCCGATCAGGTCGTCGTTGACGGATCCGACCCATGTCCACATGCTGAGCTCGTGCGATCCGCCCAGTGAGCTGCGGGATCCGCAGCCGGTGAGACTCGCGGCGGCTGCGGCTGCTGCTGCTGACGTGCCGACCGCGAGGAAGTGCCTTCTGCTCAGGGTCATAGCCTCACCTGGCGCTTTCTGTTGGTTTTCGCCGGAAGGTGTCCACATATGTTTACGTAGCCAGTAGGTAAGCGCATACCGACTGAACCGGTCAAGGTCCGGTGACAAGATGACGGCATGAGCTCACCCGCCGTCTCCGCCGTCCTCTTCGATGCCGATGGGGTCGTCCAGCGCCCGTCCCGGGACTGGTGGTCGCGCCTGACCGCGCTCGTGCCCGCCGACGGCGAGGCGTTCGTCGCGGACCTGATGCGGGCCGAGAAGCCGGCGCTCGTCGGCAAGGGCGATTTCCGCGACGCGGTGGCCGACGTCCTGCGGCGCTGGGACTCGCCGGCATCGCTCGCCGACGCCCTCGAGCCGTGGAACTGGTTCGACGCCGAGCCCGCGGTGATCGCGCTGATCCAGTCGCTGCGCACGGCCGGCGTCGGGTGCCACCTCGCGACCAACCAGCAGGCGTACCGGCGGGCGATCATGCAGGACGAACGCGGGTACGGCGCGTGGTTCGACCAGACGTTCTACTCGTGCGACCTCGGGCTGGCCAAGCCGGATCCGGCGTACTTCCGGGCGATCCTCGGCGCCCTGCGGGTGCCGGCGCCGGCCGTGCTGTTCATCGACGACAACGAAGACAACGTGGCCGGTGCGCTGAGCGTCGGGCTGCGTGCGGAGTACTACGACCTGTCCGCCGGCGTACCAGCTCTGGCGGACCTTCTTCGGCGGCATGGCCTGCCGATTCCGGTCTGAGGTCTTGTGACGGCGCGGGGGCTGTGGCATCGTCGCCCCTTGTTGACAACGTAGGACAGTCCACCAGCCGCTCCCTGGAGGCACCCCATGTCCGATCGCCGACTCTCGCGCCGCCACGCCCTCGGTCTCACCGCCGGGCTCGGGCTCGCCGCCACCGTCTCGCCGTCCCTCGCCTTCGGCGCCGCACCCGCTCCGTCGGCGTACCCCAAGGGGCAACGGCCGCAATTGCTGAACGTCTTCGACGAGTCCTCGCTGAGCCTGCCCGAGCGGACCCTGGCGACGACGCTGCAGGGCCTGCTGGCCCGGCGCGGCGGCGAATCGCTCTACCTCAACCTGCCCGGGCTCGGGTACCAGCATTGGCTCGACGACCTCGTGGCACGGTACGGCGTCCGGGCGCGCACCGGTGACCTGTGGAAGACCGTCAGCCGGTCCGGCGTCCGCGGTTACGTTCTGTTTCGTGCCGGAACCCCGTCGGTCAACGTCGCGACCACGCTCGCCGGCGTGACAGGTGCCGTGGCGGTCGAGGAAAGCCTGGAGGCACTCGCGATCCGCAACGGATTGCGCAAGGTCCTGGACGTGCGGGACAAGGACGACCGCTGGGTGTTCGAGACCTACTGGCCCCGGCTGCGGCATGACGTCGTGGTCGAGCAGCGCGCGGACATCCCGGAGCGGCTCCGCGACTACGTCACGATGGCGGGGGCGCTCGCCTTCTTCGACGGCAACTCGGAGTTCCGCGCCGGCGTGGTCGGAGCACTGGACGACGACGGCACCGTCATCGGCTGGGGCGACGCCTCGGCGGGCGAGGACGCCTTCATCGGCGTCAACTCCGCCACCGGCGTGAAAGCCCTGCCCGCCGACCACGCCCGCAACTTGTCGGTCCTGTCGGGCATCCGCGAGGACCGCGTGACGCAACAGGTCTCCGCCAAGCTCCCGGAGCCGGATCCGGACGCGCACTACGTGAGTTTCCTGATCACCGACGGGGACAACATCCAGTGGGCACTCGGCGACTTCCCGACCGATCCGCGCTGGTTCGGCAGTCCGCGCCGTGGCGAAGTCGATCTCGGCTGGGGCATCTCGCCGTCGTTGATCGACCTGGCGCCGTCGGTGATGCGGTGGTTCTACGACCAGTCGCGGAAAGATCGCTGGGTCGTCGGCCCGTCGGGCGGCGGGTACATGTACCCGAGCCGCTACCCCGCCGCCGCGCTGGACAAGCACACCGCGGCGCTCGCGCAGGCGATGGGCCGGTCCGATCTCTCGGTGGCGCAGATCATCGATTTCGACGCGTTCGAGAACACCCGGCTGTGGTCGTCGTACCTGAAGCGTCCCGAGATCGACGGCCTCGTCTATCTCGAGTACTCGCGGTACGACGGCCTCAAGGGCAAGGTGGTGTGGTCCGAGGGGAAGCCGGTGATCTCCGCACGCACCATGCTCTGGGAGGGGCTCGACGGCGCCGACGAGGCGTCGGTCACCGCCGAGCTGAACACCGCGACCCGCAACCCGTTCTCGACCGCCGGCTACTCGATCGTCGTGTGGCATGCCTGGAGCAAGTCCGTCGACGACGTCCTCACGGTCGTCGACGGCCTCGCACCGCACGTCAAGGTCATCCCACCGGACACCCTCGTCCGGATGGTCGGCAAGCACGCCAAGCCTTAGGGGCCGGGGCGTGGAAGGCGTCGCCGCCGGTGCCGATCTCGACGTACTGCGCTCCCTCGGTGCGCATCGCGGCGAACGCGTGCTCGCAGAGCGCGGTCGCGATGGTCGAGCGCCGATGCTCGCGTGCGACCGCGAGCAGTTCGACCGTGGCCTGCCGGCGCTCGGTGTCGAGGTGCCAGGCGACGTACCCGACCGGTACGCCGTCGACCTCCGCCACGGCGACGTACCTGTGCGCCGCCGGATCGTGCAACCCGGGCAGCTGCCTGCGGTAGTCGCCGCGCCAGTCGCCGTGCTGGCGGGTGAAGATCAGGTCACCGACCAGCGGCCGGAACGATTCCTCGTAGAACGGCCCGAACGTGTCGATGGTGAGGTCGACGAGCCGGGCCAGGTCGCCGTCGACGTACGAACGAATCTGCATGGAGTGTGCCTC
This sequence comes from Kribbella sp. NPDC050459, assembly GCF_040655315.1. Classification (NCBI taxonomy): domain Bacteria; kingdom Bacillati; phylum Actinomycetota; class Actinomycetes; order Propionibacteriales; family Kribbellaceae; genus Kribbella; species Kribbella sp. NPDC050459. The sequence goes on along the minus strand of NZ_JBFAJQ010000004.1, from coordinate 460,155 downwards.
TCACAAATGAAGGAAACGGGCAGGCGCGCCCGGCCCGTCGCAGGCACGCAGGCAGCGACAGGCCGGGGTCAGCGCCGGGTACGCCCGGCGGCGAAGCACTCCATGCCCGCGATGCTAGCGAGCAACGGGCGGGACGGCGACCGGAATCGTGTGCACCTGCCCGGTCCGCCGGCCATCGGTGAGGCGGCCGAAGTTGTCGGCGATGCTGTCGTCCATCCGCCACTCCGCGGTCAGCACGCACAGCGCCGGTCCGTCGAAGTCCACCAGCGTGAGCGAGAACGGCGCCCGGTTCTCGGGGATGTCGACGCGCTCCAGGATCTCGCCGCCCGCAGTCACCCGGACCACGCCTCCGCCCCAGGTCTGCGACCAGATCGCGCCCTCGGCGTCGAGCACGATGCCGTCCGGGCCGAGGTTCTCGGCGTACACGCGGCGGTTCGACAACCCGCCGTCCGGCGCGACGTCGAACGCGGTGAGCCGGCCGGCGAACGACTCCGCGATCACCAGCGTCCGCCCGTCCGGGGTCAGCACCATGCCGTTCGGGAACTGGATGTCGTCGGCAACCTCCCGCACCTGACCGTCCGGTGTGACCAGCCGGATCCAGCCCGGCACCGGCTCCTCGCCGCCGACGAAGTCGAAGTCCGCGCCGTTCAGGTAGATGTTGCCGCGGGCATCCACGACGAGCTCGTTCGCGCCCTGGTCGGCGAGCACGGTGATCGATCCGTCCGGCTCGTAGCGGCGCAGTTTGTCGCCGGTGACGAGCAGCCGGCCGTCCGGCGACCAGTCGATCGACCAGCCCATCAGGCGCTCGACCGGCACCTCGAAGGTCTCGGTCTTCCCGGCCGCGTCGACCGCGACGATCTGCTGCTCGATCCAGTTGCAGAACCACAGCCGGCCGTCGTGCCAGCGCGCGGACTCGGGGAAGGCCAGGCCGTCCAGCAGGAGCTTCAGTTCGGACATCACGCCACCTCGTTCGTCGTTTCGGGCTCGTTCACCCCTATACGAACGCGGCCCGGTCGGATCGACGGCTCAGCAGAAAAAGTACGCCGATGAGCGGCAGCGTGACCAGGTACGCCGTCCGCAGGTCGACGACCCGGGCGAGGACGGCGAGCAGCGCCGGCGCGACCAGGATCGCCGTACCGGAGGCCATCGCGCCGACCGCCGCGAGCCGGGCCGAACTGATGCCAGGGATCGCGACGAGGGCTGCGAGCGTCACCGGATACAGCGGGGCGACGCCGAGACCCGCGACGACCAGTCCGAGGGCGACCACGGCCGGTACGTCGACCATGCTCACCAGCAAGGTCCCGCACGCGGCGAGCAGGCCGGACGGGAACACCGGCGACCAGCCGCGCCAGCGGATCGGGCCGATCGCCCGGCCGACCGCCATACCGATCGGAAACGCACTGCCCAGCAGCGCGGCGGTCGCCGTCGGCAGGCCGGCAGCCACCAGCCGAGCCACCGCCCACACCACGAAGCAGAACTCCACGGCCACGGCGAGCACGACGCGCAGCCAACCGACCCCCACGTCGACAACGACCCGCCGGCCCACTCGGCGCCACTTCCGGCCCAGTCCGACGGCCGGGGCGGAGTCGATCAGGACGGGCACGGGCGGCTCGACGTCTTGGGTTCGCTTCCCTGCCTTGGAGCGGCGGGTCAGAAGAGCGAGCGCGAGGAGCGGTGGGGCTGCGGCGAGCATGGCCAGCCGTCCGCTGGGGCCCAGACCGTCCAGCGTGCCGATCGCCAGCGGCGCCAGGATTCCGGTCCCGCTGGCGACCGCGTTGACGCGGCTCAGCCGGGCGGCGGCCGCCGGGCCGTTGAGCATCAGCGGGGCGACCAGGACGAGCAGGGCGCCACCGAGACCGACCAGGAGGCCGCCGGCGATCGCGACGCCGTACGACGGGGCGACCGCGATCAGGACCGCACCCAGCGCGCAGACGACCGAGCCGAGCCCGAGAACCGTCGGCATCTGCCACCGCCGGAGCATCCGCGGGCCGACGACCGCCACCAGCAGCAGCCCGACCGCGAACCCGGACGACAGCAGCGCCAGCCGGCTGGTCGGCTCGTCGAGATCCCGCGCGAGGATCGCCACACACGCCCCGAGCCCGGCCAGCACGAACCCCATCGCCGACAGCGCGACACCGATCCGCACCTCGTCGGCGCGGGCCCCAGCCTGTACCGGAGCCTGCGCGGTCATTCCAGACCTTTGAACAGCGCATCGAGGCGGTGCAGGTCAGGCAGCTCGATGTCCGCCGGGATGCCCTTCAGCCCGGCCGTCAGCGCACCCGACGCCTGCCCGGCCGACAGTCCGACCACCGTGTCCTCGACCACCAGGCAGCGCTTCACCGGTACGCCGAGCAGCTCGGCCGCCCGCAGGTACCCCTCGGGGTCCGGCTTGCCGCGACTGACGTCGTCGACCGTGACGAGGACCGACGGCGCGATCCCGGCCGCGGTCAGCCGCACCTTCGCGAGCTGGGCCGGCGCACTGGTGTAGACCGCCCACGGCAGGCCGATCCGCTCCAGCGTGCCGAGGAGGTCGAGCGCACCCGGCTTGGCCACCACACCGGCGACGTCGTTGACCTCGAGATCGAACGCCCGGGCCCACGCCGCGGTCCGATCGGCCGTCGATGCGTCGGGCAGGAAGTGCGCCACGGTCGCCATCGCCGGGTTGCCGTGCGCGACCGCGAGCACCTCGGCCGGCACCAGGCCGAACTCGGTCGCCCAACGGCTCCAGCTCCGGTCGACGACCGCGTCCGAATCGACCAGCGTGCCGTCCATGTCGAACAGCACGGCGCGGATGTCCCGGATCTCCATGACCCCTCCCATTAAACTCGTCCTCCGAGCATAAGGGGAAGGACACCGATGACTCCAGTGCGCCGGGGGCAATGGCAGACGGCTGCGGACGTCCTGACCCAGCTCACCCGTCAGCCCGGCATCACCCGGGCCGCGGTCGCGCGGGCGTTGCGCCTGAGCACCGGGTCGGCGACAGAGGTGACCGCTCGGCTACGCGACGTACATCTGCTGACAGAAGTACCTGCCCCCAGTCAGGGACGCGGCCGGCCGACAACAGTGCTGCAGCCGCATCCGCAAGGCCCTGTGGTGCTGGCACTGGACCTGCGGCAGAGCAGTTGGCGCAGTGCGGTCGTAGCGCTCGACGGTTCACTGCAGGACCCGCAGAACAAGCGGCACCGCAGTCGGCGCGCACAGGTCGTGCTGAAGAACCTACGACGCGAGGTGGAGCAGGCCAAGCAGCGGTACGGCGCTCGGCTCCAGATGGTCAGCCTCGCCGTACCGGGCACTGTCCGCGACAACCACCTGATGCAGGCTCCCACTCTCGAGTGGGTAGAGCTGGACCTCACGCAGGTCACTGAAGGCACGGGCGTGCCGCTGCTCGCCGGCAACGACGCGACGCTGAGTGGCGTGGCCGAAGCTCGTACAGGCGCAGCCGCCGGAGCTGGTACGGCGGTGCACCTCATCATCGAGGTCGGTATCGGCGGGACGCTGCTGATCGACGGCGTACCGGCACAGGGCGCGTCGGGAGCCGGCGGTGAGTACGGCCACATGCCCCTCGGTGACCGCTCTCGCCCCTGTCCATGCGGTGCACGCGGCTGTTGGGACCTGGAGATCGACGGACGCGCCCTGGCACGCCACCTCAAGCAGCCGACGCCGGACGACCCCGTTGCGTACACGGAAGAGGTACTCCGGCGCACGGACCGCGCTGCCCGAGCAGCCGTGACCAAGGTGGTCACGGCGCTCGGCTACGGCATCGCAGGTCTGGTGAACGCGCACGACCCGGACGTAGTGACCATCGGAGGTCTGGCGATACCCCTCCGCGCCGCGGCCGAGGACACGTTCACCGAGGCCTACCTGAGCGGTCTCATGACGTTCCACCGCGGCGCTCCCCCGCCAGTACTCCAGGCCACTCACCAGCCGGACGGCCCGCTCCGCGGCGCGGCCGCACTCGCGCTGGACCACCTCACCAGCGAACCGGCGATCGCGGCCTGGGTCGCCCACCGGTCCTGAGAGCGGGGCTCAGGCCGGCACGACGTCGAAGTACGCCTTGTACGTCGAACCTTCGGCGTTGTGCATCGTGAACCAGGTGTACTTCACGCCCTGCTCCTCCAGCCGCGGCTTGTCCGCCTCCGCCAGCAACTCGCTGCGCCGGAAGGACTTCGAGACCACGCCGAGGTTGTCGTCGCCGAGATCCAGCAGGCCGTTCACCAGGTCCACGGCGAGCTTCTCCGCCCAGTCGGGAACCGGGATCCCGGCGCCGAGCAGCGCGATGGAGCCGGCCCGCGCCACCGACTCGACCGTCTCGCGGTACTTGTCCGGATCGCCCTCGTCGTGCTCCATCACCGTGACCACGATCGACACGTCCTGCGCCGGGCCCTGGTAGCAGGCCGCGACCGGGCCGTCCCACGATCCGCCCTGGTTGACGTGCTCGTAGGTCCCGACACCGATCGGGTGCCGCTCGGTCCGCACGACCGGGTTGCCGTTCTCCGAGGTGATCGCGGTGGTCAGGATGTAGATCTCGTCCTCGCCGTCGAGTTCGACGTCCACCTCGCCGAAGCAGATCATCCCGGTGTAGCGCAGCGCCACGACCGGTGCGGGCACCTCGCCGTCCGGCTTGTGCGGCAGGACGAATCCGTACCCGAGCGCGGCATGCGCGCCGCCGCGCGGGCACCGCCCCTTGTCGTCGTACCCGTCGTAGAACATGGCGTGACAGCCGCCGCAGAAGCGCCACTCCGTCTGCGCCGTCGGCGTTCCCGGCACGTCGTGCAGCAGCACGAAGTTGAAGCCCGCGGCGGCGTGGCTCCCGCCCGCGGGGCAGGGCGCCTGGTCCGGCGACCCGTCGTAGAACATCGCCTGGCACCCCGTGCAGAAGCGCCAGCCGTCCTGCGCGTACGCCGTCGGCGCCACGTCGTACGGCAGCATGAAGTCGTAGCCCATCGCGGTGTGCGATCCGCCCGCGGCACAGGCGCCCTTCGCGTCGTACCCGTTGTAGAACAAGCTGTTGCATTTGGTGCAGAAACGCCATTCGTTCTGCTCGGCCATCGCCGTCCCCTCCCGTTGGTTGCGACAACTATCGCCACCACGATCGGCGCCGGGCACGCGTCGCGGGTCACTCAGTGACACGGCAGGATCACAAAATCGGCTGCACACCGACACGCTGAGCTGCCACCCTGGAAGGAGCACAGGGGACAGGGGGCCGGAGATGGACGACCACACCGTGACGGGGCGGGTGCTCGCGATCCTGGACGTGCTCGCCGAGACCGGAGCGCCGACGGGACTGGCCAGGCTGACCGAGCTGACCGGCATCCCGAAGCCGAGCGTCCGGCGGATCGCCGACGACCTCGTCCGCCGGCGGTTGCTGGAGCGTGACCTTGCCGGCTACCAACTCGGATCTCGGATGCGCGCCTTCGCCAGGACCGCGGAGCGGCTCGCTTGCAAGTCCGACCTGATCCGGCCGTTCCTGCACGAGCTGCATCAACGCACCGGCGCCATCGCCTGGGTCGCGCACACCGACGCGACCGGCTACCTCGCCATCGCCGACTCCGCCCACGATCGTCCGCAGGGCCGGTTCATGGCCCGCGAGTGGCCCACGCGGTTCGAGTACGACACCTTTCCGGGGATGGCCGGCGCCCAACTCGTCGCGGTCGACCATCCCGAGGCGATGGAACGGGTCCTGCGCCGCGGGCTACCGCGGCACACTGCCCGCACCATCACGCTCCCGGGCAGGTACGAGGCGCGCGTCCGCCAGGCGGCGGAGACCGGCCGGGCGACGGAGTACGAGGAGGCGCGGCTCGGCTGGTGGTGCGGCGCCATCCGCCTCGGGCCGCCGCACGACCAGCTCATCCTCGGCGTGACCGGACAGCTCAACCGCACGCCGATTCCGCAGGTGATGCGCCGGCTCGAGGCCGCCCGCGACCCGATCGTGCGGGAGCTCGCGGCTCACGCCTCCTGAGACGGCTCGAGATCCGGCGACCGGACCTCCCCGGCGTCCTCGTCCACCGTCGGCTTGGGGACGATCGGAGGCTCCACCTGGGCCAGGATCTCGATGATGTCGTGGCGGTGGTGCTGGATCTCGTGGGCGGTGTGGCGGATGATCCAGCCGAGGGTGCGCGGTGCGCGGACCGGGTAGTTGTAGAGGCCGAGCTTGCCCAGCTCCTGCGGCCGGAGGACCCGCGCCGCGGCGCCGAACTCCTTGGCGAAGCGGACCAGCTCGGCGGCGACCTCCATCGGGTCCTGGTCCTCGTACTTCTGCTGCTTCACCCGGCCGGTGCGGTCCATCGGCGCGTACACCGGCCGGTCCTCGGCCAGACACTGCGCGATCCGGTGCCGCTGCACCTCGAGGACGTCGCGGACATGGCACGCGTACTCGATCGCGGACCACACCTCCGGCTCAGGCCGCAGCCGCACCACATTCGGGTCCGGACCGGCCGCTGCCTTCGTCAGCGCCATGCTGCAGTCCGCCGACTGCCGGATGAGCAGGGTCACCGTGCCCTGCAGGTCACCGGTGTCGTAGTTGAAACCGCACTGCTCGCAGTACCCGTCGACTGGGGGCTGCTGCTTGCTCAAGTGGCACTCCCTCGGAATCTCCACGCGTGATCGACCGGACCGATACCGTCGCCGAGCGCGAACCCGGCCCCGATCGCACCGGTCACGTACTCCTTCGCCGCGCCCACAGCACTCGGTACGTCGTACCCACGAGCAAGGTACGACGCGATGGTGCTCGCAAGCGTGCAGCCCGTGCCGTGCGTGTGCCTGTTGTCGGCGCGGACCGCGCTGTACGCACGCCGTACGCCGGGACCGTGCAGCACGTCGACCGACGCCGTGCCGACGTCGTGACCGCCCTTCACCAGCACCCAGTCCGCTCCTGCGTCCAGCAGCGCCTTCGCGGCGAGCTCCCGGTCCTCGACCGTCTCCAGGTCGACACCGGAGACCGGTCCGAGCTCGGTCAGGTTCGGTGTGAGGACCGTGGCGAGCGGGACGATCTCCGTGCGCACGGCCTCCATCGCGTCGGCCGCGAGCAGCGCGTCGCCGTGCTTGGACACCGACACCGGATCGACGACGACCGGCACCTCCGGCGGCAGCGTCCGCAGCAGTGAGGCGACCACGCGGACCATCGACTCGGACGCCAGCATGCCGGTCTTCACGGCGTCGACGCCGATATCGTCCACCACACTGCGGAACTGCGCACGCACCTGCTCCGCCGGCAGCTCCCAGGCGCCCTGGACGCCGAGGCTGTTCTGCGCGGTGATCGCGGTCAGCACACTCATGCCGTGCACGCCGTTGGCGAGCATCGCCTTCAGGTCCGCCTGGATGCCGGCTCCGCCACCTGAGTCGGAGCCGGCGATCGTCAGCACTCTGGGGGGCGGCATCTCAACTCCTGAAGTGGGCGTGGCCGGTCTCCGCAGCATACGGCGAGCCGTCGACGGTCACGGTCCCGGGCGGGCGTTCCTCGTTGCCCTCAGCAACCGAGCCGATCACGGTCCAGCCCTCGGGCACGTCGGCCGGCTCGAAGGTACCGACCAGGGCGTGGTCCTCGCCGCCGGTCAGCACGAAGCGCAGCGCGTCCACACCGGTCGCGGCGGCCACCGCCTGCAGCGGCTCGGGCACCGTGAGCGCCTTCGTGTGGACGTCGATGATCACCTCGCTCGCCGTCGCGATGTGGCCGAGGTCGGCCAGCAGGCCGTCGCTCACGTCACACAGCGAAGAGGCTCCGGCGAGCGCAGCCCGCGGACCCTCGGCGTACGGCGGTTGCGGGCGCCTGTGTGCCTCGACGACGGCCCGCGGTGAGCGGAACCCGCGCGCCAGCACCGTCCAGCCCGCCTCCGCCCAGCCCAGGCGCCCGACGTACGCGACCTCGTCGCCCGGGCGGGCACCGGACCGCAGGAGCGGCGCACGGCCGTCCAGCGAGCCGAACGCGGTCACCGAGACGACGATCTTGTCGGACTGGACCGTGTCGCCGCCGATGATGCTGGCCCGGACCAGATCGCACTCGTCGACCAGGCCCTGGTTCAGCTCCAGGGCCCAGGCGGTCGGCAGGTCGGCGGGGCCGCCGAAACCGACCACCAGCGCGGTCGGGCGGGCGCCCATCGCCGCCACGTCGGCCAGGTTCTGCGCGGCGGCCTTGCGGCCCACGTCGTACGCCGACGACCAGTCCTGGCGGAAGTGCCGGCCCTCGACCAGCAGATCCGTCGTGATCACCATGCGGCCGTCCGGCACCGCCATCACGGCAGCGTCGTCGCCAGGACCGACCAGGACGTCCTCACTCTTGGACAGCCCCTTGGTGACGGCCGCGATCAGGCCGAACTCACCCGTGCTCCCCAACGTCTCTGTCACGTCAGCAGACCTCCCATATCGCTGACCGGAGTCTAGGCGGTACCGTGACCGGGCAACGAGTACGCCCAGCCACCTGGCAGTACTGTGGCTGGAGCCCAGCTGAGGACGACTGAGTGGAGAACGACGTGGTGGTCCAGGCCTACATCCTGATCCAGACCGAGGTCGGCCGGGCGGCCGACGTCGCCGCACAGATCGCCGAGGTCCAGGGAGTCACCCTGGCCGAGGACGTCACCGGTCCGTACGACGTGATCGTCCGCGCGGAAGCCCGCAACGTCGACGAGCTGGGCAAACTGGTGGTTGCCCGGGTCCAGAACGTCCCCGGCATCACCCGCACGCTGACCTGCCCCGTCGTCCACATCTGAGCCCCGGCACGCCACTTCTTCGGATGCCCAAGCACCTGTTCGCCGGATCGGCGCGCGCCCGAGCCGCTGCGGCCGGGCCGGTCCCGTTCCTGCGGTCCGGCGTGTCCCGGGGCGTGGCCGCGGCATTCGCGCTGCTGCTGGTCGCCGGGTGCAGCCCCGGCGCGACGCCCGTCCCCGTCCCCTCCCCCGGCCCCGAGGTCGCGGCCGCTTGCGCGGACCTGATCAAGGCCCTCCCCGACAAAGTCCTGGACGCCGAGCGCCGGGAAACCTCGCCGAAGAGCCCGCTCACCACGGCGTACGGCGACCCGCCCATCGAGATGGCCTGCGGCGTCGCCGCCCCCGCCGGCATGGCCGAGGCCCAGTCCCAGTGCTTCGAGGTGAACGGCGTCGGCTGGTTCGCCAAACAGGTCCAGAACGGCTTCATCTTCACCACCATCGGCCGCACCCTCTACTTCGAGGTCGCCGTCCCCTCCAAGTACTCCCCCGAAGCCAACGCCCTCACCGACGTCTCGGACGCCGTCCAGAAACACAACAAACTCGTCACACCCTGCACCTGACAACCCGCGCAGCGCTGCGCCCCCTCCCGACCGTTTCAGGGGTTCACCTTCGCCGTTGCCCCTTCACCCGTGGTGTGCGAGCGGCGAACGGACAACCTGCGGGGTGAACCCATGAAGTGCGGGCTCCGGGTGGGGACAGGTAGCCGGTCGCAGGTCACCAATTGGCGGCGGCTGACGGCGGCCGGGCCCCGGGACTTCTGCCGGTTGGCATACTCCCTGGCGAGATCGAAAATCGTCTGCTGGTTCGTGTCCGGTTGCGGCGCGCGGGGGCGACGTCTCGGGTGGAAGTGCCCGGTGGTGGGTGCTCGGACGACGGGAGAAGCTGATGAAGTACATGATCCTGACGTATGCGTCGCAGCAGGACTACGACGGTATGGCGGGGAAGGACACCGCGAAGCCGGCGTGGAAGCCGGAGGACTTCGCGGCGATGGGGGCGTTCATGGAGAAGTTCAACAACGACCTGGTCGAGTCCGGGGAGCTGGTCGAGACGCGTGGGCTGGCGGCGCCGGTGCTCACCCGGCGGCTGGGGTCGAAGGACGGGCAGTCCGTGGTGACCGACGGGCCGTACGCCGAGACGCAGGAGGTGCTCGCGGGGTACTGGATCGTCGAGTGCGAGTCGTTCGACCGGGCCACCGAGATCGCGGCGCGGCTCGGGGACACGCCGGCGCCCGAGTTCGCCCGCGCGACCGCGTATGCGGACATCCGGCCGATCGTCGAGGGGCGCGACGAGCTGGTGGAGTGACCGGACATGAGTGGCGCTCTCGACGAACTGCTGCGGGAGCTGGCGCCGCAGGTTCTCGGGGCGCTCGTCCGGCGGTTCGGGCATTTCGACACGGCTGAGGACGCGGTGCAGGAGGCGCTGCTCGCGGCGGCGCAGCAGTGGCCGGTGGACGGCGTGCCGGACAGTCCGCGGGGCTGGTTGATCACGGTCGCCTCGCGCCGCCTGACGGATCTGCTCCGGCGGGAGCAGGCTCGTCAGCGGCGGGAGGACCGGGTCGCTGCCTGGGCGCCGCAGGGCGAGTCCGTCGGGGACACGGACGACACGCTGGTGCTGTTGTTCCTGTGCTGTCCTCCGTCGCTGTCGCCGGCGTCGCAGATCGCGTTGACGTTGCGGGCGGTCGGTGGTCTGACGACGGCGGAGATCGCGCGGGCGTTCCTGGTGCCGGAGGCAACCATGACGCGGCGGATCACCCGGGCGAAGACGACAGTGCAGAACAGCGGCGCGCGGTTCACGCTGCCGGCCGACCGCGATGAGCGACTGGGCGCGGTGCTGAAGGTCGTGTACCTGATCTTCAACGAGGGCTACACGAGCACGACGGGGCCGAGCCTGCAGCGGGTCGAGCTGGCCGCCGAAGGGATCCGGCTGGCGCGGATGCTGCACCGGCTGCTGCCGGACGACGCCGAGGTCGCCGGGTTGCTGGCGTTGCTGTTGCTCACCGACGCCCGTCGGCCGGCGCGGACGGGGCCGCTCGGCGAGCTAGTGCCGATGGCGGAGCAGGACCGGTCGTTGTGGATCCCGGAGCTGATTCGCGAGGGCGTCGAGCTGATCACGCGAACGCTGCCCCGAGGACCGGTCGGGCCGTACCAGCTGCAGGCGGCGATCGCGGCCGTGCACGACGAGTCGCCGACGGCCGAGGAGACGGACTGGCCGCAGATCGTCGCGTTGTACGAGGTGCTGCTGCAGCTCACCGACAATCCGATGGTCGCGCTCAACCGCGTGGTCGCGGTCGCGATGGCGCGCGGACCTGACGACGGGCTGGCGCTGCTCGGCTCGATCGAGCACGACCAGCGGATCGCCGCCGACCACCGGCTGCCGGCCGTCCGGGCACATCTCCTGGAGATGTCCGGTGACGTGCCCGGCGCGCGAGCGGCGTACGAGCAGGCGGCGACGCGGACGACGAGCGTCCCGCAACAGCGTTACCTGCGTGCCCGGGCCGACAGGCTGTGACTGCTCAGCGGCGAGGCCAAGCGAGGCGTTCGTCGACGCGGTCGTTCGTGGTGGTGCCGGAAGCGGTGTTGAAATGACGGCTGACGCGGTGCTCGCGGGTGTACGGCGGCCAGCCGGGGTCGCCGGTGCGGGCGAAGTCGATCCAGGTCCGGTGCATGAGGTCCGCGAGGTGCTGCGGCGGGGCGGCGCCGAGCATCGGCGTCGCCGCAGGATCGTCCAGGTTGTCGAAGACGAACCCGAGCTCGAGGCCATGGCAGGCGCCGAGCGTCCCGTTGCAGGCAGGCGACCTCCAGCCGAACTCGTACACAAAAGCGCCGGGCCGGGCCTCGGCCAGCCGGATCGCGGGGATGCGGTAGTACGAGTCCGTCATGATCGCGGCCAGGACGTCGCCTGGCGTGGAGCCGGGACGATTCGCCCGGTAGCGACGGACACCGCGGGCCGGCAGCCCGAAGCGAAGCGCGGCCGCGGCGTACAGCGCGGGCGTGTTGAGACGCGAGGCGAGGCCGGTGGGGACCAGGAAGAGCCGGGCTTCCTCGCTGTTCGTGCCGATCATCAGGTCGACGTCCGGCCGGATTCCGCCGATGGGGGCGGCAGGCAGGAGCTCACCGTCGACCACCGGGCTGAACGGCAGCAGTGTCCGGGCAACATCGCCCCACACCTTGGCACGCGGCCTGGCCATCACCTGCCGACTGAGGCTGTCCTGTGCGGCGAGGAGCCTCGGCACCGGCACGGCCGCGATCGCCTCGCGCGTCGGCGCCGTGCCGAGCATCGCCGCCAGCCGGTTACCGACAGTCCGAGCGCTCGCCGCGCTGATCGTGTTGTGCCCGGCGCCCGACTGCGCGATCGCCCGCCGGAACAGCCCGTCGGCGGCCGGCATCGCGAGCAGCGTGCACACGCTCATCGCCCCGGCGGATTCGCCGAAGATCGTCACGTTGCCCGGGTCGCCGCCGAACGCGGCGATGTTGTCGCGGACCCAGGTCAGCGCGGCGATCTGGTCGAGCAGCCCGAGATTCGGCGTCCCGTCGCCGAACCACAGGAAACCGTCGGCGCCCAGCCGGTAGTTGATCGTCACCAGGACGACGCCGTCACGCGCGAACCGCGAGCCGTCGTACACCGACAACGCTCCGGACCCGCTCGTGAACGAGCCGCCGTGGACGAACACCATCACCGGCGCCTGCCCGTCGAGCGCCGGCGTCCACACGTTGAGGTTGAGGTAGTCGTCCCCAGGGACGATCACCCGCGGAACGAGCGCGCCGATCACGCCCTCGGGCGCGGTCTGCGGCGCGGTCGGCCCGTAGCCGCGGCAGTCCCGGGGCGCGGTCCACGGCTCCGGCGCGATCGGCGGCCGGAAGCGGTTCGGCCCGACCGGCGGCGCGGCGTACGGGATGCCTTTGAACGCGAGCGCGTCGGTCCCGGCAACAGGCCCGTGCTGCGTGTCGACCAGGACCACCGCGCGACTCTCAGCGCAGGCCGGTCGGGCGGGTCATCGCCAGGGTGAGGAGGTGTTCGACGAGCGTCGCGTAGTCCTTGCCGGACGCCGCCCACAGCCGCGGGAACATGCTGGTCGGCGTGAAGCCGGGCATCGTGTTGATCTCGTTGATCACGACCCGGTTGTCGGCGTCCAGGAAGAAGTCGACGCGCGCCAGACCCTCGGCCTCGATCGCGTCGAAGGCGATCAGCGCCTTCGCGCGGATCTCGTCCGCGATCTCCGACGGCAGGCCGGCCGGCACCGAGAGCGCCGTGTACTCCTCGCCCTCCGGCAGGTACTTGGTCTCGAAGTCGTAGAAGTCGTGCCCGCCGCCCGACACCGCGATCTCACCGCAGACGCTGGCCTCCGGGGCGCGGCCGGCCGGCCCGCCGAGCACCCCGACCTCGATCTCCCGCGGGCTCTTCGCCGACGCCTCGACGATCACCTTCGGGTCGTGCGCCCGCGCCACCGCGACCGCCTCGTCGAGCTCGTCGCGGCTGGTCACCTTGCTGATCCCGAGGCTCGACCCGCCCCGGCACGGCTTCACGAACACCGGGTAGCCGAGCGCGTCGACCGACGCGCGGCACGCCTCCGGGTCCCGGATCCAGTCCCGGTCGCGGATCACGACGTACGGCGTGACCTCGAGCCCGGCGCCCTCGAAGACGACCTTCATGTAGTGCTTGTCCATGCCGACGGCGCTGGCCAGGACGCCGGAACCGACGTACCGGATGTCCGACATCTCGAGCAGGCCCTGGATGGTGCCGTCCTCGCCCCACGGGCCGTGCAGCAGCGGGAAGACCACGTCGACCGCGCCGAGCGTGCTCGGCACCTGGCCCGGCTCGCTGACCACGAGTTCGCGGTTCGCGCCGAACAGCACCGGCATCGCGGTCACGTCGACCTCGGGGAGCTTGCCGTCGGTGATCGACAGCCGCTCCGGGTCGCCGCTCTCCAGCACCCAGTGCCCGCTGGTACTGATGCCGACCGGGACCACGTCGTACTTGTCCCGGTCGATGACCTGCAGGACGTTCGCGGCGGTCACGCACGAGATGGCGTGCTCGCTCGACCGGCCGCCGAAGACGACGGCGACCCGGGGCTTGCGCTGACCTTCTGAGTACTCACTCACCGGCTCGACTGTAGCGGCCCGGAGATCTGGTTCCGACCGGGGTTCGGTTAAGAGATGTTCAGATCGGGGCGTCCCAGGCGACTGGCAACGCTGCCATTCCGTACACGAGCGTGTTGTTTCTGTAGTCGATCTCCTCGAACGGTACGGCGAGCCGCAGGGTCGGGATGCGCGTGAAGAGCCGGGTGAAGACCTCCTGCAGCTCGACCCGCGCCAACTGCTGGCCGAGGCACTGGTGCGGTCCGAACCCGAAGGCGACATGCGCCGCGGCCTCGCGCTCCACGTCGAGCCGGTCGGGGTCCGGGAACACCGTCTCGTCACGGTTCGCCGAGGACAGCGCCGCGATCAGGAACCCGCCGGCCTCGATCGTCGAGGATCCGACCGGCAGTTCGTCGGTCACCTGCCGGAACAGCCCGAAGTGCACGACGGACAGGTAGCGCAACAGCTCCTCGACCGCCGCCGGCGCCAGCGTCGGATCGGATCGCAGCTTGGCGAGCTCGTCAGGGTTGCGCAGCAGCGCGAGCGTGCTGAGCGCGATCATGTTTGCGGTCGTCTCGTGGCCGGCGATCAGCAAGGTGACCCCGACCGTGACGAGCTCCTCCAGGCTCAGCGGCGTACCGGACTCCTCGCCGCGGGTGATCAGCCGGGACAGCAGGTCGTCCTCGCGCCTGGCCTGCTTGGCCAGCACCAGCCCGAGGATGTACTGGTTCAGCTCGTCACTGGCCCGGCCGATCTCGTCGGTCCAGCCGTCGACGCGGACGAGCAACGCACTCCGCTCCTGGAACTCGTCGCGGTCCGCGTACGGGACGCCGAGGAGTTCGCAGATCACCAGCGACGGGATCGGCAGCGCGAACTCCTTCACCAGGTCGACGGGTCCTCCGGCGGCGAGCATCGCGTCGATCCGCTCGTCGATCATCGCGGCGATCCGCGGCCGCATCGCCTCCATCCGCCGCGCCGCGAACTCGGTCGCCAGCAGCCTGCGGAGGCGTTTGTGCGCCGCGCCGTCGACCTGCAGGATCGAGCCCGACTCCACCTCCCGCTCCAGATCCGCGTCCGGGACGACGTGATCGGACGGCGCCAGTCGCGAGCTCAGCCGGTTGTCCCGGAGCAGCGTGCGGACGTCGTCGTACCGGCTGATCACGTAGGCGTCGACACCGGCCGGCGTCGCCACCTTCGCGAGTTCCTCGGTCCGGCGGTACGCGGCGTACTCGCGCGCCGGGTCGAACGGGCAGCCGGACGGTCTGCCGACGGGAAAGCTCTCGGTCATCGCCACCCCCAACGGGAATTTGGTAGTGACTACCATATGGCTGACGCTCCCGATAAGGAACACCCTGCGGCGCGTCGCAGGCGGTACCCTGCCCGCCATGGGACTGCGCGAGGTGAAGCGGGAGCGGACCCGCCGGCTGATCGCGGACAAGGCGTTCGAGCTGTTCAGCGACAACGGGTTCGGCCGCACCACGGTCGAGCAGATCGCCGCGGCCGCCGAGGTCGGGCCGAGCACCCTGTACCGGTACTTCCCGACCAAGGAAGGGCTGGTCCTGGAGTTCGTCGACGAGTGCCTCGCGGACGCGGTCAGCTGGTTCCACGACCAGCCCGCGATGAACCTGCCGGACGGCCTGTGCGCGGTGATCGAGCGGGTTCTCGAGCAGTTGGAGCGCAACCCGGACCGGATCCGCGCGGTGTTCGACCTGGCCGAACAGACCGCGTCCGTGAGCGCGCACCTCAACGAGCTGATCTGGCGCTTCCGCAACGACCTCGCCGACGTGCTGGTACGCCGGTTGCCCGGCGACGACCTGCGCAGCATCGAGTTCGTCGCCGCGTTGTCCGCCGGCATCACGATGAACATCATCGAGAACGTGGTCCGCGTCTGGGTCGACAGCCCCGGCACCGTCGACGCGAAGACACTCGCCCGGCGGGCGATGCGGCTGTTGCGCGCCGGCGGCGTCCCGCTGCCCGGCGTACCGGCCTCCCCCGCGCTCTGACCCCGCCGAGCGGCCAGGGACAATTCGGGCATGACTCCTGACCTCGATCCGTCCACCGTCGTCGTCCACGCGGGCCGGCCCGAGCGGGTGCCGAACGCGCCGCTCGGCGAGTCCCCGGTGTTCAGCTCGACGTACGTCGCCGGCGGGGATCGCGGCTACGGGCGGTTCGGGAACGACGCGTGGACCGCGCTCGAGGAGACCCTCGGGCAGCTCGAGGGCGGTCGCGGGCTGACGTTCGCGTCCGGGATGGCGGCCGCCGCGGCCGTCATCGACCTGGTCCCGGTCGGCGGCCGGGTGGTCGCGCCGCAGCACGGGTACTCCGGTGTCCTCGCGCTGCTCGATCAGCAGGCGGCCACCGGCCGGCTGACGGTCGACCGGGTCGGCATAGCCGACACGGACGCGGCCGTCCGGGCAGTCGACGGCGCCGACCTGCTGTGGATCGAGTCGCCGACCAACCCCGCGATGGAGGTCGCCGACATCCCGGCGCTCGCCGCGGCCGGTCGTGCCGCGGGCGCGACCGTGGTCGTCGACAACACGTTCGCGACTCCCCTGCTCCAGCAGCCGCTGCGGCTCGGTGCGGACGTCGTGATGCACTCGGCCACCAAGTTCATCGCCGGGCACTCCGACGTCGTCCTGGGTGCCGTCGTCACCGCGGACGAAGACCTGTGGTCGGCGATCGAGCTCCGCCGCCGCAGTCTCGGCGCGATCCCGGGACCGATGGAGGCCTGGCTGGCGCTCCGCGGCCTGCGCACGCTCGCCCTCCGCTTGGAGCGGGCCCAGTCGAACGCCCTGTTCCTGGCCGAGCGGCTGCGCGCGCATCCGCGGGTCAGCCGGGTCCGCTACCCGGGCCTGCCGGACGACCCGGGACACGACCGCGCCGCCGCGCAGATGTCCGGCTTCGGCGCGATCCTCGCCTTCGAGCTCGGCGGCGACGCGGCCGGCGCCCAGAAGCTCTGCGAGTGCACGCAGCTGTGGGTGCACGCGACCAGCCTCGGCGGCGTCGAGTCGATGCTGGAGCGCCGCCGCCGCTGGCCGATCGAGGTGCCGACCATCCCCGAGGACCTGATCCGGCTGTCCGTCGGTATCGAGCACCCCGACGACCTGTGGGCCGACCTGGAGCAGGCCCTCAGCGCTTCGAGTTGAGCACCGGCCCGCCGAAGAACGTCAGCACGCACAGCACCACGGGCAGGATGAACGCGATGTTCAGCGGCATCCAGTGCGCGAGGCCGCCGATCAGCGCCGGCCCGGCGAGCAGGCCGACGTACCCGAGACCGACGACACGGGCCATCAGGGCGCCGGACGAGCGCGGGTCCAGGTTGCCCGCGGCGGTGAACAGCTGCGGTACGCCGCCCGCGAGGCCGAGGCCGAAGACCGCCCAGCCGACGAGCGCGACGGGCACCCACGGCACGACGATCACCAGGGTCAGACCGGCCGCGGCCATTGCGGCTCCCCAGCGCACGATCGCGGCCGGGCCGACGACGGCGGCCACCCGGTCGGTGAGGAACCGCCCGACGGTCATCGCGACCGCGAACGCGCCGTACGCGTAGGCCGCCGTGCTGACCGAGGTGTCGAGGATGTCGCGGAAGTGCAGCGCGGCCCAGTCGTTGGCCACGCCCTCGGACAGCATCAGGCCGAACGCGAGCCCGCCGAGCGCCCAGACCAGCTTCGCCGGCGGCTTCTCCCGCGGTGCCGCGTCGTCCGCGTCCTCGTCGGAGACGGTTGCCTCCAGCAAGAAGCGGCTGGCGGCCAGCGAGAGCACGATGCAGACCAGGCCGGCCAGGCCGAGCGTCACCTCGGTCGGTACGCCGGCGCGCAGCGTGGCCGCGCCGATGACGGCCGCGATCGCGCCGCCGATCGACCACATCGCATGGAAGGCGGCCATGATCGGTCGCGGGTAGCCGCGTTCGACGACGACGGCCTGCGCGTTCATGCCGACGTCGATCGAGCCGTTGCCGAAGCCGACGAGGATCAGCGTGAGCCCCAGCGTCCACCAGTTGGTGGCCAGGCCGGGTCCGGCGAGCGCGATGCCGAGCAGGATGCCCGCGGCCGGGACGAGGCGGCGCTGGCCGAGCTTGTCGACGAGCGGACCGGCGACCTGCATGCCGATGAACGCGGCGCCGCCGAGGACGAGCAGCAGCAGCCCGAGCGTGCTGTGGGTGATCCCGGTCGCCTGCTCGATGCTCGGGATGTGCACCACCCACATCCCGACGGCGAAGCCGTTCAGGCCGAAGTACAGCCAGGTGGCGACACGGGCGGCTCGGGGCGGTGCGGTCTGGAGCTGGATGTCAGTGGCGCTCAAGAGGCCACCTCTACGAGGGTGCCGCGTTGGGTCAGCAAGGTTCGTTGGTCCTCGGGTGCGGAGTCGTCGGTGATGATCAGATCGGGGCGGTCGGCGGCGCAGACGTAGGCGAGCGCGGCCCGGTCCCACTTGGCGCCGTCGGCGAGCACGATGGATCGGTTGGCGACCTTCAGAGCTTCCTGTTTGACCTCGGCGTCACCCAGGTCGAAGGCCGTCAGCCCCGCGTCGAGGCTGAAGGCGCACGGGCTCAGGACGGCGGCGTCGAACCGGAGCGCGCGGAGCGAGGCGACCGTCAGCGGACCGACGAGCGACAGCTCACCCTTGCGGGCCTCGCCGCCCGGCATCAGCAGCCGGATCCGCGGCGCGTCGGCCAGCTCGTGCGCGACGTGCAGCGAGAGCGGCATCACCGTCAGCGCGCGGTCGTGCAGCAGTTTCGCGGTCTCCAGCGCCGTCGTACCGCTGTCGAGCACGATCGTCTCGCCGTCGCGGAGGTGCTCGACGGCCGCGCGGGCGATCGCCTGCTTGGCGGCGACGGCGGCCTGGGCGCGCAGCGAGTGCGGCGGCTCGAGACCGGACGGCATCGCGGACACCGCGCCGCCGTGGACCCGCTTCAGGACGCCTTGCGCGGCCAGGAAGTCGAGATCGCGGCGTACCGTCATGTCGGAGGCCTCGGTCGCCTCGACCAGCTCCTGGACCGACACTCGGTCGACGGCCTGCAGTCGCTCTACGATCATTTGGTGCCGTTCCGCACTTCTCATGCGCAAAAAACTACCATCCGCCTGATCGTTCAAACAGATAGCGTGTTTGCTTGTGACCGATGACACCACACTCGTCCGGCGATCGCGGTACGCCGTGGCCGCCGTCTTCTGCGTGCACGGAGCGGTGACCGGGTCGTTCGCGACCCGGGTCCCGTGGATCCAGGAGCACGCGGGGGTGTCCGCGGGCCAGCTCGGGCTGGCGCTCGCGTTCCCGGCCCTCGGCGCGGCGCTGATGATGCCGCTGGCCGCCCGGGTCAGCCACCGGTTCGGCACCCGGAACGCGCTCCGCGGGCTGCTCGCGCTCTGGACGCTGTCGCTGATCCTGCCGTCGTTCGCGCCGGGCCTGCTGACGCTCTGCGCCGCCCTGCTGATCTACGGCGGTACGGCGGGGATGGCCGACGTTGCGATGAACGCACTCGGCGTCGAGGTCGAGCACCGGCTGAAGAAGTCGATCATGTCCGGGCTGCACGGCCTGTGGAGCGCGGGCGCCCTGCTCGGCTCCGCGGTCGGGACGATCGCGGCGCACAAGAACCTCAGCGCCCAGGTCCATCACGTGATCGCCGCCGTCGTGCTCACGCTCGTCGGCGCGGTGGTGTGCCAGTTCGTGCTGAACATCCACCCCGAGGACGACGAGGAGCCGCCGGCGCGGTTCGCGCTGCCGCCGAAGTCGGCGTTGCTGATCGGTGCGGTCGGGTTCTGCGCGGTGTTCGCCGAGGGCGCGAGCCTGGACTGGTCGGCGGTGTACCTGCGCGACATCCTGGACAGCTCGGCCGGCGTCGCGGCCGGTGCGACGACCGGGTTCGCGTTGACGATGGCGATCGCGCGACTCACCGGCGACGCGGTGGTCGACCGGTTCGGCGCGGTCCGTACGGTGCGCTGGAGCGGCGTGATCGCGACGCTCGGCGGCCTGCTCGTGGTCGTCGCGCCGAACGCGGCCGTGGCGATGGCCGGCTTCGGCCTGATCGGCGTCGGGATCGCGGTCGTCGTACCGCTCGCCTTCGCGGCGGCCGGCCGCACCGGCGACAACGCGAGCCAGGCGATCGCGGGCGTCGCCACCATCACGTACGCGTCGGGCCTGGTCGCGCCGTCGATCATCGGCGGCATCGCGCAGGCCAGCAGCCTGACCGTCTCGTTCGTCGTCGTCACCGCTCTGGCGGCGTGCCTGGCCGTCTTCGCCCGGGTGCTGTCGACCACCACCCGGACAGCGCCCGGCGACGTCCTTCCCCGGTGATACGAATCGTGGGATGACGACCTTCCGGGTAGCTGGAGCAGAGGACGCGGCGGCGGTCGCGGAGTTGCACGGCGACAGTTGGCGGCGGCACTACCGCGGCGCGTACGCCGATGCCTTCCTCGACGACGAGTCGCCGGAGTACCTCGGCGCGATGTGGGCCCGGCGGCTTGCGGCCCGCGAGGGCACGCGGACGACCGTGGCGGAGGATGACGGGCAGCTGATCGGGCTCGCGCACGTGGTGTTCGACGCGGACCCGAAGTACGGCGCTCTGGTCGACAACCTGCACGTCCGGGCACCGCTCAAGCGGCAAGGGATCGGCACCCGGCTGCTCGCGCTCACGGCGGAGCACGTCCGGGACACCGGGATCTTCCTCTGGGTGCTCGAGCAGAACACCGCCGCGCAGGCGTTCTACGAGGCGCGCTGCGGGATCCGCGGCGACCGCAAAGACGTCCCGCCGCCCGGCGGCGACCCGCGCCGGCTCAACGGACAACCCGCCTGCTTCCGCTACTACTGGCCGGATCCCGCGATCTTGACGGACTCGATCAGCGCGTACGACGCCTGACTCGCCGCCTCCGGATCGCCGACGCGGATCGCCTCCAGGACGTCGAGGTGCGCATCGAGGATCCGGTGGTCCTCGGGGATCGTCGCGGTCTGCTGGATCGACGCGGCGAGCACCTCGGCGAGCGCGTCGTACAGCCGCAGCAGCAACGGGTTCCGGCTCGCGGCGACGACACCGCGGTGGAAGTCGGTGTCGGCGATCACGAACGCGTCCAGGTCGTCCGCTGCGAGCGCCGCGGCGCGGGCCTCGAGCGCGTCGGTGAGCGGCGTCAGGTCGGCCGATGCCGCGTGCTGGGCGGCGAGCCGGGCGGCGGCCGCCTCGATGCCGGCGCGCGCGTCGAGGACGTCGGTGAGTGACGCCGAGAGCTCGTCCCGGACCAGGACGCCGGTGATCTCGTTGGTCGCGCGGACGTAGGTGCCGTCGCCGACGCGCGGCTCGAGCAGACCGGTCAGGCTGAGGGATCGCAGGGCCTCCCGCACCGTGCCGCGGCTGACGCCGAGCTCGCTCGCGAGCTGATTCTCGCCGGGGATCCGCGTGCCCCGCGGCCAGGCGCCGGACTCGATCTGCGCCCGGAACTGCTCCGAGACCTGCAGCGCCAGCGGCACCTGGCGCACCGGACCGTTCATCGTCATGCCCTACAGTATATAAATGTAGGACATCTACACGAGAGCTCAGGAGAGGTGTGTCGTGGCAGTGCTGACCGAACCGATGACTCGAGGGCGGTCGTCGCTGATCACCGCGACCGCCTTCGTGGTTGCGCTGAGCCTGCGGCCGGCACTGACCGCGGTCGGTCCGGTGCTGCCCCGGATCGGCCTCGACCTGCAACTCGGCGAGGCCGCGCAGGGCCTGCTGGGCACGCTGCCGCTGCTCGCCTTCGCGGCGGCCTCTCCCCTGGTCCACCTCGCGTCCCGGCGGTTCGGCATGGAGCGGGCGGTGTTCGTCTCGCTGCTGGTGCTCGCAGCCGGCAGCGCGCTCCGCCCGTACACAGGCCAGGCCGGGCTGTGGATCGGCACGGCCGTCGTCGGCGGCGCGATCGCGGTCGGCAACGTCCTGGTGCCCGTCATCCTCAAGCGGGACTACGCCGCCCACGTCTCGCGGGCGACCGGTATCTACACGGCCTTCATCACCGGCGGCGCGGCGATCGCCTCGATCCTCGCCGTACCGATCGCCGACGCGGTCGACTGGCGACTGTCCCTGGCGGTCTGGGGCGGGCTCGCCGTCGTGGTCGCCGTGATCTGGCTGCCGCGGACGCTGTCACCGGAGCCGATGCCGCCCGCCAGAGCAGCCGACGAGGCCCCGCCGGTGAGCGTCTGGCGGCAGCCGATGGCCTGGCTGGTGACCGGCTTCATGGGACTGCAGTCGACGAGCTTCTACCTGTTCGTGAACTGGCTGCCCACCATCGAGATCACCACCGGCGACGTCTCCGAGCGGTCCACCGGTGTGCACCTGTTCGTCTTCCAGGTGTTCGGGCTGATCGGCGGGCTCAGCATCCCGCTGCTGCTGAAGCATCCGACGAACCAGCGGGCCGGCTTGATGACGGCGAGTACGCCGATCCTCGTTGCCCTGCTCGGTCTGCTGCTGGCGCCGCACCTGGCGATCGTCTGGGCAGTCGTCGGCGGACTGGGCCAGGGCGCCGGGCTGGTCGCGGCGCTCTCGCTGATCAGCCTCCGCGGCCGCGGCCACCACGAAACCACCCAGCTGTCAGGCATGGCACAAGCGGTCGGCTACACGCTCGCCGCAGCTGGTCCGGTCGTTGCGGGTTACCTGGTCCAGGTGACCGGCGGCTGGAGTACGACGCTCGTCGTGTTCGCCGTACTCGCAGCCACGCAGGTCACGCTGGGCTTCGTCGCGGGGCGCGACAACCGCTAGTTACTTGTCTGTCGCGAAGGCCGCGTCGAAGGCGGCTTCCGGCTTGTCGAAGGCCAAGGCGCGGATGACGTTGACCGCCTCCGCCGCGCCGACCTTGCGCTCCATACCGGCGTCCTCCCACTCGACCGAGATCGGGCCGTCGTAGCCGATCGAGTTCAGCACGCGGAAGCAGTCCTCCCACTGCACGTCGCCGTGACCGGTGGAGTAGAAGTCCCAGCCGCGCCGCGGGTCGCCCCAGGGCAGGTGCGAGCCGAGCCGGCCGTTGCGGCCGCCGCCCACGCGCATCCGGGTGTCCTTGCAGTCCACGTGGTAGATCCGGTCCTTGAAGTCCCAGAGGAACGCGACCGGGTCGATGTCCTGCCACACCATGTGCGACGGGTCCCAGTTCAGGCCGAAGGCCTCCCGGTGCCCGATCGCCTCCAGCGTGAGCGTGGTGGTCCAGTAGTCGTAGGCGATCTCCGACGGGTGCACCTCGTGCGCGAACCGGACACCCTCGGAGTCGAACACGTCGAGGATCGGGTTCCAGCGGTCGGCGAAGTCCTGATAGCCGGCCGCGATCCGCTCCGCGGGCACCGGCGGGAACATCGCGACGTACTGCCAGATCGACGAGCCGGTGAAGCCGATGACGGTGTTCACGCCGAGCTTCGCGGCCGCCCGCGCGGTGTTCTTCAGGTCCTCGGCGGCGCGCTGCCGGACGCCCTCGGCGTCGCCGTCGCCCCAGATCCGGGACGGCACGATCGCCTGGTGCCGGAAGTCGATCGGGTCGTCGCAGACCGCCTGCCCCACCAGGTGGTTGGAGATCGCGAAGACCTGCAGGTTGTACTTCTCCAGGATGTCCTTGCGGCCCTGGACGTACGAGTCGTCGTCGACGGCCTGCTGGACGTCGAAGTGGTCACCGGAGCAGGCGATCTCGACGCCGTCGTACCCGGCCTCGGACGCGAACTGGCAGACCTCCTCGAACGGCAGGTCGGCCCACTGACCGGTGAAGAGAGTGATCGGACGAGGCATCTCAAAGGCTCCTAGGAGTTGTCGACGGTGATCCAGGCGCTGCCGTCCGCGGCGGACCGCAGTACGGCGTCGACCACGTGGGCGGACCGCGCTCCGGCGGCGAAATCGGGCAGGCCGTCCGGGCGGTCGCCCAGGACGGCGGCGTAGCTGTCGGCGACGAACGAGTCGAACGCGTCCTGGTACCCCTGTGCGTGACCGGCCGGCAGCCGGTTCACCCGCGCGGCCGGCGGGCTGAGCGTCTCGGGATCCCGCGTGAGCAGCTGCGAGGCGTCGCGGCGGCCGACCCAGAGCCGGTCCGGGTCCTCCTGGTCGAAGCCGAAGCTCGACTCGGTGCCGGAGACCTCCAGGTACAGCCGGTTCTTCCGGCCGGCCGCGACCTGGCTGACCACGATCGTCCCGACCACACCGGCCTCGGTCCGGAACTGCGCGGTCGCGAGGTCTTCGGTCCGGACCTCGACGCCGCCGCGCTGCGCCCGCACCGTCCGCAGCTGCGCGCTGATCGCGGCGATCCGGTCGCCGGTGACGAACTCGGTGAGGTCGCACCAGTGCGAGCCGATGTCGGCGAACGTCCGCGACGGCCCGCCGGTCGTGTCGTCCACGCGCCAGTTCTGGTCGTCCGCACCGGCGAGCCAGTCCTGCAGGTACGAGCCGTGCAGGCTGGTGATCACACCTGCGTCGCCGGCGGCGATCCGGGTGCGCAGCTCGCGGACCATCGGGTGGTAGCGGTAGACGAACGGCACGGCGCCGACCAGGCCCGCCTCGTGCGCTGCGGCGGCCAGTCCGGTGGCGTCCTTGGCCGAGGTGGCCAGCGGCTTCTCACAGACCACGTGCTTGCCCGCCTCGAACGCCTTCAGCGCGACATCGCGATGCGTGTTGTTCGGCGTACAGATGTGCACGACGTCGATGTCGGCGGCCAGCAGCTCGTCCAGGCTCGCGAACCCGCGCTCGGCGCCGGTCGCCTCGGCCGCGGCCTCGGCCCGCGCGGGCGACGAGCCGACGGCACCGACGACGGTCGCTCCCGAGACCAGCGCGGACCGGCCGTGGACCCGGCCCATGAACCCGCCACCGACGATCCCGACCCTGAGCTTTCGCGCATTGGTGGACACGTCGAAGGACGCTATGGGACCCTTTTGAACCCTGTCAAGCAAAAGTCCACGGCCAGTACGACGAAAGTCCGGGTGATGAGCGCTATCGGTACGGCGGACGCGGTGCTGCGACTGCTCCTCGACGGGCAGCCGCGGACCCGGGCCGAGCTGATCGAGCGCAGCGGCCTCGCACGGTCCACGGTGACCGGGCGGATCGAGGCACTGCTCGCGGAGGGGCTCGTGGTGCCCTCAGGCGAAGCGGCCTCGACCGGCGGGCGGCCACCGGCGCGGTTCCGGTTCAACCCGACTGCTCGGCTCGTGCTCGCCGCGGACGTCGGCGCGACTCATCTGTCGGTCGCGCTCACCGATCTGACCGGTGCGATCCTGCATCGCACGACGAGCCGCCTGGCGATCGCCGAGGGGCCGGAGGTCGTCCTCGACGCCGTGGCCGCGGCCGGTCAGGCGTTGCTGCAGGAAGCCGGGCGGTCCCGCACGGATCTGGCCGGAACGGGCGTCGGGCTACCAGGCCCGGTCGAGCACAGCACCGGGCGGCCGAACCATCCGCCGATCATGCCCGGCTGGGACTCGTACGACGTCGTCGGCCGGTTGCGCCGGGAGCTGCCCGGGCCGGTGCTGGTCGACAACGACGTGAACATCATGGCGCTCGGCGAGCACGCGACGGCGTACCCGGACGTCGAGCACCTGCTGTTCGTGAAGGTTGCCACCGGCATCGGAGCGGGCGTGATCAGCGGCGGCCGGTTGCACCGCGGCGCGCAGGGTGCGGCCGGGGACATCGGCCACATCCAGGCGCCGGGTCATACAGAGCTGTGCCGCTGCGGCAACACCGGCTGCCTGGAAGCGATCGCCTCCGCGGCCGCGCTCGCATCCAAGCTCGGAAGGGAGACCAGCCAGGACATCGTGGACCTGGTCCGGGCCGGCAACACCGAGGCGACCACCGCGATCCGCCAGGCCGGCCGCGAGATCGGTACCGTCCTGGCCGCCGCGGTCAGCCTGCTCAACCCGTCGGTCATCGTGGTCGGCGGCTCCCTCGCCCAAGCCGGCGACAGTCTGCTGGCCGGCCTCCGCGAAACCGTCTACGCCCGGTCGTTGCCCCTGGCCACGACCGATCTGCGCGTGGTCCCGTCCCGCACCGGCCGGGACGCCGCCCTGCTGGGTGCGGCCGCGCTCGTCGTCGCCCACACGCTCAGCTGACCCAAGTGGTCGCGATCTTGTCGATGAGCGTGATGACTTCGTCGAGGTGGTCGCCGCTCCGGGCGCGGCCGAAGCCGTGCCGGCGGGTCCAGAACGCCGACTGGACGATGACCAGGTGCGTCCAGCGGCGGATGTGCTCGGCGTCGATCCCCGACGCCTCGGCGAACCGCTCGAGCTCCTTGTCCAGATACGGCATCAGCTCGTCGACGGCGAGGCCACCGACGAACAGGTAGTACGCCCGGGTGCGCAGGAAGAACGCCGCGTCGTACGCCGGATCGCCGACGTACCCCTTCGGGTCGACGACCAGCCAGGGCTCGCGGTCCGCCCGCAGGATGTTCCGCGCATGGAAGTCACCGTGGATCAAGGTCTCCGGCTGCTCGCGGCAGTGGTCCTCGACGACCGACAGCGCCTGGTCCACGACCGCGGATGGCAACCGATGGTCGAGTTCGGCCGCGTCCTGGTGCAACTGCTCGGCCCACGCGCCGGCCTGATCGGACATGCGCGGCAGTCCGGCCGGCGCCGGGATCGTCAACTGACGGAGCAGATCCCCGGCAATCGCCGCGGCGTCGACAGCGTCGGCGGGGATGAGCATCTCACCCATGTGCTCGGCAAGTGTGCTGGTGTTCGTACGCTCGAGCAGCATCGCGTACCGGGCGTCGTCGCGCCGGTACAGCTTCACCGCGCCACGCCCGTCCCAGGCCTCGAAAGCATCCGGCTCGTGCACGTTGCCGGGATGCGGGAAGGACACCTTGAGCACTGCGTCTCCACGCACCGGCACCACCACGCCGACCTGGCCGTGCAGTACGTCGCCGTTGCGCTGGAGCTCCCAGCGGTCCAGCAGGTCCTCGACGATCCCGGGCAGCTCGTCGAGCCACGCCTGCCCAGTAGCGCCTTCGCGCTCGACGGTGACCTTGGCGAACGCCTCCGGGATCATCCCCAGCGTTCCGACTTCGCCGAGCGGGAGACCAGGCTGAAGAGCATGTCCTTGGGGGTCATCTCGCCGGCGACCACCTTGGTGACGTGTTCGGCGATCGGCATCTCGACGTCGTGCCGGTGCGCCAGCTCGCTGATCGAGGCGCAGGACTTCACACCCTCGGCGACCTGACGG
Organism: Kribbella sp. NPDC050459; assembly: GCF_040655315.1. Taxonomy (NCBI): domain Bacteria; kingdom Bacillati; phylum Actinomycetota; class Actinomycetes; order Propionibacteriales; family Kribbellaceae; genus Kribbella; species Kribbella sp. NPDC050459. Next base: position 433,249 of record NZ_JBFAJQ010000004.1, on the reverse strand, counting down.
GTGCCGCTCGCGATGTCCGCGACGGTCATGCCCTGGCCGAGCTTCTCGCCGAACGTGCGGTTGCGCGACAGCGGCGACGAGCAGGTCGCCACCAGGTCGCCGAGTCCGGCCAGCCCGGAGAACGTGTGCTCGTCGGCGCCCAGCGCCGTCCCCAGGCGGGCGATCTCGGCCAGTCCGCGGGTGATCACCGAGGCCCGGGCGTTGTCGCCGAACCCGAGCCCGACCGCCATACCGACCGCGAGTGCGATCACGTTCTTGCAGGCGCCGCCGAGCTCGCAGCCGACGACGTCGTTGTTCGTGTACGGGCGGAACGTCGGCGAATGGCAGAGCTTCTGCAACCGCGCCGCCGTCCCCTCGTCCGCACAGGCCACCACCGAGGCAGCCGGTTGCCCCTCGGCGATCTCGCGCGCCAGGTTCGGGCCCGAGACCACCGCGATCCGCTCCGGGCCGGCGCCGGTGAGCTCGGCGATCACCTCGCTCATCCGCTTCGTCGTCCCGAGCTCGACGCCCTTCATCAGGCTGACCAGCGGTACGGCGTTCGGCAGCACGCCGGCCCAGTCCGCGAGGTTGTCGCGCAACGACTGCGACGGCACCGCGAGGACGACGGCCTCCGCCCCGTCGGCCGCCTCGGCGGGGTCGTGGGTCGCGGTGATCGCCTCGGACAGCCGGATTCCGGGCAGGTACTCGGCGTTCTCGTGCCGGGTGTTGATCACCTCGCACAGCGATTCCCGCCGGGCCCACACCGACACCTGGTTCCCCGCGTTCGCCAGCACCGTGGCGAACGCCGTCCCCCAAGAACCCGCGCCGAACACCGCGACCTTGGTCATCGGGCCTCCCGTTCTGGACTGAGGAGCGTAGGGAGCGTAGCGACCGAAGCGACGAGGGAAGAACGGGAGTCGAAGCCCGATGACCTGCCGCGCCGGAGGCGTGGCATCAGTACCGTCATGCCTTCTCCTCGCCTTCGGCTTTGCGGGCCTTGCGGAGGTCGTAGAGCTCCTTGGGCGGTTCCTCGCCGCGCAGTTCGCCGAGCGTCTCGGCGACCCGGGCCATGATCACCTCGGTTGCCTCGTGCAACAGCTGGTTGGTCAGCGGCTTGCCCTCGAAGGCGCTCAGGTCGACGGGCTTCCCGGCCCGCACCTGCAGGGTCTTGCGCGGCAGCAGCCGGAACCGCATCTTCCCGGTGTACGACCGCAGGATCTCCTGCGCTCCCCAGTTCGCGACCGGGATCACCGGGCAGCCGGTCATCAACGCGATCCGCGCGGCCCCGGTCTTCCCGGTCATCGGCCACATCGCGGGATCGCGGGTGATCGTGCCCTCCGGGTACACGCCCACGCACTCACCGCGTTCGACCGCGGCCACCGCGTCCCGGAACGCGTCCGCGGCCTGCGCGGAGTCCCGGTACACCGGGATCTGCCCGGCGCCGCGGATGATCGTGCCGAGCACCGGGATCTTGAACACCGACGCCTTGCCGAGGAACCGCGGGATCCGCCGGCACTCCCAGATGAAGTACCCGAGCACCACCGGGTCGAAGTGCGAGATGTGGTTGGGCACGTACACCACCCCGCCGGACCGCGGCATGTTCTCGCGGCCGGTGAACCGGCACTTGGTGAACGCGATCATGAAGGGCTTCACGAGCGCGACGATCACCCCGAACCAGAACCCACGCGGCGGCCGTGGATCCGCCTGCCTCGCGTCCACAGCTGCCTCCTGGTGCTCGTACCCGCCGTCGGTCATGGGAGAATCCTGCCTGATGGCAGACCTACAGGTCGCTCCCTGGACCCTGGTGATCCCGGTGAAGCGTACGGCGATCGCAAAGAGCCGGCTCGCTCCGGCCTACCCTCAGCACCGTCCCGAGCTGGCCCGTGCCTTCGCTGTCGACACTACTGCGGCCGCTCTGGCCTCTCCCCTGGTGCACATGGTGCTGGTGGTCACCGACGACGCGCTGGTGGCCGCGGACGTCACCGCCGCCGGCGCGCGCGTGGTCCCGGACCTGCCCGCCGCCGGTCTGAACGAAGCCTTGCTGCATGGAGCAACTGTGGCGGCTGCCGAGTTCGCAGGCAACGGTGTCGTGGCGCTGTCGGCCGACCTGCCCGCGTTGCGCCCGGCCGAGCTGACCGCCGCGCTCGCCGCGTGTACGCCGCCGCGCTCGTTCGTGGTGGACCTGCCCGGCACCGGGACGACGCTGCTCGCCGCCGGGCCCGGTGTGGCGCTGGATCCCCGCTTCGGTGTTGGATCCGCCCTGGCCCATCAGGCGTCCGGCGCGGTCCCGATCGAGCTGACCGCGATCGAGTCGGTACGCCGCGACGTCGACACCGCGGCCGATCTCGCGCACGCCGTACAGCTCGGCGTCGGCCCGGCGACCGCGGACGTGATGTCGCTGGTTCTCGGTGCCGCGACCGGGACCGAAGGTCTAGCCTGCTGACATGCAAGCGACAGTGAGCGCGTACGACGGCGACACGTTCTCCGGCACCGTGCTGACGGACACCGGGATCGAGCTCCCGTTCACCGTGCACGCCATCTCCGACACCCCGGTCCTCCATCTGCGGGTGGGCCAGCGGGTGCGGATCGAGACCTCCGGGTCGGGTGCGGCAACGACCGTGACGAAAGTGGAGTTCGGCACCCGCCTGTAACAGAGGGCAGACACGGCGAAGGCCGGTCGCCCCTGGTACGGGGTGACCGGCCTTCGCACTTTGTGCGGTCTGCCGCAGTGCGTGAAGATCAGCGAGCGGTGCGCTTCGCCGCGGTCTTCTTGGCGGGGGCCTTCTTGGCCGGCGCCTTCTTCGCAACGGTCTTGGCCGGGGCCTTCTTGGCGACCGTCTTGGCCGGGGCCTTCTTGGCAACGGTCTTGGCCGGAGCCTTCTTGGCGACCGTCTTGGCCGGGGCCTTCTTCGCGACCGTCTTCTTCGCAGCGGCGGTCTTCGTGGCAGCGGCCTTCACCGGGGCGGCCTTCTTTGCCGGGGCAGCCGCCTTGGTGGCGGTCGCGGCCGGCTTCGGGACGACCAGCTTCGGCAGCTTCTTCGCACCGGAGACGACGGCCTTCAGCTCCGCACCCGCGCGGAACTTCGGCACCGTGGTCTTCTTCGCGCGCTTGGTCTCACCGGTCCGCGGGTTGCGCACGATGCGCGCCCCACGCTCGATGGCCTCGAAGGCACCGAATCCGGTGATGGCGACCTTGCCACCCTTTTTGGTCAGCTCACGCTGGACGGTGTCGATCACCGACTCCAGTGCGTGCTGGGCCTGGCGGCGGTTTCCGTCGAAGTGCACTGCGAGCGCTTCGACCAACTGGCTCTTGTTCACTGCTTCCCTCCGTGAACACTAGGCGTCGAGCACAGCGCTCGATCTCACAGGAACGTTATGGACTCAAACCGCCATGCACAAACACCAACGCGGCAAATTTGCCTTGTTTTAGGCGATTCGGGCCACAATTTCACCCGATACGGGTCCCAGCAGGGGTTTCAGAGCCACCCGCGGCGCTTGAAGATCTGGTGCAGACCTCCACACACCAAGGCCATCAGGCCGATCGCGAAGGGGTATCCGTACTGCCAATGCAGCTCCGGCATCTTGTCGAAGTTCATCCCGTAGACAGTGCCGATCAGGGTCGGGGCGAACAGGATCGCCGCCCAGGCAGAGATCCGCTTCACCTCTTCGTTCTGCTCGCTGCTGGCGATCGCGAGGCTCTTCATCTCCTCGTTCTGCTGCTGCGCGACCAGCGTCGCGTTCACCGTCAGGATGTCGCGGAGCAGTTCGCGGAAACCGTCGACCTTCTCCACCACCTCGGTGACGTGGTCGGCCACGTCCCGCAGTGAACGTTGCAGTTCCTCGTCCACGCCGTACTTCTGGAAACCGCCGCGCAGCTGCTCGAGCATCCCGACCAGCGGCCTGGTCGCGCGCTGGAACTCGATCACCTCACGGGACAGTTCGTAGATCCGCCGCGACACCTTCGGATCGCCGCGGAACACCTCGGTCTCGATCTCGTCGATGTCGTTCTCCAGTCCGGCGACCACCGGCGCGTACCCGTCGACGACCTTGTCCATGATCGCGTACAGCACAGCCTCGGCGCCGCGGCCGAGAAGGTCGGGATCGCGCTCCACCCGGCGCCGTACCGCTGCCAGGTTGGGCGCTTCGGCGTGCCGGACCGTCACCACGAAGTCCGGGCCGACGAAGACGTGCACCTCACCGAACTCGACCTCCTCGGTCGCGTCCCGGTACCGCGCGGCCTTCAGCACGACGAACAGCGTCTCGCCGTACCGCTCCAGCTTGGGCCGCTGATGCGCCTCGTTGGCGTCCTCGATCGCGAGCTCGTGCAGGTCGAACTCCTGCGCCAGCGAGGCGAGCTCGCGGCTGTCCGGCCGGTACAACCCGATCCAGGCCAGGCTCTGCGGAGACGTGTGCAGCGCCGTGTAGGTGTCCGCGAGCGACTGCGGGGACGCGATCCGGTTGCCGCCGCAGTAGATCGCGCTGTCGACGACGCTGTGTCCCTTGGGCTTCTGCGGATCGCGGTGCTGCTTGTCGGCCGGCTCGATCGCGGGCGCGGCGGCTGCGGCGTGCTTGCGGGCGGCGGCGCGCAGTGACGGAGTACGGCTGAACGCACGGAACGTGCGCAGGCGCAGGTCGGACATGAGTCCTCCAGGAGCGATGTGGTGCGGGTGAGTGATCAGCACACGTCTGCCCGACCCTGCTACTACTAGAGGAAAAGACCCCCCACAGGCCGAGCGAGACCGGTATGTCTGGAGGGGTCACTGCTGTTGGTCATCAGCGCCTCACCTCCTTGGTCTCGCACACCTGGTTCTTCCAACCCCTGAAGGGTAACACCAGAGTTATCGCCCCCGGCCATCCAAACGTTACGGGGGCGATAACCCTGCGAGAGCTTCAGGCCTTGGCCGGAAGGGTGGCCGGCTTGAAGGACGGCCGGGTTGCTTCGTAGGCAGCGATGTCGGCCTCGTGGGACAAGGTGATGCCGACGTCGTCCAGACCGTTCAGCAGCCGGTAGCGCGTGTAGTCGTCGATCTCGAAGGGCGCCGAGACGTCACCGGCCGAAATCGTCTTGTTCTCCAGGTCGACCGTCACCTTGGTGCCCGGGTCGGCCTCGATCGTGGTCCACAGCTGCTCGACGACCTCCTGCGTCACCAGGGCCGCGAGCAGACCGGCCTTGCCCGAGTTGCCGCGGAAGATGTCACCGAAGCGCGACGACACGACCACGCGGAACCCGTAGTCGAGCAGGGCCCAGACCGCGTGCTCCCGCGAGGATCCGGTGCCGAAGTCCGGTCCCGCCACGAGCACCGAGACCCCGTCGTACTCGGGCTGGTTGAGGACGAACGACGGATCGTTGCGCCAGGCCGCGAACAGCCCGTCCTCGAAGCCGGTCCGGGTGACCCGCTTCAGGTACACGGCCGGGATGATCTGGTCGGTGTCGACGTTGCTGCGGCGCAGCGGGGCCGCCGTACCGATGTGCTGGGTGAAGGCATCCATGATTCCGTTGCTCCTCAGGCGTTCGCGGGTACGGCGACGGGCGGCAGGTCGGCCGGAGCGGCCAGCGTTCCGGTGACGGCGGTCGCGGCGGCGACCAGCGGCGACACCAGGTGGGTGCGACCGCCCTTGCCCTGACGGCCTTCGAAGTTGCGGTTGGACGTCGAAGCGCTGCGCTCGCCCGGGGCCAGCTGGTCCGGGTTCATCCCCAGGCACATCGAGCATCCGGCCCCACGCCATTCGGCGCCGGCGTCCTTGAAGATCGTGTCCAGGCCCTCGGCCTCGGCCTGCAGGCGGACCCGTCCGGAGCCCGGGACCACCAGCATCCGAGTGCCCTCGGCAACCTTCCGCCCGGCCAGCACGCCGGCCGCGGCCCGCAGGTCCTCGATCCGGCCGTTGGTGCAGGACCCCAGGAACACCGTGTCCACGTGGATGTCGCGCAGCGGCGTACCGGCGGTCAGGCCCATGTACTCCAGGGCGCGCTCGGCGGCAACCCGGTCGTTCTCATTGTCGAAGTCGTCCGGCGACGGCACCGTGGCCGCCAGCGGCACGCCCTGGCCCGGGTTCGTGCCCCAGGTGACGAACGGCGTGATCTCCTCGGCCTTCAGCACGACCTCGCGGTCGAACGACGCGTCCTCGTCGGTGGCCAGGCTCTTCCAGTACTCGACGGCCGCCTCCCAGTCGAGGCCCTGCGGCGCGTGCGGCTTGTCCTTCAGGTACTCGAAGGTGGTCTCGTCCGGCGCGATCATGCCGGCCTTGGCGCCCCACTCGATCGACATGTTGCAGATCGTCATCCGGGCCTCCATGCTCAGCGCCCGGATCGCCTCGCCGCGGTACTCGACGATGTAGCCCTGGCCGCCGCCGGTGCCGACCTTCGCGATCAGCGACAGCACCAGGTCCTTGGCCGAGACGCCCTCGGGCAGCACACCGTCGACGGTGACCGCCATGGTCTTCGGCCGGGCCTGCATCAGCGTCTGGGTGGCCAGCACGTGCTCGACCTCGCTGGTACCGATGCCGAAGGCAATCGCGCCGAACGCGCCGTGCGTCGACGTGTGGCTGTCACCGCAGACCACGGTCATCCCGGGCTGGGTCAGGCCGAGCTGCGGGCCGATCACGTGCACGACGCCCTGGTCCGGGTCGCCGAGGGTGTGGATCCGGATGCCGAACTCCTCGGCGTTCTTGCGCAGCGTGTCCACCTGCGTCCGCGACACCGGGTCGGCGATCGGCTTGTCGACGTCGAACGTCGGGACGTTGTGGTCCTCGGTCGCGATCGTCAGATCCGGCCGCCGGACCGGGCGGTTCGCCAGCCGGAGCCCGTCGAAGGCCTGCGGGCTGGTGACCTCGTGGACCAGATGGAGGTCGATGTAGAGGAGGTCGGGTTCTCCGTCGGCATGGCGCACCACGTGCGCATCCCAGACCTTTTCCGACAACGTCCTACCCATCAGACTCTCCCTTGAGAATGTTTGTGTGGTCGAGGGTGCTTTCGCTCACAGTGCTCTCGATTGGGCTGCCGAAGCGACTTGCGTTCCACGATTCGAGACGGCAATATCGTCTCATGGACAACTCTAGCGGAGTCGGTGTTCTCGACAAAGCAGCCCTCGTGCTGTCCGCCCTCGAATCCGGGCCGGCGACCCTGGCCGGACTCGTGGCGGCCACGGGTCTGGCACGTCCGACGGCTCACCGCCTGGCGGTCGCTCTCGAGCACCACCGCCTGGTCGGCCGCGACATGCAGGGACGCTTCGTGCTCGGCCCGCGACTCAGCGAGTTGGCCTCGGCCGCCGGCGAGGACCGGCTGCTGGCGACCGCCGGCCCGGTGCTGGCACGGCTGCGGGACATCACCGGCGAGTCGGCGCAGTTGTTCCGCCGCCAGGGTGAGTACCGGGTGTGCGTCGCCGCCGCCGAGCGTCCGTCCGGCTTGCGCGACACCGTCCCGGTGGGCAGCCAGCTCACGATGGCGGCCGGTTCCGCCGCTCAGATACTGCTCGCGTGGGAGGACCCGGAGCGGATGCACCGCGGTCTGCACAACGCGTCGTTCAACGCGGCCGCCCTGGCCGGCGTACGGCGTCGCGGCTGGGCGCACTCCGTCGGCGAGCGCGAGCAGGGCGTCGCGTCGGTCTCCGCCCCGGTCCGCTCCCCCAGCGGCAAGGTGATCGCGGCCGTGTCGGTCTCCGGCCCGATCGAGCGCCTCTCCCGCCAGCCCGGCCGCATGCACGCCCCCGCCGTCATGGCCGCCGCCGAGCGCCTGTCCGAAGCCCTCCGCCGCGCCTCGGAGTAACTGCCCGGATAGACATCTCCGGTACTGCGGGGAGCAGACCGATCTACGCCAGTTGGGCGGTGTGGACGCCCCGCCGGCGCTCCTACAGTCCGAAGATGGAGCGCATCTCTCGTCGTCCCGCCGCCCTGCTGGCTGCGATCGCCCTGGCGATCGCCGGCGTCACGCTGCCCAGCACGCCTGTTCATGCGGCCGGGGCGGTGATCAGGGTTCCGGCCGACCAGCCGACGGTGCAGGCCGCGGTGTCGGCGGCCTCGAGCGGCGACACGATCCTGATCGCACCCGGCACCTACACGGGCGGTGTGTGGGTCCAGGACAAGGTGCTGACGTTCGCTTCCTGGTACCAGACCACAGGTGATCCGGCGTACATCGACCAGACCGTCCTGAGCGGGTACGTCGCGAACGCCTGCGGTGGAGCGTCCGGATGCGCGGGCAACGCCGTACTGGAGTTCGGGTCGCGCTCCGCCGGCAGCGTGGTGAACGGGCTGACGATCGCGAACGGGGTCGACGGTGTCCGCGGCAACGCGCGGGTGACCGTCACACACAGCCGCCTGACGGCGAACGGCGACGGTGCGGACTTCGGCAACGACTCGACCGCGCTCTTCGACCACGACGTCTTCGTCGCCAACACCGACGACGGGATCGACATCAACGGCCGGGTGGCGATGACCCTGCTGGACAGCACGATCCAGGAGAACCAGGGCGACGGCATCGAGTTCCGGATGTACCCGTACGTCGGCCCGGCGCTCGACGTGGTGATCCGGCGGAACCGGTTCGTTCGCAACGACTCCGACGGGATCCAGCTGATCGACTCCGACGGTGCCTCGAGCCGGACCGTCACTGTCGACCGGAACACCTTCGACCACAACGGCGCGGCCTCGATCGGCTGCCTGCCGAACCAGCAGACCAACGAGGACTTCAGCGGGGCCCCGCTGGCCGAGCGGGTGTACGTCACCAACAACACCTTCTCGATCGAGAACTACGGCGTGGTCGGCGGCGCGAACAGCATTGTTCTGAACAACATCTTCGCGGGGACGAGGGCGACCGCACTCCGGCGGGTCACCGGCGCGTCGGCCGTGGCCTACAACCTCTTCTGGCACAACACGGCCGACTACGAGGAAGGGATCCCTCCGGCCTCGTCGGTGTTCGCCGATCCCCTGCTGTACGAGAACTTCCGGCTCTGGCCCGGGAGCCCGGCGATCGACGCCGGAACGTCGTCGTACACCTGGAACGGCGAGCAGGTGCTGAGCATCCCGGCGAGTGACTACGTGGGGGCGGCGCCGGACCTCGGGTACTGGGAGTACGCCGGCGCGCCCTCGAACCGGGCCCCCGGGGTGAGTGCGGGACCTGATCTGTCGGTGGTACTTCCGGCCGCGGCGACACTGGACGGGACTGTCAGCGACGACGGCCTGCCGAGCGGCGTTCTGACATCGCGGTGGAGCATGGTGAGCGGTCCCGGGACGGTGACGTTCGCCGATCCGGCTGCGGTGGACACCACAGCGACGTTCAGTACGGCGGGCACCTACGTGGTGGAACTGACGGCCGACGACGGCGACCTGTCCGCCTCGGACACCGCGCAGATCGTGGTGGCGCCGGCGCCGCCGCCAGGATCGTCGGTCCTCGATCGGCGGATCGCCGCGAGCACCGACGACGTCGAGGAATCCGCGACCGGCAGCTACGCCGCGACCAGCAGCGATCTAGAGCTCGTCTACGACAGCTCGAACCAGAAAGTGGGTCTGCGGTTCCCGAACCTGACAATGCCCGCGGGTGCCACGATCACCAAGGCCTACCTGCAGTTCGAGGCCGACGAGACCCAGAGCGAGGCGACCAACCTGACGATCCGCGCCCAGGCGATCGACAACGCCCCGGCCTTCACCTCCACCACCAAGCCGTCGACCCGAACTCTCGGCGCCGCGGCTGCCTCCTGGGCACCGGCAGCCTGGACCCTGGTGGGTGAGGTCGGCGCGAACCAGCGCACACCAGACCTGAGCGCAGTGGTACAGGGAGTCGTCAGCAGGCCGGGCTGGACCGCCGGCAACGCACTCGCCTTCGTCATCACCGGTACGGGTCATCGCACTGCCCGCGCCTACGACGGCAAACCCGCCGGGGCACCACTGCTCCACGTGGAGTACACAACCGGTACGCCGCCGCCGAATCGCGCGCCGGTCGTCGATGCGGGCCCGGACCAGACCGTCACCTTGCCGAGCACGGCGTCCCTGGACGGAACCGCGACCGACGACGGCCCGATCACCACGCAGTGGAGTCAAGTCAGCGGCCCGGGATCCGTCAGCTTCGCGAACGCCGCGGCAGTGGACACGACCGCCACCTTCGGCACAGCCGGAACCTATGTGCTCCAGCTGTCCGCGTCCGATGGTCAGCTGACTGCCTCGGACACGGTGCAGGTCGTCGTACAACCAGCGCCGGCTCCAGGGTCGGCCACGCTCGAAACCCGGATCGCGGCCGGCGCCGACGACGTCGAAGAGTCCGCCACCGGCAGCTACTACGCGACCAGCTCCGATCTCGAACTCGTGTACGACGGCTCCAACCAGAAGGTCGGCCTCCGCTTCCCGGGCCTCACGATCCCGGCCGGCGCCACGGTCACCAAGGCCTACGTCCAGTTCGAGGCCGACGAGGTCCAGAGCGAGGCAACGAGCCTGACCGTCCGCGCCCAGTCCGCCGACAACGCCGCCGCCTTCACGTCGTCGACCAAGCCGTCGACCCGAACCCTGGGTACGGCCGCGGCCACATGGACTCCGGCGGCCTGGACGCTCGTCGGAGAGGCCGGAGCGAACCAGCGCACCCCGGATCTCAGCTCGGTGCTACGAGAGGTCGTCGGCAGACCAGGCTGGGCCAGCGGCAATGCCCTGGCGCTCGTCATCACCGGCACCGGGCATCGCACCGCCCGCGCCTACGACGGAAAGCCCGCAGGGGCGGCGCTGCTCCACGTCGAATACACCACCGGCTAGCCGCGCGTCGGCACCGGCCAGAGTTGGCCGGTGCCGCTGTCGACAAGGGCGGCACGGTCCGCGGTCGCTTCGAGGGGCAGTACGTCGTACACGGCCGCGGCCAGCACCGGCAACGCGACCAACGGGACCCGTGGTGCGAGAGTGCAGTGCGGCACCCATCTACCTGGTCTGTAGTGCCGATGGAGATCAGCACCCGTATCGACAACCGCTGACACCACTTCACTTTGGAGCTGCAGCGCCTCGACGCCCACGGCCGGCGCCAACCAGGCCCGGCCGCGCCGGAAGGTGCCCAGCGCATCGAAGAACAGCTCGACCGTCTGATCGCTCAGCAACGGCTGCACGGCCTTCATGACCTTGTCGTGGTCCCACTCGCGCAGCACTGCGAGCGACAGGTGCGGCACGTGGTGGCCGTGGGTGTGCGTCTCCAGCGTCGGCACGCCGAGTTCCTCCAGCCGGCCCCACAGGGACCGGAGGAGCCGATCGGTGCGGCGGTCGAACAGCAGACAGACAGCCAGGGCCACACACCCACAGTAAACCGGTCATTGCCGTGAGGTGCGTCGCCGGATCACCATGAAGGGAAGAACCCACAAGGAGGTCCACATGGAGCGGGACTGGCTGACTCTCGGGTGGAAGATGTTGCTGGTGCGCGGTGCGGTCGGCATCGTGTTCGGGATTCTCGCGATCGCGTGGCCGATCCACACGGCGATCGCACTGGTTCTGCTCTGGGGGTTCTGGGCCCTCGTGGACGGGATCGGGTCGATCGTCCAGGCCTTCCAGCGGGAGTCCGGGGGCAGCCGCCTGTGGCTGATCACGCTCGGCGTGATCGCCCTGCTCGCGGCGTTCTTCGCGATCACCAGTCCCGGTATGACCGCCAAGGCGCTGACCTGGATCCTCGGGGTCTGGCTGATCATCCGCGGCATCTTCGAGCTCGCGGGCGCGTTCAGCAGTCAGCAGGTGATGCCGCGCTGGCTGCTGGTCGTCAGCGGCCTGCTGTCGCTGTTCATCGGCATCCTCTTCGCCGCCAACCCCGGCGCGGGCGCGGTCGGCATCGCCGTACTGCTGGGCGTCACGGCCCTCGTCTGGGGCGTCGTACTGATCGCCGTCGGGTTGTCGGTGCGGCGGGCCCACTCAGGTCCGGCCCACTCCAGCCCGGCCCCTGCCTAGGCCGGCACGGTCAGGGGGTACCGCCGTACGGCACGGTGATGATCTCGAGGTTGTGCCCGTCGGGATCGTTCCAGTAGAGACCGCGCCCGCCGTCGTTGGTGTTGATCTCACCCTCGCGCCGGTGGAACGGGTCGGCCCAGTAGGTGAGGCCACGCTCGACGATCCGGGCGTGGATCTGGTCGAACTCCTGCTCGGTCACCAGGAAGGCGTAGTGCTGCGAGTGCGGCTGTCCATGGGCATCGGCGAAGTCCAGCGACGTACCGTTCCCGAGCTGCACCACGGCGAACGGTCCGTAGCTACTCGGCTCCGGGAGACCCAGGAGGCCGGCCAGGAAGCGCGCCGACGCCAACTTGTCGCTGGAATTCACGATCGTGTGATTGAACTCGACAGCCATCCGTTCAGGCTACCCGGATTCGGTGCAACCGCAGGAGGTGCTCGGAACCAGTTCGTAGTCGAGGACGTGGCGGGCGGCGGGTGGGTCGGTGCGATCGAGCAACAATTCGACAGCCCGCCGCGCGGTCTCCTCGATCGGCTGCCGCACGCTGGCCAACGGCGGGATCGTCACCGTGCACTCGCTGGTGCCGTCGAAGCCCATCACCGCCACGTCCTCCGGCACCCGCAGCCCGGCCTCCCAGGCCGCGAACAGGACGCCGAACGCCTGCTCGTCCGTCGAGCAGTAGATCGCCCGCGGCGGCCGCTTCTGCGCGAACCACGGCCGTACGGCGTCCCGCGCGGCGAATCGCGAGACGGGCGCGGCGACGTACCGCGCGGAGGCCCGCGGATGCGCCGTCAGTGCGCGCTCGATGCCGCGGCGGTGTTCCGCCGTACCGGGTGATTCCTCGGGGCCGGTGACGACGCCGAGGGTCCGGTAGCCGTGCGACAGCAGGTGAGTCGCCGACGCCTCCGCGCCCGCGACGTAGTCGATCGAGAGCGTGGACACCGTCACCCCGTCGGGCACCGGATGCAGCGCGACCACCGGTACGCCGGCGGCCGCGAACCGCTGGATCGCCGGCTCCACGAGCAACGACACGAGCACGACGCCGTCCACCTTGCGCTCGATGAACGAGCCGATGTGCGCCGACTCCTGCTCCGGGTCCCCGGCCGAGTCACCGATCAGCAGCAGGTGGTCGTGCCGGCGCGCGTGGTTCTCCAGGTGCTCGGCGAGCGTCGCGAAGTACGGGTTGCGGATCTGCGGGATCAGCAGGCCGAGCGAGTACGTGCGGCCGGCGCTCAGCGCGCGGGCGAGGATGTTCGGCCGGTAGTCCAGCTCGGCCGCGGCCTCCAGCACGCGCCGGCGGGTCTCCGCCGACACGGGCCGCGGGCCGTTGTTGAAGACATAGCTGACGACCGCGGTGGACGTACCGGCCCGCTCCGCGACATCACGCGCCGTCGCCATCGATCTCCCCACGCTGCACAGCGTAAGCCGTCCCCGCGGCCACGATCCGCCCCGTGATCTCCTCCGCGACCCGCTCCGCATCCACCCCCGTGACGATGCGCACCGTGCCGCCTGGATCAGAGGTGAACGTACTCCGCCCGGCCCCTTCACCCCCGACCACGACCGAGACCCGGCCGGGGTCGGACACCTCGAACAGTTCCGGGCGACTCAGGGCAAGCACCGCGACCGGGTCATGCGGCACGTTCCACGTCTCGCTCCAGTACGCCCACCACTGCTCGATGTCCGCGCCCAACGCCGCCCCCAACGGACCAGCGGCCCGGATCCGCCCCAGCAGGTCGGCACCGATCGTGACCTGCTGGGTGATCTCCAGCCCGGTGACCGTCGTCGCGATCCCCGCGTTCAGGACGGCCTGCGCGGCGACGTCGTCGGACGTGAAGTTGTGCTCCGCCTTGTCGTCACCGAACGATCCGCCCATCACCCACAGATGCCGGATCCACCGCGGCACCTCGGGCTCGAGCTCCAAAGCCTTGGCCACGTTGGTCAACGGGCCGATCGCGGCCACGTCGAGCTCACCAGGGTGCTCGCGAAGCCGTGCGACCAGCCGCTCGGGCGCAGTGCCGGCGCCGATGGTCTCCTGGGACAGGTCGTCGTGCAGCGCGCCCTCGTGCCCCGCCCACCAGACCTCCCGGCCCGACAACGGTTCGGCGAGACCGGGTACGACGTCCAGGTCCCGGCCGGCCAGTACGCCGTACCGCCGGGCGAGCTGGGCCCGCAGCCGCGTGTCGCCGTACACGGTGTGCACCTCGACCAGGCTGAGGTCCGGGCTGCCGAGGATCTGGGCGAGCGCCATCGCGTCGTCGACGTCGGAGCCGATATCGGTATCGAGAATGAGGGATCGCTGCATGGACTGTGGGATCTCCTTCACTTGAGTCCGGTGCTCGACACGGACTGGACGAAGTACCGCTGGAAGCCGGCGATGACCACCAGCGGGATGACGGTGAGGACGACGGCGCCCGCGAACACGAGACCGTAGTCGGTGAAGTTCTGGCCCTGCAGGTTGGACAACGCCACCGGGCCGAGGATGTGTTTCGCGTCGGTGCCGATCAGCAGCGGCCAGACGTAGGCCTGCCACTGGAACAGGAACAGCATCAGTCCGGCGCCGATCAGCGCGGGCTTCGACAGCGGCAGGTAGATCCAGCGGAACACCCCGAACCAGCCGAGGCCGTCGAGCCGTCCGGCCTCGACGAGTTCGGCCGGGATGCCGAGGAAGAACTGCCGGAGCAGGAAGATCGCCATCCCGTTGCCGATCCCCGGCAGCACCAGCCCGGCGAACGTGTTCGTCAGGTGCCAGTCCCGGAACATCGTGGACAGCGGGATCGCGATCGCGTCGAACGGCACCAGGAAACTCAGGACGACGACGCCGAACAGCAGCCCGCGACCCCGGAACTCGAACGCCGCGAGCCCGAACGCCGCGCTCGCGCAGACCGCCAGCCCGAGCACGACCGTGGCCGCGCTGACCAGGATCGAGTTGAGCGTCGCGCGTCCGATCGCGCTGTCCAGCAGGGACGCGTAGTTGGTGGGCGTCGGGCGCAGCTCGAGGAACGTCTGCCAGGACAGCGGACTGAGGTTGGCGAACGTCTCCGAGCCCGGGCGCAGCGAGTTCGTCACCACCCACAGCAGCGGCAGGAAGAACAGCAGGCCGACGACGCCGCCGAGCACCGAGAGGCTGACGCGCTTCACTGGTCACCTCGCAGCAGGCGGAACTGCCCGGCCACGATCGCCAGCGTCAGCGCTACCAGGATGACCACCTCGGCCTGCGCGACGTGGATGTCGCCGATCGCGTAGGCGCGGCTGTACACGTCGTACATCAGCAGGTTGCTGTTGCCGTTCGGGCCGCCCTTGGTGAGGATCTGCACCGGCGCGAACACGAGCAGGTTCGAGACCGTGTCGGCGACCAGGACGAACGCGAGCGGGCGCCGGACCAGCGGAAGGACGACGGACACCATCCGGCGCCACGGGCCGGCACCGTCGAGCAGCGCGGCCTCGCGGACCTCGGCCGGGATCTCCTGGATGCCCGCGATCAGGAAGAGCATCCAGTACCCGACGCCGATCCAGGACAGCAGCACGATCAGCGACGGCAGCACCTGGCTCGGCGAGGTGAGGAAAGGTTGCGCGGGCAGGCCGAGCCGTTCCAGGACGCCGTTCGCGAGGCCGTCGGGGCGGTAGATGACGCTCCAGATCACTGCCGACACCGCAGGCGGGGTGGCGATCGGCAGGATGACCAGGGTGCGCCAGAGTCGCGCGCCCGCGGCCCTCTGGGTGAAGAGGACCGCGAGCAGGAACGAGACCACGACCTGGATCGGGTTCACCAGCACGGTGAACAGCAGCGTCACGCCGACCGACTGCCGGAAGTCCTTGTTCGACAGCAGGTCCGTGTAGTTGCCCAGGCCCGCGAACACCCGGCCGCCGCGCAGCAGGCTCTCGGTGTAGAAGCTCTCGACGACCGCCGAGATCGCCGGGACGATTCGCAGGACGGCGAGACACACCAGCGCCGGCGCCAGGAACGCGAGAGCGATCAGCCCTTGCCGCTGCCTCACTTAATGGACTTCCAGGCGTCGGTCAGCTGCCGGGTCGCCTCCTGCAACCGCGCGGCCGGATCGGTCCCGTTGCGGATGTCCGCGAACGCCTTGCCCATGACTTCCTCGAACTGGATGTACCCGACGCTCACCGGCCGCGACACCGCGGTGTGCTCACTCTCGTACGTCGTGATCGCCGCCGCGCCGGCTGTCTTGGTACCGGAGAATCCGTCCAGCTGCGGGGTGTACTGCTTCTGCGCGTCGAGATTCGCCGGGATGATCGTGGTGGTGCTCGTGGTGGCCAGGTTGCCGGCCGCGTCCAGCGTGGCGAACTCGACGAACTTGCGTGCCATCCCCTGCTGCTTGGACGCCGGGTTGATGCCGAGCGACCACGAACCGGTCGGCGTGACCGGCTTGCCGCCCTGGAAGTACGGCAGCGGGGCGACGCCCCAGTCGATCTTCGAGCTGCCGAAGATCTTCAGGTCCCACGGGCCGCCGACGAAGAACGCGACATCACCCGCGGCGAACACCGGCCCGGTCTGGAACCCGCCGATGCCGCGCGGCGACATTCCGCTCGCGAACGTCGCGCCGTACCACTGCATCGCCTTCTTCCAGCCGTCGGTCTCGACCGCCGGGGTGAGCGCGTCGTCGCCCTCGATCCCGGATCCGCCGCCGAGCGACTCGGCCAGCGGCTGCAGCTGGTAGTAGGCCTCGGGCTGCTCCATGAACAGGCCGTACTTCGTGCCGCCCGACTGCATCGCCTTCCGGCCGGCGGCCTCGACCTGCTCCCACGTCCAGCGCTGCTGCGGGTCCGCGGTCGGCGGGGTCACCTTCGCCTTGGCGAGCGCGGTCTTGTTGTAGAAGAGGAACTGCGTCGAGTTCCACATCGGCAACGACCACAGCTTGTCGCGGAAGTGGTTGGTCTTGGACGCCGTCGCGCTGAACTTCGTCTTGACCTGCTCGTCGAGGTCGCTCAGATCGGTGAGGAAGCCCTTGGCGGCCAGCTGCGAGACGCGCGGCTCGTCGACCGTGTACACGTCGATGCCGGCGTCCTTCGCGCTCAGCCGCTGCTGCATGGTCGCGTTGAACTGGTCGAACGGGATCTGGGTGTAGGTCACCTTGATGCCGGGGTTCTTCGCCTCGAAGGCCTTGATCACGGGCTGGTACGTCTCGGCGTTGTCGGTGCCCGTGAACGTGATCGTCCCGGTCTCCGGACCTTGGTCCGCCGCGGCCGGGGCGCCCGCGTCGGGCGAGCCACCACACGCGGCGACCAGGGCAGCGACGGCAACGATCGTGGCGGGAAGTAGTCGCTTCACAGGGGTTCCCTCTTCTCCAGCGGCCCCGATTGATCGGTCTAAGCGGTTAGACTAAGCGCTTAGACCTGAGCTGTCCACCGCATCGGCGACGTACTCTCAGGTGGTGAGGGTGGGGATTCTCGGGGCGGCTCAGGTCCTGCGGGACGGCGCGCCGGTCGAACTCGGTGGCCGGAAGCAACGCATGCTGCTTTCGGCCCTTGCGCTGTACGGCGGGCAGCCGGTGCCGGTGGACAGCCTGATCGACATGCTCTGGCGGGACAGTCCGCCGCCCAGCGCGTTGCCGACCTTGCAGGTGTACCTCGCCGGCGTGCGCAAGGCGCTGGAACCGGACCGGCCGGCTCGCACCTTGGCGAAGACCGTGGTGACCGTCGCGCCGGGCTATGCCTTGCGGCTGCCCGCGGACTGCCTCGACTCGGCCCGGTTCAGCACGACGGTCGATGCGGCACATCTCCGGCTCGGTCTGTCGTCAGGCACGGTCACGGCGCCGGATCTCGAACCGCTGGAGCTGACCGAGGTCGTCAGGGCGCTCGACGACGCGCTGGCCTTGTGGCGAGGTACGCCGTACTCCGATCTGGACGACGTTCCCGCGGCCGTCGCCGAACGAGGACGACTCGAGGAGCTCCGGCTGGTGGCTCTCGAGGACCGCGCGATCGCCCGGTTGACGCTCGGTCAACACGCAACGCTGGCCGCCGAGCTGGAGGCTCTGACCGCCGAGCATCCACTGCGCGAGCGGCTGTGGGCACTGCGTGTCCTGGCGCTCGCGGGCACCGGTCGGCAGGCCGACGCGCTTGATGCGCTGCGCCGGGTTCGGGAGATCCTGGCGGACGAGCTCGGGCTGGACCCGGGTACGACGCTTCGGGAGCTGGAGGTCGCCG
Source organism: Kribbella sp. NPDC050459 (assembly GCF_040655315.1). Lineage (NCBI taxonomy): Bacteria > Bacillati > Actinomycetota > Actinomycetes > Propionibacteriales > Kribbellaceae > Kribbella > Kribbella sp. NPDC050459. The sequence goes on along the minus strand of NZ_JBFAJQ010000004.1, from coordinate 415,218 downwards.
TACTCCGCCAGGACCCCGAACTGGTCTGGCGGCCGAAGACCGTGGCAGCTCCTACCGGGCCCGTTGCCGGGGCGCAGTGGCCTTTGGCCGGACGGGTCGCCGAAGTCGCGGCGCTCGAACGGCTGCTCGACGAGGCGACCGCGGCGCCGCAGTTCGCCGTACTGGTCGGTGAGCCGGGCATCGGCAAGACCAGGCTGGCGTCGGAGATCGCGGCCCGGGCGCGTTCGCGCGGATTCGCCGTACTCAGCGGGCGGTGTTCGGAGGACGAGGGCGCACCACCGCTGTGGCCGTGGATCCGCATCCTCCGGACCCTCGCGGAGGCCGGCCTCCCGGAGCAGGTACGGCGTGACCTCGCCGAGCTGACCGGTTTGCTGGAGTCCGGACTCGTCGGACCGTCGGCGGCAGACGTCGACGCAGCGCGGTTCCGGCTGTGGACGATGACCGCGGACATCCTGGTTGCGGCGTCGCGGACCTGCCCGCTGCTGATCGCCCTCGACGACCTGCACTGGGCAGACCCGTCGTCGCTCAAGTTGCTGAGGCATCTCGCGGACGTGCTCGACACCGGACGACTGCTCGTCGTCGCCACCCGCAGGGCAGCTCCCGAGCTCACCGCTCAGCTCGCGGCCGTTGCCGAGTCCCTCGGTCGGCGGCATGCGCTACGCCTCGATCTGCACGGATTGACGACCTCCGAGGCGGCCGAACTCGTCGAGGCCGCCACCCGTCACAAGCCCGGCACGGAGGAAGCCGAGGCGCTCCGTGCGCGGACGGACGGGAACCCGTTCTTTCTGGTCGAGTTGCTCCGGGACGGCCGCGGCGACGTGCCGGCAGCAGTCACGGACGTCGTCGCGCGCCGGGTCGCACGGTTGCCACAGGCAACCGGTGAGCTGTTGCGGACAGCCGCTGTGATCGGCCGTGAGTTCGATCTCGCGGTTCTCGCCGCGGCGACCGGCCGCGACGCGGACGAACTCCTCGACGTCCTCGATCCCGCGCTGGCCGCCGGTGTGATCGCCGAGGGCGAGCGGGTGGAGCGGTTCCGCTTCGCCCACGCGCTGGTTCGCGACGTGGTGTACTCCGGCCTGCCAGCGGCGCGGCGCGCTCGCCGGCACGCGGCGATCGCCCAGGTGCTCGAGGCTACTGACGCGGCGCCGTCCGAGACAGCACGACACTGGCTGGCCGCCGGGCCGGCCCATGCGGCACGAGCCTGGCGAGCGGCAGCCGTTGCCGCCGAGCGCGCGATCCGGCTGTACGCCTACGACGAAGCGGCAGCGTTGCTCGCGGCAGCGCTCGACGTACAGCAGACCGACAGCTCCGCAACTCCGCTCGACCGGTACGACCTGTTGATGGCACGTGCCGACGCGTGCCGGTGGTCCGTGGACCGGGCTTCGTTGGACGCCGCCCTGACCGCGGCGGTGCACGAGGCGGAGCAGTTGGGTGACGTCGTACGGATGACACGGGCGGCAGTGGGCGCGACCGAGGGCGCCTTGTGGCAGACGCGACCGTACGGGCAGACGGATCCGTACATCATCAGCACCTTGCGACGGGCCTTGCGAGAGCTGCCGGCCGAGGACAGCGAACTGCGTTGCCGGGCGCTGCTGGTGCTGGCGACCGAGCTGTATCACTCCGACGCACCCGCCTACCGGGAGGCGTTGAGCGAGCAGGGCATGGCGATGGCGCGCAGGCTCGGCGACCGCGCCCTGCTGGTGTGGGCCTGTCAGGCCGCGTTCATCGCCACCTGGCGTCCCGCCACCGCGCCGGACCGGCTGCGGCTGGCCGACGAGGCCGTGGCCGCCGCGGTCGAACTCGCCGATCCGGTCCGCGAAGCGCTGGCCCGCACGATCCGGGTGATCGCGACGTGTGAGCTCGGCCGGGTCGCGGAGATGTGGGACGAGATGCGGCAGGTGCGGTCGATCGCCGGACCGCGGCGGCTGGCGTACGCGCTCGTGGTCGTCAGCGAACTCGAGGCGCCGTGGCTGGCGATGCGGGGACGATTCGACGAAGCGGAGCGGTTGCTCGAGCAGCGGCGCGAGCTGATCGCCGGGGCGTCGTTCCCGCAGCGCGAGGAGTCACTGGTCTCGGGCCTCGCCGGCATCGAGGTCTGGCGAGGTCGCACCGCGGAGATGGCGCCGGCTTTCGCAGCGCTCGGGTCGCACAGCCCGATCCCGGTCGACCTCACGATCCAATGGCTCCTGGTCCGCGCCGGCCGCATCGACGAGGCGCGGGCCCTCGGCAACGGCGAGCTGGTGATTCCGGCCAACGACGACTGGTTGTCGATGCATCAGCACTGCGCCGCCGCCGAGGTCGCCTATGCCTACGCACAGCCGGGTCCGGCACGGTCGTTGTACCAGTGGCTGAGCCCGTTCGCCGGCTGGGTCTGCAGTGCGGGGTTCTCCGTCCCGCTCGGTCCTGTGGATGCCTTTCTCGCCCTGACCGCGATGACGACGGGCGATCGGGAGCTTGCGACCAGGCACGCCGACCGGGCGCTGGAGTTGTGTGCGGAATGGGAGATCCCGCTGGCCGCACGATGGTTCCGGGAGCAGCGGGATCGCGGCGGCTTCTGATTCACACGTAACGGAACGCCAGCCGCTCCCGTCGCTCGAACGGCCGTCGCCAGAGCAGCCGCCACAACAGCTCCATCGGCCGGCCGGCCATCGATGCGCGGACCTGACCGAAGTGTTCGGCCGGTAGCCGGTACATGATCCAGGATGCGAGGAACGGCATGTCCCGCGGAGCGTAACCGGGCTTGAAGTGCTCCTGCTCCAGCCGATGCCAGTCGGCGTTGACCAGGTAGCGCTGGACGAGCGCCATCGCGTCGCGTTCCTCGTGGTCGAGGTGTCGCGTCAGGTGTTCCTTGAGGGCGACCATCCGGACCTCCAGCGCGTCCCGGGCATCCGCGTCGGCGTACGCCGCCAGCCGCTCGAACCCCGCCGTACACGACGTCAGCAGCGGGTCGATCTCGGCGTGCTCGCTTTCCATCGCTTCCAGCGTGGCCCGGCCGTCGGAGTTCGCCCTGGCCATCAGCAGCGGCCACAGACCGGCGTCCTCGCCGGTGTGATGCTTGTGCAGGATCTCGCGGAACTTGCCCCACCGCCCGGCGAGTGCCCGCCAGGTGTCGCGATCCTCCAGCGGCGTGCCGATCACGGCCGCCTTGAACGCGGTGAGGTCGCGACGGAACGCGTGGTGCACGACGTACATCGAGGTCACGTCCACCGGGCCGGGCGGCGCGGCCGCCTGTCCGGGCAGCAGCCGCCGCTGATCGACGATCGTCATGATGATTCCTTCCTTTCGAGCCGATGTTCCGACCCTGCGGGCACCCGCTTGGAAAGCACTTGTGGCCGAACCCCAAGCCGATCCCAAGGACCTGGCCGGACACTCGTCACAACCACAAGGGGGAATCATGAACGCACTGTCCACACAGGCGGTTTCCGTCTGGCCGGCTGCCGTCCTGCCGATCGTCGAGCGAGCCATCACCTGCGAGTACGCGTCGCTGACCCGGTCCGGTGCACCGATCACCTGGCCGCTGACGCCGTATCACGACTCCGCTTCGGCGACCATCGACGTGAGCACCGGCCTCACCTATCCGGCCAAGGCGGAGCGTGCCCGGCACGACCCGCGCGTGGCGCTGCTGTTCTCCGATCCGACCGGTTCGGGACTGCGTGACGCTCCGGTGGTGCTGGTTCAGGGTCTGGCGACGGTCCGGGACGCTGATCTGCAGGGCAACACGGACCTGTACCTGCGTCGCATTCTGGAGAAGTTGCCGCAGACGGTGGCCGGGCAGCCATGGTTCGTCGCACGACGGCAGCAGTGGTACTGGAGCCGGCTGTGGATCGAAGTCACGCCGCTGCGGATCCTGTGGTGGCCCGGCGGCCGTCTCGACGCCGAACCGCTGCGATGGGACGCCGCGGCCGGCGTCACCGCGCCGCCGTCCGACCCGGCACCTGATGGGGCGGCACCACCGGCGTGGGCCGCGCCGCCGGCCGACTGGCGGCCGGGAGCCGAGCGCGCGCTGCGACTCGGCAACCCGGTGCTGACGGTCCGCGATGCCGAAGGCTGGCCGCTCCCGGTGCGATCGCTGGGAGTCGAGCGGGTCGCGGACGGGTTCGTGGTCCAGACCGGTTCATTCGGCGCCTCGGCCACCGGCCGGGCCTGTCTGACGTTCCACGAGCATGCGGAGGTCTTCACCGGTCAGCAGAACGCCGCATTCGTCGGTACCGCGACGCCTGTCGCGGGTGGCGTCCATGTGCGGGTGGATCGGGCGTTGGCAGACTTCAGCCTTCCGGCCGGCCGCTTCACGCAACTGCGGAGGTTTCTCGCCGGCGGCCGGGCACTGACGCCGAGGCTGGCCCACGAGGCTGCCCGCAGACACCAACCGGTCCCGGTGGTCCGTAAACCGGAATGACGCCCCTCAATGACGACAGCCTCCCATCCGTCCGGATGGGAGGCTGTCGATCTCTGGTAGCCCCGACGGGATTCGAACCCGCGCTACCGCCTTGAGAGGGCGGCGTGCTAGGCCGCTACACAACGGGGCCAGAGGTTTGTCGTCCGGGCTTTGCGCCCGGGCAACGAGGTTGAACTCTACCGATTTTCATCGGTGCGGTCCAATCCGCTGGGGTACTAGGACTCGAACCTAGACTAACTGAACCAGAATCAGACGGGCTGCCAATTACCCCATACCCCAAAGGCATTTCACTGAGTCGAAGAGTTCGTTTCCGCCCTCATCAACCCGGCTCGGAGAGCTTACCCGAGGCAGGGACCGGACAGCAAAACGAGCCCCCTCCGGCGCGTTGTCACTCCCGTCACACCTGTCGCGGACCGCCTACTGACAAGGCGCTCAGCGGCAACTCGGAGCGGGTCTCGAGTTTCATCCGCCCGCTCATCCACAGCGCGATCGCGCCGAACGCCGCGAACTTCAGCACGTCGATCGTGACCAGCGGCCAGGGCGCGTCCTTCACACCCAGGCTCGCCCCGACGGTGTCGGTGAACGCCGCGAACACGAACGTCACCACGTTGTTCGCCGCGTGCGACGCGATGCCGGCCTCCAGGCCACCGGTCCGGACGGCGAGCAGTCCGGCGACCAGACCGAACGCGAGGCGGTCCACGAACAGCGCCGGGCTCTCCCACGGCCAGATCCCGTGCGCGGCGGTGAACAGCAAGCCCGTGACGAGCACGGCCACCACCCAGCTCCGGGCGTACGCCCCGACGGCCTGCAGCAGATACCCGCGGAAGTAGTACTCCTCCCCCGCGGCCTGGATCGGCGAGGTCAGCAGCGTGACCAGGACGACCGCGATCGCGTCCGGCGCCATCCCGCCGCCGTGGCGTTCGCCGATGGCCAGCGGTACGTCGCCCAGCTGGATGATCGCGAATGAGATCAGCTCGAGCACGACCGCGACGAGCGCGAACCAGGCCAGCGGCCGCCACCGGATCCGGCCGACCACCGACGACAGCAGACCCGGCGTCTGCTTGTTCAGCCCCCGGGCGACGTACACCGACAGCGGGATCAGCGGGATCAGCGTCAGGTTGGTCGCGAGCAGCCCGAACCAGGACAGCGTCCCCGGCGGGTCCTCCCGGATCGCCATCTGCGCGCCCAGGATGACGATGCCCGCGATCAGCCAGCCGACGAGGATCGTGAAGGCGCCGAGCACGACGTACGAGCGCGGGGTCGCGTCGTTCTTCAGCAGCCGCAGGTACGGCGTCAACGCCGTCTTCTCGTTCATGACGCCGTACGGCGGGCGCGCTCGAGGCGGTGCAGGGACTTGTCCCGGCCGAGCAGCTCCAGCGACTCGAACAGCGGCGGCGAGATCCGGCGGCCGGAGATCGCCACCCGGACCGGGCCGAACGCGTTCTTCGGCTTCAGCCCGAGCCCGTCGATCAGCGACGCCCGGAGCGCGGCCTCGATCGCCGCGGTCGTCCAGTCCGTGCCGCCGAGGTCCGACAGCGCTTTCACGGCAGCATCGAGTACGGCGTCCGCGTCACCGGTCAGCACCTTGGCAGCGGCATCCGGATCGACCGTGAACGCGGCCTCGTCGACGAACAGGAAGCCGAGCATCTCGTCGGACTCCGACAACGTGTTCATCCGCTCCTGCACCAGCGGTACGGCGGCCTGCAGGACGGCGAGCTGCTCCGCGGACGGCTCCGCCGGCAGCGCACCGGCCGCGGCCAGGAACGGGACCATCCGCCGCGCGAACTCGTCCTGCGGGAGCAGCCGCATGTGGGCGGCGTTGATCGCCTCGCACTTCTTCGGGTCGAAGCGGGCCGCGTTCGAGTTCACCTTGCGGATGTCGAACGCCTCGACCATCTCCGCCATCGTGAACACGTCGCGATCCTCGGCGATCGACCAGCCCAGCAGCGCCAGGTAGTTCAGCAGGCCCTCGGGCAGGAACCCGCGGTCGACGTACTCGGTCAGGCCGGATCCCTTGTCCCGCTTGGACAGCCGCTTGTTGCCCTCGCCCATCACCATCGGCAGGTGGCCGAACCGCGGGATCCGGCCGCTGCCGATGCCGATCTCGGCCAGCGCCTCGTAGAGCGCGATCTGCCGCGGCGTCGACGACAGCAGGTCCTCGCCGCGCAGGATGTGCGTGATCTCCATCAGCGCGTCGTCGACCGGGTTCACCAACGGGTACAGCGGGTAGCCGTTCGCCCGGACCAGGACGTAGTCGCCGAGGTTCTCCGGGAGGAAGGTGATCTCGCCGCGGACCAGGTCGTCGAACACGATCGGGTGGTCCGGCATCAGCAGCCGCACCACGGGCCGGCGGCCCTCGCCGACGTACGCCTGCACCTGCTCGGGTGTGAGATCGCGGCAGTGGCCGTCGTACCCGCTGTGCTGGCCGGCCGTGCGGGCCGCCTCGCGGCGCTGGTCGAGCTCCTCCTGCGAGCAGTAGCAGTGGTACGCCTTGCCCGCGGCCATCAGCTTCGCGACGACGTCGGCGTACAGCTCCATCCGCTCGGACTGCAGGTACGGGCCGAACTCGCCGCCGGCCTCGGGACCCTCGTCCCAGGTCAGACCGAGCCAGCGCAGCGCGTCGTAGGTGTACCGGTAGCCCTCCTCGGTGTTGCGGGAGGTGTCGGTGTCCTCGATCCGGAGCACCAGTTTGCCGCCGAAGTGCCGGGCGAAGGCCCAGTTGAACAGCGCGCTGCGGATGTTGCCGACGGTCAGCAGACCCGTCGGCGACGGCGGGAACCGGACGCGCACCTCGTGCGGCTCGAGATCGCCCAGCACGGGGTCAGTCACGCACGATCACCCTGTTCGTCAGGGTTCCGATGCCTTCGACGCTGACCGAGACCTCGTCCCCCGGCAGCATCGGGCCGACGCCGGCCGGCGTACCGGTGAGCACCACGTCCCCGGGCAGCAGCGTGGTGAACGAGGTGATGTAGGCCAGCACCTCGGGGATGTCGAAGATGAACTGCGACGTCCGCCCGTCCTGCTTGGGCTCGCCGTTCAGCTCGGTGCTGACCCGCACGTCGGAGGCGTCGAACTCGGTGCTGATCCACGGACCGAGCGGGCAGAACGTGTCATACCCCTTGGCCCGGGCCCACTGCCCGTCGCTCTTCTGCAGATCACGCGCGGTCACGTCGTTCGCGATCGTGTAGCCGAAGATCACCTCGTTGACCCGCTCCTTGGGCAGGTCCCGGCAGATCCGGCCGATCACGATCGCCAGCTCGCCCTCGAAGTGCAGGTCGTTGGTCTGCTCCGGGTAGACGATGCCGTCCCGCGGGCCGATCACGCTCGTGTTCGGCTTCAGGAAGATCATCGGCTCCTTCGGCACGTCGTTGCCGAGCTCCGCGGCGTGCGCCGCGTAGTTGCGGCCGACGCAGACCACCTTGCTGCGCGGGATCACCGGCGCCAGCAGGCGGACGTCCGCGAGCTGCAGCTTCTCCCCGGTGAACTGCGCCGACCGGTAGAGCGGGTCCGAGTCGAGGACGTTGACAGTGCCGACGAGCCCTTCGGGGTCGTCGGTCTCGACGACGCCGTACCTCGGCTCGTCGTCCACGGAGAATCTGGCGATACGCACGGGCCGAGCCTACCGTCGGGGTGGGATGAGACAGTTAGGCGGTGACTTTCGACATCCGCCTTGCGGTTCCCGCCGAGTACGACGCCGTCGGCGACCTGACCGTGGAGGCCTACTCCCACGACGGGTTCGTGCGCGGTGACTACGCGATGACGCTGCGTGCCGCGGCTGACCGGGCGGCGAAGGCCGAGCTGTGGGTGGCGGCGGATCCGTCCGGCCTGCTGGGCACTGTCACCTACTGTCCTGTCGGCTCCGTCTACCGCGAGATCGGCCTGGACGACGAGGGCGAGTTCCGGATGCTCGGCGTCGCCGGCCGTGCGCGAGGGCTCGGCGTCGGTACCGCGCTCACCGAACGCTGCATCGAGCGCACCCGCGAGTTCGGCCACCGCAGGATCGTGATGAGCAGCGCCGCCTACATGACGACCGCGCACCGCATCTACGAGCGGCTCGGCTTCGTCCGCCTCCCGGAGCGTGACTGGGCCCCCATCCCGGGCGTCGATCTGTACGCCTTCGCCCTCGACCTATGACCACGCTGACACTGGCCGAGTGGACGTCGTACGCCGAGGAGCACACCGCGCGCGTCGACGTCCTGCTGGCCGGTCACCTGGAACGACGAACGCGGCGCGAGGCACATCCCGTCGAGGATTTCCTCTTCACCTATTACCCGACCCGTCCCAATCAGTTGCGGGTCTGGCACCCGGGGCCGGGCGTGCGGCTGGAAGAGGCTGCTGCTTATGGCGATCGCCGGGGGTACGTCGTCGTCGACGGGACGGCGTCGCTCGATCCGGCCGAGATCGAATGCCGCGCCGACAGCATCAGGTGGATCCGCCGACTGCTCGCGTCCACGCTCGACCGCCAGCCCCAGTTCGGCTGCTTCGGCCTGCACGAGTGGGCGATGGTGTACCGCACCCCCGACGTACGGCATGCGTCCTGGCCGCTGCGGTTAGGGGCCGAGGGCACCGATCAGGTCGTCGAATCGCACAAGATCGGCTGCTCGCACTTCGACGCGTTCCGGTTCTTCACCGACTCGGCGCGCCCGCTGAACACCTTGCAGCCCAGCCGCGAGTCGCAGCCGGTGCTGGAACAGGGCGGCTGCCTGCACGCGAACATGGACCTCTACAAGTGGGCGTGCAAGCTGATGCCGTTCACCCCGAGCTCGCTCGTGCTGTCGTGCTTCGAGCTGGCCCGCGACATCCGCACGCTGGACATGCGCGCCTCGCCGTACGACCTCCAGCCGCTCGGCTACTCCCCCGTGCGCATCGAGACACCCGACGGCAAAGCGGAGTACACGGCCGCCCAGCGAGGCTTCGCCGACCGCGCCCGCCCACTCCGCCGGCAACTCGTCGACCTCTGCGACGACTTGCTCGGCTAGCCTCACTGCATGGGAAAGATCGTCGCCATCGCGTTCGCCGCTCTGCTCATCGCGATCGGCGGCGTCTGGACGCTCCAAGGCCTCGGCTACCTCAAAGGCAGCTCGATGACCGGCAGCACCCTCTGGGCCACCGTCGGCCCGATCGTCGCGGCGTTCGGCGTTGCCTTGCTGTACGTGGCGATCCGCGGGCCTAGGAAGCGCTGACCCGGAGCACTGCCCATTGGTAGTGCATGGCGCCGCCGTCGTTCCAGGTGGTCCATTGCTCCAGCTCGCCGTGCCGGCCTAGGACTTCCTGCATCCCCTCGTCGCTGCGGATGCTGAAGAAGCGGCCGGGGCCGTAGCCTTTGCCGTCGTCCCAGACGTGTTCCCTGCCGCTGACATCGCCCCAGAGGCCGACGGCCAGCGGCGCGCCCGGACGGAGCACCCGGACGATCTCCCGCAGCGCTTGATCGAGGTCCTCGTCCGCCACGTGCAGCAAGGTGCTCATCGTCCAGCCGGCGTCGAACGTCGCGTCGCCGAACGGCAGTTCGAGGACCGACGCGGCCTCCGCGTGCAGGCCGAGCTCGCGGCAGGCCTCGACGCTGGCCGGCGACAGGTCGACGCCGGTGTAGGTGAAACCGGCCGCCGCGATCGCCTGGCCGTCGCGGCCGGGGCCGCAGCCGAGTTCGAGCACGGTGTCGCGGCCTTCGAGGCGGAGCTGATCGAGGTACGCCGTACGGCGGGCGACACGTGGCTCGGGCAGGTCCCGGCCGACGCGGGCGTGGATCTCGCCGGTGTAGTAGGCGATCAGGTCCTGTTCGCGGTCCGCGCGGGTCATCGGATCGCCTTCAGCGCGAAGAACAGCGGGATGCGAGGGGCGTCGTCCGGCAGGCGCCACCAGCCGTCCGGGGTCTGCCGCATCGCCGCCCAGCGGGGCCAGGGCAGGACGTCCGACTCGCGCAGCCCGGTGACCTGAAAGCCTGTGGAAGCGAGCGTGGTGACGATCTCGCCGAGGCCGTGCCGCCACTCGTAGCTGGTCTGGCGGCCGGGCACCTCGTCGCCGGTGTAGGTGACGGTCGAGTCGTGCGCGATCGGGCCGCGCCCCTCCAGATAGTCGGCCCGGAGCACCAACTCGTCGGACTCGCCCGGGAGCGAGACCTCGCGGAGCGCGTTGAGCAGCGGGTGGAACTCGACGAGGTAGAGGACGCCGCCGGGCTTGAGCAGATCGCGGACCACCTCGGCCCACTGCTGCAGGTCGGGCAGGTAGCACAGCGCGCCCTTGCCGGTGTACACGACGTCGAACTGCCGGCCACCGACCGCACCCACGGCGTCGTACACGTTGGCGTGCAGGTAGTCGACCTCGACGCCGGCCTCGCGCGCGATCTCCCGGGCCGCTTCGAGCGACTTCTCCGACAGGTCGAGTCCGCTGGTGCGCGCACCCCGGCGCGCGAACTCGATCGTCTCGGTACCCAGATGGCACTGCAGGTGCAGGACGTCGCGGCCGTCGAGCGGGCCCAGATCCTCCCACTCGTAGTCCGCGAACCAGAACTCCGCGGGCCGGTCGTAGAAGTCGCTCGCCGCGTGCAGCGGGGCGCGAGCATTCCAGTCGGCCTCGTTGGCGGCCACCATCCGTTGCGTCTGCGCGTCCAGGGTCACAGGCAGAAGTGTGCCCACAACCGGGGTCCAGTCAGCGTTGGGTTTCCGCAGCCCTTGTTCAAGGTTTGTGGATAAGCTTGAATAAGAGTATGGCACGGGTTGAGTTGCACCGCTGGCCCGGGCACCCCGACGGGTTCACCCGGGCGGAGCGCCTGGGCGGGTCGTACGAGCTGTACTTCCCGGATCCGCTGGCCGGGCGCGAGTTCGACCTGAGCGATGACGTCCTGGCGCTGCTCGAGGACGCCGCCGGCGACCTGGCCCGCCTGGACGCGACCGCTGCCGTGCTGACCAACAGCGAGGCGCTGGCGCGGTTGCTGCTGCGCGCCGAAGCGGTCGGGTCGTCGCACATCGAAGGCCTCGTCGTCGGTGCGCGCCGGCTGCTGAAGGCCGACGTACTGCGCGACCGCGTGCACGACGTGACCGCCGAGGAGGTCCTCGGTGCGGTGGACGCGATGACGTGGGTGACCGAGTCCGTCCAGGCCGGCGACAAGCTCGAGGTCGAGCACCTGCTCGAGGCACATCGCCGGCTGATGGCGCACTCGCCGACCCCGGAGTACGGCGGCGAGATCCGCTACCTGCAGAACTGGATCGGCGGCCGCTCCCCCGCCGAGGCGTACTACGTGCCGCCGCCGGCCCAGCTGATCCCGGACCTGCTCGCGGATCTGATGACGTTCGTGCGCGAGTCACCGCTGCCGGTGCTGGCCAAGACCGCGATCGCGCACGCGCAGTTCGAGACGATCCACCCGTTCGCCGACGGCAACGGCCGCACCGGCCGCGCGCTGATCCACCTGATCCTGCGCGCCGACGGACTGGTCACGCGCACCGTGCCGCCGGTCTCGCTCGCACTCGCCACTCACGCCGCGGAGTACGTCGACTCTCTGACCGCATTCCGGTACGTCGGACGCGCGACGACCGCGAAGGCCCGCGCGGCCGCGAACCCGTGGTTGCGGATGTTCGCGACCGCCTGCACGCACGCGACCGCCGAGGCCGCGCGCTTTGAGCAGACCGCCGCCGATCTGAAAGCTGCCTGGCGGGAACGCGCGGACCCGGTGCGGGCCGGCTCCGCGGCCGAGCTACTGATCGAGGCACTTCCGGCCGCGCCGGTCCTCACCCTCGCCGCCGCGGCTCAGCTCATCGACCGCTCGCAACAGGCCGCGAACCAGGGCCTGGCCCGGCTGGTCGAGGCGGGCATCCTGCGCGAGATCACGGACGGGCGCCGCAACCGCGTCTACGAGGCGCCGGAGCTGATCGACGCCTTCACGCTGCTGGAGCGCCGGTTCGCGAGCCCGGCCGCGGACACCCGGGTCGAGCCGCCTAGCAGACCGGTCCCGTCGAGGCCAGGACCGACACACTAGGTGGTTTGACTTTCCGGTCGCGATCGAGCAAGAATTCGAACACATGTTCGATCGTACAGGGGAGTTGTGATGCCGGAGGCGTTCGACTGGGACATCCTGCACCGGCCGTCGGCGATGGCGATGGTCCGCGGACAGCTCGGCTTCAGCTGGATGGTGCTGTCCGGACGACTCGCCCAACTGACCGACGAGCAGTACTTCTGGCGACCGAGCAGTGAGGCGCTCACCGTCGTCCGGCGGCACTATGCCGGGCAGTTCCGCGCGCTCGGCTCCGGCGAGTGGGTCGCGCAGTGGCCCGCCGAGCCGGACCATCGCGGGCCACGCACGATCGCGTGGCTGATCGCGCACCTGACCGAGATGTTCTTCGAGCGCTGGGAGTGGACGTTCGGCGAGAGCCGGCAGGGGCGTGACGACATCACCCTGCACGGCAACGCCCGGGATGCGGTGGCCTGGCTGACCTACTGGGTCGAGGCCTGGCGGGACGCGATCGCCGCCCTCGACGAGGACGAGGCGATGACGGTCGGCCTGAGCCAGGCGAATGAACTGGACGCCTCCGAGCCGTTCGGCCACGTCATCCTCAGGCTGAACCGTGAGCTGATCCATCACGGCTCCGAGATCATGACCCTGCAGGACCTCTACGCGGTCGCGGCGTGAGGACCACAACATGTGCGACACGCGGCGTGGCGCTACCACAAGATCTAGGAGACTCCGCCTAGCATCACTACTGCTGGTGGTTCGGGGCGAGCAAAACCACAAGATGTTGATCGTCCCGGGGCAACAGGGGAATCCGGTGCAACTCCGGAGCTGCCCCGCAACGGTGAGCGGACACGCTGTCGAACGGTGCCCGCGAGTCCGGATACCTGCCACCGGCGCGTGCACCGCCGGTGCACGCGGTCCGAGATCTCGCGGGTGGATCGCAGGACGTGACGGCGGTGTTCCCGGCCGGTGCCGCCGGTCCCGTCGTGCGTCCGCTCGCGTGGTCCCGGGTCTCCGAACTCTCCTGGAGCACACACCTGTGACCATTGCTTCCTCATCGGCTGCGGCCACCGCAGACCTCCGGACGGAGCTCACCGTCGTCCGCCGCGACGGCAGCAGCACACCGTTCGACGCCACCAAGATCTCCGTCGCCATGACCAAGGCCTTCCTCGCCGTCGAGGGTGCCGAGGCCGGCGGCACGCACCGGGTCCGCGATCTGGTGACCGACCTGACCGGCCGGGTCGTCACTGCCCTGACCAGCCGCGGCGCGAGGGCCCGCAGCGTGCAGGTCGAAGACATCCAGGACCAGGTCGAGCTGGCGCTGATGCGCGCCGGCGAGCACCAGGTCGCCCGCGCCTACGTCCTGTATCGCGAGGAGCGGACCAAGGCGCGCACTCCCGCCGACGCGGCGGGAGTCACCGATCCTCCTCCGCTCACCGTCCGCGCGGCCGACGGCAGCCGGGCGGCGCTCGACGTCGACCGGCTCCGGGTGGTCGTCACCGAGGCCGCTCTCGGACTCGACGCCGTCGACCCCGAGAAGATCCTGAACGAGACGCTCGGTGCCTGCTACGACGGCATCGCCGAGCACGAGGTCGAGCTCGCCCTCGTCATGGCCGCCCGGGCGTCTGTCGAGACCGAGCCGCAGTACAGCTACGCCACGTCCCGCCTGCTGCTGGACCAGATCCGCCGCGAGGCGCTCGGCCGCGTCCACGGCGAGCCCCGTCAGGCCAGCCAGGCCGACATGACCACGGCGTACCCCGACTACTTCCCGCGCTACATCCAGGTGGGCATCGACGCCGGGCAGCTCGACCCCGAGCTCGGCCGCTTCGACCTCGACCGGCTCGCGGCGGCGATCAAGCCCGACGCCGATCTGAACTTCACCTTCCTCAGCCTGCAGACCCTGTACGACCGCTACCTGCTGCACCTCGGCAAAGTGCGCTACGAGTTGCCGCAGGCCTTCTTCCTCCGGGTCGCGATGGGGATGGCGCTGCGCGAGGACGACCGCGACGCGCGGGCGATCGAGTTCTACGAACTGCTCAGCTCGTTCCGCTTCATGTCCTCGACGCCGACCCTCTTCAACTCCGGCACCACCCGGCCCCAGTTGTCGTCCTGCTTCCTCACCACCGTTGACGACGACCTGTCCGGCATCTTCACCGGCATCCGCAACAACGCCCTCCTCGCCAAGTACTCCGGCGGCCTCGGCAACGACTGGACCCCGGTCCGCGGCATCGGCGCCCACATCCGAGGCACCAACGGCGAGTCCCAAGGCGTCGTCCCGTTCCTGAAGGTAGCCAACGACACGGCAGTAGCCGTGAATCAGGGCGGGCGCCGTAAGGGCGCGGTCTGTGCGTATTTGGAGACCTGGCATATCGATGTCGAGGAGTTTCTCGAGCTGCGGAAGAACACGGGGGACGAGCGGCGGCGGACGCATGACATGAACACGGCCAACTGGGTGCCGGATCTGTTCATGCGGCGGGTCGAGGCCGGGGGCGAGTGGACGTTGTTCTCGCCGGACGAGGTGCCGGACCTGCACGATCTGTACGGCGCGGCGTTCGCCGCGGCCTACGTGCGGTACGAGGAGGCGGCGGACCGCGGCGAGATCCGGGTGTTCAAGCGGGTCAAGGCGGTCGACCTGTGGCGGCGGATGCTGACCGTGCTGTTCGAGACCGGGCATCCGTGGATCACCTTCAAGGACGCCTGCAACCTGCGCTCGCCGCAGCAGCACGACGGTGTCGTCCACTCGTCGAACCTGTGCACCGAGATCACCCTCAACACCACCGTCGACGAAACCGCGGTCTGCAACCTCGGCTCGGTCAACCTGGTCGCTCATCTCACCGAGGACGGGCTCGACGCCGACCTGCTGCGGGACACCGTGAAGACCGCGGTGCGGATGCTCGACAACGTCATCGACGTGAACTTCTACACCACCCCGGAATCGGAGCGCGCCAACCAGCGGCACCGCCCGGTCGGCCTCGGTCTGATGGGATTCGCCGACGCGCTGTTCACGCTGCGCATCCCGTACGCGTCGGACGCGGCGGTCGAGTTCGCGGACCGGTCGATGGAGCAGATCAGCTACCACGCGATCGAGGCCTCGAGCGAGCTGGCCGCCGAGCGTGGCCGCTACTCGTCGTACGACGGATCGCTGTGGAGCCTCGGGATCCTGCCGATCGACTCGCTCGACCTGCTGCACACCGCGCGCGACGGCGACGTGATCATCGACCGGAGCACGCAGCTGGACTGGGACGCGCTGCGTGCGAAGGTCCTGCGCGACGGCCTCCGCAACTCCAACGTCATGGCGATCGCGCCGACCGCGACGATCTCCAACATCTGCGGGGTGAGCCAGTCGATCGAGCCGACGTACAGCAACCTGTTCGTGAAGTCGAACATGTCCGGTGAGTTCACCGTCGCGAACCCGTACCTGGTCGCCGATCTGAAGGCCCGCGGGCTGTGGGACCAGGTGATGGTGTCGGACCTGAAGTACCACGACGGCGTGCTCGCCCGGATCGAGCGGATCCCGGCCGACCTGCGCGAGCTGTATGCGACGGCCTTCGAGATCGATCCGCACTGGCTGGTGAAGGCGGCGTCGCGGCGGCAGAAGTGGATCGACCAGGCGCAGTCGCTGAACCTCTACATGGCGCAACCGTCGGGCCGCGCGCTCGACGAGCTTTACCGGTCAGCTTGGCGCTATGGACTCAAGACGACTTATTACCTACGTTCCCAGTCAGCGACCCACGTGGAGAAGTCCACTCTGCAGGGCACCGACGGCCGTCTGAACGCCGTACCGGTAGCACTCCCTGAACCCACCGGAGCGGTCTGCTCCCTCGACGACCCGGACTGCGAGGCCTGCCAGTGAGCACCATTTCGGTTGGAGCGGCAAGGGTGGAAGTTGCCGACAAGGCGATGATCAACTCGCGCGCGGACGTCAACCAACTGCTGCCGTTGAAGTACACATGGGCGTGGGAGAAGTACCTTGCCGCCTGCAACAACCACTGGATGCCTACCGAGGTCTCCATGCAGGCCGACATCTCGCTCTGGAAGTCGAAGGACGGCCTCACCGAGGACGAGCGGCTGATGCTCAAGCACAACCTGGGATTCTTCGCCACCGCCGAGTCCCTCGTGGCCAACAACATCGTGCTCGCGGTCTACCGCCAGCTGAGCAACCCCGAGTGCCGGCAGTACCTGCTCCGCCAGGCGTTCGAGGAGGCCGTGCACACGCACACCTTCCAGTACATCTGCACGTCACTCGGTCTCGACGAGGGCGAGCTGTTCAACATGTACCGGGAGGTCCCGTCGATCGCCGACAAGGACGCCTGGGCACTGAAGTACACCCGGCATCTGGAGGATCCGGAGTTCCGCACCGGGACACCCGCGGCGGACACCGCGTTCCTGCGCGACCTGATCGCGTTCTACGTGGTGTTCGAAGGGATGTGGTTCTACACCGGGTTCGCGCAGATCCTGTCGCTCGGCCGGCGGAACAAGATGGTCGGCATCGCGGAGCAGTACCAGTACATCCTGCGCGACGAGTCGATCCACCTGAACTTCGGCATCGACTGCGTCAACCAGATCAAACAGGAGAACCCGCACCTGTGGACGGCCGCGTTCCAGGCCGAGGTCCGGCAGATGCTGACCGAGGCGTGCGAGCTGGAGGTCGCCTACGGCCGGGCCACGCTGCCGAACGGCATGCTCGGCCTGACCGCGGACCTCTGCGAGCAGTACATGCACTTCGTCACCGACCGCAGAGCGGAACAAATCGGTCTCGAACCGATCTTCGGTGAAACGCGGAACCCCTTCGGATGGATGTCAGAGGTGATGGACCTGAAGAAGGAGAAGAACTTCTTCGAGACCCGCGTCATCGAGTACCAGTCCGCCGGCGGACTCACCTGGGACTGACACCCGACCGGCCGGGCGACCCACCGAGACCGGAAGGCCCGCGGCGCAACTCGCCGCCCCGCGGGCCTTCCACCTCAGGCGTACTTGTGGACGAAGTCGAGCGCGGTGCGGGCGACCTGTTCCCAGCCGTTGTCGATCACCAGTGAGTGGCCGCGGCCCGGGAGCTCGACGAACTCGGTGACGCCGGAGTTCTTCTTGTGCCGTCTGTAGGCCGCGTAGGTCATCGCGTGCGGAACCGTCTGGTCCTTCTCCCCCGAGATCAACAGGATCGGCCCCCTGTTCGCCGCCTTGAAGTCGACCTTGGTCTCGCTGAACGGGTTCAGGTTGGCGACAGCCGCCTGGAAGATCGGTACGCCGGACGCCGCCACGTGGAACTCGTCGTACAGCTGCCGGGCCACCTCCTCGTCGAGGCCGTTCGCCCAGCCGTACTTGAACTCGTCGAACGTCAGCGTCACCGACCGCCGCGCCCTCGCCGGCGATCTTCTGCGCGATCAACCCACCGAACGAATGCCCCACAACTGCGGGCTTGCGATCCAGCCGCCCGATCGACCCGCACCTCACCGGCGGCCTGAACTGTCCAGATTGAACTGCTCAGTTGGAACTGATGGACACCTCGAGGACGCCGATCACCTTCTCCAGGCGGGCGGCGACCCGGTCGGCGTCGAAACCGTTGCCCTCGACGACGATCTGGAGCGTGCCGTCGTCCAGCGACAGCGCAAGCTCACGGACGTCGTACGGGTTCAGCAGTACGGCGACCCGCGCCAGCAGACCCTCGACCTCGACCACCTGCGCCGAGAAGGTGGTGACGGCGCGTTCGACCGCGACCAGGCTCATCGCGCGACCTCCTTGTGGCGGAGCAGACCGAAGGTGACGCCGTCGACGAGCGCCTCCCAGGACGCCTCGACGATGTTGTGGCCGACGCCGACCGTCACCCACGAGCCCTCGCCGTCGGCGGTCTCGATCAGCACGCGGATCACCGCGTCGGTGCCGTGGCCCTGGTCGAGGATGCGGACCTTGTAGTCGACGAGGTCGAACTTGTTCACCACCGGGTACGCACGCTCGATCGCGGCCCGCAGTGCGTGGTCGAGCGCGTTGACCGGACCGTTGCCCTCGCCGGTGACGACCTCCCGCTCGCCGCCCGCGACCAGCTTCACCGTCGACTCCGACACGGCCTCGCCGTCGGCGCGCGACTCGGTGATCACCCGCCACGACTCGACGTCGAAGAAGCTCGGCCGCTTGCCGTCGACCTCCTCGGTGAGCAGCAGCGAGAACGACGCGTCGGCCGCCTCGAACGTGTACCCGCGGGCCTCCAGGTCCTTCACCCGCTCGGTCACCCGGCTGACCAGCTCCCGGTCGTTGCCGAGGTCGAACCCGAGCTCCCGGCCCTTCAGTTCGACGCTCGCCCGGCCGGCCATCTCGGAGACCAGCATGCGCATGTCGTTGCCCACGCGAGCCGGATCCGTGTGCTGGTAGAGGTCCGGGTCGACCTTGATCGCGCTGGCGTGCAGGCCCGCCTTGTGGGCGAACGCGGACAGCCCGACGTACGGCTGCCGGGTCGAGGGCGGCACGTTCGTCACCTCGGCGATCGCGTGCGCGATCCGGAACGAGTCCGCGAGCTTGCCGGGCGGGAGGAGTCGCATGTCCCGCTTGAGTTCGAGGTTGGCGACGACCGCCAGCAGGTCGGCGTTGCCGGTGCGCTCGCCGTACCCGTTGATCGTGCCCTGGACGTGCGTGACGCCGGCCTCGATGGCGGCGATCGAGTTCGCCACCGCGCAACCGCCGTCGTTGTGGGCGTGGATGCCGAGCCGGGCCCCGGTCGAGGCGAGGACGTCGCGGACGACGTCCTGCAGTTCCCGCGGCAGGGTCCCGCCGTTGGTGTCGCACAGCGCGATGACGTCGGCCCCGGCCTCGGCGGCTACTCGTACCACCTCGAGCGCGTAGGCGCGGTTCGCGCGATAGCCGTCGAAGAAGTGTTCGGTGTCGAGGAAGACCCGCTGGCCGCTCTCGCGGAGGTGCCGGACGGTGTCGGCGACCATCCGCAAGTTCTCGTCGAGCGTCGTGCGCAGGGCCCGCTCGACATGCGCGTCGTGGCTCTTGGCAACGAGTGTGACCACGGCGGCGCCCGACTCCCGCAACGCGGCCACTTGCGG
The DNA here is from genome assembly GCF_040655315.1 of Kribbella sp. NPDC050459. Taxonomy (NCBI): domain Bacteria; kingdom Bacillati; phylum Actinomycetota; class Actinomycetes; order Propionibacteriales; family Kribbellaceae; genus Kribbella; species Kribbella sp. NPDC050459. Next base: position 395,840 of record NZ_JBFAJQ010000004.1, on the reverse strand, counting down.
GTCGTCGGCGGCGGCCGACCCCGGCTTGCAGGTCGCCCCGAACGCCGCGAACGTCGCGTTCCGCAGGTGCAGCTCGGTCTTCGCCCGCTCGAAGAACTCGGTGTCCTTGGGGACGGCGCCCGGCCAGCCGCCCTCGATGAATCCGACCCCCAGCTCGTCCAGGTACTGCGCGATGGCGATCTTGTCGGCCACGGACAGCGCCAGACCCTCCTGCTGCGCACCGTCGCGCAAGGTGGTGTCGTAGACGTGGAAATCGTCCGAGATGCTCATGGGCCGGCCTTCCGGAGGGGTTGTCAGGCAAACAAAAAACCTCCCGCAAGGTGCGAGAGGTCTGCGCGCTCAGGTACAGCTTGCTGAGCGCGCCTAGGAAATAATCACCCGATAGTGCTTCATGACGTTTTGCAGTCTGCCACACAATGTCCGGACCATGAGGTCCCCGTCTCGCATCACGAACATTCAGTACGCCGACCAGTACTCCAGCGCCCGCCCCAGTGCAGCACTCCCTGCCGGTCCCACCCACCACCGCGACATCCGTCGCACCAGCGGATAACCGCTCGTGTTGGGGGTTCTTCGCTGGTGTGAGAACGAAGAACCCCCAACACGAAGGGTTATCCGCTCGAACGAGTCCCGTCCCGTCGTGCGAGCCGAGGGCGGCGGCAGGCCGGAGTGGGCCGGCTGTTCAGGCGGTGAGGGACCAGCCCGGGTCGTCCCAGGCGGTGTAGAAGTCCTCGCGGGTGAGCGGCCGCAGGCCCCAGTCGTCGCGGTCGAGGGACCGGTCGGTGAGCATCCCCTCGTCGTCTTCCAGGCGCTGCCACCAGTACCGTGTGACCTCGCCGTCCTCGCCGACGCCGAGCTGCCGGACGACGACCCATTCACGCTCGTGCCAGACGGCCTCGTAGAGCCAGTCGGTGCCGTAGTCGTCGACGGCCGCGCCGTACGTCCGCGACGCCGTCCCGCGATCCAGGTCCCGGATCAGCTCGACGGTCGACCGGATCGCGGCGACGGTCTCCCCGGACCACCCGCGCCGCTCGCCCAGCTCCGCGTAGTACGCCTCAACCTCGTCCGGGAAGCCGCTCATACCGCCCGACCCTATCGAACCGCAGCGACAGACAGCGACCAACTGTCCGACCCTCAGACCTGAAAAGATCCTGTGAAACGACACTGCGGGACAGGAAATCACCGGTGAGCGAGCCTGAAGACGTGAACCTGAACGTGCTGAAGGCGCCGTTGCCGCCGCGCGACGCGAACGGCTTCGAGCAACTGCGCTTCCAGCTGCTCGGCTACGCGACCGCGCTGGCCGTGCTCGTCACGCTGACGCCGACCTGGCTGATCCGGGAGTACGGCCGCGACAGCGTGCGCATCTACAGCGGCTTGGGCATGGCCCGGGACGCCGAGCCTCTCGGGAGCGCCGCCAACTGGTTGTTCATCGCGTACGCCGTCCTCGTCGTGGTCGCCCTGGCCGCGCCGACGACCCTCGCCTCGTTCGTGTGCGCCTACGTGGGACTCGCGGACACGATCGTGATCGTGCTGCTGAAACCGGACTCCGGCGAGTACAGCGAGTTCGGGTGGACCGGAGCGCCGGTGCTGGCGATCGGCCTCTGGCTGGTGCTGGGCGTGCTGAACACGATCGGCTGGTACCTCAAGCGCCGGACATGACAACGGCCCGGTGGTTCGATCCACCGGGCCGTTCGTCGTTCCTCAGGCGATGCGGGTCATCCAGCCGTGCGGGTCGGCCACGCGGCCGTACTGGACGTCGAGGAGGGCGGTGCGGACGGCCGCGGTGACCGGGCCGCCGTCGCCGTCGCCGATCGTGGTCTCGCCGTCTTTCCACTTCAGCGACGCGACCGGGGTGACGACCGCGGCGGTGCCGCAGGCGAACACCTCGCGCACCTTGCCGGACTCCGCGCCGGCACGCCACTCGTCGACCGAGATCTTGCGCTCGGTGACCGTGTAGCCGAGGTCGGTGACCAGCTTCAGGATCGAGTCCCGGGTGACGCCCTCGAGGATCGTGCCGGACAGCTCCGGCGTGACGACCGAGTTGTCGTCGAGGACGAAGTACAGGTTCATCCCGCCGAGCTCCTCGACCCACTTCTTCTCGACCGCGTCGAGGAACGCGACCTGGTCGCAGCCCTGCTCGATCGCCTCGGCCTGGGCGAGCAGCGAGGAGGCGTAGTTGCCGCCGGTCTTCGCCGCGCCGGTGCCGCCGGGGGCCGCGCGGGTGTACTCCTCGCTGAGCCAGATCCGGACCGGCTTCACGCCGTTCGCGAAGTACGACCCGGCCGGCGAGGCGATCACGCAGTACGTGACCTGGGCCGACGGGCGGACGCCGAGGAACGGGTCCGAGCCGAACATGAACGGCCGCAGGTACAGCGAGGTCTCGCCGCCGCCCGGCACCCAGGCCTTGTCGATCTCGACCAGCTTGTGCAGCGAGTCGAGGAACGCCGCGGTCGGCAGCTCGGGCAGCGCGAGCCGGTGCGCGGAGCGCTGGAACCGGACCGCGTTGGCCTCGGGGCGGAACAGGTGGATCGAGTCGTCGGGATGCCGGTAGGCCTTCATCCCCTCGAAGATCGTCTGGGCGTAGTGGAACACCGAGGTCGCCGGAGACAGCTCCAGCGGTCCGAAGGCGGTGATCCGTGCGTCGTGCCAGCCCTTCTCGGCCGTCCAGGTGGCGATCGCCATGTGGTCGGTGAAGTACTGCCCGAATCCCGGGTTCGCCAGGATCTGGGCGCGCTGGTCGTCGCTGGCCGGTTGGGTGTCGGGCTCAACGGTGAACTGCAGATCGGCGCTCATAAGCGCACCGTACCTCTAGGCCAAGTGGTCATGCGAGTGTCGCCCTTCAGCCCGCCGCGCGCTTGGCGATCGCGTCGCCGATCTCGGACGTACTGCGGGCGGCGCCGGTGCGCTCCTCGATGTCCGCCTCGACGGCCGCCTCGATCGCGCGGGCCGCCTCGCTCAGGCCGAGGTGCTCGAGCAGCAGGGCCGCGGACAGGATCGCCGCGGTCGGGTCGGCCTTCTGCTGGCCGGCGATGTCCGGCGCGGAGCCGTGCACCGGCTCGAACATGCTCGGCGCGGTCCGGTCCGGGTTGATGTTGCCGCTCGCGGCCAGCCCGATCCCGCCGGTGATCGCGGCCGCCAGGTCGGTGATGATGTCGCCGAACAGGTTGTCGGTGACGATCACGTCGAAGCGCGCCGGGTCGGTGACCAGGAAGATCGTCGCGGCGTCCACGTGCAGGTAGTCGACGGCGATCTCCGGGAACTCCTCGGCGACCTTGTCGACGGTCCGCTTCCACAGGTGGCCGGCGTGCACGAGCACGTTGTTCTTGTGCACGAGCGTGAGCTTCTTGCGCGGACGGGCCTGGGCGCGGGCGAACGCGTCGCGGACGACCCGCTCGACGCCGTACGCCGTGTTGACCGACACCTCGGTGGCGATCTCGGCCGGGGTGCCGACGCGGAGCGCGCCGCCGTTGCCGACGTACGGGCCCTCGGTGCCCTCGCGGACGACGACGAAGTCCACCGCACCCGGGTTCGCCAGCGGGGAGCCGACGGACGGGTAGATCTTCGAGGGCCGCAGGTTCACGTAGTGGTCGAGGGTGAACCGGAGCTTGAGCAGCAGACCGCGCTCGAGGACGCCGGACGGGACGCTCGGGTCGCCGACCGCGCCGAGCAGGATCGCGTCGTGCCCGCGGATCGCCTCCAGCTCGGCGTCCGGCAGCGTCTCACCGGTGGCGTGCCAGCGCTTCGCGCCGAGGTCGTACTCGGTCCGCTCGAACGTCACGCCGTGCTGCGCGGCTACCGCGTCGAGGACCTTCAGGGCCTCGGTGGTGACCTCCGGTCCGATCCCGTCACCGGGAACGACGGCCAGCGTGAAGAACTTGTTCTCGCTCACTTCTTGGGTTCTCCCCCATTGTCGCGGCGGTTCATGGCCTCTTGGACAGCCTTGACCTCGTCACCCGCCGGACGGGCGGCGCGGCGACGCCGGGTCGCCTTGCGCTCGCGGGCGTCGATCGCCGGCCAGTTGGCTGGATACATCTCGTACATGCTGCTCCTCCCAAGGATGTCGTGGGCGGCAGGATGCGCACGAATTTACTCGCACATCCGACTATTCCTCCACCATGCGGGCAGGTTGTCCCGCTATCTGAGATCGCAGTGCGGGCGCTGGACCGGACCTGTGCGACTCTCACCCGGTGAGTGCTCCTCCAGAACTGCCGCCGCTGGTATCGGCGGCCCTCAGCCTGTCCGGCCGGCGCGGGTTCGTCAGCTCCACCAGGAACGAGACCGGCCGGTTGCTCGCCACCCTCGCGGCCTCGAAGACCGGCCTGCTCGGTGAGCTCGGGACCGGCTGCGGCGTCGGCTCGGCGTGGCTGCGCAGCGGCGCGGGTGAGGGCACCAACATCGTCACCGCGGAGAGCGATCCGCAGCTCGCGCAGGCGGTCGCGGAGCTGTTCGCCGCCGACGAGCGGATCGAGGTCGTCTCGGCCGACTGGACCGCGCTGATCGAGCGCGGGCCGTTCGCGCTGCTGTTCGTGGACGCGCGCGAGGCGAAGCTGTCCGCCCGCGACGTGATCGCGGACGTCGTCGAGCCGGGCGGTTTCGTCGTACTCGACGACTTCACCCCGTCGGCCGTCTGGCCGCCGATGTACGAGGGCCGCGTCGACACGCTCCGCCAGGAATGGCTGATGGACAAGCGCTTCACCACCGTCGAGGTGATGGTCGCCCCCGACGCCGCCGTCCTCCTCGCCACCCGCCACTAGGCACAGCCCGAGACATGAAAGCGGGCCCGAGCTATGGAGCTCGGGCCCTTGTCAGCCGCCATGCGCCTGCGGGCGGCTGACCGCCTTCAGTAAATCAGCCGTTGGGGTGAATCACGCCTCGAGGTCGACCGTGCGCGCGGTGTCGGCCTGTACGGCGGCGCTGATGTCGTCGAGGACGGCCGGCTCGATCTTCGAGTCGACCGACAGCGCGACCAGCGCCTTGCCGCCCTTGCGGTCCCGGCTGACCTGCATGCCGGCGATGTTCACGTCGGCGTCGCCGAGGATCCGGCCGATCTGGCCGACGATGCCCGGCCGGTCCTCGTAGGTGAGGAAGGCCAGGTGCGCGGACAGCTCGACCTCCAGGTCGAACCCGTCGATCTCGACCAGCCGCTCCGACTGCCGGACGCCGACCAGCGTGCCGGACACCGACACCTGGGCGCCGTCGGCGAGCGTGCCGCGCAGCGTGATCAGGTTGCGGTGCTCGGGGCTGTCGTGGTCGGTGACGAGCCGGACCTCGAGGCCCCGCTCGGCGGCCAGCAACGGCGCGTTCACGTACGAGACGTTGTCCTCGACGACGTCGGCGAACACACCCTTGAGCGCGGCGAGCTCGAGCACCTTCACGTCGTACTGCGTGATCTCGCCGCGGACCTCGACGTCGAGCTGCTGCGCGACGCCGCCGGCCAGGGCGGTGAAGATCCGGCCGAGCTTCTCGGTCAGCGCGATACCGGGCCGGACGTCCTCGGCGATCACGCCGCCCTGGACGTTGACCGCGTCCGGCACCAGCTCGCCCGACAGCGCGAGCCGGACCGACCTCGCGACCGCGATCCCGGCCTTCTCCTGCGCCTCGTCGGTGGACGCGCCGAGGTGCGGCGTGACGACGACGTTCTCGAACTCGAACAGCGGCGAGTCCGTGCACGGCTCGGCCGCGAACACGTCCAGCCCGGCGCCGGCCACGCGCCCTTCCTTCAAAGCCGAGTAAAGCGCCTGCTCGTCGACGATGCCGCCGCGGGCCGCGTTCACGATGACGACCTCGGGCTTGACCTTGTGCAGCTGCTCGTCGCCGATCAGGCCGATGGTCTCCGGGGTCTTCGGCAGGTGCACCGAGATGAAGTCACTGGTCGCCAGCAGCTCGTCCAGGGTCGCGAGCCGGACGCCCATCTGCGCGGCCCGGCCGGCCTGCACGTACGGGTCGTAGGCGATCACGTTCATGCCGAAGGCGGCCAGCCGCTGCGCGACCAGGACGCCGATCTTGCCGAGGCCGACGATGCCGACGGTCTTCTCGAACAGCTCGACACCCGAGTACTTGCTGCGCTTCCACTCGCCCTTCTTCAGCGACTCGTTCGCGGCCGGGACCCGGCGCGCGGCGGCGAGCAGCAGCGCGACCGCGAGCTCGGCGGCGCTGACGATATTGGAGGTCGGTGCGTTCACGACCATCACCCCGGCCTGGGTGGCGGCCTTCACGTCCACGTTGTCCAGGCCGACACCGGCCCGGGCGACGACCTTCAGGCGCTTGGCGGCGGCGAGGGCCTCGGCGTCCACCTTGGTGGCGCTGCGGATCAGGATGGCGTCGACGTCGGCGATGGCCGGGAGCAGCTCGGCGCGGTCGGCGCCGTTGGTGTGCCGGATCTCGAAGTCGGGGCCGAGCGCCTCGACGGTGGCCGGGCTGAGCTCTTCGGCGATCAGGACGACGGGCCGGGTTACGTCAGTCATGGAGGAATCTCCTGCAGAAGCGGTAGGGGCTCATCAAGAACAGAGCACCGCGCTGTGCCCGCTGGGTCGATGGTACCGCGTCCGTCGCGCGGCCCGCGCGGGCACCCGGATGCCGGTCAGTTCGTGTCGCAGGCGGGCGAGCCTCCCAACGCCTTGGTGGCGTCGATGACCAGCTTGCCACGCGACCTGACCAGGGAGAACCTCGTGTCCAGCCGGCTGCAGTTCTGGCCGCCGGCGCCCTTCGCTTCGGGCGAGTACATGACGTTGTACGCCATCCGGACCGAGGACCCGTCCGGCGCCAGGTCGGTGATTCGCGGGTTGAAGAAGTACGTGGTCTGGTGCTTGTTCCGGTCCACGGCCTCGGTCATGCCCTTGGCGTACTTCGGCGAGTACAGCGCCTGCAGCGCCGCGAAGTCCTGCTGGTTCTCCAGCGTCAGGTAGCCGGCGAGCAGCTGCCGCGCCTCCTGTGCGAGCGGCGTACCGGCGACCTGCAGCTCCGGCGCGATGGCGCCCTGCGGACCGCGGGACTGCGCACAGTCCCCGAGAGTCCCGACCGTGACGCCGGACGGCGCCTGGGCGACGTATCCGCGGAGCTTGCTGAGCGCGACGATCGTGCTGGCCTGGACGGTGTCGCCGGTGACCAGGCCGACGAGCTCGCCGGACTTGCTGACGACCGGGCCGCCCAGCTTGGCCGCGTTCATGAACTGGCTCAGCGCCTCGGGGTCGGCCTCCGACCCGACCGCGTTGACGACCTGTTTGCCCGCGGCCGTGTAGCCGACCAGGGCACGTTCGGCATTCGGGTCGGGGTCCGCCTTCGGCAGCCGCAGCGGCGACTCGTCGAAGCCGATCGACTGCAGGATCGCGACGCCGTCCGCGCTGGTGGCGAGCAGGTTGGCGCGCCGGATCCGGCCGTCCGGCGCCATCACGACGATGGATTTCGGCTGGTCGACCGCCGAGGTGGCGGTCAGGATCCGCCCGTTGTCGATCAGGACGCCGGAGGCCTCACCGGTGCCGGCGCACGTGCTCGCGAGCACCCGGACGACGGCCGGGCCGGCCGACGCCAGCACCGCGGCGGTGTCGATACGGAGGGTCTGCTGCCGGATGTACCAGCCTGCGCCGGCTCCGCCCGCGACGATCACCAGCAGGACGACGAACCCGGCCAGGACCCGGCCGAAGATCCACGGGCGGCGCGGCTGCGGCTCGGAGGGGTGGGCCGGGCGGCGCGGGGTCTCCATCTGCGTGAGCGTCCCGGCGCCTGCCGGAACCCGCCGCGGCGGTCGCGGCTGCTCGCGACCGTCCATAGGAAACCTCCCCCATCACCTGCTCACAACGAACCCCTCACTGATTGTGCCAAAGAAAAGGGCCCGGACCACCACCTGGATGGTCCGGGCCTTGCACTGCGTGTTCGTCAGCGGGCGGCGCTGCCCTCGACGTAGTCCTCGTCGTGGGACTTGACCCACGCCATCAGGCCGCGCAGCTCCTTGCCGACGGCCTCGATCGGGTGCGCCTCGCTCTGCTTGCGGAACTCGGCGAACTCCGGCGCACCGGCGTCCTGGTCGGCGATGAAGCGGGCCGCGAAGGTGCCGTCGGTGATGTCGCCGAGGACCTCCTTCATCCGGGCCTTCACCGACGCGTCGATGATCCGCGGGCCGGACACGTAGTCGCCGTACTCGGCGGTGTCGGAGACCGACCAGCGCTGCTTGGCGATGCCGCCTTCGTAGATCAGGTCGACGATCAGCTTGAGCTCGTGCAGGCACTCGAAGTACGCGACCTCGGGCTGGTAGCCGGCCTCGGTCAGCGTCTCGAAGCCGGCCTGGATCAGCGCCGACACGCCACCGCAGAGGACGGCCTGCTCACCGAACAGGTCGGTCTCGGTCTCCTCGGTGAAGGTGGTCTTGATACCGCCGGCGCGCAGGCCGCCGATGCCCTTGGCGTACGACAGGGCCAGGTCCCAGGCCTTGCCGGTGGCGTCCTGCTCCACCGCGACCAGCACCGGGACGCCGCGGCCCTCGGAGTACTCACGGCGGACCAGGTGGCCCGGGCCCTTCGGGGCGACCATGAACACGTCGACACCCGCCGGCGGCTTGATGTAGCCGAACCGGATGTTGAAGCCGTGACCGAAGACCAGCGCGTCGCCGTCGACCAGGTTCGGCTCGATGGCCTCGGTGTAGAGCTTGCGCTGGGCCGGGTCCGGCGCCAGGACGACGATCACGTCGGCCTCCTCGCAGGCCTCGGCCGGCGTGACGACCCGCAGGCCCTGGGCCTCGGCCTTGGCGCGGCTCTTCGAGCCCTCGGGCAGGCCGACGCGGACGTCGACGCCGGAGTCGCGCAGCGAGAGCGCGTGGGCGTGGCCCTGGGAGCCGTAGCCGAGCACGGCCACGTGCCGGCCCTGGATGACCGACAGGTCGGCGTTGTCGTCGTAGAACATTTCAGCAGCCACTTCGGGCACTTCTCCTTAGTGTTGATTCGGTACGGCGGCGGCGGTACGGCCCGGCGGCGGCGCCGGTACCGGGTGCGAAGGCTGGCGATCAGCGGGTCGCGCCTGCACGTTCGGGGGTCCGGACTGGACGTGCGGCGGCGGCACCGGGACCGGTCGCAGGGTGCGGTCGGAGATGGAGCGGCTGCCCCGGCCGATCGCGACCATGCCGGACTGCACCAGCTCGCGGACGCCGAACGGTTCCAGCACCCGGAGCATGGCTTCGAGCTTCTCGGGATTGCCGGTCGCCTCGATGGTGATCGCGTCCGGTGCCACGTCGACCACCTTCGCACGGAACAGCTGGACGGTCTCCAGCACCTGTCCGCGGGTCAGGGTGTCCGCCTTGACCTTGACCAGCAGCAGTTCGCGCTGGACGGTCTGCGTGGGCTCGAGCTCGACGATCTTGATCACGTTGACGAGCTTGTTGAGCTGCTTGGTGATCTGCTCCAGAGGCTGCTCGTCCACGCTGACCGCGATGGTCATCCGGGACACCTCGGGATGCTCGGTCGGACCGACCGCGAGGGAGTCGATGTTGAACCCGCGACGCGAGATCAGCGCCGCCACGCGGGCCAGCACACCGTGCTTGTTCTCGACCAGGATCGACAAAGTGTGCTTGCTCATCACAGTTCCTCGCTGTCCCAGGTCGGGGCCATGTCGCGGGCGATCTGGATCTCGTCGTTGCTGACGCCGGCGGCGACCATCGGCCACACCATCGCGTCGCGGTGCACCACGAAGTCGACGACCACCGGCGCGTCGTTGACCGCCATCGCCTTCTCGATGGTCGCGTCGACCGAGTCCTTGTCCGAGCAGCGCAGCCCGACGCCGCCCATCGCCTCGGCGAGCTTGGCGAAGTCCGGGATCCGGGCCGAGTGCAGGTCGGTGTTGGAGTAGCGCTTGTCGTAGAACAGCGTCTGCCACTGCCGGACCATGCCCAGCGACTGGTTGTTGATCACGGCAACCTTGATCGGGATGCCCTCGAGCGCGCAGGTGACGAGCTCCTGGTTGGTCATCTGGAAGCAGCCGTCGCCGTCGATCGCCCAGACGGTCTTGTCCGGCCGCGCGACCTTGGCGCCCATCGCGGCCGGCACGGCGTACCCCATGGTGCCGAGACCGCCGGAGTTCAGCCAGTGGCCGGGCTTCTCGAAGGGCAGGAAGTGCGCGGACCACATCTGGTGCTGGCCGACGCCCGCGGTGTAGACGGCGTCCGGTCCGGCGATCTCGCCGATCCGCTTGATCACGTGCTGCGGCGACAGCGTGCCGTCCTCGGGCTCGTCGTACCCGAGCGGGTAGCGCGCGCGGACCGCGTCGAGCTGCTTGCGCCACGCGTCGTACGACGGGGTGCGGCCGGTGTTCGCGATCTCGGTGCGCAGCGCCGCGATCAGGTCGGTGATGACCTCCTTGCAGTCGCCGACGATCGGCACGTCGGCGGCGCGGTTCTTGCCGATCTCGGCCGGGTCGATGTCGGCGTGGATGACCTTCGCCTCCGGTGCGAACGAGTCGAGCCGGCCGGTCACGCGGTCGTCGAAGCGGGCCCCGAGGCAGACCAGCAGGTCGGACCGCTGCAGCGCGCCGACGGCGGACACCGAGCCGTGCATGCCGGGCATCCCGAAGTGCAGCTCGTGGGTGTCCGGCAGGGCGCCGCGGGCCATCAGCGTGGTGACGACGGGGATGCCGAGCAGCTCGGCGAGCTCCTTGAGCTCGGCGCTGGCCTGCGCACGGATCACGCCGCCGCCGACGTACAGCACCGGCTTCTCGGCCGCGGCGATCAGGCGGGCCGCCTCACGCACCTGCTTGGGGTGCGGGCGGGTCACCGGCCGGTAGCCGGGCAGCGAGAGCTCGGTCGGCCACTGGAAGTCGACGCCCTTGGTCTGCATCGCGTCCTTGGTCACGTCGACCAGCACCGGGCCGGGCCGGCCGGTGGAGGCGATGTGGAAGGCCTCGGCGATCGTGGTGGCGATCTCGTCCGGGTTGTTGACCAGGAAGTTGTGCTTGGTGATCGGCATCGTGATGCCGCGGATGTCGGCCTCCTGGAAGGCGTCGGTGCCGATCGCGGCGCTCGCGACCTGCCCGGTGATCGCCACCAGCGGCACCGAGTCCATGTACGCGTCGGCGATCGGGGTGACGAGGTTCGTCGCGCCCGGTCCCGAGGTGGCCATACAGACGCCGACCTTGCCGGACGCCGCGGCGTACCCCTGGGCGGCGTGGCCGGCGCCCTGCTCGTGACGTACCAGGATGTGGCGGATCTGGGTCGAGTCGAGCATCGGGTCGTACGCCGGGAGGATCGCGCCGCCCGGGATGCCGAAGACGGTGTCGACCCCGGCATGTTCCAGTGCGCGGATCAGAGCCTGTGCCCCGGTCAGCTGCTCACTCATGAGTGCCTTCCCTCAGTCAGTCACGCTGTTGTGCCGAAAAAGCTGCGCTTTTCGCGACCGATCCATCCTCGCTCGTGGTCGTTCCCGCCGCGCTACTGGGTCGCAGATAGTCGCATTGGCAACAAAAAACCCCTTCCGCCGGGTTGGCTGAAGGGGCGCGCTCGACTCTGTGGTCGCGTCAGTCGGCGCGCCGCACAAGTACGAGGAGAATCGATCGCATGTAGGCATTATTCGCCGACAACCGGCGACCGGGTCAAGTTGGGCTCGCCTGTGTCTCAATATCTGGGACAGCCGTCTTACGATCAGCGTGTCGGTAACTTGATGCCGCCGCAATGGCTCTGTGAGGTTAATCAGTCACATACTGGGGTCGCGCGCTCGAAGGTTTCCACCGCCCCCTCTCCCGATCGGAGTGACCATGCGCCTCTCGGTACGAATGCTCGTGGCGGCCGTTGCCGTCGCCCTCTGCGGATCGCTGTCGCTGACCGCCGCCGCGGCCGACACCCGGACAACCATCGTGAACGCGGCCAACGGCGAGGTGGGCCAGCAGGAGACACCGCCCGGCAGCAACTGCAACCCGTACGGACCGTGCGAGGCGTGGTGCGCGCACTTCGCCACCTGGACCTGGCGGCAGGCCGGCATCCAGATCCCCAACTACGGCTTCACCGGCGACATCTACACCTGGGGCCAGGGAAAGGGCCGCACGCACGACGGCGACACCGGCATGCAGCCCGGTGACATCGTGCTCTACGGCACCGGCCCGGATGACACCGACACCAGCGTGCACACCGGCGTGGTCGTTGCCGTCGGCACCGACGGCAGGATCAGCACGGTCGAGGGCAACTCGGGCAACGAGGTGCGCAAGCACGGGCCGTTCGACCCGCAGCACGCCGGGAACGCCGGCCGTCCCGCCGACATCTACGCCTGGGTCTCCGCGGTCTGATCCCCTGATCGAGCCGGTGCGGAACTCGTCCCCCGCACCGGCTCCCCTCTTTTCCTGGTCCGCGGCCGACGCGGCTGCCTAGCATGCGATACGTGACTGACGATCCGTACGGCGACGAGCAGCTGGTGCATCTGTACGACCTGGACAACCCGCCGGGCGACGACCACGCCTACTACCGGTCACTGGCCGAGGGCACGACGAAGGTCATCGACTTCGGCTGCGGCACCGGTCTCCTCACCCGGTCCCTCGTCGCGCCGGGCCGGGCGGTGATCGGCATCGACCCGAGCCCGACGATGCTCGGCTACGCACGCCGCCAGCCGGGCGCCGAGGCGGTCACCTGGATCGACGGCGACCATCACGTGGTCGAGCCGAGCGGCGATGCGGATCTCGTGGTCAGCAGCGGCAACACGATGATGCACGTCGCGGAACACCAGGCGTCGGTGACAGCGCTCGCCGCCGCGCTGCGTCCCGGTGGGATGTTCGCGTTCGAGTCGCGCAACCCGGCGGCCCGCGCGTGGGAGCAGTGGACGAGCGACGCGACGTACGGCGAGCGCGACACCGCGGCCGGACATCTGAAGGAGTGGCTCGAGCTGATCGAGATCGCCGGCGGGCGCGTGGTGTTCGATGCCCACAACGTCTTCCCGGACGGCCACGACGCGGTCTACCGCAACGTCTTGTACTTCCGGACGGCCGAGGAGATCACCGCCGATCTGCGGCAGGCCGGGTTCACCGGCGTGACGATCGAGAGCGGGTGGCACGGGGAGCCGCCGACCGCGGACGCGCCGATGCTCGTCGTCCGCGCCACGAAGTAGTCTGGCCGCACCGCGACTGGCGAGGGTGGATCACCACCAGGGAGCGAACTACAGGGCGTCGTCCGCCTGGGCGCCTCCGATCGACTCGGAGGTCGCGATGCGCCTGCGGTACGGAACGAATCCTCATCAAACGGCCGCTGTCGAGCACCCGCCGTTCACGGTGGTCGCGGGCGAACCGTCGTACATCAACATCCTCGACGCCTTGACCGGATGGCAGTTGGTGCGCGACGCCGCGCAGGCGCTCGGAAGGCCGGCGGCGGCGTCGTACAAGCACGTCTCCCCCGCCGGCGCGGCGCTCGGCGAGACCGTGGCGGCGGCGTACACCCGGGCCCGGGACGCCGATCCGAAGTCGTCGTACGGCGACTTCGTGGCGGTCTCGCATCCGGTCGACCTGGAGCTGGCCGGCGTGCTGAAGCGGGTCGTCTCGGACGGGATCATCGCGCCCGGGTACGACGAGGGCGTCGTCGAGATCCTGGCCGCGAAGAAGCGCGGAACCTACCTGGTGCTCGAGGTCGACCCGGAGTTCGAGCCGCCGGCCGAGGAGGTACGGGAGATCTTCGGCGCGCGGCTTACGCAGGAGCGCGACGCGCTGCCGGTGCCGCGCGACCTCCCCGACGATGCCGTGCTCGGCCTGATCGTCGCCCGCTACACCCAGTCGAACACCGTGGTGATGGTGAAGGACACGGTGGCGATCGGCATCGGCGCGGGCCAGCAGTCCCGCGTCGACTGCACCCGCCTGGCCGGTGAGAAGGCCGCGCTGTGGTGGTCCCGCCGCTCGGACGAGCCGCTCACCGGCGTCACGATGGTGTCCGACGGCGTACTCCCCTTCAGCGACAACGTCGACGAGGCGCAGCGGTACGGCGTCACGCACATCGTGGAGCCCGGCGGGTCGATCCGGTCCGGCGAGGTCGCCGCGGCGTGCGCCGAGCGAGGCATCCGCCGGACCGTGACCGGTGTCCGGTTGTTCCGGCACTGATCAGGGAGCCGAGCCCACCTTCTCCCGTGGCGCCGGGGGCGCCGACGGCGCTCCGCCCTCGAGCTGGATGTCGGGCACGATCCGGTCCAGCCAGCGCGGCAGCCACCAGGCGCGCGGGCCGAGCAGCGTCATCACGGACGGGACCAGGATCATCCTGACGATGCTGGCGTCGATCAGCACGGCCACGGCCATGCCGACCGCCAGCATCTTCACCGTCGGGTCGTCGTCCTGGACGAAGCTCAGGAAGACCACGATCATGATCGCGGCCGCCGTGGTGATCACCCGCGCGGTCGCGCCGATCCCGATCGCGACCGCGCGGTGGCTGTCCCCGGTCGCGATCCAGGCCTCGTGCACCCGGGACAGCAGGAACACCTCGTAGTCCATCGAGAGCCCGAACACGATCGCGAACATCAGCATCGGCACGAACGACGGGATCGGCACCTTCTCGTCGATCCCGACCAGCGACGATCCCCAGCCCCACTGGAAGACCGCGACGATCACGCCGTACGCGGCCCCGACCGACAACAGGTTGAGAACCGCGGCCTTCACGCCGATCAGCAGCGAGCGGAACGCCACCGTCAGCAGCACGAACGCGAGCAGCACCACGGCCCCGATCAGCCACGGCATCCGGCTGCCCACCTTCTCGGTGAAGTCGACGTACCCGGCGGTGGTGCCGACGACGTACGTCGGTTCCTTCTGGCCGGGCAGCACGTCGTCACGGATCCGGTTGACCAGGTCCTCGGTGTCGGCCGACGACGGCGACGTGGTCGGGACGACGTTGATGATCGCGGTCGTCCCGGCGCTGTTCGTGCTCGGCTGCTGGACGGCGGCCACGCCCGGGGTCTTCTGCAGCGTCGAAGCCAGGCCGCTGAGCACCGACTGCTTGTCGGCCGCACTCACCGACTCCAGCTGGACGACGACCGTCAGCGGACCGTTGGCTCCCGGGCCGAACCCCTGCGCAATCAGGTCGTACGCCTTCCGGCTGGAGTCCTGGGCCGGGTCGGTACCGGCGTCGAGCTGGCCGAGGTTCATCGACAGCAGCGGGATCGACAGGACGAGCAGCACCAGCGTCGCGGCGATGCCGAACGGCCACGGCCGGGCGCTCACCTTGCGGCCCCAGCGCGCGAACGCACTCCGCTCGTGCGCGGCGTCGCGGCGTTCGTGTTCCTCCGCACGATGCGCGGCGACCGCGGAATCATCCGGGAGGCCGGCCTCGAGTTCGCGTTCCTCGGTGAGGTGGTGCCGGTCCTTGCGGTTCAGGACCTTCAGGTTCGCCAGCCCCAGCAGCGCGGGGATCAGCGTCAGGGCGGCCAGCACCGTGACCGCGACCACGATCGCCGACGACAGCCCGAGCGCGCCGACGAACGGTACGCCGGACACGTACAGACCGAGGATCGCGATCACGACCGTCCCACCGGCGACCACGATGGCCGCACCGGAGGTGGAGGCGGCCCGTCCCGCCGACTCGCGGACGCTCATCCCGTCCTCCAACTGCTCGCGATGGCGCGACACCAGGAAGAGTCCGTAGTCGATCGCGACCCCGAGGCCGAGCAAGGTCGCGACCGTCGGCGCGGACACCGGGAACGTCTTCACCGCCGCGAGCAGACCGAGGATCGCCAGTCCGCCGCCGACGCTGAAGACCGCCGACAGCAGCGGCAGTCCGGCCGCGACGACGGACCGGAACATCAGGAACAGCAGCACCAGCGCGAGCAGCAGACCGATCGCCTCCGAGGGCAGGTCGTCGGCCTGTTTGCCGATCTGACCGGCGCCGCCGCCGTACTCGACCTGAAGGCCGGCCGCGCGGGCCGGCTCGACCGCCGCGTCGAGTTTGTCGAGGTACGAGCTGTCGAGTGCGGCCGGCACCACCGAGAACGAGACCGGCGCGTTGACGATGCTGCCGTCCTTGGAGATGTACGCCGTCTGCGAGGTCGCCAGCGGGTCGACGGCGCTGACCACGTCGGGCAGCTTCGCGACGGCGTCCATCGACGACTTGACCTGCGCGGAGTGTTCGGCCACCGTGCCGGACTTCGCGTGGAACACGATCGAGCCCGAATAGCCGCCGGCGGTGCTGAAGTCCTTGTTCAGGATGTTCAAACCAGCGGATGACTCACTGCCCGGAACCGTGTAGTTGTTGGAATACGTGCCGCCGAACGCACCCTTGAGCACGAACAGCGCGACAACGGCCACCAGCCAGCCGCCGATCACGAGCCAATGGAAATGTGCCGCCCCGCGACCGAGGCGGTGCAGGAATGCATGCATGAGGTGCCCCTCCCCCCGGGCACCCCCCAGGCGACGGCCCAGCCGCCGGCCCCCACCCGCGAATCTAGGTCGGCCGGGACAGGGTCACAACCCCTCGGCGCCGACGGTCACAGCCTGTCCTCATCCGCTGGCGTTGAGCAGGTAGGAGCCGGAGGCAACGGCTTTGCGGACCTCGGCGGCCGTTCGGTCCGGGTCGAGCCGGGTGGTGTCGAGCGCGTGCGGCTCCAGCGCGCCGAGGTCGGCGAACGCGCCGTGCAGCCCGGTGAGGGCGTCGGCGTCGGTCAACTCGGGCTGGGGCCGGGCTTGTCCGCGCTGCAGCGTCGTCCCGAGGTCCGGGCGCAGGACGACGTAGGACATCGCCCACTCGCCCGCCGCCGCGGCCGCACGGAACGGGGCGAGGAACCACGGGCCGATGATGCCGTCGACCACCACGTCGTACCCGCCGCGCGCATAGACGGCGACGGTGGCCACGATCGCCTCGACGACCACCTCGTTCTGGCGTTCCGCACCGGGCAGGTACGGCGCGACGAAGCCGGTGCGGATACCGCGGTAGAACTCGTCGGTGGTCAGGTGCATCGTGGGCCGTGGCGCGTCGGTCGCGACGAGTCGCGCCACGGTCGTCTTGCCGGAGCCGGACGGCCCGGTCAGCAGGAGGACGTTGCTCATGCCGCCCGACGCTAACCAAGCGGCGCCCGGAAGTGCAGTCTTTTGTTTTCGCGCGCCGTCAGCCGCCCGCGACGCTGGGCAGGATCAACAGCTCGTCGCCGTCGTCGAGCGACGTCCCCAGACCGTCGAGATCGCGGATGTTGTCGTCACCGAGGTAGATGTTGACGTGCCGGCGGATCGCCCCCTGCTCGTCGGTCAGCCGCCGGCGCAGCGGTGCGTCGAGCGCGGCGAACGCCTCGGCCACGCTCCGCGCCTCGACCTCGACGCGCTCGGCGCCGCCCGCGAACGGCCGGAGCACCGTGGGCAGCCGGACGCCGATCATCCGACCACCGCGGCGCGCACTGTCAGTACGTCGGGCAGGTGCCGGGCGACCTCGACCCAGCCGTCGCCGGCGTCGGGGCTCGCGTAGACACAGCCGTCCCGCGTGCCGACGTACACCCCGGCGGGATCGGCGGTGTCGGTGGACATCGCGTCCCGCAGCACCGGCACGTAGGAGACGTCGGGCAGTCCGGCCGCCAGCGGCTCCCAGGTGGCGCCGGCGTCCCGGGACCGGAAGACCCGGCACTGCGCCCCGGTAGGAATCCGGTTCGCGTCCGCGACCAGCGGGAACACGTACACGGTCTCGGGCTCGTGCGGGTGCACCACGATCGGAAACCCGAAGTCCGACGGCAGACCGTCCGCGATCGACGTCCAGACCGCGCCGCCGTCGTCCGAGCGGTACACGCCGTGGTGGTTCTGCGCGAACAGCCGCTGCGGTGCGTCGGGGTGCGCGGCCAGCTTGTGGACGCACTGGCCGAACTCCGGGTACGGGTCCGGGAAGAACTTCGCCTGGATCCCCTGGTTCGCCGGGGACCAGGTCGCGCCGCCGTCGGCGGTCCGGTAGACCCCGCCGGTGGACATCGCCACACTCACCCGGTCGGGATCGGTCGGGTGCGGCACCACGGTGTGGATCGCCGCGCCGCCGAACCCGGCGCCCCACTCCGACCGGTGCGGGTGGTCCCACAGACCGCGGACCAGCTCGAACGTCACCCCGCCGTCGGTCGACTTCCACAGCGCCTGCGGCTCGGACCCGGCGTACACGACGCCCGGCTGACCGGGCGGTCCCGGCTGGATCTGCCAGACCCGCTCCAGCGACGCGTCGGCGTCCTCCGGGAACCCGATCGAGCCCTCCGGCGGCTCCGCCCAGCTCTTGCCGAGGTCGTCGGAGTGGAAGACCGCCGGCCCCCAGTGCTCGCTGGTGCCGCCGACGAACAGCCGAGGCCGGTCGCCACGGGTGTCGATGCCCACGGCGTACACGCCCTGCATCTCGAACTCGGGCACCGGCCCGTCCAGCTGCCAGTCCTTGCGGGCAGCGTCGCTCCGGCCGATCCAGAGCCCCTTCTTGGTACCGATCAGCAGTACGGCCTCGGACATCGTCGTCCTCCTCCTAGCGTGTCCCAGCGTGTTCTAGCGTGGCGGCCCAGCCACCACGTTGATCAACGGTTCCCCGGACGCGTAGCGCTGCAACTGCGCACGCACCAGCCGCGCGACCCGCGGCGCGAACGCCGTCGAGGCGCCGCCGCGGTGCGGGTTGATCAGCACATTCGGAGCAGACCACAGCGGATGTCCGGCGGGCAACGGCTCCGGGTCGGTCACGTCGAGCGCGGCCCGGATCCGGCGCGTCCCGAGCTCGGCGAGCAGCGCGTCGGTGTCGACGACGATGCCGCGGGCGACGTTCACCAGCAGGGCGCCGTCCTTCATCGAGGCCAGGAACTTGGCGTCCACCATCCGCTTGGTCTCCGGCGTCGCGGGGGTCAGCAGCACGACGACGTCGGCGCGCGGCAACAGCTCGGGCAGCTCCGCGATCGGGTGCACGCCGTCCCGCGCACTCCGGGCGACCCGGATCACGTCGCACTCGAACCCGGTCAGCCGCCGCTCGAGCGCCTCGCCGATCGCGCCGTACCCGAGGATCAGCACCGTGCGGTCGGCGAGCGAGTCGTCGACCTCGTCGTACGACCCCGGCCAGACCTGGCGCTCCTGGTCACGGATCGCACGCGGCAGGTTCCGGAACGACGCGAGGATGAGCCCGACCGCCAGCTCGGCCGTGGACGCGTCGTGCACGCCGCGCGCGTTGCACAGGGTAACGCCGTCGGCGAGCCGCGACTGCGCGTGCTCGAACCCGGCCGTCTGCAGCTGCACGACCTTCAGCGCCGGCATGTCGCGGATGACGTCGAACACGTCACCGCCGCCCATGTAGCTCGGCACGTAGAACTCCACCTCGTCGAGCGACGTGGGCCGCTCGCCGCCGGCATAGAAGTCCACGTCGAACCCGTCGGGCACCCCGCCGAGGAACCCGGCGGGGTCCTCCCACGGAAGCCATGCCTTCACCACGTCAACCATGCGTTTCAACCTACTCGGGATCGTGGACAGTTTTGAACTCCGGTGCCACGGAGCGGCCGTCGTCGTACTCTGGATCGGTGCCTTCGACATCGGACAGGGCGGTGGTGGTCGCGCACGATCAGGCCGTCGGGCGGCTGCGGGAGTCGTACGAACTGATCCCGCCGGGCGAGCCCGTTCGGCTGGCCAAGCGCAGCTCGAACCTGTTCCGGCCGCGGGCCGCGGTCGACCGTCCAGGGCTGGACGTGTCGAAGCTGACCGGTGTCCTCGGCATCGACCCGGCCGCCCGCACGGCCGACGTCCAGGGCATGTGCACATACGAGGACCTGGTCGCGGCGACCCTTCCGTACGGCCTGATGCCGATGGTGGTGCCGCAGCTGAAGACGATCACCCTCGGCGGCGCGGTCACTGGGCTCGGCATCGAGTCGTCGTCGTTCCGCGCCGGCCTGCCGCACGAGTCCGTGCTCGAGCTGGACATCCTCACCGGCGCCGGCGACGTGGTCACGGCGCAGCCTTCCGGCGAGCACGCGGACCTGTTCCGGATGTTCCCGAACTCCTACGGCACGCTCGGGTACGCCACCCGGCTGCGCATCGAACTCGACCGCATCTCGCCGTACGTCGCGCTCCGGCACGTCCGACTCGGCCTGGACGAGCTCGCGCCGGCCATCGACGAGATCGTTGCCTCCGGCACGTACGACGGTGAGCCGGTGCACTTCGTCGACGGCGTCGCGTTCAGCCCGTCGGAGGCGTACCTCACTCTCGGCCGCAACAGCGACGCCGCGATCCGCACCAGCGACTACACAGGTCAGCAGATCTACTACCGTTCGATCCAGCAGCGGCAGCGGGACTTCCTCACCGCCCACGACTACCTGTGGCGCTGGGACACCGACTGGTTCTGGTGCTCGAGGGCGTTCGGCGCGCAGCAGCCCGTCGTACGGCGGTTGTGGCCTCGCCGCTGGCGACGCAGCGACGTGTTCTACAAGTTCGTCGGCTTCGAGAACCGGCATCACATCGCCGCCCGGCTGAACCGCCGCCGCGGCCATGCGGACCGCGAGCGCGTGGTGCAGGACGTGGAGATCCCGGTCGCGCGACTGGCGGAGTTCCTGCGCTGGTTCGACGCGAACGTGGGCATGCGGCCCGTCTGGCTCTGCCCGTTGCGACTGCGCGGCGCGGCGTCCTGGCCGCTGTATCCACTGAAGCCCGGCGAGACGTACGTCAACGTCGGCTTCTGGGGCACCGTGCCGATCGCGCCGGGCGCCGCCGACGGCGACGTGAACCGGCGGATCGAGGCCGCCGTCACCGACTTCGGCGGCCACAAGTCGCTGTACTCCGATGCCTACTACGACCGTGAGACCTTCGACCGGCTCTACAACGTCGCAGCGCTGGACGAGGTGAAGAAACGCTACGACCCGGACGCCCGGCTCACCGGGCTCTACGAAAAGGCGGTGACGCGCCGATGACGACGCTCGCGACCCAGCAGGTATCGATCGCCGAAGCCCTCACGGCCGTGATTCCGGACGCTTTGCCGTTCCGGTTCTCGGCGTACGACGGCAGCGAGGCGGGTCCCTCGGACTCGCCCATTCACATGCATCTGGCCAACGAGCGCGGGCTGTCGTACATCCTGACCGCGCCCGGCGATCTCGGGATGGTCCGCGCGTACGTGATGGGCGACCTGGAGATCACCGGCGTCCACCCGGGCAACCCGTACGACCTGATGCGGCTGATCCTCGATCAGTTCCACTTCCACCGGCCGAAGGCCGCAGAGGCCGTCCGGATCCTCCGCAGCCTTGGGTGGAGCCACCTGAAGCCGCCGCCTCCCCCGCCGCAGGAGCACCTGCCCAAGTGGCGGCGTACCTTCGAGGGGCTGCGGCACTCGAAGGCGCGGGACAAGTCCGCGATCCACCACCACTACGACGTGTCGAACACGTTCTACGAGTGGGTGCTCGGGCCGTCGATGACGTACACGTGCGCGGTCTACCCGACCGCGGACGCCACGCTGGAAGAGGCACAGTTCGAGAAGTACGACCTGGTCGCGCGCAAGCTCGACCTGAAGCCGGGCATGCGGCTGCTCGACGTCGGCTGCGGGTGGGGCGGCATGGTGCGGCACGCGGCCCGCGAGTACGGCGTCACCGCGCTGGGCGTCACGCTGTCCGCGGCGCAGGCCGAATGGGCAGCGCAGGCGATCAAGCGGGACGGGCTGGAGAACCGCGCCGAGGTGCGGTTCCTGGACTACCGCGACGTCCCCGAGTACGACTTCGACGCGATCAGCTCGATCGGCCTGACCGAGCACATCGGCGTCCGGAACTACCCGTCGTACTTCGGTTTCCTGCACAGCCGGCTCAAGCCGGGCGGCCGGCTGCTCAACCACTGCATCACCCGGCCGGACAACCGGTTCCGCAACACCGGCGCGTTCATCGACCGCTACATCTTCCCCGACGGCGAACTGATCGGCTCCGGCCGCATCATCACCGAGGCCCAGGACGCCGGCTTCGAGGTCCGCCACGAGGAGAACCTCCGCGAGCACTACGCCCTCACCCTCACCGCCTGGAACGAAAACCTGGTCACCCACTGGGACGAGGCCGTCGCCGAGGTCGGCCACCCCACCGCAAAGATCTGGGGCCTCTACCTAGCCGCCAGCCGAGCCGGCTTCGAACACAACACCATCCAGCTCCACCAGGTCCTCGCCGCAAAACCCGACCACCGCGGCAACTCCCACTTCCCGCTGAGACCCACCTGGTGAGTCATACGCCGGGCGCATCAAGTCCTGCCAGGGTCGGCGTGCGGTCTCTCGAATTGATTGCAGGTCGGGTCATTCCGGCGGTGCGGGCTGGTGGTTGTCGCTAGCTTGGGGGCAGGGCTAGTGGAGGAGACGGGCGTGCGCGGTCGGGCTGCGGTGGTGGTGGCGGCGTTGGCGTTGGTGGTGGGGTGTTCGGAGGACTCGTCGTCGGGGGCGGGGACGGCGCCGGCGACTGTGAGCTCGGGTACGGCGAGCGGGGCTGTGGGGGCGGTGAAGTTGACGGTGGCTTCGACGGTGGCGACGGGGATCGAGGTGCCGTGGGGGTTGGCGTTTCTGCCTGACAAGAGTGCGTTGGTGGCGGAGCGGGATTCGGGGAAGATCAAGCGGATCGCCGACGGGCAGGTGAGTGACGTCGGTGAGGTGGATGGGGTGAACCCGTCGTCCGAAGGTGGGCTGCTCGGGCTCGCGGTGGATCCGGGGTATCCGGGGAAGCCGTACCTCTACGCGTACTACTCGGGTGGCGACGACAACCGGATCGCGCGGATCACGTACCAGAGCGGGAAGTTGTCGGACCAGCAGGTGATCCTCGAGGGGATTCCGGCCGCGGCGATCCACAACGGCGGGCGGCTGCGGTTCGGTCCGGACGGGTTCCTGTACGCCGGGACCGGCGACGGGTCGGACCGGCCGAACTCGCAGAACGACGACT
This sequence comes from Kribbella sp. NPDC050459, assembly GCF_040655315.1. Taxonomy (NCBI): domain Bacteria; kingdom Bacillati; phylum Actinomycetota; class Actinomycetes; order Propionibacteriales; family Kribbellaceae; genus Kribbella; species Kribbella sp. NPDC050459. The sequence goes on along the minus strand of NZ_JBFAJQ010000004.1, from coordinate 373,059 downwards.
CGCTCGGCGGGAAGATCCTGCGGATCACCACCGAGGGCAAGGCCGCGCCGGGCAACCCGGACGGGCGGGTGTGGATCACCAAGGGCCACCGCAACGTCCAGGGGCTCGCGTTCGACGGCGACCAGTTGTACGCCGCGGAGTTCGGGCAGAACACCTGGGACGAGCTGAACGCGATCGCCCCCGGCTCGAACTACGGCTGGCCGGCTGCGGAAGGCATCAGCCAGCTCGACGGCATGACCGACCCGATCGCCCAGTGGCACACGGCCGACGCGTCGCCGTCCGGGATCGCGTTCGCCAAGGGGTACATCTTCATGGCGTCGTTGCGCGGCCAGCGGCTCTGGGCGATCCCGGTCGCGGGCGGCAAGCGGGTCGGTGAGCCGCAGCCGTTCTTCACCAATCAGTACGGGCGTTTGCGTACGGTCGAGACCGCGCCGGACGGGTCGTTGTGGGTGACCACGTCGAACACCGACGGCCGCGGCGACACCCGCGACGGCGACGACCGGATCCTGCGCGTGACGATCAGCACCTCCTGAGAAGTCAACCGTTTCAGCTCTTCGGTCGTCTGGTACTTGTTGGAAGGAAACGACCTGAGGAGGAGATCGGTATGCCGACCGGCCAGGCGTCTGGCGTCCCCAACAGCGTGATCGCATCGGTGAGCAGATTCGACGATGCTCAGCGAACAGTCGAGTACCTCAGAAGCTACGGGATGACAGCGGCCAACCTGGAGATCGTCGGCGCCGGACTCCGGCAGGCCACCAGACGCAGAACCGTCCCGGCCGTGAGGCTCACCCTGGTCAGCGCCGCGCACGGCGCGCTTCTCGGGGTACTCGCGGCGGTCTTCGTCACTCTGGTGGCCGAAACGACGCTGAACGGTCTCGCCGTTGTGGTGTGGGGATTTGTGTACGGCGTACTCGTCGGGGCGCTCGGGGGGCTGTTCCGCGGGCTGGTCCGTAATCGCCCCGAAGCCGTGACCACTGAGGTCCTGCCGACCCGCTACGAGGTCCGCTGCACGGCCGAGGAACTGTCGGTCGCCCAGACCCTCCTCGCCGACGCCGCCGACGTGGACGACGGCCGCGTCGAGCGCGAGGTCATCGCCGACGCTCCCCACTCACAGCAGAAGAACGCAGCCTGACCGTCGAGGGGGTGCAGCGACCTGCACCCCCTCGATCAGATCAGATGCCGAGCTTCTCGTTGAGGAGTTGGCGGACCTTGGCGGCGTCTGCTTGGCCGCGCATGTCCTTCATGACCGCGCCGATCAGGGCGCCGGCGGCGGCGGGTTTGCCGGAGTTGACCTTTTCGACGACGTCGGGGTTGGCGGCGATGGCGCGGTCGATCGCCTCCAGGAGGGCGGAGTCGTCGGAGACCAGGGCCAGTCCGCGCTTCTCGATGATCTCGGCCGGGGTGCCCTCGCCGGCGAGCAGGCCTTCGAAGACCTGGCGGGCGAGCTTGTCGTTCAGCGTGCCGTCGTCGACGAGCTTCTGGACCTCGGCGACCTCGGCGGGGCCGACGCCGAGCGCGTCGAGCTCCTGACCGGACTCGTTCGCCGAGCGGGCCAGCTCACCCAGCCACCACTTCTTCGCGGCGGCCGGTGTGACACCGAGCTCGACCGTCGCGACGATCGGCTCGAGCGCGTTGCCGTTGATGACGTCGCGCATCTCGAGGTCGGTGAAACCCCAGTCCTGCTGCAACCGTGCCCGCCGGACCGACGGCGCCTCCGGCAGCGTCCCGCGCAGCTCCTCCACCCACTCGCGCGACGGCGCGACCGGAACCAGGTCGGGCTCCGGGAAGTACCGGTAGTCATCCGCGTCGGACTTCTCCCGGCCGGACGTGGTAATGCCGGTGTCCTCGTGCCAGTGCCGGGTCTCCTGCAGGATCTTGCCGCCGGACGACAAGATCGCCGCCTGCCGGGTGATCTCGTAGGTGATCGCGCGCTCGACCGAACGGAACGAGTTCACGTTCTTGGTCTCGGTCCGTGTGCCCAGAGCAGTGGAACCGTGCGGCTTCAGCGAGACGTTCGCGTCGCAACGGAGCGAGCCCTGGTCCATCCGGACGTCCGAGACGTCCAGCGACAGCAGCAGATCGCGCAGCATGCTCACATACGCCCGGGCGACCGCAGCTGCCTTCGCCGGCGGGACCTCGATCGTCTTGGTGACGATCTCGATCAGCGGGATGCCGGCCCGGTTGTAGTCGACCAGCGAGTGCGAGGCGCCGTGGATCCGGCCGGTCGCGCCGCCGATGTGGGTGGACTTGCCGGTGTCCTCCTCCATGTGCGCGCGCTCGATCTCGATCCGGTACGTCTCGCCGTCGACGACGACCTCGGTCCAGCCGTTGAACGCGATCGGCTCGTCGTACTGTGAGGTCTGGAAGTTCTTCGGCATGTCCGGGTAGAAGTAGTTCTTCCGGGCGAACCGGCACCACTCCGCGATCTCGCAGTTCAGCGCGAGACCGATCCTGATCGCGGACTCGACCGCCTTCGCGTTCACCACCGGCAGCGCGCCGGGCAGACCGAGGCAGACCGGGCAGGTCTGGGTGTTCGGCGGCGCGCCGAACTCGGTCGGGCAGCCGCAGAACATCTTCGACTTCGTGTTCAGCTCGACGTGGACCTCGAGGCCCATCACCGGGTCGTACTGCGCCAGCGCGTCGTCGATTTCGAGGACCTCGGCAGTCATCGGGTCACCTCCAGCTCCGGAGCCTTGGTCATCAGTACGCCGCCCCACTGCTCGGCCAGCGCGGACTCCAGCGCGGCGCCGACCTTGTAGAGCAGGTCGTCGCGCATCACCGGCGCCATCACGTGGAAACCGACCGGCAGGCCGTCCTCGTCGGCGAGGCCGCACGGGAACGACGCGGCCGCGTTACCGGCCAGGTTGGACGGGATCGTGCACAGGTCGTTCTTGTACATCGCGATCGGGTCGTCGATCCGGTCGCCGATGGCGAACGCGGTCGTCGGCGTGGCCGGCGAGACCAGCACGTCGACCTGCTCGTAGGCGTTGGTGAAGTCGCGGGCGATCAGCGTCCGCACCTTCTGCGCCTGGCCGTAGTACGCGTCGTAGTACCCGCTGGACAGGGCATGCGTGCCGAGCATGATGCGGCGCTTCACCTCGGCGCCGAAGCCGGCCTCGCGGGTCAGGCTCATCACCTTCTCGGCGCTGTTCTCCCCGTCGTCGCCGACGCGCAGGCCGTACCGCATCGCGTCGAACTTGGCCAGGTTGGACGAGGCCTCGCTCGGCAGGATCAGGTAGTACGCCGGGAGCGCGTACTGGAAGTGCGGGCAGGAGACCTCGACCACCTCGGCGCCGAGCTTGGTGAGCAGCTCGACCGCCTCGTGGAAGCGGGCCTCGACGCCCGGCTGGTAGCCCTCGCCGCCGAGCTCCTTCACGACGCCGATCCGCAGACCGGCGACGTCACCGTTGCGCGCCGCCTCGACCACCGGCGGGACGTCCTGGTTGATCGAGGTGGAGTCCATCGGGTCCCAACCGGCGATCACCTCGTGCAGCAGCGCCGCGTCGAGGGTCGTCCGCGCACACGGGCCCGGCGTGTCCAGCGAGGAGGCCAGCGCGATCAGCCCGTACCGCGAGGTGCCGCCGTACGTCGGCTTGACGCCGACCGTGCCGGTGAAGGCGCCGGGCTGCCGGATCGAGCCGCCGGTGTCGGTGCCGATCGCGAGCGGCGCCTCGTACGCCGAGACGGCCGCGGACGAGCCGCCGCCGGAACCGCCCGGGATCCGGCCCAGGTCCCACGGGTTGTGGGTGGTGCCGTACGCCGAGTTCTCGGTGGAGGAGCCCATCGCGAACTCGTCCATGTTGGTCTTGCCGAGGATCACGATCCCGGCGTCCTTCAGCCGCTTCACGACCGTCGAGTCGTACGGCGGCTTCCAGCCCTCGAGGATCTTCGAACCGGCCGTGGTCGGCACACCCTCCTGGGTGAGCACGTCCTTCAGCGCCAACGGCACACCGGCCAGCGGGGACAGCTGCTCACCCGCGGCGCGCTTGTCGTCGACGGCCTTCGCCTGCGCCAGCGCGCCCTCGGTGTCGACATGCAGGAACGCGTGCACGGCGCCGTCGACGGCGGCGATCCGGTCGAGGTGGGCCTGGGTGATCTCCACCGAGCTGGCCTGCCCGGACGTCATCAGCTCCGCGAGCTCGGCCGCGGTCTTCCTGGTGAGGTCGGCCATGGTCAGTCCTCCTCCAGGATCCGCGGCACCCGGAAACGCTGCTCCTCCGCGGCCGGCGCGCCGGACAGCGCCTGCTCGGGCGTGAGGCACGGGACGTTCTCGTCCGGGCGCATCACGTTGGTCAGCGGCAGGGCGTGCGAGGTCGGCGGGATGTCGTCCGCCGCCACCTGGCTGACCTGCCCGACCAAGGTGATGATCTGGTCGAGCTGCGGCGCGAGGTGGTCGAGCTCGTCGTCGGTGAGCTCGATCCGCGCCAGTCGCGCCAGGTGCGCGACCTCTTCGCGGGTAATCGATGGCATGAACTGATCCAATGGTTCGCAGGACTTCCCGTAGCGCTTTCCGCCACGACCCAGTCATCCTAGTGGTCCGGTGTGACGGTCGCGTTTCCCCGTCCCCAGGGGTGTGGACAACGGCCGGATGAGATGGGCGGGCGTGTCCTCCCCTACCGCTCTGTAACATGGGCGGCGACAAGGCGTTACGCGCAAGGTGATCGGCTGGGAGATGATCGTTCGGTGTTCCTGCTGCGCTTGATCATCCCGGACCGACCCGGATCGCTGGGCACCGTGGCGACTGCCCTCGGTGAGGTGAACGCCGACATCCATGCGATCGAGATCGTCGAGCACCGGCGCGAGAACGGCACCGCCGTCGACGACATCGTGGTCGACCTGCCACCGGGAGTGCTCCCGGACCGGCTGGTGTCCGCCTGCAACAGCGTCCCGGACGTCGAGGTCATCTGGTTCTCGCGGTACGGCGCGGGCGGCGGCCTGCACATGGACCTGGAAGCGGTCGAGCAGATGACGTCGGCGCCCGCGGACGCGATCGACATCCTGGTCGAGCAGTCACCGGCCGTGCTGCACGCGGACTGGGCGGCGCTGCTCGACGGCACCGGCAGCGAGGTGAAGGTCGCGCTGGAGACCAGTGCGACGCCGGAGTTCGGCGACGTGGCCGGCCGCTGGCTCCCGATGGAGAAGGCGACCACGCTGGAGGCGCCGGACCACAAGGGCCTCTCGGAGTCGGTCCTGGTCGCCGCGCCGCTGGAGTCCGACCGCCGGATCCTGGTGATCGGCCGTCGCGGCGGCCCCGAGTTCCTGGGCTCCGAGGTCGCCCGCCTGTCCTACCTGGCCTCCCTGGCCGTCACCATCCGCGCCACCTCCTGACCGCGCGCACCAGACCGCGCGGGCCCATCGGCCCGCCGGCGTGGCCGGCATCCGAGGTCATGTCCGACGGGTTATCCCCTGGTGTTGGGGGTTCTCCCCTCGCAGACCAACGGAGAACCCCCAACGCGAGGGGATAACCCCTCGCGTGCTGATGCGTCCGCGGCCGTACGGCGGGGGTGGCCGGGGGTGCTGGGAACGCGAGAGCCCCGCTCGACGGATCGAGCGGGGCTCAGCTGTGGTTCAGGTGAACTGGAAGTAGGCGAGGGCCCAGAGGCCGGCGATCACCAGCAGGACGATGAGCCCGACCAGGCTGACGATTAGGATCGCCTGGCTGTTGCTGCCGTTCCGGTCCGGGAGGTCGAACTGGGTCGGGCCCCAGGGCCCGCCGCCGTCGACGCGCTGGACGGCCTCGGGCGGTGGCTGGGCCACCGTCCGCGACTCCCGCTTCTCCCGGGGGAACTTCACACCGTCCTCCGTGCCACTACGTCAGGATGCTCAGGCGTAGAACGACTCGTACGAGATCGAGACCTGCTGCGACGTGTAGCTGGCCGAGCTGTTCCCGCTGATCTCGACCTTCCACCCGCCGACATAAGCAGCGTACGACTTTCCGTCGTTGTGCGCGTCGACGTACGACTTCACGGCCTCGATGTTCCCGCCCTTGAGGGCGCCGAACGCGTCGCCGAGTGCGGCCGGCAGCGCCTTCTTCGCGTCCGCCGCCTCACCGGAGGCGCTGACCTCGATGTCCTTGATGCCCTTGCCGCTGCTGGCGTAGAAGAAGACCCGCTGGTAGCCGTACTTGCCGACGTCCTTCTTGCAGGACGTCGTGCAGACGTAGCCCTTGGCCTTCAGCGCCGCGACCAGCTGCGCCTGGGTGGTGTCGAAGGTCTGGTCCGGCAGGTCCATCGAGTCCTCGCCGGACTTGTGGCCGGACAGCCGCACGCTCTGGCCCTGGTTGCTGAGCTGGAACTCCCCCCAGCTGGTGCCGACCTCGTCGGAGCGCTGACCGGTCTTCACCGACTCCTGGATCTTCTTGACCTGGTCGGCGCCGAAGGTGTCGTTGCCGAGCGCCTGCAGCAGCTGGTCGAAGGAGACCTGCGCGTTGTTGAAGTTGTCGTCGTCCTGGGCCTGCAGCCGGACCGCGATGATGGTGCCGTCGGGCGAGAACTGGAAGATCGCCTCGGACTCCTTGCGGCCGTCCTGCTTGAAGCAGCCGCGGTGCGCGCCCTGACCGGTGTTGAACAGGTCGCTGCAGCCGAAGCCGAAGCCCTGCAGCTTCTCGGTCGCGGCCTTGGCCTGGCCGGTCGCGTTGCCGAGCTCGCCGTTCTGGCCGGGTCCGCCCGACGTCGACGGGGAGCCGGTCGGGTTCGGGGTGCCGTTGCCGGTCGGCTCCGTGGTGGTCGTGGGCTGCGTCGTGGGCTCGTCGTCACCGCCGAACGCACGGATCCCGAGGAACACCAGCAGGCCGATCACCACAAGGCCGACCACGCCGCCGCCGATCAGCAGCGGGAGCTTCTCCTTGCCGATGCCACCCGGGCCCTTGGAGCCCGGACCGCCCGGCTGCCACTGCTGGCCCGGACCGCTCTGCTGCTGGTGCCACCCGCCTTGCTGCTGCTGGCGCTGGCCCCACGACTGCTGCTGGTAGGCGCCGCCCTGCTGCTGCGGCGGCTGACCCCAACCGCCCGCCGGCGGCTGACCGTACTGACTGGGCTGCCCCTGACCAGGCTGCTGGCCCCAACCGCCCTGCTGCGGCGGCTGGTCCTGCTGCGGCTGGCCTTGCTGCGGCTGACCCTGCTGGGGCTGCTGCGGACGCTGGCCCCAGCCACCGCCCTGGCCCGGAGGCTGTTGTCCCCAGCCGCCCTGCTGCGGCGGCTGGCCACCCTGTCCCCCGTGCTGCCCGCCTGGCTGGCCCCCCGGCTGCCCAGGACCCCACGGTCCCTGCGGCGGCGTCGTCATATTTGCTCCTTCTGACCCAGTGTCGACGTGCAAAGTTAACAGTCGGACGGATCAGAGCCGTCACTGGATCCATCCGGTTCGCAGACTGGCGAAATCGTTACGACTCGTCCGCCGCGGGCGTGGTCGCCACCGCGGCGGCGGCGTCCGCGCCGTCCTCGAGCAGGACCCGGAAGCCGGCGGCATCCAGGATCGGTACGCCGAGTTGCACGGCCTTGTCGTACTTCGATCCGGGCGACTCGCCGACGACCACGAACGAGGTCTTCTTCGACACCGAGCCGGCGACCTTCCCGCCGCGCCCGACGATCGCCTCGGTCGCTTCGTCGCGGCTGAATCCCTCGACAGTCCCGGTCACGACGACCGACTGCCCGGTCAGCGTCTGCGGCAAGGCCGGCCCGGTGCGCTCCTCGCGCATCACGACGCCAGAGGCCTGCCATTTGTCCACGATCGCCTGGTGCCACGGCACCTGGAACCACTCGATCATCGCCTGTGCGATGGTCGGCCCGACGCCCTCGATCTCGGCCAACTGCTGCTCGCTCGCGGCCCGCACGTCGTCGATGTTGTCGAACACCTCGGTGAGCGCCGCGGCCGCGGTCGGCCCGACGTGCCGGATCGACAGCGCCACCATCGCCCGGGACAGCGGCTTGGTCTTCGCCTCCTCGAGGTTCGCCACCAGCTTGCGAGCGTTCGCCGACAGCGCCCCGGCCTTGGTGGTGAAGAACGCGCTCTCGGCCAGCTTCTCCTCGGTGAGCGCGAACAGGTCGCCCTCGTCGGCGATCAGCCCGTCGCGGATCAGCGCGTCGGCCGCCTTGAACCCGAGCCCCTCGATGTCGAACGCGGACCGCCCGGCCAGGTAGAACAGCCGCTCGCGCAGCTGACCCTGGCAGTACTGCGAGTTCGGGCAGCGGATGTCGACGTCGGACTCCTTGGCGGGCGCCAGCACCGTGTTGCACCACGGGCACCGGGTCGGCATCTCCCAGGCCGGCAGGCCTTCGGGGCGCAGGTCGACGACCGGTCCGAGGACCTCGGGGATCACGTCGCCCGCCTTCCGCAGGACGACGGTGTCGCCCGGCCGGACGTCCTTACGTGCGACCTCCTTGGCGTTGTGGAGCGTCGCGTACTCGACCGTGGACCCGGCCACCCGGACCGGCTCCATGTGCGCGAACGGGGTGACCCGGCCGGTGCGGCCGACGTTCACCTCGATCTCGATCAGCTTGGTGTTGACCTCTTCCGGCGGGTACTTGAACGCGATCGCCCAGCGCGGCGCACTCGAGGTCGACCCGAGGGCGCGCTGCAGATCGACCTCGTCGACCTTCACCACGACGCCGTCGATCTCGTGGTCGACCGAGTGCCGGTTCTCGCCGTAGTACGCGATGAACTCGTTGACCTCGTCCAGCGTGCCGACCCGCCGGGCGCGGTCGCTGACCGGCAGGCCCCACGCCTTCAGCTGGTCGTACGCCTCGGAGAGCCGGCCGATGTGGTGGCCCTCGACCTTGCCGAGGCCGTGCACGACGAACCGGAGCGGCCGGCCGGCCGAGACCCGCGGGTCCTTCTGGCGCAGCGACCCGGCCGCACTGTTGCGCGGGTTGGAGAACACGTCCTTGCCGGCCTCGACGAGCTGCGCGTTCAGCTCCTCGAAGTCCTCGACCCGGAAGTAGACCTCGCCGCGGACCTCCAGGAAGGCCGGCAGCTCGTCGCCGCGCAGCTGCTCCGGGATGCTCTTGATCGTGCGGACGTTCGGCGTGACGTCCTCGCCGATGCGGCCGTCACCGCGGGTGGCGCCGCTGACCAGCTTGCCGTTCTCGTACACGAGATCGAGGGCGAGGCCGTCCACCTTGAGCTCGCAGAGGAACCCGCTGTCGGTGATCTGCTGGACCGTGACCTCGCGCTCCAGCCGCTTCGCCCAGGCCTCCATCTGCTCGGCGGAGAACGCGTTGCCGAGGCTCTCCATCCGCATCGGGTGCTGGACCGGGGTGAACAGCGTCGAGATCGGCACGCCGACCTTCTGGGTGGGCGAGTCCGGTGTCCGGAGCTCCGGGTACTCCTCCTCGATGCCCTGCAGCTCGTGCATCAGCGCGTCGAAGTCGGCGTCCGAGATGATGGCGCTGGCCAGGTAGTACCGCGCCCGGTGGTCCTCGATCTCCTTGCTCAGGTCCGCATGCCGCGTCCGCACATCCGCCGGAGCCCCGCCGTTGTCGCTCATGAAGAGAACTTACAACTGCCCACCGACGTTTCGTGGTCACGCCGCCTCCGGCGGCGGGTGTGGAGGCGGGGCCTCACGGACAGTTCCGGCTCATTCGTCGGCGGCTTCTCCGACCACGTCGGCGATGTCGCGGAGGAGTTTCAGGCGCGCCCTGGCGTCGGCCGGTGACGGAGCCGCTGCGAGCCCGCAGGCCGGCGTGATGACGACCTGCTTCAGCAACTGCGGGTCGAGGCCGAGCTCCCGCCAGCGGCGTACGAGCGGCTCGGCCGCCTGTTCCGCCTTGGGCAGGGCGCCTGTGGTGGGTACGACGCCGGCGTAGATGCTCGTGCCGGCTTCGGCTGCGACGGCGATCTGGTCCCAGGCCGCGGTGTTGAGCAGTGCCGTGTCCACGGCGACCCCGCTCGCGCCTGCCTTGGTGAAGACCTCGATCGGCGGCCGGGCCGCGCAGCAGTGAACGACGGTCGGCCCGCCGGTGGTGAACAGGCTGAGCAGCTCCACGGCGCCAGGACCGTCGACAGAGCGGTGCTTGCTCCAGCCGGAGGCCGTCGGAACCGCCCCGGCCAGTACGGCGGGGAGCCCGGGCTCGTCCACCTGCAACACGACCTCGGCGCCCGGAACCCGCTTCCGTACCTCAGCCACGTGCTGCTGCACACCATCCGCCAGCGCCTGGGCGAGATCCCGCCGTGCACCGTGGTCCGCCAGGACCTTGTCCCCGCGCGGCCGCTCGATCGCAGCCGCCAGGGTCCACGGGCCGGTGACCTGTACCTTCAGCCGGCCCTCATACCCGTCGGCGTACTCCTCCAGCACGTCCAGGTCTTCCTGCAGCAACGCCCGCGCCCGCCGCTGATCCAGACTGGCCCGCGCGTCCCCGCCACCGGTCAGCCGCCACCCCACGGGCTGCAGGTCCGCGGCCAGCTCCGTCAGCACGGCGACGGTCCGGCTCAGCATGTCGCCGTACGGGCGCGCCGGGAGCTCGGGCAGGAACGGGAGGTCGACCAGCTCGAGTACTGCCCGCATCCACTCGCGGATGTCGTCGCCGGGGACGGAGCCCAGGCCTGTTGTCGTCATACGCCGGCGGTGGCGCGCTGGACCGAGTCGATCGTCGCGGAGCCGATGACACGGGTGCCGTCGTACAGCACAACCGCCTGCCCAGGGGCGACAGCGGACGTGGGCTCCTTGAAGGAGACCTGCACCTGATCGCCCAGCACCGAAGCGACGACTGCCACCTCTTCGCCGTGTGCGCGGAGCTGAGCCGTGGCGTGGAGCTCCGCGGCCGGCGGCGGGCCGCACCAGCGGGGCTTGGAGGCGGTCAGCTCCGACACGGCCAGCTCCTCGCGGGAGCCGACGGTGACGGTGCGGTCGACGGGGCTGATGTCCAGCACGAAGCGCGGCTTGCCGTCCGCGGCCGGCGTACCGATCCGCAGGCCCTTGCGCTGGCCGATGGTGAAGCCGTGGGTGCCCTGGTGCTCGCCGAGCTTGTTGCCCTGCGCATCGACGATGTCGCCCGGCGCCTCGCCGAGCTGCGCGCCGAGGAAGCCCGCGGTGTCGCCGTCGGCGATGAAGCAGATGTCGTGGCTGTCCGGCTTGGCCGCCACCGACAGCCCCCGCCGCTCGGCCTCCTCGCGGACCTCGGTCTTGACCGTGTCGCCGAGCGGGAAGAACGCGTGCGCCAGCTGCTGCTGGGTCAGGACGCCGAGCACGTACGACTGGTCCTTGGCCGGGTCCACCGCGCGGTGCAGCTCACGGCCGGACGCCGTATCCACGATCCGCGCGTAGTGCCCGGTCGCGACCGCGTCGAAGCCGAGCGCGAGGGCCCGCTCCAGGACGGCGCTGAACTTGACCTTCTCGTTGCAGCGCAAGCACGGGTTCGGCGTCCGGCCGGCGGCGTACTCGCTGACGAAGTCCTCGACCACGTCGGCGTGGAACCGCTCGGCCAGGTCCCACACGTAGAACGGGATGCCGATCACGTCGGCGGCCCGGCGCGCGTCGCGGGAGTCCTCGATCGTGCAGCACCCGCGGGCGCCGCTGCGGTACGACTGCGGGTTGCGGCTGAGCGCCAGGTGCACTCCGGTCACGTCGTGCCCGGCCTCGGCCATCCGCGCGGCCGCGACGGCGGAGTCCACTCCGCCCGACATGGCTGCGAGTACCCGCATCAGGTGTTCCTTCCCACGTTCTGCAGACCGGCGGACTTCGCCCGCTCCACGACCGGCCCGATGGTGTCCAGTACGGCGTCGATGTCGGCGCGCGTACTCGTGTGCCCGAGGGTGAACCGGAGCGAGCCGCGGGCCCGCTGGTCGTCGTACCCCATCGCCAGCAGCACGTGGCTCGGCTCGGCGACCCCGGCGTTGCACGCGGATCCGGTCGAGACCTCGATGCCGCGTGCGTCGAGCAGCAGCAACAGCGAGTCGCCCTCGCAGTCGCTGAAGGACAAGTGTGCGTTACCGGGCAAACGGCCCGTGGGGTCCCCCGACAGCAGCGCGCCCTCGACCGTGCCGGTGATGCCGGCGATCAGGGTGTCGCGCAGCTCGGTCAGCCGGCGCGCCTCGTCGGCCTGGTGCTTGACCGCGTGCTCGGCCGCGACCGCGAACCCGGCGGTCGCGGGGACGTCGAGGGTGCCGGACCGGACGTCGCGCTCCTGGCCGCCGCCGTGCAGGATCGGCGTCAGTTGCGTCTCCTTGTGGACGACGAGCGCCCCGATCCCGTACGGCCCGCCGAGCTTGTGCGCGGACACCGTCATCGCGTCGACGCCGAGCTCGCCGAAGTCCACCGGCAGCTGCCCGATCGCCTGCACGGCGTCGGTGTGCACGGGCACGCCGTACTCCTGCGCGATGGCGGCGACCTCGGCGACCGGCTGCAGCGTGCCGACCTCGTTGTTGGCCATCATCAGCGTGACGAACGACACCGACTCCGGGTCGCGCTCGATGGCCCGCCGGACGTCGTCCGGACCGACCCGGCCGAGCTCGTCGACGGGGAGCCACTCGATCTCGGCGTGCTCGTGCCGGCCGAGCCACACCGCCGGGTCGAGCACCGCGTGGTGCTCGATACCGCTCAGCAGGATCCGGCGCCGGCGCGGGTCCGCGGCCAACCGGGACCACCACAGGCCCTTGAGCGCGAGGTTGTCCGCCTCGGTGCCGCCGGAGGTGAACACGATCTCGCTCGGCTGGGCCCCGAGCGAGGCGGCGAGCGACTCGCGCGCTTCCTCGACCGTCCGCCGCGCGCACCGGCCGGAGCCGTGCAGTGACGAAGCGTTACCAGTCCGGGCGAGGTGCTGCGTCATCGCCTCGATCGCGGCCGGGAGCATGGGAGTCGTCGCCGCGTGGTCCAGGTACACCGTGCGGCGGTCGGGAGGAGTCATAACAGTTTCAAGGGTATGTCCGGCACCCGTGTTCCCGCTCCTCGGGAGTCAGCGCGCGAGTTCCAGCGTGTGCCGCTGCTCGAAGGACGCACCGATCTGCCCGAACATCCCGGCCGCCTCCGCCAGCACGGCACGGTCCCCGGTCAGGCGGGCCCGGGCCCTGCGCAGGACCGCGTCGGCCCAGGCGTTCTCGCTCGCCGCCCGGTCGAGGTACTGCGCCGCGCCGGGATCGCCGGACACGACGGCGAGCTCCGCGCCGGCGGCATGCGCGTACGGGATCCACCAAGGCTCGGGAAACGGCTCGAAGGCGCGCTGGACCACCGCCGCCGCTCCCGCGACCGCAGCGCCGGTGTCGTGGCGGTGGACGAGCAGCCGGGCCTCCACGAAGGCGGCCGGCGCGGCCAGGCCGGGATCGTCGGCCGGGTCGGTGACGCGCGCGATCTCGAGGGCGCGGGCCTGCCACACCGTCTCCTGGCCGGTGCCGAGCAGCCCGTGGGCCAGCGCGGCCGCCGCGGCGGCCGAGGCCATCCAGACCCGCGGCGGGCAGCCGGCGGCCCGCCAGCCGTTCCACATCACGTCAGCAGCGGCCACGGCCTCGTCGAACATCCCGCTGAGCGCGTAGGCGCGAACCTTGCGCGGGGCGGTGATGTACGGGTGACCGTGCACCGGGTCGTCCGTCAGCCGCGCCAGCCGGACCGCTTCGACGAGATCGCCGACCGCGACCGCCGACGTCGAGGCGGAGTGGAACGCGTCGACGATCTCGGCAACGGCCCGCGGCTCGTGATCGGGCAGCGTGACCGCGATGGCGAGCCGCTCCCTCGCGACCGCGTCCGCGTCGCGGAGCCGCCCGGCGGCCGCGACCGCGATGCCGTAGGCGTCCAGCGCGCTCAGCAGGTCCAGCGGGTGGGTCCCCTGCCGGGCCGCGCGGACGGCGGCCTCGGCCGACGCGAGATCGAATCGGTCGATCCAGGCCCGCGCGACTTGGAGCGGCACGCTGACCACATCGTCTCCGCCGGTGTCGGGCAGCAGTCCGGCGCCACGGTCGTCCGGCAGCCTGGCGGGGTCGGTCATCTCGTAGCGGTTCAGGATCGTGACGGCGTACCCGAGCGCGTCCGGGTTCCCGTCGGCGCCCGCCCGCATCATCAACCGGTACGCGTGTTCGCCGTCTGCGACCACCATCGCGGCATCGGCGGCGTCGCGCAGATCGTCGTACAGCTCAGCGGCGGTGCCTGCGTTGTCCGCGGCGGCCAGGTAGTGCTCCCGCGCCTCCAGGAAGCGCCGCCGGGCGAAGGTCAGGTGGGCGAGTGTGCGAGCAAGCGGCCGTACGTCGCCCCGCGCCGCGCGCAGGTCGGGCGCCAGCAGGTCGAACTCCTGTTGCCAGTCCTCCCCTGCCTCCAGTTGCTGCTCGAGCCTGGTCGCCACCGCGGCGGCCCACGCCACGTGCAGCGCGGCGACCTCGTCGTACTCGTCCTTCAGCTGTTCCAGGGCGAAGACGCGCACTGTCTCGAGCATCCGCCAGCGACTCGTCCCGGCGTACAGGCTGCGGTGCAGGAGGCTCTTGTCGGTCAGCCGACCGAGGAGGTCGCTCAGCTCGCTCTTCGTGCTGTCCGGCGACACACCGGCGGCCGCAGCTAGGTCGAAGCCCCCGACGAAGACCCCGAGTCGCCGGAACAACCTGCGCTCGTCCTCACCGAGCAGGTCGTAGCTCCAGCCGATCACGTGGGCCAGGGAGTTGTGTCGCTCGTCAGGCCCACGCCCTCCGGAGAGCAGCCGCAGCCGGTCGTCGAGCGCTGCCAGCAACCCGTCCGGCCCCAGCGAGCCCGCACGGGCCGCAGCCAGCTCAATCGCCAGCGGTACGCCGTCCAGCTCGGCGCACACCTTGCGCGCGAGCTGACTGTCGTCAGCCAGCTCAGGCGCGACCAGAGCGGCCCTGTCCCGGAACAACTGCTCTGCTTCGCTTCCCAGCATCAGCGGACCGAGCTGTACCGGCCGCTCGCCAGCTACGCCGAGACGCTCGCGGCTGGTCACAAGTATGGCGGTCTCGGTCGCCTCAGTGAGGATGCGGGCGACCAAGCCGGCTACGTCGTCCAGCAGGTGCTCACAGTTGTCCAGGACCAGCAGAGTGCGCCCGCGCTTCAGGCGCTCGAGTACTGCGTCCGTGAGGGTCTGCGGTGGTTGCTCGGTGGCCTGCAGCGCCTCGGCGACCGCCGCGACGACGAAGCCGGGCCGTACGGGGACCAGGTCAACCACGGCGCCGCCGTGCGGGTACCTGTCGGCGACCTCTGCGGCGACTTGGAGCGCAAGACGGGTCTTGCCGACACCCCCCGGGCCGAGCAGGCTGACGAGACGGTTGCTGCCCAGTGCTCTGATCAGCTCCGCGCGGTCGTGTTCGCGGCCGACGAACGTCGTCCCCGGACCGGTCGGCGTGCTGAAGCCCTCCGGTTGCGCGTCGGCCAGGGCAGCGAGCTCGTGGCGGTCCGCGACGCCGTACTTGCGCAGCAGCGAGGAGATGTGGCTCTCGACGGTCCGGACGCTGATCTGCAGCCGCCGGGCGATCTGGGCGTTCGAACGGTCACCCGCGAGCGCGGCGAGCACCTCGGCCTCCCGCGCCGACACGTCCTTCGGACCAGCCATTGGCCCATCATGCGGGATCCGTGGTCCTTCCGTGGCCGGTACGGACGACTTTCCGTACCGCCCCCGCCGATGGTGGAACGACAACCTCGGAAGTCAGGAGAAGACCATGGGACGAGTACTGCTGGACATCACGATGTCGCTGGACGGCTTCGTCACCGGGCCGGGCGCGGACCTCACGCACGGTCTCGGGATCGGCGGCGAGCCGCTGCACGACTGGATCACCGGCGAGCAGACGGACGCGGACCGGGAAGCGTTCGAGCGCACATCCACGGGCATCGGCGCCGTCCTGATGGGCCGCCGGACGTTCGACCTGATCGACGGTCCGCAGGGCTGGAGCGCCGACGGGTTCAGCGGCGAGCGGCCGGCGATCTTCGTGGTGACGTCGAACCCGCCGAGCCGGGTCCGGCTGGACGGCTGGTTCGAGTTCGTACCGGACGGGATCCGGCCCGCGCTGAAGCTGGCCCGCGACGCGGCGGGTGCGCAGGACGTGATGATCATGGGCGGCGGGCACCTGTGCCGGCAGTACCTGTACGCCGGGCTGGTGGACGAGCTGCGCGTCCACGTCGCGCCGATCGTGCTCGGCGACGGTACGCCGCTGTTCGAGCGCACCACGCTGGCGCCGATCCGGCTGGTGCCCCGCGAGAGCACGAGCACGCCGAACGCGACCCACCTGACGTACGACGTGGAGAAGCCATGACCCAGGAGATCCTCGACCGGCGTGCGGCGGCGGTCGTCGAAGCGAACAAGTACCTGGTGCTCGGGACGGTCGGCGCCGACGGCCTGCCCTGGGTGACGCCGGTCTACTTCACCCCCGACGGGCACGACGCGTTCTACTGGGTGTCGTCACCGGACGCGCTGCACTCGCGTAACGTGGCCGAGCGGCCGGACATCAGCATCGCGATCTTCGACTCGAGCGTCCCGATCGGCAGCGCGTCGGCGGTGTACTTCCGCGCCCGGGCCACACAGGTGCCGGACGACGAACTGGAGCGGTGCGTGGCGCTCTATGCCGCGCGCTACCCGGAGCTGCGCGCGTATTCCGTCGACGAGCTGCACGACGACATCCGGCTGTATCGCGCCCGCCCGACCGAGCATTGGATCCTGGTCACCGGCGGCGACCCGCAGTACGGCACGGGCATCGACTCGCGGCGGCCGGTCTGGTTGTGATGACCCGCTCACCCGCCATCCTTCCGGAGAGCAACATCCGGTGGAGCGGAAGGCGGAGCATGTCCGACTGGTGGACCGAGCGCAAGCAGAACGAGCAGCTCTCCAACCTGGAGAGCGAGATGTCGTACGCGCGGCAGGAGACCTCGAGCCTGCGTTCCCAGTTGTCCCGGATCCAGGGCGGCCTGCAGAACCGGGTGGACAGCCTGACGCGGGCCTTCGACGCCTTCGTCGAGCTGTCCGACCTCCGCCACGAGACGGCCGGCTTCGTCGACGCCGCCGAGCTCCGCCGCTACGCCACCCGGGTCCTGTCCGCGATGGCGTCCAGCACCGAGCTCCCGGAGACCGGCAAGCCCGTCGCCCGGTACTGGTTGGGTCCCGCCACCGAAGCCCTGATCGGCCTGCACGCCGGGAAGCCCGCCGAGCAGGCCGTCAGTACGGCGATGGAGCTCGACCAGCGCCGTACGTCGATCTACCTGTCACTGGCGTTGGCGGTCCTCGGGCAGCGGCACCAGGTGCGCACCGAATGGCTGGACGTCGCGTTCGGCGCGCCGGCCGCCGACGGGAGCCTGACCAGGGTGCAGCGGGTGCTTTGGACGACAGCCGCGCGCGGCGGCTTCGGACCGGATGGCCTGGAGCTCGTCGTGAAGCGCCTGCAGTCGGCCGCGTCGCCCGACGGCGCCTGGCTGTCCCGGCTCGAGATGCGCGGCAGCTCGTCGCGCCCGCGCGGCCCGCGACTGAAGGCGACCGAACCGCAGGACGAGGCCGGGGACCGGTTGAGCCGGATCCGGAACGCCGTCGAGACGATCGTCGGCAACACCGCGGCCCGTGAGCCCGACCCGGAGCTGAACTACCCCGAGGAGCGCAAGACCGACCGCACCCCCGACGACGCCGCAGCATCCCGTCGCGACGGCAGGTCCCGTCGCGACGCCGACGCGGACGGCCAGCCCGACAAGGACAGCCCGGCGGCGATGCTGCGCCTGCTGATCTCCGAAGGCAGCGACCCCGAGCGCGAGACGCTGGCCCGGATCGCCGTACTGCGGGCACGGGTCACCGGTTCACCCGAGTCGGCGGCGATGGCGCTGGAGGATCCGGCCGGCACGGTCGACACGTTGCTCACCGAGGACCTCGGGCTGTCCGCCGACCCGCACCTGTCGGCGACCGCGCTGCGCGTCGTCGGGCCGTTGGCGCTGCCCGGGGTGGAGTCCTTGGCGAAGACCGCCGAACTCCCCGGGCCGACGCAGGTGTCCGTCGAGAGCGGCGGCCACACGATCACGATTCGCGCCGACGGTCCCGACCCGCTCGAACTGGGCAAGGCGACCTCCACGCTCACCGCGGCCGGCGGTGTCGTGACCACCGGGCAGCGCGCCGTCCCGATCGGTCTGCTCGCCGGCGGCGCCGTGGTGGCGATCGGGCTCGGGCTGCTGCTGCACTGGTTCTGGATCGTCGTCGGTCTGGTGGTGATGGCGTTCGGCCTCAACAGCTACCTGTCGCTGCGCCGAGCCGTCGCCAACGACAGGACACGGGCCGCGGGCGAGGTCAGCAACCTCAACGAGCGGTGCACCACGGCCGCGACCGCACTCGCCGACTACCTCAAGAGCGCCGACACCCGGCACGCCGCGACCACCGAAGACCTGGCCGCCATCCGCCGGGAGCTGACCACCTAGCGGTTCCGGTCAGCCGATGCGCTGCGCGTCGGACGAGACGTGCGAAGGCCCGGCCAGGGATGATCCGGGCCGGGCCTTCACGGGGCTTGCTCAGGCCTTGCGCTTGGTGACTTCCTCGGTGGCAGCCGGGAGGACCTTGTGGAGGTCGCCGACGACGCCGTAGTCGACGAGCTCGAAGATCGGGGCCTCGGGGTCCTTGTTGACCGCGACGATCGTCTTCGAGGTCTGCATACCGGCGCGGTGCTGGATCGCACCCGAGATGCCGGCCGCGACATACAGCTGCGGCGACACTGTCTTGCCGGTCTGGCCGACCTGGTAGGCGTGCGGGTACCACCCCGAGTCGACGGCCGCGCGGGACGCACCGACCGCGGCGCCGAGCGAGTCGGCGAACGACTCGACCGGGCCGAAGTCACCGCCGGTGCCACGACCGCCGGAGACGATGATCGCGGCCTCGGTCAGCTCCGGACGACCCGTCGCCTCGCGCGGCTTGGAGTCGGTGATCCGCGCCGTCTTCGCGGCGTCGGAGATCGTCACGTCGAACTCCTCCACCTCCGGCGACGACTCGGCTGCCTCCGGGGTCGCGGCGTTCGGCTTGACGGTGATGATCGGCGTGCCGTGCGTCACCTTCGCCTGGACGGTGAAGTTGCCCGCGAACACCGACTGCGTCGTCACCGGACCGCCGTCGCCGGACTGGACGTCGACCGCGTCGGTGATCAGCCCGGAGTCGAGCTTGACCGCGAGCCGGGCCGCGATCTCCTTGCCCTCGGCGCTCGACGAGATCAGGATCGCCGACGGCTCGATCTTGGCCGCGACCTGCTGCAGCGCCTCGGCCTTCGGCGCCACCAGGAACTGCGACAGCTCCGGGTTGCTCAGCGCGATCACCTTGGTCGCGCCGAACTGCCCCAGGGCCGGCAGCGCGTCGGAGACACCCTCGCCGATGAACACGGCGACCGGCTCACCGAGGCGACGGGCGATCGTGAGGAGCTCGGCGGTCGTCTTGCGGACCGTGCCCGCGGTGTGGTCAACGAGAACCAGAACGTTCGACATTACTCAGCCGCTCCTCAGAGGAACTTGTTCGTGGACAGGAACTCGACCAGGCCGGCAGCGCCGCTGCCGTCCTCGTCGGTGACGATCGTGCCGGCGGTGCGCGCCGGACGGGCGGTCACCTCGACCACCTCGGTCCACGCGCTCGAACCGCCGACCTGCTCGGGCGTCAGCTCGAGATCCGCCAGCGTCCAGGTCTCGACCGGCTTCTTCTTCGCCGCCATGATCCCCTTGAACGACGGGTACCGCGGCTCGTTGGCCTGGTCGGAAACGCTCAGCACCAGCGGCAGCGTGCCCTCGATGGTCTCGCTCGCGGTGTCACCGTCGCGGCGGATCCGGACGGTCTGCCCGTCGACGGTCACCTCCGAGCCCAGCGTCACGGCCGGCAGCCCGAGCCGCTCCGACACCATCGCCGGGACGACGCCCATGCCGCCGTCGGTCGACCCCATGCCGAACACGACCAGGTCGGCCTCCAGCTTGGCCAGCGCCTTGGACAGGATCAGCGACGTGGCGACCGCGTCCGACCCGTGGATCGCGTCGTCGAGCACGTGGACGCCCGCGTCCGCGCCCATCTGCAGACCCTTCTTCACCGCGTCCGCGGCCTGCTCCGGGCCGACCGTGAGAACGGTCACCTCGGCGTCGCCGGCCTCTTTGACAGTGAGTGCGGTCTCGACGGCATACTCGTCCAGCTCGGACAGCAGCCCGTCGACACCGGCCCGGTCCACCGTGTTGTCCTCCGAGCGGAAGCGGCGGTCCGCGGTGGCATCCGGCACGAACTTCGCGCAGACGACGATCTTCATAGCGTGTGGGACCCCTTCTGGTTAACGGTCTCTGCCAAGCCTGCCACGGATGTTACCCGCGAGAAACATAAACTGCGTGCGAGTCCCATCACAGTCTCGGATGCGACTAGTCTGACGCAGGTGACCGAGACGTTACCGCTCACCGGCGAGAGGACCGCGCCCGGGATCTGGCACGAGAACTATTGGTTCGCGCGCCACGACGCCGCCTATCGCTGGATCACGGCCGAACTGCCGATCGGGACCGGGCGGTTCCTCGACGCCGGCTGCGGCGAGGGCTACGGCGCGGAGTTGCTCCGGCTGGCCGGGGCGAGCTCCGTGACCGGTCTCGACTATGAAGATACGACGTTGCGGCACGTCCGCCGGGTTTATCCACAGGTCAATGCCGCGCGCGGCAATCTCGTCCAGACGCCCTTCGCCGACAGCGCTTTCGGGACCGTCACGTCGTTGCAGACGATCGAGCACCTGTGGGAGCAGCCGCGGTTCGTCGCGGAGTGCGCGCGCATCCTCGTACCGGACGGGACGCTCGTCCTCAGTACGCCGAACCGGCTGACCTTCCCGAGCGGCAACTGGTACCACACGCGCGAACTCACCGCCGCCGAGTTCGCCGAGCTGCTCGAGCCGCATTTCGTGATCACGCAGGCGCTCGGACTGCACCATGGCGAACGACTGATGTCCTGGGAAGCGCAGCACGGCTCGTGTGTCGACGCACAGCTCGCCGCCGGGCACGACCAGTGGGACGACCAACTGGCCGCGCTCGTGCGGAGTACGACGTACGCCGACTTCGAGATCCGCCCAGGAGACCTGGACGAATCTCTCGATCTGCTGCTCGTTGCGCGGCCGAAGGGCTAGGCCCGCACGCTAGGGCCGGACGATCCGCTCGAGGATCTTGCCGGCGATCAGGTAGACCAGCGCCGCGATCCCCCAGTTCACCAGCAGGGTGTTCTTCGCGGTCTCCAGCCGGAACAGGTCCTTGAACGGGCCGACCAGGTCGTGACCGCGCTCCAGGATCCAGCGCACGATCTCGTTGCTCTGGTTGGTCTGGTCGAGCGCGGTGAACAGCGCACCGAGCGCGAGGACCGCGGCCGCGAGCACCGCGGCCAGCCAGATCAGCGACGCGATCAGGTTGCGCAGCTTCCGGACGCCGGAGCCGACCGAGGTCAGCGCCTGCTTGCCCTTGCCGGACCCCGATCCCGACGAGCCGCCCTTGGCCGCCGGCGGTTTGTTGCCCGAGGCACCGGATGGTGGTGTCACCGGCTTGCCGGTCGCCGCACCAGAGGTCGCTGCAGGAGCGGGCTTCTTGTCCCCGGCCTCCTTCGCGGCGCCTTCCGGCGCACCGGCTGCGGCATCCTCCGAGCCGGCCGCATCCGGTGTCGCGCCCTCGGCCGCCTTCTCCCGGGCCCGCTGCTCGGCCACGATCTCCGCGGCCGTCTTCGGCCGGGCGGTCCTCGTCGCGGTCGCCGCACCCGAACCGGTGCCGGTCGCCGCCGCGCCGGCGTCCGGCGTCGTACCGGCCTTGCCGGCTTCGGCAGCCGTCGCCTTCTCGTCCTGCGTACCCACGTCGTCCATCTCCTCAGCCGGGGTCCGTTCCTCGTCCGTGCTCACCGCAGCGGCCGGCGGTCTCCGGCGCCGGCTGACCGGGACCGGGCGCGGCGACAGCCTGCGGCGGGCACCCGCCACCGGCGCCACCGCCGTACTGCCGTCCGCGCCGTCCATACCGTCCATACGGTCGGTGCCATCCACTGCCTGTGCTTCCGGGTTCACGCTGGTGTTCACGCCCATGTCTGACTCGTTCGTTTCAAGCACTGGTTCCAACGTAGCGCCGCCGGGGGCTCCTGGCCCGGCCACGATCGGGACCGGATCGACCGCGCGGGTCCGCGCCTGCGTGATCGAGGTGTCGGCCGCGGCCTGGTCGAGCGGCGACCGGTCAGCTGGATCGGCGGTCCGGTCGGCCACGCTACTTCTCCTCTCCGATGCCGATGCTCATCCGCTCGTGGGCGTCCGACCGGATGTGGGGGTCATAGTGCCCGACTGGTGAGTAACTTGAGAACCCCTCACGCTCTCTTTTTCACCTTCTGCTTCTACCTCATCACCACCCGCATCCTCCGGCGCCACGCTTCGCGGCGGCGCAGGAGGTGTCTCCACGGACGGTTTCTCACGGGGTTTCTCGCTGGGCTTCTCACTGGGCGTCACACCGGATCGCAGCAGCGCGGTGGTCCGGTCGTTCGCGTCGGCCAGGCCGGCCAGATACTTGCGCCGCTCGACGTTGGCGGCGTACCGCTCGGTGCGGTCGCCGAGCACCTTGGCCGGTACGCCGGCCGCCACGGCGTACGCCGGAATGTTGCCACGGGCAACGCTGTTCGCGCCGATCACCACGCCGCGGCCGATGTCGGTACCGCGAGTGACCGTGACCTTCGTGGCCAGCCAGCAGTCCGGGCCGATCCGGACCGGCGACTTCACCAGGCCCTGGTCCTTGATCGGCAGGTCCAGGTCCTCGGTCTTGTGGTCGAAGTCGCAGATGTAGGTCCAGTCCGCGATCAGCGTCGACGCGCCGATCTCCACATCCAGGTAGCAGTTCACCGTGACGTCGCGGGCGAACACGACCTTGTCGCCGATCCGCAGCGTGCCTTCGTGGGCGCGCAGCCGGGTCTCGTCGCCGAGGTGCACCCACTTGCCCAGCACGATCCGGCCGTGCCCCGGCCGCGCCACGATCTCCAGATGCTTGCCGAGGAACACGAAACCCTCGGTGATCACCTGCGGGTGGCGCAGCTTGAACCAGGCGAACCGCCAGTAGCGCTTCAGGTAGTACGGCGTCCACGCCCGATGGCGCACCACCCAGCGCAGATTCGCCACGGACAGCAACCGCATCGCAACACCCTACTGCTTGCTTGCCACTCCAGTGATGGAGACGTTGTAGTACAGCTCGTCCGGCACGACGGACGACAGCACCTTGTCGACCTTCGACAGCTGCAGCCACGACTTGTAGGCGAACATCCGCCAGCCGAACCCGAGCTTCTGCTCCGGTACGGCGGCCTCGAACGTCCGGATCGGCCAGCCCACCCAGGCCGCCAGCAACTCCTCGGTCACGGTCCGCACCTCGGCCGCGCCCGCTCGCGCCGCGGTCCGCGCGAGCGTGTCGGGGTCGAACGTGTGCAGGTCCACGACCGCTTCCAGCGCGGCCGCGCGGGACGACTCGTCGAGCTCCTCCTGCGGCCGCCGCCAGTGCGCCAGCGCGGGCAGCTTGGTCACGTTGGTGGTCGCCCACCAGGTGAACCGGGACAGCCGCCGGGCCACGAAGTCGCCGTACCTGGTCGGCTCGCCGCAGATCACGAACCGGCCGCCCGGCTTCAGCACCCGCAGCATCTCGCGGAACGCCAGCTCGACGTCCGGGATGTGGTGGATGACCGCGTGCCCGATGACCAGGTCGAACGTGTTGTCGTCGTACGGCAGCCTCTCGGCGTCGGCGACCTCGCCCTCGATCGCGAAGCCCAGCGTCTTCGCGTTCTTCTTCGCGGCCTCGACCATGCCCGGCGACAGGTCGGTGACGTGCGCCTCGTCGAGGACGCCCGCCAGCTTGAGGTTCAGCGTGAAGAAGCCGGTGCCGGCGCCGATCTCGAGCGTCTTGCCGTACGGCCAGCCGCGCGATCCGGCAACCGCGACGAAGCGGTCCCGGGCGTAGTCGACGCAGCGTTCGTCGTACGAAATCGACCACTTCTCGTCGTACGTCGACGCTTCCCAGTCGTGGTAGAGCACCTGGGCGAGCTTGTTGTCGTTCCAGGCCGCCTCGACCTCTTCGGCAGTCGCGGCCGGCTTCTCGGTTGCAGACATCTACTTTCCCTTGAACTCGGCCTTGCCCGGGCCGTTCTCGACGAAGGACTTCATCCCGATCCTGCGGTCCTCGGTGGCGAACAGCGCGGCGAACTGCGTGCGCTCGATCTCCAGCCCGGTGGCCAGGTCGACGCCCAGACCGGAGTCGATCGCCTCCTTGGCCGCGCGCAGCGCCATCGCCGCGCCCTTGGAGAACTGCGCGGCCCACGCCACGGCAGCGTCGTACACCTCGGCGGCCGGCACCACCTTGTCGACCAGACCGATCTGGAGCGACTCGGCGGCATCCACGAACCGGCCGCTGTAGATCAGGTCCTTGGCCTTCGACGGGCCGACCAGGCGGGACAGCCGCTGGGTGCCGCCGGCGCCCGGAATGATGCCGAGCAGGATCTCCGGCTGGCCGAGCTTGGCGTCCTCGGCGGCGATCCGATAGTCGGCGCAGAGCGCGAGCTCGCAGCCGCCGCCGAGCGCGTACCCGGTGATCGCGGCGACCGTCGGCTTCGGGATCGCGGCGACCGCGGACAGCGAGGACTGCAACGGACCGGAGCGCTTGGCCATGTCGGCGTACGACATGTCGGCCATCTCCTTGATGTCCGCGCCGGCCGCGAAAACCCGCTCGCCGCCGTAGATCACGACCGCCCGGACCTCGTCGCTCGCGGCCGCCTCGAGAGCGGCGGCCCGGATCTCCTCCTGGACCTGGACGTTCAGCGCGTTCATCTTCGGCCGGTCCAGCCGGATCGTCCCGACCCCGTCACTCACGGTCAGATTGACGAACTCGCCCATGCATCCGCTCCTTTGCCTGTGCGCCTACCCACGGGTCACATCCCCGGGAACGGTACCGGATGCGGACGCCCAGCACTCATCAAACCCCGTGCAACCAGTCCGGACGGCCGCGCCTGAGCGTGGGCGACGGCCGTCCGGGCAGGTTGGTGAGTGTTACAGGTCCACCGCCTGGCCGGACGCCGCGGAGCGGCGGGCGGCGTCGACGATTTTCAGGGTGCGGAGGCCGACCGCGCCGTCCGGCTGGGGTACGACGGCCGGGGCCTGGCCGGGCTTCGCCGGGCCGGTGGTGCGGACGGCGTCCAGGAACGTGTCGAGCAGCGACGCGTCCAGGTTGCCGCCGATGCCGAGGAAGACCTCGCCGTCGGCGTCCGTGCCGCCGACGTGCGTCGCGAACGGCTCGATCTCGACGGACCCGTTCGTACCGGTCACCTGCAGCGTCACGCCGCCCCAGGTCGGGCCGTTGTCCGGAACGCTCCACGAGCAGTCGATGGTTGCCAGCAGCCCGTTGTCGTAGTTGATCGTCACCAGCCCGCCGGTCTCCACCTCCACACCCTTGTCCTGGTGCAGGATCCGGTTCGCCGCGGCATACACGCGGGTCGCGGACGCGCCGCCGGTCAGGCCGTCGATCAGGTCCGCGCAGTGCACGGTGTGGTCGACGAGCGCTCCGCCGCCGGCCAGCTTGGCGTCGGTGAACCACTGCCGGGCGGCGTACGGAATCTTCCCGTTGTTGGTGCCCAGTACGGCGAACACGTCACCGAGGCGGCCCGCCTCGACGTTCGCCCGCAGCTGCGCGTACGACGGCGCGAACCGGACCGGGTACGCGATCATCAGGATCGTCCCGGCCGCCTCGCACGCCGCGAGCATCGCCTCGCCGTCGGCGACCTCGGTGGCCAGCGGCTTCTCGCACAGCACGTGCGCACCGACCGCGGCGGCCCGCTCGACCAGTTCACGGTGGCCGGCGTTCTCCGACGTCACCACCACCGCGTCCGGGCCCCAGGCGAACAGTTCGTCGTACGAGTCGACGTAGGGGATGCCGAACTGCGCGGCGAATTCCGCACCGCGCGGACCGGGGTCGGGCGCCGTGGCACCGTCCGGGTCGGCGGACAGCACGTCGATCTCGGGCAACGACGCCAGCAGGTGCGCGTACGAACCCGCGTGGACGTGCGCGAACGACGCGATCGCGACCTTCAAAGTCATGCCACTGCTCCCGTCGAGACGAACGTCTTCATGTCGATCGGCTGACCCGACTCCATCGAGGCGCGGGCCGCTTCGGCCAGGTACACCGCGGTCGCGCCGTCGGACGCGAGCACCCGCGGCTCCGCGCCGCCGCGCAGGCCGATCGCGAACTCACGCAGCTGCGTGAGGTACGGGCTCTCCCCCAGCGACGACTCCGGGATCAGCAGGTCGCCTGCGGTAGCGCCGTTCTGCAGCTCTTCCTTGTAGCCCGTGTCGCTGTCGGACTTGAACTTGAGGACGCCGCTCGAACCGGCGACCGAGAAGCCGGTCTGGAACGTCGTGCCGGTTGCTCCCCAGGTCGCACGACAGTGGCTGACCGCTCCGGACTCGTGCGTCAGCGTGACGTGCGCCGCGACGTTCACGGGACTGACCCCGTCCACGGTCGGCGGGTTCTGTACGGCGTACACGGTGGCGACCTCGCCGCACAGCCAGCGCGCCTGGTCGAGGTCGTGCACCATCAGGTCCATGATCACGCCGCCGGACCGGGCCACTTCGCGGTACCAGCCCGCACCGGCCGGCGAGGACGCCTGCCGGTAGAACCGCGCCACCGCGACCTCGCCGATCCGCCCGGCCTGGATCGCGTCGTACGCCGCCTTGTACGCCGGGAAGTACCGCACCACGTGCGCCGGGTACAGCCGGACGCCGGCCGCCGCGGCCGCGTCGATCACCTCGTGCGAGTCGGCCGCGGTCAGCGTCAGCGGCTTCTCGCAGATGACGTTCTTGCCGGCCTTGATCGCGGCCAGCGTGATCTCCTTGTGCGTCGCCGACGGCGTGACGATGTCGACGAACTCGGCCTCGGCCAGGACACCGTCCAGCGACGGCACGACCTCGAGCCCGAACTGCTCCGCCAGTTCCTCCGCGCCCTCCAGCGAATAGACCAGCACCCGGGCGCCGACGGCCTTCCAGGACGCGGCGTGGATACGCGAGATGTTGCCCGCGCCGATCAGACCGACAGTCAGACCGGCCAACTCTTCCGACATGTGTTCCCCTGGGGTGGGTAAATTAGTAACGGTCCTTGCCTATCACTGCGCACAGGCGTTCACAACTACCGTCTCACGAACACAACCACCTCACTGTCGTGAACTGGCAGCGACCTGTGCAGAATGTCCCGGTGACAGAAGCGACCGCCGCCCCGGATGCTGCCGGCTT
This sequence comes from Kribbella sp. NPDC050459, assembly GCF_040655315.1. Taxonomy (NCBI): domain Bacteria; kingdom Bacillati; phylum Actinomycetota; class Actinomycetes; order Propionibacteriales; family Kribbellaceae; genus Kribbella; species Kribbella sp. NPDC050459. The sequence goes on along the minus strand of NZ_JBFAJQ010000004.1, from coordinate 345,927 downwards.
GTCCGCCGGCACCGCTCCGCGTCCCGGCGCAGTGGTCCAGACCGATGGCACCACGTTCACGCTGTGGGCCCCGGCGGCCGAGCGCGTCGAGCTCGCGCTGATCGCCGACGACGGCAGCCAGCGGAACCTGGATCTGACCCACACCGGCGAGTTCTGGACCGGGTTCGTGCCCGGCGTGGGCGCCGGGCAGCGGTACGGGTACCGCGTGCACGGCCCGTTCGATCCGTCGCACGGCCTGCGCTTCAACCCGTCGAAGCTGCTGCTCGACCCGTACGCGCGGGCGGTGGACGGAGCCCTGGACTACGCGAGCCCGGTGATCTACGACTCCTCCGACGCCGACTCGGCCGGGCACGTGCCGGTCGGCGTGGTCGTCGCGCCGTCGGATCCCCCGCCGCCGATCAGCAAGCCGGTGCACTGGGGCGAGACGGTCGTCTACGAGCTGCACACCAAGGGCTTCACGCAACTGCACCCCGACGTACCCGAGCACCAGCGCGGCACGTACGCCGGGCTCGCGCATCCGTCGGTGATCAGGTACCTGACCGAGCTCGGGGTGACGTCGGTCGAGCTGTTGCCGATCCACCACTTCCTGACCGAGCCCTCGATCGCGGCGCGCGGCCTGCCGAACTACTGGGGCTACAACACACTCGGCTTCTTCGCGCCGCACGCGCCGTACTCGTCGTCGGGTTCGCGCGGCGAGCAGGTGGCCGAGTTCAAGGCGATGGTGGCCGCGTTCCATGCCGCGGGCATCGAGGTCATCCTCGACGTCGTCTACAACCACACCGCCGAGGGCGGCTTCGACGGACCGACCCTGAGCTTCCGCGGGATCGACAACCGCGCCTACTACCGGCTCGCGCACGGCGCCGCGATGTACGACGTGACCGGGACCGGCAACTCGGTCGACACGTCGCATCCGCAGGTCCGGCGGCTGGTGATGGACTCGCTGCGGTACTGGGTCGAGGAGATGGGCGTCGACGGGTTCCGGTTCGACCTGGCCGTCACACTGGTGCGCAACGAGCGGCACGAGGTCGACATCCCGGACCACCCGTTCCTCGCCGAGGTGGCCGCCGACCCGGTGCTGGGCCGGGTGAAGCTGATCGCCGAGCCGTGGGACGTCGGCCCGTTCGGCTACCAGGTCGGCAACTTCGGGCCGCCGTGGTCGGAGTGGAACGGCAAGTTCCGCGACAGCGTCCGCGACGTGTGGCGCAACACCTCCGACGGCGTGAAGGACCTCGCCTACCGGCTGTCCGGGTCCAGCGACCTGTACGGCGACGACGGCCGCTACCCGTACGCGTCGATCAACTTCGTCACCGCGCACGACGGGTTCACGCTGCGGGACCTGGTCAGCTACGACCACAAGCACAACGAGGCGAACCACGAGGACAACCGGGACGGCACCGACGACAACCGCTCCTGGAACTGCGGCGTCGAGGGCGAGACCGACGACGCCGGCGTGATCGCGTTGCGCAAGCAGCAGATGGCGAACCTGATGTCCACGCTGATCCTGTCGACCGGCGTCCCGATGATCACCGCCGGCGACGAGTGCGGACGCACGCAGCACGGCAACAACAACGCCTACTGCCAGGACAGCTCGTTGTCCTGGTTCGACTGGTCGCTGCCGGCCGCGTGGTCCGATCACCTCGAGCTGACGAAGAAGCTGCTGGCACTGCGCGCCGCACACCCCGCGCTGCGCCAGTGGCACTACTTCTCCGGTCAGCCGGTGGTGTCGGGCGGCCGCAAGGACCTGTCGTGGATCGCACCGCACGGCGGCGAGATGACCGACGCGGACTGGTTCGACGGCAGCCTCCGGACGATCGGCATGTTCCTGCGGGGCGATGCGCTGCGAGCGACCGACGCCGAGGGCAACGCGCTGACCGACAGTTCGTTCCTGCTGGCTCTGAACGCGACACCGGAGACGCGCAATGTCGTCGTACCGGACGCGTCGTGGGCACCGGCTTACGAGGTCGTGCTGGACACCAGCAACAGCATGGTGACCGAGGTGGAGGCCGGCGCGACAGTGCCGCTCGCTCCCCGCTGCCTGGTGCTGCTGCGCGCGCTCTGAGCCGTCGAAGAGGTTGTTAACCTTCCGCCTGTACATTCGTCGGTCACCTGCCGTTCATGTGCTGGGGGGATCGATGACACCGATCGGAGCGCTGCATCGCGCGATCATGCGGTGGGGCGAGGCGGAGCGGACCAGCTCGCGGCTGGCGATCCAGCGCTGGGTGGACGGCGTGGCGCTCGTCGACGTCCAGGCGCGGACGTACGCCGAGTACTGGACGCAGCAGAACTCTCTGACGCTGACCGGCGACGGGCCGCTCTGGGTCGTGCTCGGAGACTCGACCGCGCAAGGACTTGGCGCGTCCTCGCCGTTGCACGGGTACGTCGGCCAGGTGCTGAACGCCCTGCGCCGTAAGGGCACGCCGTGGCGGGTGCTGAACCTCTCACGGTCCGGTGCGCAGACCCAGCACGTGCTGGACGACCAGCTCCCGTTGCTGGACGGACTGACTCCGGCCCTGGTCACTTGCGGCATCGGCAACAACGACATCCTGGCCACACCGCCGAAGCGCTTCCGCGACCGCCTGCACCAGGTGATCGACCGGCTCCCTTCGTCATCTGTCGTGATGGACCTGACGGTGCCGGACCGGCTCTGGCGGATCGGCGGCGCGGTGAGCCCGTACGTGTCGGGCATCAACCAGCTGATCAGCACCACAGCCACGTCCCGCGGCCTGCCGGTCGCCGAGGTGTCGCGATACGCCCGCCCACCGTGGCGCGGCCTGCTCGCCCCCGACGCGTTCCACCCCAACAACCTCGGCTACCGTCGCCACGCCGACGCCCTCCTCGCCGCACTCCCGGCAGGCCTGCTCAACCTTCCAGCAACCGCTGCAGCCGGTCCAGCGTCTTGGCGCTCTCCTGTCGCACCCTGATCGGGACGATCGCAGCCCGGCCCGGTACGCGAATGCCTCCGGTCAGCGCAACACGCGTGCCGCCGCCCGGTTCGGCGGCGACCGCCGTACCGATGATCACGAAGCGGCTCTGCAGCCAGCACCAGCCCGGACGGAACTGACCTTCCAGCCGTGCGCGTTGTCCCCGGGCTCCCTTCGCCCGGACGACGACCCGGTCGCCGTCGCGCTCCAGCAGGGTCGCCGACTCCAGATCCGCGTGGATCTCGGCGAAGACGTCGAGATCGGCGAGCATCGCCTTCACCTGGCCGGGCTCGTACGGGAGGACGCGTTCGGTGACCGCCGCACCCGGCACACCGGCCGCGAGCGCCCGGAACCGCTCGACGTCCGTGAGTTCCACCTGTGGCCAGTTCATGATCTCCACGCCTTCCGAAAGCTCGCCCGCGCGCGGTGCAGCCGGGACTTCGCCGTACCCGGCGGGACATCCAGCACGGCGGCCGCTGCCTGTTCGTCCAGTCCTTCGAGGTCTCGCAGCACCAGGACCGCCCGGTGCTCGGGCGACAGCCTTTCGAGCACGTCCTGTACGTCGATCGCAAGCTGCGGATCGTCCGCGGCCGGGACATCCGCGAGCTCGGCCGGCTGCTGCCGCTGCCCGCGCCGCGCGACCCGGATCGCCTCGCGGACGGCGATCGCACGCGCCCAGCCGAACAGCGCCGCGGGTTCCTGCAGGCTGTGGAGTCCCCGGAAGATCGCGATCAGCGCCTCCTGCGCCGCGTCCGGCCCGTCGGCCAGCGCGATCGGCCCGCAGATCTTCCCGACGTACGGCGTCAACGCGTCCAGGACGTCGTTCATCGCCACGCTGTCACCGCGCTGGGCCGCGCGGACCCTCGCCGCCTCGATCATTCGACGAAGGCGGCCAGCAGCCGTGACACCTGGCCGGGGCAGTCGACGGTGAGCGCGTGACCGCAGCCGGGGAGGACGTGCACGGTTGCGTTCGGCAACAGCTTCCCGAAGCGGGCGGCCTGCTCGACCGGCAGGATCGTGTCGTGGTCACCCCAGACCACGAGCGTCGGCTGCCGGGTCGACGGCAGTGCGCGTTCCGTGACGCTCCAGTCGAGACCGCGCTCGAGCGCGTACAGGGATCGCACGTTGTCACGATACGTTCCGGGGATCCACATCGCGTCGACGAGCTGCGGCGTGACCAGGTCCTTGTGCACGAACAGGCCACGGACCGCGGACTCGACCGTGCCGCGGCCGGTCCCGAGTTTCGCGAGCGCCTCGCCGACCAGCGGGAGCTTGAGAATCTCCCAACTCCAGGCGTCCGGTTCGTCCAGGCCTGTGGGAGCGAGCAGGACGAGCTTGCTGACCCGCTCCGGGTGCCGCTGCGCATAAGCGAGGCCCCAGCCACCGCTCCATGAGTTGCCGGCAAGTGCGACGCTCTGGAGATGCAGGGCGTCGAGGAACTGACCTAGCGCCTGCGTCATGCCGTCCAGGTCGAACGGGAACGCCTTGTCGTGCAGACGTGTCTCACCTTGCCCTGGGAGGTCGACTGCGTAGACCGTGTGCTGCTGTGCCAGCGCGTTCAGCTCGGTGTCCCACGCGGCGGCAGGTGAAGCGCCCGGCGCCAGCAGGACCACCGGTGAACCGCTGCCCCGCTGTAGGTAGTGCACACGCGCCAGTGGAGTGTCCACGTAGCGGGAGTCAGCCGACGCGCTTGGGTGGGGCTGCTCCGTCGCCTGGTACCCGTAGGCAACCAACGCGCCTACCAGTACGACAGCCACCGGGCCCGCGACGACAGCTACCTTCAGCCGCCGCATCCTTAGCATCTTCAAGTCTGCAAGACACAGGGCGATACACAGCGGCGTGTAGAGCACCAGGTTGAGCCAGTAGAAGGCACGACCCGCGTCGCCCGCACCAGTGATCCACACCAGCCCAATAGCCGCGCGTGCCGCCAGCCCCGCCGCCAGACCGCCTACCACGAGCCTGCTGAGGCTCCAGCGTGCACTGGTGAGTACTGCGCCCGCCAAGAACAGGTGCAGTGCTGCGAGAGGCAACACCACTGCCGGCGCGAAGCTGACCGGAGCGTTCAGAACCGCCAGCGACAGGCTCCGCTCATCGCCTGCAGGCCAAGTCGATCCTGTCGCCCAGTAGACGTGCAGCGCCGCGAGCGCGATGTGCACTCCGGCAACAATCCGTCGCATGACCCCTCCTCGTTGTTCGGACACCCAGAAGAGGAGGTCATCCAGGCAGACGTTCCCCGGCGTGAGGCGGCTCACAGAAACACCTAGGCAATTACTACGGATCCGGATAATCTGGATCCGTGGAAAGTGACGAGTTGTTGCTGGTGTTGCTGCAGCGGGCCACGCATGTGACGTTGCAGGTGCTCGCGACGGAGCTGGCCGATCTGAAGCTGACGGCTTCTGAGTTGAACGTGCTGGCGAATCTCGCTGACGACAAGCCGCGGACGGTCTCCGAGATCGGGGTGGCTGCGGGCGTCCGGCCGACGACGCTGACCGGCGTACTCGATCGGCTCTCGGACAAGGGCCTGCTGGCCCGGGCCGCGCACGCAGGTGACCGGCGGGCGGTGGAGATCTGGCTGACCCCGCGCGGGGCGCGGAGTCAGGCGCGGATCTCTGAGGCGTTCGCGGCGGTGGAGTCGCGGGCGTTGGACGGCGTACCGGAGTCCGCGGTCAAGCAGGCCCGGCGGGTGCTGAGCGCGTTGGCGGCGTCATGAGCGTCTTCGACGAGCTGATGGAAGAGGTGATGTCGACCGCCGCACGCTTCGGGCATCGAGAGCATGTGCGGTTGACGTGGCTTGCCGTACGGCGCTGTGGGACTGCTGGGGCGGTCGAGCTGATCAGTGACGGGATCCGTCGCACGGCGCGGTACGCCGGGGTGCCGCAGAAGTACAACGCGACCGTGAGCCGGGCCTGGGTCGAGCTGACGGCGTACCACATGGCTGAGGCGCCGGGTGATTTCGACGAGCTGGTACGGCGCAACCCCGGTCTGCTCGACAAGCGGCTGCTGACGCGGTTCTACAGTTCGCGGGGTCTGGCGTCGCCTGCCGCGCGGACCGGGTGGGTCGAGCCGGATGTGAAGGCGTTCCCCTTTACTCTGCCCCAGGGGCAGGGGGTGTGATGGTCGCGTGTTGACGATCAGCGAGTTCGGGCGGCGGGCAGGGCTTTCACACAAAGCCCTGCGGCTGTACGACGTGTCAGGGCTGCTGGCGCCGGCGCAGGTGGATCCGGCGAACGGGTACCGCCGGTACGACGAGAGTCAGCTCGAGCGGGCGCGGCGGATCAGTGTGCTGCGGCAGTTGGACATGCCGCTGACGACGATCGCCGAAGTCCTCGCGGGGACCGACGAGGAGGCGTTGATCCGGCTCGACCGGTGGTGGGCCGCCGAGGAGGCGACCACCGCGGCACGCCGGGCGACGCTGGGGTACCTGCGGGACCGGCTGACCCGGTCGGGGACGTCGGGGCTCGCGCCGCGACCGGTGCTGACCAGAGAAGTGCCGGCGACCAAGATCGCGTCCATCCGGGTCGACACCGATCAGCAGATGCTGGTCGGGAACCTCGTGACGTGCACCGACGAGATCATGTCGTACCTGCGTTCCTGCGGCGCGGCCGCGGACGTCGGTTCGTGGGTGATCTTCCACGGCGCCGTGACACCGGAGGCCGAGGCGACGGTCGAGATCTGCCTGCCGTTCGACGGCCTTGTGGACCCGTCCGGCCGGATCGGCATCCGTGTCGAGCCGGCGCACCGGGAGGCGTACTGCACGATCACGATGGACGAGTGCGCGTACCCGCGGATCATGCTCGCGTACGACCTCGTCTACGACTGGGCACGCGCGTCCGGCACCCCCGATGCGGGTCCGCCGCGCGAGATCTACCGCCCGGACTGCCACCTGCTCCCCCGTGACGAACCGGCCGTCGACATCGCACTGCCCATTCTGGAGAGGAACCTTTGATGGACTACGCGATGCAGACTCGCTTCAGCGATCCCGGCGTACACGCCGGACTGTTCGACGCGCTGCCGGACGACATCCCCGGAATCGCCGCGGTGGTTCGGAACCTGCTGATCCACTACCGCGCCGGCGGGATCGAGTTCACCGGTGACCGGCTCGCCGAGATCGACAATCGCTGGGTATCGGCGATTGTCGCCACCGACCAGAAGCGCAACGGTACGGCGCTCGCGGTGCCGCGCGAACCGTTCGACCGGGTTGTCGGATGCTGCCGGGACTACACGCTGCTTTTCGTGTCGATGCTGCGGCACAAGGGCATCCCGGCCCGCAGCCGGGTCGGATTCGGCAACTACTTCGCCGAGGGTTTCGACCACGACCACGTGGTCGCGGAGTACTGGAACGGCGACCGCTGGGTGATGATCGACGCCGAGATGGACCCGGCCGACCCGCGCTTCACCTTCGACGTCGCGGACATGCCGGCCGGCCCGTTCCGGTCCGCGGCCGAGGTCTGGCGCGGCTACCGCGACGGCGTACTCGACGGCGACCTGTTCGGCGCCGACCCGAACCCGGACGCACCGCTGAAGCTGCACGGCGGCTGGTTCATCCGCACCTACGTGCACTACCAGCTCGCCCACCTGAACGGCGACGAGCTCCTGCTCTGGGACAACTGGGGCGGAATGTCCGACACCCTCGACGGCGCCGACCTCGACCTCACCGACCGAATCACCGACCTGATGCTTGCCTCCGACAACGGAGACGACGCGGCCACCAAGGAGGTCAACGACCTCTACCGCACGGATCCAGCCCTGACCTTCACCGGCCGAGCCTTCGTGACGTCCCCGGCCAGCGGCGGCCAGTATGTCTGGAAGGACCTCGCGTAGCTCCTCCCCGCGGCCGAGCACACCCGCCGGGGTCTGGAGACAAGGTATTGCTTGTCTCCAGACCCCGCGGGTTGTTCACAGGTCAGCGACAAAACACCCCCGCCTGGTGAGGCAGGCGGGGGTGTGTCTTTTGTGTGGAACGGCTCAGAATTCCGAGCCGGCGGGGAGGTCGGGGGTGGATGGGTCCTCGGGGTCGGACGGGCCGGCGGCGAGGCCTAGTTCGGCGGGGCTGGCGAGGCCGGCGTGGTTGGGGACGACGCGGACCGTGTAGCCGAACGGGCCGGTGCGGTCGAGCTTGAGCTCGCCCTCGTACCGGTGCCGGTTGCCTTCGTAGGTCTCGGCGAGCGACAGCGACGTCCGGACCGGGTCGGTGATCTCGTCGTTGGTGTCGACGCGGCCGTGCAGGACCTCGACGCAGATGTCGGCCGGGTCCAGGTCGCCGAGCGCCGCGAACGCGCGGATCCCGACGGTCGTGCCGAGCTGCGGTACGTCGCCGAGGCCCTGCAGCTCCACGTGGTCGACGCGGATCTGCGCCCACGCCGCGCGGACCTTCTGCTTCCACGCGGCCAGTTCGCGAGCACCGTCGTACGTCGAGTTGAGCGCCCGCGACGACTTGGCGGCCGGCACGTACAGCTGCTCGACGTAGTCGCGCACCATCCGGGTGGCGAGCACCTTCGGGCCGAGTTCCTTGATCGTGTGCCGCAGCATCTCGATCCAGCGGCCGGGCACGTCACCGTCGTAGAACCGCGGCGCGACCTGCTTCTCGATCAGGTCGTACAGCGCGTGCGCCTCGAGGTCGTCGCGGCGCTCGGTGTCCTCGATCCCTTCGGCGGACGGGATCGCCCAGCCGAACTCGTCGTCGTACCACTCGTCCCACCAGCCGTCGCGGATGGACAAGTTCAAAGCGCCGTTCAGCGCCGCCTTCATGCCCGACGTACCGCAGGCCTCATAAGGACGCAGCGGGTTGTTCAGCCAGACGTCGCAGCCCGGGTACATCGGCTGGGCGAGCTTGATGTCGTAGTCCGGCACGAACACGATCCGGTGCCGCACCTCCGGGTCGTCGGCGAAGCGGACCATCTCCTGGATGAGCTTCTTGCCGCCCTCGTCGTGCGGGTGCGCCTTGCCGGCGATGACGATCTGCACCGGCCGCTGCGGGTGCAGCAGCAGCGCCTTCAGCCGCTCGGGGTCGCGCAGCATCAGCGTCAGCCGCTTGTACGACGGGACGCGGCGCGCGAAGCCCATCGTCAGCACGTCCGGGTCGAGGATCTGGTCGACCCAGCCGAGCTCGGCCTCGCTGGCGCCGCGGTTCAGCCAGGACTGCCGGACCCGCGCGCGGGTGTCGTCGATGAACCGCTGCCGGAGCAGCCGCTTGGTCTCCCAGATCTGGGCGTCGGTGGTCTTGTCCAGACCCTCGAACACCTCGTCGCCCTCGGTCGTGTAGTTGGCGTAGGTGAGGTCGTGGACCTCGCGCGCCACCCACGTCGGCGCGTGCACGCCGTTGGTGATCGAGGTGATCGGTACGTCGATCGGGTCGAAGCTCGGCCACAGCCCGGCGAACATGCCGCGGCTGACGACGCCGTGCAGCTTGGACACGCCGTTCGCGCGCTGGGCGAGTCGCAGGCCCATGATCGCCATGTTGAACAGCGCCGGGTCGCCGCCCTCGAAGTCCTCGGCGCCGAGCTCGAGGATCCGGTCGATCGGGACGTCGGGGCCGAACACGTCCGGCGAGAAGTGCTGCTGGATCAGCTCGACCGGGAACCGGTCGATACCGGCCGGCACCGGGGTGTGCGTGGTGAACACGGTGCCGCCGCGGTTGACCTCGAGCGCGGTGTCGAAGTCGAGGTCCTTGCCGGCGGCAAGCTCACGGATCCGCTCGATGCCGAGGAAGCCCGCGTGCCCCTCGTTGGTGTGGAACACCTCGGGCGCCGCGTGGCCGGTGATCCGGCAGTACGTACGGACCGCGCGGACGCCGCCGACGCCGAGCAGCAGCTCCTGGAGCAGCCGGTGCTCGGTCGAACCGCCGTACAGCCGGTCGGTCACCTCGCGCTCGGACGGCTCGTTCTCCTCGATGTCGGAGTCGAGCATCAGCAGCGGCACACGGCCGACCTGGGCGACCCAGATCTGCGCGTGCAGCTCGCGGTTGCCGGGCAGGGTCAGCGTGACGGTCGCCGGTGCGTCACCGTCGCGGAGCAGGCTGATCGGCAGCCCGTCCGGGTCGACCAGCGGGTAGCGCTCCTGCTGCCAGCCTTCACGGTTCAGCGACTGCGCGAAGTACCCGTGCCGGTAAAGCAGGCCGACGCCGATCAGCGGTACGCCGAGGTCGCTGGCGGCCTTCAGGTGGTCGCCGGCGAGGATGCCCAGACCGCCGGAGTACTGCGGCAGCACGTGTGTGATGCCGAACTCCGGGGAGAAGTAGGCGACCGCGTCGAGCGGCGAACCGCCCGCGGTCTGGAACCACCGGTCGTCGGTCACGTAGCTGTCCAGGTCGGCTACGGCCAGTTCGAGCCGGCGCAGGAAAGCGTGGTCGTGGGCCAGCTCGTCGAGCCGGGCCGCCGGGACCTCGCCGAGCAGCTTGACCGGGTCACCGCCGGTGCTCCGCCACAGCTGCGGGTCGACGGCCTCGAAGACGTCCTGCGTCTCCGGGTGCCAGGCCCAGCGGAGGTTGTTCACCAGGGTGCCCAGGCCGGTCAGCGGCTCGGGCAGGACAGGGCGGACGGAGAATCGTCGTATCGCTCGCACCGGGACACCGTACCGGGCAACGGTGCGCAAGACACCCTCGGGATGCATCGATCTTGCAACGCGAGCAAGATTTTGCAGCCCGGTGTGTCACAGCGGGGTACTGGGAACCGATAACGTCAGCAGTGTCGTACGCGACGTAGTTACCCAACCCGCCGAATCCGAAGCCCCACACGTTACGGAAAGCGAAGGTTCGTCTACGCCATGACTGGGCGCATCCCGATCACCGACGTCACCCCGACCGTCGACGCCGGAGCGTATCCGGCGAAGGCAGCGGTCGGCGAGACGTTCACCATCGCGGCAACGGTCTTCCGGGAAGGCCATGACGCCGTGAACGCGAACGTCGTGCTGACCTCGCCGTCGGGGCAGACCAGACGCATGCTGATGACCCCGGTCGGTCAGGGCACCGATCGCTGGACCGTCGACGTGACGCTGCAGGAGCAGGGCGCGTGGACGTTCGCGGTCGAGGGCTGGAGCGACCCGTACGGCACCTGGCGGCACAACGCCGAGATCAAGATCCCGGCCGGGCTGGACGTCGACCTGATGTTCGCCGAGGGCGCCGCGTTCTTCGACCGCGCGGCCGCCGGCGTACCGCCCGCTGTCCGGGCGGATCGCGGCACGCTGAGCGACGCGGCGCACGCGCTGGCCAACGGCGCACTGCCGCCGGAGGCCCGGCTGGCCGCGGGCATCTCGCCGCAGGTCCGCGCGGCCCTCGGCCGGTACCCGGTGCGCGAACTGATCACGTCCTCCGAGAGGTACCCGGTGTGGGTCGACCGCACCCGCGCGCTGTACGGCAGCTGGTACGAGTTCTTCCCGCGCTCCGAGGGTGCGACGTACGACGAAGAAGCCGGTGAGTGGAAGTCCGGGACGTTCCGGACCGCGGCGCAGCGGCTCGAAGCGGTCGCGAAGATGGGCTTCGACATCCTCTACGTGCCGCCGATCCACCCGGTCGGCCACTCGTTCCGCAAGGGCCCGAACAACACCCTCGACCCGAAGCCCGGCGACCCGGGCTCGCCGTGGGCGATCGGCTCCGAGGACGGCGGCCACGACGCGATCCACCCCGAGCTCGGCACCTTCGAGGACTTCGAGTACTTCGTCGGCCGCGCCCGCGAGGTCGGCCTCGAGGTCGCGATCGACCTGGCGCTGCAGGCCTCGCCGGACCACCCGTGGGTGAAGGAGCACCCGAAGTGGTTCTCGGTCCGCGCCGACGGGTCGATCGCGTACGCCGAGAACCCGCCGAAGAAGTACCAGGACATCTACCCGATCAACTTCGACAACGACCCCGAAGGCATCTACGCCGAGGTGCTGCGGATCGTGAAGCTGTGGATCTCCAAGGGCGTCACGGTGTTCCGCGTCGACAACCCGCACACCAAGCCGGTCAACTTCTGGGAGTACCTGCTCGGCGAGATCCGCAAGACCGACCCGGACGTGGTGTTCCTGTCCGAGGCGTTCACCCGGCGGCCGATGATGCGCGAGCTGGCGAAGGTCGGGTTCCACCAGTCGTACACGTACTTCACCTGGCGCAACGAGAAGTGGGAGCTCGAGGAGTACCTGACCGAGCTCACTCGCGAGAGCGCGCATTACCTGCGGCCGAACTTCTTCGTGAACACGCCGGACATCCTCACGGCGTACCTGCAGTACGGCGGACCGGGCGCGTTCAAGATCCGCGCCGCGATCGCGTCGACGTCGTCGCCGGCCTGGGGCGTGTACGCGGGGTACGAGCTGTTCGAGCATGTCGCGCTGCGGCCCGGCTCGGAGGAGTACCTGGACACCGAGAAGTTCCAGCTCCGCCCGCGGGACTGGGAAGCAGCCGAGGCGGAGGGGCGCTCGCTGGCGCCGTACCTGACGCTGCTCAACAACATCCGCCGCCGGCACCCGTCCCTGCAGCAGCTGCGCAACCTGGCGCTGCACAGCGTCGACGACGAAGCGATCATGTGCTACTCGAAGCGCTCGACCGCGGCCGACGGACACAGCGACACCGTCATCGTCGTGGTGAACACCGACCCGCATTCGGTCCGCGAGTCCATGGTCCACCTCGACATGGCCGCCCTCGGCATGCGCCCCGAAGACACCTTCACCGTCTACGACGAAATCAGCGGCGCCACCTGGCGCTGGGGCCAGAGCAATTACATCCGCCTCGACCCCAACGGCGAGCCCGCCCACATCCTCGCCGTACGCCGCGGCCAAGCCTGACGGGGTAGGTCAGCCCAACGCGGTGCTACGCACGGCTCCTTCGTCGCCGAGCTACGCGCCGCTCCCACCCACCCCCGGGCTGGCGCCCGGATTCCTAGCTGCCGGCTGGCGCCGGCGAGTTGCTCGCTGCGCTCGCGAGCGACAGCGACGCCGGCGCCGCCGCACTGGACAACCGAGGCGGACCGGACTGACTTGTCCCGGGCTCGCACATCACCGAGAACCCAGCACCTGGCCAATCCCATCGCCGGTCATCGGCACATGTCGACTCAACCGGCAACCGTCATGCAAGACGAGTTCGCCGAAGCATGGCGGTGAGGATCGGTCCGTCGACTGACGGCTGCTGCGTACTGATCGGCTCGTAGCCCCAGGACTCGTAGAGCGCCTTGACCTTTCCGTCGCCGTTCAGCGCGTTGACCAGCAACGAGACCTGCTCCTCAGGCCGATCGCGGAGCAGCTCGTCGTGGATCAGCCGGGCAATCCCCTGACCCCGCCACGGCTTGCGCAGCATGATCTCTTTGACTGCCACGGTCGGCATGGCGGTGCAGCCGTCGGGCAGCGCGGTGGTCATCCGGCGCCACCAGCGGTCGTCGGGCGTGAGCGTGTTCGCGTACGCAAACCCGACGGGCTCTTCCGCGTCGTAGCCGATGACAACCTCCCAACCGGGATCGGATCCATGCCGGGCAAGCTGTTCACCGAACCGCTCAACCGAGTAGTTCGGCAGGTGAAGCTGATCCGCACGTACGTCGGCATACACCTCGATCAACGTGCTCCACACGTCGTCAATCACGGTCGAGTGGCGCAGCGCAATACCGTCAGGGGTCACAGAAGCTTCCTCAGTGAGTCGTGTTCGTAATGGTCCCAGGCGGTGGCCGGGTGGCTGGATGGTGCGGCGATCCGCAGTGTGCTGCCGAAGTCCTGAAGCATCGAGTTGATCCGCGGGTGCAGACCGGTCGGCTCGAGCTGGATCGACATCGCGGTGGCAACCGCTTCCTCCAGATCCCCCTGGCCGAGCTGCGCTTTGGCCTGTCGTGCGGTGGTTGTCGATCGCGTACGCCGCATACCGGGCCACAGAAGAGCGAGGCTTCGATGCCGCCCAACCTTGACGCGCCTAGGGCTGCGCGCCAGGACCGAATACCCGCAAAGAGCGCCACACGGACCAGCGCGACCCGTCGAGCCTCGATTTGCGGTACGCCAGAACTTCTCGCCAGCAGGCGCGTGAATTCCTGCTCGTCATGACAGGAGGACCGGCTGCGCGGTGTGGTCGCCCGCGAGCGGCAGCTCGCAACTCGCCGGCGGTAGCCGGCAATCCACGGCGCCAGCCGGGGGCCCACGGCGCCAGCCGGAAGCAAATGCACCGCGCTAAGCGGGGGGTGGGTGGGAGCGCGCGGAGCTGCCGCGGTGAGGAGCGGAGCGACGAACGGAGCGGCTGCGTAGCACGCGTGGGCTGGTTCTTCCCGCTAGATCTCGACGGTCTCTGGGTACTTCAGCCCAGCGCCGGTGTTCAAAGCCACCACCTGGTCGTCCGCAGTGATCCAGCCGGAGTCGCGGAGAGCGCGGATGGCGGCGAAGTTGGCGGCGCCCTCCGGGCAGATGAAGGTGCCTTCCAGGCGGGCTACCAGGTGTTGTTCGGCGAGGATGTCCTCGTCGTCGACCGCGATTGCACAGCCGCCGGTCTCGGCGATCGCCTGCAGGACGAGGAAGTCGCCGAGGGCCTTGGGGACGGTGATGCCGAAGGCAACGGTTCGGGCGTCGAGCCAGGGTTCGCTCTCGGGCAAGCCTTTCTCCCAGGCGCGGACGATCGGCGCGCAACCGGTCGACTGTACCGCGACCAGCCGCGGCAGCGGACCGGAGATCCAGCCGAGGTCGCGCAGCTCGGTCAGGGCCTTCCAGATGCCGATGATGCCGACACCGCCGCCGGTCGGGTAGACGATCACGTCCGGCAACGACCACCCGAGCTGCTCGGCGATCTCCAGGCCCATCGTCTTCTTGCCCTCGATCCGGTACGGCTCCTTGAGCGTCGACGCGTCGAAGTACCCGGACTGCGACCGGACGTACGCCGCGGCGTCGCCGATCAGCCCGTCGATGAGCTGCAGCCGGGCGCCGACCGCGGCCACCTCGCGCCGGCAGATCTCGGGTGCGGCGATCGGCATCGCGATCAGCGCCTCCATCCCGGCGCGGGCGGCGTACGCGGCCCAGGCCGACCCGGCGTTCCCGTTCGTCGGCATCGCGATCTTCCGTACGCCGACCTCGTAGGCACGCGACACCCCGACCGCGGCGCCCCGCGCCTTGAACGTACCGGTCGGGATCAGCCCCTCGTCCTTCATCAGCAGCCGCTCGACGCCGATCGAGGCGCCGTACCGCGTCATCGGCAGCAGTGGTGTCATCCCCTCTCCCAGCGTCACCACGTTCGACGGCGACCGCACCGGCAGCAGCTCGTGATACCGCCAGAGATCCGGCGCACGTGACGCCAGATCCGCCTTGTCGACAGCGGGTACGCCGTACCGCGCGAGCAGCGGCGATCCGCACGGGCACAGGCCGATGATCTGGTCGGCGTCATGGGTCGCCCCGCAACGCGGGCATTCGAGATGACTCAGCGCGGAGAAGGTCACATCGAGAAACTACCCCGCGCGAACTACCCCGCGCGCAGATCGCTGATCATCGGGCGCTGGTGGTCGGTCAGCCGGAACCCGATCCCGCGGACGGCGTCGATGGTGACCGTCGTGCCGAGGTCGTCGAGTTTGCGGCGCAGGCGTTTGACCACCGAGTGGACGTCGGCGGTGCCGCGGACGCTGCCGTCCCGCCAGACGGTGTGGTGCAGGGCGTCGTACGACCAGACCCGCAGCGGCGTCGACATCAGCCGGCTGAGCAGCTCCTGCTCGAGGTCGGTCAGCTGGATCTCGCCGTCGCGCCAGCGGGCGACCGAGCGGGCCCGGTCGATGGTGAGCACGTCCGCGTCGGGATCCTCGCCGCCGGCGCCGACCGCCGTGGCGTCGACCGCGTCCGGCTCCGGCGGCTCGGGCTGCTCGGGCGCGCCGGGCGGCGGTTGCTGCGCGGGAACCAGCAGGCGGCGCAGTTCGTCGAGGCTGGAGACCAGCAGCAACGGCGCGACGTCGTCGACGAGCTCGGCCAAGCGGACTCGTTGCTCGGCCGAGGCCGAAACCGCGATCAGCAGCGGGAAGTTCTCTGTCAGATCGGCGTCCGGAGGGGCGGGTTCACGGGCGGTGACCATCTGGTCACGATGTCAACATCTGCCCGGGATCGTCAACGGACTGCCAAGGTTTGCCTATCTTGCTTCGATCCGTGCGACAGCTAGTCACATCTTGCTCACCAAGTGTGCTTGTTACCACGTTGTTCTGACACATAGATTCCTCGTCAGGCGCGCGGTGTCACATACCGCGACCCGGGGGGCACGCAGTGTTCGCACTATAGCCCTCCTGCAGCAGATGACTCGGGGGAGTCGACTCGGGGTCTTTCAAGTGAGGGGCTGCAGAGATGTCACATCAACGGAAGGGACTCGCCAGATCTCTGGTGGGTGCCCTGGCGACGGTGGCCGTGCTGGCGACCGGGATGGCCGCCGCCGGCCAAGCCCAAGCGTCACCGCCCACCAAGCCGCAGGCCACACCGGCCTCCAAGATCAAGCCGGACCTGATGGAGAAGCTGGACGGCAAGGACGCCAAGGCCGCGACGGACTACTGGGTCCGGTTCGCGGCGAAGGCCGACCTGACCGCCGCCAGCAAGATCACCAACTGGAACGAGCGCGGTACGGCGGTCGCCGCCGCGCTGAAGAAGGCCGCCGCGGACAGCCAGGCGAAGATCCGCGCCGAGCTGGACGCGCAGCACGTGAAGTACCAGTCGTTCTGGGGCACCAACGCGATCCGCATCGAGAGCGGCTCGCTGGACCTGGCCCAGACCCTGGCCGGCCACACCGAGGTCGAGGGTCTGTACGCGCCGCTCCAGATCGAGGTACCGAAGGTCACGCCGGGCCAGCAGGAGAAGGCGATCCAGGCCGTCGAGTGGGGCGTCGCGAACATCAAGGCGAACCAGGTCTGGTCGCAGTACGGCGACAAGGGTGAGGGCATCGTCGTCGCCAGCATCGACACCGGCGTGCAGTACGACCACCCGGCGCTGGTGAACCAGTACCGCGGCAACAACGGTGACGGCACCTTCAACCACAACTACAACTGGTTCGACGCGGCCGGCACCTCGCCGAACGCACCGTCCGACGGCAACGGCCACGGCACCCACACGATGGGCACCATGGCCGGCGACGACGGCGCGGGCAACCAGATCGGTGTCGCCCCGGGCGTGAAGTGGATCGCAGCGAACGGCTGCTGCCCGAGCGACGCCGCGCTGATCGAGTCCGGCCAGTGGATGCTCGAGCCGACCGACCTCGCCGGGCAGAACCCGGACGCGAGCAAGCGGCCGAACGTCATCAACAACTCGTGGGGCTCCACGCTGCCGTCGAACGACCCGTTCATGGAGGACATCACCCTGGCCTGGACCGCGTCCGGGATCTTCGGTGCGTTCGCCAACGGCAACAGCGGCTCGGCCTGTCAGAGCAGTGGCTCGCCGGGCAGCCTGACGAGCAACTACTCGGCCGGCGCCTACGACATCAACAACAACATCGCGTCCTTCTCCGGCCGCGGCGTGGGCCAGAACGGCACCATCAAGCCGAACATCTCGGCTCCGGGTGTCAACGTCCGGTCCAGCCTGCCGGGCAACACCTACGGCGCGTTCAACGGTACGTCGATGGCGACACCGCACCTGACCGCCGCCGTGGCCCTGCTCTGGTCGGCCTCGCCGTCGCTGAAGGGTGACGTCGCGGCGACCCGGGCGCTGCTCAACTCGACCGCGATCGACACGCCGAACAGCCAGTGCGGCGGCACCGACGCGAACAACAACGTCTTCGGTCAGGGCCGTCTGGACGCGCTGGCGCTCCTGGACGCGGCGCCGATCGGCGACACCGGCACGCTGTCCGGCACCGTCACCGCCGCCACCGGTGGTGCCGCGCTCGCGGGTGCGAGCGTGACCGTGCACCAGGACGGTCAGGCCGACAAGACGCTGACCACCAGCAGCACCGGCGCGTTCACGTCCGTGCTGCAGGCCGGCGACTACACCCTGACGGTCGCGTCCTTCGGGTACGCCACCCAGACCGCCACCGTCACGATCACCACCGGTCAGACCACCACGAAGAACTTCGCCCTGGTCAGCACTCCGCAGGTGAGCGTCGGCGGCACCGTCACGGACGGCTCCGGCCACGGCTGGCCGCTGTACGCGAAGGTGACGGTCGAGGGCCCGGGCGGTGTGCTCGACTACACGACCCCGAGCAACGGCCGGTACAGCCTCAAGGTCCCGTCCGGTGCGGCGTACAGCCTCAAGGTCGAGACGAAGTACCCGGGTTACCAGACCGTCAGCCAGCCGATCACGGTCGGCAGCGGCAACCTGACCCAGAACATCGCGGTCCCGGCCGACGCCAACTCGTGCACCACCGCGCCCGGTTACAAGTGGGGCTCGGACGGCGTCTACGAGACCTTCGACTCCGGTGCCGCGCCGAGCGGCTGGACCGTCGTCGACAACAAGGGCAACGGGCAGGTCTGGAAGTTCGACGACCCGGGCAACCGCGGCAACCTGGCTGGTGGCAGCGGCAAGTTCGCGGTCATCGACAGTGACAAGTACGGCAGCGGCGGGTCCCAGGACACGTCTCTGGTCAGCCCGGTCGTGGACCTGACCTCGGTCACCGCTCCGGTGATCAAGTTCAACCAGGACCTGAACTACCTCAGCGGCGAGAAGGCCGACGTCGACCTGTCGATCGACGGCGGCGCCACCTGGAGCAACGTGCTCACCCAGGCCGCCGACGTCCGCGGCGTCAAGGAGATCGCGATCCCGCAGGCGGCCGGCCAGTCCGCGGTGCAGGTGCGGTTCCACTACTACAACGCCTCGTACGAATGGTGGTGGGAGGTCGACAACGTTCTCGTCGGCAGCCAGGTCACCTGTGTGCCGACCGGCGGCGGCATCGTCGTCGGCAACGTCAAGGACGCCAACACGAACGGCTTCGTGAACGGCGCGGTCGTCACCCGTGACGGCAGCACCGAGTCCGCGACCACCGTGGCGACGCCCGAGGACACCGGTCTCAACGACGGCTTCTACTGGCTGTACTCGTCCGCGGACGGCAACCAGGGCTTCACCGCCAAGGCAGGCAACTACGTCAGCTCGACCGCGACCGTCGCGGTGGAGGCCGACTGGACCACCACGGCCGACTTCACGCTGAAGGCAGGCCAGCTGGCCGTCACGCCGGGCAGTGTCACCGGCAACCTGAAGCTGCCGACCGGCAAGGTCACCAAGTCGTTCACCGTCACCAACACCGGCGGCGCGCCGGTGGACGTCAAGTTCGGCGAGAAGGACAGCGGCTTCGTCCTGCAGAACGCGAACGGCACCACGACCACCAAGGCCCAGGTGGAGAACGGGCCCGGCGCCCCGCTGCAGCGGCTCGCCGTGGACACCTCGTTCGCCCGGATGCTGTCGGGCAAGACCGGCGCCTCGCCGGCCGCCGCGCAGCCGATGGCGGCTCCGTGGGCCGACATCGCCGACTACCCGGCGACCGTGATGGACAACCGGGTGGTCAACGTCGACGGCAAGGTCTACTCGATTGCCGGCGGCAACGGTAGTGCGTCCACCGGGAACAGCTACGTGTACGACCCGGCGGCGCTCGCCTGGACCGCGATCGCCCCGCTGCCGGGTGCTCGCAACGCGATCAGCGTCGGTGTCATCGGCGGCAAGATCATCGCCAGCTCCGGCTGGGGATCGTCCGGCCCGGCGCCGGAGACCTGGTCGTACGACCCGGCCGCCAACGCCTGGACCGCACTGGCCGCCAACCCGGCCCCGCGGGCCGCGGCCGGTCAAGCCGTGCTCGACGGCAAGCTCTACGCCGTCGGCGGGTGCACCACCTCCAACTGTCTGCCGATGAGCAACACGGTCGTCCGGTACGACCCGGCGGCGAACGCCTGGGAGACGCTGGCGAACTACCCGAAGTCGGTCGCGTTCGCGTCCTGCGGCGCCATCGACGGCCAGCTGTACTGCGCCGGTGGTAACGACGGCACGAACTCGCTGAAGTCGGCGTACGTCTACGACCCGAGTGCGGACTCGTGGACGGCGATCGCGGACGCTCCGGCCGACCACTGGGCGGCGTCGTACGCCGTCGCCGGCGGGAAGCTGCTGATCGTCGGCGGTGTCCAGGCCGGTGCGGTGACCAACGCCGGGTTCTCGTACGACCCGTCGGCGGACGCCTGGACCGCGCTGCCGAACGCCAACCTGCCGCGGTACCGCGGTGGTGCGGCCTGCGGCTTCTACAAGGTCGGTGGCTCGTCCGGTGGCTTCACCGCCACCGCGGACAGCGAGGCCCTGCCGGGTCTCGAGGACTGCGCCGAGTCGTCGGCGGACGTGAGCTGGCTGTCGATCGACAAGACCGAGGCCACGCTGGCCCCGGGACAGTCGACGACCGTCAAGGTCACGCTCACCGCGAGCGTCGACCAGCCCGGTACCTACAGCGGTGCCGTGACGATCGGCGAGAACACCCCCTACACGGTCGCTCCGGTCGGCGTGACGATGAACGTCACCCCGCCCACCACCTGGAGCAAGCTGCAGGGCACCGTCACGGGCGTCAGCTCGTCCGGCGCCTCGGCCGCCCTCCCGGGCGCGATCGTGCAGGTGGACTCGTGGGCCCAGTCCTACACCTTCATCACCGACAAGGACGGTAAGTACGCCTACTGGCTCGACCGTCGCAACAACCCACTCACCCTGATCGCCGCGAAGGACGGCTACAAGCCCCAGACCCGTACCACGAAGCTCCTGGCCGGTGAACCGGTCACCGAGGACTTCGCCCTGAAGTCCATCAAGTAGCGGTTCATCAAGTAGCAGTCAGCTTCTGCTGACCCGACCGGCCCCGGACCTCGTCCGGGGCCGGTCGGCTTGTCAGCAGCCAAGCCAGCAGCACTCCGATCGCGACGGCAACCAGGACCGCAAGTATCCGGAGGTCGCCGATCTGCCGCGGTCTCGGGAAGTAGTTGAGGTACGTCGACACCGCCGCCACCTGGAGCAGCACCGGTACCGGGAGCAGCACCGGCCGCCAGAACGCCGCCACCACAGTGAGCACCTCAGCGAGGTAGAAGTACCGCTCGTGCATCGACGGCAGCAGGTACGGCGTCAGCAGTGCCGACGTCGCGACGTACAGCACCATCCGCTCGTCGGTGAGCCTGGCGCGCACGGCGACCGCCACCAGCGCGAGCAGCACGACGCCCGCCCCGAGCACGCACAGGCGACGCAACGCCGGGTCGAGGTCGAGCAGCGCGTAGATCGACGGGGCGTTGACCGTCAGCCGGGTGTCGGCCCCGGTCTGCCGGAGGTAGACCAGCAGTAGCCGCTGCCAGTCCGCGCCGAGCAGGATCGCCGGTACGTCGAGGAGCAGGTACGGCAGCGGGATCATCGCGAGCGCGCGCAGCGGCAGTTCCCGGCGCAGCGCGAACAGAAGCAGCGCGGGGAACACGAAGACGGTCTGCAGCTTGAACGCGAGGGCGAGGCCGAAGTAGACGCCGGCGCGGACCGGGCGCCTGCACAGGAGGTGGTACAGCCCGGCCACGCACAGGGCGGCGTACGTCGAGTCGGCCTGCCCCCACATCGCACCATTCAGGACGACTGTCGGAAGGAGCAGCACGGCGGCAGCGCCGGTCAGCCCCCACCAGATCGGCGGCGATCTCCTCTGGAGACTCAATGCGGTACAGGCCGGAATTGGTTGCATCCGTTGTCCGGATGCGCGGGGCGGTCAGGCGGCGGGGAGGAGGTGGAAGCCGACGCCGCGGACGGCGTGGATGGTGACCGTGGCGCCGAGGTTGGCGAGTTTCTGGCGGAGGCGTTTGACGACCGAGTGGATGTGCGAGCCGCGGCCGAGGTGCTCGTTGCCCCAGACCGCGTGGTGCAGACGCTGGTACGTCCACACCCGGCCGGGTTCCGCCACCAGGCAGTGCAGAAAGTCGTGCTCCAGCCGGGTCAGCGGCATCTCACGATCCTTCCAGCGGACCACCCGGCGGTCGACGTCGAGGCGCAGCCCGGCGACCGGCTCGGGGGCCCGGACCGCCTGGATCCGCCGCTCCGCAGTCGCCGGCGCCGCGACGGCCGGTACGGCGACCGCGGCGCTGGGAGCCACCGCGACACCGGTCAGGTCCAGGAACGCGCGCGCCTGGTCGGCGTTCGACACCAACAGCAGCGCGTCGGCCTCACCCAGCAGACGGGCCAGCTGGACGCGCTCGGCGGTGGTCGCGGCCACGCCGATGATCAACGAAGAGTCGGACGGTCTGTCCGCTGACTTACCAGCCATCGCCAACACAGGAAGCCCCTCCCAGTCGAAACGACCCGCCATAAGTACGGTTCACGGCCCGAACTAAGTCAAGGGATTCACTGCGCGGCAGGCTGGCACATATGCGTCCTGTCCGAGACAGGACAGGAAAACCTGCGACGCTCCCCCGATGGGTGTGCGCTCGGCAAGGGTGGCGGAGTAGTCTCCTCGGGCACGGCCACTCTGACCGCATCCACGGAGGAACAGTGCCCGGTCTGGTTCGGCGGCCGCTCGTCATCTGGTTGCTCGCGGCTCTCGCAGTACCTGTGCTGCTGACCGCTGTGCTGATTCCGGCGCGCGCCGGCACCACCGAGGACGATCTCCGCGAGCGCACCGAGGCCGCGCTCAAGGCCCGCGGCATCGAGGCCGGCTCCGTCGACTTCGACGGCCGGAGCGCACGGATCATCGTGCCGTCCGGGGTTGATCCGGCCGTGGTCCGGGAGATCGTGGCCGGGGTTGACGGCGTCCGATCGGTCGCGGTCGAGAACAACTCAGGCAGCACGCCGACCCCTAGCGCCCCGGCGAGCAGCAGTGCGCCGCGGCCTTCCGACGTACCGGCGTTCGAGGTCGGGCGGACGGACCGGTCGATCCGGGTGCAGGCGCCGGTGCAGAGCCAGGCTGTCAAGGACGGGATCCGTGCCGAGGTCGAGCAGGTGCTCGGTCCGGACCGTGAGTACGACGACCGCACCACCATCGACGCCGCGAACGGGCTCGCCGGCGCGTCGGCGCTGACCGCGTTGCTGCGCGCGCTCGCGATCGGCAGCGGCGATGCCTCGGTGCGGTACGACGGGGAGACCGTGACGCTGTCCGGTCAGGTGCCGGACCAGGCGACGAAGGCCACCATCGCCCGGGCCGCCGCGACGGCCGTTCCCGGCGCGGTGATCGCGGACGAACTGGAGCTGCCGGCGCCGCCGAAGACCGCGCTCAGCGAGCCGTGCCGTACCTTCCAGAGCCGGCTGGCCGCGTTCAGCCGGGAGTACCGGATCAACTTCCTGTCCGGTACGTCGATCGTGAACGACGCGTCCAAGCCGTCCGTGGTGAAGGCCGCCGCCGTCCTGAAGTCGTGCCAGACGGTGCGCGTCGAGGTGGCCGGTCACACCGACGACCTCGGCTCCGCCGCGACCAGCCTGCCGCTGTCCGAGCGCCGGGCCGCCGCGGTGAAGGCCGAGCTCGTGCGGCTCGGGGTGCGCGCGGACCGGATCCTCGCGCACGGGTACGGCGAGGCGTTCCCGATCGCTTCCAACGCCACCGGCGCCGGGCGGGTCGCGAACCGCCGCGCCGAGATCCGAGTAGTGCAGGGGAACTGAATGAGCTGGCTGATCGCCGAGACCTGGATTCTGCTGCTGGTCGCGTTCGTCCTGGGCAGCACGGCCGCCTGGCTGCTGCACCGCCTGGTCCGCACGCCGGCGAGAGGAGCCCGCCGATGAGCTGGCTCCTCCGCGACAACTGGATCGGCTCCCTGCTCGCCTTCCTCCTCGGCGCCGGCATCACCTGGTACCTCCTGGACCGCCGCCCCGCCACCGCCACTCCCCCGGTCCCCACAGCCGACGCCCCCGCACCTGCGCCGGCACCACCCCAGCCGGGCGCGGCCGCACCCGAGCCGATCCCCACACCCGCAGCCCACGAACCGCCGGGCGCCCAGGAGCCGCTTGCCGATGGCAAGCCGTCCACGGCCCAGGCGCCGTCTGCGGGTGACAGGCCGCCTGCAGCGCAGGAGCCGTCCGCTGCCCACGAGCCGTCCGCCAGCAGTACGCCGCCCGGTGCCGAGGGGCCGTCCGCCGATGGCAACCCTCCGGCAGCCCACGAGCCGTCTGCCGGTGGCGAGTCGCGCGCGGCGGCGGAACTGTCTGCCGCGGAGGAGCCGCGTGCCGACGCACCGGCCGCCGTTCGGGCACCGGAGAAGCGGGCGGAGTTCTCGCAGTTGATGGATGGGGAGCCGACGCTGTTCGACCACATCCAGCCGGGCGCGGAAACGGGCGCGGGCGACGCGGCCGGCGTACCGGCGGGAAGGTACGGCGAGGGCTCGGCCGACGCGGTGCCGCATCAGGGGCCGCCGGACGGGTTCACGATCAAGGGAAACGCACAGTCGATGCTGTTCCACACGCCCGATTCGCCGTACTACGGCCGGACCAAGCCCGAGGTCTGGTTCCGCACCGAGGCCGATGCCGAGCGGGCCGGCTTCACCAAGTACGCCCGCCGTCCGCGCAAGGCCGCGGACCCGCGCGAATGACCCCGGGAGACACCGTGCGACACCAGCTCCACCTGCCCTACATCGCCGCCCAGGACGAGGACGGCACCTGGATCGCCGAGGCCGCCCTCACCCCGGACATCTTCGTCTCCGGCGAAGGCGAAACCCGCGAGGCCTCCCTCGAGGACCTCCGCACCCAGATCACCCGCGCAGTAGCCGAATCCGGCGCCCCCGACCAACTCGTCGTCGACGTGGACATCCCGGAAAACTGACCCCAGCACAGTCCTACGATCGAACCGTGACCGGTTCGGTGGAAGAGGGTGCGGCGGAGCCCGGCAAGCCGGAGGCGTTGGAGCCGGACAAGGTGATGACGGCTGCGGAAGTGCTGGCGGAGAAGGATCCTCGGCGGGGGGTTGCGGACGCCAAGGGGGCGGTGCAGCGGCGGCCTCGGTTGTGGCGTGGGGGTGGGCGGATCCGGCGGGATCAGGGGGCCGAGCGGCAGAACGAAGGGCGTCGTCGCTGACGGCCGCGGGTCGTCATCGAATCGCAGCAGGACCGGATCGCGAGCCCTATTTGCTTGTACTGCCGAAGGGCCGTCAGACTGTGCGCAACGCCTTGCGGGACCGTCCGACCCACGGCGTCACCACATCACCGGAGTCGTCCGGACCCACGCGCAGTTCCTTCTTTTAACCCTGCCGCAACGGGGTACGAGGACAAGTGCATGTCCGTCCGAGTCCACACAGCGTCGTCACGTCGTGGCGGCGCGCAGCAGTGCCAGCCGCAGTACCGCTAGGTTTGGAGACACCCGATGGAGGTGAGCGTGACCGACATGCTGCCGGAGCAGCACCACGGACTGACGAAGAGTGACCCGCTGTGGTTCAAGCGGGCCGTCTTCTACGAGGTCCTCGTGCGGTCCTTCAAGGACTCGAACGCCGACGGCATCGGCGACCTGCAGGGCCTGACCGAGAAACTCGACTATCTCGAGTGGCTCGGCGTCGACTGTCTCTGGTTACCCCCGTTCTATCCGTCGCCGCTGCGCGACGGCGGGTACGACATCTCCGACTACACCAACGTGATGCCGGAGATCGGCACCGTGCCCGAGTTCGAGGAGTTCCTCAACCAGGCGCACGCCCGCGGCATCCGGGTGATCGTCGACTTCGTCATGAACCACACCTCGGACCAGCACCCCTGGTTCCAGGCGTCGCGGGAGGATCCGGACGGTCCGTACGGCGACTTCTACGTCTGGTCCGACACCGACGAGCTGTACTCCGACGCGCGCATCATCTTCGTCGACACCGAGTCCTCGAACTGGACCTGGGACCCGGTCCGCGGGCAGTACTTCTGGCACCGGTTCTACTCGAACCAGCCGGACCTGAACTTCGAGAACCCGGCCGTCGGCGATGCGATGATCGAGGCGCTGAAGTTCTGGCTGGACCGCGGCGTGGACGGCTTCCGGCTGGACGCGGTGCCGTACCTGTTCGAGACCGACGGCACCAACTGCGAGAACCTGCCGCGTACCCACGAGTTCCTGAAGCGGGTCCGCAAGGAGGTGGACGCGAACTACGAGGACCGCGTCCTGCTCTGCGAGGCGAACCAGTGGCCGGCCGACGTGGTCGAGTACTTCGGCGACCGCGACTCCGGCGGCGACGAGTGCCAGATGGCGTTCCACTTCCCGGTGATGCCGCGCATCTTCATGGGCGTGCGCCGGGAGTCGCGGTTCCCGATCTCGGAGATCCTGGCCCAGACACCGGAGATCCCGGACACCTGCCAGTGGGGCATCTTCCTGCGCAACCACGACGAGCTGACGCTCGAGATGGTCAGCGACGAGGATCGCGACTACATGTGGGGCGAGTACGCGCAGGACCCGCGGATGAAGGCCAACATCGGCATCCGCCGCCGGCTCGCACCGCTGCTGGACAACGACGTCAACAAGATGGAGTTGTTCACCGCGCTGCTGCTCAGCCTGCCCGGCTCCCCGATCCTGTACTACGGCGACGAGATCGGCATGGGCGACAACATCTGGCTGGGCGACCGCGACGGCGTCCGGACCCCGATGCAGTGGTCGCCGGACCGCAACGCCTCGTTCTCCACCGCGACGCCGGGCAAGCTCAGCCTGCCGGTGATCATGGACCCCGTCTACGGCTTCCAGGCGGTGAACGTCGAGGCCGAGATGGAGAACGCCTCGTCGCTGCTGCACTGGACCCGGCGGATGATCCAGACCCGCAAGCAGCACCCGTCGTTCGGCATGGGCACCTTCACCGACCTGGGCGGCTCCAACCCGAGCGTGCTGTCGTACGTCCGGGAGTTCGGCGACGACGTGGTGCTGTGCGTGAACAACCTGTCCAGGTTCCCGCAGCCGATCGAGCTGGACCTGCGGCAGTGGCAGGGCGTCGAGCCGGTCGAACTTCTCGGTGGTGTGCACTTCCCCACGATCGGGGAACTGCCCTACCTCTTGACCCTCGGTGCCCACGGTTTCTACTGGTTCCGGCTGCCGGTGGCGAAGCCGGATAACCACGAGGAGAGCATTTAAGTGACTTCCCATCTGGACCAGGTCCAGTCCTTCTGCGCGGGCCAGAGGTGGTTCGGCGAGAAGGGACACGACGTTCATGTCGAAGCGATGGCCACCTCGGCCTGGCTGTCGGACACGGACGCCTGGCCCGCGGTCCGGATCGGGTTCGTCTACTGTGCGGGTCCGCCCGGGATCGAGATCCCGATCCGGGTGTACCAGCTGCCGCTCAGCTACCACCACGCACCGGTCGAGAACCTCGGCCACGCGCTGGTCGGCGAGTGGGTCGAGCCGGACCTCGGCGACACCGAGGTCTGGGTGTACGACGCGCTGCACGACAAGGAAGCGACGCCGTACTGGCTGGACGGGCTGACGCACGGACGGCAGCTGGACGGGCTGGAGTTCCATCCCGTCCAGGCGCCGGACCACCACGTCGAGGTGCCGCCCGACGCACAGTCCCTGGTCCTCACCGTGGAGCAGAGCAACACGTCGCTGGTGTTCGGCGACGTGGCGTTGCTGAAGGTGTTCCGCCGGCTCGAGCCCGGGAGCAACCCCGGGGTCGAGATCGAGTCGGCGCTCACCGAGGCCGGGTCCGAGCTGGTCCCGGAGGTGCTGGGGTCGGCGCGCGGCAGGTGGCCGCGCGCGGGCGGCGGCACCGACAGCGGCGAGCTGGCGATGATGACGGCGTTCCAGAGCAACTCGACCGACGGCTGGTCGTTCGCGACCTCGTCGGTGCGGGACCTGTACGCCGAGGCCGACCTGCACGCCGAGGAGGTCGGCGGTGACTTCGCGCCGGAGTCGCACCGGCTCGGCGCGAGCACGGCGCAGGTGCATTCGGAGCTGGCGAAGGCGCTCGGCACCGACGTCTGGGAGCCGGCCAAGCTGGTCGAGCACGCGAACGCGATGCACCGGCGACTGGATCACGCGGCGTCGGTGATCCCGGATCTGCAGCCCTACCGCGACGGTCTCGGCCGGTGGTTCGACGCGCTCGCGGCCTACGACCAGCCGGTGACCGTGCAGCGGATCCACGGCGACTACCACCTGGGTCAGGTGCTGCGCACGATCGAGGGCTGGAAGCTGATCGACTTCGAGGGCGAGCCGGCCAAGTCGCTGGTCGAGCGCCGGGCGCTGGACACCCCGGTGAAGGACATCGCCGGGATGCTGCGCTCGTTCGACTACGCGGCCCGGTCGCTGCTGGAAGACCACCAGGGCGACCAGCAGATCGCGTACCGCGCGGCCGAGTGGGCGACGCGCAACCAGCAGGCCTTCTGCGACGGGTACGCCGAGGTGGCGGGTACCGACCCGCGCGGCCAGCACGTGCTGCTGAACGCGTTCCTCGCCGACAAGGTGATCTACGAGGTCCTCTACGAGGCCCGCAACCGGCCTACTTGGCTGCAGATCCCGCTGTCGGCCGCCGCGCAGTTGGCCGAACGCTAGACCCCGAATCTGCGCGCTGACCGACTGGGTTTGTGTACTTCGGGAGTCGACGGGTACGGGGTGCCGTGAACGACGACGTGATCGGGCAGGATGGGGCTTATGGGAGAGCGTGAAGCTTTTGAGGAGCCGGTGGTGTCGGCCGACAAGCCTGTGGTGACAGCGGTTCCGGTCAGCCGGACCGACCTCGAGCGGCTGGTCGCCGGCACGTTCCACGATCCCCATCAGGTGCTCGGCCCGCATCTCGGCGAGCACGGCGTCACCGTCCGCGCGCTCCGTCCGTACGCGAACAGCGTGACGGTGCTGTACGACGGGCAGCGCCTCGACCTGCGCCACGAGCACGACGGCGTCTGGGTCGGCGTCCTGGACCTCGACAAGGTCCCGGACTACCGGCTCGAGGTCACCTACACCGACGGTCCCGCGACCGAGGTCGACGACCCGTACCGGTACCTCCCGTCGCTCGGCGAGGTCGACCTGCACCTGATCGGCGAAGGCCGTCACGAGCAGCTGTGGACCGTGCTCGGCGCCCACGTCCGCCGCTACGAGGGCCCGGGCGGTGCCGTCACCGGTACGTCGTTCGCGGTCTGGGCGCCGAACGCGCAGGGCATCCGGCTGACCGCCGACTTCAACTTCTGGGACGGCCGGGCGCATCCGCTGCGGTCGCTCGGCTCCTCCGGCGTGTGGGAGCTGTTCGTGCCCGGCATCGGCCCGGGGACGCGGTACAAGTTCGACATCTGCGGCCGCGACGGCGTCTGGCGGCAGAAGGCCGACCCGATGGCGAACCTGGCCGAGACTCCCCCGGCGAACGCGTCCGTCGTGCACGAGTCGACGTACGAGTGGGACGACGCCGCGTGGATCGAGCGGCGCGCCGCGGCGCAGGCGTACGCCGAGCCGATGAGCGTGTACGAGGTGCATCTCGGCTCGTGGCGCAAGGGGAAGTCGTACCGCGAACTGGCCGACGAGCTCGTTGCCTATGTCAACGAGATGGGCTTCACCCATGTCGAGTTCATGCCGGTGATGGAGCACCCGTTCGGCGGCTCGTGGGGCTACCAGGTGACGTCGTACTTCGCGCCGACGTCGCGCTTCGGCGACCCCGACGAGTTCCGGTTCCTGGTCGACCGGCTGCACCAGGCCGGGATCGGCGTGATCGTGGACTGGGTGCCGGCGCACTTCCCGAAGGACGCCTGGGCGCTGGCCCGGTTCGACGGCACGCCGCTGTACGAGCACCCGGACCCGCGCCGCGGCGAGCAGCCCGACTGGGGCACGCTGGTCTTCGACTTCGGCCGTCCGCAGGTGCGGAACTTCCTGGTGGCGAACGCGATCTACTGGGCCGAGGAGTTCCACATCGACGGCCTGCGGGTGGACGCGGTCGCCTCGATGCTCTATCTGGACTACTCACGCTCCGAGGGGCAGTGGGTGCCGAACCAGTACGGCGGCCGGGAGAACCTGGAGGCCGTCTCGTTCCTGCAGGAGATGAACGCGACGCTCTACAAGCGGGTACCAGGCGTCATCACGGTGGCCGAGGAGTCGACGTCCTGGCCGGGCGTCACTCGGGCCACCCACCTCGGCGGGCTCGGGTTCGGCTTCAAGTGGAACATGGGCTGGATGAACGACTCGCTCCGCTACCTGGAGCACGAGCCGGTGCACCGGCAGTTCCACCACCACGAGATGACGTTCTCGATGATGTACGCCTACTCCGAGAACTTCGTCCTCCCGCTGTCCCACGACGAGGTCGTGCACGGCAAGGGCTCGCTGCTGCGCAAGATGCCGGGCGACCGCTGGCAGCAGCTCGCGAACCTGCGCGCCTACCTGGCGATGATGTGGGCGCACCCGGGCAAGCAGCTGCTGTTCATGGGGTGCGAGTTCGGTCAGGAGTCGGAGTGGTCGGAGAAGGGTGAGCTGGACTGGTGGCTGCTGGACCACAGCGACCACCAGGGCCTGCAGGACCTGGTCCGCGACCTGAACCGCGTCTACAAGGACAACCCGGCGTTCTGGGCGACCGACCACGACGCGGACAAGTTCAGCTGGATCGACGCGAACGACGCCGGCAACAACGTGTTCTCCTTCGTCCGGTACGGCCCTGACGACTCCGGGGGTCAGTCGGCCGTCGCGTGCATCGCGAACTTCTCGGCGATCCCGCACCACGGGTACCGTCTCGGCCTGCCGTACGCCGGCCGCTGGGAGGAGGTCGTCAACACCGACGCCACGTCGTACGGCGGGTCCGGTGTGGGCAACTTCGGCGCGGTGGAGGCCAACGGCACGCCGTGGCACGGGCTGGAGAGCAGCGCTGAGCTGTCCGTGCCACCCCTGGCGACGGTGTACCTGCGGTTCACCGGGTAGCGTTCACAGCGTGACCGCTCCGCTGACCGATGATGAACTGACGCTGCGACTCGCGCTCGACGACGAGGTGGTCGTCAGGTTCGACGTCGAGAACGGGCAGCCGGTCGGCACCGTCGAGGTCCGGCGGAGCACGCCGGGTGCCGGCCTGGTGGTCTGGGCGCTCGACGGCGGCACGGAGCTGGCGCAGCGGGCGCTCCGGTTGCTGAGCGAGTACGCGTTCGGTGAGCTCGGTCTGGAGCGGCTGCAGGTCGAGGTCGACGTGGAGCTGCATTCCTCCGCCCGGGTCGCGATCCGGTCCGGATTCCGGCGCGAGGGCGTGCTGCGCGGGGCCGCGCTGGTGGAGGGAGAGCGCCGCGACGTGGCCGTGTACGGCATGCGTGTCGACGATCCGCGTCCGGACACGGTGACGGGCTGGACCGCGTTGATGGATTCGGCGCTGCCGAAGAAGCGGGTGATCGCGCACGTCGTCGTCCGCGACACCGGTGGACGGGTGCTGCTGTGCCAGGTCAGCTACAAGAAGGACCTGGAGCTGCCCGGCGGAGTCGTCGAGCCGGACGAGGACCCGGCGACCGGTGCGTCCCGGGAGATGGAGGAGGAGCTCGGTACGGCGCTACCGCTGCTCGGCATCCTCGCGATCGACTGGCTGCCGCGGTGGGAGGGCTGGGGCGACGCGGTCGAGATCCTGTACGACGGCGGCGTCCACGACCCGTCGCTGATCGACCAGCTGCGGCCTGACGGCTTCGAGATCCGCTCGATCTCCTGGCACGCGCCGGACCAGCTCGCAGGCCTGGTCTCGCCACTCAACGCCCGCCGCCTGCCGATGATCCTGGCCGCGCCCAACGAACTCCATAACCTCAGCAACGGCTCCCCGATCACACCGTGAGCAAGGTCGCGAGCAGGCCTTTCAGGGAAGAGATCTAAGGAAAGAGATTTGGAGTGGTGGCTGGCTTGACGGTCAGCCGTAGGCCTGCCTGCGCGATTGAGCGCGTCCCTGATCAGCAGCCTCCTCCTGCTGACCGGCGCGCCCGTTGCACCTCCCGGCCCCCAACACCCTCCGTCAACTCCCAAAATCCGAAACCGCCAGGTAGCCAGCACCGGCCAACGTGGGACCGCTGCGTCCACGCCGCTCCACCACCCGACCGCGCGGGCACTCCGGTTCCGCCTTCGCGGCACCCCCGGTCTCGCCTTTGTAGCGGGCGGGTCCCGCGCTCGCCACGAGCGGCAGACGACAAACCGGCAGCCGTAACACGCGGGGGTGCGTGTGGCCGGCAAAGGGCGACGGGCCAGGCAGGTCGTCTGCCGAGCGGGCGGTTGCTTCACTGGCTCGGTCTGGGCGCCAGGACGAGCGATACCTTGCCGGAGGTGCCTTGAAGGATTCCGGTCACCTGACACGAACAGCAGCGCTGCGGGTGTGCGCGCCGCGGGTAGGAGGCGGCGTGGAACTTGGCTGCGCCGTTGTCGTCGACGACCGCCCCACTTTGCTGTCCGCCGCAGCACAACGGGCCCACCCGCATGCCCGCCGGGTAGGAGGTTGTTGTGTTGTCCGGCTTCAACCGGTCGCTGCGAAGGCGGCCGCTTGCTGGAGGGCAGCTTCGTCCGCCCGCCATCGAGAGCGGTCAGCGACGCTCTCCACTGCGATGTCCTCGGGCGCCCACGGACTGGCCGCGGTGGATTCGGACTCGCTCAAGCCCACATCGCGGCCGGGTGGGTGGGCGTGCGGCGGTGCCGTGCGCCTGGCGGCGGTGAGGGTAGGTGAGGGCTCGGCCCAGCTGGGGCGGGCGACGTGGACGACGCCGTCGAGGATGGTGATGTGCCAGCGGCCCCTGTGCAGGTCGGTGTGATGGCGACGGCACAGCAGAGCCAGGTTCGAGACCTTGGTGTCGCCGCCGTCGATCCAGGAGATCAGGTGATGGGCGTCGCACATGACCGGCGGCGCCCCACACACCACACAGCCCCGGTCACGGGTATCCAGGGCGCGACGCATCGCCTTGGTGACCAGCCGCACGCGGCGCCCCACATCCAGCGGTTCGGAGTTCGAGCCGAGCACCAGCGGGATGATGTTCGCGTCACAGGCCAGCCGCCGGATCGTGGCCGCGGACAGCCCGCCGCTGTAGACGGTGCGCCCGACCGCGTCCGCGGTCGCGGCCTTCAGGTCGTCCAGGTCGATCGTGACCGTGATGTTCGTCTTCGCGCCATACTCGGCCACCCGACCACCCGTGCCCGCGACGCCGGCGGTGTCCTCGGCGCCCGCGGCGCCCTCAGCGGCCGGCGCCGCGGCACCCGCGGCGGCGGCTGGGTCCCCTGTACCCGCGGTGCTCGCGGCGCCCTCGGTGCCCGTGGCGGGCCCGGCTGCGCGGCCGGGTGTGGGGCCGGTGGTGTCCCACACGGCGGCGGCGATGCTCAAGGCATCCGACAGCGCGTCGGCCTGGCGCTTGTCACGGGGCCGGGGGTCGTGTTCGCCGTCGACGGTCTTGTGCGGGCGGGCCCCGGCGTGCACGACCGCGCGCAGGAGTTCGGCGTTCTCGTTGGCCAGGAACCCCTTGAACTTCACGCCGTTGTCCGCAGCCGACAGCGTCAGGGACTCGCGTTCGTACGCCTTCAGTTCCTCGGGTTCGGGGCCGTCGGAGTCGAGCAGGTCGGCGATCTCCTTGGCGGCGGTGCGCAGTTCGCCGGGCGACAGGTGACCGGCCAGCCCGACCAGCTGCTCCGCAGCCGCGTCCAGATGCTCCACCGGCACCCGCGACCGGACCCGGTCCAGCCCGAACACGATCGCGGCCGCCTGCGCCGGTCGCAGCAACCACCCACCACCCACGCCAGCTTCAGCCGCGCCGGTGCCGTCAGCGGTGGCGTCGGCAGTGGCGTCGGATCCACCGTTGTCGTCGGTGGTTGCGGAGGAGGCGGTCCGTTCGAGGGCGTCGGACACGGCGGGATACTGCGTGGCGGTCTGGGCGAGCCGGAGGGTGCGGCGGGCGACCGGCGCGTCCAGGCGGTACCGGAAACGCAGCAGCTCGGCGGTGTCGCGGGCGCCGAGCTCCTCGGCGTACCCGGTGGACTCGATCGCCGCGACCACGCTCAACCGGTACGCCTCCAGGCGAGCGAGCTCGGCCTCCAGCATGTCGAGAGTGGACAGCAGTTCGCCGCCGCCCATCGACCACACCGGCCGTTCGCCCAGGAGTTCCATGCCATCGACCCTAGACGGTCCCACCGACAGTTTCCGAGCCGGAATCCCCTTATTTTGTGGGCTGTTCGTGGGCCCACACCCAGCAAACACCCCAGCAAACACCCCGGCCGACACTGGGCTCGGCGTCCACGGCCGCGTACGACAGCACCCGCTCCGTCCGCGCCACCATCCACACATCACCACCTGCGCTCAGGTCTGGTCGACGGTCGCGCGGACGTCAGGGACTTCCCAGCTGCTGCCACCGGCCCGGCAGGCCTGAGTAGCAGGACGAACCCGGCACCCCCTCAGGCCCACCGGATCCTGAGCTGGTCCATGAACCACTTGATGCCGGCCAGCCCCAGACACGTACTCCTGCACTTTCCGTTCTCGCTTCGGGTCCTCGATGATCTGCGGCAGGGCTCGGGGCGCCCGCCGGCGCTGGGCGGCATGTCAGGACACGCGGACCGCCAGCGGACTGCCGATCACCTGCCAGGCACCCAAGTCCCCTCTATCTCTTTCTTTGTTCTTTCTTGCAGGGGCGCGAGCTATCTGGTGAGCTGGCTGACGCACCAGGTGTAGTGGCCGTCGGCGGCGTTTTCGTCGTAGATGGTTGCGGTGATGATTGCGTAGGCCTTGCGGTAGACGCGCATTCGGTGCCGGTCGTGGCCCAGTTCTGCGAATCGGTTGGTCAGGAGGTCGTCCAGGCGGCGGGCTTCGGATGAGTACATGTCGAAGAAGCCGGCCGCCAAGGAAGCCTCGAAGGTGTTGTCACCTGCTGTGGACAAGAAACCCCAATCGAGCACCGCCGCCACCTGCGCGCCGTCCATCAGGACGTTCGGCGGGCAGATGTCGCCGTGCACGACACTGAGCCCACCCTCGAGCTCGGCAAGTTCGGCCAGCACCTTGTCCAGCAGGTCGGGGAAATCGGGTACGTCGCGCGCCAGGTGAACCCCCGCGGCGTCGGCGCGGCGGCGTACCAATGCGGCGAGGCTCTCGCCCCAGGACCCCTCCCAGAACGGCTGGTTGAGGACGGGAAGCGACGTGCCGGCCGGGCCTGGTGTCGTGGCACCCAACGCCTCGACGACTGAGACGAAAGCGTCCACGGCGACCTTTTCCGGCAACCCGGCCTCGTGCAGCGGGACACCGGTCAGCTTGTCCTCGACGCTGATCGCCAGCCCGTCCTCCCCCGCGGTGACCTCCCGGATCCGCGGCGTCCGGAACGGCAGCTCCGGCAGCTCGTCGAGGAACGCCTGCAACGGCCGGACGTCCTCCGGCCGCCGATCGAACCAGATCTTGCGGACCGTCCCGTCGCCGAGGTCGTAGACGGCGCCTTCCATGCCTTGCCCGATGAGCTCCACCGGGCCGACCCTAACGGACGAAGCGAATCGTCAACGGGTACCTGTAGTCGTTCCCGCCGGAGGCGGCGACCGTCGCGAGGATGATCACCACCAGCGCCACGACCGCACCGATGGCCACCAGCGGTACGACGATCAGCACCCCGAGCCCGAACGTGACGAAGATCAGCACGGCCGCGACCGCGGAGTAGATCAGCAGCGAGATCTGGAAGTTCAGCGACTCCACCGCGTGCCGGCGGACGAAGTCCGAGCGGTACCGGAACACCAGCCAGATGATCAACGGGCACAGGAACCCCATCGCGAACCAGGCCGCGACCAGCACCCCGATGTGCGCGACCATCGCCCACGTCCGCTCTTCCGAGGCCGACAGCGGCGGCCCGGCGTTCGGCGTACTCATACTCAATTGACTTCCTCCCCGCCGCTATCGGCGCGGACTCCTGCCGTGCCGCCGGCGCGGCACCTCGGTGGGGTTCCTGATTCTACGGCAGCCGCCGGAACGGAGCCCGGTCCTACGCCGCCTCCACAGGCGTTTGATCTCTCCGCCAGCCCGGCGGCGAGG
This sequence comes from Kribbella sp. NPDC050459, assembly GCF_040655315.1. Lineage (NCBI taxonomy): Bacteria > Bacillati > Actinomycetota > Actinomycetes > Propionibacteriales > Kribbellaceae > Kribbella > Kribbella sp. NPDC050459. The sequence goes on along the minus strand of NZ_JBFAJQ010000004.1, from coordinate 310,329 downwards.
ATATTACGAGCGGCGTTCTCGTCTCTGTCATGGACGGCGCCGCAGACGCAGGCCCACTCCCGGACCTGAAGTGCTGCCGGCCCCGTCACCAGTCCACAGGCCGAGCACAGTCGAGTGGACGGGAACCATCTGTCGACCCGACTGACGGTACGGCCGTAACGAATCGCCTTTTCTTCCAGAAGCCGAACGAACTGGCCCCAGGCAGCGTCGTGCACACTCTTACCGAGACGTGTCCTGGCCATGCCGACGATCGACAGGTCTTCGACGTGGACCGCTTGGTTCTCGCGGATCAGTTGAAGTGCTGTCTGGTGGGCATGGTCACGTCGAGTCTCTCTGACCTTTCGATGGATGACGGCTATTCGTCGGCGCGCTTTGAGCCAGTTGGCCGAACCTTTGACCTTGCGCGACAACGCACGCTGCGCCTGCGCGAGTTTTTGCTCCCGTCGGCGAAGGAACCGCGGGTTCGCGATCGACCTGACGGTTCCATCCGTGGATGCGATGGTGGCCAGCGTGGTCAAACCGAGATCAATCCCCGCCGCTCGCGCCACCGGAGGCAGCGGAGAGGTCTCGATGCTCACGACGAACGACGCGTAGTACCTGCCGTCCGGCTCCCGGATCAGGGTTACCGAGGATGGCACCGACGGCAAGTCACGGGACCAGCGGACTGAGATCTGTCCGACCTTTGCGATGTACAGTTTGTCGCCGCGCAGCGAGAATCCATTGCGGGTCAGGCGAATGGACTGGCGCCCATGCTTGCGGCGGTACCGGGGACGGCCGACCTTCCGTCCCTTGCGACGGCCGCTCAGCGAATCGAACCAGTTCCGGTAGGCGCGCCGCGCGTCTTGCAGGCCTGGACCAGTGCAACCGAGGCAACCTCCGCAAGCCAACTCCGATCCGGAGTGGCCTTGGCCGATGTGATCACCCGGCGCTGCACCTCGGTGTCGGTGATCGTGGCCCCGGCCAGAAAGGCCGCTTCCCGCGCAGCCAGCGCGTCGTTGAACACCACCCGCGCGCACCCGAACGCCCTAGCCAGGGCTCTAGCCTGACCGGTAGTTGGATACACGCGATAGCGGTAGCGGGCTAACACGACAGCAACCGTACGTGCCGCCATGGACAGATTCTGTAGTCGCCGATGCACCGATTCCTTTTTGCGGGGTTCTCGGTCTGTACCGGTGACAGAGCTGCAACGAAAGGAACGGGCGATGGCGGCGGTGACGAGCCAGGGAGTGGTGATGGGTGAGTTCGGAGTGACCGAGCCGTTCCGCAGGGAGTTGCTGGCGCACTGCTACCGGATGCTCGCGTCGGTGCACGAGGCCGAGGACGCGGTGCAGGAGACGTACCTGCGGGCCTGGCGGTCGTGGGGCGACTTCGAGGGCAGGTCGTCGGTGCGGGTCTGGCTGTACCGCATCGCGACCAACGTGTGCCTGACCGCGCTCGAGCAGCGTCGCCGCCGCGCGCTGCCGTCGGGGATCGCCGCGCCGAGTACGGATCTCGCCGCCCCGCCCCCGGCCGAGCCGGACGGGACCGCCTGGATCGAGCCGATCGCCGAGTCGCTCGTCGCCGCCGATCCCGCGTCGATCGTCACGCTGAGGGAGAGCCTGCGGCTGGCGCTGATCGCTGCCCTGCAGTACCTGCCGCCCAAGCAACGCGCCGTACTGATCCTGCGCGAGGTGCTCGGGTTCCCGGCGGCGGAGGTGGCGGCGATGCTCGACACCTCGGTCGCCGCCGTGAAGAGCACGCTGCAACGCGCGCGGGCCCGCCTGGACGAGACGGCGCCGTCGCAGGACGAGGTCCTGGAGCCCACCGACCCCGTAGCTCGCGCCTTGCTCGACGACTACGTCACCGGCTTCGAGAACGCCGACACCGCGGCGCTCGAACGTGCCCTGCGTGCGGACGCCGCGATCGAAATGGTCGGTACGACGGCCTGGTTCGACGGCCGCGTGATGTGCCTGCGGGTGCTGGCCGCCGCTGTCGGCTCCCCCGGTGACTGGCGGATGCTCCCGATCGTCGCGAACGGCCAGCCCGCGGTCGGCGCGTACTTCAAGGGCGAGCCGTACGGCGTCGCCGTACTGACGCCGACTCGCACCGGTCTGACGCACATCCACGTCTTCAGCGACCCGGATCTCGTCACTCGCTTCGGGCTACCTGCACAGTCCGATGGGCATGGTGGCTCGTACTGAACAGGGCCAGCGCCAGTACGACGAGGCCGACCGCGACCGTCGGCCACCAGACGACATGCTCGGCGCGGACGAACTGCTGCGGATCGGTCGTCGCGCTGCCGATGATCGACCCCGCGACCGCGACACCGAGCGACGTACCGGTCTGCCGGCCGACCGACGCGAGCGAGCCGGCCAGACCGGCCATCGACCCGGGCATGCCGGACACTGCCGCGTTCGCGATCGGCGGGTTGATCGTGCCGAGGAAGACGCCGAACAGCAGGAAGATCCCGAGCACGACCGGCAGCGGGGTCGCCGGCCCGATCCCGAGCGAGGCGAACGCGCCGAGCGTCAGCGCCGTACCGGCCACGACGAGCGGCAGCCGCGGGCCTCGCGCGCCCACCACCCGGCCCGTGAGCGGTGAGAGCACGGTGATCAGCAGGCCGACGGGGAGCAGGCACAGACCCGCGTCCAGGGCGGACAGGTCGCGGATGCTCTGCAGGTACAGCGTCGTGACGAACAGGAACGCGCCGAACCCGGTGTACGCGAACATCGCGATCACCACCGCGGAGCTGAACGGGATGCTGCGGAACAGGCGCAGCTCGAGCAGCGGCTCCGCCCGGCGGCGCTCGTACGCGATCAGCAGGACCGCGGCGACGACCGCCGTGACGATCAACGGCGGCCGCCACGCGTTCTTCTCGATGATCGCGGACACCACGCTGCCGAGCAGCAGCACGACCAGGAGCTGGCCGACCGGGTCGAAGCGCCGGCCGCGGGCGGCGCGGGACTCCGGCACATACAGGCTGGTGAACAGCACCGCGAGCGCGACGATCGGCAGATTGACCCAGAAGACCGAGCGCCAGCCGAGGCCGTCGACGAGCGCGCCGCCGAGGATCGGGCCGAGGACGAGCGAGAGCCCGGCGGTCGCGCCGAAGATCCCGATCGCGCGAGCCCGCTCGGCGCGGTCCGGGAAGACCGTCACCACGATCGCCATCGCGACCGGGTTCAGCATCGTGCCCCCGACCGCCTGCACGGCGCGGGCGGCGACCAGCGCCTCGATGCCGGGCGCCAGGCTGCAGAGCAGCGAGCCGAGCCCGAAGACGATCAGCCCGAGGCGGAACATGCGCTTGCGGCCGAAGCGGTCGGCGGTGGAGCCGGCCAGCAGCAGGAAGCTCGCCAGCACCAACGTGTAGGCGTCGACGGTCCACTGCAGGCCGGCCGTCGACGCGCCGAGGTCGTCGCGGATCGCGGGCAGCGCCATGTTCACGATCGAGATGTCCATCACCGAGACGAGCAGGCTCGCGCAACAGATCGCGAGCACGGCGTACCGGCGGGCGCCGACGGTTTCCTCGAGCGTTGTCATACCGGCCACGCTAGGATTTAGAGCGTGCTCGAAGTCAACGAACGTGGGATCAGTATCGCCGAAGCCGCCGAACACACCGGCGTCAGCGTCCACACACTGCGGTACTACGAGCGCGCGGGGCTGGTCGTCACCACGGTCGACCGGACCGCAGGCGGGCGCCGCCGGTACCGCCAGATCGACCTGGACTGGATCAAGATCTGCACCCGGTTCCGTGCCACCGGGATGCCGATCCGCACCATCCGCAAGTACGCCGAGCTCGTCACGGCCGGCCGCGGCAACGAGAAGGACCGCCTGGAGCTGCTGGAGACGCACCGGTCGGAGATTCTCACCCAACTCGCCGCGCTGCAGGACAGCCTCGAGCTCATCGATCACAAGATCGACGTCTACCGGGGCCGCCTCGAAGCAGGCGACGCGGACAGGCTCTGGGCGCCTAGCGCAGACTCGTGAGCCGGGCGGTCAGGAAGCGGCGCTCGGTTTCGTTGGCGGTCAGCTCGATCGCCTTCTCGTAGGCCTCGGCCGCTTCCGGCCGGCGGTCGAGGCGGGTGAGGACGTCGGCCCGCGTTGCCGGCAAGTACGCGTACGCCGCGAGCGCCGGCTCCTTATCGAGGGCATCCAGTTCGGCGAGCACCGCCTCCAGGTCGGCGCCCGGGACCAGACTGCGGGCCGCCACCCGGTTGAGCGCGACGATCGGGGTCGGCCAGCTCACCATCATCGCGTCGTACATCCGGACCACCTGACGCCAGTCCGTCTGCTCCCACGACGGCGCGGTCACGTGCAGACCGGCAACCGCCGCCTGCAGCGCGAACCGCCCGTGCCCGCGCTGCAGCGCCGCCGTGGCCCGCGCGACTCCCTCGGCCAGCAGCTTCCCGTTCCAGCGCGACCGGTCCTGGTCCGCCAGGAGGACCAGCTCGCCGTCGGTGCTGACCCGTGCATCGCCGCGCGCCTCGGTCATCAACAGCAACCCGAGCAGCGCCTGCGGCTCCGGCTCGTCCGGCATCAGCCGCTCCAGCAACCGCGCCAGCTCGATCGCCCGCCCGGTCAGGTCGGTCCGGGTCAGCTCCGCCCCGGTAGCGACGTACCCGGCCGTGTAGACCAGGTGGACGACGGTCAGCACCACATCCATCCGCGCCGGCAGCTCGTGATCGGCCGGGATGCGGTACGGGATCCCGGCCGCCGCGATCTTCTTCTTCGCCCGGGTGATCCGCGCCGCCGCCGTCGCCTCGGCGATCAGCAGCACCGCGGCGACCTCGCGCGTGGTCAGCCCGCAGATCAGCCGCAGCGTCAACGCCACCTGCGACTCCCGCGCGAGCGCCGGGTGGCAGCAGGTGAACACCAGCCGCAACGGATCCGTCGGCTGCTCGGCGTCGCCGGGCTCCTCCACCAGCAGCGGCAGCTTCCGCCGCAGGTTGGTCTCGCGACGCAGCCGGTCGAGCGCCAGCCGCCGGGCGACCGTGGTCAGCCAGCCGGCCGGGTTGTCCGGGATCCCGTCCGGCCAGGTGCGGAGCGCCCGGACGAACGCGTCCTGCGTGCAGTCCTCCGCCAAGTCCAGGTCGCGCGTCAAGCGCACCACGGACGCCAGCACCGTCGACCAGCGCTCCCGGTGCACCCTGTCCACCACTCGGGTCACCTCAACGGCTTCGGTCACCTTCTCCCCCTGCCCGACGGGTACGCCGGCGCGGCAGTACGCCGGCGTACCCGGGTCGACGACACGCTCAGGCCGGTGGTGCGGCGTCCTCGGACGTCGGCATCACGGGCCGGACCTCGATGTTGCCGGACGGGCAGAGCTTCGCCAGCTCCAGCGCCTGGTCGAGGTCCCGGGCCTCGATGACGTAGAACCCGCCGAGCGCCTCCCGGGTCTCGATGAACGGCCCGTCGGTGACCAGCGGCTCGGCGCCCTCACGGTTCTTGACCGTGCTCGCCGTGCTGGACCGCTCCAGCGCCTCCCCGCCGAGGATCCGCGCCCCGGCCTTCTCCACCGCCGCCGCGAACTCCCCGTGCAGCTTCATCGCCTGCTGCCACTCGTCGCGGGTCAGGTTGTCGTACCACTCCTCGCTGTCGAACAGCAGGAACATGTACTGCGCCATCTCGGACTCCCCTTGTCTCGCGCTTCCTCCGTGCGCTTCCTACTTGGACATCTTGCTGACGAACGCCCCGACACGGAATCGACAACACCCGGGAAGAATCTTTATTACCGTGGGGTACATGGAGCACCTCGACGTCCTGATCGTCGGCGCCGGCCTGTCCGGCATCGGCGCGGCGTACCGGATCCAGACCCGCAGCCCCGACCGCACGTACGCCGTGCTGGAGGGCCGTGCCGCGCTCGGCGGCACCTGGGACCTGTTCCGGTACCCGGGGGTGCGGTCGGACTCGGACATGTTCACGCTCGGGTTCCCGTTCCACCCGTGGAAGGCGGCGAAGGCGATCGCCGACGGTCCGGCGATCCTCGACTACCTGCACGAGACCGCAGCGGCGTACGGCATCGACAAGCACATCCGCTTCAACCAGCGCGTCGTCAGCGCCTCGTGGTCGTCCGCGGACGCGGTGTGGACGGTGCGGACCGCGGACACGGCGTACACCTGCTCGTTCCTCTACGTGTGCAGCGGGTACTACGACTACGACTCGGGGTATGTCGTCGACTTCGACGGCAAGGAGGACTTCCAGGGGCAGATCGTGCACCCGCAGCACTGGCCGGACGAGCTGGACTACGCCGGCCGGCGCGTGGTGGTGATCGGCAGCGGCGCGACCGCCGTGACGCTGGTGCCCGCGATGGCGGGTACGGCGGCGCACGTGACCATGCTGCAGCGGTCGCCCAGCTACGTCGCCTCCCGTCCGGCGCGCGACGCTCTGTCCGACCGCATCCGCGCCGTACTGCCGGAGAAGCTCGCGCACAGCGTCATCCGCGGGAAGAACGTCGCGCTGAGCACCGCGGTGTACGGCGCGTTCCGGAAGTGGCCGGCGCACGCGGCGTGGCTGCTGAACAGCACCGTCGCCAAGCAGCTTCCTTCGTCGATCCCTGTGGATCCGCATTTCACGCCCCGGTACAAGCCCTGGGACCAGCGGCTCTGCCTGGTCCCGGACGCCGACCTGTTCAAGGCGCTGCGCAACGGCTCGGCGTCGGTGGTGACCGACGAGATCGACCGGTTCACCCCGACCGGACTGCGGCTGCGGTCCGGCCGGGAGCTGGAGGCCGATCTCGTGGTCACCGCGACCGGCCTCCGTATGGTTGCGCTCGGCAACATCGAGGTGACGGTCGACGGGCGGCGGGTCGCGCCGCACGACACCTTCGTCTACAAGGGCATGATGCTGAGCGGCGTACCCAACCTCGCCTGGTGCATCGGCTACACCAACAACTCCTGGACGTTGCGCTCCGACCTCACCTCGAAGTACGTCACGCGGCTGCTCAACCACCTCACCGCGACCGGCACCCGGATCTGTGTCCCCGACATCGACCCCGCCGAGTACGACGCCCCGCCCCGCCCGGTCGTCGACCTCACCTCCGGCTACATCCGCCGCGCCGCCGCCCTCCTCCCCCGCCAAGGCACCCAGGGGCCGTGGCGGCTACGGCAGAACTACCCGCGCGACCTGCTGACACTTCGCTACAACCGCCTCGACGACGGCATCATGCACTTCAGCTGACGGGTGCCGGCGGTTGCGGGCCGACGTAGGTGGCGATCGGGCGGATGATCTTCGGGTCGGTGGACTGCTCGAGGATGTTGGCGGACCAGCCGATGATGCGGCTGACGGCGAACGTCGGCGTGAACATGGCGCGCGGGATGCCGCACAGCTCCATCACGACACCGGCGTAGAACTCGACGTTGGCGTAGAGGTTGCGGCCCGGCTTCAGCTCCGCAAGGACGTCGACGATGCGCTGCTCGACGGTGGTCGCGAAATCCACCAGGTCGCCGCCGATCCCGCGGGCGATGTCGCGCAGCATCAGCGAGCGCGGGTCCTCGGTGCGGTACACCGCGTGCCCGAAGCCCATGATCCGGTCGCCGGCGGACACCTTCGCGCGGACCCAGTCGTCGATGCGGTCCGGCGTACCGATCTCGTCGAGGCTGGCGAGGGCGCGGTCCGGCGCGCCGCCGTGCAGCGGCCCCGAGAACGCACCGATCGCGCCCGCGACGGCCGCGACCACGTCCGCGCCGGTGGAGGCGATCACCCGGGCGGTGAAGGTCGACGCGTTGAAGCCGTGGTCGACGGTCGAGACCAGATAGTGCTCGATCGCGGTCGCGTGGACGGCGGTCGGCTCGGTGCCGGTCACCAGGTACAGCCAGTTCTCGGCTGCTGAGAGGTCGGCGCGGGGCTCGAGCGGCTGCTGTCCTTCGCGGAGCCGGTAGAGGGCCGCGAGGATGGTCGGCGTCACGGCGCAGACCAGCATGGCGTCGGCCTTGCGACGTGCCGGGTCGGCGTCCCACAGCGGCGGCAGACCGCGCACTGCGGCGAGCAGCGACAGCGCGGTGCGGAGACCGGCCAGCGGGTTGAACGTCGTACCGGCGGTCGCGATCGCCGGGAGGACCGCGGCGACCTCGGCGGGAAGGACGCGCAGCGGGGCGAGCTCGGCGGTGAAGCGGGCGCGCTCGGCGTCGGTCGGGAGGTGGCCCTCGAACATCAGGTACCAGACGTCTTCGAGCGTCTTGGACTTGGCGAGATCGATCGCCGAGTACTGGCGGTAGTGGTAGAACCCTTCGTCGCCGCGGACGTCGCCGAGGGTCGTCTCGGTGACGACGACATTGCGCAGGCCGGGCGGTGCAGTGATCGTTGATGACATATCTTCAGAGTTGACAGGCAATCAACAGTTGTCAATATTGATCCAGTCAACATGAACGCTGCGAGGAGCGGGGAATGCCGGGCGAAGGTGACGAGAATTACCTGACCACCGCCGAGGTGGCGCGCCGTCTGCAGGTGAAACCGGCGACGGTCTACGCCTACGTCAGCCGCGGCCTCCTCACCAGCGTCCGCGCCCGCGGCCGCCGCGGCAGCCTGTTCCCCACCGCCGACGTCGAACGCCTCGCAGCCCGCTCCGTCGAACACTCCGGCGTGGTGGAACGCATCGAATCCGAACTGACTCTCCTCGAGGAGGACGAGCTCTACTACCGAGGCCAGTCCGCCCGCGACCTGGCCACAACCGCCACCCTCGAACAGGTAGCCACCCTCCTCTGGACACCCGGAGACACGAGTGCGGTGGCGGGAGAGGGCTTGTTCGCGGCAGATCGGGAGGGGGTCTTGCTGGCCCGGCGGGCTATGGGGGTGGTGCCGGAGGGGGCTCGGGTGACGGATCGGTTGCGGGTGGCGGTGGCGGTGCTGGGGGCTGCGGATCCGTTGCGGTTCGACTTGTCGGCGGCTTCGGTGACGGCGGCGGCCGGGAGGTTGATCGGGACATTGATCGCGGCGCTGCCGGGGCCTACGGCCGTCGGTACGACGGTGGGCGGGAAACTCTGGCCGAAGCTCTCCGACGCGGAACCGCGGCCGGAGGTGCTCGACGCGGCGCTGATCCTGCTCGCCGACCACGGGCTCGCGGTCTCCACCATCGCGGCCCGGGTCGCGGCCAGCGCCCGCGCGAACCTGTACGCCGTCGTCTCGGCAGGCCTCGGCGCGCTCGACGGGCAGTACCACGGCGCCGCACCGACCCTCGCCTACGAGTTTCTGGAGCGCGCGCAACGGGATCCGGTGCAGGCACTCTCGGACCAGTTGCGATCCGGCGAACCGGTCCCCGGCTTCGGCCACCGGATCTACCAGCACCGCGACCCGCGCGCCGACGTACTGCTCGAGCTCCTCGGCGACCACCCGATCGTCGGCACGATCCGGGCGGTCGCCGCGCGGACGCCGACGTTCCCCAACAGCGACCTCGCGATCGCCGCGATCATGCACGCGTACGACTTCCGCCCCGACGCCGGAGACGCCCTCTTCGCCTTGGCCCGGATGGTGGGCTGGACCGCGCACGCCCTGGAGGAGTACGCGGCCCCAGCCCTCCGTTTCCGGGCCATGGGCATCTACACCGGCCAGACGACGTGACTATTTGGCGGTGAGCCTGATGAGGGTCGCGGCGCCCGGAGCGAGCGTCACCGGGATCTGACCGACGCGTTGTGGGGCGTACTGCTGACGAGCCGGCTGGAAGATTCCGGCCGAGCCGACGGTCTGGCTGTTGAGCGAGACCACCGCGCGGGCGCGGGTGCTGTGGGAACGGTTGGCGACCAGGAGCCAGCGGTCGCCGGAGGTGGTGTCCCGCGGGCGGAGCGTGCCGACGACGACCGGATCTCCGGAGATTCCGGACACCAGGCTCGTCGGCGTGAAACCGACGGTCCCGTTCGGCAGCGGGGTTTCGTTGACATGTTCGACGGTCTCGGACACCAACGGTTTCAGCTCGCGTCCGACCTGGTGCAGCCAGGTGGTGTTGATCTGCTGCGCGGCGTAGTAGCGCGACGTGCGTTCGCCGTCCACCGTGATCAGCGCCGGCCCGAACCCTTCCCCGCGGGCGGCTTCCGGCGTCCAGTAGGTGAAGTACTGGATCCCCTTGGCGCCGTACGCGAGGCTGATGTTCACCTGCCAAAGCAACTCGGCCGCGGTCGGCTCGCGATGGTTGTTGTAGGCAAGCGTCTGGATGAACACCCAGGACGGGATGTCGCCGTGCAGCGCGGCGTCGCGGACGATCGCCCAGTTGTGGAAGTAGTTCGCGTCCTCGCGGCCCTCGGACAGCAGCGGGTACCGGTCGAACGAGATCAGCGACGGTTTCACCACGTCGACGAAGTTCCGGTAGTACGACGCGTCGTCGGACGGGAACAGGTTGATGTACGGCAGCAGTTGCGGCGCCAGCTCGCGGGAGATCGCCAGCGCCTTGGCCAGCGTCGCGAACCAGCCTGCGCCGGGTTCGTCGTAGAAGTTGAAGCCGGCCAGCGACGAGTACGGGCCGTACGCGTTCCGGGCCCGGGTGTAGAACTCCTTGGCCTCGGCCGGGGTGATGCTGAGGAAGTCCGTCGTGGTGTCGGAGATCGAGAACCAGCGGGACATGTTGCGGATCTGGATGTCGTCGGAGATCAGCATCTTCAGGCCGGCGTCCCGGGCCAGCCCGAGCTGGTAGGTGAAGATGTTGCCGTCGCCGGCGTAGTTGCCGGAGATGACGAAGTCGAACCCGGCGTTCTTGATCTCCGCGAACCGCTCCGCGGTGCTCGCGAACGGATGCGGCGGCCAGAACAACCCGATCGGGAAGTCCGGCCCGCCCGTCAGCGGAAGTGCGTCCGGCGACGGTACGGCGACCTCGGCAGCAGCCGAAGCCATCGAAGCGGAGGCGGTGGAGGCGGAGGCGACCGAGGCGGACGCCGCGGTGAGGGCGGTGGCGCCCGCGCCGAGCAGCAGGCTGCGGCGGCTCGGGCCAAGGGTCTGGTGTGGACTCTGCATGACTCTCCTTCGGAAGGCGGTCGAACGGAGTGCGGGAGTTCAGGAACGGTGGCGATGCGTCGACACCGCGTCGGCCGTGGCGTCGAAGGCCTGTTCGGCCAGGGGGTAGTCGCGTTGCGCGACGCCGAGGTAGAGCGCGTCGAGGACGATCATCTGGGCGTGCCGCCCGGACAGGCCGCCGGTGCGGAACGTGACGTCGCGGGCGGCGGTGACCAGCACGATGTCGGCCGCCTGCGCCAGCGGCGACCGCGGATAGTTGGTGATGGCAACAGTCGTCGCGCCCTGCCGGCCGGACCGGGTCATCGGCTCCAGAACCTCGAGCGTCTCGCCGCTGTGCGAGATCCCGATCGCGACATCACCGCTGCCGAGCAGCGCGGAGCTGGCCAGCGCGGTGTGCACGTCGCTCCAGGTGCTCGCGCCGCGCCCGATCCGGTGCAGCCGCAGGCGCAGGTCCTCGGCGACGGCGGCCGACCCGGCGACGGCGTACAGGTCGATCCGGCGGGCGTTCGAGATCGCCTCGACGGCGCGCCCGAGCGCGTCCACGTCGAGCGCGGCGACGGTGTCCTCGAGCGCGCGGGTGTCGGCGCGCAGCAGGGTCCGCAGTACGTCGTCGAGCGAATCGTCCGGACCGACCTCCGAGCCGGTGCCCCGCTCCCAGCTCGGACTGGTTCGTCCGCTCTCGGCCGCCAGCGTCAGGCGCAGCTCGGCGTACCCGGACAGTCCGAGTGCGAGACAGAACCGCGTGACGCTGGGCAGCGACGTGCCGCACCGGGCCGCCAGCTGCCCGATCGTCGACGAGGCGACCGCCGCCGGGTCCCGCAGGACCTCGGCGGCGATCCGCGCCTGCGCCGGGCTGAGCGCCGGCAGCAGGCCGTGGATGCGTGCCTCCAGGCTCGGCGGCGGCGACTCGACAGCGCTCATGTGAAGAATTCTCAGAGCACTCCGACGCTATTTACAAGAATTCACGCCGACCGGTTCCGGCCAGCCGATTCACACGCGATCAGAACAGGGCGGCCATCAGCCGGCGACGGGCCTTGCCGACCCGCTCGTCGTCCGCGCCGATGACCTCGAACAGCTCGAGCAGGTGCAGCCGCACGGTGTTCCGCTCGTCGCCCGCGGTCGCCTGGACGGTGGCGATCAGCCGCGCGAACGCGTCGTCCACGTGCCCGCCCATCAGGTCCACGTCGGCGACCAGCATCTGCGCCTCGACGTCCGCGGGGTTGTCGGCCGCCCGCGTCCGGACATCGGCCGGCACGTCCTGCGTCCGCTTCACCAGCTGCACACGGGCCAGCCCCGACTTCGCCTCGGCGTCGTTCGGCGTCTCCTTCAGCAGCTCCTCGTACGCCGCGATCGCGCCGTCCAGATCGCCCGTGCCGATCGCGTTCTCGGCCTTCTCGTACCGCGGGTTCGGCGGCTCTTCCTCGTCCGCGGCCGGTCCGTCCACCGCCGGGCCGACCGGCTCGGCGCGGCCGGAGATCCCGTTCGCGACCGCGACCGTCAGCAGTTGGTCGAGGTACTGCCGCGCCTCCGGCTCGCCGAGCGCGCCCTGGAACAGCGGCACGACCTGCCCGCGCAGGACGGCGATCACCAGCGGAACCGTCTGCACGCCGACCGCCTGCGCGAGCTGCGGGTTCGCGTCGATGTCGATCCGCGCGAGCAGGAACTTCCCGGCGTACTCCGTGGACAGCGCGGCGAGCACCGGGCCGAGCGCGACCGACGCCTGCGAGCGCGGCGACCAGAACTCGACGACCACCGGGACCTGCAGCGAGCGCTCGATGACGTCGCTCTGGAAGGTCGGCTCGCTCACGTTCAGCACGTACGACCCCGCGGCACCGCCGCCGCCGACCGGCGCACCGCCCGCCGGTCCTCCGGGCGCCGGCGCACCGGCAGGCTTGCGCAGGGCCGACAGGTCGATCGCCCCGGGACGGGAGAAGTTGGACTGGCTCACCACTGTCCTCGCAATCCGTACGTACCGTTCACAGGTCTATCCTCTACGACGCGACCGAACCGCGCTGCGCCCGGGTCGCCATCAGCAGCCGGGCGAGCCCGCTACGGGTGCCCGCGACCGCGAGCCGGTCCCCCGGCCGCAGCACCCGGTCCGGCTCCGGATCCCAGTCCCACGGGCCGTCGAAGTCCTGCCGGGCCAGCACGCGCAGCCCGCCGGCCTCGTCCAGTTCGCCGAGTCGCAGCCCGCCCGCGACCGACCCGGACTCGACGTTCACCTCGGTCAGCAGCAGGACGCGGCGTCCGGCCGGGATCGTCACCTGCTTGCGCCGGTTGGCGACCGCGGCCGCGACCGCCGGCGCCACCAGCATCGACACCGACCGGCTGTGGCCGAGGCCCAGCCGGCGCTCGACCCGCTGCGCGAGGTCGTGGTCGAACATCCGCATCGTGATCCGGGCCTCCGGGTTCAGGTCCCGGGCCACCATCGCCGACTCCAGGTTGGTGATGTCGCCGTCGGTGATCGCGAGCACCGACTGACAGCGCTGGACGCCGGCCGACCGCAGCGTCTCCTCGTTGCTGCTGTCCCCGATCACGACCGGGATCCGCAGCCGGTGCGCGACCAGGACACCGGGCGCGTCCTCGTCCTGGTCGACGCCGACGACCGCGACGCCCCGCTCGGTGAGGATCTCCAGCACCCGCGCGCCGACCGTCCCGAGGCCGCACACCACGACGTGGTTGCGCGGCCGGCCGCGGACGCCGCCGATGATCCGCGACAGCCGGGCGCCGATCAGCGAATCGACCACGACCGCGGTCAGCAGCGCCATCAGCACGATCCCGGTCAGCTGCACCATGACCGCACTGACCTTCACCCACGGCTGGGCGTCGTTGAACTTGTCGTCGTCGATCCCCGCCGAGGTCACCACGCCGACCGCGAGATAAAGCGCCCGCCACCACTCGATCCCGCCGAAGTAGTGGACGATCGCCGTACCGGCCGCGACCAGGAGCGCCATCACCGCGGCGATCTTCCGCACCCGGCTGTCCAGGATGTCGCGAACCGCCATGAACCAGCCTGCGGGGCGGACGTCGCGACTGCGCCAGATCGGCCGTACGCCGGTACCGAGCACGATGTCGCCGTCCGGGTCCGCGCTCGACGCCGGCAGCAGCTGCGGTGTGGCCGACGAGGTGGTGTCCGCGAGCACCGTCGTGTGTGGCTCGCGGATCAGGTCGGCCGGCCCCACGACGACACGCTGGCCGCCGAGCTCCATCCAGGTCAGCTCGTCGTCCTCGAGGGCATCCGACACGAACGCGGGCGCGGCCAGCGACGGCCCGTTGACCACCACACAGTCGCCGAGCAGGTCGTTGAGCTGCTTGCTGAGCCGCGGGTTCACCATCTGTACGACGATCCGCAGCTCCGGATCCATGTCCCGCGCGGTCAGGGCGGTGTGCACGTTGTGGACGTCGTCGGTGTCCAGCAGGACCAGGGCGCGGGCGGTCGACGGCGTACCGTCGTCGTCCGCGTCGACCCCTGCCCGGCGCAGCAGCCCCTCGCTGATCACCCGCGCGCCCATCACGGTCGCGCCGAGCTCACCGATCCGGTCGTAGTGCCGGGACGCCGGGTTCACGATCGCGGTCACCCGCTCGCCGGAACTGACCAGCTCGGTCACCACGCGCAGCATCGTCCGGTCCGAACCGCAGACCACGACCCGGCGGCCGTCGGCCGGATCGCGGGCGCCGTCCTGACCGGACGGCGGCGGCTCGTCAGAATCGGGCGGGCTCCCGGTACTCTCCCCACTGTTCCCGAAGAACGTGACAGATTTCCCCCATCGTGGCCTCCGCACGCACTGCCTCCAGCATGGGCTCGATCAGGTTGCCAGTGCCGCTGGCCGCCTCCACCAGAGCCGATAGCGTACGACGTACCCGGTCCTCGTCGCGGTGGGACTTGCGCTCCGCCAGCACCCGGCACTGCTCGACCTCGACCTCGTGCGAGACCCGGAGGATCTCCAGCTCGCCGGACACGGTGTCGGTGAGCGTGTTCACGCCGACGATCTTCTTCTCGCCCTTCTCGAGCTTCTGCTGGTACTCGAACGCGGCGTCGGCGATCTCGGCCATGAACCAGCCGTCCTCGATCCCGCGCAGGATTCCGCCGGTCATCGTCTCGTCCGGGCTCATCTCCTTGATCCGCGCGAAGATCTCCTCGGCCTCGGCCTCGATCTCGTCGGTGAGCGCCTCGACGTACCAGGAACCGCCGAGCGGGTCGGCCACGTTCGTGACGCCGACCTCCTCCATCAGCACCGACTGGGTGCGCAGCGCGATCTCGGCCGACTCCGCGGTCGGCAGCGCGAGGGTCTCGTCGAGCGCGTTGGTGTGCAACGAGTTCGTCCCGCCGAGCACGGCGGCCAAGGCCTCGACGGCGGTCCGTACGACGTTGTTGTACGGCTGCTGGGCCGTCAGCGAGACGCCGGCGGTCTGGGTGTGGAACCGCAGCCACTGGGCCTTGTCGGTCTTCGCCCCGTACACGTCGCGCAGCCAGCGCGCCCAGATCCGGCGGGCAGCCCGGAACTTGGCGATCTCCTCGAAGAAGTCCAGGTGGCTGTCGAAGAAGAACGACAGGCCGGGCGCGAACACGTCGACGTCCAGGCCGCGGGACAGCCCGAGCTCGACGTACCCGAAGCCGTCGGCGAGGGTGTAGGCGAGCTCCTGCGCGGCCGTCGAGCCGGCCTCGCGGATGTGGTAGCCGGAGACGCTGAGCGGCTTGTACGCCGGGATCGTGGTCGCGCAGTACTCCATCAGGTCGCCGATCAGGCGCAGGTGCGGCTCCGGCGGGAACAGCCACTCCTTCTGCGCGATGTACTCCTTGAAGATGTCGGTCTGCAGCGTCCCGTTCAGCTTCGAGATGTCCGCGCCCTGGCGCTCGGCGGCAACCAGGTACATGCAGAACGCCGGTACGGCGGGGCCGGAGATCGTCATCGAGGTGGTCACGTCCTGGAGCGGGATGTCCTTGAACAGCCGGTCCATGTCGGCGGCCGAGTCGATCGCGACACCACAGTGCCCGACCTCGCCGAGCGACTTCGGCTCGTCGGAGTCGCGGCCCATCAGCGTCGGCATGTCGAACGCGACCGACAGGCCGCCACCGCCGCCGTTCAGGATCATCTTGTACCGCTCGTTGGTCTGCTCGGCGTTGCCGAAGCCGGCGAACTGACGGATCGTCCAGGTGCGGCCGCGATAGCCGGTCGCGTACAGCCCGCGGGTGAACGGGAACTCGCCCGGCCAGCCGATCCGCTCCATCCGCGGGTCGTCGACCCCCTCGGGCGGCCCGTACACCGGCCGGACCTCGGTGCCGGACAGCGTGGTGAAATCCGCCTCCCGCGTGCGCGCCGCGTCGTACCGCTGCTGCCACCGGCTCCGGCCGGCCGCGATCTGCTCGGCATCCATCAGTCAGACCTCCCTAGAGACTGGTCCCAAAATACTAGGACGTCCAACTATTTTCCACTGCCGGACGCCCAGCACTCACCAACCTCAGCGCAGCGCGCCAGGTCGCCCGGCCCCGAGCGTGCCGGCGTGGTTCGTGGCGCGGTTGGTGAGTGGTGGGCGTCCGCCCGTCAGGCGAAGTCGCCGGCGTTGTGGCGGAGGGGTTCGAGGACGGACCAGAGCATCTTCAGCTGGTCGTCGGTGAGGCCGGACAGGGCGAAGTCCGCGGCGACCAGGTCGGCGGTGGCGCGTTCGACCAGGTCGCGGCCCTCGGGGGTGATCTCGCAGAGCACCGCGCGGCCGTCGTCGGGGTGCGGCGTCCGGGTCACCAGCCCGGCCGCCTCCAGCCGGCGCACGATCGACGTCACCGAGGTCGGGTGCACCTGCAGCCGCTCCCCCATCTTGCCGAGCGGCAGCGACCCGCGGCGCGAGAACGTCAGCAGCACCAGGGCCTCGAACCGGGCGAAGGTCAGACCGTGCTTGCGGAGGATCTCGTCCAGCTCGTTGATCACGATCTGCTGCGCGCGCATCAGCGACGTGACGGCCCGCATCTGCTCGACGGCGCCCCAGCGCCGGCCCCACTGCCGCGACGCCTCGTCGATCGGATCGAACGGCAACGCCCTCTTCCTGGCCATGGGCGGAACCTTAACCCCACACTTGTCCCACCATGTCGAGAAGACTCAGAGATTCGGACTTCCCCGCGCTGGGGACCGACGCGCCCGCCGAGCAGCTGATCAGTATCCGGTTCCGTTGGTACGCCGCGCAGTCCCGGCGGGCCCGCATCTGGTACCGCGCGCTCGGCACCGTGCAGCTCCTGGCCGCCCTGGTGATCGCGATCTCCGTGGCCATCAAGGCGCCCACCTGGCTCGCTCCGACGCTGGGCGGTGTGATCGCGCTGGCCGAGGGGATCCGGACCTTGTTCGGGTTCAAGGACTCCTACCCGACCTACACCCGGACCGCGCAGGAGTTGCGGAACGAGGCCTGGCTGTACGCCCAGAAGGCCGGACGGTACGCCAAGGCCGGCGACCCGGTGAAGCTGCTCGCCGAGCGGGTCGTCGAGATCAGCCACACCGAGACCGAGGACTGGGAGGCGGCGCTCAAGGCGCGAAGCGTCTGAAGGTGCGCGCCTGAAACTGTCCACGGGCCCTGCGATGGTTCGGGCATGGACTTTCTGGAGCATGTGCGGGTCGAGAGCGCCCGGCTCGGCGAGGTGGCGCGGACCGGGCTCGACGCGGCCGTGCCCAGCTGCCCGGGGTGGACGGTCGACGACGTGGTGCGGCACGTCGCGACGGTCTACGTGCACAAGGTCGAGGTGCTCAAGCTCGGCGCCCTCCCCGACCCGTGGCCGCTGGACTTCTCCGGCCGCACCTCTCTGGAGTGGTACGACGACGCTCGGGCGGCGATCGTCGACGCGCTGACGGCGGCCGGGACCGGGACGCCGACGTGGACGTTCAGCCCGCGCGACCCGACGTCGGCGTTCTGGCACCGGCGGATGGCGCACGAGACCGTCGTGCACCGGATCGACGTCGAGCAGGCGCACGACGCGGTCAGCCCGATCGATCCCGAGCTGGCCCTCGACGGCATCGACGAGATCCTGTACCCGACGCTCGGCGGCCCGTGGTGGGAGGAGGGCGACACGGCGTACCCGATCGACGCGACGGTCCGGCTCACCGCGGCCGGCCGCTCCTGGACCGTGTCCGCCGACGCGACGCGGGTCGACGTACGGCAAGGGGCCGACGGCGATGTGGCGGCGGAGGTCACCGGGGATCCGGCGCAGGTCTATCTGTGGTTGTGGGGCAGGGCCGGCGAGGACACGATCGAGGTCGTGGGCGACCCGACCGTGGTGCGCGCCTTCCGCGGAAGAATTTCCGAGGCTTCGCAGTGATGATGTCCTCTGTGGGGGTTGGCGTTCGTTCCCTTCACAACAGACGAGAAGGAGGACTCCCATGGCGCAGTACCTAGCACTGACCTACACCGCCGACGTCGACTGGTGGGCGCCCGAGCAGGCCGAGGAGCTGGCCGAGTACCGCAGGTTCGGGGCCGAGTTCGCCGAGCAGGTCAAGGCGAGCGCCGTGCTGCACCCGACCTCGACGGCGACCGTCGTCCGGGTCGAGGGCGCCCGCGGCGGACCGGTGGTCACCACCGACGGCCCGTACGCCGAGACCAAGGAAGCGCTGACCGGCTACTACCTGATCGAGGCCGCCGACCTCGAGGAAGCGGTGCGGATCGCCGCCGAGATCCCGGCCGCCTGGGGCGGCGCGGTCGAGGTCAGGCCGGTCATCCTGGCCAGATGAACCACGACGCCCTCGCCGAGACGATCCGGATCGAGGGAACGCGGATCCTCGCGACCCTGATCCGGACCGTCGGCAACGTCCAGCTCGCCGAGGACGCCGTCCAGGAAGCGGCGGTGGCGGCGCTCGGCGCGTGGCCGGTCACCGGCGTACCGCCGGAACCGCGCGCCTGGCTCACGGTGACCGCGCGGCGCAAGGCGATCGACATCATCCGCCGGGAGCAGTCGCGCGGCGCCAAGGAGCGCGACGGCGCGGACCTGATCGAGCTGTCCAAGCGGGAGGTCGACACCGAGGACGTCGTCCAGGACGACCTGCTGCGGCTGATCTTCACCTGCTGCCACCCGTCGCTGTCCCCGCCGACCCGGGTCGCGCTCGCGCTCCGCACCCTCTGCGGCCTCTCGCCCGCCCAGATCGCCGGCGTCCTACTCACCACCGAGGCGGCGACGACGAAGCGGTTGGTGCGGGCGCGGCAGAAGATCGCGGCCGCTCGGATCCCGTACCGGGTGCCCACGGAGGACGAGCTCCCCGAACGGCTGCCCGCGGTCTGCGCGGTCATCCACAGCCTCTACACCGCCGGCCATGCACCGGCCGAGGGCGACGCGGCGTACGACGTCGACCTGTGCGGCGAGGCGATCCGGCTGGCCGAGCTGCTGCACTCGCTGCTTCCCGGTCAGCCCACGCCGACCGCGGTTCTCGCGCTCCTGCTCCTCACCGAGGCGCGTCGACCGGCCCGCCTCGACGACGCCGGCGACGTCGTCACGCTCGACCTGCAGGACCGCTCGTTGTGGAACCAGGAACTCATCACGCGCGGCGTGACGCTGCTCAACGATTCACTCGAACGGTCCGCCCGGCAGGCCGACGCCTACCAACTGCAGGCCGCGATCGCGGCCGAGCACGCGCGCGTCCCCAGCTACCCGGCCACCGACTGGCGCGAGATCGTCCGGCTGTACGACCTGCTCGTCGAGGTCTCCCCCAGCCCGGCCGCCGACCTCGCCCGCGTCGTCGCGATCGCCGAAACCGGCGAGGTGGACACCGCACTCGAACTCCTCGACGCGATCCCGCCCAGCTCCCGCCGGCACGCGGTCCGGGCCGAGCTGCTCGCCCGCACCAAGCGGTACGCCGAAGCCGTCAACGAACTGGACCAAGCGCTGGCCGTCGCCCCGCCCAACCATCCCGAACGCTCACACCGGGAACGCCGCCGGGCCCATTTCCGCCGGCTCGCCCAGCGACAACCGCTCGAGCACTGAACCCGCGTGGGTCAGTCGTTGTCGGTCCAGTTGCCGCGCTCGCTGTTGAAGATCGACTTCGAGCCGGACGACGGCGGAGACGCCGGACGGGACTGGTGCGCGGCGGCCGGCGCCGGTGTACTCGCGATGACCTCCTGCGCCGAGTCCATCCCGATCGGACCGGTGCCGTCGTCGTCGGAGTCCTCGTCCCCCTGGAGTACGTCGACACTCGCCGAGGCCCGCAGGCCGGTGCGCTGGATGACCCGCTGGATGGTCAGGTCGCGGTCGTCGGGCCGGCTGACCCACTTGATCTCACGGAAGCCCTGGTCCTGCGCGGCGGACTCGAAGACGAAGTGGCCGTAACCGAAGACCCTGCCGATGATCGGCTTCTGCAGGGTGATGTCGAGGACCCGCGCGATCGGGGTCGTCGCGACGGTCTGGGAGAACACGCCGCGGATCCGCATCACCCGCATGTTGGTGACCACGAACCGGTCCCGATGGTGGGTGAGGAACTGCCAGAAGGCATGCGCGCACAGCACGAGCACGATCGCCAGCAGCACCGGCTGCCCGCCGATCGCGGTGGTGGCCATCGTGACCAGCAGCGCCGCCGCCAGCACCACCTCGAGCATCGGCACCGAGTACACCACCCAGTGCTGCCGGACCTCGTCGATGACGACTTCGCCCTCGTCCGAGATCAGATGGCGCCGGACCTTCGGGTCGAAGATCCGGAACAGGCCTATTCCGGCCATCCGCTCACTCCCCTGTCACGCTGTTGTGTGACCCCGTACATCCAAGTGTCCCGCACGACGGCGCGTCACGGGACACTCGAAACGGCAGATCAGCTGAACAGCGCTGTCAGGAAGGCGATGACGCTGGTGAAAGCGTCACCAACAGCCGAGAACGCGCCACCTACCGCGTTGGCGGCGTTGGCCGGCTGAGTGAACAGATAGAAGCCGGCAAAGGCGATGAGCGACCAGATCAACAGCTTCTTCGGCATGTCGCCACTCCTTGTTCCTAACCCACTCGGTCGACTGTGTTTGAGTTTGTATCACGGACCGTCACCAATTGTCACTGACTGAACACAGCCCACCGCACAATGCTCACCAGCTACAAGGTCCATTCTGTAACGGATTGGGGGGCACGGCAGCCATCGGCGCGCCGCCCTGAGACGGGGACCACCGTACTCAGCGTAAATCCCGCGGTATTTGCCCGGATTCGGCACAACTCCTGGTGAACGAAAAGCAAAGACACAATGTGACACTGCGTGGCCGGCTGTTGCACGGCGAGACAATCGTCACAGCGCGGCGATCAACTCGTCGGCCGCCGAATACGGGTCCGTGCCGCCGTCGGCGACCTTCGCCGCGAGGACGTCGAGCCGCGCGTCACCGTGCAGGTGCGCGAACCGGGCGCGCAGCGCGGTGGTCGCGATCGCCTCGATCTCGTCCCGGGCGCGGCTGCGCCGGCGGTCGGTGAGCACGCCGTTCCCGCGCATCCACTCCAGCCGGTCCTCGATCGCCTGCACCACCTCCGCGACACCCTCGTTGCGGGACGCAACCGTCTTCAGGATCGGCGGCAACCAGGCCCCGTCGGCCCGCTCGGCCAGCGCCAGCATCGCCCGGAGGTCCCGGGTGACCGACTGGACGCCGTCCCGGTCGGCCTTGTTCACCACGTAGATGTCGCCGACCTCGAGGATCCCGGCCTTGGCCGCCTGGATGCCGTCGCCCATCCCGGGCGCCAGCAGCACCAGCGTGGTGTCCGCCATCCCGGCGATCTCGACCTCGGACTGCCCGACGCCGACGGTCTCCACCAGCACCACGTCGAACCCGGCCGCGTCCAGCACCCGCAGCGCCTGCGGCGTCGACCACGACAGCCCGCCGAGATGCCCGCGCGACGCCATCGACCGGATGAACACCCCGCGATCGGTCGCATGGTCCTGCATCCGCACCCGGTCGCCGAGCAGCGCGCCGCCCGAGAACGGTGACGACGGGTCGACCGCAAGGACGCCGACCCGCTTCCCGGTCTCCCGGTACGCCGACACCAGGGCCGAGGTCGACGTCGACTTGCCGACGCCGGGCGACCCGGTGATGCCGACGATGTGCGCATGGCCCGCGTACGGCGCCAGCGCGGCCATCACGTCCCGCAGCAGCGGCGACTCGTCCTCGACCAGCGAGATCAGCCGGGCCACGGCCCGGGAGTCACCCTCCCGGGCCCGCTCGACCAGCTCGCCGACAGGCGCCGTACGACGTGGCATCAGCTCTGGGTCAGCTCTGGGGGACCCGCACGATGAGTGCGTCCCCCTGGCCACCGCCACCGCACAGCGCGGCCGCGCCGACACCGCCGCCGCGGCGGCCGAGCTCGAGCGCCAGGTGCAGCACCAGACGCGCGCCGGACATCCCGATCGGGTGGCCGAGCGCGATCGCGCCGCCGTTCACGTTCACCTTGTCCTCGCCGACCTGCAGCTCCCGCGCGGACGCGATCCCGACCGCCGCGAACGCCTCGTTGATCTCGATCAGGTCGAGGTCGGCCGGCGCGATGCCTTCCTTCGCGCAGGCCTTCACGATCGCGTTGGCCGGCTGACTCTGCAGCGTCGAGTCCGGTCCGGCGACCGAGCCGTGCGCGCCGATCTCGGCGATCCAGCTGAGCCCGAGCTCCTCGGCCTTCGCCTTGCTCATCACGACGACCGCGCAGCCGCCGTCGGAGATCTGCGAGGCCGAACCGGCGGTGATCGTGCCGTCCTTGCCGAAGGCCGGCCGCAGCTTGGCCAGCGCCTCGACAGAGGTGTCGCCGCGGACGCCTTCGTCGCTGTCGACCACGATCGGGTCGCCCTTGCGCTGCGGCACCTCGACCGGGACCACCTCGTCGGCGAACAGGCCGTTCTTCCAGGCCTCGGCGGCGCGCTGGTGCGAACGGGCGCTGAACTCGTCCTGCTCCGCGCGGCTGAGCTTCTCGACGGTGTTGTTCTGCTGGTCCGTCAGCGCACCCATCGCCTGGTCGGTGAAGGCGTCCCACAGCCCGTCGTACGCCATCGAGTCGACCAGCGTGGTGTCGCCGTACTTGAAGCCCTCGCGGGACTTCGGCAGCAGGTGCGGCGCGTTGGTCATCGACTCCATGCCGCCGGCCACGACGATCTCGTACTCGCCGGCGCGGATCAGCTGGTCGGCGAGGGCGATCGCGTTCAGCCCGGACAGGCAGACCTTGTTGATGGTGATGGCCGGGACGTCCATCGGGACGCCGCCCTTGACCGCGGCCTGACGGGCGGTGATCTGACCGCCGCCGGCCTGCAGGACCTGGCCCATGACGACGTACTCGACCTGGTCCGGCGCGACGCCGGCCTTGTCCAGTGCGCCCTTGATCGCGAACCCGCCGAGCTCGGCGCCGGTGAAGCCCTTGAGGCCACCCAGCAACCGCCCGATCGGGGTCCGTGCACCGGCGACGATGACGCTTGAGTTCCGCGTGTCAGACATGCCGTCACGATACCTGCGCAGGCACTGGTACGCCGCTGGTCGAGCACGTCAGACGGGTCACACGGATCGTGTCGGGTGGGCCACTTTCGATGGCCTCCGCAGACGTCCTGGGCCACGCTGGCGGGATGGATCAGTTGTTCGACGCGATCGACCACGTCGGCATCGCAGTGCCCGACTTCGACGAGGCCGTCCGGTACTACGCCGACGTGTTCGGCATGACTGTGGCGCACGAGGAGGTCAACGAGGAGCAGGGCGTCCGGGAGGCGATGCTGTCGGTCGGCGACTCGGGCTCCTCGATCCAGCTGCTGGCGCCGCTGTCGGACGCCTCGCCGATCGCCAGGTTCCTCGACCAGCGCGGTCCCGGGATCCAGCAGCTCGCGTACCGGGTCCGCGACCTGGACGCCGTCTCCGAGGTGTTGCGGGAGCGCGGCGCCCGGCTGCTGTACGACGAGCCGAAGCGCGGTACGGCCGGCTCGCGGGTCAACTTCGTGCACCCGAAATCGGCCGGCGGCGTGCTCGTCGAACTCGTGGAGCCACCGGTCTCCCACCCGGCGTGACGGCTCGCTAAAACACCGCCCCGAGTTGCCGGACAGGGCCTAAGCTGTGCGGGTGCTGAAGGACAGCGCCACCGATTCCTCCCATGGTGCGCCGGCCGGGTTCGAGCACGACGCCTTCGTCCACGCGTCGGACGAGGAGTTCGTGCAGCGCGCGGCCGGGTTCGTACGGCAGGGGCTGGCGGCGGGGGAAACCATCGTGGCCGTGCTGCCACCGGAGCGGATCGCCGTGCTGCGCGACGCCCTCGGACCGTTGCGGCACGACGTCTGCTTCACCGACATGACCGTTGCCGGGGGCAACCCCGCGCGGCTGATCCCGTTCTGGCGGGACATCCTCGACCAGCACCCCGGCCCGGTCCGCGCGCTCGGCGAGCCGGCGTACCCCGGCCGCAGCCAGGCGGCGTACGACGAGGTGCTGCTGCACGAGGCGCTGACCGGCATCGCCTTCGCGCACGACCGGTCGTTCCGGCTCTGTTGCGCGTACGAGGCGTCCGTGGGGATCGATCCGACGGCGACGCATTCGGCGGCGGAAGCCCTTGCGGAGAAGGGATTCCGGACCGCGCTGGACGACATCCCGGACCGCGCCGAGCGCTGGGAGTTCGGGCCCGACGAGCTCGGGGAGATCCGGCAGTGGCTGAGCGGGCGGGCGGCGTCGCACGGGGTGTCGCGCGACCGGCTCGAGGATCTGTCGCTGGCCCTGCACGAGATCTGCACGAACAGCATCCGGTTCGGAGGTGGGCGCGGCCGGCTGGCGGTGTGGATCGCCGACGGCACGCTGATCTGCGACGTCCTCGACCGTGGGCGGATCGACAACCTGCTGATCGGGCGGGTGCTGCCGCCGCTGGACGGGCTCGGCGGCCGGGGCGTCTGGCTGGCCAACCAGCTGTGCGACCTGGCGCAACTGCGATCGGGCGACGGCTTCACGCAGGTGCGGCTGCACACGCGACTGCGATAAGACCACTGACAACGGTGGACTGGAAAAGTGACGGTCGTCTCACCCGTCCTCCGCTGTGTTACAGGGCACAGCCACGCGTGCATACTCGACGGTAAGTTCCGCTCACACAGACCGCCGTTCCAGGAGGTACTTTCGTGAAGCAGATCCTCGATGCGATCCTCTCCGGCGACACTGCCGCCGTCGGTGAGCTCGACGTACCGGACCACTACCGGGGCATCACCGTGCACGCCGACGAGGCGACGATGTTCGAGGGCCTGGACGCGAAGGAGAAGGACCCGCGCAAGAGCCTGCACCTCGACGACGTCCCGACCCCCGAGCTCGGCCCGGGCGAGGCGCTGGTCGCGGTGATGGCCAGCGCGATCAACTACAACACCGTCTGGACGTCGATCTTCGAGCCGGTCTCGACGTTCTCGTTCCTGAAGCGGTACGGGAAGCTGTCGCCGCTGACCGCCCGGCACGACCTGCCGTACCACGTGGTCGGCTCCGACCTCGCCGGCGTCGTCCTGCGGACCGGCCCGGGCGTGAACGCGTGGAAGCCGGGCGACGAGGTGGTCGCGCACTGCCTGTCGGTCGAACTGGAGTCGCCGGACGGGCACAACGACACGATGCTCGACTCCGAGCAGCGGATCTGGGGCTTCGAGACGAACTTCGGCGGCCTCGCGGAGCTGGCGCTGGTGAAGTCCAACCAGCTGATGCCGAAGCCCGCGCACCTGACCTGGGAGGAGGCGGCGTCCCCCGGCCTGGTGAACAGCACGGCGTACCGCCAGCTGGTGTCGGCCAACGGCGCCAACATGAAGCAGGGCGACGTGGTGCTGATCTGGGGCGCGTCCGGCGGCCTGGGGTCGTACGCGACGCAGTTCGCGCTGAACGGCGGCGCGATCCCGGTCTGCGTGGTGTCGTCGCCGGAGAAGGCCGAGATCTGCCGCGCGATGGGCGCCGAGCTGATCATCGACCGGTCGGCCGAGGGATACCGGTTCTGGAAGGACGAGACCACCCAGGACCCGAAGGAATGGAAGCGGCTCGGCGCGCGGATCCGCGAGCTGACCGGCGGCGACGACCCGGACATCGTGTTCGAGCACCCGGGCCGGGAGACGTTCGGCGCCTCGGTGTACGTCGCGCGGCGCGGCGGGACGATCGTGACGTGTGCGTCGACGTCGGGATTCATGCACGAGTACGACAACCGGTACCTGTGGATGAACCTGAAGCGGATCATCGGCTCTCATTTCGCCAACTACCGCGAGGCCTGGGAGGCGAACCGGCTGATCGCCAAGGGCATGGTGCACCCGACGGTCAGCAAGGTCTACCCGCTCGAGGACACCGCGCAGGCGGCGTACGACGTGCACCGCAACCTGCACCAGGGCAAGGTCGGCGTCCTCACCCTGGCCCCCACCGAAGGCCTCGGCGTCCGCGACACCGCACTGCGCGACAAGCATCTGGACGCCATTAATCGCTTCCGTAACAGGTAGGGCATGTCCTCCATTTCCACGCCGTCGCGAGCAGGTGCTCGGTGCGGTGCATCGGCGTGCGGGGGCGAAGGTCTCGATGCGGAGCATCGTGGCCTTTGCACCCGTGCGGCGAGGTGCCGTGCCGAGTGCCGCGCAGTAGGCGTGGGAATGGAGGACATGCCCTCGGTGCGATTGGGCGTTTGAACCGGGTTCTGACAGGCTTATGGTGGGGGATTCACTGAAAGCCGCCAGAAGGGAATCTCGGGAAATGCCTGACGAGTCGAGCCTGCCGTTCTTCGATCGCACGGCGACCGCGGCCGGGGGCTTCCCGGTCAGCCGCCGCGGGTACGACAAGCAGGCCGTGGACGACTACGTCCGCGCGCTGGAGATGCAGCTGGTCGAGGCCCGCAACCGCGCCGACAGCCTGCAGCAGAGCGTCGCGCCGATGCAGCAGCAGCTCGAGGAGACCCGGCGTCAGCTGGAGGCCAGCGCCAACCCGTCGTACGCCGGGCTCGGCGACCGCGCCGCGCAGATCCTCCGGCTCGCCCAGGACCAGGCGTCCGAGGCGCTCGAGGAGGCCAAGCGCGAGGCCGAGGAGCTGCGCGCGAACGCCGCCAAGGAGGCGTCGGCCGCGCGCGCGACCGGCGACCGCGAGGCCGAGGACATCCGGACCGTCGCGCTCAACGAGGCCGACAGCATGCGGCGTACGGCGGAGGGCGACGCGGCCGAGCTGCGGCGGACCGCGGAGACCGAGGCGGCCGAGGTCCTGCAGGCGGCCCAGCGGAAGGCGGAGCAGCTGCAGCTGACGGCCGAGTCGCAGTCCAGCACGCTGAAGAACGGCGCGCTGCACGAGGCCGAGAAGATCCGGACCGCGATCCAGCGCGAGTCGGCGGCGCTGCGGGCGCGGCTGGCGGACGAGCGCGAGCAGCAGGCCAAGGAGCTCGCCGACAAGCACCAGCAGATCGCGGCCGACACCGAGAACCTGACTACCCAGATGAAGGAGGCCGCCGAGGCGTCCGAGCGCCGGGTGGCCGAGGCGACCGAGCAGGCCCGCAAGGTCCGCGCCGAGGCCGAGGAGTCGGCCGAGCGGACGCTGTCGCGCGCCCGCCGGGAGGCCGAGCAGTTGCTGACCACCGCGCGGACCCGCGCCGAGGCCGAGCTCGCGAACGCCGCCGACGAGGCGGAGCGGTCCCGGACCGTCGTCGCCCGCGAGACCGAGCGGCTGGCGAAGCGCCGCGACGGCATCCTCACCCAGATCGCCGGCCTGAACGAGATCGCCAGCAACATCGCCCGCCAGGCGGCCGAGCTCGACTCCGAGACCGCCGCGGCGCCGTACGTGAACCCGTTTGCCCGGGGCACCGAGTCGTCGTCCGGTCTCGCGGACAACGGTCCGTCCGGCCGCGGGACCCAGGGCGGCAGCCCGTTCGGCACACCCGGCTCCGGCGCGGGCAGCCCGTTCGCCTCCGAGGGCCCGGCGGTGAGCCCGTTCTCCGGAGAGGGTTCGTCCACGTTCTCCCCCGAGGCCACCTCAAGCCCGTCTGCTGGCACGTTCTCGCCCGAGGCTTCGTCGAGCTCGGCCGCTGGCACGTTCTCGCCCGAGGCTTCGTCGAGCCCGGCTGCTGGCACGTTCTCGCCCGAGGCTTCGTCGGGCTCGGCCACGTCCGATGTTGCGGCGTCCGGTGCCGGCTCGGCCGCGTTCCCTGCGGAGTCCCCGGCTGATGCTCCGGCCGACGACGACAACCCGTACCCGGCGACCACGCCGGAGGACAACCCGTTCCCCGGAGCGACGCCGGCCGCGTCCGGCTCGAGCGACACGTCGTACGACGACGACGAAGAGGGGCCGTTCACCGGCGCGAGCCCGTTCGTCGGTGCCGGGGCCGGGGACGCGCGCGTCGACGAGACCCGGATCGACACCAATCTGCGCGTCGACCCGAAGGACGCCGACGACCTCGCGGACAAGACCAGCCGGTCCGCCGGCGGGCCGGCCGACGCCGACGACGCCGCGGAGGACGCCGAGGAGCCGAAGGACTCCACGATGGTGGACGAGTTCCGGCTGAGTGACCTCGCGAGCGAGGAGACTCGGGGCCAGACGCGGCCGTCCGCCCCGGCAAAGTCCGGGAGCACGCCGTCCGCGGGCGACACCACGACCACCTCGAGCGCGCGATCCCCGAAGGACAAGATGTGACGCCACCCGGCGACGACACCTCCACAGCGACCCCGGACGCGGACCTCGCCGAGGCAACGCGCGAAGCGAAGTCCGCGGCCGCGAAGGCCGAAGCCGCCGCCGGCAAGAGCGAACAAGCCGCCACCCAAGCCACCACCTCCGCCAACGAGGCGGAGGCCGCGGCCGAAGCCGCCGACTCCTCCGCGGACAAGGCAACCGACGCCGCCCGCTCCGCCGACTCCTCCGCAGACGAGGCAGCCGACTCCGCACACACTGCGGACGTGTCGTCCGACGAGGCAGCGGGCTCCGCACGCGCGGCCGACTCCTCCGCGGACGAGGCGACCGATTCAGCACGCTCCGCCGACTCGTCATCCGACCAGGCAGCCGACTCCGCGCGAGCCGCGGACGTGTCCTCCGACGAGGCGGCCGACTCGGCGCGGCAGGCGGATGCTTCAGCCGACGAGGCCGACGCCTTCGCCGACAAGGCGGACGTCTCGGCCGACAAGGCCGATGGCTCCGCGGACAAGGCCGATGGCTCCGCGGACAAGGCCGGCGCTTCCGCCGACAAGGCGGACGTCCCGGCCGACAAGGCTGATGTCTCCGCGGAGGAGGCTGCGGCGGCTGGGCATCTGGCGGATACGGACATCGCGGACGAGCTGCTGATCGAGCAGCGGCATCCGTCGGTCGGTATGGGTACGCCGGGCCCGCCACTGCGCCGGGGCAACCCGTTCACGTTCGGCTTCTTCGCCGCGCTCGGCGTGCTCGTCGCCTGGGGGCTGTGGAACGCAGCCGGCCAGGCGCGCTCGGTCCTGATCCTGCTGCTGGTCTCGATGTTCATCGCCGTCGGCCTGAACCCGCTGGTCGAGTGGTTCATGCGCCGCGGCCTGAAGCGCGGTCTGTCGGTCGGCGTGGTGTTCCTGCTGATGATCCTCGCGGTCGCCGGCGTCGGGTTCGCGATCGTGCCGGTGGTCACCGACCAGGTCAACAGCCTGATCAAGAACGCGCCCGAGTGGCTCGACCTGCTGACCAAGTCGAAGACCCTCAACGAGCTCGACAACAAGTACCACTTCATCCAGAAGGCCCAGGACTACATCCAGGACCCGGCGCTGGCGCAGCGCGCGTTCGGCGGGATCCTCGGTGTCGGCAGGGTGGTGGCGGGCGCGCTGTTCAACACGTTCACGATCCTGGTGCTGACGCTGTACTTCCTCGCGTCGCTCCCCTCCGTGAAGCGCGCGGCGTACAGCCTGGTCCCCCGCACCCGCCGTACCCGCGTCTCGATCCTCGGCGACGAGGTCCTCGGCCGGGTCGGCGGCTACGTCAGCGGCCAGTTCATGGTGGCGCTGTGCGCGGGTGTCTGCATGTTCATCTTCCTGGAGATCATCGGCCTGCGTGAGTACGCCGTGGCGCTGGCGATCGTGGTGATGTTCTGCGACTTCATCCCGATGGTCGGCGGCCTGATCGGCGTCGTCGTGGTCTCCCTGATCGGCTTCACCGGCGGCCTGTGGACCGGGCTCGCCTGCCTGATCTACGGCATCATCTACCAGCAGGTCGAGAACTACGTCGTGGCCCCGCGCATCATGCGCCGCGCCGTCGACATCCCCGGCGCCGTCACCGTCATCGCCGCCCTCCTCGGCGGCGCCCTCCTCGGCGTCGTCGGCGCCCTCCTCGCCATCCCCTCCGCCGCCGCCATCCTCCTCATCATCCGAGAAGTCTGGGTCCGCAAAGCCGACGCCTCCTAGAACGTCAACGCGTGTCAGACCACCAGAGCAGCTGATCCAGCACCAGCTTGGAGACGCCGAGCTCGACTGCGGCCGCACCGCAGACGACAAGCACTGCGTGCTCGTCCCCCGGTACCCGGAAACCGAGCCGGACGAGCGCGCGCCGTACCCGTACGTCCGGTTTGATCGCGTCCGCGCCGCATCGCATCCTCAAGTACGCGAACAGCGCAAGCCCGATGCCTTTCACGGCGCCGACGTACGGATCGAGCTTGGCCGCATGCTCGAACTCGGCGACACTGTCCGCCCAGCTTTTGATCGCCTGCTCGTCGTCGAGCTCGCGCTCTGCCCCGAACCGCAACAGCCCGGCCGCGACCTGTCGCATAGTCTCGCCCTCACCGTCGCGCAGACCGTACCCGTCCCCCGGCCCATCAGTAGCCAGTGACCCGAGCGTCGGCGCATCACCCGCATACTGCTCGACCATCCGGGCGACCCGCGTCTCGTACTTCCGCCGACGACTCGCCACCACATCGAAGACCATCACCGCTCGCCGCCCGGCGTAGACATTCGCGTACTCCGCCGCATCCCGCCGAGCCTGCACGCCGTACAGCTCGAACTCCGTGCGGAGGTTGCCCATCGCCCCCGACCACCAGGCGTTCCTCGTCAGCGCATTCACAAGAACGGATTAGACCAAGACTGCACCCGACCAGCAATGCCAGCCTCGCGCCTAGTCCGGCGCATCCAAGCGGATGCCCACGCCAGCCGAGAGTCGTCAGAGTTCCTGAAGCACCCAACGGAGCGGCTGAAGCCTGCAAACGGGCGTCGCCATGCCGAGGAACTTGAAGTCGACACTGGCAATCGCGGGTTCATGCAAGCGCTCAGCCAGGGCCAGCACAGTTGCATCCACATAACCAAGCGGTCCCGAGACCAGCTGCGCGCTGAGCTCAGAGGCTCGCGCCCGGTCCTCCTGGGTGGGATCGACGACCTCGAACGCGGCGGTCCTCCGAGTGACCGCCTCGAGGAACCGCACCTCGAGGGCGGGACCGTTGCGGACGTTGTTCCTCAGAAAGTTGCAGGTCTCACCCAGCACGGGCTCTGGAATGAGCAGACGCCCTGGCCACTCCGCCAGAACCTTGGCGCAGCGCACATGGTTCGAATCACGAACGTTGAAGGTGGCGATCAGGGGGCCAGAATCGCAGAGCAGTGCGGTCACGCGCTCCGCCGAGCCGCTTCGATGGCCTCGACTATCTCGCGGTCTTTCCGAGCCTCGGCCTGGATCTCGCGGTACCGGGCTGACAGCTCCGGTTCGTCGATGCTCGCCAGCCCAATCCAAGGGAAGCGCTGCCGCAGCTCCTCCATGTTGATCTGCTCGCCGTCCATGACCTCACTGTAGACGAGGCGAGCCATTTTCCCGGCAACTAGGCGGTGACGTCGAGGATGAAGTGTTGGGCGGGGGTCAGGCGGTTGTAGGTGTTCACGCGGAGGTAGGACTGCTGGTCGAGTTGTTGGGGCAGGTGGCGTAGGGCGAAGTAGGAGTGCATGGCTCGGCGGGGTTTGTCGGTGTGGTTTTGGGTGCCGCCGTGCCAGAGGTGGCTGTTGAAGATGACTACGGTGCCGGCTCGGCCGGTGAGTTGGATCTGGTCGGGGTGGCGGGCGGCGGGGTCCGGCATTTCGTCGGCGGGCATGGTGCCGCGACGGTGGGAGCCGGGGACGACGCGGGTCGCGCCGTTCTGGGGGGTGAAGTCGTCGAGGAGCCAGATCGAGTTGCAGACCTCGTACGCACCCGGCTCGACCGGATGGCCGGAGTCGGCGTGCAGGGCCTGATGTCCTTCGCCGGGTAGTGCCGCGCGGCTGTTGAGCGACGACAGCCGGAACTCGCCCAGTACGTGCCGCATCGCCGCCAGCACCCGCGGGTGGCTGAAGCACACCGCGAACCTCGGGTCCTTGTTGACCAGGTCCGCGAGCCGGTCCGTGCCCTTCTCCTGATGCACCTCCAGGCCGGCCCGGTCCCCCTCGGCGGCGGTCAATTCGGCCAGCCGTTCGTTGATCGCGGCCACCTCGTCCGCCGTCAGGATTCCCTCCAGCGGCAGGTACCCGTCGCGGTCGAGCTGGTCCTTCTCGTCCTGCGTGAGTACGTCGTCGGTCACGCCGAGCTCGCGCAGCGCGGTCGTCATATCCATCCCAAGCACTCCTTCACAAGATGCACGAATCGATGCCAGCATCGACCCGACGGACGCGCGAAACAATGCAGGAGGCGACAGGGCTTATGCACAAATCGCCACGACTCCTCGGCGCCGGCGTCCACACCGCAGCGCCCGGCAAGGACTACCCGCCGCACGCGCACACCTCATGGGAGCTCGTGTACTACGTTCGCGGCCGGATCACCTGCCCTGTCGGCGACGAGACGTACGACGCCACGCCCGGCACCGTGCTCCTCACGCCTCCGCACACATGGCACGCCGAGCTGAGCCGCACCGGGTACGCGAACCGCTTCCTCCAGGTGGACGCCGCAACCACCCACTCGTGGCCGCGCCTGTGCTACGACGACACCGACCACACCCTGCGCCGCGTGTTCGACGCACTCGTCCGCGAGAGCACGCATCCCACGCCCGACAGCGACGAGCTTCGCACGCTGCTGCTGTCCGAACTGGACCTCCGCCTTCGTCGCGCCGCCGCCACGCCCGCCGTAACTCCTGCCGAACAACTCGTCGCCCAGGCGGAGCAGTTGTTCGAAGAACGCTTCGCCGGTGGACTCCGGATCTCACGGGTCGCCGACGAGCTGGGTATCTCCGTCTCCGGCCTCCGGGCCGCGTTCGCCCGCCTCCGCAACACGAGCCCCCAGGCAGCGCTCCAGGCAGTCCGCCTACGTCACGCCCTCGCCCACATCCGCAACTCGACCCTTCCACTCCAAGCCGTAGCCGACCTGACGGGCTACCACTCGGTCAGCCACCTGACCCGTCACGTCAAGTCCGCGACCGGCGCCCCACCAGGCGCCTTACGCGCGATCGGCCCACAGCGCTGACCCGCCGAGTCGTGGCGATTGGCTCCGCCCCCGATCGCCGAGTCGTGAATTGTGGCTGACGATGACAGCCGAAATCCACGACTCGGCGGACAGGGGTCAGCTGGCGAAGGCGGCTTGGACGGTCGTCAGCTCGAATCCTCGGTTCTTGATCGACTGGTGGATTTCGGGGTCCAGGACGATGGCCTGGTCGGAGAGGCGGTATTCCTCGGCCCAGCGGTAGGTGTCGGAGCCGGGGCGGTGGAGGGCGGCCAGTTCGGGGTCGGCGGCGGCGCAGTGGGTGACGAGGAGGTGTACGCCGGGGGTGAGCGCGTCGAGATACGCGAGCATCCACGGCTTCTTGTCCGCGGCGTCGCGGTCGCTCAGGATCTCGATCGACGCGAACCGCGACGACCAGTCCGGCCCGTAGATGAACGGCTTGCCGAGCGCCGTGGACACCTCGTCGTACGCCGACGGCACCGACGATCCCATGTGGAAGTCGAGGTACTCGGGCGTCAGCCCCTCGGCAGCGAACTTCGCCGCCTGCGCGGACAGCTCCTGGACCGCGTCATCGTGGGAAATGCCCGCCGCGGCCTCGGCCACGGTACGGCGGAATGTGCCGTCCTCCCCCACCAGCGACGCCCCGTCCGTCACCGGCCGCCAGCGCAGGTTGTCCCACTCGCACGTCAACGTCTGATGCACGCCCACCGGGATCGAGAACTCCCGCGCCAGGGCCGCGGCCTCGGTGAACCACGGACAGGCCGCCATGGTCGACACCTGTGTCACGATCCCCTCGCGGAACGCCTGCACCGTGCCGGCGTTCACCGCATGACACATCCCGAAGTCGTCCGACTGAACCACCAACCGAACCTCAGCCACAGCCCACTCCTCTCGATCACCGGCACGACGTAATCTACGGTCCCGCGAGCTTGCTGACCTCCGGGGACTGGCTGGTGTGGAACGCGCAGGCGCGGGGGTACGACGCGAGGCAGCCGCGGGTGGTCATCAGGGCGGTGTAGTAGTCGATGTAGCGGAAGCCGTACGTCTCGCCGCGCGCGAAGGCCTGGTGGCGGATGGCGTTCACCCAGAGGTAGAAGGCCTCGTCGGGGATCGGGACGTACAGCGACGGCGTGAAGCCCTCCATGTCCTCCCAGTTCTCGGCGTGCAGGAACGAGCGGACACCGTGCCGGGGCAGCTCGGCCACCTTCGCGGCGAGTTCCGGGTACGCCGTGATCGCCGGGAAGTCGTCGTCGGCCGAGAGCGGCAGGCCGGCCAGGAAACGGGCGCGCTCGGCGAGCACCGCGGTGTGTTCGTGGTCGCGGTGGATGGAGTGTTTCCAGTGCGTGATGATCGTGTCGGGCTGCTTCTCGCGGATGAGCTGGGCCAGCTGCAGCGCCACGTCGTCGGTCGACGGCAGGAACCCGTCGCTGTGCTCGAGCACCGTGAAGTCCGCGCCGATCGCCTCCGCGAACGCCGTACCCTCCGCGATCTTCTGCGTCTTGTACTCCGCCGGAGTCATCCGCGGGTGACCGCGCTCGCCCGGCGTCAGCGCGACGATCGTCGCCGACGCGCCCTCGAGCACGAGCTTGGCCAGGGTCGGCCCGGCGGTCAGGTCCATGTCGCCGATGTGCGCCCCGACGGCGAGCACTGTTCTGGTCACAAGGGTCTCCTCACTTCAGGCCGCTGAGTACGACGCCACGCACGTAGTACTTCTGGAACAGCAGGAACACGACCAGCACCGGCAGCGTGCTGATCACCAGGCCGGCCATCACGATCGGCATCGTGCGGTCCGGGTCGAGGAAGCTCTGCAGCAACTGGATGCCGACCGGCAGCGTCTGCAACGAGGGGTCCGAGGACGAGACCAGCAGCGTCCAGATGTACTCGTTCCAGGTGCCGATGAACGTGATCAGGCCGAGTGTGATCGCGACCGGCTTGGTCTGCGGCAGCACGATCAGCCGCCACGTCTGCCACTGGTTCGCGCCGTCGATCTTGGCCGCCTCGAGCATCTCGTCGGGCAACGAGACCATGAACTGGCGCATCAGGAAGATCCCGAAGCCGGACACCGTGAACGGCAGGATCAGCGCGAGCAGGCTGGTGGTCAGGCCGCCGTCGCCACCGCGGCCGAGGATGTCGTTGCCGCCGGCCAACGGCCAGTTCAGCATGATCAGGAACGTCGGGATCAGCAGCAGGAACGGCGGCAGCATCATGGTCGCGAGGATGAACCGGAAGATCACCGCGCGGCCGCGGAACCGCAGCTTGGCCAGTGCGTACCCGGCCAGCGCCGACGTGATCAGCACCGACACCGTCACGCTGACCGTGACGATCACGCTGTTGCGGAACAGCCGGGGCAGCTCCAGCTGTGAGAACGCCTCGCGGTAGTTGTCCAGGCCGAACGACGACGGCAGCAGCCGGTACGGGATCACGCCGTACTCGCCCGGGCCCTTGAACGAGCTCATCACCATGTCGAGGAACGGCATCACCATCGCGACGCCGCCCAGCACCACCACCAGGTACGCGAACCACGGGAACCTGCCGCGCCGCTTCACGAGGTCTCCTCTCCGCGCCGCCGGGCGATCCACAGCTGCAGCAGCGTGATCGCCAGGATGATCACGAACAACACCATCGCCATCGCGCTGGCCGTCCCCCAGGCGCCGTACTTGAAGGCCCGCTGGTACATCTCGAACGCCGCGACGTTGGTCGCGTTCACCGGCCCGCCGTCGCCGGTCATCACGATGATCAGCGCGAACGACTGCAGCCCGCCGATGAACTGCGTGATCAGCACGAACAGCAACGCCGGCCGGAGCAGCGGCAGGGTGATCGACCAGAACAGGTGCCACGCGTTCGCGCCGTCCACCTCGGCCGCCTCGTAGTACATCTCCGGGATCGCCTTCAGCCCCGCGGTCAGGATCAGCACGGCGCCGCCGATCGAGGCCCACGCGTGGACGACGGTCACCGACGGCAGTGCGTACGAGGCGTCGGACAGGAACCCGACGCTGTTCACGCCGAGCTTGTTCAGGACGCCGTTGATCAGCCCGGCCGGCTGGTACATCATCTTCCACACGTTGCCGATGGCTACGACCGTGGCGACGACCGGCAGGAAGTACAGCACCCGCCAGAACCCTTGGAACGCCAGCCGGTCGATGCAGTAGGCCACCAGCACCGACCCGAACGTCGCCAGGAACACCGAGCCGAACGCGAACAGCAGCGTGTTCACCAGGATCGGCTTGACGAAGGTTCCGTCGAAGCTCAGCACCTCGCGGAAGTTCCCGATCCCGGACCATTTCAGCGTGCCGAGGTCGAACCCGCCCCAGTCCGAGAACGCGAGCACGATCGCGAAGATGAACGGGAGGATCAGGAACACGCAGAAGAACAGCAGCGCCGGCGCGAGGAAGAGGTACGCGGCCCGTCCCTCGCGATGCAGCTTGCCGAGCCGCCGGGCCGGCGCCGCGACGGCACCGACCCTGCTGACCGCGGTCGTCATTGCGGTTTGACCGCCTTGGCGGCCTGCGCCAGCGCGTCGTCCGGGCTCTTGCCGTCGGCGAGCACACCCATGAGCGCGTTGTGCAGCGCGGTCTTCGCCTCGTACGCACCCGGCTGGTTCGGCTCGGCCATCGCGTACGTCGCGGCGTCGTAGATCGGCGCCAGGTTCGGGTCGGACAGCGACTTCTTGTACTCCGCCTGGTCGGCAGTCCGCGGCGGGATCAGGCCCTGGTCGGCCAGCCACTTGCCGGTCTCCGTGACGTTACCCTCGGCCGCCTTGTGCTCGTTCATCCAGGTGAGGAACTTCCACGCCTCGTCCGCGTGCTTGCTGCGCTGGTTCACGCCCATGAAGAAGCCGTACGCCAGCGAGCCCTTGCTGCCCGGCGTCGGGCCGGGGATCGCGGTCACCCCGACATCGGTGCCGTACTTGTCCTTCATCTGGGTCTTCAGGCTGCCGATCCACCAGCCGGCCTGGATCGCCATCGCCACCCCGCCGCTGCGGAACTGCTTGGTCGGCATGATCGAGGGGTTGGTCGCCTTCGCGGCGGCCAGGTCGGCCTCGAACTTCAGCGCCGCCTTGCCCTCGGCATTGTCGAACCGCGGCGTACCGTCCGGGCCGAGGAACTTCCCGCCGGCCGCGTCGAGCAGCGACAGGAACGGATGCACCGACTTGTTGTCGCCGTCCTGGATCAGGCTCAGGCCTTCGACCTGAATGTTGCCTTTAGCATCACGCTTGACGGTCTTACGGGCCGCGTCGGCGAGCTCGGCCCAGGTCGTCGGCGGTTTGGCGACACCGGCCGCGGCAAGGATCTTCTTGTTGTAGAAGAGCACGTAGGTGTTCAGCTCGGTCGGGTAGCCGAGCAACGTGTCGCCGGTGGTGACGGCGCCGAGCGCGGCCGGGCTGTACTCGGCCTTGATCTTCGTGGCGATGTCGTCCGGCACCTTCGCGACGACGTTCGCCTTTATCAGCTGGCCGCCCCACAGGCCGTACGCGCTGACGATGTCGGCGCCGCGACCGCCGGTCTGCCGGACCGTCATCGTGGTCAGCAGGTCGTCGAACTTGACCACCTGCGCCTTCACCTGGACCTTCGGGTTGTCCTTGTTCCATTGCTGGATCATCTTGTCCAGCCCGTCCTTCGACGGGCCGTCGCTGTAGTGGCTCAGCAGTGTCAGCTCGACCTTGTCGCCACTGCCGCCCGAGCCGCTGCCGCCGCCGCCGCAGGCAGCGCCGGTAGCGAGGAGCCCCAGGACAACAGCAAGCCGCAAACCTCTGGCGATGCTCATGTCACTCCTTTCAGCCAGCCGGGTGCAAGGGCGCCCGGAGGATGGTGAACGTGCGGGTGATCTCGAACCCCGTCTTCAGGTACAGCTGTCCGGCGGCGGACTTCTCGCCGGTCCACAGGAACCAGCCGCTGTGCGCGCCGGCGGCGACCATCCGTTCGAGCGTCAGGTGCAGCAGCACCTTCCCGAGCCCGGTGCCGCGGGAGGCCGGCAGGACCCCGAACGGCCCGAACCGGTCGATCACCGCCTCGTACGTCCCGTGCATCGCCCAGCCGAGGATCGCCCGGCCCGGGGCGCGTGCCACCACGATCCGATCGAGTGGCAGACCGGACACGACGCCCTCGCGGATCGCGCGCGCCCAGTCCGGGTTGAACTCCGCGCCGGCGATCGCGATCAGCGCGGTCAGCTCGTCGCCGGACGGTGTGCCGAACGTGTAGCCCTCGGCCGTCAGGGTGTCGATCCGCTCCCGGACGTCGTCCGGAACGGCGTACCCGACGAGGCCGCGGTCCATCGCGACCGCGTCGTACCGGCGCTCGAAGCCCAGTTCGCCGAGCAGCCGGGCGGCCTGTGGGTAGCGCTCCGCGTCGAGACCGGGCAGGAAGTAGTTCGGGGTGTACGACGAGAAGAACACCTCGGACCGGCCCTGCGACCGGAGCCAGTCCATTGCCGCGGACAACAACTCGCGGCCGATGCCCTGCCCCCGGAACGACGGGTGCACGAAGAAGAACGGGATCCAGCCGGACGCCGGCTCCAGGTCGTCGGCGTCGACGGCGATCAGGCGGCGGACGGCGTACGCGGCGCCGACGATCTGATCATTGATCACGGCTACCTGGAGGCCGGCCGCGTCGAAGTTGCGGTCAAGCAGGAACAGGTCCCGAAAGCGCTGGTAGCCGATCGGATCGGCCGGCGCGGCGGCGGTCCACGCGGCGGCGAGCGCCGGCCCGTCACCGACCTGGAACGAACGAATCATGAGGCTCCTCCGTAGAGCAGGACGTCGGGACGCACCCAGCCGGACGGTGTCGTTGCCGCGGGCAAGAGCTCGACCGGGTCGTCGCCCGCCTCCAGCGCCTTCCGCAGCGAGTCCGAACCCCAGAGCTTGTCCAGCGACGGCAGCAGGTCGAAGTCGTCGGGATACAGCTCGTTGAGCACCCGCAGCATCACCAGCGCGGTCCGCACCGGCTCGAATGCGTCCCGGTCCACGACATGCAGCTGTACGCCGGACAGCGCCTGGCCGGCGTACTTGTGGAACACCGGCTCGAACCACGTCCGCCGGAAGATCACGCCGGGCAGCTCGCACGCCCGCAGCGCCGGCACCAGCCGGTCGTCGACGTACGGCGCGCCGATCGTCTCGAACGGCCGCGTCGTACCGCGGCCCTCGCTGAGGTTCGTGCCCTCGAAGAGACCGGTGCCGGGGTAGACCAGGGCCGTGTCGGGCGTCGGCATGTTCGGCGACGGCGGCACCCACGGCTCGACGCCGCGGCTGTCTCGCGTCCAGCCCTCCAGCTCGACGACCGTTGCCTCCCCCAGTTGCCGGGCGAGTTCGCCGGCCGTGAGCCCGTGCCGCAGCGGGATCGGCGCCCGCCCGACGAAGCTCTCGAACCCTGGCTGCAGCATCGGCCCTTCGACGCGAGCTCCCCCGAGCGGGTTCGGCCGGTCGAGCACGACGAACGGCAGACCGAGCCGCGCGGCCGCCTGCTGGCAGTCGTACATCGTCCAGATGTAGGTGTAGAACCGCGTCCCGATGTCCTGGATGTCGAACAGCAGCACGTCGACGCCGGAGAACAGGTCGTCGAGCTCTCGCCCCGTGCGCCGATACGTGTCGAAGACCGGGAGCCCGGTGTCCGGGTCGATGCCCTCGCCTTCGCTCTGACCCGCTTGCGCCGTACCGCGGAGGCCGTGCTCGGGACCGAACAGCGCCGTCAACGGCAGTCCGGCCGCACGCAGCGCCACCGGCGTCGGCGTGAGATCCGGCAGCACGCCGGTGAAGTTCGTGATCAGTCCCAGGCGCCCGTCCGGCACCAGCCCCGGGTCCTCGGCCAGCCGCTGCGCGCCGGTCCGGACCGCCATCGCCACCACACCCAACCCAGATCGTGGATCCTGCAGGAACTGGGTTGAAAACTTACCGACGCAGCCAGCCGAAGGTCAATGGATTACTGACAACCGTTTGCCAGGGTCACGGGAGGAAGGGTGTCAGAGCGGCGAGGAAGTCGTCGAGGCGTTCGGCGTGGACCCAGTGGCCGGCCTCGGGTACCTCGGCGTACTGGACGTGCGGGAAGTACGTCGCGATGGTGGCGCGGTGGTCCTGCTGGACGTAGTCGGACTTGCCGCCGTAGATGAACAGCGTCGGTCCGTCGTAGTGCAGCCCCTCGACCGCGGGCCAGCCGGAGATGGCCGGCAGCGCGGCCTCGATCACCGGCAGGTTCGGCCGCCACCGGGCGCCGTCGGAGTCCAGGATCAGGTTCTGCAGCAGGAACGCCCGGGTCCCCGGC
This sequence comes from Kribbella sp. NPDC050459, assembly GCF_040655315.1. NCBI lineage: Bacteria > Bacillati > Actinomycetota > Actinomycetes > Propionibacteriales > Kribbellaceae > Kribbella > Kribbella sp. NPDC050459. The sequence goes on along the minus strand of NZ_JBFAJQ010000004.1, from coordinate 269,944 downwards.
GTCGGTACGGCGTCCGCGAGCTGGGCGTCGACCTCGGCGCGCCGGGTGACCGACGACAGGTCGGCGGTCCGCATCGCTCGCGCGTACTCGACGAACGCCGGCGGGTACGCGACCGGCGCCGCGTCCACGACGACGAGCCGCTCGACCGCGGCCGGGTACCGCAGCGCGGTGAGCATCGCCGTCTTGCCGCCCATCGAGTGCCCGACGAGCGCGACCGGCCCGACCCCGAGCGACTCGATCGTCTCCCGGACGTCGTCGGCCATCTCCGGGTAGCTCATCGTGGCGACGTGCGGCGACGTGCCGTGGTTGCGCAGGTCGAGCGCGAACACCCGGTGCCGGTCCGCGAGCCGGCGCGCGGCGGTCATCCAGTTCCGCCCCGAGCCGAACAGCCCGTGCATCACCACGACCGGCGATCCCGTCTCGCCGTACGCCGTGACCGGAAGCTTCATCCGCACACCTTTCAGCGGCTCCGTTGCCAGCACGCCGTGTGCCAGTGCCGCCGCTCGTCGAGGGACTGCGCACCGCCGAGGGCGCCGAGCAGGCTGGGGTTGTCCGGCCACACGACGACGTGCGGGGTGGCCGGTGGGATCTGCTGGTCGCAGCCCGGGCAGCGGTACGACTTCGCCGACGCGGATCCGGAGACCCGCCGGACGTTCCACTCGCCGTCCGCCTTCGCCTCGCGGGACTGGGTACCACCGAGCAGCGGCCGGTCACTGACCGGCCGCTGCCACTTGGAAGGCTTTCTGCGCGACATAGCCCCTCCAGGCTAGTCGTGTGGCCTAGCTCACCTTGAGGTCGCCTCGAAGTTCCTCGCCGACCTCGTGCATGTGGCGCAACCCCAGGCGGTACGACTCGATCAGGCCGGTCGAGACGTAGGGCATGCCGATGCGTTCGCAGTACGCGCGCACGATCGGCTGGGCGAAGCGGAGGTTGGCGCGCGGCATGCTCGGGAAGAGGTGGTGCTCGATCTGGTAGTTGAGTCCGCCCATCATCCAGTCGGTGACCAGGCCGCCGTTCACGTTGCGCGACGTCAGCACCTGCTTCTCCAGGTGGCCCCAGTTGCTGTCGTCGTCAGGCATCTCCATGCCCTTGTGGTTGGGCGCGAACACACTGCCGAGGTGCAGCCCGAAGACCATGTGGTGGATCAGCGCGAACAGCACCGCCTGGCCGGGCGACATGATCAGGAACAGCGCGCCGAAGTACAGCACCAGGTGCGCCGCCATCAGGCCGAGCTCGACCTTCTCGGTGCGCCGGCGGGCGAGCAGGAAGCGAATGCTCGACACCTTGAGGTTGAAGCCCTCCAGCGTCAGCAGCGGGAAGAAGATCCGGGCCTGGTTGCGGGTCAGCCAGCCCTCGAGCCCCTTGCGGCCCTCGGCCTGCTCGAGCGTCCAGACCAGCACGCCCTCGCCGACGTCCGGATCCTTGCCGGTGTGGTTCGGGTTGGCGTGGTGCCGGTTGTGCTTGTCGTTCCACCAGGCGTAGCTCATGCCGAGCAGGAGATTGCCGTGCAGCATGCCGATCCAGTCGTGCAGCTTGCGCGAGGCGGCGATCTGCTGGTGCCCGGCGTCGTGCCCGAAGAACGCCGCGCGGGTGGTCAGGATGCCCAGCGGGATCGCCAGCAGCAGCACCCACCACGAGGCGCCGATCACCGCGATCACCGCCCAGGTCAGCGCCATCAGCGCCACGTTGATCCCGATCGCCATCGCGTACGCCGCCGCACGGCGCTCCAGCAGGCCGGCGGCCTTGACCTCCCGCAACAGCGGGGAAAAATCGGAGCGGCGGGTCGCAACAGGTGACATGATCGGCTGAGCCATCAGGTCCTCGTCTCGGTAGCGGGGGGAGGCCTAGGCGTACAGCCGCGGCCAGCGTACGGCATCAAGCGTTGTCGGTCGAACGCCCGAAAACATGGGAGTTACTACCCAATTCGCTGGGGGTGACAGCGCCCGGCGGAGAGTGGGCATAACTCCACTGCCGTGGCTCTCACGCTCGGTCATGATGGAGACATGAGCACCACCACCGTCGCCACCACCGCAGCGCCGCCGATGCGCTACCCGAAGCTCGCCCAGCCGTGGATCGCCCTGTTCCTCGCGATCCTGGCCGAGCTCGGGATCGCCTTGTTCGTGCTCAGTGTGGTGTCCGTGCCGCTGATCGCGGTGTGGGTCGGGATCCCGTTACTGCTCGTGGTCGTGCCGGCCGCGCGCTGGTTCGCGAACTGCCACCGCACGATGCTGGCCGGCTTCCTCGGCGAGCGCATCCCCCGGCCGTACAAGAAGCCTCCGATGCCCGGCATGCTGATGCGGCTGCGGACGATCCTGACCGACCCGCAGACCTGGCGGGACATCATCTGGCTGCTCGTCAACGCTGTGATCGGGTTCACGCTGTGCCTGCTCAGCGCCGTCCTGTTCCTGGCCGGGCTGTTCTACCTGGTCTACCCGCTGCTGGTCGGCGTCACTCCCGAGGGCGTCTTCACCGAGCCGTTCGGCGGGCTCGTCACGGTCAACTTCTGGACCAGCTTCCTGGTGATGCCGGTGGCGCTGCTCGCGTTCCTGATCTGGCAGGCCGCCGGTGAGCGGCTGCTGAAGGCGAACGCGTACGTCGCCCGCTCGCTGCTCGGCCCGACCGAGAGCGCCAAGCTGGCGATGCGGGTCCGCGAGCTGGCCGAGTCGCGGGCCGAGACCGTCGACACCCAGGCGGCCGAGCTGCGCCGGATCGAGCGCGACCTGCACGACGGCGCCCAGGCCCGGCTCGCTGCGCTGAGCATGAACCTCGGCATGGCCGAGGAGATGGTGGCGCGGGACCCGGCCCAGGCGGCGGCGCTGCTCACCGAGGCCCGCGAGTCCGCGAGTACGGCGCTGTCCGAGCTGCGCGACCTGGTCCGCGGGATCCATCCGCCGGTGCTCGCCGACCGCGGCCTGGAAGGTGCGGTCAAGGCGCTCGCGCTGACCTGCCCGTTCAAGGTCGACGTGACCTTCGACGTCCCCGGCCGGCCGCCCGCGCCGGTCGAGTCGGCGGCGTACTTCGCGGTCGCCGAGTGCCTGGCGAACGCGGTCAAGTACTCGGCCGCGACGAACGCGTGGGTGCAGATCACCCACGAGGAGGAGAAGCTGCACATGATCGTCGGTGACGACGGCGTGGGAGGCGCGGCGGTCAAGCCCGGCGGCGGTCTGTACGGTATCGAGCGGCGGCTGGCCGCCTTCGACGGTACGTTGACCGTGGTGAGCCCGAGCGCCGGGCCGACCACCGTGATCATGGAGCTGCCTTGCGAGTCCTCATCGCTGAAGACCACGCCCTCCTCCGGGACGGCCTGATCCGCCTGCTGGAGGCGCACGACTTCGAGGTCGTGGAGGCGGTCGACAACGGACCCCGGCTGGTGCCCGCACTCGTGGAGCACCGGCCGGACGTCGCGGTCGTGGACGTCCGGCTGCCGCCGACGTTCACCGACGAGGGTCTGAAGGCCGCCATCGAGGCTCGCACGCAGGTCCCCGGCCTGCCGATCCTGGTGCTCTCGCAGTACGTCGAGCAGCTGTACGCACGGGAGCTGCTCACCGGCGGCGGAGGCGGCGTCGGGTACCTGCTGAAGGACCGCGTGTCGAACGTCGCCGAGTTCCTGGACGCCGTCCGGCGGGTCGCGGGCGGCGGCACCGCGATGGACCCGGACGTGATCGGTCAGCTGCTGGCCCGCAACACCCGCGACGAGCCGATCAGCCGGCTCACCCCGCGCGAGTCCGAGGTCCTCGGCCTGATGGCCGAAGGCCGCTCGAACGCCGCCATCGCCGGCGCCCTGTTCGTCACCGAGAAGGCCGTCAGCAAGCACACCAACAACATCTTCGCCAAGCTCGACCTGCCCCCGTCGGAGGACGACAACCGCCGCGTGATGGCGGTCCTCACCTACCTCTCGTCCCGCTGAGCCGGTACGCCGTCGCTTCGAGCCGAGGACCGTTCGCTACTCGCGGACACCGCGAGCCAAGCGCTTCCGGGTCGCGCCGAGAGCTCGCGCATAGACGTCCCGCTGTGTGGCGAACCTTTCGGTCGAGGCGCAGACGCCGAGCGACCCAGTGGGTTCGTCGCGGACGCGCAGGGCAGTGGCGGCGCATGTCACGCCGATGAGCGCGCGCTGCGGTCCGACGAGGACGCCGCGATGTTCGGTGCTCAGCACCTGACCAAGCGGAGTCAACTCGGCCGACACCGGGACCCTTGGAGCGGCAACTCCCCCGGGCGGCACGATACTGGCCACGTACAACACCCGGTCACGGTCGAGGGCAGCGAAGTGGACCGTTTCGCCGAGCTCGTGGGCAAGCTCGTGCGCAACAGGGACGACCGTGGCGCTGTGCCCGTTCGTCTGCAGCATCGTGCGAGCCAACTCGGCCAACCGCCAGCCGAGCCGGTACCGTCCGCACGCCATGCCCTCCAGCAGGCCGGCGTGCTCCAACTCCCGGAGCAACGCGTGCGCGCTCGACTTCGCCACGCCGATCTCGGCGGCGACTTCGGTGGGGCCCCAGTGGGGCCGCTCGACCGAGAAAAGCTCCAGGACCTCGGCGGCCCGGCGAACGCTCAGCATCGACTCATGCTAGCCCTCGCTACGAACGGTCGCTCACACGTCACACCCGGTCGTGGCAGAGCTACCCGAGAGGCAATGGACACCGATTGAGCCCCGACGCGTTCGGCTCTGCCGAACGGTCCTTGGCCGAGAGCGCCGTTCGCACGCATCGTCAACCAATGATCCTTACCCCACTCCGCGACCGATGCCCGCCCGTGCTGCCGCACGCACCGCAACGAGTGGTGCGGAGGAGCCATGACCACTGACATCGACCAAGCGTTGTCTCCCGTCCCGCTGATGCAACTGGCAACCGGCTTCTGGGCGTTCAAGACACTCGCCGCGGCCCATGAGCTCGATCTGTTCTCGCGTCTGTCCGGCACGGCCGGCACCACGACCGAAGAGCTGGCGGAGGCGCTCGCAATCGAGGCGCGGCCGGCGGAGATGCTGCTCACCGGGTGCGCCGCACTCGGGCTGCTCGAGAAGAACGACGGCCGCTACCTCAACAGCGCGCTTTCCGAGGAGTTCCTGGTCCGCGGCAGTACTTACTACTTCGGCGGCTTCGTGCAGATGCTCGACGAGCGACTCTACGCCGGGTGGGCCAGGCTGACCGAGGCGATCCGCACGAACCGCCCGACCACCTGGGACCCGGACCGGCAGCACTCGGTGTTCGACGGCGAGGATCCGCACCTGCTCGCGGTCTTCTGGGAGGCGATGCACTCGCTGTCGACCTTCACCGCCCGGGCGCTGGGCCGAACCGTCGATCTGCGCGGTTCGCGCCGGTTGCTCGACGTCGGAGGCGGCTCCGCGGCGTTCGACATCGAACTGTGCCGGCTCTACCCGACCCTGACCGCGACGGTCTACGACTTGCCGAAGGTCGCAGCCATCGCGGCCGGGAAGGTCGAGGAGGCGGGACTGTCGGCCCGGATCGACACGGTGGCCGGTGATTTCTTCGACGATTCCGCGTTGCCCGGCGGGCACGACACGATCCTGCTGTCGATGATCCTGCACGACTGGGCGGAGGACCGCGCCCGCGCGATCCTCCACAAATGCTGGACGGCGCTGCCGAGCGGTGGCCGGCTGATCATCGCCGAACTGCTGGTCAACGACGAGCGGACCGGCCCTCCACCGGCGGCACTGATGAGCCTCAACATGCTCGTCGAGACCGAGGGCCGCAACTACACACCCCGCGAGTATCGCGCCTGGCTCGACAACCTGGGCTTCCAGGACATCGGCACGGTCTGGTTCGAGGCGGCGGGGGCGAACGGCGCCGTGATCGCCCGGAAGCCGCCCTCATCGACCTAGGCTCTCCTCCGAAACGCGGTGGGGCTGGATCCGGTGTGCCGGCGGAAGCGGGTCGAGAAGTAGAGCGGGTCGGCGTACCCGACCTGCGACGCGATCGACGCGACGGGGCGGCTGGTGAGTTCGAGGAGGCGGGCGGCCGCGTCGAGGCGGCGGCGTTCGACGAACTGCTGCGGGCCGACGCCGAGCTGCTCGCGGAACAGGTGCGCGAACCGCGACACCGACAGATTGACCGCACGCGCCAGGCGCGGAACGTCCAGTGAAGCGGTCAGGTCCTGGTCGATCAGCTCGATGGCGCGCAGCAGCCGGTCGTCGATCTGGACGGCCTTCGGGTTCTGGGTGTCGCACCACAGCAGGGCCGCCTCCAGCGCGTTGGCGCTCAGCTGCTCGGCCTGCGGGAGCACGCTGCGCTGATGCCGTACGGCGTCGCGAAGGTGGTCGGCGACGCGCTCGAAGGCCGGTCCGGCCGGGTGCAGCTGAACGGTGCCCGGGGCAACTTCCGGCCAGTCGAGCAGCGGCAGCCAGTCGGGCTTCGGGTGCATGTGCGCATACAGGAAATGCCACCGGTCGCCGACCGTGGCGTAGTCGTGCAGGGTGCCGGGGCGAACCAGCGTCACGCTGCCCGGAGCGGCCGCGATCTGACCGAATCGTCCCTGGCCGTCCAGTGTCTGGACCAGCAGCCAGTCGGTCGTCCCGCGCCGCCGATACGTCGCGTACTCAGGGCCTTCGTCGAACTCACCGGTCACCAGCCGGCGCACCACCGGATGCGGTGACTCAGCAGGATGTCGAAGGTTCACAGCTCAATAGGCTATCGCTGACCGCGACCCGCCCGCCGCATCCTGGACAACATGACCCAGACAGTCGTGGACATCTACCGGCGGGACGGCATCGTCCAGGTCCCCCAGGTGCTCGAACCCGCCGAGGTCGAGCGGATCAAGTCGGTCTTCATGGAACAGGTCGCGGTGGACCACTCGCTCGCGATCGACGACGGCGTGCCGGACGACGACCCGCTCGCGAAGTTCCCGCGGTTCGTGCACCCGCACCGGGCGGACGGCACCGAGGCCGGGAAGCTCTCGATGGAGCTGATGCTCGACAGCCGGATCCTCGATGTCGTGCAGGCCCTGATCGGTCCCGCGCTCGGCGCCCAGTCGATGTTCTACTTCAAGCCGCCGGGCGCCCGCGGACAGGCGCTGCACCAGGACAACACGTTCCTGCGCGCGGATCCGGAGACGTGCCTCGCGGCCTGGATCGCGATCGACGACGTAGACGCGGACAACGGCGGGCTCGCGGTCGTGCCCGGCTCGCACAAGACCGAGCTGGTCTGCCCGGAACCGGCCGACCTGACCGAGTCGTTCACCAGCGTCGAGGTGCCGATCCCCGACGGCCTCAGCAGGGTGCAGACCCGGATGCAAGCCGGCGACGTCCTGTTCTTCCACGGCAGCGTCGTCCACGGCTCCCGCCCGAACTCCACCGCGGACCGCTTCCGCCGCTCGCTGATCTTCCACTACATCCCCGAGGACAGCGTCGAGATCGCCGCCTTCTACAACCCGCTGGTCCGCCCCGACCGCCGCGAGACCATCCTCCCCGAAGCCATCGGCGGCGGCCCCTGCGGCGACTATGCCCAGGCCGAGCCGTAAACCCGTCGCCGCAGTACGCGAGGACCGCGGTCTACACGACGATCACAGTCAGCAGCTCAACGGTCCAGCGTGTGCCCGGGCCCTGACCGAGCAGAGCCCGGACCGCGTGACCCGCTGGCGGTGTTCGGCGCGGCGATGGTGCTCGGGGCGGCCAGGCCTGTGGTGGTGAATCTGCGGAGGTCGCTGACCTGCTGGTCGAGGCGGTTCGGGAGGACCAGCGCGCGGGGCCGGGGCTCTCCGCGGGCCTCGTGCTGCTCCTTCGCGGCCCGGACCTCGGCGATGACGAGGGCGGCCAGGGCGTCGCCGCGGTCGAGTAGCGGCACCGCGGTCGCGAGGAACTGCTCGTGTTCGGCAGGCGTCGGCGGACGGTTGCGCTCAGCAAGGATCTCCTGCTTGACCAGCCACGGCTCCGGCATCCGCCCGTCCTCGCCGCGGTGAGTCTCGTAGCAGACGAACCCGTCGCGGTCGACGACGTACAGGTCATCGACGTACGCCAGGGACTCCAGCTCCTGAGCGGTGTCCGGCACCAGCCGGTAGGCCAGGTCTCCGAGCTCTGGCCGCACCCACCGGCCGATTCCAGTGTCGTCGAGCGCCTGCTGGAACCTGCTCGCACGGCCGAGCCGGCAGTTGGCTTCGTGTGTCGTGACGTACACGAGCGCGACGCGGTAGCCGACGGCGCGGAAGCCGTCCACCCAGTTCGTGGCCAGCGGCACCCGGTGCAGCGGGGCGCTGGCGATCACGTCGTACTGCGGCTCGCCGCGGCGGAGATGTTCGAGGCAGCGCACCATCATGCCGCGCGGGAGGTTGCGGGCGATCTCGTCGGCGCCGCCCATCCCCCGGGACCGCATGATCGCGTCGTACCGGGGGTGCGCGGTGATGTCGTCGTCGAAGTCGTACACCGCGACGGACCGCGCGCCGAGCGACGTCTGCAGCAGCCACTGCGTGGTCGACTTGCCCGACCCCGGCGGCCCGCCGATCAGCACCACCAGCGGACGCTGACCTGGGGCCCGCACCGGCGGCTCGTCCGGAGTGATCTGCGCGAGCCGACGGGCGAGCACCGCCTGCGCCTCGCCCAACGTCAGGTCGAGGCGCGCGCTCGCGATCATCGGTCGAGCTCGGCGCGCAACCGGGTCAGCAGCTCCGGGTAGGTGCTGATGACGGTACGCCGTTCCGCTGGCGGCATGGTGTCGATGCGCCGGAGCTCGGCGTCGTGGCCGACGAGCCGCTCGGACAGTTCGGCCCGGCGACCCGGGTCGGTGGCCTGCGCGACCAGCGCGTTGTAGCACGAGGCCACGCTCTGGACGAGATTGCGGACGCGCTCCCGCTCGACGCGCTCCGCATCGCTCAACGGCTCGACGGGCCGCCCGCCGAGCGCCTCGGAGATGTGCTTCGCGGGTTCGTCCGGCATGCGGTGATGCTACAGCGGCTCAGTTGCTGTAGTCGCGGAAACCGCGGCCCGTCTTGCGGCCGAGGTACCCGGCGGTGACCAGGTGCTCGAGCAGCGGCGCCGGGGCGAAGCCGGGCTCGCGGAACTCCATGTAGAGCGTCCGCTGGATGGCCAGCGAGACATCCAGGCCGACCACGTCGAGCAGGGCGAACGGACCCATCGGGAGGCGGCAGCCGAGCTTCATCGCCGCGTCGATGTCGTCGACACCGGCGTAGTGCGCCTCGAGCATCCGGACCGCGTCGTTCAGGTACGGGAACAGCAGCGCGTTCACGATGAACCCGGCCCGGTCGCCGCACCGCACCGGATGCTTGCCGGCGGCAACGGCTACGGCGGCCACCGTGTCAGCGACGTCGGCGGAGGTGCTCACCGTGCTGACGACCTCGACCAGCTGCATCACCGGCGCCGGGTTGAAGAAGTGCAGCCCGACCACGTCACCCGGCCGCTTGGTCGCCATCGCCAGGTCGATCACCGGCAGCGACGAGGTCGTGGTGGCCAGGATCGCGCCCGGCTTGCAGATCTCGTCGAACGTCTCGAACAGCGCCTGCTTGACGCTGAGCTCCTCGACGACGGCCTCGATCACCAGGTCGGCGCCCGCGAGGTCGTCGAGCTTCGCCGTGCCGGTCACCCGGCGCAGCGCCGCGTCCCGCTCCTCGGCGGACAGCTTGCCGCGCTGCACGCCCTTCTCCAGCGAGCGCTCCAGCACACCGCGGACGCGGTCGACCTTCTCGGTGCCGCGGGCGACGTACAAGACGTCGTACCCAGCCTTGGCCAGGACCTCGACGATGCCGACCGCCATCGTGCCGGAGCCGACCACGCCGACCTGCTTGACCGGCCGGACGGCGATCTCGTCACCGTTGCGGTGCGGGGTGTGCTCGTCGTCCACCACGACCGGCGAGTCCGGCGCCTCGTAGGTGTAGAAGCCGCGTCCGGTCTTCCGGCCGAGCAGCCCGGCGGTGACCATCTGCTTGAGGATCGGCGCCGGCGCGTGCAGCCGGTTGCGGCCCTGCTTGTACATCGTGTCGAGAATCTCGTACGCCGTGTCGAGGCCGATCAGGTCGAGCAGCGCCAGCGGGCCCATCGGGTACCCGCAGCCGAGCCGCATCGCCGCGTCGACGTCCTCGCGGGTGGCGTAGCGGGACTCGACCATCGACACCGCGTGGTTCAGGTACCCGAACAGCAGCGCGTTGGCGATGAACCCGGCCCGGTCGGCGGCGACCACCGGCACCTTGTCGAGCCGGCGGGCCAGCGCCTGCACGTCCTCGACCACGTCCGGCTCGGTGACCACGGTCTTGATCACCTCGACGAACTCCTGCACCGGCGCCGGGTTGAAGAAGTGCATGCCGACGACGCGCCGCGGGCGCTGGGTGGCGACGGAGATCTCGGTGACCGACAACGACGAGGTGTTGGTCGCCAGGATCGCGTCCTCGCGGACGATCTTGTCCAGCGCGGCGAAGATCTCGCGCTTCAGCTCGAGCCGCTCGACGACGGCCTCGATCACCAGGTCGCAGCCGGCCAGCGCCTCCAGCGAGGTGGCGAACGTGACCCGGTCGAACAGCGCCTGCTGGTCCTCGACCGACAGCTTGCCGCGCTTCACGGCCCGGTCGGTCGAGTGCTGGATGTGCCCACGGCCGCGCTCGACGGCCTCCTCGTCGCGCTCGACACCGACCACCGTCAGGCCGTTGCGCGCGAACACCTCGGCGATCCCGGCGCCCATCGTGCCGAGACCCACCACACCAACCGTCGTCAATTCCCGAGCCATGCTCTGCACTATGCCAGTCCGGGTACTGGTCCGCCCATGAGTTGCGTCACCGGCGAGGTCAACCTCACACACCCTCGTCGATGACGACCGGGGTCTCCATCCAGCCTTCGAGCAGCCACCGCGGGTCGGGCGCGCCCTCCAGTGCGGCCGCAACGGGTCGTGGCCGGAGGTCCCGCGCAACGAGGTCGGTCACCGGCATCCACACGGCGCGGTAACTCCCCCGCTCCGAGTCGGCCGCGCTTGCCATCTCCGGACCGTCGCCGGTCCCGAACTCGCCGCCGATCACGTCGGCGACGAAGTAGTGCTGCGTGCTGTCGCCGAAGTGCACGACCGCGACCGCCGCCCGGATCTTCACCAGCAGGCCGAGCTCCTCCTGCACCTCCCGGCGCGCGGCCTCCGCGGGACTCTCCCCGTCCTCCACCTGACCGCCGGGCAGCACGTGGTACGTCCGGCCGCCGCGGACCCGCTCGATCGCCGCGATCCCGTGCTCGCTCAGCAGCACGACGCCGGCGCGGATCACGCCCGCACCGCCAGGATCTGCAGCCAGGTTCCGATGCGGGAGTCGCCGCGCTCCAGTCGCCGGACGGACCATCCGGTCGCGGCCAGCAGATCGCGCAGCGGGGCTTCCTGCCACAGGACGAAGTGGCGCGGCAGGTCGAGGTGCCGGTTCGACCACTCCTCCCCCTTGCCCTCCCGGGTGGCGAAGGCGAGCACCGGCGCGGCGCGGGCCGCCTTCCGCAGTACGCCGTCCAGCTGGGCGCGGTCGAAGTGCAGGAACACCGCGCTCGCGTACACCGCGTCGTACGGGCCGCCGTAGTCGTCGGTGATCGCGTTCAGCCGGTCGGCGGCGTACCCGTCGGACCGCATCATCTCCACGAACGCCTGGGTCGCGTCGGTGCGCCGTACGACGTACCCGCGGCTCTCCAGCTCGATCGCGTCCTTGCCGGTGCCGCTGCCGAGCTCGAGCAGACGTCCGCCCGGAGCCACGCAATCGGCGAGCAGGTCGATCAGGAGGTTGTTGGCGTCGGTCGGGATCGAGTCGCGGAACTTGCCGGCGGCCTGCTCGTACGACGCCAGCGTCACCTCGTTGTCGGAGGCGATCCGCGTCCAGCCGTCGCCGGTGTGCTCGACGATCGCGGGGAGCCGGAGGCCGAGGTCCAGCCCGAGCACGACCACGGTCTCGCCGCGGTGCAGATCGGCGATCGACTGCAGCTCGGCGTCCGGGCGCTGGGTCAGCTCCGGGACGACGGTCAGCCTGACACCGAGGCGATCGGCCAGCCGGGCGCCGGCGGCCGCCTCGAACGGGCCGGCGTACACCAGGGCGACCCGCTCGCCGACCGCCGCGTCCTGGACGTCACCGGGCAGCAGCAGGATCCGGGCGGGACACATCAGGTTCATCTACCGACGTACTCCAAGGCCTCGGCGGCGTACTCCGGCCAGACGGCCGACTGATCCAGAGGGATCCTTACCCACTCCTTCATCGGTCGACCCATCCCTGGGTCGAACTGCTCCACACCGGGCAGATCGAGCGCCTGCGCGCGCGGCTCCGGCGGGAGCTTGAAGGTCATCCCGTCGCCGTACATCCCGGCGAGCACCTTCTTGCCGATCTTCAGGCACGGCATACCGAACATGCTGCCCCGGACCACGCCGGCTGCCTCCAGCCCGGCCGCGACATCCTCGTACGCCGCGACCGCCGCGTCACTCACTTTCGGCATCATGGTCACCACCTTCCCACTCCCCGCACCCGGTGCACTACGGTGCTTTGTCGTGCGCTTGGTGATTGCTACGTGTTCTGTTGACTACTCGGGGCGGCTGACGGCTCATCTGCCGATGGCGCCCCGGTTGCTGATGGTGAAGGCGGACGGGTCCGTGCTGATCCACGCCGACGGCGGGTCGTACAAGCCGCTGAACTGGATGTCGCCACCGTGCAAGTTGACGGAGGAGGACGGCGTCTGGAGCGTCACCAACAAGGCCGGCGAGGAGCTCCGGATCACCCTCCAGGGGGTGCACAGCGACACGGCGTACGAGCTCGGGACCGACCCCGGCCTGATCAAGGACGGCGTCGAGGCGCACCTGCAGGAACTGCTCGCCGAGCACGTGCACACCTTCGGCGAGGGCTGGACGCTGGTCCGCCGGGAGTACCCGACCGCGATCGGCCCGGTCGACCTGCTGCTCCGCGACGCCGACGGCAAGCACGTCGCGGTCGAGATCAAGCGCCGCGGCGAGATCGACGGCGTCGAGCAGCTCACCCGGTACATCGAACTCCTGAACCGCGACCCGCTGCTCGCGCCGGTCCGCGGCATCTTCGCCGCCCAGCTGATCAAGCCGCAGGCCCAGTTCCTGGCCACCGACCGCGGCCTGGAGTGCCTGACCGTCGACTACGACGCCCTGCGCGGCATGGAGTCCGACGTACTCCGTCTCTTCTAGCTCCTGACAAAGCAGGGAATTTGCCCGATTTCGGGCAGATGCTTTGCGTTGACCCCGGAAAGACTGCATGGTTGACGGGTGATCAGTGAGGCGGCCGTGGAGCCGGTCGACGAGCTGGCCGAGCAGGTCAGCCGGACGACGGGACTGTCGGCGGATGTCGCGCGGCGGGTGGTCGCCGACGTACTGGCCTATTTCACCGAGACGACCGAGGAGTACGTCCGGCGCCGGCACCGTGAGCTGCAGACCTACGGCGCCCGCAACGACGAGATCTTCGCGCGCCTCGGCGCCGAGCTCCGGCACTGGCCGGTCCGCTCGCCCGAACTCTCCGCCCGGCAGCTGCGACGGATCGTCTACGGCTGACCGGGCCGCTCAACCGAACCTACGAAGGGGCACCATCACATGTGCGGAATCGTCGGGTACGTCGGCACCAAGCCGGCCGCGCCCATCCTGGTGGACGGACTGGCCCGCTTGGAGTACCGCGGCTACGACTCGGCGGGCGTCGCCGTCCTCGGGTCGAGCGAGCTGAAGGTGCACAAGGACGCCGGACGGGTCCGTGAGCTGGAGGCGTCGCTGCCGAAGCGGTTCGGCGGCAAACTCGGCATCGGCCACACCCGGTGGGCCACCCACGGCGGTCCGAGCAAGGACAACGCACACCCGCACGCCAGCGGCAACGAGCGGATCGCGGTCGTGCACAACGGCATCTTCGACAACGCCGCCGCGATCCGCGCGCAACTGGAGGACGCCGGCGTCAAGCTGCGCTCCGAGACCGACACCGAGGTGCTCGCGCACCTGATCGAGCAGGCCGACGGCGACACCCTCGAGGAGAAGGTGCTGGCCAGCCTGCGCCGGATCGAGGGCACCTACGGCATCGCGGTCGTCGACCTCGACTTCCCGGACCGGATCGTGGTCGCCCGCAACGGCAGCCCGCTGATCCTCGGCATCGGCGACGGCGAGATGCACATCGCCTCCGACGCCGCCGCCCTGATCCGCTACACCCGCCAGGTCGTGTACTTGGACGACGGCGAGCTCGCGACCGTCCGGGCCGACGGCTACCGCACCTTCACCCAGGACGCGTCCCCGACCACCAAGACCGCGAAGACGGTCGAGTGGGAGGCCGAGGAGTTCGAGCGCGGCCTGCACGAGCACTTCATGATGAAGGAGATCCACGAGCAGCCGGACGCGGTCGGCCGGGTCATCCGGGGCCGGCTGGACGAGCGGTTCCACACTGTGCACCTCGGCGGCCTGAACATGGACGCCCGCGAGGCGCGGGAGATCAAGCGGGTCAAGATCCTCGGCTGCGGTTCGGCGTACTACGCCGGCCAGATGGGCGCGCAGTTCATCGAGGAGGTCGCGCGGATCCCCGCCGACGCGGAGCCCGCGTCGGAGTTCCGGTACCGCAACCCGGTGGTCGAGCGGGACACGCTGTACGTCGCGGTCTCGCAGTCCGGTGAAACCCTCGACACGCTCGTCGCCGTCCAGGAGCTGAAGCGCAAGGGCGGCCGCGTGATCGGCCTGGTGAACGCGGTCGGGTCGAGCATCGCCCGCGAGGTCGACGGCGGCGTCTACCTGCACGCCGGCCCGGAGGTCTCGGTGGCCTCGACGAAGGCGCTCACCAACATGGCGGTCGGGTTCGCGATGCTCGGCATCCACCTCGGCCGGATCCGGGACGTCTCCCCCGCCGACGGCCGCCGGCTGATCGACGGCCTGAAGAAGCTCCCCGAGCACATCGCCGCGATCGTGGCGCAGGAGGAGGAGCTGGCCAAGATCGCCGGCCGGCTCGCGCAGCACGAGAGCCTGTTCTTCGTCGGCCGGACCCGCGGGTACCCGGTCGCGCGCGAGGGTGCGCAGAAGCTGAAGGAGATCTCGTACCGGCACGCCGAGGCGTACCAGACCTCCGAGCTGAAGCACGGCCCGCTCGCGCTGATCTCGCCGGACGTGCCGAGCGTCGCGATCGTCCCCGACGACGAGCTGCTCGACCGCAACATCGGCGCGCTGCACGAGATCGGCGCCCGCTCCGGCCCGCTGTACGTCGTCACGCACCCGGGCGTCGACGTGCCGGACGGGGTCGCGGCGAAGATCGTGGTCCCGAAGAACGAGGCCGAGCTGGACCCGATCCTGCTGACGATTCCGCTGCAGATCATCGCGTACTACGCCGCGGTCGCCCTCGGCCACGACGTCGACAAGCCGCGCAACCTGGCGAAGTCGGTCACCGTCGAGTAGAACCTGCGGATCTGCAGGCCATCGCAATCGCGACACCACGGCCCCCGTCACGCTGAGCGTGACGGGGGCCGCCGCTTTGTGATGGGCTGGAGATCCGCGATCAGTCCCCGATTGCTGCCGGGCCGCGCTGCGACCGGGTAGCGGCGGCGCCCGTGGTCGCGGCTTGTTCGGCGTCGCGGGCAACGTTCACCCGGCCGGATCCCGGGCGGGCCAGTCCGCCGAGGGCGCGGTCGGCCGCGCTCGCCGCCTCCGCGCGCCGGTCGGCCCCGTTGAGCGCACCGGTCAGCTGCCCCGCGGCGCGGCCGCGCTCGGCGCCCATGCTCCGGTACGGGTGCAGGCCGAACTCGTTGACGAGCCGCTTGCACACCTCGACCCCGCGCACCGAGTTGCCGACCGCGTCCAGACGCGGTGAGAACACCACGACGGCCATCCGCTTCGACGGCACCACCATCATGACGTTGCCGGACACCCCGCTCTTGGCCGGCAGCCCGACCTCGTTCGAGAACTGTCCGGAGTCGTTGTACATCCCGCTGTGGCCCATCATGGACAGCACACGGGCAGCGGTGTCCTCGGAGAACACCTGCCGGCCGCTCAAGGGTGCGACTCCACCGTTCGCGAGCGTGGCACCGGCCTTCACCAGGCTGTCGGCGGTCATGGTGAGCGAGCAGCCCATCGTGTAGAGCTCGGTGGCGTCCTCGGGGGCGCGCCGGTCGGTCGGGCTCGCGCCGTACAGCTTCCCGTTCCGCGCCAGCGCGTTGGCGAACATGACGTTCCCGAACCCGGTTTCGCGCTCGGCCAGGAACGTCGCACCGTGCAGCTGCGGACGCTCGCCGGTCATCGCGGCCCACGTGTCCCGGACGGTGGTGAACCTGGCGGACAGGTCCTTCCCGGCGTCGACCAGTGCGAGCGTCCCGATCGCTCCGGCGTTGATCATCGGGTTGTGCGGCCGGCCGTCCGCACCCAGCGACAGCAGCGGATCGTTGAACGGACCGCCGCTCTGTTCCTGACCGACCCAGCGGTGCACCTCATCCGGCCCGAGCTGCTCCAGCGCGATCGCGTAGTTGAACGGCTTCGACGTCGACTGGACGCTGAACTCCGCCGCCGTGTCGCCGATCGAGAACACCTGGCCGTCGGCGGTGCAGATCGCGATCCCGAACTTCTCCGGATCGGCGTCCCGCAAGGTCGGGATGTAGTCCGCGGTCTCACCGGACCGTTCGTCCAGCAGGTCGGTGTGGATCCGCTCCACCGCCTGCGCGAACGCCGCGAACTCGTCCGCGGGAACGGCGAGATCACCGGTCAGCGCTCGCTGGATGACCTCGTGCCGCGCGACCTCGGCGAACGTGTCGAGATCGAGCTGCACAGGCTGGGCGTACGGCGTGATCGCGGGCCGGCCGGCGGCGTCACGGACACCGTCCAGCGCCGCACGGACCCGCGGATCGTCCGGCATGATCCCGGCCCGGCCGAGGGTGTTGAGCAACTCCCAGGACCAGATCCGGCCGTCGTCGTCGGTGTCGATCGTCGCGTACGACCGGAGCAGCTTCTCCGAGACGTCCATTGGCTGCTTCCTTCCCCAGCTGGCGGCAGGCGGGCGTGCACGACCACGCTGTCGGCGCGCAGCAGCTTGTCCTTCTTGTGTTTCCGGAGAGGTCACCTGGTGTTACGGCAGCATCAAACGACGACGTTGTAGGACAAGTTTCCTACTTGTATGATCACTCGGCATGGACCGCATCCGCCACGTGCAGCTCAAGTCCGTCGTCCTCCCGCTCGACCAGCCGATCAGCGACGCCAAGGTGCTGACCGGGCGGCAGCGGCCGATGACCGAGGTGGTGTTCCTGTTCGCCGAGATCGCGACCGAGCAGGACCAGCACGGCATCGGGTTCAGCTACTCGAAGCGGGCCGGCGGACCGGCGCAGTACGCGCACGCGAAGGAGATCGCAGCGAACCTGATCGGCGAGGACCCGTCCGACATCGGCAAGGTGTACGACAAGCTGCTCTGGGCCGGTGCCTCGGTCGGCCGCTCGGGTGTCGCGACGCAGGCCATCGCCGCGATCGACATCGCGCTGTGGGACCTGAAGGCCAAGCGGGCCGGTCTCCCGCTCGCCAAGCTGCTCGGCGCGCACCGCGACTCGGTCCGCGCCTACAACACCTCCGGCGGTTTCCTGCACGCCCCTCTCGACGAGGTGAAGGAACGCGCGTCGAAGTCGCTCGCCGACGGTATCGGCGGGATCAAGATCAAGGTCGGCCAGCCCGACAGCCGGATCGATCTCGAGCGGGTCCGCGCGGTGCGGGAACACCTCGGCGACGACGTACCGCTGATGGTGGACGCGAACCAGCAGTGGGACCGGCCGACGGCGCTGCGGATCGGACGGGTGCTGGAACAGTTCGGGCTGGTGTGGATCGAGGAGCCGCTGGACGCGTACGACGCGCTCGGGCACGCGGAGCTGGCGGCGGCCCTCGACACCCCGATCGCGACCGGCGAGATGCTGTCCAGCGTCGGCGAGCACGTGCGGCTGATCGAGGCTCGCGCGGCCGACATCATCCAGCCGGACGCGCCGCGGATCGGCGGCATCACACCGTTCCTGAAACTCGCGACGCTCGCCGACCACAACGGTCTGCAGCTGGCGCCGCACTTCGCGATGGAGATCCACCTGCACCTCGCCGCGGCGTACCCGCGGGAGCCCTGGGTCGAGCACTTCGAGTGGCTGAATCCCTTGTTCAACGAGCGGCTGGAGACGGTCGACGGGCGGATGCTGGTCCCGGACCGCCCGGGGCTCGGGTTCACCACCAGCGAGCAGTGCGCGCGCTGGACGGTCGACCGCTGCGAGTTCTCGTGAGCGGGCTGGCCGATCAGATCGTCGACGATCTGAAGCGGCGGATCCTCGACGGCGGGATCGCGCCGGGCGCGAAGCTGCCGGCTGAGAACAGCCTGGTCGAGGAGTTCGGGGTCAGCCGGACGGTCGTTCGCGAGGCGGTCTCGCGGCTACAGGCGGCCGGGCTGGTGGAGACGTTCCAGGGGCGCGGGTCGTTCGTTCTCGAGGTCCCGGAGCGTACGCCGGGGCTGCGCGAGGTGCGGTCGCACCGCGACGTCCTCGACCTGATGGACTTCCGGATCGGTGTCGAGAGCGAGGCGGCCGGGCTGGCCGCGGTCCGGCGGACCGAGCATCAGCTGAAGGGGATCGAGCGGGCGCTGGACGACTTCCGGCGGGTCGGGGACGATCCGAGCCGGTCGGTGGCGGCCGACTTCGCGTTCCACCTGAAGGTTGCTGTTGCTTCGGGCAACCGGTTCTACGCGGACCTGGTCGGGGAGCTCGGGCCGATGATGATCATGCTGCCGCGGACCCGGCTCGACCCGGCGTACGAGATGTCGGACCCCGGGCACCTGACCCGCGTCGTGCACGAGCACGAGAACATCGCCGCGGCGATCGGCCGGTCCGATGCGGAGGCGGCGCGGGCGGCGATGCGTGTGCACCTGTCCGGCACCCGGCACCGGTTGACCCAGAGCCCCGGCTAGCGTTGCGCGGCATGGCGCAGCTCGTACACGCCCGCAAGCCGGTGCCGCCGCGGACGCGGGTCGAGTTCGGCGGGTCGGTCGCGCTGGGTGCGTTCGCTGTGCTGGCGTTCGCGGACGGTGTGTGGCAGGTCGCAGCGGCGCTGGCGGTCTTGGCGGTGGCGCTGCTACCGGTGGCGTTCGTGATCGCTGGGCGGGCCGTCCGGCGGCATCCGGACCGGATCGACGTGCGATCCGATGGCATCACGGCCTTACGCCTTTCCGGAGCCTCGTGGGAACTCATCCGCAACGACGACAGCGTCTTGCGGATTGTGCAGTCCCAGGGCCGGCCCTATCTGCAGCTCGACGGCATGACGTCCAGCGGCCGAATCCCCCTCGCCCGGTTCGACGTCGACGAGATCCAGGAGGCCACGCACACCGAAGGCTGGCCCTGGTCCCCCGCCCCGGCTGGGCGGGCTGCTGGGCTCGCGTCGGGTGGCGGAGGCGGGGCGGCCGTCCGGCGGGAGACCCGCGTTCTGCTTCGGGACGGCGGTCGAGGGCCGTTGCCGTGGGCTGGTAGTCGGGTCGCCCCGAAGGTTGCCATGGGGTGGGCTGTGGTGGGCGCGGCTGGGGTGATGGTGCTGGCGTTCGAGGGTGGGTCGCCGGCTGCGATCGTGGCGGTTGTGCTGGGGCCGAGCATTCTGCTGGCGTTGGGGCTGGTCGGGTTGTCTGTTCGGCATGCATTGCGGGTCAGGTTGGCTGTCACCGTCGGGCCGGATCGGGTCACGGTTGCCCACGGCACGCTCGCCTCGCAGGTGGTGCAGCGGACGGCGGTCACCTCCAGCTCGATCGGACGGCGGTACGTGCGCCTTCGCGGCCCGGACGGCAAGACCCTGTTGTACGTCCCGCTCAACCCGCAGCGCACCGCCGTACTGAACGCCCTCTCCGCCAACGGCTGGCCGATCTAACTACCACCGCGCCGTGTTCGGGCTGAAGCCGGGATCGACGGTCCGCATGTACGTCGTGTCGTCGCGCTTCCGGATCCCGCACGCCAGGTACTGCTCGTGCAGCGTCCCCAACGCGTCGGCGTCCAGCTCCACGCCGAGCCCGGGCCCGGACGGCACCCGCACGCTCCCGGACTCGAAGGACAGCACGCCGGGCTTGATCACGTCCTCGGTCTTCCACGGATAGTGCGTGTCACACGCGTACGTGAGGTTCGGCGTCGCCGCCGCGAGATGCGTCATCGCCGCCAGGCTGATCCCGAGGTGCGAGTTGGAGTGCATCGACAACCCCATCCCGAACGTGTCGCAGATCCCCGCCAGCAGCTGCGACCGCCGCAGCCCACCCCAGTAGTGATGATCCGACAGCACCACCTGTACGGCGTCCGCGAGCACAGCCGGCTTCAGATGCGAGAACGCGATTACGCACATGTTCGTCGCCAACGGAATCGCGGTCTGCCGCGCCACGGCCGCCATCCCCTCGATCCCCGGCGTCGGATCCTCCAGATACTCGAGGACGCCGGCCAGCTCCCGGGCGACCCGCACCGACGTGTCCACGGTCCACGCGCAGTTCGGATCGATCCGCAGCTTGTGCTCGGGAAACGCCTCCGCCAGCGCGCGCACCGCGTCGGCCTCCTGCGCCGGCGGGAACACGCCGCCCTTCAGCTTGATCGCCGAGAAGCCGTACTCCCCGATCATCTTCCGCGCCTGCCGCACGATCCCGTCCGGGTCGACTGCCTCGCCCCACTCATCCGGCTCACGCCCCGGATGCGCGGCCCACTTGTAGAACAGATAAGCGCTGAAGGGCACTGCCTCACGCACCGCACCTCCGAGCAGATCCACAACCGGCCGCCCCAGCGCCTTGCCCTGGATGTCGAGCAGCGCGACCTCGTACGGCGAGGACACCACGTCGGCCGGGTCCTGCAGGTTGAGCATTCCGCCGACCTGCGCACCTCCCGCCGTCAGTACGTCGCTCACTCGCCGACGGAGCCCGTTGAGGTCGAAGGCATCCAGCCCGGGCAGGACGTCCGCGACCGCCTGCAAACGGAGTAGATGGTCAGCTGCCGCGTAGGTTTCGCCCAGGCCCACGAGTCCGTCGTCGGTGTGGAGCTGGACGATCGTGCGCAGGGCGTACGGCTCGTGGACGCCGACCACGTTCAGCAGCGGCGGGTCCGCGAACGCGACCGGGGTGAGTTCGACACGGGCGATCTTGGTCATACACGTTCCTTCTGGCGCTTCACGAGCAACCGGAGTGCGGGCAGGGCGAGGACGACGATCAACGCGGCGAGGATCGTGCCGGAGATCGGCCGGGTGAAGAAGCCGGCCGGGTTGCCGCCGAAGATCAGCAGCGACTGCCGGACCGCGGTCTCCATCACGCTGCCGAGCACGAAGGCCAGCACCAGCGGGCCCGGCTCGAACCCGAACTTCTTCATCAGGTAGCCCACGACGCCGAACACGATCACCAGGAAGATGTCGAACACCTGGTTCGCGACGGTGTACACGCCGAGCAGCGTGATCAGCACGGTGATCGGCGCGAGCACGGCCGGCCGGACCCTCAGGATCTTCACGAACAGCCCGACCAGCGGAATGCTCATGATCAGCAGCAGGATGTTGCCCAGGTACATCGAGTTGATCACGCCCCAGAACAGGTCCGGGTGCTCCGAGACCAGTTGCGGCCCCGGCGGGATCCCCTGGATCAGCAGCGCGCCGAACATCAGCGCCATCGTCGCGTTCGCCGGGATGCCGAGCGTCAGCAGCGGGATGAACGACGACGTGGCCGCCGCGTTGTTCGCCGTCTCCGGGGCTGCGACGCCCTCGACCGCGCCGCGGCCGAAACGCTCCGGCTGCTTCGCCCGCCGCTTCTCCACCGCGTAGGCGACCAGCGACGACAGCGTCGCGCCGCCGCCCGGCAGGACACCGAGCACGAACCCGATCACCGAGCCGCGCCCGATCGCGCCGCGCGCCTGCCGCAGGTCCGCTCGCGACGGCCAGGCGTTCGCGACCGCGACCGGCTCGTGCTGCTTGGTGTGGCGTTCCTCGAGGTTGTAGAGGATCTCGCCGAGCCCGAACAGGCCCATCGCGATCGGCACGAAGTCGATGCCGTCGGCAAGGTTCAGGCTGTCGAACGTGAACCGGCTCGCACCGGTGAACGTGTCCCGCCCGACGGTGGCCAGCAGCAACCCGAGGCCGGCGGCGATCACGGCCTTCAGCCGGCCGCCGTTCCCGACGGTCGCCACCAGCAGCACGCCGAACAACGACAGCGCGGCGTACTCCGGTGGGCCGAAGTCGAGCGCCACGCCGGCCACCACCGGAGCCAGCAGCGTCAGCCCGATGATCGACACCGTGCCGCCGATGAACGACCCGATCGCCGCCACGCCGAGCGCCGTACCGGCCCGTCCTTGTTTCGCCAGCGCGAACCCGTCGAAGACCGTGACCACCGACGACGCCTCGCCCGGCAGCCGCAGCAGGACGGACGTGATCGTGCCGCCGTACTGCGCGCCGTAGAAGATGCCGGCCAGCATGATGATCGCCGACACCGGCTCGACGCCGTACGTGATCGGCAGCAGGATCGCGATCGTCGCGGCCGGACCGAGCCCGGGCAGCACGCCGATCAGCATGCCGATGACGACGCCGACCAGGCAGTACAGCAGGTTGGCCGGCTCCAGCACGACGCCGAAGCCGTCGATCAGGCCGCCCATCAGATCAGCCTGGGCAGCGGGATCTGGAGCACCAGCACGAACAGGACGTAGAACGCGGCGACCGTGCCGACGCTGATCACGACCGACGAGATCCACGACTCCTTGCCGAGGAACCGCAGCCACACGAACGCCAGCAGCAGCGACGGGATCTCGAACCCGATCAACGGCAGCACGGCCGCGAAGACCACGAGGGTCAGGACGGCGACCGCGGTCAGCACACTGAACCGCGAGAACTTCTCGGTGTCCGTCCCCCGCCGGCCGACCAGCGCAAGGACGATCGACAGCACGGTCACGACGACGCTGACCACGAACGGCCAGAGCCCCGGCCCCGGCTGAGTCAACCGGCCCAGCCCGAGCGCGAGCGACCCGATCAGGCCGCCGGCCCCGATGACACCGGCAACGATCGCCGCTCCGAGCTGGGACCACGGCCCCGCGTGCGGCGGCCGGTCCGCGGCCAACTGCTCCTGCAGCGCGGCCTCACTCACTTCTTCGCCGCCAGCGAGATGCCGAGCTGGTCGAGCTGTCCCTTGTACTTCGTCGCGTACTCGTCGAGGATCTTGCGCACCTCGTCCGGCGAGACCTCGATCGGCGTCAGGCAGTGCGCGTCGTTGAACTTCTTGTACGCGTCGGTCGCGTACGTCTTCTGCGCCGCGTCGAGCAGCTTCGTCTTCGCGGCGTCCGGCGTACCCTTCGGCGCCGTGAGGAAGCGGTACTGCGACACCACCACGTCGTACCCCTGCTCCTTGGCCGTCGGCACGTCGGGCAGGAACTTGATCCGCTCGGCCGAGAAGACCGCGAGCGGGACGACCTTCTTCGCCTTCACCTGCTCGATCCCGTCACCGACCTGGATCGTCGCCACGTCGACCTGGCTGCCGAGCAGCGCGGTGAGCGCCGGCGCACCCCCGTCGAACGGTACGTCGGTGGCGGGGATCCCGGCCTGCTTGAACGTCAGCGCGGACGCGAGCTGTGCCCCGGTGCCGACGCCGGTCGTGCCGTATTTGATGTTCTTGCCGGCCTTCTTCAGATCGGCGATCGTCTTGTAGCCGGAGCCGACCGGAGCGATCAGCACGTAGTCGTCCTGCGAGATGCCGCCGAGCAGGTCGAAGTCGTCGAGCTTGACGACCTCGTCGGCCGAGACCGCGAGCGGCGTGATGGTGAACAGCGACGCGTTCTGGACCGCGATCTTGTAGCCGTCGGCCTTCGCGGACTGGAGTTCCTTGGCGTTCAGCGCGCCGTTCGCGCCGGGCTTGTTGACCACCGGCACCGAGACGCCGAGCTCCTTGCCGATGCCCTCCGCGATCGCGCGGGTGATCAGGTCGGTGCTGCCGCCGGGAGACGCACCGACGCTCATCTGGATGTTGCCCGTCGGATAGTCGCCGTCGCCGCCGGTCGAGGTCGTCTTCACCCCACTGCAGCCGGCCAACAGGACTGAAGCACTGACCGCCATCACCAGGACGTGGCGGTTGCGCGTGAACTGCATCGGATCTCCTCCTTTGCGGAGCGTGGTCCCCCGGCTCGATTGCGTGAGCGTAGGAAGGGTCGATCATGCGTGTCCAAGGCCGATGTGGCATCGAGTGATACCTTTCCTGCATCATGTTTTCGCTCGACCAGCTGAGCGCGTTCGTCGCCGTCGCCGAGGAGCTGCACTTCGGCCGCGCCGCCGAGCGGCTGAACATGACCCAGCCGCCGCTGAGCCGTCAGGTGCAGAAACTCGAGCGCGCCGTCGGCGCCCGGCTGCTGGAACGCGACAACCGCAAGGTCGAGCTGACCGAGGCGGGGCAGGCGTTCCTCACCGAGGCGCGCCGGCTGCTGGCGCTGGTCGAGACTGCGGGAGACCTCGCCCGGCGGGTCGACCGGGGCGCGGCGGGGACGCTGCGGCTCGGGTTCACGGCCACGTCGGCGATCCGGACGCTCGGCCCGCTGCTGCGCCGGCTGTCCGAGGAGCTGCCGGACGTCGACGTGATCCTGCACGAACGGGTCACGCCCGCACAGATCGACGGGCTGCTGCGCGGCGAGCTGGACCTCGGGCTCGGGCGGCCGCCGTTCGACTCCGACGTCCTGGACTCCCGGATCGTGTCCCGCGAACCGCTGTGCGCCGTTGTCCCCGGCAACCATCGGCTCGCCGCCCTCGGCCGGCCGCTGACGTCGGCGGACTTCAGCGGCGAGCAGGTGATCAGCTACTCACCGACCCAGGCCCGGTACTTCCACGAGCTGACGGTCCGGTTCCTCGCCGAGTCGCATCCCCGGATCGAGCAGCGGGTGCAGCAGATCCTGACCGTGATCCTGCTGGTGGCGGCCGGCCGCGGCGTCGCGCTGGTGCCCGCGTCGGCCCGGCACCTCGGCGTCGAGGGTGTGACGTATTGCGACCTGGACGGCCCGGGCAGCCCGGTCGAACTGCACGCGATCTGGCGCCGCGACGCGACCAGCCCGGTCCTGCAGCGCGTGCTCACGATGCTCCCAGAGCATCATTAGATCCAAAATCGATCTTGGACAGGTATCCACCGACGTTCTTACGCTGACCGGCGTGACCCATTACTCCCCCGCAGAACTCGCCGCGCAGCTGAAGACCGGGCTGCTGTCGTTCCCCGTCACGCACTTCCACGCCGACCTCAGCTTCAACGAGGCCGGGTACCGCGAGCACCTGTCCTGGCTGAGCCGGTACGACATCGCGGGTCTGTTCGCCGCGGGCGGTACCGGCGAGGGCTTCTCGCTGACACCGGCGGAGATCGACACCGTCGTCCGGACGGCTGTGTCGGAGGTGAACGGGCGCGTGCCGGTGATCGCGCCGGCGACCGGCGGGACCGCGTCGGCGGTGGCGGGTGCGCGAGCGGCGGAGGAGGCAGGCGCGGACGGGATCCTGGTGTTCCCGCCGTACCTGACCGAGGCGGGTCAGCGTGGTTTGATCGAGCATGTGTCGGCGGTCTGTCGCAGCACGAGCCTCGGGGTGACGGTCTACAGCCGGGCGAACGCGATCCTCACCGACGTGACGGTCGCGGAGCTTGCGGACCGGAACCCGAACCTGGTGGGCTTCAAGGACGGCGTCGGGAACGTCGAGCAGATGACGCGGACGTACGCGCGGGTCGGTGAGCGGCTCACGTACGTCGGCGGGCTGCCGACGGCCGAGACGTTCGCGCTGCCGCTGCTGCAACTCGGCTACAGCACGTACTCGTCGGCGATCTTCAACTTCGTGCCGGAGTTCGCGCTCGGCTTCTACGCCGACGTGATCGCACAGGACCGCGCCTCGGTGTACCGGAAGCTGAACCAGTTCGTGCTGCCGTACCTGGACATCCGCGACCGGACCAAGGGGTACGCCGTGTCGATCGTGAAGGCCGGTGTGAACGCGATCGGCCGCGGCGCCGGGCCGGTCCGGCCGCCGCTGCAGGACCTCAGCGACGAGGAGCTCGCACAGCTCACCGAGTTGATCGGCAAGGTCGGATGACCCCGACCGTCACCGCGGTGCAGGTCGTGCCGGTCGCCGGGTACGACAGCATGCTGCTCAACCTGAGCGGCGCGCACGGTCCGTTCTTCACCCGCAACGTCGTCATCGTCACCGACAGCTCGGGCAACACCGGCCTCGGCGAGGTCCCCGGCGGCGAGAAGATCGCCGCCACGATCCGCGAAGCCGCTCCGCTGCTCGTCGGCCAACCGCTCGCCCGCTACCGATCCCTGCTCCGCACCGTGTCCACCAGATTCCAGGGCCTCGACAGCGACGGCCGTGGACTACAGACGTTCGACCTCCGTACGACGGTGCATGCGGTCACAGGTCTCGAGTCGGCGCTGCTGGATCTCCTGGGGCAGCACCTCGGCGTGCCCGTCGCGGATCTGCTCGGGGAAGGACAGCAACGCACCGCGGTCCCCGTACTGGGTTATCTGTTCTACGTAGGCGATGCGACCCAAACAGACCTGCCCTACCGGGCGGAGGATGCCGGCGACAGGTGGTCGGAGTTGCGTCGGCGGCCGGCGCTGACTGCTGATGCGATTGTCGAACTGGCTCTGGCGGCTCAGGAGCGGTACGGGTTCGCGGACTTCAAGCTGAAGGGCGGCGTCTTCGATCCGCATGTCGAGATCGACGCGGTCCGGGCGCTGCACGACCGCTTCCCGTCCGCGCGCATCACCGTCGACCCGAACGGCGCGTGGCTGGTCCGCGAAGCCGTCGCGGTCTGCTCGGGTCTGGACGGCGTCCTCGCGTACGTCGAGGACCCGTGCGGCGCCGAGCCCGGGTTCTCCGGGCGGGAGACGATGGCCGAGTTCAAGCGGCAGACCGGTCTGCGGACGGCCACGAACATGATCGCGACCGACTGGCGCGAACTGGCACACGCGATCCGCACCGACGCCCTCGACATCCCCTTGGCGGATCCGCACTTCTGGACGATGGCCGGATCGGTGCGCGTCGCCCAGCTGTGTCACGACTTCGGGCTGACCTGGGGCTCGCACTCGAACAACCACTTCGACATCTCGCTGGCGATGTTCACACACGTCGGCGCGGCCGCACCGGGTGAGATCACCGCGCTCGACACGCACTGGATCTGGCAGGACGGTCAGGCGCTGACCAAGGACCCGCTGCGGATCGCCGGCGGCGAGATCGCCGTACCGGCAAAACCCGGGCTCGGGATCGAGCTCGACCGCGAGGCGCTGGCCGCCGCCCACGAGCTGTACCTGGAGCACGGCCTCGGAGCCCGCGACGACGCGATCGCGATGCGGTGCCTGGTCGAGGACTGGGAGTTCGACCCGAAACGGCCTTGTATGGTGCGTTAGATGAAGGTCTTCCTCTCCACGGACATGGAAGGTACGGCGGGGGTCGTCGACTGGAGCCAGGCCCGCGGACCCGCCACGGAGTACGAGTACTACCGGGGACAGCTGCAGGCCGAGGTGAACGCCGCGATCGACGGCGCGCTGGCCGCGGGCGGGACCGAGTTCCTGGTGAACGACTCGCACTCGACGATGCAGAACCTGCGCCCCGACGAGCTGCACGGGCGCGCGAGCTACCTGTCCGGGAAGCACAAGCCGCTCTACATGATGCAGGGCCTGGACGAGTCGTTCGACGCCGCGTTCTTCGTCTCGTACCACGGGTCGGCGGGCGCGACGGGGTCCGTGCTGCACCACACGTACAACCCGCGGGCGATCGCCGAGGTCCGGCTGAACGGCGCGATCACCGGCGAGGCCGGGATCAACGCCCTGGTGGCGCTCGCCTGCCGGGTGCCCGTCGTGCTGATCTCCGGTGACCGGATCACGATCGACGAGGCGCAGGCGTTCTGTCCGGACATCGAGTCGGTCGTGGTGAAGAACTCGGTGTCGCACAACGCCGCCCTGTCGGTCCATCCCGAGCGGGCCCGCGAGCTGATCCACGACGGCGCCCGCCGCGCGCTCGCCCGGCTGAGCGACATCCGGCTGCCGAGCATCACGCTGCCGGCCGAGCTGACCGTCCGGTTCCACACCCGGGCCTTCGCCGAGCTGGCCTGCGAGCTGCGCGGCGTCGAGCGGCGCGAAGAGAGAGTCGTTGTCTTGCGCAACGACGATCCGCTGCGGCTGTATCGGACCTTCATCGCGACCGTCCTGCTGAGCCGCGGCGTCAGCGAGTAGGTCGGCGACTTCGACGGTCGAGCTGCAGATTCGTTGCCGGGTGGTGCGATGTCGGTGCGTGCGTAACACTGGGTGAATGCGCGTGATCGTTGTCGGTGCGGGCGTGATCGGGCTCAGCTGCGCCATCCGGCTCGCGGAGGGCGGGTACGACGTGGCGGTGTTCGCCCGCGACCTGCCGCTGGAGACCACGTCGTCGGTGGCGGCCGCGATCTGGTACCCGTACCTGTCGGCGCCGGAAGATCGAGTGGCCGGCTGGTCGCGGACGTCGTACGAGGAGTTCGCGAAGCTGGCGGAGGTCGAGCCGTCGGTGCAGCTGCTGCACGGGCGGGAGTTCCTGGTGGAGCGGACGCCGGATCCGCGATGGGCCGACGTCCTGCCGGATCTCACCCGGGTCGGCTCGCCGCCGGTTGGATTCGCGGACGGCTGGTCGTTCACGACCCCGGTGATCGACATGCCGGCGTACCTGCCCGCGCTGGTGAAACGGCTCGAGGCGGCCGGCGGGACGCTGACCCGCGCTGCGCTGTCCGCGCTGCCGACCGGAGCCGATCTCGTCGTGAACTGCACCGGACTGGGTGCCCGGCTGACGGCGAGCGATCCGACCGTGACACCGGTCCGGGGGCAGGTGCTGACGGTCGAGCCGTGCGGGCTCACCGAATGGCTGCTCGCGGACCGCTCGCCGGACGAGATGACGTACGTGGTCCCGCGCCGCAACGACGTCGTCGTCGGCGGCACCAGCCAGCCCGGCGACTGGAACCTGACGGTCGACCCGAGGACCTCGTCGGAGATCCTGGAGCGCGCCGCCGAGCTGGTTCCCCAACTCCGTATGGCGAAGGTCATCCGGCAGCGCGTGGGGCTGCGTCCGGCGCGACCGACGATCCGGTGCGAGCTCGTCCGCACTCGCTCCGGCGAGCCGATCATCCACTGCTACGGCCACGGCGGCAGCGGGGTCACCGTCTCGTGGGGCTGCGCGGACGAGGTCTTCGAACTTGTCCAAGGTGTCTGACCGGCCGGTCGTCCTGGACGGCGGTCTGTCGAACGCGCTCGAGGACCGCGGCCATGACCTGTCGGACACACTGTGGTCGGCCCGGCTGCTGCGGGACGATCCGGCGGAGATCGCGGCGGTGCACCGCGCGTACTACGAGGCCGGCGCAATGGTCGCGACCACGGCGAGCTACCAGGCCAGCGTGCCCGGCTTCGAGCGTGCCGGCGTCGACCGCTCCGAGGCCGAGCGCCTGATCACGAGCTCGGTACGGATCGCTCGCGAGGTCCGCGACGAGTTCCCCGGACGGCTGGTCGCGGCCTCCGTCGGCCCGTATGGCGCGATGCTCGCCGACGGTTCGGAGTACCGCGGCCGGTACGGCGTCAGCTCGACGGTCCTGCGCGACTTCCACGGTCCGCGGCTGGAACTCCTCGCCGCCGCGGGACCTGATCTGTTGGCCGTCGAAACCATCCCCGACACCCAGGAGGCCGAGGTCCTGGCCGAGCTCCTGCGTGATCTCGATCTCCCCGCCTGGTTCTCCTACTCGATCGAGGGCGACCGCACCCGGGCCGGGCAACCGCTCGCCGAGGCGTTCGGCATCGCGACCGTCGACCAAGTGGTTGCTGTCGGCATCAACTGCTGCCGTCCCGCGGACGTCCTGCCCGCCGTCCGGACTGCGGTCGCCGCCACCGGCAAACCCGCGATCGCCTATCCCAACCGCGGCGAGTCCTGGGACCCGATCGCCCGTCGCTGGATCGGCGACGGCACCGGCCCGGCGACCTTCGCCCCCGATTGGCTGGCGGCCGGAGCGACGTACATCGGCGGTTGCTGCCGAGTCGGCCCGGACGACATCCGCCGCCTCAGTTCTCTGAGTGGATGAGCCGGTCGTCCCTCAGACACCCAGGACCTGGCAGAGGAGGTCCAGGGCGCCGGGGTAGGCGTGGTCGGGTGGGGTGCCGTAGCCGACGATCACGGCTTGGCGGGTGGCCGGCGTGGGGTCGAAGTGGTACGTCGTGAGCGTGGTCAGGCCGAGGCCCTGCCGGGCGGCCCGGGTGACGATGTCCTCGGCGTCGCCGGGCACGTCGAGCAGGACGTGCATTCCGGCCGAGATGCCGGCGACCTCGACGGTCGGCGCGCGGACCGCGAGCAGCTCGACCAGGCGGTCGCGGCGGCGCCGGTAGTGCAGGCGGGACCGCCGTACGTGCCGGTCGTAGTGGCCGGAGGCGATGAACTCCGCGAGGACGAGCTGTTCCAGCGTCGCGGTCTGGTAGTCGGCGGTCCGCTTCGCGGCGACGACCGGCTCGATGAGGCGCTGCGGCAGCACCATCCACGCCAGCCGCAGTCCGGGCGCGAGGCTCTTGCTCGCCGTGCCGGTGTAGACGACGCGCTCCGGGTCGAGCGCCTGCAACGCCCCGACCGCCTGCCGGTCGTAGCGGAACTCCCCGTCGTAGTCGTCCTCGATCAGCACCGCCCCCGACTCCCGCGCCCATTCGACAGCAGCCGTACGACGCTCCGGCGCCAGCGGCACGCCCGTCGGCATCTGGTGCGCCGGCGTGAGCAGCACCCCCTGCCCGGTCAGCCTCGACGTCTGCGCACCCAATTCGTCCACCGGTACGGCGGCCACCTCCAGGCCGCGGGCCCGGATCACGTCGCGGTGCAGCCCGTACCCGAACTCCTCGACCGCCATCGTCGTCCCGCCGAGCGTCCGGACCGCCTCGCCGAGCAGGCTCACAGCCTGCACGTAACCCGAACAGATCAGGATCCGTTCCGGGTCGGCGCGGACGCCGCGGGCCCGGGCGAGGTAGTCCGCGAGCACGGTGCGCAGCTCGATCCGGCCGCGCGGATCGCTCAGCCCGAACGCCTCGTTCGGCGCCGAGATGAGCGCCTTGCGCGCGGCCGCCAGCCACTCGGTCCGCGGGAACGTCGCCACGTCCGGCGCTCCCGGCGTCAGGTCGTACCGGAAGGTGCGGGCCTCGGGCAACAGCACGGACGGCGCCGGCGGCACGGCAGCCCGGTTCGCGACGACCGTCCCGGACCCCTGCCGCGCCGTCAGCCACCCCTCCGCGACCAGCTGCCCGTACGCGTCCGCGACGGTGTTCCGCGCGATCCCGAGGTCCTTGGCCAACGACCGCGACGACGGCAACCGGGTCCCGGCCACCAGCCGCCCACTCCGGATCGACTCGTGCAACGCCCGCACCAGGTCCCCCCGGCCGCGCGCCGACGTCAGCTCGAGATGCAGGTCGGCCCCCGAATCCTCCATGGCACGGGACCATACAGCGATCAGGCCCGCGAGGACCTCGGCAGGAGCGCGCTCACCAGCGCGATCGCCGGTCCCAGAGCGGCCGCAACCAGGAACACCAGGTGGTAGCCGCCGACTGCGACCGTGGTCAGCACCGCGAGGCCGATCGATCCGCCGATCTGGCTCGCGGTGTTGGCGAGCCCGCCGACGATCCCCGCGTCGTCCTCGGCCACCCCGGCGGTCACCGTGGCCATCAGCGTCGGGAACGTCAGCCCGATCCCGCCCGCGACCAGCAGCATCGGCCCGAGCACGGCGAGCAGGTACCCGCTGCCGGAGCCCGCCTGGGACAGCCAGCCGAAGCCGGCCAGGAACAGGACGGCGCCGGCGAGGATCAGCGGACGCACGCCGGTCCGCGGAAGCAGCCCGGCGGCCAGCCGCGCGACGACCACGAACGTGACGGCTGCAGGTGTCTGTCCGAGCCCGGCGCGCAACGCGCTGTAGCCGAGCACGTTCTGGAGCAGCAGCGAACCGAAGTACCACATCGCGATCCCGATCCCGCCGAACACCAGCAACATGGCGGTGCCGACCGCGACCCTGCGGCTCCGGAACAACCGCAACGGCAGCATCGGCCGGACGGCGATCCGCGCCTCGACAATCGTGAACGCGACGAGGAGCAGCACCCCGGCGAGCACCGGGCCGACGACCCGGACCGACGTCCACTCGTGGTCCGCGCTCTGCATGACCCCGAAGATCGCCGCCGCCAGCCCCGCTGTTGCCGTCAGCGCACCGGTCAGGTCGAGCGGCTCGCGTCGCAGTGGACGGGCGCCGGGCAGCGATGTCAGCGCCGCCGCGATGAGTGCGACACCGATCGGCACGTTGATCAGAAAGATCCAGCGCCAGGACAGCCCGGTCGTGAGGGCGCCGCCGGCGAGCGCACCCGCCGTACCTCCGATGCCGCCCGCGGCCGACCAGGCGCCGAACGCTCGCGCCCGCTCGTGCGGCTCGGTGAAGGCCGTGTTGAGCACGGCCAGGGTCGCCGGCGCCAGCAGAGCCGACCCGATGCCCTGGACGACCCGGGCAGCGACGAGAACCTCGGGCGAGGTCGCCAGGCCGGCCAGCAGACTGGCCGCGGCGAACAGGAGCAGTCCCGACACCAGGAGGCGACGACGACCGAAGAGGTCCGCGGCGCGGCCGCCGAGCAGCAGGAAGCCCGCGAAGGTCAGCAGGTACCCGTTCACGACCCAGGCCAGGCCGGTGCCGCTGAATCCCAGGTCCACCTGGATCGAGGGCATCGCGACGTTCACGATCGAGGCGTCGAGGATCACCATGAACTGACTGACACAGGCCAGCGCGAGGATCAGACGACCGGTCCTGGGGAGCGTTTGGCTGGACACGGGTCAGGCCTCCTGGCCGAGTCGCGGGTAGTCGGTGTAGCCCCGGTGGTCGCCGCCGAAGAACGTGCCGCGGTCCGGGGAGTTGTACGGACCGCCGGCCGCGAGCCGGGCCGGCAGGTCGGGGTTGGCGAGGAACAGCGCGCCGAAGGCGACCAGGTCCGCCGTACCGTCCTCGATCAGGCGCAGTTCGTCGGGCCCGGTCGGCTCGGGTGAGGTGTGCGGGTTGAGGATCAGCGTGCCTGCCCACTCTTTGCGCAGCCGGTGCGTCAGCTCGCGTCCGCGGGGCGCCTCCATCACGTGCAGGTAGCTGAGCCCGAGCGGTGCGAGACCTGTCAGCAACGCCAGGTAGGTGTCCTCCGGATCGTCCTCGGCGATGTCGTTGACCGGGCTGCCCGGCGAGATCCGGAATCCGGTCCTGCCCGGCCCGATCGCCGCGGTCACCGCCGTCGCCACCGCGACGCCGAACCGGGCCCGGGCCGCCGGCGATCCGCCCCACCTGTCGGTACGGCGGTTCGTGTTCGGCGCGAGGAACTGGTGGATCAGGTACCCGTTGGCGCCGTGCAGCTCGACCCCGTCGAAGCCGGCCGCGATCGCGTTGCGCGCCGCGCCGGCGAAGTCGTCGGCGGTGCGCGCGATGCCGGCGTCGGTCAACGCGGCCGGCGTGACGAAGGCCTTCGGGCCGTCATGGGTGAAGACCTGCCCGGCCGCGCGGGTCTCCGACGGGGCGACCGGGTGCAGGCCGTCAGGCAGCAGGCTCGGATGCCCGATCCGGCCGGTGTGCAGGAGCTGGGCGTAGATCACGCCGCCGGCCGTGTGCACCGCGTCCGTCACCCGGCGCCAGGCCGCGACCTGCTCGGGCGAGTGCAGCCCGGGGGTGTCGGGATACCCCTGGCCGACCGGCGACGGCTGGGTTCCTTCGGTGACGATCAGGCCGGCGCCGGCGCGCTGCGCGTAGTACTCGGCCGCGAGGTCGCCGGGAACGGCGCCCGGCCCGTGGGCGCGGCTCCTCGTCATCGGCGACATGACGATGCGGTTGGCCAGGCGTACGCCGCCCAGCTCGTAGGGATCGAACGCGAGGGACATAGGGGTTCCGTTCTGTCCGGAGAGCATTACCTGTTCGAACAGGTAATGTACGGGATCCATTCCCGAACCGCTTTTGAATAAGGCATGCTAGAGTTCAGCTGTCCGAACAGCTACCAGAGGAACCGATGACTCAGCCGTCGATGCCGGCCCAGCCGCTGACCAACGCGATCGTCCGGGTGGCCCGGCTGCAGCGCCTGCTCGCGCAGCAGATGCTGCGCGGCGTCGGCCTGCACCTCGGCCAGGAGTTGGTGATGATGCAGCTGTGGGAGCGCGGTCCGCAGACCCAGACCGACCTGGTCCGCACGCTCGATTCGGATTCCGCGACGATGACCCGGATGGTCCGGCGCCTCGAGAACGCGGGCTTCGTCCGCACCCGGCCGAGCCCGACCGACAAGCGCGCCACGATCGTCGAGCCGACGCCGGCCAGCCAGGCAGTCCGCCGCGAGGTCGAGCGCAGCTGGGCGGAGCTGGAGAGGATCGCGGTCGGCGACCTCACGCCGGAGCAGCGGTCCGACGCCCTCGACCTTCTGGCGCAGCTCGAGGCGAACCTCGCGTCATCCCGAAATGGCCCTTCGATCCGCGAGTGAAGTGGACCAGGTATCTGGGCCGATCCGGCCGTAGGTTGAGGGTATGACAACGACGATGCGGCGGGTCAAGCTCGCCAACCTGGCGCCTGACTTCTACCAGGCGATGATCGAGCTGGATCGGGTGTCCGACACCGGCCTGGACCCGAAGCTCGCGCACCTGGTGCGGATCCGGGCCTCGCAGATCAACGGGTGCTCGTACTGCACCGACATGCACTCCCTCGACCTGCTGCAGTTCGGCGCGGACCAGCAGCAACGGATCGCCCTGCTCCCGGTCTGGCGGGAATCGGCGAAGTTCTACACCGAGCAGGAGAAGGCCGCACTGCAGCTGACCGAGGCGATCACGCTGATCAGCGTGGACCACGTCCCCGACGACGTGTACGAGGTCGCGGCGCAGGCGTTCGACGAGAAGGACCTGGCGCGGCTGATCTCGCTGATCATCACGATCAACATGTGGACCCGGGTCGGGGTGACCGGGAAGATGGAGCCCGGTCACTACCAGCCGTGAGGTCGCATCGATGACTGCCGAGAAGTTCAGGGCCCAGCACCACGGCGGCACTCCCCTGGTCCTCCCCAACGCGTGGGACCCGGTGAGCGCCCGCCTGGTCGCCGAGGCCGGTTTCGCCGCCGTGGCCACCAGCAGCGGAGCCGTCGCCCGCGTGCTCGGGTACGACGACGGGCAGCTGACCCCGCCGGAGACGATGTTCGCCGCCGTCGCACGGATCGCCGGCGCGGTCGACGTACCGGTGACGGCCGACATGGAGGCCGGGTACGGCCTGCCGCCGAAGGAGTTCGCCGAGCGGTTGCTGGAGACCGGCGCGGTCGGCTGCAACCTCGAGGACTCGGCCGGCGGCGCGCTGGTCGACGTCGCGCGGCAGGCCGACTACCTGGCCGAGGTACGGGCCGCCGCGGGAGCCGAGCTGGTGATCAACGCCCGCGTCGACACCTTCATCCGCCCGGTCGACGACCCGGTCGGCGAGGCCGTCC
Source organism: Kribbella sp. NPDC050459 (assembly GCF_040655315.1). Classification (NCBI taxonomy): domain Bacteria; kingdom Bacillati; phylum Actinomycetota; class Actinomycetes; order Propionibacteriales; family Kribbellaceae; genus Kribbella; species Kribbella sp. NPDC050459. The sequence continues at coordinate 234,588 of NZ_JBFAJQ010000004.1, read as the reverse complement.
GGCGGGGGCGCGAATACCGTCGCGCCGGCGTCGACTGCGTCTACCCGATCCTCGCGCCGCTGGACCAGCTGGCCCAGGTGGCGGCCGAGGTCGGCGGGCCGATCAACGGCCACGCGAAGGTCGGCGGCCCGACGCCGGCCGAGCTCGCCGCCGCCGGCGCCACCCGGATCTCGTACGGGACGAGCGTGCACGACTACCTGATGACGCAGCTCCGGGAGCTACTCCCGACGCTCACGTCGTAAGGCGTAGACGAGCGCCCAGTCCTGGTCGTTCGCGAGCGGATCGGCGATGTGGGCGGGCTGCCCGTTGACGCAGCTCGGGTACACGAATGCGCAGGTCGCCGATCCGTCCGTGGCGAAGCTGACCAGGTTCGCGCGGAGGATCGCGTCCTCCGCGCGGTCCAGCCAGGCGGCGTCCGCGGGCGTGCCGAGTTCGCGCGGCCAGGCGGCGTACACGACCGCGCTCAACGCGGACCAGTAGTGCGGGAAGACGTCGCCCCACAGCCGCAGCCGCCCGAACCAGTAGCCGTCCCAGTGCCGGATCGGGACGTGCCGCAGCCGGACGTCGGGCTGGTCGGCGGCGAACGCGGTCAGCCACGGCAGGCGCCGGGTCAGCTCGGCGCCGTCGATCTCGTCCGGCGCGATCCGGTACGCCGCGACGAGCAGCTCGAGCAGCGGGGCGACCATCGACTGCTCGTAGTTGACCTCGTGCGGCGGCAGCTCGTCGCCGTACGAGACGAAGGTCTTCGCGTGCCGGACCAGGTGGTCGTGCAGGCCGAGCTCGCTGAGCAGCGGGCCGAGGTCGAAGGCGAGGAAGTGGTCGCCGCCGAGCTCGTAGTACCGGTCCAGGATGCGGGTCGCCCCGGCGCGATCGCCCTGGCCGAGCAGGAAGCGGGCGAACCAGGGGAAGTTATACAGGCGGACGGCGTTCTGGTGGATGCTGTCGTCCTGGATCGTGCCCTGGTCGTCGAGCAGATGGTCGCGGACGAACTGCTCGTAGCCGGCCAGCGCCTCGTCCAGCTCGGCGCGGTCGCCCCACCCGCGGTCGCGGACCTCCTGCAGCAGCAGCGCCATGCCGACGCGTTCACGGGCGTCGGACCAGTCGCGCCACGCGCTCGAGAGGACTGTGAGCCCGCTGTCGTTGTCGTACGGCACGAACGCGTACTTGCGGCTGTCGTCGAGCTCGGGCCGGCGTTGCCGGTCCAGCACGAACCGTGCCCGGCGCTCGGCGACCTGCCGGAGCGGTTCGTGGAACAGTACGGCTATCCGCGCGTTGCCGTCCGGCGCGTCGACGTACTGGAGACCCGGCTCGGTGGCGGTGATCTCGCGTCCGTCGTGCAGCCGGATCGTCTCGCCGAGCTCGGCCGCGAGGCGGTCGGCGCCGATCAGCGGCGCGCGGTCCGCGTGGAAGGCGGGCAGGTCGTCGTACCAGGCCAGCTGCCAGGTCCAGCGGTACGACTGGCCGGGGTCCAGGACCTTGGTCGGCTGGCCGCCCATCGCGTGCGGCGCGCGGGCGTGGTCGGTGACGTGGAGGTAGATGTGGCCGCGGATGTTGCTGCTCGTGCCGGGCTCGCGGGACTCGACCGAGTACGCCCAGAGCTCGCCTTCCTCGAGCTGCAGGCCGAGCCCCGGACCGCTGCCGTCCATCGGCACCGCCCACACCCAGGCGTCCGCGCCGCCGGTCCAGACATGGGCGTGCACCGCACCGGTGAGACTCTCCCGGCTGGAGGTGTAGACGTCGCGGTACGGCGTACTGATGGCCAGCGACCCGATCTCGACCGGATCCGTGCCGGTGTTGCGCAGCTCGTACGTCTCGGTCCACTGCTCGCCGAAGCGGCGGCCGACGCGCAACTCGAGATCGCCGAACCGGTACATGAGGTCGATGCCGCTGCTCCGCCACCGGGTGAACGCGGGGGTGTCGAACCGGTGCGCGCCGCGATCGGTGATCACGAAGCCCTTGCCCCAGGCGTGCAGGCTGTCGTGCACAACCCCCTCGTCCAGCAGGATGCGTCTGCCGTCCGGATGCAGCACCTGCGCGACCGAGCCGTCGTCGGCGAGCTGGACCGTCCCGCGACCGAAATCAAAACTTTCCACGATCCGCCAACCTATCGATGTCGAGAACCGCGCGACGGCTCCGTCCCCCTGATGAGAACCGACCTCCGCAGCGATGGGAACCGAGATGAACAAGCAGCAGATCGCCGAGATCCTCGCCGAGCCGTACGCACGCCAGCTCCTCGACGGGCCGGAGCCGGCCCGGTTCGCCTACGACGGCCTGGACGGGGACCCGCGGGTCGTCCCGATCGGCTTCTGGGTCGAGGGCGACCAGATCCTGATCGCCACCGTGCCGAAGGCCGCCAAGGTCGCCGCGCTCCGCAAGAATCCGAAGGTCGCGCTGACCATCGACACCGGGGCGTTCCCGCCCAAGGTCCTGCTGCTGCGCGGCACCGCCGAGCTCAGCACCGTCCCGGGTGTCCCCGAGGGCTACCTCGTCGCCGGTCACAAGGTGATGACCGACGAGCAGTACCCGGCCTGGGAGGCCGGTGTGAAGGGGCTGTACGACGAGATGGTCGTCATCACGATCACGCTGACCTGGGCCAAGCTGCTCGACTTCGAGACCACGATCCCGAAGGCCGTCGAGGACCTGATCAAACAGAAGAGCGCAAGCTGACCGGTTACGGCCAGATCGAATCGAGCTCGGCGACCTCGAGGCGTTCGATCGTGCAATCGGCTCCGGACGCGGTGAGAGTGAGCTCGTGGTGACCCGGCTGGACGCAGGCCGTCAGCGAGGCCTCACCGTCGTTGGCGAAGACCTCGACGGACGTCATGTCCACGAGGATGTCGAGTTTGGTGAGCGCGGTGATCGTCGGCTGTTCACCGTCGAGTACGGCGATGCTGCCCGACGTCACAGAGACTCGCGTGCCACAGATGTCGAACGCCAGCTCGCCGTCTGCCGGCAGGGTCACCTCGCAGGTGATGCGGAGCAGCGGCCACGCCGTACCGATCTGCCAGGGACTGCTGGTGGACAGCACCCGGGCCGGCCAGGCGTTCCGGTCGCGCTCCAGGCTCGCGAGCTCCGGCACCGGCGTGCGGTACAGGCGTAGGCCGTCCGCGGTGCGGTGCAGGCTCAGGTCGCACGGGATGCTCACCTGCTGGTTGAACGGCATGTTCGGGTAGCGGCCGCCGCGCATCCAGGCGACCTGGACGCGGCGCGGGGCGGGATCGGCCGCCCAGCTCTGGGTCGCGTAGAAGTGCGGCCCGCCGTCGACCTGCAACTGCGGTGTCTCCTCGACGAAGGCCTGCCCGTCGAAGCTGCCGACCGAGTAGCGGCCGTCGCCGCGCACGAGGACCCAGCGCGACTCGTCGGTGCCGGCGACCGGGAGCTCGAAGAAGTCCGGGCATTCGAAGCTGTCCGCGATCGAGCTGTCCAGCAGCTCCCAGTGCAGCAGGTCGTCGGAGCGCAACAGCTGGTACCGGTCGTCGCCGTACAGCACCATCACCCACTGCGAGCGCCGATGATCGCGGAACACCATCGGATCGCGCTCCGGCAGGTCAATGATCGGGTTGCCGGCGTAATGCGTCCACGTCCGGCCGCGGTCGAGGCTGTACGAGACGCACTGCGACCGATTGTCGTTGCGCGACCAGAAGGCGACCATGGCCGGCTCCCCGCCGGGCTCGCCGAGGCCGGAGGTGTTGCCGACGTCGACAACGCAGCTGCCCGACTGTACGCCGGTGTCGAGGGACTCCTCGAAGAACGCCGGCTGGAGCTCCGTCCAGTGCACCAGGTCGTTGCTCACGGCATGGATCCAGCACTTGTTCCAGCGCTGCGCGAACAGGTGGTACTCGCCCTCGTGAAAGACCAGACCGTTGAGGTCGTTGAGCCAGCCCTCCTCGCGCTCGACCGGGTTCAGCCGGTGCATGGCCCACTGCCGGGCCGTGAAGTGCAGTTGCGGGCGCAGCGCCTCCCGGTACAGCGGGGGTCTCGTCGTGCCGACCGCCGGGGTCGAGCTCGGCACGACGTCGCTCACGTGCACGTCACTGTGGCCGGCCTCGGAGACGATCTCCAGGTGCGCCTCCTGACCGAGCCTGTCCGTCAGGTCGAAGGAGGCCGGGTGCGGCCGCTCGGTGCCGCGGCCGGTCTCGGTGCGGACGATCTCGCCCTTGACGACGACGTTCAAGCAGGTCTTGTACTCGTAGTCGCCGCCGCCGATCCGGAAGTTCAGGTACGGCTGCGAGATCACGAACGGCGCCGAGACGCGCCGTCCACGCGCGGATGTGGTCCAGGTCAGCGGTTCCGGTGCCTCCATTGCGCGGACAGTAGCACCTGATTCGCCCGCGGACCCGCTGGTACGAGATGCTGGACAATGGCATACCAAACCCTGGAGAGGCCGATGAGCGAAAGCCGGGAGTCGGAGACCGAGCGGGTCACACGGCAACTGCGGGACGAGATCCTGGACGGCGCACGGCTGCCGGGTGAGCGGCTGGTCGAGCGGGAGCTCGCGGCCGCGCTCGACGTCAGCCGGGTGCCGGTGCGCGAGGCTCTGAAGGCGCTCGTCGGCGAGGGACTCGTGACGTTGCGGCCGCGGTCCTGGGCGGTGGTGCGGACGTTCACCGACTCCGACATCGCGGACCTGAGCGAGGTCCGGTCCGCGTTCGAGCCTCTGACGTTCCGACTCGCGGCGGAGCGGCGTACCAGAGCCGGACTCGACCGCCTGCGGGCCGTTCTGGACGAGCAACTCGGCGCGGCGCGCGCCGGGGACGCCGTCGTCTCGCGGCGCACGGCGGCCGACTTCCACGAGCTCGTCACCGAGTTGGCGTCGAACGAGCTGCTCGTCGAGATCGAGCGCCCGTTGCGCAGCCGGATGCGCTGGCTGCTGACCCAGCACGACGACCTGGTCGCGGTCGCCGACCAGCACCAGGAGTTGTTCACCGCGATCGCGAACCGCGACGTCGAGGCCGCCGAACGGCTGGCCGGCGAACACCTCACGCAGTCCCGGACCCTGATCCGGAACAGGCGCGCGGGTGAGTGAGAATTTTGGTATACCATTCCCGGCATGACCTCCTTGCTGCTGGCTGACGTGCGCCCCTGGGGCGGCGACCCGGTCGACGTGACGATCGTCGACGGCGTGATCTCCGACCTCTCTCCCGCCGGGAGCGGAGCGACCGCTGAGCAGCGGATCGAAGGCCGCGGCCTCCTGGCGCTGCCGGGGTTCGTCAACGCGCACGCGCACGTCGACAAGAGCTGGTGGGGCCAGCCGTGGGTGTCGTACGGCGGGGAGCCGACGACTCAGGGCCGGATCGCCCACGAGCGCGCCGAGCGGGACAAGTACGGCATCCCGAGCGTGAGCGGTGCGCAGGCCGTGCTGCGTGAGTTCCTCCGGCACGGGACGACGGCCACCCGCACGCACGTCGACGTCGACCTCGGGGTCGGGCTGCGCGGCATCGCCACGGTGCGCGAGGCCGCGGCCGCGCTCGACGGCGCGGTCGACGTGGAGATCGTGGCGTTCCCGCAGGACGGTGTGCTCCGGCGTCCCGGCGTCCTCGACCTGCTCGACCAGGCCGCCGCCGAAGGCGCGACGAGTATCGGCGGTCTGGACCCGGCGACGATCGACCGCGACCCGGTCGGCCAGCTGGATGCGCTGTTCGAGATCGCCGCCCGGCGCGGGGTCGGGATCGACATCCACCTGCACGACCGCGGCGACCTCGGCGGCTTCCAATACGAGCTGATCGCCGAGCGCACCGTGCAGGCAGGGCTGCAGGGCAAGGTGAACGTCTCGCACGGGTTCGCGCTCGGCGAGCTGCCGCCGGCGCGGCGGGCCGAGCTGGTGGACCACCTCGGCGCGGCCGGGATCTCCTGGACCACGGTCGCCCCGCCGACGTCGGCGCCGTTGCCGTTCCGCGAGATGCGCGCGGCGGGCGTTCCGCTCGGTCTCGGCACCGACGGCATCCGGGACCTGTGGTCGCCGTACGGCGACGGCGACCTGCTGCAGGTCGCGCGCGGTTTCGCCCGGCTGCACGGGCTCCGCACCGACGAGGACCTGACGTACGCCGTCGAGCTTGCGACGACGTACGGCGCCGGGTTCGTGCACCGCGCCAACCACGGCCTCACCGTGGGCGCGCGGGCCGACATCGTGCTGCTCGACGCCGAGAACGCGCCGGACGTGCTGGTGCGCGCGCCGCGTCGCGAGCTCGTGATCGCCGGCGGGCAGGTCGTCGTCCGCGACGGCGAACTCCGGGTGTGAGCAGCGGTACGGCGGTCGGGCGGACGCTGGGCTCACTGCAGGACAACCGCGTCTTCCGGCTGTTCTGGTTCTCGAACCTGTTCTTCTTCGGCGGTGTGTGGACGCAGACGCTCGTGCTCGGGTGGCTCGCGTGGGAGACGACGCACTCCGACTTCCTGGTCGCGGTCTACACGGCGGTGCGGCTGGCGCCGTTGCTGCTCGGGCCATTCGCGGGGGCGTTCGCGGACCGGCACGACCGGGTGCGGTTGCTGATCGTCGCGGCGTCCTGGGCGCTGGTCGCGGTCAGCACTGTCGCCACCCTGGCGTCGCTCGGCAAGGCGTCGTACTGGGTGCTCGTGGTCGGCGGACTGGCGATCGGGCTCGCGCAGTCCCCGTCGCAGCCGGCCCGCGCCTCGCTGGTGATGGACCTGGTCGGTCGGCAGAACCTCAGCAACGCGAACGCGCTGAACTCGATGGCGCTCAACATGACGCAGGTGATCGGCCCCGCGATCGGTGGGCTGCTGATCACCGGGCTCGGCGCCGCGGCCGCGTTGTGGGTCTCGACCTTCTGGTACGCCGTCTCGCTGGTCACGCTGTTGCCCTTGCGCGGGCACGGCCGCGTGGCCGGCGCGCACGCCGGGTCGGCGATCCGGATGGTCACCAGCGGTCTCCGCGACCTCGCGAGGAACCGGCTCGCCTCGACCGTGCTCCTGGTCACGCTGGCCGCGAACACGCTGCTGTGGCCGGTCGCCCAGTCCTTCATGCCGGTGTTCGCCCAGGAGTCGCTCGGACTGGACGCGGCGGGACTCGGCTGGCTCCTCACCTGCGCCGGCGTCGGCGGGCTGACCGGTTCGCTGGTGATCGCCTGGCTCGGCGACTTCCGGTTCAAGGGCGGCCTGTTCGTGATCGGTACGGCGCTGTGGGGCACGCTGTGGTCCCTCTTCGCGCTGTCCCACGACAGGATCGTCGCGTTCGTCCTCACGGCCGCGATCGGTGTGATGAGCGCCGCGTTCGGCGTATTCCAGACGACGTTGCTCCTGATGACCACCGACGAGTCCCTGCACGGTCGCGCGCTGGGCGTCCAGGAGCTGGCGATCGGCATCATGCCGGTTGCCTCCCTCGCTCTCGGCGCGTTCGCCGAGCACTACGGCGTCGGCAGGACAACCTTCGTCAGCGCCCTCCTGCTGGTCGTCCTGGTCGCCGCGCTGGCGATCTGGACTCCGAGCCTGCTGCGCTACAGCGGTTCCGGCTACGGTGACTGATTGACCCACCCGGGAACCTTTCCCGCGCGCCCGACACGTTGCAGGTGTCAGGCGAGAACGGAGGGTCGATGGGGGTTTACCTAGTGGACGACGGGCCGGTGACGGCGTCCGACGGATTGCTGTGGGACCGCGCGGCCGAGGGCGATTCCGGGGCGTTCGGGCAGTTGTACGACCGGCACGCGCAGGCGATCTACAGGTTCCTGTACCGGCGGACCGGCTCGTGGAGTGATGCCGAGGACCTCACGTCCACGGTGTTCCTGCACGCCTGGCGGCGGCGCGCGGACGTGGTCCTCGACCGGGACTCGGCACTCCCCTGGCTGCTGCGGACCGCCGACTACACCGTGCGGAACGAGTGGCGGGCCAAGCTCCGCTACCGCCGGGCGCTCGCGGCGGCGCACGTGCTGGTCCACGACGTCCGGGACCACGCCGACGACGTCGCCGGCCGGCTCGACGACGACCGCCGGGTCCAGCAGGCCCGGGAGTCGCTGCGGCGGCTTCCGAAGCACGAGCGCGAGATCGTCGAACTCTGCATCTGGGCCGGTCTCGACCAGCAGGCCGCCGCGGTCGCCCTCGACGTACCGCTCGGCACGGTCAAGTCCCGGCTGTCGCGGGCCCGCAAGCACCTGCGCGAACTCAATCTTCCTTCTCCGATGGAGTCACCGGCATGATCACCTCTCCTCCCGACCTGCGCCCCGAGACCCGCGAACGCCAGCGCGCCGAGCTGACCGCGATCGTCGCGCACGAGGCGGCCCGCAAGCCCCGCGGCCGCGTTGTACCGCTGCTGGCCGCCGCGGCCGTCCTCGCCGTGACGGCCGGCCTCGCGTTCGGCGTACCGGCACTGCGCCGTGACAACGAGCAAGCTCCCGCGACGCAGCCGCCGCAGGCGGTGGCACCGCTGAACGACGCCGACAAGGCGCGGTTCGCGAAGCTCTGCGCGCAGCGTCACCAGTTTCCGGCGAAGCGCGCTCCGCAGTCGGTGCGCTACCAGGTCCTCGACGGGTTCCGGTTCACGAACCCTCCGGCGGACGCGTACACGACGTCCTGGGTGGTCATCAAGCAGTTCGGCCTGTGGGTGACCTGCGGGCTGGACGCCGAGGGGCGCGTGCAGCAGGGCGATGTGGAGGGCGACAACCAGGACCTGTACCGCGCGATCGAGCCCCGGATGATCGGCGCCGGGCCGTACGCCGCGCACATCAAGCGCATCACGGTTGCCGTCGGCAACCAGGAGCCGGTCGAGGCGGTACTGCGGAACGGCTTCTTCTACACCGCGGTGCCCTACATCCGGGCCCGCGGGCCGCACGTCGACTCGGCCCGTCGCGTGTACGTCGTCCGCGGGTACGACGCGACGGGCAAGGTCGTGTACACCAGCCCGCGGACCGACGGTGAGGCCGCGGCCCTCAGCAGGGCGTGCTACCTCGACCCGAACGGCAAGCTGAGCGTCTGGCAGAGCCACAACCCGCACCCGGACCCGAAGACCTGCCGCCAGGGCTACTTCTGGAACTACGGGCCGAACTAACGGACCACGACGCTCGACTCCGCGGTGAGGGCCAGGAACGTCAGCGACTCCTGCAGGTACAGCTGGACGCTGTCGGCGTCGTGCGAGAGGTACCCGATCGAGAGGTCCTGACCGAGGTGCAGCTCGTAGTCGCCGCCGCGCGTCGACACCAGCAGCGCGCCCTCGAGCGCCGGCGCCCAGATGATCTCGCCGTCGCCGATCAGCCGGGCCAGGTGCTCGCGGATCGGGTAGCCGTGGTCGGTGGTCTCCGCGACCGCGGTGTACGTGTCGGCGGACAGCAGCAGGCTGTACGGACCGCTGACCCCGGCCAGGCGCAACGCGCGCAGGGCCTGGGCGGCGGTGTCCGGCAGCTCGCGCGGATCGGCCGGAAGGGTGAGGACCGGGTTCGAGGAGCTCGGGGCGAGGCCGGTGATCCCGGCCGCGCCGGAGCCGTGGAAGACCAGGTGGTCCTCGGCGTACGCGATCTGCTTGGCAGCGTCCTTGACCGGCTGCCAGTCGGAGTCCTTCGCGCCGCGCTCGACGTCGTCGACGGCCTGCCGCGAGACGGTGAACGGAACCCGCAGCTCGATGATCGGCTGCGCGGTCCGGCGGAGCGCGAGCACTCCCTCGCCCGGCGCCTCGACCGGCTCGGTGTGCCCGGTGCCGACCGAGGACAGGCCCGGCCCGGCCGGGCCGACGAGGTCGACCACGCGGCGGCCGGCGATGTCCCGGGTGAAGGTCCGCCGGGCCTCCTCCTCGATCTCGCCCCACGCGGCGTCCGAGACCGGGGCGAGCTCGCGGTGCAGGTTGTTGGTCATGCGTGACTCCCTTTCAGACTGCCGATGCCCAGCGAGCCGTCCGCGCTGGTGGTGGCCGGCTGGTCGCCGGCGAGGAACGCGGCGGTCGGCACGAAGAACAGGCTGCCGGTGACCGCGGTCGAGAAGTCGAGGATCCGGTCGTGGTTGCCGGGCGGCTCACCGGCGAACATCCGGCGCAGCATCCGCTCGATCACGTCCGGGGTCCCGGCGTACCCGATGAAGTAGGTGCCGAACTCGGCGGATCCGGGCGCGCCGAAGGCCATGTTCTCGCGGACGATCTGCCGCTCGGTCCCGTCCGGGTCGACGATCGTGGTGACCGCGACGTGCGAGTTCGCGGGCTGGTCGGTGAGCTCGATGTCGGCGAGTTTCGACCGGCCGATCACCCGCTCCTGCTCCGCGACCGGCAGCGCCTGCCAGGCGTCGAGGTCGTGCAGGTACTTCTGCACGATCACGTAGCTGCCGCCGGCGTAGGCCGGGTCCTCGGCGCCGATCGTGACCGCGGCGACCGCCGCCGCGCCGGACGGGTTCTCGGTGCCGTCGACGAAGCCGAGAAGATCGCGCTGGTCGAAGTACTTGAACCCGTGCACCTCGTCGCGGAGGTTGACGTGGCCGGCCAGCCGGGCCATCACCTGGCGGGCGAGCTCGAAGCACAGATCGAGGCTCCGGGCGCGCAGGTGGAAGAGCAGATCACCGTGCGTCGCCGGGGCGGTGTGCTTGGCGCCGGACACGCCCCGGAACGGATGCAGGCCGCGCGGCACCGGTTGGCGGTACAGCCGGTGCCAGAGGGAGGCGCCGATGCCGGCCAGACAGCTGAGCCGATCGTCCGGCACCCGGAAACCGACCGAGCGGGTCAGCCCGGCGAGGTCGGCCAGCACGTCCCGCGCGACGCTCTCGGATCCAGGACGGACGTCGAGCACGAGGAAGATCGCTGCCTTCGCGGGCTCCCGCAGCACCTCCTGGATCATGGGGTCAGCATGGTGTCAGGACCACCACTTGCCGCTCTGCGCCAAGGCGTCCGCTGTCAGATGCGTGGTGTCCAGGGCGTCCAGGTCGGCGACCTGCGCGTCGTCCAGCTCGAAGCCGAAGACGTCGAAGTTCTCGACGATCCGGTCCTGGTGGATGGACTTCGGGATGACCGAGAGGCCCTTCTGGATCGCCCAGCGGATCAGGACCTGCGCCGGTGTCCGGCCGGTCGCCGCGGCGATCCGCGCGATCACCGGGTCGTCGAGGTGCCGGCCGGTGCCGAGCGGGCTGTACGCCTGCACGACGACGCCCGCATCCTCGCACGCCGCGACGAGTCCCTTGCGGTACTCGAACGGGCTGAACAGCACCTGGTTCGCGACCGGCTGGATCCGGGCGATCTTGTTCAACTCGGCCAGCTCGGCGGCGCTGAAGTTCGAGATGCCGATGCCCTTGGTGAGCCCGGCGTCGACCGCGGCCTCCATCGCCGGCCAGGCCCACGTCGGTCCGCCCTGCGGCCAGTGGATCAGGTACAGGTCGAGGTAGTCGGTGCCGAGCCGCTCGAGACTCTTCTCCGCCTCGACCCGCGCGTCCTTGCCGCCCGGGTAGAACTTCGTCGTCAGGAAGATCTCCTCGCGCGGGATGCCGCTGTCCCGGATCGCCTTCCCGACGCTGGTCTCGTTGCGGTAGGCCTGCGCGGTGTCGATCAGCCGGTAGCCGGCCTCGAGCGCCCACGTCACGGCACGCTCGCACTCCACGCCGTCGTCCACCTGCCAGACCCCCAGGCCGAGCACCGGGATCTCAGTTCCGTTCGAGAGCGTGCGAGTCATCATGCTCTCCTTCTACCATGCCTTACACCCTGTTGGCGTGGCGTATCACGTCGACCACGTCCGACATCATGCCGGTGAGGTCGTAGTCCTTCGGGGTGTAGACGGCGGCCACCCCGGCCGCGCGCAGTGCCTTGGCGTCGGCGTCGGGGACGATGCCGCCGACGACGACCGGGACGTCCTCCAGACCCGCCTCGCGAAGACCGTCGACGACCTGCGGGACCAGCTCCATGTGAGAGCCGGACAGGATCGAGAGGCCGACGCAGTGCACGTCCTCGGCGACCGCGGCGGCGACGATCTGCTCCGGCGTCAGGCGGATGCCCTGGTAGATGACCTCGAAACCGACGTCGCGCGCCCGGACCGCGACCTGTTCGGCGCCGTTCGAGTGGCCGTCGAGCCCGGGCTTGCCGACCAGGAGGCGGAGCCGGCCGCCCAGCTCCGCGGACGTCGCGGCCACCTTGTCCCGGACCGCGGCGATCTCGGCGCCGCCGCCGGACACACCGACGGAGCCGGCGACCCCAGTCGGTGCGCGATACTCGCCGTACATCTCCCGCAGCACCCCGGCCCACTCCCCGGTCGTCACACCGGCGCGGACACACTCCAGCGTCACCGGCATCAGGTTGTCGGTCGTCTTGGCCGCCGCGCGCAGCTTCGACAGTGCGGTCTCGACGGCGGCTTCGTCCCGCTCGGCACGCCAGGTCCGCAGCGACTCGAGCGCAGCCGCCTCGGCCGCCGGGTCGACGGTCTGGATCGCGGTGTCCAGGTCCGCGGTCAGCGGCGACGGCTCGGTGCTCTCGAACTTGTTCACGCCGACGACGACCTGCTCACCGGACTCGATCCGCTGCCGCCGTTCGGCGTGCGACGCGACGAGCGCCTGCTTCAGGTACCCGGTCTCGACGGCGGCGACCGCACCGCCCATCGCCTGCACCCGGTCGATCTCCTCGCGCGCGCCGTCGACCAGCGCCGACACCTTCGCCTCGATGACGTGCGAGCCGTCGAAGATGTCGTCGTACTCGAGCAGGTCGGACTCGTAGGCCAGCACCTGCTGCATCCGCAGCGACCACTGCTGGTCCCACGGGCGCGGCAGCCCGAGCGCCTCGTTCCACGCCGGCAGCTGGACGGCGCGCGCCCGCGCGTTCTTCGACAGCGTCACGCCGAGCATCTCGAGCACGATCCGCTGCACGTTGTTCTCCGGCTGCGCCTCGGTCAGGCCGAGCGAGTTCACCTGGACGCCGTACCGCAGCCGGCGGGCCTTCGGGTCCGTGACGCCGTACCGCTGCAGGGTCAGCTCGTCCCAGAGCTGGACGAAGGCGCGCATCTTGCAGGTCTCCTCGATGAACCGCACACCGGCGTTCACGAAGAACGAGATCCGCTGCACGACATCACCGAACCGCTCCGGCGGCACCTGCCCGCCGTCGCGGACCCGGTCGAGGACCGCGATCGCGGTGGACAGCGCGAAGGCGAGCTCCTGCACCGGCGTCGCGCCGGCCTCCTGCAGGTGGTAGCTGCAGATGTTGATCGGGTTCCACTTGGGCATGTCCGCGACCGTGTACGCGATCAGGTCGGTGGTCAGCCGCAGCGAGGCGTCCGGCGGGAACGCGTACGTGCCGCGGGACAGGTACTCCTTGACGATGTCGTTCTGCGTGGTGCCGGTCAGCTCGGCCGGCGACGCGCCCTGCTCCTGCGCGGCCACCTGATAGAGCGCGAGCAGCCACATCGCGGTCGCGTTGATGGTCATCGACGTGTTCATCTGCGCCAGCGGGATCTGGTCGAACAGCGCCCGGACGTCACCGAGATGCGCGACCGGTACGCCGACCTTCCCGACCTCGCCCTTCGCGAGCGGGTGGTCCGCGTCGTACCCGGTCTGGGTGGGCAGGTCGAAGGCGACCGACAGCCCGGTCTGGCCCTTCGCGAGGTTCCGGCGGAACAGCGCGTTGGACTCCGCCGCGGACGAGTGGCCCGCGTACGTCCGCATCACCCAGGGTCGATCCTTGTCGGTCGCCATGTACCCGAGAGTAGGACTCTGTGCCCTTGTGAGTCCGCTCCTCGTGACTGGCGTCACCAGGGGTGTGGGTCACATTCAGGCGCTGATGGGTAGGGGTGTCCGCTCGACCTTGAGGACGCGGTGCAGGCGGGTGACCGCGAGGATGCGGACGACCGACGGCATCGGGTGCCAGAGGACCAGCTGGCGGCCGAGCAGCTGGGTGCGGCGATGGGTCGCGACCAGCAGGCCGAGGCCGGTCGCGTCGACCGCGTCGACCTCCTCCAGGTCGACGATCACGTCGCCGTCGGAGGCGTCGATCAGGTCGTTGAGAGTTTGACGGACGTCGCCGACCGAGCGCACGTCCAGGATCCCGGTCAGATGCACCACGTTGTCAGGCTCGAGCATGTGCGTGCCCTCCGCTCTTCCGGCGGCCCCCGAGGTTTCCATCGGCCGCGTGACAGCGCTTGTGTCCGTAAAGACTCCCCGGAGACCCGGAAGGTTGCCAAGGCCTCACGATCTTTTGTTTCGCGCGACAATGGTGTCCGTGTTCGCCGAGCAGTACTTCCTCTTCCCGGTCGTGGCCCTCGCTCTGGCCGGCGTGATGGTCCTGCTCTGCCGCTGGGCGTTCTCGAAGGCGAAGGGCGGATCGCTGGTCCGCCGCGTCGACCACCGCCCGGCCGAGCGGGACGCCTTCGGCCTGCTCGTCGACATCCGCACCGTGCCGAACTACAACGAGGCCCGCGTGCTGGTCAGCCGCCTGCGCATCTTCGGGATCAAGGCGACCGCGGCTCGCACCACCGAGGGCTGGACGGTATACGTCTGGCCGCGGGACGAGGCCGCCGCCCGCGGCCTGCTCGACGCTCCCTGAGCGGCCGTGTCCACCTGAGAGCGATCTCAGGCGTCACTCCACCATGACGTCTGAAGCTGGGGTCGCGTTTCCGTACCAGAATCCAACCTGGCGCGATGTCGCACCCGTCACCGACGACGCCCGCGTGCTGGAGGCGTCGGTGCGCGAGCCGGAGCGGTTCGCGGTGATCTTCGACCGGTACTACGGCCAGGTGCACGCGTACGTCGCGCGCCGGCTGGGGACCGATGTGGCGGACGACCTGGCCGCCGAGACGTTCCTGATCGCGTTCCGCCGGCGGGAGCGGTTCGACCGGCGCAGCGGCGCGGTCCGGGCGTGGCTGTACGGGATCGCGACCAACCTGATCCGGCGGCACCGGCGCGACGAGGTCCGGGCGTGGCGGGCCGCGGCGAAGCTGCCGGCGCCGCTGCCCGCGGGAGCACACGACGACCGGGTGACGGCACTGGTGACGGCGCAAGGCGCGTCCCGTGAACTGGCCGCCGCGTTGGCGAAGCTGAACGCGAAGGACCGGGAGGTCCTGCTGCTCGTCGCGCTCGGGCAGCTGACGTACGACGAGGTCGCGGCCGCGCTGGGAATCGCCTACGGCACAGTGTGCTCGCGACTGTCACGGGCCCGCCGGACGGTACGGGCAGCGGTCACAAATCCTTCGGAGGACGCGTCGTGAACGAGTTCGACGTACTGCGGAAGGCATTTCCGGAGCAGGAGCCGCCGACTCCCGAGGCGGCGGCGGACGCGCGTCGCCAGCTGCAGGAGCTGACGCGCAAGCCTCGCGTGTCCTTCGTCCGGACCGGCTGGCTCGGGACCGCCGTTACCGCAGCCACCGCGCTGGTGGCCGTGGCGGGGCTCGGCGGCGCGTTGCTGGTGGGGCGCGGCGACGACGGGACCGTGCCGAGCGGGCCAACGACCACTACTGCGCCGCGGCTCGCCACTGCGGCCGAGGTGTTGATCGCTGTCGCCGTACGGCAGGAGAAGGACGAGAAGGTGTCCGGCACGTACTTCCGGGTGCGGAGTCTGCAGATGACCACCGGCAAATACGCGCGGCGGACCATCACCGAGAGCTGGATGCCGATGAAGCCGGGCGTCGCCTCCTGGTTCGGCTGGGTGAACCTTGGCGAGAAAACCGCGCCGGTGGTGAACAAGATGTCGTTCCGCGACGTGCCGCCGGGCTACTTCCTGGGTGAGAAACCGCTGAGCGCCAAGCAGATCGCTGCGCTGCCGACAGACCCCGCGGTGCTCCGCAAGGTCCTCGCCAAGACGGCGGGTCCGGATCTGAACGCGGCCGACCAGGACTACGCCGTGTTCGCCGCGGCCGGACGGCTGCTGTTCGAGATGCCGTCGCCGCCCAAGCTCCGGGGCGCTGCCCTGCGGGTGCTGGCTGCCCTGCCCGGGACACGGATCCGGACCGGCATCAAGGACCCGATCGGCCGCACCGGCACCGAGGTCAGCATCACGTCCGTCAAGCCGAGCGGTACGCGGACCGGTCTGTTCTGGAGCGGAGCGACATACATCATCGATCCGGTCACCGGGCGCCTGCTCAGCTCCACGATTCGCGGGCCGAAAACAGGGTCCACCGTCGTCCTCGAGTCCGGCTGGACCGACGACGAGCCGACCCCGCCCTCCACCGCTGTCCGGTAGCCGGTCTTTGGTGGGGGTCTAGGGTCGGGGTATGGGGACTCTGCTTGAGCTGGATCTGACCCGCGGTGTGCTCGAGACACCGCCCGCTTCCCCGGTGGCCGCGTTCCGGGCGCGGCACCTGCCGACACTGCGCGAGCTGGTGGGCGCGCTGCGGAAGGGGGCGCGTGACGACAGTGTGGTCGGGATCGTGGCGCACCTCGGCGGACACCGGCTGTCGCTCGCGCAGGTGCAGGAGCTGCGTGAGGCGGTGGCCGACTTCCGTACGTCGGGCAAGCCGGCCGTCGCGTGGACCGAGTCGTTCGGCGAGTCCGGTCAGGGAACTGTGCCGTACTACCTGGCGACCGCGTTCGACGAGATCTGGCTGCAGCCGTCCGGCGACCTGGCCGTCACCGGCGTCTCGGTGCAGGCCGTCTTCGTCCGCGGCGCGCTCGACAAGGCCGGCGTGATCCCGCAGTTCGGCAAGCGGCGTGAGTACAAGACCGCTGCCGACACGTTCACCGAGCGGGAGATGACCCCGCCGGCCCGCGAGATGGCTTCGCGGCTCGCGGAGTCGGCGTACGAGCAGATCGTCGAGGGCATCGCCGTACGGCGGCGTCTGGACACCGCGCGGGTCCGGGAGCTCGTCGACAGCGCACCACTGGCCGCACAGGCCGGCCTGGATGCCGGACTGATCGATCGGCTCGGCTACCGGTCCGACGTGTACGACGAGCTCGAGAAGACGCTCCAGTACGACAACCGGCTGCTGGCCGAGCGGTACATCCGGCGTGGTCCGCGGACCCTCGAAGACGTCCGGAAGGCGCTCCCCTGGCCGCAGAAGCCGCTGGTGGCGGTGGTCCGCGTGACAGGCGGCATCTCGGTCGGCCGCAACTCGAACAGCCCGCTCGGCGGCCCTGGCTCCGGCTCCGACACCATCGGCGCCGCGCTGCGCGCTGTCGCGGACAACGACCAGGTGAAGGCGGTCGTCCTGCGAGTCGACAGCCCAGGCGGTTCGTACGTCGCTTCGGACGCGATCCGCAACGAGGTACTGCGGTTGCGCTCGACCGGACGCCCTGTGATCGCGTCGATGGGCGGAGTGGCAGCGTCCGGCGGGTACTTCGTCGCGATGCCGGCCGACGTGATCGTGGCCCAGCCGGGCACGATCACCGGGTCGATCGGCGTGCTGACCGGCAAGGGCGTCGTCCGCGACGCGCTGGGGCGGATCGGCATCTCGCGGGAGGCCGTGTCCGAGGGTGAGAACGCGCAGATGTACTCGGCCCAGGAAGAGTTCACCGACGAGCAGTGGGCGCGCCTGGAGGAGACGCTCGACCGGATCTACAAGGACTTCGTCGCCAAGGCCGCCCAGGACCGCGGGCTGCCCGAAGACAGGCTGGAGTCGCTGGCTCGCGGACGGGTCTGGACCGGTGCGGACGCGCACAGTCACAAGCTGGTCGACGAACTCGGCGGCTTCCAGCACGCGCTCACACTCGCCTGCAACCGGGCCGGTCTGGACCGCGAGGAGATCGCCGTGACGTCGGTCCCGCACCGCAACCTGCTGAGTCAGCTGAAGGCCCCGACGACGACCGATGATCTGGCGGTCAGCGCGGCGCCCTTGACGCTCGACGGCCTGACCACCGGTCTCTACACCGCCCTCGGCCTGCCGCCGGCCGGTGTCCTGCGGATGCCCTTCAGCTGGGAGATCAGTTAGGTCCTGTCTGGTAATCCAGCGCCGTAGCGAGGAGGTGCTCGGTGCGGTGCATCGGCGTGCGGGGGCGAAGGTCTCGATGCGGAGCATCGTGGCCTTTGCACCCGTGCGGCGAGGTGCCGTGCCGAGTGCCCCGCAGTAGGCGATGGATTGCCAGACAGGGCCTAGTCCCGCTCGCCTCCGGGGACCCAGAGGACGTCGCCGCCGGACGAGAGGTTGGCGACCCGGCCGAGGATGAAGAGCAGGTCGGACAGGCGGTTCAGATAGGTGATCGCGAGCAGGTTGATCGACGGGCCGTGAGATTCGACGGCGGCCCAGCCGGCCCGCTCGGCGCGGCGGACGACCGCGCGCGCGACGTTCAGGTACGCGGCGCCCTCGGTGCCGCCGGGCAGGATGAACGAGCGGAGCTTGGTCAAACGACCGTTGTAGTCGTCGCACCAGGACTCGAGCCGGTCGACGTAGTCCTGGGTGATGCGCAGCGGCGGGTACTCCGGGTCGGGCGTGATCGGGTTGCACAGGTCCGCGCCGACGTCGAACAGGTCGTTCTGGATCCGGGTCAGCAGCACGACGATCGCGCTGTTCAGGTGCCCGGCCGCGATGGCCACCCCGATCGCGGAATTCGCCTCGTCGACCTCGCCGTACGCCGCCAGTCGCGGGTCCGTCTTCGAGGTCGTGGAGTTGTCGCCGAGACGGGTCTCGCCGGCGTCACCGGTGCGGGTGTAGATCCGCGTCAAGTTCACAGCCATGCCAGGACTCTACGCAAAGCCCGGCGAGGTCAAACGCTACAGTCGACCGGTGGAACGGTTTCGAATCGCGGGTGAGGCACGGCTCGAGGGCGCTGTCGAGGTGGCCGGGGCGAAGAACAGTGTGCTCAAGCTGATGGCGGCGGCGCTGCTGTCGGAAGGTACGACGACGCTGCGGCAGGTGCCGAGCATTCTCGATGTCACCTTCATGGCGCAACTGCTGGACACCCTCGGGTGCGAGGTGACGGTGGACGCCGAGCAACGGCTCGCGACGATCGCCGTACCGGGCACCATCGGGCACCAGTGCGACTACGACCTGGTCCGCAAGCTGCGCGCGTCGATCTCGGTGCTCGGTCCGCTGCTGGCCCGCTGCGGCCAGGCGGAGGTCGCGCTGCCGGGCGGCGACAACATCGGCTCCCGCGGCCTGAACATGCACGTCGCCGGCCTGGAGTCGATGGGCGCGAAGGTGCACATCGAGCACGGCTTCGTGATCGCCGAGGCCCCGCAGGGCCTGCACGGCGCCGAGGTCTGGCTGGACTTCCCGAGCGTCGGCGCCACCGAGACGATCATGATGGCCGCGGTGCTCGCGCGCGGGACGACGATCATCGAGAACGCCGCCCGCGAGCCGGAGATCCAGGACATCGCGGCGATGCTCGTCGAGATGGGCGCGCAGATCGACGGCGCCGGCTCGCCGCGGATCGAGATCACCGGCGTGGACGGGCTGCTGAACCCGGTCGAGCACGTGGTGGTGCCGGACCGGATCGTGTCCGGCAGCTGGGCGTTCGCGGCCGCGATCACCAAGGGTGACGTGACGATTGCCAACGGGCACGCCGAGCACCTCGAACTGCCGCTCGACAAGCTGCACCGGGCCGGCGCGGACATCACCGTGCTGAACCCCGGCTTCCGGGTCCGGATGCACGACCGGCCGAAGCCGGTGGACGTGGTCACGCTCCCCTACCCCGGGTTCGCCACCGACCTGCAGGCGTTCGTGATCGCGCTGAACGCGATCAGCGACGGCGCCGCCATGGTCACCGAGAACCTGTTCGAGGGCCGGTTCACGTTCGCGCAGGAGCTGACCCGGCTGGGTGCCCAGATCCAGACCGACGGGCATCACGCCGTGGTCCGCGGCGTACCGCGGCTGTCCGGCGCGCCCGTGGTCGCCTCGGACATCCGCGCCGGGGCCGCGCTGGTGCTGGCCGGCCTCGCCGCCGAGGGCGAGACGCTGGTGTCCGCGGCCCATCACGTGCACCGCGGCTACACCGACTTCGCCGGCAACCTCCGCCGTCTCGGCGCCGACGTCGTCGTGGAACCTGACGACGCAGAGATGTACTGGAGCTAATAAGCTCCTCCGCATGACTGAGCGCGTGGTGAAGCCGGTGGGTCGGGGTTTCCTGTTTCTCGACTCGCACCCGGCCGGGTGTGCACAGGTCGTGCGGGACATGGCGGCAGAGGTCGAACAGCGTCCCGCGGAGCGGCGTACGGCGCTGGTGATCGGATCCAGTTCCGGGTACGGGCTCGCGACGACGATCGCCGGGCTCGCGCGGTACGGGATCGACGGCATCGGCATCTGCTTCGAGAAGGCCGCCACCGCCCGTCGTACGGCGACCGCCGGGTGGTACCGGACCGCGGAGACCTCCGCGCTGGCCGCTCAGCTCGGCCGCTCGTGGACCTTCGTGAACGCCGACGCGTTCGCGGACACCACGAAGGACGACGTCCTCGACCTGATCGCCTCGCAGCTCGGCGGGATCGATCACCTGGTCTACAGCGTCGCCGCACCGCGTCGTACGGACCCGCGCACCGGCGAGACGTACCAGTCGGCGCTGAAGGCCATCGGCGCGCCGCACATCACCAAGAGCCTCGCGTTCGACGACGGTGCGCCGGTGCTGCAGGAGATCGGGATCGAGGTCGCGACCGACGACGAGATCGCGCAGACCGTGAAGGTGATGGGCGGCGAGGACTGGGCCCGCTGGATCACCGCGCTGCGCGAACGCGACCTGCTCAAGCCCGGTTTCAACACCGTCGCCCTCACCTACATCGGTTCCGAGCTGACCGGCCGGCTGTATCGGCAGGGCTCGATCGGCGCGGCCAAGGCGGACCTGGAGCAGACCGCACTGAAGCTGGCCGCCGACGGCGTGACCGCGATGACGTCGGTGAACGGCGCCGCCGTCACGCAGGCGTCGTCGGCGATCCCCGGCATCGGCCTGTACGTCAGCCTGCTGCACAAGGTGACCGGCCTGCAGACCCCCGTCGAGCAGTCGATCGCGCTCTGGGATCAGCTCACCGGCGAGACCCCGCTCGACCTGGACGACGAGGGCCGCATCCGCCTCGACCGCTGGGAACTCAACGACGAGGTCCAGTCCGCCGTCCGCACCCAGTGGGAGTCCGTGACGCCCGACAACATCGCGTCGGTCGCGGACGCTGACTGGTTCCTCGCCGAAGTCCGCCGCCTGTACGGCTTCGACGTACCCGGCGTGGACTACGACGCCGAGACCGAGGTCGACGTGGAGTGGCCTACAACGGCTTGAACGACACCATTTCCAGGACGAGTTCGCCGGCCTCGTCGGAGGCGTTGAGGTCGACGGACGCGGTGATGCGCCAGTCGTGGTTGCCCTCCGGGTCGTCGATGATCTGCTGGACCTCCCAGTAGCCCGGGTGCTCCTCGACCAGGAACAGTGCGGGACCGCGGGCGGCCGGACCGGTGCCGACGACGTCGTGCTCGGCGTAGTACGCCGTACCGGCCTCGGCCCAGCGGCCCGCGTCCCAGCCGGCCTCGCTGTCGAGCTGACCGAGCTCGGCCCAGCGGTGCAGGGCGAGTAGCTCGACGCGACGGAACATCGCGTTGCGGACCAGGACCCGGAAAGCCCTGGTGTTCAAGGTGATCCGGCGCGGACCGGCCGGCGTCGGCTCGGCCGCCTCCTCCTCGGTGGGGTTGGTCAGCTCCTCCCACTCGTCGAGCAGGCTGGAGTCGGTCTGGCGGACCACCTCGCCGAGCCACTCGATCAGGTCGGCGAGGTCCTCGTTCACCTTGTCCGGCGGGACGGTCTGCCGCAGCGCCTTGTACGCGTCGCTGAGATAGCGCAGGACGATGCCTTCGGAGCGGGCCAGCCCGTAGTACCCGATGAACTCGCCGAACGTCATCGCGCGCTCGAACATGTCCCGGACGACGGCCTTCGGCGACAGCCCGGTGTCCGCGATCCACGGGTGCGTCTGCCGGTACATCTCGAATGTTGCCTCGAGCAACTCCGCGAGCGGCTTCGGCCAGCTGACGTCCTCGAGCAGCTCCATCCGCTCGTCGTACTCGATGCCCTGGGCCTTCATCGCGTTCACCGCCTCGCCCCTGGCGTGGTGCTCCTGCGCCCAGAGCACGGCCCGCGGGTCCTCCAGCGTGGCCTCGATGATCGAGACCACGTCGAGGGCGTACGACGGGTCGGCCGGGTCCAGCAGGTCCAGCGCCGCGAGCGCGAACGTGGACAGCGGCTGGTTGAGGCTGAAGTCCTTCTGCAGGTCGACGGTCAGGCGGAGGATCCGGCCGTTCTCGTCGGGCTCGTCGAGGCGCTCCACCACGCCGGCGGTGACGAGCGTGCGGTAGATCTGGATCGCGCGGCGGATCAGCCGCACCTGCGCCTTGGCGTCCTCGTGGTTGTCGCGGAGCAGCCGCCGCATGCTCTCGAACGCGTTGCCGTCGCGGGCGATGACGTTCAGCAGCATCGCGTGGCTGACCCGCATCCGCGACCGGAGCGCCTCGGGCTCGGCCGCGACCAGCCGGTCGAAGGTGTCCTCGCCCCAGGTGACGAACCCTTCCGGCGGCTTCTTCCGCTGCACCTTGCGCTGCTTCTTCGGGTCGTCACCGGCCTTCGCGAGAGCCTTGACGTTCTCGACGACGTGGTCCGGCGCCTGCACGACGACGGTGCCGGACGTGTCGTACCCGGCCCGGCCGGCGCGGCCCGCGATCTGGTGGAACTCGCGCGCCTTCAGGATCCGCTGGCGGCGTCCGTCGTACTTGCTGAGCGCGGTGAGGACGACCGTGCGGATGGGGACGTTGATGCCGACGCCGAGGGTGTCGGTGCCGCAGATGACCTTGAGTAGCCCGGCCTGCGCGAGCTGCTCGACGAGCCGGCGGTACTTCGGGAGCATGCCGGCGTGGTGGACGCCGATGCCGTGCTTCACCAGTCGCTGCAGCGTCCGGCCGAAGCCCTTGCTGAACCGGAAGTTCCCGATCAGCTCGTTGATCTTCTCCTTCTCCTCCTTCGAGGAGACGTTGATGCTCATCAGCGCCTGGGCGCGTTCGAGGGCGGCCGCCTGGGTGAAGTGCACGACGTACACCGGGGCCTGGTGGGTGGTGAGCAGCTCTTCGAGCGTCTCGTGCAGCGCGGTGGTGACGTACTTGTAGATCAGCGGCACCGGGCGCTCGCCGGACGCAACGATCGCCGTCGGGCGGGCGGTCCGGCGGGACAGGTCGATCTTGAACCGCTCGACGTCGCCGAGGGTCGCGGACATCAGGATGAACTGCGCCTTCGGCAGTTCGAGCAGCGGCACCTGCCAGGCCCAGCCGCGATCCGGCTCGGAGTAGAAGTGGAACTCGTCCATCACCACCTGGCCGACGTCCGCGTCCGCGCCTTCGCGCAGGGCGATGTTCGCCAGCACCTCCGCCGTACAGCAGATGATCGGAGCGGCCGCGTTGACGGCGGCGTCACCGGTCAGCATGCCGACCTTGTCCGCCCCGAACACGTCACACAGCGCGAAGAACTTCTCCGACACCAGCGCCTTGATCGGCGCGGTGTAGAACGTCCGCTGCCCGTTGGCCAGCGCGGCGAAGTGCGCGCCGGTCGCCACCAGGCTCTTCCCGGACCCGGTCGGCGTCGACAGGATCACGTTCGACCCCGTCATCACCTCGATCAGCGCCTCCTCCTGCGCCGGGTACAGCGAGATCCCCTGCTCCGTCACCCATCCCTGAAAGGCGTCGAACAGGTCGTCGGGCTCGGTCGTCCCCGGAACGTTCTCAGTCAGCGTCATCACCGACCATTGTCCCCGACCGGACAATCCACCAGCGCTGCCGGGTGCGGCGCACCCGTCCGGTAGCTCGCCTGCCGCCGCCGGCTCGATGCGGTGGCATCGCGTGCAGCGTCGACAGGATGTATCCGCCAACCACGCCGCGACCGGAGACGCGCCAGGCGTACCAAGGGCGGAGGTGGACGAAGACATCCTGTCGAGGTTGCACACCTACCGTTCGGCTCGGTTTGGGGACCGTTCGGCGACAGAAACAGTGCAAACGATTGCAAGCATTTCTATTCAACGGTGACTTGATGGGCATGACTTCTACTTCGTGGCGCCGGATGGGCGCGAGTTTGCTGGTGGCGGCGGTGGGGGCGGCGGGGCTGGTGGCGGCCGGGCCCGACGATCAGGGGACGACGGGAGGTGGTGAGGGGCTGGTGACGACCTGGGGTGCGGCGGACGACATCGCCGGCGGGACGTTGAGCGACATGACGGTGCGGAACGTGCTGCGGACGTCGGTCGGCGGGGAGGACTTGCGGATCCGGATCTCCAACGCGAACGGGGACCAGCCGCTGGTGTCGGACTCGGTGTACGTCGGGCGGCAGGACACCGGCGCGAGCGTGGTGCCCGGGACGAGCCGGCGGCTGACGTTCGGCGGCAGCACGACGGTGACGATCCCGCCGGGCGCGATGGCGATCAGCGATCCGCTGCCGGGCGCGGTGCCGGCGCTGACCAAGCTGACGGTCAGCCTGCACGTGGTCGGGACGACGGGTGTGATCACCGCGCACAACCGGGCGATGCAGCACAGCTACAAGTCGACGTCCGGCGATCACGCGGCCGACGAGTCGAGTACGGCATACCAGACGGAGTCTTCGGCCTGGTTCTTCCTGAACGCCGCGATCGTCGAGGCGCCGCGGCCGGTGCAGACCGTCGCGACGCTCGGCGACTCGATCACGTCGTCGGTCGGTTCGACGATCGACACCGACCGGCGATGGCCGGACGTCCTCGCCGCCCGGTACGCGCAACTGCCCGAACCGCGGCGGCTCGCGATCTCGAACGAGGGCATCTCGGGGAACCGGGTGCTCGGCGGGGTCGCGAAGGCGGGCAGCGCCGGGGCGAGTGCGCTGGCCCGGCTGGACAAGGACGTGCTGACGAAGCCCGGCGTACGGACGGTGCTGGTGCTGGAGGGGATCAACGACATCTACGCCGGGGCGACGACCGAACAGCTGATCGCCGGGTACCGGCAGCTGATCACGCGGGTGCACGCGTCCGGCCGGTGCATCGTGGGCGGGACGCTGACGCCGATGGGCAGCTCGTTCGTCTACACGCCGGAGAAGGAGGCGATCCGGCAGGCGGTCAACACGTTCATCCGCAGCAGCGGTGAGTTCGACGGGGTAGCCGACTTCGACGCCGCCACCCGCGACCCCGCCGACCCGGCGCGACTCGCGGCGGCGTACGACGGCGGCGACGGCCTGCACCCCAACGACGCGGGAAGTGCGGCCATGGGCAACGCCCCCACCCTCGACTCGCTTCGCTGTCAGTAGCCGGAACCGGGTGCACCGCCGCTCGGGCGGTGCACCCGGATTCCTTACTTCTCGCCCTTGATGGCGAGGGCTTGTTCCAGTTCGTCTCGGATGGCGTCGGCACCGGACTTGCGGTAGTTGGTGACGGCTTCGTCCCAGGCGGAGAGGTCGGCGCGGCCGAGTTGGATGTCCTTGGTGAGGGCGTCCATGCGGGTGTCGAGGACCTTGCCCTTGGTGGACTGGGTGGGTGAGTAGAGGCCGTACGCCGGCGGCAGGATCGCTGTCGGGAGGACGGCTTTCAGGTGGTTGTACGCCATGTCGACGGCCTCGGGATGGCCGGGGAAGTACGCGGGGTAGGGACCGTCGGCCAGGTACTGGACCGGGAACTCGCCGAGGCACACCTCGCTCCCGCCGTCCTTGGTCAGCTGCGGATCGGTTCCGTTCAGCGTGTAGTGCCGCCCGGGCAGGCCGAACTTGCGGAACAGGTACTCCTCGGTCCCGAACGGCGCCGCGAACCAGTTCAGGATCCGCAGCAGCGCCTTTATCCGCTCCGGCGAGCTCGGCCGGATCGCGGCGATCGAGTTGTTCGGCGAGCCGAGCAGCACCCGTCCGACCTGCCCGTCGTCGGAGCGCGGCACCGGGATCGCGATGCTGAAGTTCTTGTTCGTCGCGCGCCGGTAGAAGCTCTGGATCGACGAGTACGTGTCCTGGGTCATCACCGCCGAGCCCTGCGTGAACCAGACCTTCTGGTTGTTCTTCGCGACCCCGTCCGGATGGATCAGGCCGTCCTTCACCATCTGCCGGGTGATCGCCAGCATCTCCTTGTGCTCCGGCAGTTCCCGGCTGTGCACGAGCTTCCCGTCGCGCACCTCCCACCCGTTCGGCAACCGAAGCATCGCGCTGACCGCCGCCGTCGGCGGTACGGCGAAACCCCACCGGTTCTTCTTGCCGTCGGTGACCGCCTTCGCCACCTTCACCAGCTCCTCGACGGTCGGCGACCCGATCTCGACGCCGAACTGGTCGAGCAGGTCCTGCCGGACCAGCAGGGTGTTCGTCGACATCACGCCGCGCTGGATCGGCACCGCCCGGATACCGCCCGAGAACACACAGCCCCGCCACGACGCCTGCGGCGCGTTCGCCAGGAACGGGTACTCGAGGATCGCGTCCCCGGACAGGTACTCGGTCAGGTCCTGCGCCCGCGCCTCCAGGAACTGCGGCAGGTAGGCGAAGCCGCCGTCCACGTTGAACAGGTCGCCCAGCGTGTCACCGGCCACCGCGGTGGCGAACTTGTTCGGGTAGTCGGCCGCCGCCGTGATGGTCAGTTCCAGCGGCGACCCGAGCCGCCGGTTCAGTTCCTGCCAGTACGGATTGCGGTCGGCCGTCGGCGGGATCGGATTCGAGGTCAGCGTCGAGCCGACCACATCGCTCCCGTCGCCCGGCGTACCGCTGGTCACCTTCGTCGGGTTCGCCGGGAAGCGGTAGAAGCAGTCCGGCATCAGCGGATGGCTGCGCGGCAGGTCCGGCTTGGGGCCGTCGAAGCGTTTGTACGTCGGGAGCGCGACCGGCTTGTTCAGCGCTGCGATGTCGGTGGACCGGGTCACCGTCGAGCACCCGGTGACACCGACCGCCGCGGCGGCCAGTGATCCGCCGAGGAACGCCCTTCTGCTGAACGTCATCCCTTCACCGCCCCGGTCAGCATGCCCTTGGCGAAGTGCCGTTGCAGGAACGGGTACACGATCAGGATCGGTACCAGCGACACCACCAGGATCGCCATCTGGATCGACTCCTGCGGCGGCAGTTGGTCGGCCGCCGCGCCGCCGAGGTCACCGCTGCTCAACTCGGTGTTGTTGACGACGTACGTGCGCAGGACCAGCTGCAACGGCCATTTCGCGGTGTCGTTGATGTAGAGCATCGCGTTGAAGAACGCGTTCCAGTAGCCGACCGCGTAGAACAGCCCGACCACCGCGAGCACGGCCCGGGACAGCGGGAGCACGATCGACCAGAAGATCCGGAAGTCGCCGGCGCCGTCGATCCGGGCCGAATCGAGCACCGAGTCCGGGATGCCCATGAAGAACGAGCGCAGCACGATCACGTTGAAGCCGCTGATCGCCGTCGGCAGGATCAGCGCCAGCAACGAGTCGAGCAGCCCGAACTCCTTCACCACCAGGTAGTTCGGGATCAGGCCCGGGCTGAACAGCAGGCTGAACAGCACGATCATCAGGATCGGCTTCTGCCCGAACGAGCCCGGCCGGCTGAGCGAGTACGCCAGCATCGTGGACCCGGCCAGGCTGATCAGCGTGCCGCCGGTGGCGATGACCACGCTGACCAGCAAGGCCCGCTGGACGACACCGCCGTTGAAGATCGATCTGTAAGCGTCCAGGTTGAGGCCGTCGGGCCAGAGCACGAACCCGCCGGAGTTCGTGACGTGTTCCTGACTGGCGATGCTGGTCGCGATCACACCGATGAACGGGATGATGACGACCGCGCAGCAGATCAACAGCACGACGCCCTTCACCGCCCGCGTGGGCGCGCCGGGACCGTCGTCGATCCCCTTCGTCTGTACGAGACTCATTTCTTGTACACCCCCGCTTCGCCGAAGATGTGGGCGATCTTGTTGGCGCCGATCACCAGGGCGACGCCGACCAGGCCCTTCACGAGTCCGACCGCGGCGGAGACGCCCCATTGGCCGGCCAGTACGCCGTTGTTGTAGACGTAGGTGTCGAGGACCTCACTCGCCGGTCTCCCGACCAGGTTCTGCTGCAGGATGATCTGCTCGAAGCCGACGGTCAGCGAGTCGCCGAGCCGCAGGATCAGCAGCAGGATGATCAGGCCGCGGATCCCGGGCACCGTGACGTGCCACAGCTGCCGCCAGCGGGAGGCGCCGTCGACGCGGGCCGCCTCGTACAGCCCGGGATCGATCTGGGTCAGCGCGGCCAGGAACAGGATCGTCCCCCAGCCGGTGTCCTTCCAGATCACCTGGCTGGTGAGCAGCGCGATGAAGCCGTCCGGGTTGCCGAGGAAGTCGATCGTGCCCATCCCGTGCTCGCGGAGGAAGTTGTTGATCAGCCCGCTGCCGCCGAGGATCTGCTGGAAGATCGCGATCACGATCACCCAGGACAGGAAGTGCGGCAGGTACAGGACCGACTGCACGACCCGCTTGATCCGCTCGGACAGCAGGCTGTTCAGCAGCAGCGCCAGCGCGATCGGCGCCGGGAACACGAAGATCACCTGGACGAGCGTGATCAGCAGCGTGTTCTTGAGTGCGTTCAGGAACTCCGGGTCGCCGTTGAAGATCACCGCGAAGTTGTCCAGCCCGACCCACGCGCTGCGGCCGAGCGGCACGAACGGCAGGTACTCCTGGAACGCGATCAGGTTCCCGAGCAGCGGCAGGTAGTGGAACGCCAGCAGCAGCGCCAGCCCGGGCAGGGCCATCAGCAGCAGGATCTTGTCCCGGCGGGCCCGCGCCCACCAGGACAGCGGTTTGCCGCTCGCGCTGTGCCGGGGCGGTGCGGACCTACTGTCCGTAGCCACGCCCGGCGGTCCGGAGCCGGTCGGTTCGCCGGCCATGGTCTGCCGGCTGGGGATTCGATCTGTTTGAGCCACGCGACACTCCCAGGGTCGTCGCCCCCCACGATGGAGAGCGCTTTCCGTTCTCCTGTGTTCGACTGTGTCGCGTCTTGGGGAGTCGCGCAGCTTTGGTCGGAGTGTCTGGCCGAAACCGGCTCAGCCGCGGTGGTGCCAGCGGGTCTCGGCGGCGCCGCGGCGGGCGAGGTGTTCGAGGTGGGCGCGGGCCATCCGCACGGTCTGCAAGTTGACACCGCCGTACGCCCCCAGCTCGGTACCGATGGCTTCGGCCAGGTTACGGACAGTCAGCGAACCCTTGTTCCTGAGCAGCCGGGCGGTGAGTTCGTCGACGCCGGCGACCCACTCGAGGCTCTCCTCGATGAGCTTACGGCCGGCGGTCGCGTCGATCGCGTCGCCGTGCGACGGTACGAGCGCGTCGAAGTCGAGCTCCAGGAGCCGGGTCAGCCCGTTCGTGTACCGCGTGACGTCGGTGTAGAGCGGCGCCAGCCAGACCGAGCTGTCGAGGTACGGCCGGCCGCGGCCCTGCACGTCGTCGAAGGTGAACAGGGTCCGCGAGGTCTCGTCGAGTACGGCGATGTGCCCGGGACTGTGGCCGCTGGTCGTGATCACCTGCAACGGCCGCTCGCCGGGCAGGCGATCGCCGTCACGCAGCAGGAGGTCGATCCGGACCCGGTCGTCCAGCATCTCCAGCAGCTCGGTCCGCTCGGCCTCGGAGAGGTCCAGCGCGTCCGGATCCGAACCCCACAGCTCGGTCAGCAGCCGATCGTTGTCCTCCAGCCACCCGGCCTCCAGCGCGGGCGCCGCGAACCGGGCGCCGCTGTGCTTGCGCAGTACGGCGTTGCCGCCCATGTGATCGGGGTGTGCGTGGCTGTTGACGACCAGGGTGAGGTCCGACAGCCCGAGGCCGAGGCCCGCGAGCTCGGGCGCCGTCGTCGACTCGGGAGTCGACGCGATGCCCGCATCCAGCAGGACCAGCTCCGAGCCGGCGTCGATCACGTGCAGCCAGAGCGGCAGTCCGCACACATGCGGGTAGTCGGTCGCCAACTGGTGGATCCCCGGTGCGATCTCGCTAGGCATGGTTCACCGTCCCTCGAAGATTCCGGTCCGCCGTTCCGCGAAGGCCGCTCGGCCTTCGGTGGCGTCGTGGGTGCCGAGGGCAACCGCCTGCAGCTCGCGCTCGTACTGGATGGCGGCCTCCAGCCCCATCGACCAGGCCGCACGCAGGTTCGCCTTCGCCGCGGCGGCCGCGACCGGCGGGCGGGCGGCGATCCGGTGCGCCAGCTCGGTTGCTGCCGGCAACAGGTCGTCCGGGGCCAGGATCTTGCTGACCAGGCCGATCCGCAGCGCCTCGGCGGCGTCGATCGGATCGCCGGTGAGCAGCAGCGTCGCCGCGTCACTCGCCGGCACCGAGGCGGCGAGCAGCGCCGTCACTCCCCCGCCGCCGATCCAGCCGAGCTTGATCTCGGCCGCCGCGAAGCTCGCGGCCGACGACGCCAGCCGGATGTCGCACGACAGCGCGAGCTCCAGCCCGCCGCCGTACGCGTACCCGTTGACCGCCGCGATCACCGGCGTCCGCAACGAGCGCAGCGCGTCGCAGTAGTCGCGCCGGTTCCGGAAGTGCCACGGGCCGTCGTACCGGTCGAGCTCGCCGATGTCGCTGCCGACCGAGAAGGCCCGCTCGCCGGCGCCGGTCACCACGACCGCACGGATCGACGGCTCCTCGTCGATGCGCGGGATGAGGTCGAGCAGCTCGGCGCTCATCGACCGGGTGGCCGCGTTCAGCTTCGCGGGCCGGTCGAGCGTGAGCACGCCGACGTACCCGTCCTGGTCGAAGCGGATCCGGCCGTCATCCATTGAGCACCTTCTTGAAGTCGTCCTCGATCCGGTCGACCGCCGCGTCGAGGTCGTCGTCGTTGCCGAGCAGCTCCCGCACCCGCTCGGACAGCTCGTCCTGGAACCCGATCCAGCCGTCGAACCGCGGCCGGACGTACGACGTCCGCACAGTCTCGAGCGTCGCGGAGTAGTGCCCGTTCCACGCCTGGTCCACCTGTGGCGACTCCCACACCGCGGTAGCCGCCGACTGTCCACCCACCGCGGACAGCTCCAGCTGCGTCTGTACGTCGAGGAGACCGCGCACGTACTTCGTCACGGCGAGCACCTTCGAGTACGCCCGCGGCGTCACCGCCAGACCGGTCCCACCGAGCGTGCCGTTCCCCGACGAGTCCTGATCGAACAGCCGAGGCGCAGCCGACCAGGCGAGCGTGTGTCCGTAGTAGGCGTAGCTGTAAACCAGCGGACAGTACTCAGCCTCCCCAGCCACCAGCAACTCGTGAATGCCGATCGGGTCCAGGTCGGCCGCACTCTGATCACTGCGTCGCCACACCGCACGCAACAACTCCAAAGCCGCAACGGCACGTTGCCTGTCCAGCAGCGTGTGTCCACTGCGGTCTCCTGCAAGACCCAGCAGCATCAACCCCGCATGTGGGCCTGCGACGCACAGGACGACACCGGACAGCCGCAGTACGTCGGACCAGGCTGCGGGCGGGGTAGCGAGGTCCGGCCGGTACACGCACGTTTGGGTCGCAGCATCCAACGGCAACGCCCATCCATGCCCCTCCAGCTGATAACTCGCCCACGTCGGCGGCACGGCCCGCGACTCCCACAACGCCAGGTCGTCGGGCGAGAACACGTCCTCCACCGGCAGTACGGCGCCTGCCTCGATCGCCGCGCCCAGTCCCGGGTGGTCGATCACCAGCAGGTCGTACTGCCCGGCCAGCTCCACCAACGGAGTCGACTCGAACCCGGACAGCGGCTGCCGGTCCCACTCGACCTGGACCTCCGGGTGTGAGAACACCTCCAGCGGCCGATAGCCCCGCGGGTGGTCCCAGGTCAGTCCGCGCAATGCCACCGTCACGGCGCGACCACCGAGCCCGAGTCCAGCAACGCCTGGCGCCTCGCCGGTGAGACGCCAAGCTCCGACAACAGCTCGTCGGTGTGCTCACCGACCAGCGGAGCAGGCCGGTGTACCTCGGCAGGTGTCCGGCTGAAGCGGTACGGGAATCCCGGTGTCGTCACGGTGCCCTCGGTCGGGTGCTCGTACGTCACGAACGACTCGTTGTGCAGCACCTGCGGGTCCGTGCGCAGGTCGTCGTACGACAGCACCGGACCGCACCACACGCCACGCTCACGCAGCTTGAGCATCCAGTGCTCGGTGGACTCCCGTCGCAGCGCCGTCGACACCGCGGCAGCGATCTCGTCGCGGCGGGCGAACCCGTCGCGCTCCGCGTCCAGTCCGGCCAGCTGCGGCGCGTCCAGCACCTCCGCCAGCACCGGCAGGTTCGCGAACGCCAACGAGATGTACCCGTCGGCGGTCGTGAAGATCCCGTACGGCGCACGAATGTAGCTGTGCGCGTGGACCTCCTCGGAGCGCGTCTGCGGTACGCCGCCGACGGTGTGCACCGACAGCTCCTGCATCTGCAGGGCGATCACCGCGTCCAGCATGTTCACCTGGACGAGCTGCCCCTCGCCGGCACGCTCCCGATGCAGCAGCGCGGCCAGCACACCTTCGAACGCGCTGTACGCCGTGACCGCGTCGGCCAGGAAGTACGGCGCGGCGACGGGCGGCTCGTCAGGGCGGCCGGCGCTGAACAGCGCACCGCTCATCGCTTGCACCAGCAGGTCCTGTCCGGGCCACTCGGCGTACGGCCCGCTCTCGCCGTACCCGGAGATCGAGACGTAGACCAGTGAGGGCTTCAGTGCGCGCAGCGTGTCGTAGTCGACGCCGAGACGGGCTGCTACGCCGGGCCGGTAGTTCTGGAGGAACACGTCCGACGTGCGCACCAGCTCGTACAGGAGCTCGCGGCCCTCTTCGGACTTGAGGTCGACGGCCAGACTGCGCTTGTTGCGGTTCAGCGACAGGAAGGACGCATTGACCTCGTTGCCCGCGGCGCCGCCGGCGGACGTGTGCCGCTGCCATTCGCCGGTCACCGGCTCGACCTTGACCACGTCCGCGCCGAGGTCGCCGAGCCGCATCGCCGCCAGCGGACCGGCCATCGCCACCGACAGGTCGAGAACCCGGTAACCGCCCAGGATGTTCATTGCGCCGTCCATCCCGCGTCGACCGGCAGGACCGCGCCGGTGACGAACGAGGCGTCGTCGCTGGCCAGGAACGCGATCGCGGCCGCCACTTCGGCCGGCTGCCCGATCCGGCCGAGCGCGTGGTGGCGCTCGACCATGGCCTGCATGGCGCCCGGGTCGTCCTCGCCGCCGACCTTTCCGTTGCGGATCAGCGGCGTGTCGATGAGTCCGGGCGCCACGCAGTTCGCGCGGACG
Source organism: Kribbella sp. NPDC050459 (assembly GCF_040655315.1). Lineage (NCBI taxonomy): Bacteria > Bacillati > Actinomycetota > Actinomycetes > Propionibacteriales > Kribbellaceae > Kribbella > Kribbella sp. NPDC050459. The sequence goes on along the minus strand of NZ_JBFAJQ010000004.1, from coordinate 201,669 downwards.
CCGGCGCGACCGTGGTCGAGGGCCATCGCGCGGGTCAGGTTCTCGACGCCGGCCTTCGCCGCGCAGTACGCCGACCTGTTCCGCTCGCCGACCGTGCCGATCGCGGACGAGATCGTCACGATCGCCCCGCCGCCCTGCGCGATGAACCGCGGCAGGACGGCCCGGCACGAGTTGTAGACGCCGGTCAGGTCGACGTCGAGAATCGTCCGCCACTCGTCCGGAGAGGTGTTCGGCACGGTGTCGCAGACATCCACACCAGCAGCACTCACCAGCACATCAACCCGCTCGAGCCCCGAGACCACCTCCACAGTCCGCTCGAGATCCGTCACATCGAGCTCGAACGCCCGCCCACCGATGTCGGCGGCCAGTTCCTGAGCGGCCGCGCGGTTGCGGTCGCAGATGATCACCTCGCCGCCCTCGGCGGCGATGCGGTGGGCGGTGGCCGCGCCGATCCCGGAGGCGGCTCCGGTGATCAGCGCGACCTTGCCCTTGAACCTTTCGGTATCCATAGCTGTTCTAGAACTCTCTAGGGCTTCTCGTAGGGGAAGGACGGCAGCACGCCGATCTGGTCGTACTGCATCTTGGAGTCGTCGAAGCCGGCCTCCCAGCTGACGTTCGCGAACGTGTCGCACGGTCCGGCGGACGGCCCGTGGTACGGGTCGCTCTCGGTGTTGGTGACCTTGATGTCGGAGAACGCGAACCCGCAGCCGCCGAAGTCCATGTGCACGCCGTACGGCTTGGCGTCCGGCATCGACGGATCCGCGTTCGCGTCGTCGATGACCAGCTGGGAGACGGAGGCATCCGGCGTGTACGGCGGCTCGTTGCGGACGCCGTACGCGTAGAACGGACCGGTGTCGCCGCTGTCCTGCGCGAGGTGCGAGAGCCGGACGAACTTGACGGTGTTGCCGCCGGTGTAGTTGTCCGCGTTCGGGATCTCCGGCCGGGACTCGATGCTGATGCCGTACCGGGCGCCGTGCTCGACGACGGTGTGGCTCACTTCGTTGCCGCCGCTGTTCATGATCTCGACGCCGGCCGAGTCGCCGGGCACCAGCTCACCGATGTGGTGGATGTAGTTGTTGGTGAACGTGTTGCCGTGGGCAACGTCGCCTTCGCCGGGCCAGCCGCCCTCGATCTTGATGCCGTCGTTGCCGAGGTGCTCGAGCAGGCTGTCCGAGACCGTGGTCTGCTCGTTCGCGAACAGCAGCTCGATCCCGGTGAATCCGGTCTGCAGGATGTGCAGCCTGGTGAGCTTCACGCCGCGGGTGTTCGTGAGCGTGATCGCGCCCCACCGGTTCCGCGGCAGCTCGATCTGGGTGTCGTACTTCGGGTACTTGTGCTTGACCCCGGAGTCGCCCGTCCCGTTCCAGCCGTACCGGTACCAGTCCATGAAGTCGGTGTGCTGGATCGTCAGGCCGTCGAGCGTCAGGTTCTCCACCCGCCGGTTCGGCGACGCGCCCTCGAGCGAGAACACCTGGGTCTGCGTCGGCCGGTAGACCTTGACGCCGTCCATCGTCCCGCCGGCGGGCTTGTAGTACAGCGTCTTGGCCGGGTAGTCCAGGTAGTACTCACCGGCCTGGTCGAGCAGGCTCAGCGAGTTCTGCACGAAGTACCGCGAGCCACCGCCGGAGTTGATGAAGCCGTACCGCGCCGGGTAGACCAGCGTGGTCCGCTTCTTGGTGAAGTTGATGTCGAGCATCGGGATGGTGTCGGTGAACCACGACCAGGAGCCGCCCGACCACACCGTCACCTGCGCCGGCCACGACGTACCGAGCCGCAGGTCCCAGGACGGGTCGATGTCGCCAGTGTTGAACCCGAGCTGGTCGCGGACCGCTTCCTTGGTCGGGTCGAACAGGATGGACCGCAGGTACGGCGCCCACTTGTCGTCGGCCGCCCGGTTCGGGTAGCGGGCGGTCGTCGCCCGCTTGCCCTCGGCGTACAGGCTGTAGAACGGCTGGCTGACGTCGACCGGCGCCTTGAAGATGCCGTCCTTGTACGGCGTCCAGCCGGTCACCTCCCGCCCCGCCTCGAAGACCGCCTTGCCCGGCCCGTCCGCGCTCCGGTAGGTCACCCCGGAGTCGCGGTCGTCGAACGTGATCGTCTTGTCGACCTGGTACGTCCCTGCCTTCAGGTTCACCACCGGCGTGCACTCGGCGTGCGCCGTGATCCGCAGCGCGTCCCGCGCGTGCTCCACGGTCTTCCACGGCTTCCGCTCGGTCCCCGGGCCCTGGTCGTTGCCGTCCGGCGACACCCATTTGGAGCCGCAGTCCTGCGTCGGCGCCGCGGTTCCCACCGCGGAGCCTGCGCCGACCACAGCCAGCGCGGCACCCACGACTACTCCCACGAGCAGCTTCATCGCGAGCTCACCGCCCCGCGACGTCGTACGGGAAGGACGGCAGTACGCCGATCTTGTCGTACTCCATCTTCGACGCGTCGAAGCCGGTCACCCAGTTGGCGTTCGTTACCTCGTTGCACTTGTACGACTGGTACTTGTCGTCGGTGACGGTACCGACCTCGACGTTGCTGAAGGCGAACCCACAGCCGCCGGCGTCCATGTGCACGCCGCGCGTTCCACCCGCGTCGGGCATCGACGGGTCGGGGATCACGTCTCCGACGACCAGCTGGTCGACCGTGTTCTGGACCGGGTGCGGCTCCTGGTTGTCGACGCCGTAGGTGTAGAACGCGCCCATGTCGCCGCTGTCCAGGCCGAGCTGCTCCAACCGGATGTACTTGAAGCTGTTGCCGGACGCGTACTGGTCGCCGTCCTTCACCTCGGGCCGGGACTCCAGGCTGATGCCGTAGCGCGCACCGTGCTTGACCTCGATGTTCGAGATCGTGTTGTTGCCGGTGTCCATCAGCTCGACGCCGGCCGAGTCGCCGGGGACCAGCTCGCCGATGTGGTCGATGAACACGTTCGAGATCGTGTGGTGGTTGCTCAGGTCGCCCTCACCCGGCCAGCCGCCCTCGACCTTGATGCCGTCGGCCCCGATGTTCTCCAGCAGGCTGTCGGTGATCCTGGTGTGGTCGTTGGCGAACAGCAGGTAGATGCCGGTGAAGCCGGTATCGGACAGGTGCATCCGGATCAGGTCGATGTTGCTCGTGTTGGTCAGCGTGATCGCACCGAATCGGTTCCGCGGCATCTCGATCTGCCGGTCGTACTCCGGGTACTTGTGCTCGACACCGGCGTCACCACCGGCCACCCAGCCGTTGCGGTACCAGCTGACGAAGTCGGAGTACTGAACGCCCAGACCGTCGAACGTGACGTCGTGCAGCCGGTCCTGCGGCGACTTGCCGGCCAGGTTGAGCACAGTCTTCACCGTCGGCCGCAGCACCTTGACGCCGTCCATGGTCCCGGCGCGCGGCTTGTAGTAGACCTCACCAGCCTTGTTGTCGACGTAGTACTCCCCCGCCTGGTCCAGGAAGCTCAGCGAGTTCTGGAAGAAGTAGCGGGAGCCGCCGCGGCTGTTGACCATCGCGTAGCGCGTCCAGTACTTCAGCGTGGTCTGGGTCTTCTTGAAGTTGGTGTCCAGCAGCGGGATGGTGTCGGTGAACCACGACCAGGAGCCACCGGACCAGATCGTCACCGACGCCTGGCTCATGTCCCAGCTGGGGTCCCAGTCACCAGGCTTGCCCCACAGCCAGTTGTGGACGTCCATCTTGTCCTCTTCGTAGAGGATCGACGTCATGTACGGCGACCAGGTGTCGTCGCTGCCCCGGTTGGGGTAGCGGGCGTTCGTCGCGCGCTTGCCGTCCTCGAAGAGCGTGTAGAACGGCTTGGACGCGTCGAACTTGGCCTTGTAGATGCCGTTCTGCGTCGGGGTCCAGCCGGTGATCTCCTCGGCGCCCTGCAGCTGCGCCTTGCCGGGACCGTCGACGCTGCGGTACACGACGCGGTGGCCGTTCTTCCCGGAGTCCTGCTCGTTCAGGTCGATGGTGGACGCGACCGGGTAGTCGCCGGCCTTCAGGTTGACCGTGATGTCGCAGTTCATCCGGTCGTTGAGGTGCTTGTTCCGGATCTCGTCACGGGCCCGGGTGACTGTCTTCCACGGTTCCTTCTCGGTGCCCTTGCCGGCGTCGTCGCCGTTCGGCGCGACCCAGAAGGTGTTGCAGTCGACGGCACCGGCGGGCTGGGCGTTGAATTGGATGGCGGCGACCGTCACCAGGGCAGCCGCGACCACCCCGGCGCCGACGCTGAGCGTCGTGCGCCTGGTTCTCTTGGACATTTTCGGGCGGGGTCCTCTCTCGGGGGAGGTCAGGCGCCGGCGTTGCCGTTCTGGCTGCGCCAGCGTTCGTACTCGAGCCGGGTCTTCTCGTTCAGGGGGTAGTAGTCACGCAGCGGGGCGCCCTCGTCGATGCGGCGCCGGCTGAACTTCTCCCACTCGTCGTGCTCGGCGGCCGCCGCGATGACGGACTCGGCACGCCGGCGGGGTACGACGACGGCGCCGTCGTCGTCGGCGAGCACCAGGTCCCCCGGCAGCGTGAGGACGCCGCCGACCGCCACCGGGACGTTGTACGCCCACGGGAACAGTTCGGACTGGGACGCGTAGTGCGGGGTGGCTCCGGTGGACCAGATCGGGACGTCGAGCTCCGACACCCGCGGTACGTCGCGGATCCGGCCGTCGACGACGATGCCGGCCCCGCCGCGGAGCTTGAAGTAGCGGACCAGCATGTCGCCGAAGCAGCCCGTGGTGTGGCTGCCGTACGCCTGGACCACCAGGACGTCGCCGGGCTGGATCTCGTCGAGTACGGCCCACAGCGCCGTACTGCGCTCGATGTACTCCTGGGTCTGCCCGTCGGCGATGTCCTCACGCTGCGGCATGAACTGCAGGGTCAGCGCGCGGCCGACCACCTTCCTGCCGGGAAACATGCTGGTCGGACCGTCGACGAAGGTCCGGCGGATGCCCTGGTTGTGCAACCGGGCGCAGGCGGTGGCCGACCCGATCCCGGACAGCCGCGCGACCAGGTCGGGATCCGGCGCCGGCGGGGTGTCGCCGCGCACCGGCAGATCCCAGACCGGCGTCACCGGAGCTTGTTCCGTGCTGCTCATATGTCTCCTCGGTACTCGATCAGTCAAGCGCCAGATGTGCGGCGCGGTAGGTGTTTCTGGTCAGCCGCAGGTCCAGCCGGATGGTCCGGCCCGGCGGCATCGTCACTTCGAGTCTGTTGCTGCCGACAACGACCGTGCGCGTCCCCGGCTCCGGCGGCCGCGACGTGTACGCCGGGGACGGCCCGGGGTACCCCCCGGTCGCGGTGGACACCGTCGCCTCGTCGATCCGGTCCGTGCCGAAGCTGCCGGCCTGCACGATCACGCGACGGGTCTGCGTCGCGGACAGGTTGACCAGCTGCAGACCGGTGCGGTCCGGCTCGACCGTGTCGACCAGCGCCGCGACGTCCGGCGGCAGTCCGGGCCGTCCGCGGTCGGCGTCCAGGTACAGGACACGCATCGGGAGCAGGCCGCCGTTGTAGAGCAGTTGCGGCGTACCTGTGGTCAGCTGCAGCAGCGCCTCGGTGGCGACCGGGTTGTGCCGCTGCCAGTGGTGGATGTTCATCTCGGCCGGGTCGACGGTGTCGACGGCCATCAGGTCCATCCGCCGCTGCACCTGCGACAGCGCGACGCCCAGCATCGCCTCCGGGTAGCCGGGGTTGTCGCCGGCCAGGTACGCGAGCCAGGGCGCCTCGTGACCGGCATCCTCCTTGTTGCGGAAGTCGCGGACGGTCCGCCAGTCGTAGCCGCTGCGCTCCCGCAGCTGGACCAGCCGCTCGCGGTCGCCCGCTTCGAAGGACGCCTGCCACAACCACATCGGCAGTCCGAGCTGCGGCGGCTGGTAGTCGAACCAGCCGTCGTCGTTGTGCCGGTTCGGGATCAGCAGCGTCGGGTTGGCGCAGTCCTCGCCGAGCTCGGCCTCCCAGCGGTCGCGGATGCTCATCTCGGTGTCGTCGACAGCACCGCTGACGCCACGCTCGTACAGGTGGTCGAGCAACTGCCGGGCGAAGTCCAGCCGCTTCTGGTCACCCGTGAGTACGGCGCCGTTCAGCGCGGCGACGCAGGCGGCCGAGCCGACGCTGTACACGCCGTGCGGCCAGTTCCAGCCGTAGTTGCCGCCGTACCAGCGACCGTCGTGCAGTTCGCCGACGATGCCGTTCGGGCCGACGTTGTCGGGCAGCAGACCGCCGTTGGCCTTGGCCCGCTCCTCCCACGCGTCCAGGTACTCCAGGGTCCAGTCAGCGAACCGGTCGCTGTGGTCGTACAGCCAGGCGTTCGCGGTCAGCGTGGTCGCGGCCAGGTTGACTGCGGTGTCACCAGCACCGAGTCGGCGGATCATCTCCGCGCCCATCAGGTCCGCGTTGTCCTTCAGGTCGTCCCAGCCTGAGATGCCGGGCACACCGGACAGCGGGAGCCCGAAGACACGCATCCGCTCCTGGTTGGTGCCGAACGTCCGCCACTCGTCGTTGATCCCCCACCGTGGACCGCCGGCGCCGTTGTGCGGTGCACGGATCGTCCTGGTCGCGGGATCGTAGTTACCGGTGGGCGAACCGGGGAGATACAGCTCGGCGAACCGGTACGCGCGCTCGCGGAACACCTCATCGGTCGGATCCGCCGCACACAGCGAGTAGAAGAAGATCATCGACTCGCCGATGTGGAACCAGTCGTACCCGCGCTCGAATTCGTCGACCAGGAACCCCAGGTCGGTGAGCTGCCGGGTGACACCTTCCCAGTGCCACTTCGACACGTCGATCAGGTCGTCCGCGCCGCCCAGCTGGTAGAGCACCGGCCAGTTCACGAACGCCTCGTAGAAGTCGTCCGCGCCGTCCCGGCTCTGCATCGGGCCCGCGTAGCGCAGGCCGCCGTCCGGCAGGCAATAGCGCTCCCGGAACAGCCACCAGCCCTCGTCCATCACGTCGAACAGCCGGCGCTGCATGATCGCCCACGCGGGCGGCGTACCGATCGGGGTCTCGGCCAGGACCGTTGTCTGCGTGGAATTCTTCGGGGTCATCCCTTGGTCGCTCCCGCGGTCAGGCCGCTGATCACGTGCCGCTGGAGCAGCACGAAGACCACCAGCAACGGAGCCACTGCGAGCAGCAGCGTCGGGAACACCACCGTGTAGTCGGTGGAGTACTGGCTGACGGCGGCGTACACACCGGTCGTCACGGTGTAGAGGCCGCTGCCGGGGCCGAGGATGATCTGCGGGTTCACGAAGTCGTTCCACACCGAGAAGGTGTTCAGGATGACCATCGTGACCACGGCCGGTTTCATCAGCGGGAACACGATCGACCAGAAGACCCGGTGCTTGCCGGCGCCGTCGACCGCGGCCGCCTCGTCCAGGCTGGCCGGGATCGTCATGATGTACCCGGCGTACAGGAAGATCGAGAACGGCAGCGTCAGGGTGGTCTCGAACAGCACGAACCCGGGGATCGTGCCCATCAGGCCGAGGAACTTCAGCGTGTACACGACCGGGATCACCAGCACCTGGCTGGGGATGAACGTCCCGGCGACGAACAGCAGCAGGAGCATCCGGTACCGGCGTTCGCTGCGCCGGGCGATCACGTACGACACCGGGCCGGCCAGCGCCACGGACAGCACGTTCACCGACACCACGAACAGGATCGTGACGGCGTACCCCTTGAGGATGTTGAAGTCCGGGTTCGTCGCGGCCTTCTGCAGGTACTCCGTGGTCAGCTGGTCCGGCGACAGCGAGAACGGGTGCGCCAGGATGTCCTGCTGCGACTTGAACGCGCTGACGACCAGCAGGTACATCGGCACCAGCATCAGCACGCTGGTCACCACCAGGAACGCGACCCGTCCCCAGCCCTTGGTCTTCCACGGCTTGAACTGCACAGTGGCCACCCGAGGCATCCGGAGCGCGCTCATGCCTGCACCCCTTGGTCAGCGCGCGCCCGCAGCCGGGCGACGGTCAGGGCGAGTCCAGCCGTGATGACCATCAATACGACGCTCTGCGCCGAGCCGAAGCCGAGCCCGTTGTTGTGGAACGAGTCCCACAGGATCAGGTACGCCGCGGTCTGCGTGGACCCAGCCGGGCCGCCACCCGTCAGCGACACCACCAGGTCGTACGTCTTGAGCAGCGCGACCAGCGACAGCACCAGGTTCACCGTCACGACAGGTGCCAGGGCGGGCAGCGTGACATTGAAGAACGTCTGCCTGGTGGTTGCACCGTCGATCCGGGCAGCCTCGAGCAGGTCCTTCGACACCGTCTGCAGACCGGCTAGGTAGAGCACGACGTTCACACCGAACCCAGCCCAGACCAGTACGGCGATAAGACTCGCAAGAGCCCATTTCGGGTCAGACAGGAACGGTAGGACCTCAGCACCCTTCGAGGTAAGCCAGCCGTTCACGACACCCGACGTACCGAGCACGGCGCTCCACAGGAAGCCGACGACCAGTGCGCTCAGCACGTGCGGGTAAAACAGCACGATGCGGAAGAACGCGTTCAGCCGGGAGGCACCGTTCACCAGCAGCGCGAACCCGAGGCCGAACACGCTGAGCAGGACAGTGCCGACAGCAGCGATCAGCAGCGTCACCCAGCCGGCCCTGATCGCTTCAGCGCTGTGCGTCAGGTTGACGTAGTTCTTGAGGCCGACGAACGCCGGGTTCGCGCTGTACCCGTCCCAGTCGGTCAGGCTGAGGTAGAGCGACAGACCGACCGGGACGACCAGCATGACGACGAACAGCGCCAGGGCGGGGCCGACCATACTGAGGGTGGTCAGACGGGCTCTCACGATTTCGAGCCCATCCAGCTGTCGATGCGGGCGGCGACGTCCTTCGCGCTCTTCCCCGTGTAGAGGCTCTGGACCGCCTTGTTCCATTCGCCGTTGAAGCCCTGCGGCAGCGTGTTCGCGCCGTACCCCTCACCCTGGGCGACCTGCTTCGGCGCCTGGTCGAGGATGTCCTGCACCTGCTTGCCGAGCGGCGACAGCTTCTCGGTGTAGCCCTTGCGGAAGTTGCCGTCCTGCGCGAGCTGGCTCTGGACAGCGGTCTTGTCGGTGACCAGCCACTGCACCAGCTTCACCGAGAGGTCGCGCTGCTTGGTCGACTTCAGCACCATGTACGGCGCGGCCATCGTGACACCCTGCGGGCCGGGCGACGGCTGCCCCTTCTCGGTGGGCGCCGCGAACACACCCAGGTCGAACGTGGGCTTCGCGTCGTCGGCGGTCCGGACGAACCAGCTGCCCATGACATACATACCGGCCTTGCCGGACAGGAAGTTGGTCTGTGCGCCGACGTCCTTCAGACCCAGCGCGTTCTTGTCGACGTACCCGTTCCTGATCCACGACTGGTAGCGCTCCAGCAGCGGCAGCATGGTCTCGCCGACCTTGGCCTGCTTGGAGTTGATCTGCTGGTACCAGTCCGGGTGCTTGGTCGCGATCGACGGGTCACTGAGCTGCAGCAACTGCAAGCCGGTCACGTAGTCGCCGGCCGTCTGCAGCGGCAGGTAGCCGGCGGCCTTCAGCTTGCCCATCGCGGCAGTCAGCTCGTCCAGGTCCTTCGGCGGCGCGCTGATGCCGGCCTTGGCGAAGGCGTCCTTGTTGTAGAACACCAGCGACTGCGCCTGCTGGCCGACGCCGACCGTGTACACCTTGCCGTCCAGCGAGGCCTGCTCCACCAGCGGCGTGTCCTTGGTCCAGGCCTGGTCGGTCAGATCGAGCATCTGCGGCGCCAGCACCTTGTCGGCCATCAGCGTCTCGACGACATCCGGCGCGTTGCCGGCCGCGAGCAACTGCGGCAGCGTGTCCTTCACACCCGACCCGGTCGGCGCCTCGATCTTCACGTCGACGCCCGGGTTGGCGTCCTCGAAGGGCTTGACCAGCCCCTCCCAGTAGCTCTTGGTGAGGTTGGGGGTGATGTTGACCAGCATCCGGACTTCGCCGGTGCTGTCACCAGCAGCACCCTTGTCGTCGCTGAAGCCGCCACCGCAGCCCGCCGCGCCCACCAGGATCACAACGGATGTCAGCAGGCCGAGCTTGCGCCCTGGTTTGCGTGCCGAACGAGCCATTTCCGGGTCCTCTCCAGATCGTCCCGGCGTCGGGGGCGGCCGGGCGTCGTTATCGAGTGACGATGCAGAGCGCCGCGCCGAAGTGTCAACGTTTACGCGACAAAGTGGACGCTATGAGTCAGAAGTCCGCGCCATATAGGGTTGGCAGAACACTGTGAACGGGGTCACCATGCAGCCATGCCCGATGCCGGAAGACCGAAGTCGCCGCTGACCCTGTCGGTGGCCGAGCGGACCGCGCTCAGCCAGCTCGCCGCCGCGCCGCGGACCACCGACGCCATGCGGCTGCGCGCCAGGATCGTGCTGGCCAGCGCCGAGGGACGGTCGAACAAGGCGGTCGCGGACCTGCTCGAGGTCACCCCCGGCACGGTCGGCAAGTGGCGCCGCCGCTTCCTCCGGATGGGCATGGCCGGCCTCGACGACGGGATGCGCAGCGGACGGCCGCGGATGGTCGACCGGGTGCAGCTGGGCGCTGTCGCGGCAACATCGATGGCCGATTCCGGACATCGGCCCTCGACGCGCGAACTGGCGGCGGCGTACGGCGTCTCGCAGTCGACGGTCGCGCGGCGCCGCCGGGAGGAGGTCCAGCACTATCGCTCCGGTGCTGGAATCGTCCTGGGCGCGGGTCGTCCCGCTCCGCCGGTCTCCAGTGACCCTGAGTTGCTGTCCGACCGGGTGTACGAGGCGATCCGCGGCTGGATACTGTCCGGCGAGCTCGCGCCCGGGATGCGGGTCGTCGAGTCCGAGATCGCGCGGGTGCTCGGGACCAGCCAGACCCCGGCCCGGGAAGCCGTACGGCGGTTGGCGCACGAAGGGCTCGTCACGTACCGGCCGCGGCTGGGCAACTTCGTCACCGAGATCTCGCAGGTCGAGGCTCGGGAGGCGCGCGAAGTCCGGGTGCTGCTGGAGTCCGCGGCGGCGCGGCGGGCGACCGGGCATGTGCCGCCGGAGGAGCTGGACCTGCTCCGGATCGAGGTGCAGCGGATGATCGAGGCCGCCGGTCACCACGACATCGGCGCGTTCCGCGAGGCCGACCTGCGGTTCCACCGGCAGGTGCTGGCGACCAGCGGTAACTCGATGCTGCTCCGCGTGTGGCGGACGCTCGAGCCGGCCCTGTGGAGCCTGCAGGTGGTCTCGAACGCGATGTACGCCGGCGACTGGGGCCTGATGGCCCGCCGCCACCTCGACCTGATCGAGGTCCTCAACGGCACCGACCCCGAAGACTCCGCCCGCCTCTTCGCCGCCCACGCCCGCGGCGAAAGCTCCATCACCAGACCAGCCGGCCACCATGATTGACGCCCATGTGCATGTGTGGGACCTCGCCCGGCGCGCCCTCCCCTGGCTCCCGGAAGGCCACCCCCTCCGCCGCGACTTCGCGCTGACCGCCTTCATTACCCCATCCACCGCCGCCCGCGCGCCCGCCCCCGGGCCGTTTGAGGGGTTAACCCGCACGGGTGCCCCTTTACCCACCCGGATGCGAGAGGTGAAGGGACACCCGCGCGGGTTAACCACTGAAATGGCTGGCGGCTGGGGCGTTGTGCTGGTGCAGGCGGATGCCGATCCGGGTGAGGTCGGCGACCTGCTGGCGGCGGCGCGCGAGAACCCGAGTGTGGTTGGGGTGGTGGGGTGGTTCGACCTGTTGGACTTTCCGGACCGGTTGCCTGACGACCCACGGCTAGTGGGGGTGCGTAGTCCGCCGCAGGACCAGAGCGATCCCGACCTTCTGACAGCTCCCGCGCACGTGCGCGGAGTGCGGGCCGCCGCCGACGCCGGCCTTGCCATCGATCTCCTGATCCGCCCCTCTGCCCTGATCGGCGCCGCTCGGCTCGCCACCGCCGTACCGGACGCCCGCCTGGTCCTCGACCACCTCGGCAACCCGACGACCGCCACCCCCGCGTGGCGCACCGGAATGCAGGCACTCGCCGAGTGCCCGAACGTCACCGTCAAGCTCTCCGGAACCGCCCACCTCGCGACCGACGACCTCCGCGCACTGGTCGACGTCGCCCTCGAACTCTTCGGCAGTGAACGGTTGCTGTTCGGCTCGGACTGGCCCGTGTGCACGCTGGCCGCCCCCCGCGCCGAGGTGATCCGCCGTACCACCGCACTGCTGCCACCCGCCACGCACAACGACGTGTTCCGTGGCACCGCCCAGCGCATCTACCGCCCCAGGGAGACCGCCCCATGACCGAATACACCCGGCGCCAGGTCCTCAAGACCGCCGGTGCCGCGGCCGGCACCGCAGTCGTCGCCGGCTCACTCACCCATCCCCTGTCCGCAGCCGCGACAACCGGCAGCGACACCAACCCCCTCAAGCTCTGGTACACCCAGCCCGCCACCGAGTGGCTCCAAGCACTTGCCATTGGCAACGGTCGGCTCGGCGCCATGGTGTACGGCGGGACCGCTACCGAGACGCTGCAGCTCAACGAGGACTCGATCTGGGCCGGCGGCCCGCACCAGTACGACGACCCGGTCGGCAAGGAGGTGCTGCCCGAGATCCGCCGGCTGATCGCCGAGGAGAAGTACCTCGACGCGCAGAACCTCGCCGACCAGCACTTCATGGGTCGCCCGACCGAGCAGATGCAGTACCAGCCGGTCGGCTACCTCTCGCTGGCCTTCCCGGGCATCGACGCGACCGCGGTCACGACGTACCGGCGGGAGCTCGATCTGACCACGGGGATCACGTCGGTCAGCTACGAGCACGCGGGCGTGCGCTACACCCGGGAGGTGTTCGTCAGCCATCCCGCGCAGGTGCTGGTGATGAAGCTGACCGCGAACCAGCGCGGTGCGCTCACCTTCGACGCGACGTACACCACCGAGCAGGCGGCGACACCCGCGGCGTACGACGAGCGCACGCTGGCGCTCCACGGCATCAGCGGCGACGCCGAAGGTCTGAAAGGATCGGTCAAGTTCTGCGCGCTGCTCCGCGCCTTCGCCGACGGCGGCACCACGACGGTTGCTGACGGCAAGCTCTCGGTCGCCGGCGCGGACGAGGTCACGCTGCTGTTCTCGGTCGGCACCAGCTACCGCAACTACCTCGATGTCGGCGCTGACCAAGTCGCACGCGCCGCCGCGCCGCTGACGGCGATCGGCCGACCGGCGTACGGCGCACTCCGGCACGCACACGTGGACGACTACCAGCGCCTGTTCGGCCGCCTCGATCTGGACCTCGGTACGTCGGACTCGATCGCCCTGCCGACCGACCAGCGCATCATCGCGTTCCGCAACGGCGGCGACCCGCAACTGGCCGCGCTGTACTACCAGTTCGGCCGGTACCTGCTGATCTCCAGCTCCCGCACGCCGGGTCAGCCCGCGAACCTACAGGGCATCTGGAGCTACAAGATGCTGCCCGAGTGGCAGTCCAAGTTCACCCTGAACATCAACTGCGAGATGAACTACTGGCCGGCCGGCCCGGCCAACCTCGCGGAGTGCTGGGACCCGCTGTTCCAGATGATCGGTGAGCTGTCGGAGTCCGGCGCGCGGACGGCGGCCGCCATGTACGACGCCCCGGGCTGGGTCGCGCACCACAACACCGACGGCTGGCGCGGGACCGCACCGGTGGACTTCGCGTACTACGGTGTCTGGCCGACCGGCGGTGCGTGGCTGTCGCTGCTGTTCTGGGAGCGGTACGAGTACACCGGCGACCTGGAGATGCTGCGGAAGTACTACCCGGTCCTGCGCGGCTCGGTGGAGTTCTTCCTCGACCAGCTGCAGACCGACGCGAAGACAGGCTGGCTGGTGACCAGCCCGTCGCACTCGCCCGAGCTCAAGCACCACGACTACGACAACGTCGGCGTGAGCATGTGCGCCGGGCCGACGATGGACACCGAGATCCTGCACGACCTGTTCAAGGTGTTCGGGCAGGCGACCGCGGTGCTGGGCGTCGACAGCACGCTGGCCGCAGCCGCAGCGGAAGCACGGTCGAAGCTGGCGCCGATCCAGATCGGGTACCTCGGCCAGATCCAGGAGTGGCTGATCGCCTGGGAGGAGGCCGCTCTGGAGACGAGTCGACATGTCTCACACCTGTGGGCCGTGTTCCCGAGCGACCAGGTGACACCCCGCCGGACGCCGGAGCTCGCCGATGCGGCGCGCAAGTCGCTGGAGCTCCGCGGGCCGGCCGTCACCGCCGGGTGGTCGCTGGCGTGGAAACTGAACCTGCGCGCGCGACTGCTCGAGCCGGACAACGCGTACAAGCACCTCACGCAGCTGCTGGGCCCCGGCCGGACCGCACCGAACATGTTCGACCTGCACCCGCCGTTCCAGATCGACGGAAACTTCGGCGGCGTCTCCGGCCTCACCGAGATGATCATGCAGAGCCACTCCGGTGAGGTCGCGCTGCTGCCGTGTCTGCCGACGGCGTTCCCGACCGGGAGCGTCCGGGGGATGCGCGCCCGCGGCGGCTTCGACCTGGAGTTCTCCTGGTCCGGCGGGAAGTTGGTCAAGGCGAAGATCCGGTCGCTGCTCGGCAACCGGCTGCGGCTGCGGACCGGCGCTCCGGTGGACGTGAAGTCGTCCGCCGGACCGGTCGCGTTCGCCAGGCCGGAGGACGGCGTGGTCGAGTTCCGCACCCGCGCCGGCATCGACTACTTCGTGGAGGTGCGCGCATGAACGCCCTGCGACTGACGATGCCGTTGCTGGTCGCCCTGCTCAGTGTCGGCGCCACCTCGCTGCCAGTTGCCAGTGCTACGCCCACTGAGCAGCAGACGACCGCCTGGCACGACGGTGCGCTGCAGGGCGATACAGCTGGCTTGGTATCGCGCTCAGACCTCGTCCAAGAGGGCCCTGCCTGGCGTTACTACCAGGCGATGCCGCTTGGAAATGGTGTGCTCGGCGCCTCGGTCTGGGCCGAGAAGGGGTACAGCGCTCAGCTCAACCGCGTGGACACGTTCCCGGACCTCAAGTCCGCCGGGCGCCTCGTCGTACCGGGGCTGGACTCGCTGATGCGTGCTGACGACTACAGCGGCCGGCTGTCGCTGTACGACGGCCAGGTCGTGCAGAGCGGCGGTGGAATGACCGCACGGTCCTACGTGCGTGCCGACGCGGATCAATTCGTTCTGGAAGTCACGGGCGCGGATCCGTCGCGTCCACAGACCGCCGACCTGAAGTTGTGGGCCGGTCGTACGCCGGCGGTCAGCGCCGCGAACGGGATCGCCGCGCTGGCGGAGACGTTCCACGACGAGGCGTCCGGCAGCATCACCGGTGCGGTCGCCGCGCTGACCGCACAGGCCCAGGGTGTCACCGCGTCGGTGGTCGACCCGCTGACGGTGCGGCTGACGTTCCGTCCTCGGGCGGACGGCAGCTTCCGGCTCGTGGTCGGCGTACCGTCGTACCGCGGTGGTGAACTGCGCGCCGCCGCCAGGCGGGCAGTGGTCGAGACGCCCAGTCATCACCTCGACTGGTGGCACGCCTTCTGGGAGAAGGCGGCGCCGATGCGGATCACGTCGGCCGACGGTTCCGGTGAGTACGTCGAGAACCTGCGGACGCTGCAGCTGTACACCATGGCCGCATCGATGCGCGGCGACGTACCGAGCACGCACGGCGCTGTCGTCCGGATGTTCTCGTCGTCCGGAGACCAGGCCGACTGGGCACAGGACTCGTACTGGCACTTCAACCTGCGGATGCTGGTCTCCGCGAACCTCGGCGCCGGCGTCGGCGAGCTCAACTCGCCGTACTTCAAGTTCTACCTGGACCGTGCCGAGCTGATGCGCGAGTGGACGCGGACGCACTGGATCGGCGGCGAGGGGCTCTGTCTGCCGGAGTTCATGCGGTACGACGGCACCGGTGACGGCTGTGACAACACACAGGAGCCCAGCTGGACGCGGAGGATCCTGACCAGTGGTCCTGAGCTGGTGAACAACATCTGGCAGCAGTACCGGTACACCGGCAACAAGGCCTTGCTGGACCGCAGCTATCCGCTGATGCGGGACGTGGCGCGGTTCTACCTGTCGGCCATGACGCCCGGTGCGGACGGCTACCTGCATCTGGAGCATGTGAACGCGCTGGAGGTGCAGTGGGACACCACTGACCCGGTGCCGGACCTGGCCGCGATGCGGGTGATCTTCCCGCTCGTCGCCGACCTGGCACAGACACGTGGGGACACCGCGCTGGCCGCGCAGTTGCGGGACGCGGTGGGCAAGCTCCCGCCGTTCCGGACCGTCGAACGCAACGGCGAGCAGGTGCTGGCGTGGTCCGGTACCGACGAGGCGGCCCACAACACGCAGAACCCGGAGATGGAGGCGCTCTGGCCGTGGGGCGTGTTCGACGAGACGTCCGAGGTGATGCAGGCGACGTACCGGCAGCGCGTGTACCCGCAGGACAAGGACTGGGGTATGGACGCGACCTGGGCCGCGCGACTCGGTCTGCCGGACGAGGTGAAACGGATGCTGCTGAAGGGCATCGCCGACTTCCAGATCTACCCGAACGGTTTCACCGTCCACCGCACCGGCCAGGAGGCGGTCCGCAACCACAGCTTCTACAACGAGTGGGGCGGTGTCCTGAGCACCGGCCTGCAGGAAGCCTTGGTCCAGTCGTACGACGGTGTCGTGCACGTCGCCCCGGCGTGGCCGCGGGACTGGGACGTCGCGGGGTCCGTGCAGATCGAGGGCGGGCACCGGATCAGCACCGAAGTGCACGACGGCGTACCGACGGTGGTCGGTATCCAGGCCGGCAGCCGGGAAACGCTGAAGGTGCGCAACCCGTGGCCGGGTCAGAAGGTTCGGGTGCTCGACGCTCAGGGGCGGGTCGTTGTCGGTGCCGGCTCGGCTGAGGTTCTGTCGGTCGCGGTCCTCCCGCACGCGACGTACACGGTGGAGCGTGTCGACGTGCCGCTCTCGTCGTTCACCTATGCGCCCTTGACCGGTCAGCCGGCAACCGCGGTCAAGACCGTGGGGAACCGGGTGCTGGGCATCAAGAAGAGTGAGCCGCCGTTGGCGAGCGACCTGGTGTCCGTGGTGGCGCCGGAGAAGCTGTCCAACCTGGTGAAGGCGCAGGTCGGCGCACCGATCTATGTCGACCGCAGCTACACGGTCAGTGAACTGCCCGGTCAGTTGAACGGGCAGGCGTTGGTCCAGGGTGCCAACGACGACTCCAAGGCGACCACACCGCCGGACTACCTGAAGCTCAACCTGACCCGTCCGGCCACGGTCTACGTCGCCTTCGATCCACGCGGCGAGAACGTGTGGTGGCCGGCGTGGCTGTCCGATTTCAATCGCACCGGCGAGACCGTCGGCACCACCGACCAGCGCCTGATCCTCTTCAAACGCGACGTACCCGCCGGACAGCTGACCCTCGGACCGAACTCCGGGGTGGCCGGCAAGGGCAATTCCACCTACGTCACGTTCGTGGTACCACGCTAGTCATGTTCAACCATGCCCCCGACGGCTACGACTGCCCGTTTTGCCGACTGGCCGCCGGGGGCGAGGACAGCCTCGGCGCAGCACGACATCGTGCTGCGCCGTGAGCACGCCCTGGCCTTCGTAGCCTCCCGCTGGTGGCCCAACAACCAGGGCCACGTCCTGGTCGTCCCGACCGAACACCACGAGAACCTGTACGACCTACCAGCGCAGTCCGGCCACGCCGTCCACGACGTCGTCCGAGAGGTCGCAATCGCCATCCGCAGCACCTACGGCTGCGCCGGTGTCTCCACTCGCCAGCACAACGAACCGGCCGGCTACCAGGACGCCTGGCACTACCACGTCCACGTCTTCCCGCGGTACCCCGGCGACAACCTCTACAACACTCGTCACCTCGAAACGTCCGCAACCCCCGCCCAGCGCGAGCCCTACGTCCGCCGACTACTCGACTGGTTCGACCGCTAAGTAGTCAGGTCGTGGGAGAGAGCGTCGACGATGTCGACGAAGGCGTCGCGGCCCGGGTCGTCGACGTCTCTCAGTCCGGCCAGCGCACAGGCGGAGGGCGGCAGGTCACGTAGCGGGATCGCGATCACATCGGGGTGCTGGAAGTGCTCCGCGAACGGCGCGACCGTCGGGTGCACGAGTCGGCCGCGCGCCAGAAGATAGAGGAGCTCCGCATTGTCGTCGACCATCGCGTCGACGAACCGGACCTGCCGCCCTGACGGTGTCCTGGCCGGGCAGGTCGCCTCGGCCAGCTCCGGACTGAGTCCATAGGGTCGCCTGACGTCGTGGTCCGCGAGGTCCTCGACGGACAGATCGGCGCGGCCGGCGAGCGGATGGGTCCGGCCGACCATCACGACGCGCTGGTCCGCGACGCTCAGCACCGGACCGACGACGACATCCGGCTGGTCGAGCGGAAGCCGCGTCACGACCAGGTCGACCTCGCGACGCCGCAGTGGACCGAGGCGGTCGCCGAAGGGCATGGTGCTCAGCTGCACGGTGGCGCCGGCGTACGCCGCCTCGAACCGCTCGACAGCGCGACTCAGGACGTCCACGCCGGACGCGGCATTCAGCAGCCCCACGCGCACGACCCCCGGCCCGGAGCCACGGAACGCGGCCGTGCGCAGCACCCGGTCCAGGCCGGTCACCGCGGGGACGAGCTCGGCGTACAACGCGCGTCCGGCCTCGGTCAGTTCGACGACACGGCTGGTGCGGCGGAACAGCGGTTGACCGCCCAGCTTCCGCTCCAGAACCCGCACTGTCTGGCTGACGCGCGACGTCGTGAGACCAAGACGCCCGGCCGTGCGCCCGAAGTGCAACTCCTCGGCGAGCACCAGGAACAGGCGAAGTTCACGCATCTCGACGTCCGGCATCGTTGAGCAATGCTACACGTTGCGTGCAGCAGATCGGCGTTGATCGCGCGCGATCACGGTGCGAGGGTCGGGTCATGGTGATCACGGTGGGCGTGCTGACACCACACTCTCGACGAGGCGGCTTCCGGGCCGCGCGCGCCGTCCAGTACCTGGAGCGCCGGACCGGACGCCTCGTTCTGACGGCGAACCAGGTCCTGCTGTGGTCCGTCCTCGAGCAGACCGGAGCACCGGTGGTCCGAGGATTCGGGATGTTGTTCGACGAACACCAAGGAAACAAGGGAGAGACAGGTCATGCGAGACGTCGTTCTGTACATGTCGATGTCGCTGGACGGGTTGGTCGGCAGCGACCGCGAGCACCCCGGGGTCGCGATCCCCGAGGGCGCGGAACTCAAGCAGTGGAAGCTCGACCGCATCAGCCAGGCGGGTGCGCACCTGATGGGCCGTACGTCGTACCAGGAGATGGCGTCCTACTGGCCGCACTCGGACGACGAGTACGCGGCCCCGATGAACAACATCCCCAAGATCGTGTTCTCCAAGACGCTCAGCGACGCCGAGGCCAGTTGGCCGGTGACGCGGGTCGCGCGCGGCGACCTCGCGACCGAGATCGCCGCGATCAAGGCCGAGCCGGGCCCGGACGTGATCGTGTGGGGCGGCGCACGGTTCGCCGGCGCGCTGGCCGCAGCGGATCTGATCGACGAGTACCGCCTCCTGGTCCAGCCGTTGGTGCTGGGCGCCGGTCAGCCCCTGTTCGACCAACTACCGACCTCCAGGCACCTGACACTCGTCGAGGCCCTGCCGTTCCCCAGCGGCATCGTGCTCCACACCTACCGTCCGCAGCACAGCTGAGCATCCACCGACCAGCCAAAATCAACCGAAAGGCCATTGTTTTCAAGGGAATTCGTGCAACCCTCACGCCTCAGCGCGGCGAAAGACCAGCGTGAAGGTGTACGGTGCGACCTCGAGCGTATGAGGGGATGTGGCGGGTGGGCCGCAGGAGGCTGAGCCGAGGCCGTTCTGGGCCAGGTCGAGGTTGAGGTAGACGTGCTCGCGGGGCGTGAGGTCCGAGCGGTGGCGGGCGCGTTCCAGGTCCTCGGCGGTCCAGCGGCGGGCCGTCAGCTGGAAATGCGGCGCGCCGGTCACACGGAGGCCGTTGCCTTGAGCATCGGTCAGCTCAGCCCAACGGATGTCGATGCGGGAGCCGTTCTCCTGCGGTACGACGTACGGCGTCTGCAGCTCGTCCACGGTGCATTCGTACCGTCCCACCCGGGCCGCCTCACGACTGTCCGCATAAGCCTCACCTGGCCCGCCGCCGTACCACTGCACGTTCTCCAGTTCCCGCGGCAGCGTCATACGTACGCCGACCCGCGGCCAACTGCCGCAGCGTGGGGTGACGGCGGTGCCGCCCCACTCTCCCTCAGGCTGTACGTCCACGGTCAGCCGGAGAGCATCAGCGTCTGCGGTCCAGTGGTACATCGTACGCACACCGACGCCGAGGCCCTCCGGTGCGACCCGAGCCCGCACCACTAGACCGCTCTCCATCACCTCGACGGCCTGGACCCGGTGCAGCAGGCGGTCGAGGCCAGCGGCGCGCCACTCCTGGGTGACGCCGTTCCGGCCGCCCTGGCCGTTGTCGTTGTCGGTCGGAGCACGCCACAGGTCCAGCACAGGCCCGTCGACCGCCTGTCCAAACAGCCTGGTCAGCCGACCGGTACGACGGTCGAACTCACCACCGCCAAGCGTCAGGTCCTCCCCGCGGTCAACCACAGCAGCCGCCACAGGCGCAGGTTCCACAGCCGGTTGTTCCAGCACGAACTGCGCCCACGCAACCTCGTGTCCCGCAGTCGCCCACGCCTCGTCCTTCGCAAGCACGGCACGCACCGTCAACACCTGTTCCGAGGTGGGCGGACCAGCCGTTGCCCGGGACGGGGTGGCGACCTGGGTGGACTGGCCCGGCGGGACCGGAGGGATCGTCAGGTTACCTGCCGCTACTTCTACACCGTCTTCCTCGACGGTCCAGAGGAACGTGAGGTCGTCGAGCGAGGTGAAGGTTCGGTAGTTGTGGACGACGAGCGGATCCGGCCCGGTGAAACGAACCGGTTCGATGACCTTCTTGTACTCGGTCAGACCCGGCGACGGGGTGCGGTCCGGGAACAGCAGGCCGTCGATGCAGAAGTTCATGCCGTGGAGTTGCTCGCCGAAGTCGCCGCCGTACACATGGTCGGTTGCACCGGGCAACAGCAGACCGTGGTCGATCCACTCCCAGAGGAAGCCGCCCTGCAGCCGCGGATAGCGCTCGAGGATCCGCTGGTAGTCGGCCAGCCCGCCGGGGCCGTTGCCCATCGCATGCCCGTACTCGGCGAGTACGAACGGCAGCGCGCGGCGCCGGGCCTCCAACGACGGGTGCTCGGCGGTCTCCTCCGGTACGTCCTCCGTCCGCGTGCCGATCGCCTCGAGGTCCTCCAGCGGCGGGTACATCAGGCTGTAGAAGTCGGAGAACTCGTACGTCCGGTCCCGCTCGTAGAACAGTGCCCGCTCCGGGTCCCGCTGCCGCGTCCAGGCCGCCAGCTCGCCGAAGTTCCGGCCGCGGTGGCTCTCGTTGGCCAGCGACCAGATGACCACGCTGGGATGGTTCTTGTCGCGTTCGACCATCCGCCGCATCCGGTCGAGCATCATCGGCGCCCAGTCCGGGTCGTCGGCCGGGTTGCCCCGCCAGTCGGTGTAGATGAACCCGTGCGTCTCGATGTCGCACTCGTCGATCACCCACAACCCGAGCTCGTCGCACAGGTCCAGGAACGCCGGATGCGGCGGATAGTGCGCGGTCCGTACGGCGTTGACGTTGTGCTGCTTCATCAGCACGAGGTCCTCGCGCATCGCGTCCACCGTCATCGCCCGGCCGCGCCGTTCGTCGTGCTCGTGCCGGTTCACGCCGCGGAAGAACAGCGGCTGCCCGTTCGCGGTGAACAGCCCGTCCACCATCCGCACCGTCCGGAACCCGATCCGCAGCTCGACCGTCTCCCCCGGCACCTCGACCGTCGCGTCGTACAGCCGCGGCAGCTCGGCCGACCACGGCTCCACCGCACCGATCGTCACCGGCGCCCCCGGCTCCGCGACGACACCGAGCTCCGGTACCCGGACGACCGCGTCCGGCGCCGTGTCGACGCGCAGTGTCCCGGCGCCGGTCACGTGGTCGTACGACGCGTGCACGAAGACGTCGTCGATCAACGGCCGCGCGAGCAGCGTCACGTCCCGGAAGATGCCGGGCAGCCACCACATGTCCTGGTCTTCGAGGTACGAACCCGACGACCACTGATGCACCCGGACGGCCAGCCTGTTCCGTCCCGGCCGCAACAGGTGGCCGACGGTGAACTCGCTCGGCAGCCGGCTGCCCTTCGCGGTCCCTGCCTCGACGCCGTTCACCCAGACCTTGAAGCACGAGTCGACGCCCTCGAACCGCAGGACGGCGCCGTCGGCCGGCCAGTCGCCCGGCAGGTCGAACGAGCGGACGTGGTCACCGGTCGGGTTGGCGTCCGGCGCGTACGGCGGATCGATCGGGAACGGGAACGCCGTGTTGGTGTACCGCGGCCGGTCGTGCCCCTGCAGCACCCAGTGCCCCGGGACCTCCAGCTCACCCCAGTCCGGCCCGATCTCTGGTACGCCGTCCGGCGCGCTGTCCCGGAGCTTGAATCTCCAGCGGCCGTTCAAGCAGATCCGCGGCCGCGACGACCGCAACCACGCCCGCGGCTCCCGGGCCCCGGTGCTCGGCGTCAGATCCTCGAAGTACCTCACTGCGCCTCCTTGAGCACCCGCACGTCCCACGGCCCCAACTCGATTCGCCCGACAGGCACTGGCGGCGACACGACGACCGAAGCACCCGACCAGTTGTGCACGAACCACAACCGCTCCCCCGCCGCGTTCACCGCCGACAGCGCGGTCACCGACGGAGCCCACAACCGCGACTCCCCGTACAGCGCCGCCGCCAGCGCAGCGTCCGGCACCGTGCCGACGTACGTCACCCGCCCGGCGCCGAACCGCTTGGTCGTGACGATCGGCCGGCGGCCGTCCGGATGCTCGTACGACGCCAGCACCTCGGCGTCCTCGACGAGCAACGTCTCCGCCCACCGCGTCGCGCATCCGTCCAACCCGCTCACCGGCATCGCGGCGTCCAGGTTCTCGAACTCGTGGTACGCCACTCCGGCGGCCTCTCGCAACCTTGCCGGAGCGACCAATGGCCGCGGCCGAGCCTCCAGGTCGGCGTATCCCGTTCGCGGTCCGCCGATCAAATGCCCACCGTCGCGCGCGTAGCCGACCAAGCGATCCAGCACAGCATCCGAGGCCACGTAGAGGCCGGCTGCAACCACCACCGGCGCCGACAACGCGGCGTCGAGCCGCTCGACGGGGACCACTCCGGGCCGCAGCCCGGCGTCCAGGACCCCGCCGTAGAACGCTTCGACGATCGTCCGGTACGACGCCTTGTCGGGCTGACTGTTCGCGGTGGCCAACGGCGGCTGGCACTGCATCGCCCAGTCGCTCTCGGTCGACCACAGCACCGCGACGTCGACATCAGGCGTCAGCTCCGCCACCGACGAACCGGCCGCCGTCAGCTCCGCCCCGATCGCGGCGATCTCCCGATACACGCGCCCGGGCTCGAGCCCGTGGCCCAGAATCCCGCCCCAGAATGTCTCCGCCCCGTGGTTGATCGAGTGCCAGTGCCAGTACTCGACCATCCGCGCACCGCGGGCGACCATCGCCCAGGCGATTTGCCGGAGCTGCCCGTCGTACGGCGGCCGGTTCTGGTGCGAGCCGCCGATCGAGGTCGCGTTCGTCTCGGTCACCAGGAACGGCTTGCCGCGTGACCCGTACACGCGGTCGGCGGCCAGGAACAGCTCGGACACACTCCGACCGATCCACCCCGGCGCCAACCGCGACGGCTCCGCCGGTCGCGCGAGCCCGTCCTGCACAGCCACGTAAATGTTGCCGGCTGCAACGTCCAGCTGCGACGTCAAGTCCACGTCGGCCACCGCCGGCCGGTCGTACGCCAGGCAGGTCGTGACGAACTGACCCGGCCGTCGTAGCTCGCGGACCAGTTCCGCCTGCCACCCGATGAATTCCGCGGTCCGCGAAGCCTGGAACCGGCGCCAGGCCAGGTCGTACGACGGGGTGCTGTTCCCGTCCGGCCGCCACAACTCGGACCAATCGCTCAGCCGATGCGACCAGTAGGTCAGTCCCCAGGCCTCGTTCAGCGCCTCGACGTCGCCGTAGGTCCGGCGCAACCCGGCCACGAAATCGCCGAAGACCGACGCGTTGTGAGCGAGCAGCACACCCGGCTCGTTGTCGACCTGGTACCCGATCACCGCTGGATGATCCCGGTACCGTTCCACGATCCGGCGCACCACCCGCTCCGCGTGGAAGCGGAACGCCGGCTGCCCGTAGTCGATCTCCTGCCGGATCCCCCACGGCACCGGTACGCCGGTCTGACGCTCAGCTGCGATCTCCGGGTGCGCCCGCTGCAGCCACGGCGGTACGGCGTACGTCGGAGTCCCGAGGATCACGGCGATCCCGCGGTCGTGGGCGCCGTCGAGCACCGGACGGATCCATTCGAGGTCGAAAACGCCGTCCTGCGGTTCCCACGTCGACCAGACCGACTCACCGACGCGGACGGCGGTGATACCGGCCGCGACCATCAGGTCCAGGTCGGCCGGGATCCGGTCACCGAGCGAACGGGGCAGATATTCCGGGTAGTAGGCCGTCCCCAGCACGACATGTGGCGGCAGCATGCGCCAACGCTAACCGACGGCAGACCGCGCGTGCAATCGTTTGCATGCAGGGATTTCAGCGAATCCGGGCCCGTCGCCGGGCGGTTCCGGTGCTGGCCCGGACCACGAGCTCGGGCGTGAGCAGATCCGGCGCCGGCCAGTCGTCGCCGCCGAGTCGCTTGGTGAGCTGCTGCCACGCCAGCTCGCCCAGCCTCGCCCGCTCGTTGCGCAGCGACGTCAGCGGCGGCCGTGAGTACGCCGCGATCGGAATGTCGTCGTACGACGCGACCGACAACTCCGACGGAACCTCGACGCCGTTGTCGTACATCCAGCTCAGCAACCCGATGCCGACCAGGTCGTTGAACGTGATCACCGCGGTGGCCCGGCTGTGCAGGACGGCCGGGCCCGCGTCGTACCCATGGTTGCCGGACCAGCCGCCGTCGACCTCGTCCAGCGTCACGTCGAGCGCCCGCGCCGTACGACGCAGCGTGCGGCGGCGCTCGCCGTCGGACCACGACGACGCCGGGCCGCCGACGTACAGCACGCGGCGATGGCCGAGGCCGGTGAGATGCTCGAGCAGCAACCGCGAGGCGGCCCGGTAGTCGATCGCGACCACGCCCGCGTTCTTCACGGTGCGGTTGATGCACACCACCGGCACCGGTAGCGCCAGCGCCTTCTCCAGGCCGGCGCGGGTGAGCCGTGAACTGCAGAGCACCAGCGCGCCGGAGTAGTCGACCAGCTCGTCGACGAGTCGCAGCTCCTCGGCCGGATCCTCACCGCTCTCGCCGATCAGCAGGCGGTAGCCGCCGGCCCGCGCCGCGGCGTTCAGGCCCTTCAGCACCTCGGAGAAGAACGGGTTCGCCAGGTCGGGCACCGTCACGCCGACCGTCAGCGGGCGGCCGAGCTTGAACTCCTGCGCCCGCTTGTCGGCGCGGTACCCCAGCTGGCCGGCCACCGCGCGCACATGGGCGACGACCTCGGGCGAGATCAGGTCGGATCCGTTCAGCGCGCGCGACACCGTCGAGACCGAGGTGCCGGCCTCGCGTGCCACATCGATCAAGCGAACCCGTTCCGCCACTGTGTTCCCCTAAATCCCCTCAGAAGCACCGATCCGAACGTTCCGGATCGTCACGTCGTCGGCGTACTGTACGACAGCTCCCGCCGCGACCTCGTCGAACCGGCTGTCGGTGATCGCCACCGAGGAGATGTGCTTGGCCTCCGCCCCCACGATGCGATAGGCCCGCTCGGCGCGGGCCACCCGGACCCGGTCGAAACGGATGCCGTGCACAGCGGGGAACAGCGACTGGTCGCCGCCTCCCTGGTAGCTGAAAGTGATTTCCAAAGGACGATACATCCAGGCGCGCGAATCCACGTCGCTGACGTCGACATTGCGGACGTATCCGCCGCGGGTCGAGGTGGACTTCACGCACAGCAGCCATTGCAGGTACGCCTCGTCGGCGGCCGGATCGCCCGGCGCGTACAGCCGCCGGACGAACACGTCCTCGATGCCACCGCTCATCTCGCTACCGACAGCGACCGCGGCGCCACCGCTGACGAAGGCGCAGTCCTCGACGATGATCCCGCGTGACGGCAGGCCGAGCCGGCGGCCGTCGGCGTCTCGGCCGGACTTGATCGCGATGCAGTCGTCGTGGGTCGCGAACGTGCAGTCGCGGATCAGCACGTCGGTGCAGGACTCCGGGTTGCAGCCATCGCCGTTGGGGCCGAGGTTGTTCACGGTGACGCCCTGCACGGTGACGTTGCGGCACTCGAGCGGGTGGATCGTCCACATCGGCGAGTCCTTGACCGTCACGCCTTCGATCAGCACGTTCGTGCAGCGGAACGGCTGGATGAAGCTCGGGCGGAGGTAGTGACCCGCGCCGAAGACGCGCTGCTCGACCGGGACCTGCTCGTTGTTCATCCGCTCGAGCTCGGCCCAGTCGGCGCGCTGGTTCGGCAGGCCGGTGTGCCAGCCGTACTGCCCGCTGCCGATCAGGTACCACCAGTGCTCGTTGTCGCCGGCGCCGTCGAGCACCCCCTTGCCGGTGATGCCGATGTCGGTCTGCCCCTCGGCACGGATCAGCGACGAGTAGTTGTACACCTCGACGCTCTGCCAGCGGGTCCGGACAACCGGCAGGTACGCCGCGGGGTCGGTGCTGAACCGCAGCGTCGCGCCCTCCTCGAGATGCAGGTCGACGTGACTCAGCAGGTTGATCGCGCCGGTCTGCCACACACCGGGCGGTACGACGACATGCCCGCCGCCGGCCTGGTGACACGCCGCGACGGCGGCGGCGATCCCCGCGGTCGCGTCGGCCGGCGTCGCGCCGTACGCCGTGATCGGGAACCAGGCGTCACGGAACCGCGGCGGGCGGATCCGCGGCCGGATCAGGCCTTCGGCGCCCGGATCGGCGGTGCCCGGATCGGCGGCCGCGGGCAGGCCGATGCCGGCAGCAACCACTCCTCCGACCGAGAGACCGAGAAGTTGTCGACGGGTGGGACGCATGGGCGGAACACCTTCCTCAGGGGCGGATGAGGTAAAGCTTTGCCCGCAAGTATCCAAGAGATTCCGCACCGGTCAAGCCCAGGCGTTGACACCCTCGCGGTCTGCGGGCACGATCGGTTGCAATCGTTTGCATGCTAGGAGGCCGCGGATGACCGCCCCTGTTCGTCGCCGTACCGTCCTGTTCGCCGGCGGAGCCGCTCTCGCCGGCGGATCCCTGCTCGGCGGCGGCACCGCCCCGGCCGCCGCCGCGCTCGCCCCGGAGGCGTCCGCCGACGCGCAGATCGCCGCCATCCTCGGCCGGATCCGCCCGCCGCGGTTCCCCGACCGCTGGTACGACGTGACCGATTTCGGCGCCGTCGGCGACGACGCCACCGACTGTACGGCGGCGTTGCGCGCGGCGATCGAGGCGTGTCACCGCAGCGGCGGCGGGCATGTCGTCGTACCGGCCGGTGACTACCGCACCGGCGCCGTTCATCTGTTGAGTCGCGTCGACCTGCATCTGGCGGCCGGCGCGCGACTGGCGTTCAGCCAGGACCCGGCCGCGTACCTGCCGGTGGTGCCGACGCGCTACGAGGGGACGGAGTGCTACAACTACTCCGCCTTCGTCTACGCCTACGGACAGCGCGACATCGCGGTCACCGGCGCCGGCGTTCTGGACGGCCGCGCCGACGCGACGCACTGGTGGGACTGGACGGGCGGCCCGCCGCCCAACGAAGGACCGGACAAGACGCTGCTGATCCAGATGGCCGAGACTGGTGTCCCGGTCGAGGAGCGGGTATTCGGCGCCGGCCACAACCTGCGGCCGAACCTGCTGCAGTTCAACCGGTGCGAGAACGTGCTGCTCGAGGGCATCACGGTCAAGGACTCGCCGATGTGGAACCTGCACCCGGTGCTCTGCCGCAACGTCACGATCCGCGGCGTGACCGTCGACAGCCCGGACGGGCCGAACAACGACGGCATCGACCCGGAGTCCTGCACCGACGTGCTGATCGAGAACTGCACGATCTCCACCGGCGACGACTGCATCGCGTTCAAGTCCGGCAAGGACGCCGACGGCCGGCGCGTGAACGTTCCCGCCCGGTACGCCGTCGTCCGCAACTGCGAGATGGCCGACGGGAACGGCGGCGTGACGGCCGGCAGCGAGACCAGCGGCGGGGTGCTGGACATCTTCGTCCGCGACTGCCGGATGAGCAGCCCGCACCTCGAGCGCGCGATCCGGATCAAGAGCAACCCGAACCGCGGCGGCACGATCGCGAACATCGACGTCCGCCGGGTCGCGGTCGGCCAGGCCGCCGACTCCGCGATCGAGATCGTGCTCAACTACGCCAACGTGACCACCGGCGCCTACCCGCCGGACGTGCACGGCATCACGATCAGCCAACTCACCGTGGCGTCCGCGCCGCGGGCCCTGAATCTGCTCGGCCTCACCGACGACCCGCTGCGCGACATCCACCTGCATCAGTGCCGCTTCGACGCGATCACCGAGAAGAACGTGATCGAGAACGTCGAGGGCCTGCGCCTGGACCAAGTCTGGATCAACGGCGCCCGCGTCGACAACTGAAGGAGCCCTCCATGAATGACGTGAGCCGGAAGAACTTCCTCCGCCTCGGCGCAGCCGCGGCCGTCACCGGCACCGCCGGAATCCTGACAGCCGGACCTGCCGCCGCCGCCGACGGCGCAGCCGGGTCGGCGCTGCACGATCCGGGGCCTGGCTGGGGATATGTCAGCGAGATCCTCCGCAACACCCGTCCGCCGCGGTTCGCCGCCCGCGACTTCTCGATCACCACGTTCGGCGCGATCCCCGACGGCACGACGCTCGCCACGGATGCGATCGCGAAGGCCGTCGACGCCTGCCACCGCGCCGGCGGCGGCCGCGTCGTCGTACCCGCCGGCACCTTCCTCACCGGCGCGATCCACCTGAAGTCGAACGTCAACCTGCACGTCTCCGCCGGCGCCACGCTCCTGTTCAGCAGCGACCCCACGCAGTACCTCCCGGTCGTCCTGACCCGCTTCGAGGGCCAGGAGTGCATGAACTACTCGCCGTTCATCTACGCGCGCGACTGCGAGAACATCGCGGTCACCGGCAGCGGCGCCTTGGACGGCGGCGCGACCTGGGACAACTGGTGGTCCTGGGTCACGCCCTCCGGCCCGGACGCCCAGACGCTGCAGCAGCTGGCGGCGGACGGCGTACCGGTCGAGGACCGCGTGTTCGGCGACGGCCATCACCTGCGCGCCGCGTTCATCGAGACGCAGTCCTGCCGCAACGTGCTGATCGAGGGCCTGACGATCCTGCGGTCGCCGTTCTGGGAGATCCACCCGGTGCTGTCTCGCAACGTCACCGTCCGCGGCCTGACCATCGACAGCCGCGGCCCGAACAACGACGGCGTCAACCCGGAGAGCTCGCAGTACGTCCACATCCAGGACTGCACGCTGAACTGCGGCGACGACTGCATCGCGATCAAGTCCGGCAAGGGCGCCGACGGGCTGCGGATCAACGTGCCGTCGGAGAACATCCTGATCGAGAACTGCACGCTGAACATCCGGTACGGCGCCATCACGATCGGCAGCGAGATGACCGGCGGCGTCCGGAACGTGTTCGTCCGCAACTGCACGATCGGCAGCCCGAACCTGTACTTCGGCCTCTACATCAAGACCAACTCGGTGCGCGGCGGCTTCGCCGAGAACATCTACCTGCGCGACCTCGACATCTCGAACCTGACCAAGGAAGTCGTGTCCTGCAACTTCTATCGCAGCGAGGGCGACGTCGGCCCGCTGACGCCGCGGGTGCGGAACGTCGAGCTGCGCAACGTGAACGTCGGGCACGCCCGGAACGCCTTCTCGATCTTCGGGTACCCGCGCTCGCCGATCCAGGACTTCCGGCTGATCGACTGCACATACACCAGCATCGACGCCGCGAGCTCGATCCAGGACACGGAGCTCACGTTCCAGAACTTCACTGTCAACGGTCAGCTGATCACCGACCCGGCGCAGCTCACGTGACCGCTCCGGACACCGCTCACCCGGCAGGCTGGCCGGACGCCGACCGCATTCTGGCCGGCGTCCGGCCGCCGGTCTTTCCTGCCGTCGACTTCCCGATCACCGCGTACGGCGCGGTCGAGGCGAACGCCGGCCCCGGAACCGCTGCCGCGATCGCCGCCTGCCACGCAGCCGGCGGTGGGCGCGTCGTCGTACCGCCCGGACGCTGGCACACCACCGGGATCCGCCTGCTGTCGTCCGTCGAACTCCACGTCAGCGAGGGCGCGACGCTGCTGTTCAGCACCGACCCGGCCGACTACCTCCCGCTCGTCGAGACGCGGTACGAAGGTCTCGACCTGCTGAACCACGCGCCGATGATCTATGCGCACGGCTGCACCGACATCGCGATCACCGGTACCGGCACGCTCGACGGCCAGGGGTCGTGGGACAGCTGGTGGCAGTGGTTCAACGAATGCGACGACGAGTTCCGGACGCTCCGCGAACAGAGCTGGTACGGCGTACCGCTCGCGGACAGGGTGCGGGGCACCCGCCTGCGATCCAGCTTCGTCCAGCCGTACGACTGCACCAACGTGCTGATCGAGGGCGTGACCGTGGTGCGCTCACCGTTCTGGCAGATCCACCCGGTGCTCTGCCGCAACGTGACGATCCGCGACCTGGTGATCGACTCGCAGGGGCCGAACAACGACGGCATCGACCTCGAGTCGTGCCGCTCGGTCGTCGTCTCCGGCTGCGTGATCGACGCCGGCGACGACTGCATCGCGCTCAAGTCCGGCCGTGAGGCGGACGGGCTGCGGGTCGGCGTACCGACCGAGGACGTGCTGATCGAGAACTGCGAGCTGCGGGTCAAGTACGGCGCGATCACGCTCGGATCCGATCTGACCGGCGGCGTCCGCAATGTCTACGTGCGCGACTGCCGGATCGGCGGGCCGTACTTCGCGCTGTACATCAAGACCAACGCGGTCCGCGGCGGCTTCGTCGAGAACGTCTACCTGCGCGACATCACGGTCTCCGACGTCCTGAAGGAAGTCGTCCAGTGCAACTTCCACCGCGGTGAGGGAGAGGCCGGCCCGCTCACGCCGTCCGTCCGGAACGTCGAGCTGCGCGGCGTGACCGTGGAGCACGCGCGCAACGCGCTGCTGCTCCGCGGCTACCGGCACGCGCGGATCGAAGACTTCCGGCTGGTGGACTGCGCCTTCACCGTCGACCAGCCCAGCACCGTGCAGCACGCGGTGCTGAGCTTCGACGACGTCACGATCAACGGCCGTGGCGTGAAGGACGTCCACCAGATCCGTTAGGGCAGATGCGCGCAGTGGACGTCGAGGTCCCACAGGATCACCGACAGCGCGTACTGGCTGATTGTGTGGTCGCCGTGGGTCGCATCCTCGAGCAGCTCCCAGTGGCCGTTCGACTCGTTGCTCACCGCATCGGTACCGATCACCGCGATCCGCTGCCGCACCGCCGCCTCGTACGACCGGTGGCCGACGCCGTTGAAGCAGCACTCGTCGAACCGGTTGAGGATCTGCATCTGCCGCCGGTGCGGCCCGACGGCGGCGAGCGCGTAGAAGTCCGGGAAGTCGGCCAGCCCGTAGAACCCCGGCTGCATGTCCAGCCGCTGCTCCCAGTCGCCGCGGGTCGGGCTCGGCTTCGGCGACCCCGGCCGGACGAAGAACGGCAACGAGCCGGCGGTCGGGTACGACCGCGTGATCCGGGTGTCCAGCGCCGGGTACACGCTCGTCGCCCACCCGCCGCCGGACAGCCCGATCATCTGCACCGACGACGGACGGTACGTCGCCTGCACGTAGTTCATCGCGACCGCGAGCGGCGTCAGGAACAAGGCGAGCGGTGAGTACGTGGCCGAGGCCCACTGCGGTAGATCGTTGTGCGACGGCTGCAACTGCTTGGTCGGATCGGCCGGGTCCTGCAGCGTCTTCGGGTTCCAGTGGTAGAACGGCATCGCGAACAGCAGCACGGTGTACCCGTGGTCGAGCAGCCCCTGCGCGACCCGCTGCATCGTGTCTAGGCCCTCGCCGTGCCCGTTGTGGTAGAACGCGACCCGCCGGTGCGTGCTCTGCACGGGCTCGAGCACGAACACGCTCGCGACGTACCCGAACTCCATCGCCACGTCGAGCTTGTCGAACCGCCGTACGCCGGTGAACGCCGGCAGTTCGGGCGGCACGCCGACGTCGCGCCGCACAGCGGGCAGCCCGGTCGGCAGGACGCCG
Organism: Kribbella sp. NPDC050459; assembly: GCF_040655315.1. Taxonomy (NCBI): domain Bacteria; kingdom Bacillati; phylum Actinomycetota; class Actinomycetes; order Propionibacteriales; family Kribbellaceae; genus Kribbella; species Kribbella sp. NPDC050459. The sequence continues at coordinate 169,471 of NZ_JBFAJQ010000004.1, read as the reverse complement.
GTGTCCTTCCAGACCTGCGCCACCAGCTGCGGCCGCAGCGCGTCCGCGTCGGCGGCGGTGTGGATCTTCATCAACTCCTCGACGTCCACCCCGACGACGACCTGCGGCAGCGTCTTGTACGTCGCCGCGTGGGCCGCCGCGATCTCAGCATTCACCGGCGCGACGGGGCGCGGCGCCGGGTGCGGCTGCACACCGCCCGCGGGGACCTCTGTCGCGGCCGCGGTCAGCGGCCATCCGGTCGCGCTGCCGGCAGTCACGGCGAGAGCACCTCCGAGAATGGCCCGACGGTTGACGTTCTTCATCATGAATCACCTTTCGAGGCGGGGAACGACCGGGTGCCATCCGCCGAACACGAACGACGGGTCGCGCAACTGCGCGGCCTCCTCGTCGCCGAGCTGCCGGGAGCACGCCAGTCGTGTGCTGGTGTCGAGCGGCCGGCCGGCCAGGTCGGTGCTGTGGTACTCCCAGAACCGGATCTGGCCGGCGGCCGCGCAGTCGTTGGGGCTGGTGATCTGCCAGCCGGTCTTCTTCACGTGGCTGTCCATCGCGGAGTCGACGAAGACGGCCTGGCTGGTCGGGAACCGGCTGAGCTCGGCACGCGCCAGGAACACGCTGTCGTCGGGCACCTCCGGCGCACGGGTCAGCCGCACCCGGACGAAGATGTTGCCGGGACCGTTGTCGGTGTTGCGGACCTGGTTGTAGTAGCCCTCGTGCAGCGCCTTCAGCTCCGAGTCCTGCATGAACACGCCGCCGGTCCCCCAGACGAAGTCCACGTCACCCTCGACGTAGCTGTTCGTCACGAACGCCTGGCCTTGCAGGCGCAGGCTGTCCTGGTAGCCGAGGATGCGGACCCGGGCAAGCACGATCCGGCTCCCGTTCCCGAAGAACGCCTCGGCCTGCGAACCGCGGTACGGCGTGAGGTTCTGCACCGTCACGTCCGACATCGTGAAGTCGTCCGCGAACACGGCCATCGCGGACCGCCAGCAGTTGAACCGGTCGGACTGCGGGATGACGCGGCGCTGGCAGTACGACTGTTCGGGCGGGAGGTTGCCCATCGCGGAGTCGCCGTTCAGCAGGTTGTTGTTCGGGTAGCCGATCACGGTCTTGCCGGCGCCCGCGCCGCGAATCGTCAGCCCGGGCTTGGTCGGCGGCACCCAGACCAGCTCGCGGTAGAGCCCCGGCGCGACGTCGATCGTCGCCTTGTGCCCCTCCCCCACGAAGTCGACCGCCGCCTGCACTGTGCAGAAATCCCTGCCGGGGCCCACGGACAAGCGCTCATCGGTCCTGGGATTGTGCCGGGTTCTGAACCGCCAATCCTTGGTGCCACGGTCCCCGACCACGAACCCGGGATCGACAGTTACGAAGTACACCTGGCCAGGCTCGAGCCGCCGGTGCGGATAGATCGTCACCGTTGGCCCGTCGACCACCACCGCCTGGTACATCCACCTGTGCAGCTGCCCGAAGTCCGTCTGCGCCTGCCCGACCGACCGCTGGTACGACGTGAGGTCCGCAAGGCTGATCGTGTCGACGACGTCCCCGTTGGCCGCGTGGATCTGGACCTTCCCGGTGACACCGAGCCTGACGGGCCCTTGGTAGGTGAGGGTCAGCGGCGTGTCTGAGCAGGTCGCCTCTGTGAGTCCCTGCGGCGCGAGTTTCGGCGTGCCGATGGGGTCGGTGGACCAGCCGGTGAGGCGTTCGAGGACCGCGGTGAGCCTGGCGGCCGCGACCTGGTGGCCCTGGATGTTCGGGTGCGTGCTGCCGTTGAAGTCGTCCGGTCCCAGCCAGCCCGTGGTGTCGACGTACACGATCTTGCGGTCGTTGGCCGCCGCGACCGCCGCCTTGATGTCGTCGGCGTGCGTGCCGTTGAACGGGCGCAGGGCAACGATCAACGTGTGCGGGTAGGCGGCGCGGATCTTGCTGAGGTACGCGGCGTACGCAGGAGTGAACTGCGCGCTGTCGTACGCCGCGTCGTTCGTGCCGAAGTTGACGACGACCGCGCCGGGGTCGAAGCCCGTGGCGGGGAAGCCGGCGAGATTCCAGCCGAACGACTCCGCGGCGGTGCCGACGTTGCCGTGCCCCGGCTGCAGGATGCCCTGCTTGCCGAAGCCGACCTGGTTGGTGTCCGCGCCGAACGCCTCCCCGACCAGATGCGGGTACGCCTTGGTGCCGTCCGCGCAGTCCGTGCCGAGCTCGGCGCACAGGGCCATCACGCCCTGGGTGATCGAGTCGCCGTAGAACTCGATCCGGTGCTCGGCCGTCGTCGGCAGCGGGATCAGCTTGGCGTCCGGGGCGAGCTCGATCTTCTTCAGCACGACGCCGGTCTGCAGCGGGACGTTCCAGCGGTTCTCGTACTCGTCGACGTCCTTGACCAGGATCTCGGCGGTGTGCGCGACCGCCGGGTCGAGGTCGTCGGCGAACACCTTGTGGTCCGCGTCGACCTTGTGCAGCACCGGCGCCCCGCCGTCGATCGCGACGTACAGCTGCGCGGGGACCGTGATCGACGCGGTGTCGAACAGGGCGCCCAGGTGCGAGCCGGTGAAGCGGAAGCGGACCGACGAGCCGGAGTTCACCGTGATCGCGACGTCGTCGTCACGGCCCCAGTGACCGTCGAGCTCGATCCGCGGGTCGAACGGGCCGTACGTCGCCGGGTTCGCGGCAGCTGCCGGTCCGGCGGACACGGTCAGCAGTCCGGCTCCGGCGAGCACGACCAGGCACACGCTCAACAGACGATTTCGCACGGCGATCTCCTCGCGCGGACCGCCGCAACAGAAGGCCCGGGGCGGTGGGCGGGTAATCCTTTTCCTGGCAACCGTGACAGCGCTGCGCGGTGACGTCAAGGGTTCGCCTGAGGAAATCGGGAAAAGGTTTACATCGTGCTGCCGGCAGCGATCTGCGCTGCGCTCATGGTCCAATGGGGCGGTGAGAAAGCCCGTTGCGAACCGCGCAGCTCGTGCGACGATCCATGACGTGGCGCGGCTGGCCGAGGTGTCGACGGCGACCGTGTCGCGGGTGCTGAGCGGCGGCAAGCCGGTGTCGCCGGAGGTCGCCGACCGGGTCCGGATGGCCGCCCAGGACGTCGGTTACCGGCCGAACCCGGCGGCGCAGACGCTGTTGCGCGGCAGCAGCCGAACGGTCGGCGTCGTCGTACCGGATCTCGGCAACCCGTACTTCGCGGAGATCCTCAAGGGCATCGCCGCCGAGGCGGCCGCGGACGAGCACCACACGCTGGTCGCCGGCACCGAGGAGGATCCGGAGCAGGAGTACCGGTCCGCCATGGAGCTCGCGCGTTGGGTCGACGGTCTGCTGCTGTGTGCGCCCCGGATGAGCACGCCGCGCCTGCGCGAGGTCGCGGAGGCGGCGCGACGACTCGTCCTGATCAACCGGGTGTTGCGACACCACGCCGTCGGCTCGGTGGTTGTGGACTACCACCTCGGTGTGCGGGCGCTGTGCGAGCATCTCGCGTCGCTCGGGCACAAGCGGATCGCGTACCTGCAGGGGCCGACCGCCGCGTGGTCCGATCAGCAGCGGCAACGCGGCTTCCGCTCGCCGGAGGCGTCGGGGCTCACGATTGTCCGGGTGGAGTGCGGTTCGACGCTCGTCGATGGGCGGGAGGCGGTCGAGGAAGCGCTGACGTACCAGCCGACCGCGATCATCTGCTTCAACGACCACGTCGCCGTCGGCGTCCTCAGCCGTCTGCGCGAACTCGGCCTGTCCGTCCCGCACGACATCTCCGTGGCCGGCATCGACGACGCCCCGATGAGCGCGCACACCGACCCCGGCCTGACGACGTACGCCGTGTCCACGGTCGAGCTCGGCCGCCAGGCCTGGGAACGCTTCACACCGAAGGTCACCACCGCCACCACCCACGTCCGGGGCGAACTCGTCGTCCGCGGCTCCACCGCCCGCCCACCCCGCCGCCGCTGACCACAGGTCACCACCGCCACCACCCACGTCCGAGGCGAACTCGTCATCCGCGGCTCCACCGCCCGCCCACCCCGCCGCCGCTGACCACAGGTCACCACCGCCACCACCCACCTCCGAGGCGAACTCGTCATCCGCGGCTCCACCGCCCCGCCGCCGCTGACCACCCCACCACCAACCGAGCCGGCATCACTCGGCGCCCCTCACCCCGCGACAGCCGCCGTCCGACCCGACGTCACCTCGTCGCGCCCAGCGTCTCGGCGCGCTGGGGCATCTGGTGGGTTTGACCCACCAGAGCGCCGCTGCCGCGGAGCGAGTAGCGGGTCAGGCCTGGGCGGTGAAGTGGTAGGTGCCGGGGGCTACTCGGCAGGTGGTGGTGTCGGCGCCGGCTTCGCGCAGGGTGATGCCTTCGGCGTCGGTCAGGGGGTGGCCGGACTCCTGGGTGGAAGCGGGGTTCGAGGTGGGGATGTGGATCGTCGCGTCGGCGCCGGGTGGGACGGTGACGTCGAGCGTGAGGGTGCCGTCGGCGATCTCCCAGCGGGTCGAGACCCGGCCGGACGGGATGTCGTACGACGCCTCGGCCCAGGTCAGCCGACCGCCGGGACAGGGCTTGATGACGAGGTCACGGAAGCCGATCGACTCGGGCGCCTGGCTGATCCCGGCGACGTCGCCGTACAGCCATTCGCCGACCGAGCCGAGCGAGTAGTGGTTGAACGAGTTCATCGCGACCGGGCCGAACCCGCCTTCCTCGGTCCACCCGTCCCAGCGCTCCCAGATCGTCGTCGCGCCGTGCTTGATCGAGTACCCCCAGGACGGGTAGCGGTCGTCGTGCAGCAGGTCGTACGCCAGCTCGGCGTACCCGTACCTGGTCAGGATCGGGCACAGCAGCGCAACCCCGGCGAACCCGGTCGTCAACGATCGCCCGCGGAGCTCGAGATCCGCGACCAGATGCTTGACCGCTACCTGTTCGGCCTGCTCCGGCAGCAACCCGAACGCCAGCGGCAGCAAGTACCCGGTCTGGGTGTCGCCGCGGACCTTGCCCTCGGCATCGACGAACTCCGCGACGAACGCCGCCGCGATCTTCGTCCACAGCGCGCGGTACGCCGCTGCCTCGTCCGTCAGCCCGAGCACCTCGGCGGTCGCGGCCGTGAACTCCACGCTGCGCGCGAAGTACGCCGTTGCGAGGACGTCGCGATCGGTGCGCACGCCGACCTGCAGCCAGTCGCCGTAGTGGCCGCTCGTGCGGTGCCGCCAGATCAGGTCGGGGTTGGCACGGTGGACATAGTCGACCCAGCGCTGCATCACCGGCCACGCGGTCCGGAGCACGCGCTCGTCACCGTAGATCCGGTACAGCGTCCACGGCACGATCGTCGCCGCGTCCGCCCACGCCGGCGTGCCGTGCCGGCCGGTGATCACGTGCGGGATCACGTCCGGAATCGCGCCTTCGTCGGTCTGCGCCACGGCGAGATCCGCGAACCAGTTCTCGAAGAAGGTCAGCACGTCGGCCTGGTAGGCCGCCGTGGGCAGGAAGATCTGCGCGTCGGCCGTCCACCCGAGGCGCTCGTCGCGCTGCGGGCAGTCCGTGGGGACGCTGACGAAGTTGCCACGCTGTCCCCACCGGATGTTGCTGAGCAGTTGGTTGACGCCGGGATCCGAACACTCGAACCGCCCCGCGACCGGCGTGTCGGAGTGCAGCACCCGACCGGTCACGTCGTCGGCGGTCAGCTCGCCCGGATACCCGTCGACCTCGACGTACCGGAAGCCGTGCACGGTGAAGATCGGCTCGAAGAACTCCTCGGTCGCGCCGGCGCTGACGAAGTAGTCGGTGGCGTCGGCCGTCCGCAGGTTGGCGGTGTACAGCTCGCCGTCGGCCTGCAGCATCTCGCCGTGCCGCAACCGGATCCGGTCTCCGGCACCGGCGCCGCGAACCCGCAACCGCACGCGACCGGCAAGGTTCTGCCCGAGGTCGACGATGAAGCGTCCTGGCTCGACCGCGGTGACCGCAACCGCCGGCACGTCCTCGGTGACGCGCACAGGATCGGTCGTCGCCGCGATCAGCGTCGACACGTCACCACCGAGATCGCCGGCGGGTGCCCACTCGCTCGCGTCGTACCCAGCGCTGGACCAGTCGCCCAGCTCGAGCCTCGCGTCGTACGACTCCCCCATCAGCAGGTCGGCGAATCTGATCGGTCCGACGTGTTCGACCCAGCGGCCGTCGGTCGCGACCACGGTCTGCGAGCCGTCGGGGTGATCGACGACGAGCTGCGCGAGCAGTTGGGGCTTCTTGCCGTAGTGGTGCGCGTGGCTGCGAGTGTCCCACCCGACGTACCCGGACCACCAGCCTTCGCCGAGGACGGCACCGATCACGTTCTCGCCGGCGCGCAACACCTCAGTCACGTCGTACGTCTGGTAAGCGACGCGCTCGCGGTAGTCGGTCCAGCCCGGCGTCAGCTCGTCGTTGCCGATCCGCCGGCCGTTGGCGTGGAACTGGTACAGCCCGTGGGCGGTCGCGTAGAGCCGGGCCCTGGTGATCGGCTGGGTCAACTCGAACGACCGGCGGTAGTAGCGCGGCGGCGCGATGGTCGCCTGCCGGACCGTCCGCGGCTCGGCGCGATCCACCGGCGGCTCGAAGTACGGATCGGTTTCGTAGTCGTGCTCGATCCAGTGCGCCTGCCACTCGTCGTCATGGAAAAGCCCGGTCGCGAACGTCGCCTCGGCCGACGTCACGGCTCCAGCCGCGTCACGCACCTCGAGCTGCCACACATAATCGGTCTGCGACGTCAGCGGAGCACCGCCGTGGTCAACGGACGTCGTCCGCTCGCTCCGCCACCCGCTGTCCCACACCTGCACGCCGTCGCGCAGCACACGCACGCGGAAGGCCTCCTGCCGATCGCCACGCGTCGGCGACGCCAGCCGCCAGCTCAGCCGCGGTCGCGCCGTACCGATCCCGAGCGGGTCTGCTCGGTGTTCGCAGCGCAGGTCGTACGCCGTCAGCCCTGGCAGCTCTGTCACGGCCGGCGTTTCGGACAGCACCCAGTCAGTTGTCACCAGGACCACTCCGTCTCGGGTCGATGCAGCTCGTACTCCCGCAGGCCGCCGGCGTGCTCGGGGCGGTCGCCGTACATCGGGCGGGACGTGCCGGGCGGGTCGATCGCGATCACGTCGTCACCTCGCCAGGTGGTCCGGAACTCGTTGCCAGCCGCAAGCTCTGTGGTGGTCTGCTCGACCATCGGGAACGTCACCACGATCCGCTCTCCCGGCTGCGGCTTCGGGATCGACAGGTAGCCGTCGGGCGCCCAGATTCGCTCGGCGCCGGTCCGCTCGTCGTCTCCGCGGCGGAGCTTCAACCGCGCATACCCGGCCCAGTCGGGGATCCGCACGCGGAGCTCCTCCATCGGCTCGTTGACGTGCAGCTCGACCTTGCCCTCGACCGGCAGGTGGCTGATCACGTCGACTGCGTGGTGCCCGCGCGTCAGCAGCAGGTTGACCCGCCGCACCTGGTGGTCGCCGGTGACGATGCTGTTCCAGGCCCAGAACAGTCCACGAACGCCGGAGCCGACACAGCATGCCTGCACGTCGTTGGTGTGGCCACGGCCCAGCGGCACGTCGGAGACATAGTCGTTCGGAGCGCCGTATCCGCAGAAGGCGCCGAGGACTCGCTCGCCGACGTCCACGTACGTCCGCCAGCCGGGCTCGTCCTGTGAGCGGTCCGGGGCGGACTCCACCCAGCTGACGTCCTGCAGTTGCGACGCGGCCAGGTGGTTGCGGACGAAGCGCTCGACGACCGGCCAGTACTCCGTGAGTCCGTTGCCGGCCAGCGTCGTGCCCAGACCGATGAGGTCCACGAGAGAACAGGTCTCGTGCTCGAACTGCTGGTCGGCGAGGTCGCCCGGCGTCCAGCCGAACCTGGTCGCCTCGCCGAGAACCCAGTCATAGCTGCGGCGCACGAACTCGGTCAGCCCGTGGTCACCGGTGTGCCTGGCCAGTCGCGCCAGCCCCTCCAGCGTCCCGACGCGCGTGTGGAAGTGGCCGCTGCGGTAGGCACGGGCGGAGTTGAAGCTCCCGTCCGCGTTGAACACACCGCTCTTCTCCACGATCAGACGGGCGAACCACTCGCACAGCTCAAGCGCGTCAGTGTTGCCGGTGGCCTGGTGGTACCGCAGCAGCGGCATGATCAGACGGCCGGAGAACGAGGCCGGGTCCGGCGCGAGGTGCAGGTCGATCGCGTTCGACGACGGCCAGCCGTCCTTCGTGTACTCCGAGGCCGGATAGAACCAGACGTCGCGCTCCTTGATCGCGATCCGCCTCAGCGCTGCCACCTGACGGTCCGCGGCCCGCCGGGCCTGTGGATCATCGGCCGCAACCACAGCGGTCGTCATCGCAAGGAGTGTGGCGCGCTGATCGATCAGATTCGCGTTCGGCAGCCAGTGTCCCTTGGGATGGACCTGGCGGTAGGTGAGACCGTCGTCGGCGAGCAGCGCGAACAGCCGCTGCCGGTAGCGGTCGGCGATCGTGTCCCACCGCGGATCCCAGTCCTTGCCTCCGGTCATCTGCCGGGTGAGCAGGATCGCATCGGTGAGCCGGCCGTGGCTGGAGCCGTAGTCCCAGTCGCCGTGGTCCATGCGGGCCGGGCGGGCCAGCAGGTTCGCACTGAAGAACGGGATGCCATCCAGGTCGTCGTCGGCCAGTCCGGTCACCGCGTTCATCGCCAGCGCGGCCCGGTCCTCGAGCAGCAGTGTCGCGGGGATCGTCGCCATGAGGTAAACCTTTGCCTCCTCGGCCGCCGAAGTCAACCGGCTATCCACAGGCTGGCCGATCCGCCTTGTTTTCTTGACGTTTGCTGGCGGAGACTGGGCGGACCCGAGCGAAAGGAGAGGCCTCGTGCGAGCAGCAGTTCTGGAGGCGCCGCGGCAGGTTTCGGTGACCGACGTGCCGGATCCCGACACGGGCGGCGACGTGCTGCTCAGGATGCGCGCGGTCGGGCTGTGCGGCTCAGACCTGCACACCTGGAGCGGGCAGCACCCGTTCCGCAAACCACCCGTCGTGCTGGGCCACGAGGGCGCCGGAGAGGTCGTGTCGTCGGGCGACCCACGCTTCCGGCCGGGCGACCGCGTCGCGGTGCTGCCGGCCCTTTCGTGCTGGGAGTGCACGCGCTGCGAAACCGGGAATCCGCATCTCTGCAAGCACAAACGCGTCCCCGGCCTGGGCTGGCCGGGCATGCTGAGTGAGCTCTTCGCCGCGCCCGGGCGGGTCCTGATCCCGCTGAACGACGAGATCGGGTACGGCGAGGGCGCGATGATCGAGCCAGCCGCCGTCGGGTGGCGCTCGACATCGGCCGTGCGGGCCGGTGACGCCGTCGCGGTCCTCGGCGGCGGCGCGATCGGGAGTCTCGCGGCCGCGATCAGCCGGCACCGCGGCGCTCGGACGGTGCTGGTGAGCGACATCAAGCAGCACAACCGCGAGTTCCTGGTGGCACAAGGCGTCGACGTCGTGGTCGATCCGCTCTCGTCGGACCTGACGTCGATCGGGCTCGAGGTTAGTGGTGGCGACGGGTTCGACGTGGTCGTGGTGGCTTCCGGGCATCCCGGGTGCCTGGCGGAGGCGTTGGCGTTGTGCAGACCGCGCGGGCAGGTCGTGCTGCTGCCGATGTTCGGCGGCGCGCTGACGGTCGATCTGAATCCAGTCGTTCTCAAGGAGGTCACAGTGCAGGGCTCGACGATCTACACACCAGCCGATTTCGCGGCAGCGGCACGGCTCGTCAACACCCGGACCCTCGACGTCCGTCCATACATCTCGGACATCGTGCCACTCGACCGCACACCGGAGACCTTGGCGGCGATTGACGGCGGCGCCGCCCACCTCAAGACCCAGATCGACCCGACGCGATGAGCGCCCACGAGGTCGTCGCCACCTATCTGATCGAGACCTACCTCCCACTGGAGCAAGCCGCCGAAGCCGTAGCCGGCGAGCAATCCACAGGCACGTTCACAGCCGTCGCACGCGAAACCCCCGAGCTCCGCGAACGCTTCGCCGCCCGAGTCGTGTCGATCGAAGAACTACCCCCCACCGGCAACCCCGACCTCCCAGGAGCCACCCGACCACCCGCACCGCGCACGGGCTCGCCGGGAGCTGGGTTACCGAGCGCTGGGTCACCGGGCGCTGGGGCACCGGGCTCGGCGGATGCGGCACACGCGGCCGGACGGACGAGTGGTCGGGTGCGGGTTGCCTTCGGGCTCGACAACTTCGGGCCTTCCTTGCCCAATCTGCTCGCCGCGGTGGCGGGGAACCTGTTCGAGCTCCGGCAACTGGCCGGGATCCGGCTGCTCGACCTCGAGCTCCCGGCGCCCTTCGCCGAGCGCTACCCCGGCCCGCAGTACGGCGTCCGCGGGACGCGCGAGCTGCTCGACCGGCCGGCCGGCGTACTCCTCGGCACGATCGTCAAGCCGAGTATCGGGCTGCCGCCGGAGGAGCTCCGCCTCGTCGTCCGCGAGCTCGCCGAGGCCGGGATCGACTTCATCAAGGACGACGAGCTGATGGGCAACCCGCCGCACTCGCCGCTCGCCGACCGCGTGGCCGTCGTCACCGAGGAGCTGGACAAGGTCGCCGCGCGCACCGGACGCCGCCCGATGTACGCGTTCAACATCACCGACGACCTAGACCGTATGGCCGCCAACCACGACCTTGTCCAGGCAGCCGGAGGCACCTGCGTGATGGTCTGCGTGAACCTCGTCGGCTTCACCGCCCTCGCCTGGCTCCGAGAACGCTGTGCCCTCCCCATCCACGGGCACCGCGCAATGACCGGCGTCTACACCCGCGCACCGCAGCTAGGCATCGACTACGTCGCCTGGTCCAAACTCGCGCGCCTGGCCGGCGCGGATCACCTGCACACGAACGGCCTGTCCAACAAGTTCTACGAGACCGACGAGGAGGTCCTCCGCTCAGTCACGGCCGTCCGCACACCCCTACTCGGAGGCTACGAGACACTCCCCGTCCTCTCCTCCGGCCAGACACCAGGCTTGGCCCCAGAAACCTACCGCCGCACAAACACCACCGATCTCCTAGTCCTGGCAGGCGGCGGCATCCACGGCCACCCAAGCGGCCCCGCCGCAGGCGTGACCGCCATGCGAGCAGCCTGGTCAGCCGCAACCTCAGGCACCGACCTAGACAAGGCCGCCGCCCAGTTCCCCGCACTACGCGAAGCCCTGGACAAGTTCGGCGGCAACCGTGTCTGAGACGACAACCTTCAGCACCGACCCGACGCCCACCACCAGACAGGCTCTCGCCGCGCAACAGACCTTCAACAAGTGGGGCGGCGGTTGTGGTTGAGGCGGCGTTCTACGGGGACGATTTCACTGGGTCGACCGATGCGATGGTGCAGTTTGCTCGGGTCGGGTTGCGGTCGGTGCTGCTTGTGACGTTGCCGTCGGCATCTGAGTTGCGCGAGCTGGCCGAGCGGTACGACGTGATCGGTGTCGCCGGGATCGCACGGTCGCTGCCGCCTGACGAGCAGGAAGCTGAGCTTCGTCCGGTGCTGCAGGCGCTCCGGGATCTCGGGCCGCGCGTATTGCAGTACAAGGTCTGCTCGACTGCCGACTCCTCCCCCACGCGTGGCAGCATCGGGCGAGCGCTGGAGATCGGGCGGGAGGTTTGTGGTACCACCGTCGTACCTGTCCTCATCGCGCAACCGGAGCTGGGCCGCTACACCGTCTTCAGCCACCATTTCGCCGCCGAAGCCGGCACCGTTCACCGCCTCGACCGTCAACCCACCATGTCCACGCATCCCGCCACCCCCATGCACGAGTCCGATCTCCGCGAACACCTCAGCCGTCAGACGTCGCTTCCTCTTGGTGCCCTTCACCTGACCACCTACTCCACGCTCGCGACTGGCCTCACCGCGGCTGGGGACGTTGCCGCAGCTATTCTCGATGCGCTGACCGACGAGGATCTGCGGCTACTCGGAAAGGTGATCCTGGGAGACGCGGGTGAAGCCAGGTTCGTCGTCGGCTCAGGCGGTATGTCCCGAGCCGTCGCCTTGGCCCTTCGGCCTGACGGCGGAGCAGCTACCGCGGCGGCGTCCCGTGTCGGTGGGCCGGTGTTAGTGGTGTCGGGCAGCCAGTCGCGGCGTACCGCGGGGCAGATCGAGTACGCCCGCTCCGCCGGCTGGGAGGTGCTGCCGCTCGCAGACAGTGCGACGGCTCAGACGACCGCCGCGCTCGCAGACGGCACCATGCGTCAGACGACGGCTGTACCAGCAGACGGCGCAGTGGGTCAGGCGATTGGCGCGCCCGCCGACGGCGTGTCCGGGCAGGCGACTGCTGTGCCTGCGGACGGCATGGCGGGTCAGAAGACCGCCTCGCTCGCCGACGGTGTGGCGGCTCAGACGACTGCTGGGCCGCCAGACGGTACGGCGGGTCAGGCGACTGCCGTGCCAGCAGACGGCGCGGTGGGTCAGGCGCTTGGCGCGCCCGCCGACGGTGTGCCCGGTCAGGCGACTGCTGTGCCTGCGGACGGCATGGCGGGTCAGAGGACCGCCTCGCTCGCCGACGGTGTGGCGGCTCAGACGACTGCTGGGCCGCCAGACGGTACGGCAGGTCAGGCGACTACCGCGCTCGCGGATGGTGAGGTGGGGCGGGTGATTGGTGCGTTCGTGGCGGGGGTGGATGGAGTCGTCGTGCATACGAATGAGTTGGATCCCAGGGACCTCGCGCAGGTGCCTGCTGCGTTGGCGGAGGTTGTGCGGGGGGTTGCTGCGGCGGTCGGCGTACGTCGGGTGGTGGTGGCGGGTGGGGATACGTCTGGGCAGGTGCTGCGGGAGCTTGGGGTCAGTGCGCTTGAGCTGGTTGATGGGTCGGAGTCGATCGCGCCTGGGGTGCATTTGTGCCGGGCGGCGTCGGGCGAGGTGGAGCTCGATGGGCTGGAGTTGTTGTTGAAGCCGGGGCAGTTGGGGGAGGTCGATCTGTTTACGCGGTTTCGGAGGTGGTCAGGGTGAAGGATTCGACTGGTGCCTGTGGGCTGTCGAGGATTTCGACGGTGCGTGGCGCGGAGGCGACGGTCAGGTTCGTGATGGTGATGTCGCGTACGACGGGGGCGTGGCCGCCGACGTGTTCGGGTTCCGCGTGGCGGGTGGTGATGAGTACGGCGGAGGAGGTGACTGACTCGACTGCGAGGTTTTCGACACGGACCTGCTCGATCAGGCCGCCACGTGAGGAGTTCGTCTTGATCCGTACGGCGTGGTCGACGGTTGGGCCGGCGACGTGCAGGTCGCGGGCATGGACGTTGTGGACTCCACCGGATACTTCGCTCCCGATCGTCAACGCGCCGTGGCCGGCGACGAATCGGCACGACTCGATGAGGATGTTCCGGGACGGGCGACCGACGCGGCGGCCGTCGTCGTCGCGGCCGGACTTGATCGCGATGCAGTCGTCACCGGTGTCGAACGAGCAGCCGGTGATGACGACGTCCGTGCAGGAGTCGGGATTGCAGCCGTCGTTGTTCGGGCCGTGCGAGTCGACGGTGACTCCGCGCACCAGGACGTCGCTGCAGAAGACCGGGTGCACCACCCACATCGGGGCGTTGACGATGCGGACGTCTTCGATGCGGACGCGACGACAGCTGTGCGGCTGGACGAAGCTGGGGCGGAAACCGTGACCGGGTTCGAAGACACGGTCCGCCACCGGGACGCCGTCGTCGACCATGCGCAGCAGACGTTCCCAGTCCGTGCGCGGGCGGGTGTTGTGCCACCAGTTATCCGTGCTCGCGCCGCCGTCGAGGGTTCCGGTGCCGGTGATCGCGACGTCCGTTTCGTCGTAGGCGTAGATGAGAGGTGAGTGACTGAAGCACTCGATCCCCTGCCACCGGGTGCGGACGATCGGGTACGCCGCTGGGTCCGTGCTGAACCGCAGCGTCGCGCCGGCAGACACGTGCAGCTCGACGTTGCTGCGCAGCCGGATCGCACCGGTGTGGAATTCACCGGCGGGTACGACGACGCGCCCGCCGGTGAGCGCGCACGCGTCGATCGCCCTCGCAATCGCCGCCGTACAGTCCGCGTCAGCGGCGGCGCCGAAGTTGGTGATCAGGTAGTCAGTCATCGTGGGGTAGGGCTTGGGTGTGGAGGGCGTTGGCGAGCGGTACGGCGATGACCCAGCTGGGGTTCCAGGTGTTGGCGTGGCCGCGGCGTTGCCAGTGGGTTTGGAAGACGGCTTCGCCTTGTTCGCCGGGCAGGGGGAAGTTCCAGTCGTGGGGGCTGATGGCGACGTTCTGGGTGAGGGCCTGGAGGGTCGTTCGGGCCGCGTCGACGTACGACCGGCGGTTGGTGGTGAGTCCGAAGGACAGCAGTTCGTACGTCGGGAAGAAGGCGTCGAGGTGGTGGTTCTGGACACTGACGGTCGGCCAGCCGATCGCGTTGAAGCCGGCCGCGTGCAAGGGCGAGCCCTCGTCCTGTTCAGGGGACCACACGTAAACCCAGGTCAAGAGCCAGTCGGCGGCCACCTCGCACCAGGTCGCATAGACGGGATCGCCGGTACGGCGGAAGAGCTCGTAGGCGGCCATGAAGTAGTACATGCCGGCTTCTTTGTCCTCGCACGCCGCGTCGAGTGTGGACCGCGAGAACGGGCGGTCGAAGGTCCGCGCGTGCTGATCGTGGTACCGGGACAGCCAGACGGTCGCCTCCGACAACAGCTCGGCGTCGTCAAGAACCTCCGAGGCCTTCAGCGCAGCGAGTACGCACGGGATCCCGGCGGACGAGACGGTCGTCGCCGCCGGAGAGCCGTCCAGCCGCCACCCCACCGGGAACGTGCCGTCGGCCAACTGAGCGCCCGCCGAGCAGCGAAGAAAGGTCATGGACTCCGTGAGGGCGTGCAACCAGGACGGCGGAACGGCTTCGCCGTGCGCTCGGAAGAGCGTGATGATGTCGGCCAGGTCCGCGATCGTCTCGCCGTAAGCACGGCTGGAGACCATCGGACGGTTGCCGGTCCGGAAGCTGGTCCAGCGACGGGTGATGGCCTGGTAGGCGTTGTGGCGCAGGCCGGGAGTCGGCGTCGGGCTGCCCGACAGGTAGAACTCGACGGCCGCGCGGCAGCGATCGATGCGCAGGCGGTCCCGGGTGTTGAAGCCGAGTTGCGCGTCGCACCAGGCGAGCTTGAGCGCCTGGCCGGTCCACCCGTACATGAAGTGCCGCGTCTTCCGCGGACCGTTGCCCGAGATGTCACTGAACTTCGTGTACCCGGCCACCGTCCCGGACTGGTACCACCGGTTGTCCAGAGCAACGGTCTTCAGCCGGATCAACTCGTCCAGCGCCAGACCGTCAGCACCGGAACCAGTGAAGACCGTGCGCGCCGTGTGGACCAGCTGCCGGAAGGCGTGACCACGAATGTCCTGCGGCCCCCAGTCGAGGACCAGCCGCTGTGTGTAGCTCTCCCCCGGCCGCAGCGTGAGGTAGCCGTCGTCGGTGACCTCGGTCTCGGCCTTGCTGACATACCGGATGTCCTGCTTGCCGTCGAACATCAGGACGCCGCTGAGCGCCGCGATCACCGGCCCCTCCTGCCGGATCGCGCCGAGCGAACCGTAGCGGACCTGGCCGTCCCCCGAGCGGCGTGCCTGCGGGCGCGAGAGGACGGACAGCCAACGCCGCTCGCGGCCCTCGCGCCATTCGAGGTTCACCCCGGGGATCGGCAGCCGGTCCTCCTCGGCGACGAATCCGCCGCCGGGCGCCGGACCGATTCGCGGTACGGCGCGCGCCGGGTCGGCGGACGGGTTGTCGTTGTAGATCACGCCGGGGACGGTGAGCTGGCTGTCCTTCACCCGGCCCAGGTCGAGCAGCAGTCCGACAGCAAGGTCCGCGAGCCGGCGCTTGCTCGTGTTGCGCCACCGGAGCTCGAGGTTCAACCGGTCGCCGTCGTCGAACGCCAGCTGCACCTCGACCGCGAGCGGTCCGGTGCGGCAGCCGGCGCGGTGCTCGCCCGGTCGCCGCGAGATCCACCAGCCGTCGGGTGACGGTGTCCCGGCCGCCTGGAGCAGACTCGGCTGCCACGGCCGGCCGGCCGAGCAGGTCAGCAGACCGGCCAGCGGGCGTTCGAGGTAGACCGGGCCGTCGGCCAGGCCGAGCTGCAGGACCACACCGTCAGGGGTACGGCGGAGTTCGGCTTGGCGGGGTCCCGACGTGAGCCGTGGCATCAGGACCTCCGGCGGATCTGGATGGCCTGGTACTGCGTGCCGGGCAGCCGGACGGTCAGCGTGTCGGTGACGTTCTCACGGGTACGGCGTACCGAGTGGTTCCACACGTCCAGCACGTCGACGTCGTACACGCCCTCCGGGAGCGAGAACGTGCGGTCGGGGAACTGGTGCTCGCCGAGGTACTGCAGGTAGTACGAGCCGGGCACAGCGAGAGTCGGCGCGTCCCGGTAGTCGTCGATGGGCTCAACGCCGTCCGGGAGCTCGTCGAGGACCTCACGCAACAACCGAAGCCGCTGCGCCGCAACCCCCGTCGGCCGACTACCCCCGGCTGACCAAGGCGTGTCGACGTACCACTCGCCATGGGTTACGTACGCCCCGCGGACCGTTCCCTCCCAGATGCGGGTGAGCATCTCCTCGGGACGGAGGCTGGTGTCGGGGGTGGTGCCGTTGCCCTCGTAGCCGCAGGCGTCGACGAAAACGGGTTTGGCATAGTCGCGGCGGAGGGACGAGACACCACGCAGGTTCTCGAGGCGGACGCTGAGGTGGGTCAGCCAGGGCGGTCCGGGATCGGTTGCCTCGTGCATCGAGATCAGGTGGTGGCTGGGATCGAGTTCGGCGATGAGCTCAGCCAGCCGGCGCACGTCCGTGGCCTGCGGTGTGCTGGTCGGCGACAGGCACCAGGTGACGTTGCGGTACGCGGACAAGCGGTTCACCGTGGCGCGGATGGTGGCCTCGTCCAGCGGGAGGCTCACGTCGGCGACGATGCCGGCCGTCAGGAGGTCGCGGACCTGGTCCTCGATGATCTCCGAGAATGCGAGCCGGACGCGGTTGAACGGCGACGCCGCGATCGCGGGACGCGCCGCGGCCCATTGGTCGGGGCGGCCGAACCACGACGTCGTCAGCGGGTAGTACGGCGTGCCGTCCGCCCATCGCAGCGCCGTCCCGAAACGCCGGACCGGACCACGCGAGGTCCCCGGCGTGCAGGTGAACTCAAGGCCGGAAGACCCCGACCACTCGCCTTCCAGGTCCGGGCTGAACCGGACGAGCCAGCCGCCTTCGGACTGGAACGACTCCGCGTAGGCGGTGGCGCCGGACGCGTGCCGGAAATGCACGCCGGTCGGTCCGGCAACGGGTAGTTCGAGCACGTCCCAGCGTGCTACTGACGTCATCGGGTGCCTCTCAGGGCGAGGTACGGGGTGGCGGGCAGCGGGATGCGGCTCGGGCCGGTGTACTCGGACAGCGGGGTGATGGTCATCGCGCGGGTGTCGATCAGGTCGAAGTGGAACGGCGATCCGTCCGGCAGGTCGAGTTCCACGGCCGACGGCTGCCGGTCGCCGAGGTAGTGCAGGACGCAGCGGTCGGTGTCGACCTCGCCGTCCGACTGCCGTGGCAGTCCGGCGAACACGGCCCGCAGGAAGTCGATCCGCTCCGGGCTGTCGCCGTACAGCCGGCCGCCGATCGAGATCCAGGCCCGGGTCTCACGGTCGACGAACGACTCGCCGTGACCGACGTACCCGCCGAGCGACATGCCCTGCCAGAACCGGTGCACCATCTCGTCCGCGGTCAGGTTGCCCCAGCGGCGGCCGGCGTTGCCCTCGTAGCCGATCTCGTCGATCACCACCGGCTTCGGGCAGTCCCGCCACGCGGCGACCTCGGCGCCGTCCCAGTGCTGCACGCTCTGGTGGGTGATCCACGGCTTGCCGAAGTCGTACGGCGTGAAGACCTCGTACATCTTGGTGCCGTTGTGGATCGACCGCAGCCGCTGGTACGGGTCGTAGCGCTGCACCAGCTGGAGCAGCCGGTCCCAGTCCGCGATCGTCTTCTCGTGGTTGAAGTCGTACTCGTTCGACAGTGACCACCAGACGTTGCGGTACGCCGCCAGCCGCGCGACGACGTACCGCAGGTACGCCGCGTCCTGCCCCGGGGTCATCCGGTCGAAGCCCCACACGCCACGGTCGTAAGGGTGGAACAGGATCACGTCCGCCTGGATCCCCAGCGCCAGCAGGTCGGCAACACGGCTCTCGAAGTGCTGGAAGAACACCGGGTCGTACCGCTCGACATCGACGGATCCGGGCGTGTTGCCCGCGAACGGGGTGCGCTCGGGGCGCATCCCGTCCGTGGGCAGCAGGCACATCCGGACCTTGTCGAAGGGTGCCTCGCGCAACGACTCGAGCGTGAGCTCCTGGAGCTCCTTCGTCTCGTACGTCCAGTGGTAGCAGGTGGTGCCGATGCAGTCGTAGCGGCTGCCGTCGGCGTACGAGAAGTGGTGCCTGCCGAGCACGTCGACCGGTCCGTGGTTGCCCTGGCCCGGTGGGACGCAGGTGAAGGTGCCCTGGTGGCCGTCCAGTTCGGGGGCGGAGCTGGAGGTGATGTACGACCACTCCCCCTCACGGTCCGGTGAGAACCGCGCGCGGTAGTCCCCGTCGCCGTCGTAGAAGCCGTCGACGGTCACCATCCGGTTCCGGAACTGGTAGGTGACCTGGAACTCCACATCGGCGAACGGGTTGCCGCCGGACGGCCCGGTCAGGGTGAGCTCGTGCAGGCCCCACTTCTCGATACTCATGGCAATCGGTCTCCTGCCTGGATCCACTCGGGCGCCAGGATCACGTGCTTGATGGTCTTGCGCAGGTACGAGTACGCGACGTGCAGCCGGCCGTCGCGGGTCTGCAGCAGCGTCGGGTACGAGTAGCCGAACTCGTTGTCGCGGTACTCCTCGTCCTGCACCTGGAGGTTGCGCCAGTACGGCCAGGTGGCGCCGTCGTCCTCGGACAGCGCCAGCGTCAGCGGGGTGCGCAGGGTCTTCCGGCGGACGCCGCCCTTGCCGTCGTCGACCCAGCGGAACTGGTCGCGGTCGGCGCACGAGTCGTTGAACACCATGACGAGCCGACCGTCGCTGAGCCGGAGCACCTGGATCGCCGAGTTGTTGTTCGGCAGAGTGGTCTTCTCGGGAGCGGTCCAGGTGCGGCCGTTGTCCTTCGACACCGACCGGTGGATGCGGTCGGCGGCGCGGCTGCGGTAGTAGCCGACGAGTTCGCCCGGTGACAGCTCGGCGATGCTCATCTGCACCTGCCCGACCGCGTCCGGCACCTCCACGGTCGACCACGTCGTGCCTTGGTCGGTGCTGAGCTTCAGCACCGTGCGCTCGGCGGTCTTGTCGCAGTCGTACGCCGGCAGCAGCCAGTCGCCGTTGCTCAGCACAACAATCGGGTTCCGGATGAACGAACCGAGGTGGTCGAACAGCACCTCACTCCGCTCCCAGGTGACCCCGCCGTCGTGCGAGACCCGCCGGATCACCCGCGAGCTCGACTGGTCATGCGGTTCGTTCGAGGTGTGCAGCAGCCAGACCTCACCCGCCGGCGGGGCGACGAACAGCAGCGGATTCTGTTCCGACCTGCGCGGGTCGGAGGACAGCTGTACGGGCGGCAGCCAGGTGTCGGAGCCGGCCGGGAGGCGGGAGAGCACGATGTTCGTGTCCGGTTCGCCTTCGCCGGGGCCGTTGAACCACGCGCAGAGCAGGTCGCCGGCCTCGGTCTCGACGAGGGTGGCGGCGTGGCTGTCACCGGGGTGGATGGTGGGCAGGAGGGCCGCACCCTCGCGGATGCGGCCGTCGAACCTGGGATCGATCACCATGTGAGCCCGCGGGCGACCTGCGCCTTGATGTAGTCGGGGATGTCCTGCGTCTCGGCGACCAGCAGCGACGAGTCGACGTCCATGCCGTCCTTGAGCACGTGCTGCCGGAACACCTTGTACAGCGGGATGTCCCAGTACTCGGTGTTCTGGTAGTTCTTGATGACCGCGTTGTCGCCCCAGTACACGGCCGAGGTGTCGACCGCCGCGAGCTCCGGGATCGCCGTACCGAACGCGTTCACGACCGCGTCGGTCTTCAGCACCGCCTTCATGCCGTACGACGAGATCCGCGTCTGCATCTCCTCCGACACCAGGTACTTGATCACGTCCAGCGCCTGGTCCTTGTGCTGCGACTGCGGCGGGATGAACGCGGCCCGGGTGTCCGGCTGGTAGATCGTCTTCGACCCGCGCGACAGCACCGGCATCGAGGTGACGCCGATCTTCACGCTCTTGGCCCACTCGGCGAACTGCGCGGCGTCGTCCTCCTCGACGTAGTACGGGCTGAGCGCGTACGCGTTCAGCTTCGACAGGTTGTTCACCGCCATCGCGAGGTGGCCGGGGAAGCTCATGTCGCCCTTGAAGAAGTCGTCCACCGTGGTGAAGTTGTTCCGCGGGATCATCAGGAACCGGTACAGGTTGTTCGCGACGGTCTTCCACTCCGCGCTGGTCAGGTTGACCTTCACGTCCTCCGGCGCCGGCTGCTCGCTCGAACCGGGCACGAACGGGTAGAGCCCGAGCTGGTTCATCGCGAGGTAGTTGTCCGGGTGCTGCATGTAGCCCTTGTAGTGGTGGATCCCGTCCTGCCGGGTGAGCTTCTGCGCGAGCTTGTAGACGTCGTCGTACGTCGACCCGGCCGTCGGGTACCGGACGCCGAACTTGTCGAAGATCAGCTTGTTGTAGAACAGCAGGCTCTCGTCGATCCACAGCGGGACGCCGTACAGGCCGCCGTCGGAGCGGGACTTGATCTGCTCGACCGAGCCGACGTTCAGCGCGGTCAGGTCGATGCCGGCCTGCTGCACCAGTCCGGTGATGTCCTGGGTCCAGCCCAGCGGCTCGAGGTCCCGGTCGATCCGCAGCCGCGGGTCCTCCAGGATCAGGTCCGGCACCCGGCCGGCCTTGGCCATGTCCTCGTACCGGATCGGGTAGTCCCAGGTGGCGTACTTCAGCTTGATGTTCGGGAACTTGGCCCGGATCGCGTCACCGAACACGGTGTCGAAGTACCGGGTCGCCTCGCGGCCCTGGTCGTTGCCGCCGAGCTCGAACGGCTTGAAGTTGGCGGCGAAGACGAACAGCTCGTCGTCGGCGACCGAGAACGGCACGTTGTACTTGTTCGGGATGTCGACGACACCGGTCGCGGAGCTCACGCTGCCGCGCGACGTCGCGGTGGTGGAGCTGGTGGTGGCAGCGGCGGCGGTCCCGGCGGGGAGCACGCCGCCCAGGGCGGCCAGGCCGCCGAGCAGCGCGCTGTTGCGGACGAAGCCGCGACGCGACAGGCCGGGGCCGTCGGACGAAGCGGAAGGACGCTCGGCGTTCTGAGCTTCAGACATGGAATGACCTTTCCTACGGGGCGGTGGTGGCCGTGAGGACACCCTTCAGGTCGAGCTGCTCGGCCAGGTGGCACGCGACTTTGCGGCCGCCGATCTCGCGCAGCTGCGGGACTTCGGTCTTGCACCGCGCCTCGGCGTACCCGCACCGCGGATGGAACGGGCAGCCGGACGGCACCTTCGACGGGTCCGCGATCTCGCCGCGCAGCTTGATGCGCTCGCGGAGCCCGCGGGAGGCGGGGTCGGGATCCGGTACGGCGCTCAGCAGCGCCTCGGTGTACGGGTGCAGGGGTCTGGTGTAGAGCTCCTCGGTCGTCGCGCTCTCGACGAGCTTGCCGACGTACATCACCGCGACGTCGTCGGCGACGTGCTCGACGATGCCGAGGTCGTGGGACACGAACAGGTAGGTGAGGCCGGACTCCTCCTGCAGATCCCGCAGCAGGTTGAGGATCTGGGCCCGGACCGACACGTCGAGCGCGCTGACCGCCTCGTCCGCGACCACCAGCCGCGGCTCGGTGGCGAGCGCCCGCGCGATCACGACCCGCTGCCGCTCGCCGCCGCTGAACGCGTGCGGGTAGCGGTGCGCGTACTCGGCCCGCAGCCCGACGCGACGCAGCAGCGCGGCGACCTTGTCGTCGATCTCGTCGCGCGACCCCGCCCCCTGCACCCGGAGCGGCTCGGCGATGATGTCGCGCAGCGTCTTGCGCGGATCGAGCGAGGAGTGCGGGTCCTGGAAGATCAGGCGGACCTGGCCGCGGTACGGCTTCAGCTGCTTCTCGCTCAGCGGCGCCAGGTCGACACCGTCGAACATGATGCTGCCCGAGGTCGGCTCGTAGGCGCGGACGATGCAGCGGCCGAGGGTCGTCTTCCCGCAGCCCGACTCGCCCACGAGCCCGAGCGTGCGGCCGGCCTGGATCGACAGGTCGACACCGTCGACCGCCTTCACGAAGCCCCGGTTCCGCCCGAGGAACCCGCCGTGCAGCGGGAAGTGCATGGTCAGCCCACGTGTCTCCAGCAACGTCATGACTTCTCCTCGCCGTACAGCAGACAGGCGACGTCGATCTCGTCGCTGCGCACCCGGAGCGGCACGGTCGTGTCGCACTTCCCGGCCATGAACGCGTCGCATCGCGGGTGGAACCGGCACCCCGACGGCCGCTCGTACGGCGGCGGCACGGTCCCGCGGACTGCGACCAGCCGCTCCTGCCCGCGCGCACCGAGTCTGGGCACCGAACGCACAAGTGCTTGTGTGTAAGGGTGTTTGGGCCGGCTGAGTACGGCGGACGCCGGCCCCTGCTCGACGACTTCGCCGAGGTACATCACCGCGACCTCGTCGGCGACCTGCGCCGCGACGCCGAGGTCGTGCGTGATCAGCATGATCGCCATCCCGAACTCCTGCTGCAGGTCCTGCAGCAGGTCCAGGATCTGCGCCTGGGTGGTGACGTCGAGCGCGGTCGTCGGCTCGTCCGCGATCAGCAGCCGCGGCCGGCACGACAGCGCCATCGCGATCATCGCGCGCTGCCGCATGCCGCCGCTGAGCTGGAACGGGTACGAGTCCACGCGGCGCTGCGGGTTCGGGATGCCGACCCGGCCGAGCATCTCGATCGCGCGCTCCCGGGCGGCCTGCTTGCCGACGTGCTCGTGCAGCCGGATCGCCTCGACGATCTGGTCGCCGATCGTGTGCACCAGGCTGAGCGACGCCATCGGCTCCTGGAACACCATCGCGATGTCGGCCCAGCGCACCTGCCGCAGCCGCTTGTCCTTCGCCGCCAGCAGGTCGAGCGGCTCGCTGTCCGGCGCGTCGTCGTACAGCAGGATCTCGCCGCCGACGATGCGGGCCGGCTTCTCCACCAGCCGCAGGATCGACCGGGCGGTGACGCTCTTGCCGCACCCGGACTCGCCGACCACGGCCAGCGTCCGGCCGCGCGGCACCGACAGGCTGACACCGTCGACGGCCTTCACCACTCCGTCGCCGAGCTCGAAGTGAGTCCTCAACGAGCGCACTTCCAGTAGAGGTTGCATCAGAGGGTCCTCACTTGTAGGGATCCGCGGCGTCGCGCAGACCGTCGCCGACGAAGTTCATGGCCAGGACGACCACCACGACCGCGAGGCCGGGTGTCAGCAGCCACGGCGCCGTGGCGACCGCGCGGATGTTCTGCGCGCCCTCGAGCAGCACGCCCCAGCTCACCGCGGGCGGCTGCAGACCGAGGCCGAGGAACGACAGGCTGGTCTCGGCGAGGATCATCCGCGGCACCGCCATCGAGATCGACGCGATGATGTGACTGGCGAACGACGGCACCATGTGGCCGAAGATGATCCCGGTCCGGCCGACGCCGTCCAGCCGGGCCGCCATCACGAAGTCCTCCTCGCGCAGGCTGAGGAACCGGCCGCGGACGTCCCGCGCCAGCCCGGTCCAGCCGATCAGCGAGAGGATCACGGTGATCGCGAAGTACCTCGTCAGCGGTCCCCAACTGCCCGGCAGCGCGGCCGACAGCGCCATCCACAGCGGCAGCGTCGGGACCGACATGATGAACTCGATGATCCGCTGGATGATGTTGTCGACCGTGCCGCCCAGGTAGCCGGAGATACCGCCGATCAGCATGCCGAGCACGAAGCTCGCGAACACGCCGACGAGTCCGATCGACAACGACACCCGGGCACCGTGGATCAGCCGGGACAGCAGGTCGCGGCCGGATTGGTCGGCGCCGACCAGGAAGAACGGCTCGCCGGCCGTCGTCGGACCGATCAGGTGGATGTTCGACTTGATCGGGCCCAGGATCGAGTACTCGTCGCCGCGCACGAACCACCCGATGTCGACGATCTTCGACTTGTCGACGGTGAAGGTCTGCTCGAACGTCTCCTGGTTGCGCGTCGACGAGTACCCGTACACGAACATCCCGTGCTCGGCGTCGACATGGATCCGCTGCGGTGGGGCGTACGGCAGCGAGGTGTGCGCGGTGTCGGCACTGGACGGGGCGAAGAAGCCCGCGAAGATCGCGACGAAGTAGATCGGGACCAGCACGATCAGCCCGATCAGCGCCAGCCGGTGCCGGCGGAACTGCCGCCACATCAGCCGCCACTGCGGCAGCGCGCCGTGGTCGCGAAGGCTCTTCACGACCTCCGCCGGCACTTCGTGCGAAGTGTCCGGAGCGATCGCCTCGGTCTGCTGGACCATTCAGATCTATCCCTTCTGGAACCGGGTGCGGATCCGCGGATCCCACCAGGCCAGTGCGAGGTCGCTGAGCATCGTGCCGATCACCGTCAGCGTGCTGAGGATCAGCACGAAGCTGCCGACCAGGTACATGTCCTGGCTCTTCACCGCCCCGAGCAGCAGCGGGCCGCTGGTCGGCAGGCTCATCACGACCGACACGATCGTCTCGCCGCTGATCAGGCCGGGCAGCAGCCAGCCGACCGTGCTGAAGAACGGGCTGAGCGACATCCGGACCGGGTACTTGAGCAGCAGCTTCCACTCCGGCAGGCCCTTCGCCCGCGCGGTCGCGACGTACGGCTTGTGCAACTCGTCGAGCAGGTTGGCCCGGGTGATCCGGATCAGGCCGGCCGTCCCGGCGACGCCGACCACCACGATCGGGATCCACAGGTGGGACAACAGATCGAGCAGCTTGCCCAGGTTCCAGGCCGCGTCGGCGTACTCCGGTGAGAACAGTCCACCGACGCTCTGGCCGAAGTACCGGAACCCGATGTACATCATCACCAGCGCGAGCATGAACTCCGGGACGGCCATCCCGATGAAGCCGAGGAACGAGGCCAGGTAGTCGCCGCCGGAGTACTGCCGCAGCGCGCTGTAGATGCCGATCGGGAACGCGATCGCCCAGACGAACAGCAGGCTCGCGATCGACAGCACCATCGACAGCAGCACCCGGTTGCCGATCAGGCTGGCCACCGACTGGTTCCAGGCGAACGACTGGCCGAGGTCACCGTGCAGTACGACGCCCTTGATCCAGGTGAGGTACTGCACGATGAACGGCTTGTCGAGCCCGTAGTGCCGTTTCAGCTCGGCGATCTGCGAGTCCGGGATGTCCTGGCCGCGGGCCTCCGCGTTCGCGATCACCGTGGTGGTGTAGTCGCCCGGCGGCAGCTTGATGACCACGAAGGTGACGAACGAGATCGCCGCCAGCGTGATGCCCATCCAGACCAGCCGCCGGGCCACGAAACGCAGCATTACCGGCCGATCGCGAACTGCTCGGGGTGAACGATGCCCGGGGCGACCGATTCGCTCATCGTGGCCGGCACGTTGTGGAAGTCGTTCTTCACCACGCCGTACGTGTTCGGGACCGAGCTGATGCCGATGTAGTAGAACTGGTCGGCCGCGATCTGCAGGATCTGCTTGCCCAGGTCGAGCGTCTTCGCCGGGTCCGGCTCCTGCCGAGCCTGGGTGAACAGCTCCATCTGCTTCTTGATCTCGGCCGGCGGCTGTACGCCTTCCTCGCCCTTCGACTGGTACCACTGCGCCCAGCCGATGCCGTATCGCGCGCTGCCGTCGTTGGTCGGCACCCAGTAGTGGTCGCCGCCGGTCCCGGTGGGCAGCACGAACGTGCCGCAGGTCCAGGTACCGGCGTCGTGGTCGTTGGCCTTGACCCGCTCCTTGTAGAGGTCTTCACTGACCGCCTGCGTGCGCAGCTCGATCCCGACCGCGGCCCAGCGCTTCTTGACGAACTCGATCGCCTCGACGTGGTCCGGGAACGACTCGCTGACCAGCACGGCGACCGACACCGGCTTCCCGTCCGCACCGAGCCGCTTGCCGTCCGCCGACTTCTTGGTCAGCCCGGCCGCGTCCAGGTGCTGGTTCGCCTTGGCGGCGTCGAACTCCAGGAACTGCGTGGCCAGCTGCTCGTTGTAGTACGGCGAGTCCTTCGGCGGCGCACCCTGCCAGGGCTCCCCCTGGCCGGCGTAGACGGCGTCGATGACCTCCTTGCGGTTGATCGCGTGCGACAGGCCGGCCCGGAACTCCTTGTTGGAGAACAGCGCCCGCTTGACCGGGTCCTTGTGGGTCAGGTTGAGGCCGAGGACCATCGTGTTGGTGAGCTGGGTCGGCACCTCGAAGATCTTGTAGCCGCCCTTCTCCCGGTTCTGCGCGACGACCGGCTTGTTCTGCGGCGTCCCGAAGTTCCGGTACTGCATGCCGAACTCGCCGTTCATCACCTTGAGCAGCTCGACCTGGGCGTCCTGGACGACTTCGACGCGGCAGTTGTCGATGTACGGCAGCTGCCGGCCCTGGTCGTCGACCTTCCAGTAGTACGGGTTCCGGGTCAGCGTGACCGCGGAGCCCTTGCCGAGCGCGGTGGTCACCTTCCACGGCGCCAGCGTCGGCTGCTCCGGGTTGGTCCACGGGTTCTGCTTCTGCGCGAACAGGTCGGTCCAGCTGCCGACACCGGCCTTCTTCGCCAGCGCGTTGACGAACTTGTTGTACTTCAGGTGGAACTGCTGGAAGTAGTGCTTCGGCAGCAGCATCCCGTAGGCGCCTTCACGCTCGAAGATGCCGTCGGCGATCTGCACCAGCAGCGACGGCTGCGGCGAGCTGTAGGTCATCTTGATCGTGCGCTCGTCGACCTTCTCGACCTTCGCGATCTTCCCGGTGTCCGGCGAGGTGAACGCGTCGTACAGTCCGTCCGGGTGCAGACCCTCGTCGCACTGCACCTCGAGGATCGTGAAGATCAGGTCGTCCGCCGTACACGGCTTGCCGTCGGACCACTTCATGCCCTCACGCAGGGTGAAGGTGTAGACCTTGCTCTCGGCATCGACCGTG
Organism: Kribbella sp. NPDC050459; assembly: GCF_040655315.1. Lineage (NCBI taxonomy): Bacteria > Bacillati > Actinomycetota > Actinomycetes > Propionibacteriales > Kribbellaceae > Kribbella > Kribbella sp. NPDC050459. Next base: position 142,447 of record NZ_JBFAJQ010000004.1, on the reverse strand, counting down.
TACTCGCAGGTGTTCGCCTCGATCTCGTCGTAACCGGGCTTGCCGACCTTGTCGGGCTTCCAGCGCAGCAGCGGCTCGTAGCGCATCGCGTACCACAGCCACTGGGTGTCCTCCTGGGTCAGCATCGCCGAGCGCCAGGTGCCGCCGTACATCGCCTTGCCGTCGAGGGGCTTGATCACCGGCGGGTTCTTCGGGAGCCGGTCCGCCAGCGGCGGCAGGGAGCCCTTGTCCACCAGGGCCTTCAGCATCGGCGATTCCTTGTCGCCGGCCGCGACGGCCTGGGCGCCGGCGCCGGCCGGCTTGGTGTCGAAGAAGCCGCATCCCGGGACGGTGGCGACGGCCAGCAGGCCGAGACCGCCCTGCAACAGCCGGCGTCGATCGATCTTGCTCTCAGACATCGTCCTACCTCACTGCTGCTCGAGCGTGATGTTGCTGAACTGCGCGGTCCCGTAGTCGACGAGACCGTTGTCGTCCAGAAGGCCGCCGTCGATGGCGAACCCGATGTAGAAGGAGCTGCTCGGCATCACGAGCTTCTCGTAGCCGAAGCGGTCCCACTTGACCTGATCCGTGGAGATGAACGCCTCGAACTCGACGTCCCGGAACTGCGGTCGCTCGCGCCGGAGCAGCCGCAGCCAGTACACCTTCGTGGGATCCAGGTAGCTGCCGTCCCACGGCCACGGGCCGACGCTGGGCACCGAGCCGTGGGTCTGGATCCGGATCGCCTGCGCCTTCATGCCGCCGTCGTCGGTGGCCGTCGGCGCGGCACTCGCGTTGTCGTTGACCGTGCCGTACCCGCCCGCGACGCCGAAGCCGATCCCGCCGTACATGAACGGCGCGGCCGGGTCGAGCGAGTCGCGGATCATCAGGCCCGCGGTCAGCCCGTTGGCGATCTTGCTGATCTTGTCCAGCCGCGCGGTGATCTGCGAGACCGCGCCGGCACCGCCGGCCTGGAGCTTGCGGTACACGTAGTGGAAGTTGCTGCTCCGCCCGTAGATCCGGCCGGAGCCCTTGATGGTCAGAACCCCGGCGTCCAGGCTCCCGGATCCCGGCACCGGCGGCTTCCCGACCGAGGCCGACGTCCAGCCCGCCGTACCCACCTGCTTGTTGACGTGCAGCTGGACGGCGGTCGACTGGGTCGCCGTGCCGTTGCGGTCGGTGGCCCGCGCCGTGACCCAGTAGGAGCCGTCGGCAACGTTCTTCCACTGCACCTGGTACGGCGCGCTCGTCGCGGTGCCGATCACCTGGTCACCGGCGAAGAACTCGACCTTGGCCAGCTGCCCGCCCTTCGCGGCGGAAGCGTCGGCCTCGATCGTCACGGTCGGCGCGGTCCGGCCGGCGACCGTCTGGTTCTGCGCCGGGGCGGTGATCCGCACGGCCGGGTTGCCGACCGGGTCCGGGACCAGCGAGTTGAGGTAGTTCTCCAGGTAGGTGTAGCCGTTCGGCGCGATCTTCTGCGCGTCCGACGGGTCGTTCGGGTCGAGCCCGTTCGCCTGCTCCCACCAGTCCGGGATGCCGTCGTGGTCGGAGTCCACCGGCGCCTCGGTCCGGGTCAGCTCCGGGTAGCCGCCGACCTGCTTCTGCGAGTTGATCAGCCGCCCGGTGCCGTTGCGGACCTCGTCGACGACGCGGGCGTCGGCGGCGTCGCGCTGCGGGAGGATCGCGCCGGCCCCGGCGAGCACCGCCTCGTACGCCTTGGCCGCCGCCTGCACCTCGCCGCGGCCCGGAATCGGCTGCGGCTCGGCCAGTTCGACGATGCCGCCGATCGGGTACCGGATGCCGCGCCGGTTGTGCGCCGTGACGTCCGGGTGACCCTCGACCTGGTTGCCGGCGACGTACCACTGACCGCCGCGGTTGGCGCTCACCACGACCGGCGCGACCTCGTCGAGCGTGGTCGGGCCCGGCTTGTAGAAGTTGTTCATGATGTTGATGCCGTTGGCCCACTCACCGCCGTACACCGAGGTGTACCCGTGGTCGTAGATCACGTTGTTGTAGTGGTCGACCTCGAGGTTGATGCCCTCGGTGTAGCCGAAGCGCGGCTGCCGTCCGCCCTGGTGGGCGACCAGGTTGTGGTGGTACGTGTTCCGCTCGCCGCCCCAGATGCCGCCGTACCCGTGCCGGTTCTTCGGGTGCGCGGACAGCGCCAGGCCCTCGGAGACGATGCACCACTGGACGGTGACGTCGAAGTTCCCGTACGGCGACAGGCACTCGTCGACCGCCCAGCTGAACGAGCAGTGGTCGATGATCAGGTTGCGGATCTGCGGGCTCACCGAGCCGGGCACGTTGGTGTTGAACGCGTCGTCGGCGACCGCGTTCTCGTCGCCGAGCCGGAACCGCAGGTAGCGCATCACGATGTCGTGCGCGCCGCCGCTGATGTTGGTGCCGTAGCCCGCGACGCAGATCCCGCCGCCAGGCGCGGTCTGTCCGGCGATCGTCAGGTTGCTCCCGGCGATCTTCAGGCCCGACTGCAGCTGGATCGTGCCGGAGACCCGGAACACGATCGTCCGGTCGGAGCCGGAGACCGCGTCCCGCAGCGATCCGGGTCCGGAATCGGCCAGCGTGGTCACCTCGTACACGGAGCCACCGCGGCCACCCTTGGCCCACATCCCGGCGCCCTCGGCGCCCGGGAAGGCCGGCAGCCGGCCCTCGTTCGCGGTGGCGCCGGCGGTCTTCGCGGTCGCCGTCGGCGTGATGCCGAGCGATGCGACACCGATGGCGGCCGCAGTGGTCCCGACGAATCCACGCCGGGACCAGCCTGGCGCCGGGGCTTCGCCTGGGAGAGTTTCTGTCATCGTCCATGCCTCGCTTTCGGCAGGGGGGCGGCTGCTGAGTCGCGCAGTCTGAATATCTAGTCAACTCCGAATGGAACGACGGCCCTCATGGTCACGGAGGTTACGAAGGCATGTCAAGAGCGTGACGCCGGAAAGTTGCAATCGTTTGCAGGCAGAGATTTTCTCGACCGCAATCGTTTGCACGAACTCTTGCCGGACCGCCCGCGCCAGTGGTTACCTAGCCTCCATGCCTTTGCGCCCACTCCCCCACGGCAGCACCAGGATCAGCGGCGGCTTCTGGTTGGAACGGCAACGCACGAACCGCGACGCGACCATCCCGGCCGCCGCACAGCGGCTCGAGGAGGCCGGAACGCTCCGCAACTTCCGCCGAACGGCCGGGCAGGAAACCGGGGCCGAGGCGAGCACCGAGGCGGCCTTCGCCGGCAAGCTGTTCGCGGACACCGATGTCTACAAATGGCTGGAAGCCGTTGCCTGGGAACAGGACCGCGAGCCCTCAGCCGAGTTCGCCGCCTGGCAGGTCGGCACCAATGCCTTGGTCGCCGCCGCGCAGGAGCCCGACGGCTATCTCAACACCCACACTCATCTGGTCCTGGACGGGCAGCGGTACGGCGACCTGGAGAAGGGGCACGAACTGTACTGCGCGGGACATCTGTTCCAGGCGGCGGTGGCGCAGGTGCGGGCAACCGGGGATCGCACCTTGCTCGACGTCGCGTGCCGGTTCGCCGATCACCTGTGCAAGACCTTCGGCCCCGGCCGGTTGGAGGGTGTCGACGGGCATCCCCTGATCGAGACGGCCCTCGTCGACCTGTACCGCGAGACCGGTACGGCGGCGTACCTGGAGCTGGCGTCGTACTTCGTCGAGACCCGCGGCCACGGGACGCTCACTCCCCCGGGTCACCACGGCCCGGCGTACTTCCAGGATCACCTTCCGGTGCGCGAGACCCGGACGATCGCCGGGCACGCGGTCCGGGCGCTGTACCTGGCGTCGGGCGCGACCGACGTCGCGGTGGAGACCGGCGACGACGAACTGCTCGGCGCGTTGCGGGCGATGTGGGCGACGATGGTCGAGAGCCAGACGTACCTGACCGGCGGACTCGGTTCCCGCTGGTACGGCGAGGCGTTCGGTGACCCGTTCGAGCTGCCGCCGGACGCGGCGTACTGCGAGACCTGTGCGGCGATCGCGAGCGTGCAGTGGAGCTGGCGGCTGTTGCTCGCGACCGGCCAGAGCAAGTACGCCGACCTGATCGAGCGGACGCTCTACAACGCGGTGATCTCCGGGGTGTCGCTCGACGGTGACCGGTTCTTCTACGTGAACACGCTGAAGGTCCGGCACAACGCCTTCGCCGACGACCAGCGGTCGGCCGTGGGCGGCAGGCAGCCGTGGTTCGGTACGGCGTGCTGCCCACCGAACGTGATGCGCACGCTGTCCTCGCTCGACCAGCTGGTCGCGACCGCGGACGACGACGGGGTGCAGGTGCACCTCTACGCGCCGGCTTCGGTGAGCGCGGGCGAGATCGGCTTCGAGGTCGAGACCGAGTATCCGTGGCACGGGACCGTCCGGGTGCGGATCACGGCGACTCCGGACACACCGTGGACGCTCGGGCTGCGGATCCCGGCGTGGGCGGACAGCCGACGGCTGACGGTGAACGGGCACGAAGGACCGCTGCGACGGGTGTGGTCCGTGGGTGACGAGGTCGTGCTGGAGTTGCCGGTCGAGGCGCGCCGGACGACGCCGGACGAGCGGATCGACGCGGTGCGCGGCTGCGTCGCGATCGAACGCGGCCCGTTGGTGTACTGCTTCGAGCAGCAGGACGCGGACGTCGTCCTCGACCACACCGCGGTCGTCGCGGGCGAGCTGGTCGAGCGGGAGCGACCTGACCTGCTCGGCGGCGTGACCACCATCGACGTACCGGCACGTGACGGCACGCTGACCGCGATCCCCTACTACGCCTGGGCGAACCGGACGGTCGGACCGATGACGGTATGGATCCGGGAGGACGCGTGAACTACTGGGAGGATCCCGGTCCCGGGTACGGCGTGCTGCCGCCGCGGGCCGCCGTACGGTCGGATGCGCCGCGGTTGAGCCTGAACGGGCAGTGGCGATTCCGCTGGATGCCGTCGGTGCCTCCGGCCGGTTTCGAGGCGCCGGACTTCGACGACTCCGACTGGGACTGGTTGCCCGTGCCGTCGTCGTGGCCGATGCACGGTCATGGCAGTCCGGCGTACACGAACCAGAAATATCCGTTCCCGGTCGACCCGCCGTACGTGCCCGACGAGAACCCGACCGGGGACCATCGGCTGGCGTTCGAGCTGCCGGCGTCGTGGAGCGGTCCGACCGTGTTGCGGTTCGACGGCGTGGACTCTTGTGCGCGGGTCTGGCTGAACGGGGTCGAGCTCGGGGTGACGCGCGGGTCGCGGCTGCCGGCCGAGTTCGCGGTCGGCGACGTCCTGCGGCCGGGGCGGAACGTGCTGGCGGTGCGCGTGCACCAGTGGTCCTCCGGGTCGTACCTCGAGGACCAGGACATGTGGTGGCTGCCGGGCATCTTCCGTGATGTCATGCTGATCTCGCGGCCGGTGGACGCGGACGTCTTCGTGTACGCCGACTACGTGGACGGTTCGGGCGTACTGCGGGTCGAGTCGGCGCCGGGTGCGATCGTGCGGATCCTGGAGCTGGACGTCGAGGCTCCGAGCGGGAGGACGGTGGCGATCCCGGGCGTCGAGCCGTGGTCGGCCGAGGTGCCGCGGTTGTACGACGCGGTCGTGGAGCTGCCGGGTGAGCGGGTCGCGCTGCGGATCGGGTTCCGGACGGTGGAGATCGCCGACGGCGTCCTGCGGGTCAACGGGCGGCGGATCGTGTTCCACGGCGTGAACCGGCACGAGCACGATCCCGTGTTCGGTCGCGCCGTACCGCTGGAGCGGCTGCGCGAAGAGCTGCTGGTGATGAAGCGGCACAACATCAACGCGATCCGGACCAGTCACTACCCGCCGGACTCCCGGCTGCTGGAGCTGTGCGACGAGCTCGGGTTCTGGGTGATGGACGAGTGCGACTACGAGTCGCACGGGTTCTTCCTGCTCGACTGGCGTGGGAACCCGGCCGACGACCCGCGGTTCCTGGACGCGTCCCTGGACCGGATGCGGCGCACGGTCGAGCGCGACAAGAACCACCCGTGCGTGGTGATGTGGTCGCTCGGGAACGAGGCCGGCGTCGGGTCGAACCTGACCGCGATGGCCGCGTGGACGCGGGACCGGGATCCGTCCCGGCCGGTGCACTACGAGGGCGACCTGACGTGTGCCGACGTGGACGTGTACAGCCGGATGTACGCGTCGCACGCCGAGGTCGAGGCGATCGGGAAGCGCGCCGAGAAGCCGTTGGACGATCCGGTGCTGGACGCGCGACGCCGCGCGATGCCGTTCGTGCTCTGCGAGTATTCGCATGCCGGCGGCAACGGTCCTGGCGGGCTGCCGGAGTACGAGGAGCTCTTCGACCGGTTCGAACGGTGCCAGGGCGGGTTCCTGTGGGAGTGGATGGAGCACGGCATCCTGCGTGCCGACGGGTCGTACAGTTACGGCGGCGACTTCGGCGAGGAGCTCCACGATGGGACGTATGTGCTCGACGGTCTCGTCTTCCCCGACCTGACGCCGCAGCCGGTCCTCGCCGAGGTCCACAAGGTCTACGAGCCGGTCCGCCTGACGATCGCCGACGACGTGCTGACTATCACCAACCGGTACGACGTCCTCGACACCTCCCACCTTTCTTTCCACTGGGATCTGGCGGACGAGGGCGTCGTCGTGGACCGCGGCACGCTGGACGTCCCGGTCATCCCGTCCGGCGAATCGGCCACGATCAAGCTCCCTGCTCTGCCGGCCCAGAACCCCGAACGCTGGCTGACAGTCCGCGCCGTCCTCACACAGGACTGCGCCTGGGCCGGGGCCGGCCACGAACTGACCTTCACCCAAGCCCTCGTCCCGCTACCCCCGGCCCGTTTGAGGGGTGAACCTCGCCGCTTGCCCGTTAGCAGTCCGCATACCGGCCCAGGAACGGGCAAGCTTCGGGGTGAACGTCCGACGTTGGGAGGTGGTTGCGCGGTGGGGCCGGGGGTGTTCGACGCGCGGACCGGGCGGCTGGTGGGGCTTTGGGGGTGGGAAGTGGAGCATGTGCCGCTGGAACTGTGGCGGGCGCCTACTCAGCACGACGCGCGGACGTGGGATGCGACGACGCTGGACCGGAAGACACGGTGGGCCAACGCCGGACTGGACCGGCTGCGGTACCGGACTGTTGGCGTCGAGCAGACGAGTGACGGCCTGGTGGTCACCACGATGGTCGGCGCGGCCGCCACGGACGCGCGGGTGCTGACGACGTACAGGTGGCGCAGCGACGGTGAGCGGCTGATGGCCGAGGTCGATGTCGAGCCGTTGGGTGAGTGGACGGTGCCGTGGGCGCGGCTGGGCGTTACGTTCGGGCTGCCGGGCGGCCTGCACACGATGACCTGGTTCGGGTTGGGTCCGGGGCAGGCGTACCCGGACTCGCGGTCGGCGGCGCGGGTCGGCCGCTACACCCGCACGATCGACGACCTCCAGGTGCCGTACCTGTATCCGCAGGAGAACGGCGCCCGCGGCGACGTCCGCTGGGCCGAGCTCTCCGGCGCGGCCGGCAAGCTGCGCCTGACCGGCGACCCGCACGTCGCGCTGACGGTCCGCCGCTGGACGACCGCCGATCTGGCCGCGGCCGAGCACCCGGCGGACCTGCACCCGGGCGACCGCGTCTGGCTCACGCTGGACGCCCTGCAACACGGCCTAGGCAGCCCCACCAGCGGCGCGCCGATCCTCCCACCCCACGACCTCCAACCGCACAAACACACCTTCAAGTTCAGCCTGGGAAGCTGATCCACGTCCCCGCCAGCGGCTGCTGACCGATCCCGGGCTTCGACCAGTCGCAGACCCCGTCGGGGAAGATCGCCCGGAGCTTCTTCCACTGTGCGTCGGTGAATCCGGGGTATTCCGGCCGCTTGGGCGTCCGCAGCTCGCACTTGATCACGTCCGCCGCGACCCCGGCCCCGGCCACCTCCCGCGGGAACGACGCCGACGGGAACAACTTCTCGCAGCGCGAGGCCGGGTCCCGGTTCAGCGGCTGCGCGACGAACTCCGTCGACGACGGAACCCGGCAGCCCTCGACCAGCCCGGACGGCCGCGCCGCGACGATCTTGTCGATCCGCGGCCGCGCGGTGGTGTCGGCCGTCAGCTGGGTCAGCCAGCGGTCCATCTCGTCGACGGCGTGCTGCAGCATCGGGCTCGCGGTGCTGAACAGCCCGTACGTCGCGTCCTCGAGCAGGCTCACCTGGTTGTCCGCCGTACCGTTCGCCTTCTGCAGCCGGGCGCGCATCGAGAACGTGTGGTACCGGACGTGGATGTCGCCGTACGACTGGGTGTCGTAGTACGCCCGGTAGTCGATGATCGGCACGTCCTTCAGCCCGCCGCCGCCGTTCGTCAGCCGCCCGGTCCGGTACGCCGCGCGCACCGCCTGCGGATCGGCCGCGGTCCGCGACGGCACCAGGTTCGCGTCCGCGTCGAAGCCGCCGACGTGCTCGTTCAGGTCGAGGAACTGCGCGGGCGTGATCGCCCCGGACTTCAGCACCTTCAGCCCGTACTGCACGCCGACGTTGTCGAGCGGCCGCCGGGCGAACCCGCTCGACGGGTCCGCGCCGTACGCGTTGATCGTGTGGTCGAAGACGTCGCAGCGCGCGCCCTGCGGGTTCGTCACCGGGTCGTAGCGCTGCTCGGCGGGGAGGTGGGAGCAGTTGCTCCGCGGGTCGATCCGGTTCGCGCTCACCGCCATGCTCGGCAGCGTCGCGTACGTCTGGAAGCCCGCGACCTTGCGCTTCTGCTCCTGCGTCCACGCCAGACCCGACGTGGTGAAGTACGAGTTCAGCAGCCACGAGTCGCTGATGAACGAGACCGTGCCGAACCCGACCTCCGGGAACGAGCAGCCGACGACGATCCCGTCGAAGATGCCCGGGTAGTTGTCGGTGATCTGATGTGCCTGGTACGAACCGCCCGAGCACCCGAAGCCGATCGTGAAGTCCGGCCGGCCGTAGTGCTCGACGAACAGCTCCTTCGTCGTCATCGCGGATTCGGCCGCGGTCAGGTCGTTGCAGTTCTGGCCGAAGACGTTCAGCGACGACGACAGCAACGCGTACCCGCGACCGAGCAGGAACGCGTCGGTGACGCCGCCGGTCGTCGAGCCGGAGCGGTACCACCCGCCGGCACAGCCGCCGCCGAGGGTGAAGATCGCCCGCCCGTTCCAGCTCGACGACCGCCGCGTCGGCGTCGGCGCGGCCTCCCGCAGCGGGTCGTGCAGCATGCTCGTCTGGACCACGGCCCGGTTCGCGCTGCCGGTCTCCATCCGCACGATGAACGGGTCGCCGGCGTCCGTCTTCGCGAGATCCGCCGGGTACGCCGTGGCGCCGGCCGGCCACTTCGCGAACTGGCCCGCGGTGGTCCGGTAGAAGTAGTCGACGCGCGGCGCGACCGTGCAGTCCGCGTCCAGCGGGGCGCCGAGGGTGCCGCCGATCACCGGGACGGTGAACTTCGCGGTCTCACACAGGAACGGCTGCTCGTGCGGCCCCGAGAACACCGGTCCCTGCCGCGGGTGGTTCTGCACGTCCAGCGTCGTCCGCTGCCCGTCCGTCTCAGCGCGGAGAACGTTCGGCCCGGGCCGCAGGCCTTTGACCAGACCCGTCACGCCGGTGCCGTCGGGGGCGAACGCCGACGACACGTCCGCGCCGTTCAGCGTCACCCGCACCGGCTCGTCCGCGTCCGGGACCACGACATGGACGAGCGCGTCGCCGCCGGTCACCATGTCCGGGCGGCCGGACAGGATCTCCAGCTTGACGTCGCGGGACGCCACGGCCGGAACCACCGGGACCACGAGCGCGGCCGCGATCAGCGCCGCGATGACGCGAACTGGTCGGTTCACGGGGTCCTCCAAGGTTCAGTGGGCGACAACAACCTCGTAGCCGTGCGTGATGTCAATCATGTGCTTGTCCGTACCCAGTTTCCGTCAACGACTCTCAGTCGCGATAGGTCCGGACCGTTTCCGGCCAGGCGATCCGGGTGCCCAGCTTGTCGGTGAGGAGTCGCTGGAAGTCGGCCAGCTGGGTGGCGTCGTTACGGACCTTGCGTGGTGACAGGCCTTCGGCCAGGCAGAAACCGACCAGTGCGCCGACTGCCTCGCCGATGCTCCATTCGACCGGGTGGAGGCGGTAACACCCGTTGGTGACATGGGTGGTCCCGATGTTCTTGTTCGCCGGGAGCAGGTTGGTGACGCGGACCGGGATCAGCGCGCCGAGCGGGATCTGGAACGGGTACGCCTCGATGTCGACGTAGCTGCGGCCCGCCGTACTCGGATGCAGGTCGATCCGGTACCGGCCGAGCCCGACCGTGTCCGCGAACACCTCACTGCCCGCCCCGGCCGGTCGCGCCTCGACGCCGACATGCTGCTCCAGCACCGTGAACTCGGCCTGGATCCGGCGCGCCTCGCGGATGTACGGCGTCTTCGCGAGACCGTCCGCCGTACCGGTGACATCGGGGCGCAACCGCAACCCGGGGTAGCCGCCCTCGGTCTGCATCCAGTACAGGAAGGACCGCGACAGGTCCTTGCTCGCGGCCAGGGCCTTCGCCGGATCGGGCCCGCCGAGCAGCGGCTGCTCCCAGTAGTCGAGCTGCGGCCAGTTCACCACCGTGACGTCGGGGATCGCCTCGTCGACAAAGTTGCTGCTGGCAAGGATCTGGCGGTAGCGCCAGAGCGAGAACGGCGCCCGGTGCTCCGGGTTCGCGTCGAGGAGCTGCCATTCCCGCTGCTCCAGCGTGACCGGTACGACGTCGGTCCAGGACAGCTGCGGCCCCGGCCAGAACGGCGCGACCGTGTCCCGCCAGTGCGCGTAGCCGGCCGGGCGATCGATCGTGTGGTCCTCCCCCGGCCGGTGCTCCAGCGCGAAACACCAGGAGAACGCCTGCTGGTCGAGGGGATCCGCGACGTCGGGCGCGTGCGGCTCGCCGGTCTGATCGCGGCCTTCCGCACCGATCACGTGCTCGACGTTCGCCAGCTCCAGCAGGTCACCGAGCTCAGTCGCGTCCACGACGTACGCCGCGGACACCGTCAGCTCGTCGCCGGTGCGCAGGTCCCGCAGCGTCACCGCCTCGATCTCGTCGCCGGTCGTGGCGGCCGCGATTGGCTCGTGCTCCAGGAACAACCGCAGCCGGTCCGAGGCACGCCACGGCGCGAGCATCTCCTCCAGCACGGCCGCGGCGGCGCGGGGTTCGTGGCAGAAGCGGCTGACGACGCCGAGTCCGGGGTCGAGCAGCGGATCCGCGGCGGCCTCGGGCGTCAGCGGGTAGTTGCGGCGGTAGTAATCCCGGATCCGGCGGCGGAGTTCGGCGTACCCGCTCGCGGCGTACTGCTCGATCCACGGGTGCTCGTCCGGTGGCACGAGTTGGCTGGTGAGCTGACCGCCCAGCCAGTCGGTCGGCTCGGTCAGGACGACGCGACGGCCCAACCGGACCGCGGTGAGCGCGGCGGCGACCCCGCCGAGTCCGCCGCCGACCACCAGCACATCGGTTTCGAGTTCCACCGGTTCACTCCCTCGTACGGGCGTCGGCGACGGTTTCGCCGGCCACCAGGTCACAGGCCACCAGTCGACCGACGGGTTCCGCCTCCGGGTTCTCGACCCGCGCGACCAGCGCGTCGATCGCGATCCGGCCGATCTCCTTGCGCGGAACCACCAGGCAGTCCCAGCAGTGACCGGGTTCGTCGCCGGATCCCTCCAGCACCGCCACCGACACGTCCACCGGAATGCTCAGCCCGCGCTCGGCCAGCCGGCGCCGCAGGTCCTCGGCCTGGCCGATGGTCTCGGCAACGACCGCGGTCTCGGGGCCTGCCGCCAGCTCGTCGAGCCACTCGTCGGTCACCCCGGGCTCGCCGCGGAACCCGGGCGAGCGGTCCTGCAGACCGAGACGCTCGACGGCGGCGCGGTACCCCGCACGGCGATCGGCGTACGCCTCCTGCTCGTTGTCCGAGCGCAGATAGGCGAGATCGCGATGCCCGCGCTCGGCCAGCGACGCCACGATCCGGCCGGCCGCGGACACGTAGTCCGGCACGATGCACGGGATCTCCGCGCCCGGCACCTCGCGGCGGCCGATGTGCACGAACAGGTAGCCGTCGCGCCACAGCCGGGCCAGTTCCTCGCGATCGGTCGCGGCGCCGAGCAGGACGGCGCCGTCGGCGAGGTTCAGCCGGTTGGTGCCGTCGCGGTAGATCCGGCGCCGGCCGTCACTCGTCCCGGTCGAGGTGAACAGCACGAGGTCGTAGCCGAGCTCCTCGGCGCGCTCCTCGATCCCGAGCAGGAACTCGAAGTAGAAGTCGTCGCGGGCGTGCGGGAACACGGCCTCGAAGGTATGGACGCCGAGCAGCCGGTTGCGCTTGTTCCGCAGGTTCCGCGCGGCGGCGTTCGGGACGTACCCGAGGTCCTTGACCGCGGCGCGGATCCGGTCCCGGGTCTCCGCCGGGATCCGGTCGACGTCCCCGCTGATCACCCGTGACACCGCGGACTGCGACACCCCGGCCAGCCGGGCGACGTCGGACTGTCTGGGTGCTTTCATCAGGTCTCCTGCGATCAGCGGATGAGTTCCGTCATACGTATGAGCACTCAGCTACGGCCGTGCTCTTACGTATGAGCAGGAACCTACGAGCGCCAGGCCCGGCCTGTCAACGGCTCTCGACGGCTACGAGGTGAACAGCTTCCAGGCGCCCTCCGAGACGACGTCGATCGTGCCGTCGACAACCCGGACGGCGCTGTCGTCGTCGATGGCGTACGTCGGCGCGGGGATCCGTGCCGCCCATTGCTCCGCGTTCGCCAAGGACGCGTCGAGGTGGTGCGGATGCTCCAGGTGCGGGATCACCCCGAAGTCGACGAGTCCGGCGCCCCGGGCCGTGACCAGGATCCGGTCGAGGTCGCCCTGCGGGGTGCGGAAGACGAACTTCTCCGACTTCAGCGGCTGGTCGGCTCCACGGGGCGGCTCGGGGTAGGTCTCGACGAACGTGGTGGTGGCGGCGATGCTCCCGGCGCTGACCCCGACGTACACCGCCTCGTTCGTCTTCAGGAGCTCGGCGAGGCCAGAGCGCCACAACCAACTCGCGAGGAACAGCGGGTCGCCGCCACCGACCAGGATCGCGTCGGCCTCGCGGACCGCCGGCGCCCAGGCCGCCTCGTCGATGCTCGGCAGTGCCGTCAGTTCCAGGATGCCGAGCGACTTCCAGCCCAGCCCGCACAGCGGCGACGGAGAGCTGCCCGTGATCGCACGCCACGCCATCTCGGGCCCACCGGGGAACGGGTACAGCGCGGTGGGGACGAAGAGGGCGGTGGACTCGGCGATCGGCTTGCCCAGGAGCCCGACGAGCGCGTCGTGGATGGTCGCGTTCTTGATGCCGGAAGACGTCAGAAGAAGCTTCATATCCCTGCAACGAACGAGGCACGGCGAATCCGACAGTCGGCGACGACAATCTCTGGGTGCTGACCGGCGAGGCTGATGGGATGGTGGGCGCGGATCGTCCAGTGCCGCTCGAGTTGGGCCACCTGGTGCGGATTGAGGACCGCGACCAGGAGACCGTCAGGGGCAAGAGTTCGCCGCCATCGACGGAGGTACGGCGTGAGGTCGCCGATGGTCAGGCGGTGGTCCCACGGCGGGTTGGTGATGATGCGGTCGGCAGCCGCCGTGAGTTCGCGAGCGTTTCCCCGCCGCCAGGTGATCGAGGACGCCCGCGTGGTCCGGAGTTGGGTGGTGTTCGCCCGGGCTGCTGCGATGGCGGCCGGGTTCTTGTCCACGCCGTGGTACGTCGCCCGCGGTTCGAGCCGCTGCGCCTCGAGCAGCAACGTCCCGGCCCCGCAGAACGGATCAAGGACGTGGTGCCCGGGCGCGAGCCCTGCCAGCCGGGCCATCGCTGCGCCCACGGGCGGGTGCAGGCTGCCGAGCACCGTGTGCTCCCGCCACGGCCGCCTGTGCAGCGGTACGGCGTACGGCCGCCGGGCCACGCGCATCGTCTTGCCGTCCAGCACCACACGCCACTCGGCGCGGTCGTCCGGCGGCGCGACGCCGTACCGCCGGGAGTGGTACCGCCCGCCCGTCAATCGCTCGAGCCGCTCCCCGACCAGGTCCTCGACGTCGTACCGGTTGAAGTTCCGCGTGCCCACGAACGACGCCGACACCGCGAACGCCGGATCGGCCGGCGCCGACTGCACCGCCTCACGCACGGCGTCGGCCAGGCCGGCCCGTGCACGGCCGGGATCCGGCGCCGCGCCGTACACCTCGAACAAGTCGTCAGCCACCCACGGCGGCTGCTCCACGATGCCGGACGACGGCTCGACGATCAGCTGCCGCTTCGTCACCTCGACCACCCGGTGTCCCGCTGCGGCGACCTCCTCAGCCGCCAACCACTCCAGACCACCGACAACTCGCACCAGCACAGAGCGCATGAAGAATCTCCCGGCAAGACCCCGGGAGCAACCAACCGGCTACTCCCGCGTCGCCGGCCAAGGGCAGAACGCCACACAACGGACCGACGGGAGTCAGCCCCGTCGGAAGAAGAAACTCTTCATGGGCGCGATCGTGGCACAAGAACCGCCGGTCACCCAGCGAATTTCCGTCCCGCCCTTGAGTAACCACCTGGCGTGGTCTTGACTTTCAAGTCCCGCCCCGGAGGTTGCCCGTGCGCGTCACGCTGCTCGCCACCGCCCTGTTCCTCGGACTTTTCCCGCTCGCCCCCGCGCAAGCCGCGCCACCGCCCGCCGTCGAAACCGCGACCGTCCGAACCGCAGCACGCAGCGCGGAAGTCGTCGCGGTCAACCAGGTCGCAGACCGGCTGACCGACCTGACCGTGCGGTCCCAGGCGCTGGGCGGCCGGACCGTCAACGTCCGGCTGCTGACCCCGGACGGCTGGAATCCCGCCGACCGCCGTCAGCACTGGCCGACGTTCTGGCTCCTGCACGGCTGCTGCGGGGACTACACGTCCTGGTCCGGCACGGACATCGCCAAGATCCCGAGCCTGCGCAACGTCCTCGTCGTGATGCCCGAGGCCGGCTGGAACGGCTGGTACAGCGACTGGTGGAACTACGGCGCCGGCGGCGACCCCGCGTGGGAGACGTTCCACACCGTCGAGCTGGCGCACCTGCTGGAGCACGGCTGGGGCGCGAGTTCGAACCGTGTCGTCGCCGGCCTGTCGATGGGCGGCCAGGGCGCACTCCTGTACGCCGCTCGCCACCCCGACATGTTCCGTGCGGCCGCGGCGTACTCAGGCTCGGCCCATCCGCTGCTCAACGACGAGTCGATCAACCGGATCAAGGGGTTCTTCGCCGGCCAGGGCAACGACCCGCTCCGGGTCTGGGGAGACCCCGTCGCGCAACGCGGGATCTGGGAGGCGCACGATCCGTACTACCTGGCGCACCGGCTCAAGTCGCTACCGGTCTACCTGTCCTGCGGCGACGGCACGGCCGGGCCGCTCGACCCGCCCGGGAAGACCGACGCGCTGGAGGCGGACTTCAACCGCCAGAACCACGCTCTGGCCGCCGAGCTCGAACGGCTCAGCGCGAAGCACCTGACGACCAACTTCTACGGACCGGGCACCCACGCGTGGGCCTACTGGCAGCGCGAGCTGCACGCCTCACTGCCGATGCTGCTGCAGGCCCTTCACAGATAGGTCTGCGTGCTCGGTGGCGCGGACTCCATCCAGGCCAGGACACCGGTGAGAGCTTCCTCGGTCATGGCGAAGTGGACGGTGCGGTCGCGGAGCTCGGCGTCGACGATGACGTGGCCGGCATAGGTGACGAGCGGCTCGTTGCCCATCGGGCGGCGGGTGGTGACGCCTTCGAGCTGGCGGCGGTTGACGACGAGTTTCGGCCACCAGGCCAGGCTGAAGACCCGGAACCACTGCAGGTCGTCGCCGACGTAGCGGGCCAATCCGAGGGCCCAGCCGCGGCCGTGCTCCTTCTCCGCGAGTTGCAGGCTGCAATCGAAAGTTCCGCCGTCCCTGGACAACCAGCGACGACGGAACGCGACCAGCACGATGAACAGCACGGCGGCAAGCAGACAGACCCCGACGACATCGAGGACTACCCTCATACCTTGCCGACCTCATTTCCGGTGCCCGACCCCGGGCACCCCGGAGAACCGTACTGCTGTGATGCGATATTCGATTATGGCAGGTCGGATCAGGACGTCTGCTCGGCGGCCCGAACTCTGGCCTCAGCGAGTCGCACCTCGTCGGCGTCGGCGTCGGCCAGACCGGCCGCCAGCGCCTGCTCGAGCTCGCGCCGAGCCTCCTCCAGGTCGATGTCGTGACCCATCTCGGCGTTCTCGGCCAGGATCGAGACCCGGTCGTTCGCCACCGAGATGAACCCGTCCGGCGCGGCCGCGACGAAGTACTCGTCGTCGACGGTCCGCACCTGGACGGTGCCGCCCTGCAGCAGGCCCAGCAGCGGCGCGTGGCCGGGCAGGATGCCGACGTCACCGTCCGTGGTCCGGGCGATCACGATCTTGGCCTGGCCCTGCCACACGGTCCGCTCGGCCGCGACCAGCGCGACCTCGAGGTGCTTGGCAGAATCGTCGGCCATCTCAGTTTTCCTTCTGCAGCTCGGCCCACTTGCGCTCGACGTCCTCGAGCGAACCGACGTTGAAGAACGCCTGCTCGGCGATGTGGTCGCACTCGCCTTCGGTGATCTTCTTGAAGGACTCGATGGTGTCCTTCAGCGGCACGGTGGAGCCCGGGATGTTGGTGAACTTCTCCGCCATGTAGGTGTTCTGCGAGAGGAACTGCTCGATCCGGCGCGCCCGCGCGACGGTGATCTTGTCCTCTTCGGAGAGCTCGTCGACACCGAGGATGGCGATGATGTCCTGCAGTTCCTTGTTCTTCTGCAGGATCTGCTTCACCCGGACGGCCACGTCGTAGTGCTCCTGGCCGATGTACTGCGGGTCGAGGATCCGCGACGTCGAGGTCAGCGGGTCGACGGCCGGGTACAGACCACGCGACGCGATGTCACGGGAGAGCTCGGTGGTCGCGTCCAGGTGCGCGAACGTGGTGGCCGGCGCCGGGTCGGTGTAGTCGTCGGCGGGCACGTAGATCGCCTGCATCGAGGTGATCGAGTGACCGCGGGTCGACGTGATCCGCTCCTGCAGCACGCCCATCTCGTCGGCCAGGTTCGGCTGGTAACCGACGGCGCTCGGCATCCGGCCGAGCAGCGTGGAGACCTCGGAACCGGCCTGCGTGAACCGGAAGATGTTGTCGATGAACAGCAGCACGTCCTGCTGCTTGACGTCGCGGAAGTACTCCGCCATCGTCAGCGCCGACAGCGCGACCCGCAGGCGCGTGCCCGGCGGCTCGTCCATCTGGCCGAACACCAGCGCGGTGTCCTTGAAGACGCCGGCCTCTTCCATCTCGTTGATGAGGTCGTTGCCCTCACGGGTCCGCTCGCCCACGCCGGCGAACACCGACGTACCACCGAAGTTGTGGGCGATCCGGTAGATCATCTCCTGGATCAGAACGGTCTTGCCGACACCCGCACCGCCGAACAGGCCGATCTTTCCACCCTGCACGTACGGCGTGAGCAGGTCGAGCACCTTGATGCCGGTCTCCAGCATCTCGGTCTTCGACTCGAGCTGGTCGAAGGCCGGCGCCTTGCGGTGGATCGGCCAGCGCTCGGCGATCTCGAACTCGGACTCGTCCTGGTTCAGGCACTTGCCGGTCACGGACCAGACCCGGCCCTTGGTGACGTCACCGACCGGGACGGAGATCGCCGCGCCGGTGTCGCGCACCTCGGCGCCGCGGATCAGGCCGTCGGTGGGCTTCATCGAGATCGCCCGGACGATGTTGTCGCCGACGTGCAGCGCGACCTCGAGGGTGATCGTCTGGGTGGCGTCGCCGAGGGTGATGTCCACCTCGAGCGCGTTGTAGATGTCGGGCATCGCGTCGGCCGCGAACTCGACGTCGACGACCGGGCCGATCACCCGGGCGACGCGACCGACGCCCGCGGCGCCGGCCTCGTTGTTCTTCTCGGTAACCGTGGCAGTCATCTCTCTCACTCGCTCCCGGCGGTCGCGTCGGCCAGCGCGCTGGCACCACCGACGATCTCGCTGATTTCCTGGGTAATTTGCGCCTGGCGGGCCTGGTTCAGGTCCCGGGTCAGGCTCTCGATCAGGTCCTGCGCGTTGTCCGTCGCGGACTTCATCGCACGCTGCCGGTTGGCCAGCTCGGAGGCGGCCGCCTGCAGCATGCACCAGTGGATCCGGCTGGCGACGTACTTCGGCAGCAGCCCGTCGAGCACGTCCTCGGCGGAGGGCTCGAACTCGTACAGCGGCAGCACGTCGTCCGGCGCCGGCGCCTCCTCGCCCTCGACGACCTCCAGCGGCAGCAGCCGGATGACGTCGGCGCGCTGGGTGAGCATCGACACGAACCGGGTGAAGACGATGTGGATCTCGTCCACACCGCCCTCCTCGGTCGGGGTCAGGAAGGACTCGATCAGCGCGTCGGCGATCTCCCGGGCCCGGGCGAAGCTCGGGTTGTCGGAGTCACCGGTCCACGACTGCGCGACCTCACGCTGGCGGAAGGTGTAGTACGCGACGCCCTTGCGGCCGCTGAGGTAAGGAACGATCTCCTTCTCCTCCTCGCGCAGCAGCTGGTGCAGCCGCTCGCCTTCGCGGATCACGTTGGACGAGTAGGCACCGGCCTGACCGCGGTCGGAGGTGATCAGCAGCACGGCGGCGCGGCGCGGGTTCTCCTTCTCGGTGGTCAGCGGGTGGTCGACGTTCGAGAACGTCGCCACCGCCGACACGGCACGGGTGAGCTCACGCGCGTACGGACCGGCCGCCGCGGCGCGCTGCTGCGCCTTGACGATCCGGGACGCCGCGATCAGCTCCATCGCGCGGGTGAGCTTCTTGATCGTCGTGACCGAGGCCTTCCGGTCGCGAAGCTCCCGCAGGTTCGCCGGCATCGGTCAGCCCCGCTTCTGCTTGACGATCTGCTCCTGGTCCACGTCCGCCTCGTCCATCGCCTCGGCCGGGGCCTCGCTGCCGAGCAGCGTGCCCTCGGAGGTCTGGAACGTCGGCTTGAACGCCTTCAGCGCGTCCGTGACGGCCTGCGCCTCGTCGTCGCCGAACAGCCCGGACTCGCGGATCGCGTCGAGCACCTTGCTCTCCCGGCGCAGGTAGTCCAGGAAGTCCCGCTCGAAGCGCAGTACGTCGTTCACCGGGACGTCGTCGAACTTGCCCGTCGTCCCGGACCAGATGGAGACGATCTGCTCCTCGACCGGGTACGGCGAGTACTGCGGCTGGCGGAGCAGCTGCACGAGCCGCTGACCGCGGTCCAGCTGCCGGCGCGAGGTGGCGTCCAGGTCGGAGGCGAACATCGCGAACGCCTCCATCGCGCGGAACTGCGCCAGGTCGATCTTCAGCGATCCGGACACGTTCTTCATGCCCTTGACCTGCGCGGCGCCACCGACCCGGGACACCGAGATACCGACGTCGATGGCCGGCCGGATGTTCGCGTTGAACAGGTCGGACTGCAGGAAGATCTGCCCGTCGGTGATCGAGATGACGTTGGTCGGGATGAACGCCGAGACGTCGTTCGCCTTGGTCTCGATGATCGGCAGACCGGTCATCGAGCCGGCGCCGAGCTCGTCGGACAGCTTCGCGCAACGCTCGAGCAGACGGCTGTGCAGGTAGAAGACGTCACCCGGGTACGCCTCACGGCCCGGCGGGCGGCGCAGCAGCAGCGACATCGCGCGGTACGCCTCGGCCTGCTTGGTCAGGTCGTCGAACACGATCAGGACGTGCTTGCCCTGGTACATCCAGTGCTGGCCGATCGCCGAGCCGGTGTACGGCGCGACGTACTTGAAGCCGGCCGGGTCGGACGCCGGGGAGGCGACGATGGTGGTGTACTCCATCGCGCCGGCCTCTTCGAGCGCACCGCGCACGGACGCGATCGTCGAGCCCTTCTGGCCGATCGCGACGTAGATGCAGCGGACCTGCTTCTTCGGGTCGCCGGACTCCCAGTTCGCCTTCTGGTTGATGATCGTGTCGACCGCGATCGCCGTCTTGCCGGTCTTGCGGTCGCCGATGATCAGCTCGCGCTGGCCGCGGCCGACCGGGATCATGCCGTCGATGGCCTTGATGCCGGTCTGCAGCGGCTCGCGGACCTCCTGGCGGTCCATCACGCCGGCCGCCTGCAGCTCGAGCGCGCGCTCGCCCTCGAGGCCCTGGATCTCGCCCAGGCCGTCGATCGGCTTGCCCAGCGGGTCGACCACGCGGCCGAGGTAGCCCTCGCCGACCGGCACCGACAGGATCCGGCCGGTCCGGCGGACCTGCTGGCCTTCCTCGATACCGTCGTACTCACCGAGGATGACGACACCGATGTCGCGGACGTCCAGGTTCAGCGCGATGCCCTGGGTGCCGTTCTCGAACTCGAGCAGCTCGTTGGTCATCGCCGAGGGCAGCCCCTCGACGTGCGCGATGCCGTCACCGGCGTCGACGACGGTGCCGACCTCTTCGGCCGTGGTGTCGGCCGGTTGGTACTCGGTGACGAACCGATCCAGGGCGTCCCGGATCTCCTCCGGCCTGATCGTGAGCTCAGCCATTGTGTTTCCTGCTTCCTTGACCCTTGCTGGCCTGTTGTGGCTCTAAAGGCTTTCCCGACCCTTAGCGCCGCTTATGTCGTTAAGGGGCGTTCAGCCCGCGATGCGCCGTTGCGCGTCGTCGAGCCTGGCCGCGATGGTTCCGTCGATCACTTCGTCGCCGATGTCCACCCGGACGCCGCCGACCACTCCTCGGTCGACGATGACGTTCAGCTGGATGTCCCGGCCGTACTGCCGTCCGAGTGCCGCGGCGAGCCGGGTGCGCTCCGCCTCGGTCAGGTCGGTGGCCACCCGCACGGTCGCGATGCTGGCGTTCCGCCGGGCCGCCGCGGCGACCTGGTAGGACCGCATCGACGCCGCGAAGCTGCGGCCGCGGCCGTCCACGGCCCGCTCGGCGAGCCGCACCGTGGTGGCGTCGGCCTTGCCCTGCAGCAGTCCGCGGATCAGTCCCTGGCGGTGCTCGACCGGGATCACCCGGTCGCCCAGCTTGTCGGCCAGGCTGCGCTCGGCCGCGACCACCCGGTCCAGCCGGAACAGCTCGTCCTCGACCTCGTCCAGCTTCCGCCGGGTGTCGGCGTAGGCCACCTCGGCCTCGACGCTGAGCTGGTCCAGGGCATCAGCGAGGTCACGGCCGCTGACCCAGCGACCGGACACCGCGGCGGACAGGATCTCCAGCGCCTGGGCGGAGATCTTGCCGCCGAACAGCTGCCCGACGAGCGCGGTCTTGGTCTCGGCCGACCGGGCCGGGTCGGTCAGGGCGCGCCGGAGCGCGCCGTTGCCGTCCAGCAGCTTGGCGATCGAGAACAGCTCACTGCCCAGGCCCTCGGCCGGGGCCGCACCCGCCAGGGCCTGCTCGGCCCGGGCGAGTGACTCGTTCGACGCGCCGCGCATCAGCTGTCCGTTCCGACAGCCTGACGGGCGGACTCCGAGGACTCCAGCTCGGCCAGGAAGCGCTCGACGGTCCGGCGCTGCCGGGCCTCGTCCTCGAGCGACTCACCGACGATCCGGCCGGCCAGCGTGGTCGCCATCGTGCCCACCTCGCTGCGCAGCGAGGCAACCGCCTGCGTCCGCTCGGCGTCGATCTGGGCGCGCGCGTGCGTGACGATCCGCTCGGCCTCGGCGTTCGCCTGCTCGCGCATCTCCGCGATGATCACCGCACCCTGCTCACGGGCGTCCTCGCGGATCTTCGCAGCTTCCTGCCGGGCCTCGGCCAGCTGCGCGTTGTACTTCTCCAAAGCCGCCTTCGCCTCGGCCTGGGCCGCCTTGGCCTCGTTCATCCCGCCTTCGATCGCCGCGGTCCGATCGGCATAAGCCTTCTCGAACTTCGGTACGACGACCTTGGCGAAGGCGATGGCCAAGAGGACCAGAAAGACGAAACCGAAGATGATCTCGGCAGTGTGCGGGATCAGCGGGTTGACGTCCTCGCCGGCCGCCTCAGCCAGAGGGAGCACCATCGTCATCATGTCCGTGTCCTGTCAGTCAGTCTGGAAAAGGGGTGGATCAGGCGCCGGCCTTGAACACGAACGCCAGCGCGATACCGATGATGGCCAGAACCTCGGTGACGCCGAAGCCGATCCACGCGATCGACTGCAGCTTGCTCTGGGCCTCCGGCTGCCGCGCGGTGCCGTTGATGACCGCCGCGAAGATCAGACCAACGCCGACGCCCGGGCCGATCGCGGCGAGGCCGTAGCCCAGGACGGCGATGTTGCCGGTGATTGCGAGAGCGATGTTGCTCATTTGCGGTGTTTCCTTTCGGTACGGATAGGGGCTATCCGGGTTTCCGTTGCTACGGGTCTATGGGGGTACGGCGAATCAGTGGTCTTCGGCGATGGCGCTGCCGATGTACTGCGCTGTCAGCACCACGAAGATGTAGGCCTGGATGCACTGGACGAACAGTTCCAGTCCGGCGATCGCGAGGCCCATCAGGAAGGTGATGACGCCGACGCCGCCGAGCGCGATGCTGCCGGACTCGAACACCATGTACTCGGCGCCGAGGACGAACACCAGCAGCAGGATGTGGCCGGCGAACATGTTGGCGAACAGCCGCAGACTCAGTGAGACCGGGCGCACCAGGATGTTCGAGATGAACTCGATCGGGATCATCAGCGGCATCAGCCAGACCGGCACACCGGCCGGCATGGTCTGGTGCTTGAAGTAGCCCCAGGCGCCGTGCTTGCGGATCCCGACCGCGTTGTAGATGACCCAGCTCATGATCGCCGCCACGTACGCCCAGCCGATGTGGCTGAAGGTCGGGAACTGCAGCAGCGGGACGGTCGCGGCCACGTTGTTCAGCAGGATGAAGTAGAAGAGGCCGCACAGGTACGGCACGAACTTCATGTACTCCTGGCTGCCGATCGCGTCGCGGGCGATCGAGTTGCGCACGAAGTTGTACCCGAGCTCGCCGGCGAACTGCAGCTTGGTCGGGACGATCGCGGCCTTGCGGGACGCACCCCAGTAGAACCAGACGATGACGACAACGGTCAGCGCGCTGATCAGGACGGGCTTGGTGAACCAGTCCACGCCGTCGATGATCGGCGGGGTGTCGAAGCTCTGTGGACCGGGTGCGATGAACTCGGTCGGAACGCCGGCGGTCACCGGGTCTCCTCTCGCGTCGTGCTCAAGTCGGACGCCTTGTAGCAAAGGGCAGGGCGGCTCAGGGCATGGCGGTCGGTGAGGATCAGGACCGCGACCCGTACCGGAAGTGCAACATCAAGATGGTGAGCCCGGCACCGAGCACGATGCCCACCGGAAGCAGGAACTGGGTGCCGAAGAGGCGATCCAACCCGAAGCCGATGCCCCCGTAGACGAGGACACCGCCGATCAAGTAGGACAGGACCCGCCAGCCGTCGCCCCCTCCGGGTGATGGCTTCGGATCCTGATGCTCGTTCATTGGCACCCGAAACGTACCAGTCGGCGACAGTTGCGGTCACATCGGGGCCCGTAACTTCCACCACAGCAGGGAAGTTGTCACCCACGGTGCTCACGCCGTCACGTCCTTGTCGAGGTCGTAGATCGGCACCCGCAGCCGGGACCAGGCCCAGATCTCGCCGGCCATCCAGCCCATCACGACCACCATGGCGACCAGGCCGAGGACGGTCAGGTTCACGTGCTCGTCCAGGCTGTCCGAGCTCAGCGCGATCGCGAGCAGACCGCCGAAGACCGCGATCCGGCCCGTGTACGACGCCATCGCGACGGCGAGCTGCATCGTCGGGGACGTCTTGCGGGACAGGTGCAGCGCGAGCAGACCGACGCCGGAGAAGACGACCACGATCAGCAGCCCCAGCAGCGCACCCCAGAGGCCGCGCAGACCGGCGGCGACGGTGGACACCGCGGCAGCATTCACACCGACGACCAGGGCGGCAACGAGAGCGCCACGCAACATTGCCAGCGCCGGGTGCTTGGTCGCTTGTCCGGCGGGCTTCGGGCTGTGAGCCGTGGGAGCCATCTGGTGGTTCCGTCCTGCAGGCGGGCTGGTCTCGCGGCCAACTCGTCGGGTGGGCGGGGTCAGGGGTGTCGCTGTTCTTTGCTGGTGCTTGTGAAAACTAGCACAAAGTCTGCACGGTCAGCAAAACGAGACCCGCCCGCTGTACACGAACACCCTATCGGTAGGCCACCGCCCTCACTGGTCTGACCCCGGTGGCAGCTCATCGATCGTCAGTTGGCAACTGTCCAGCTGTCCGGCCAGCGCACGCAAACCGGTCGTGACCTGGCTCGGCCGCCCGCGCCAGGCAGCCAGCCGAGGCTCGAGGGCCGCATCCTGGGCGAACTCCGCCAGTGGCAGTCCGGACTGCTCGACAAACCAGAACGCGACCAAGCGGTAGGCCGGATCGACCCGCTGGCCAGGGGTCGGCGCACAGCGGTCGATCCTGGCAATCTTCCCCGCCAGCTGACCGGTCACATCACGGGCGAGCGATGCCGACCGCTGCGAACCGACCGCGAGCTGGATCGTGCCGGGACCGTTCGCGGCCACCTCGCTGGCCAGCGTGAACGGGAACAGCTTCGGACCAGCTTCGGCAGCCATCCGATCGACGATCGCCTGCACGGCGGGAAGGTCCTGCCGATGCTCCGCCAGCAGACACACCCGAATCGCGGTGCCCGAGCAGACGACCTTCGGGTCGGCCGCAGCGTAGACGGGCACCGGAAAGGCAACCAGCGCGGCGACGACACCAGCGGTCGCCCATGTACCCGTCCTTCTCCGCAGCCTGGCGGACAACACGCCGACGACGATCGCGGCAGCAACGGACAACCGCACGACGGCCAGCCAGGCATTCAGCACGACTTCGCCGGACGGCTCACCCGACAGTCCACTGAATGGCAAGAACAAGAGCCACCGGGAACGCTGGCCGGTGACCAGATCGGCCAGGATGGCGATCGTCCAGAAGGCCACCACGGCAAGCAATGCGACACCCCGCGCTACCACTGACGCGAGGACCGCCGTCCCCGTGGCTGTCGCGGCCACCCAGGCCACCGGCACGAGCAGGAACAGCAGCCGTGGCGTGTCGCCGGCGGTTCGGAACGCCCAGATCAGTGCCGGAAGCGCGCCCACGATCCAACCGGTCGAGCTCGCCACGGCCGCACGGCGGACGAACTGCGCGCCCGGCGGGGCCTTACCGACGATCACCACGACAGCCAAGGTGATCACCGGCAAAACGACGATCAGAGTGGTGGACAGGACGCGGGCTGTTTCCGACCACGTCGCGTACCGCCATTCAAGCATCATCCGGCCACTCAGCAGCGTCGTCGGCAACGCGGCCACGACGGCGAGCAGCACGACATCCAACAGGTACGGGCGATTGCGGGACATCTCGATCCTTCTCCTCGGACCGGACACCCCCGGCGGCGGGACTCAGCGCCGCCGCCGGAGGCGTCACAGCAGACGGAATCTGGGTGCTGGAATCAGCACTCCGTCTGCTTGGCGCCCTGCCAGGTACCGCCTGCCGAGCTCTTCAGCCGCCCGTAGACCTCACGCCCCTTGCCCACCGTGGCACAGGTCGTCTTGGCAGTCAGTTCGAAGTTGACGCCGGTACCGGTCACGGTCTTCATCACACCGTCGACCCCCCAGTAGCTGCGCATCAGCTCGAGCGTCAGCCGCACAGTGTTGGTGCAACCGCGCCGGCTTCCGCTCACCCATACGTAGGTGGCGTTGGAATCCGGCGGTGCGACGTAGTGGCTGCAGGCCTGTGCCGAATCCGTCGTCCCCCACGCAGCCAGTGACAGTCCTCCAGCGGCCGCCGCGCCGATCGTCGTTGCGGCGATGGCCCGGGTCAGTGCTCGCTTCATGAAATTCCCCTCTCGATGGAATGTCGCCGAAAAGGGAATGTCTCAACGAACATGTGAGACAGCCAGATACAAAACGTACAACTACCCATACAAAGCGTGAGATTGCAGGAAGTGGCAAGTGCTTGAAGCCGTGATTGCCGCAGCTCAGACTTTGGCGAGCGGTTTCCGGGAACGCCTCGGGAGACCGGTCGTGAGGAGCACCGCGGTGACCGCGACGGCCAGCACGACGAGCACCGTCCACCAGGTCAGCACGAGGCCGAGGACCACCACGCCGTACGCGATCAAAGCGGTCCAGAGGTACATCAGCAGGACGGCCCGGCGGTGCGAGTGGCCACGCTGCATCAGGCGGTGGTGCAGGTGCTGCTTGTCGGCGGCGAACGGCGACCGGCCGGCCTTGGTCCGGCGTACGTAGGCCATCGTCAGGTCCAGCGCGGGGATCGCGAGGATCGCGATCGGCAGCACCAGCGGGAGCAGCGCGGGCAGCAGGCTCGAGCCGCCGACCTCGTACGGCACCGCGTTCGGGTCCATCTGGCCGGTCAGGCTGATGGTCGACGCGGCCAGCATCAGGCCGATCAGCAGGGCGCCGGAGTCGCCCATGAAAACCCTTGCAGGGAAGAAGTTGTGCGGCAGGAAGCCGAGGCAGGC
Organism: Kribbella sp. NPDC050459; assembly: GCF_040655315.1. Classification (NCBI taxonomy): domain Bacteria; kingdom Bacillati; phylum Actinomycetota; class Actinomycetes; order Propionibacteriales; family Kribbellaceae; genus Kribbella; species Kribbella sp. NPDC050459. The sequence goes on along the minus strand of NZ_JBFAJQ010000004.1, from coordinate 116,064 downwards.
GCCGGCCAGCGCGACCGTGATCAGCGTCGAGGTCGTCGCGCGGTCGAGGTTCTCGTGCACGTTCAGCAGGTACGAGTACGTGAAGAACGCGGTCGCCCCGATCGCGGTGACGCCGGCCGCGAGACCGTCCAGGCCGTCGACGAAGTTCACCGCGTTGCACGACACCAGCAGGATGCCCGCGGTGAGTACGGCGAGCTGCGCGGGCGACGGCGAGATCACGCCGCCGGGCAGCGGCAGCCAGTACAACTGGATGCCTTGGACCACGAGTACGCCGACGGCGAGCACTTCGCCGGCCAGCTTGGTGATCGCGTCCAGCTCGTACAGGTCGTCGACCACGCCGACCGCGCAGATCACCACGCCGCCGACCAGGATCGCGCGGGCGTCGTGGGCGACCTGCAGGCTGTTGCCGAGGAACGGCAGGCTGGACGCGACCGCGAAACCGGCGATCAGGCCGCCGAGGATGGACAGGCCGCCGAAGTACGGGATCGGGACCTTGTGCACGTCGCGGGCCCGGACCTTGGCGACCGCGCCGTAGCGCAGCGCGATCTGCCGGGCGACGCCGGTCAGCAGGAAGGTCGTGGCCATCGCCACGAACAGGACCAGCAGGTACTCGCGCACTAGTCCGCAGGCCTCACATCGGGATCGGTCGTCTTCGCCTCATCATGCTTGGACGCTCCGGCCGGCGCTTCGGTTGGCTCGTCCGCGACCGTCTCGTCCGGCTTCTCCTCGTCGACCTTGTCCTCGACCTTGTCCTCGACCTTGTCGTCGGCCTTCTCGTCGACCTTCTCGTCGACCTTGTCCTCGACCTTGTCCTCGACCTTGTCCTCGGCCTTCTCGTCGACCTTCTCGTCAGACTTCTCCTCGACCTTCTCGTCGGCCTTCTCGTCGGCCTTCTCGTCGAGTTTGTCTTCGGGCTCGGGCGACTGTTCGGGGGTGGGCTCGGCGGAGTCGCCGGACTCGGCGACGACCTCGGGGACGATCGCGCGGAGCTGGTCGAGGGAGATCGCGCCGACGCGGACCACGCGCGGGGTGTCGGTGGTGAGGTCGACGATCGTCGACGGCTCCCCCGCGGTCGCCTCGCCGCCGTCGAGGTACACCGCGACCGAGTCGCCCAGCTGCTCCTCGGCGTCGTACACGTCCAGCGCCGCGGGCCGGCCGGACCTGTTGGCGGCGCTGACCGCGAGCGGCCCGGTCCGGGACAGCAGTTCGCGGGTGTTCTCGTGGTCCGGGACGCGGAGCGCGACCGTGCCCTGGGTCTCCCCCAGGTCCCACATCAACGAGGTCTGCGCGTGGCAGATCACCGTCAGCGGCCCCGGCCAGAACTCCTCGCACAGCTTGCGGCCGTTGTCCGGTACGTCGGTGGCGAGCGCGTCCAGCGACTCGACGACCGAGATCAGCACCGGCGGCGGCACGTCCCGCCCGCGCCCCTTGGCGTCCAGCAGCCGCTGCACGGCGTCGGCCTTGAAGGCGTCGGCGGCGAGGCCGTACACGGTGTCGGTCGGGAAGACGACCAGGTCGCCGGCCTCGATGGCGTCCACCGCAGCGCGGTAGGCCGGTGCCAGTTCGTCCCCGGTGAAGTCGAAGCGCTCACTCACGGAGTGAATCGTGCCACTCGCGCGGGCCCGGACTCCAACCGGGCTCTTCCTTACATTCGATTGTCAGCTTTCGCGCCGGAAACCCCGGCGACTCCTTAGGATCCCCGGCATGACTGTGTCGCACGAGTTCCTCGCCGGGTTGCCGAAGGCCGAGCTGCATGTCCACCACGTCGGGTCCGCGTCGCCGCGGATCGTGGCCGAGCTGGCCGCGCGGCACCCCGGGTCGCCGGTGCCGGCCGACCCGGCGCTGCTCACCGAGTACTTCAAGTTCAGCGACTTCGCCCACTTCATCGACATCTACCTGTCCGTCGTCGAGCTGATCAAGACGCCCGAGGACGTCCGGCTGCTCACCTACGAGATCGCCCGCGAGATGGCCGGCCAGCAGAACCTGCGGTACGCCGAGCTGACCGTCACGCCGTACACGTCGGTGATCCGCGGGATCGCCGCCGAGGCGTTCTGCGAGGCGATCGAGGACGCCCGGATCGCGGCCGAGAAGGACTTCGGCCTGGTGCTGCGGTGGATCTTCGACATCTCCGGTGAGGACGGCGTGCCGGGCGCCGACGAGACGCTGCGGATCGCCACCAAGGTCCGGCCCGAGGGTCTGGTCGGGTTCGGGCTCGGCGGGCCGGAGATCGGGGTCCCGCGGCCGCAGTTCCAGCCGCACTTCGAGGCGGCGGTCGCGGCCGGGCTGCACAGCGTCCCGCACGCCGGCGAGACGACCGGCCCGCAGACCATCTGGGACGCGGTCCGATTCCTGAAGGCCGAGCGGATCGGCCACGGGACGTCGACGATGCAGGACCCGGCCCTGGTCGACTACCTCGGCGAGCACCGGATCCCGCTCGAGGTCAGCCCGACGTCGAACATCGCGACCCGCGCGGTCGCGTCGTACGACGTGCACCCGCTGCGCGCGATGGTCGACGCCGGTCTGGTGGTCACGATCAACTCCGACGACCCGCCGATGTTCGGCACCGACCTCACCAACGAGTACGCCGTCGCGGCACGGCTGCTCGACCTGGACGAAGCCGGCGTCGGCGAGCTGGCGAAGACGGCCGTGCGGGTGTCGTTCGCCGAGGACTCGGTGAAGTCGGCCCTGCTGTCCGAGATCGACACCTACGTGGCTCAGAACACCCTGTAGCCGACAGACTGCCGCCGGACTGGCCAACCACTCTGCTGTGTGAGGTGTGGTTGGCTGGTCCGGTGCGGAAAGTCTGTGGGGCACTGGCCGTCGCGATGCTGGGTCTGGCGGCCTGCAGTGACGAGCCGGCGCCGGCCGGCCCGCCACCCGCTGCTGTCAGGTCCAGCGCGAGTCCCAGCCCCAGTCCCACTCCCCCGCCCGCGCCTGGCGGGCTGCCGCGCGGCGGGCGGGTGATCTTCCCGAAGCACCAACTCGTCGGGTACGTCGGCCTGCCGGGCTCACCGGCGCTCGGTCCGCTGGACAAGGACCTCGACGCGAAGGCCGCCAAGTTGGACAAGCTGTCCCGCGCCTACGCGGCCGGCCGGACGCCCCTGCCGGTGATGGAGCTGATCGCGGTCGTCGCCAAGGGCTCACGGGGCAAGGACGGCCTCTACCGCGGGCGCATGGACGACGCGAAGATCGAGGAATACCTGACCGTCGCGCGCAAGCACAAGATGCTGCTGCTGCTCGACATCCAGCCCGGGCGCGCGAAGATCCTGCCCGAGGTGAAGCGCCTGGAGCGATGGCTGAAGGAGCCGGATGTCGGCCTGGCGTTCGACCCCGAGTGGGCAGTCGGTCCGGCGCAGGTACCCGGCCGGGTCTTCGGGCACACCACGGGCGCCGAGCTCGACAGCATCGCGGCGTACCTGTCGGCGCTGGTGCAGTCGAACGGCCTGCCGGAGAAGGTGTTCGTGTTCCACCAGCTGTCGACGCGGATCGTCAGCGATGAGAAGGCGCTGAAGCCGCACCCCGGCGTGGTGACGATCAAGTCGGTCGACGGGATCGGCGCCCGGTCCGACAAGCTCAAGACCTGGGCGAAGCTGACCACCGGTCTCCCGCCGGCGGTGCACGCCGGCTTCAAGCTCTTCTACACCGAGGATGCCCGGCACGGTCCGCTGATGACGCCCGCGCAGGTGATGGCGCTGAAACCCCGTCCGGAACTGGTGATCTACGAATGATCTCGATCGCGTTCGCCAACATCGCGGGCGGCCGCCTGGTCGGCCCGGACGGGTACGACGACGCCGACCGGACGGCGGATTTCGGGCACGCACTCGCGGGGCTGCGACCGGACGTGCTGATCGTGACCGAGCTCGACCCGGACGGCGACCAGCTCGAGCGGCTGGCCGCCGCCGCGATGCCGGGCCGGGCCGGCCTACTACGCGCGGCACGGGTTCTCGGACTCGCACATTCCCGGCGTGGCGCGGCTGGGAGTGGGGATCGTGTCGGCGTACCCGTTGACCGAGCTGGAGCGGATCGACCTGCCGGACCCGTCGATCGACTTCCTGCACTGGCGGACCGGTGAGCCGATGGACCCGCATCCGAAGGGCTTCCTGGTCGCGCGTGCCGATCTCGGATGGCTCGGTGAGGTCGATCTCGTCGGTGGACAGGTGTGTCCGATCCACATGTTCCGCAGCGCGTCGGGTGTCGAGTACACATACCAGGACGGTGCGGGGCGTGAGTACGGGACGGAGCTCACGGCGTACCTGCGGGAGGAACTGGCGGCGCGCGGCGTCCGCCGGGCGGTCGTCGCGGGCGACCTGAACATGCCGAACCCACGCGACGTCTTCGGCGAGCCCCTCGGCCTGGTCGACGCGTTCGGCGACCCACCCCCGGTCACCACCCCGGACGGCCGCTCGATCGACCGCCTGTTCTCCACCCCCGACCTGGTCGCCCGCGACGTCGAGGTGGTCCGAGTACCAGGCGCCGACCACTACCCAGTCGCCTGCCGCCTCACCCACCGCACCCCCGAGGCGCCCGCGATCGGCCGGATCCGCGAACAGGACCTCGCTCGCCCACCCGCCCGCCCCGCCGCACCCAGCCGCCGCGGTCTCTCGCGCTGATCGGCCTGCAAGCTCGACAGGACGTATACGCCCACTGGGGCGCGTCCGGCGGCTGGTCCGAGCGTGCGGGAAGCGGTCGGCGGCCGACACCTCCTGTCGAGCTGCCGATTCAGACGCGGCGGCCGGTGGTGAACCGGTGGCGGCCGGCCAGGTCCAGTTGGTCGCGGACCTCGGTGTAGAGGGCGGTCGCGGTGAAGACCGCGGGTGCGGACTCGCCTTGGACGTCCGCGTGCTCGCAGGCGAACCAGCCGCCGGGCTTCAGAAGTCGGGCTGCCGTCGCCGCGACGACCTTGATCTCGTCGAGGCCGTCGTCGCCGGACCACAAGGCGAGGGCCGGGTCGTGGTCGCGGACCTCGGTGGTCACGGATTCCCAGGCGGTCAGCGGGATGTACGGCGGGTTGGAGATGACCGCGTCGACGTGACCGTCGAGCTCCGGCAGGCAACCGTCGATGTCGCCCTCGTGCAGGATCGCGCCAGTGCCTTCGAGATTGCGCCGGGCCCAGACGACCGCCTCGGGCGACAGCTCGACCGCATGCACGGTGCTGTCCGGCCGCTCGGTCGCGACTGCACCCGCGATCGCCCCGGATCCGCTGCACAGGTCCACGACCAGCGGGTTCTTCACGTCGGCGATCCGGTCCAGGATCCAGCCGACCATCACCTCGGTCTCCGGGCGCGGTACGAACACCCCCGGCCCCACGGCGAGCTCCCGATACCGGAACGCCGCCGTACCCGTCAGGTGCTGCAACGGCTCCCGAGCCGCCCGCCGCGCGATCAGCTCGTCGTACCGCACCCGTTGCTCGGCCGTGGGCTCACGAAGGTTCAGCCGGCTGGAACCAGTGACGAAGGCGAGCAGTTCAGCAGCGTCGAACTCCGGCGAAGCAACCCCGGCCTCTCGCAACCGGACGGCCGAAGCCGACACAAGTGCCTTGGTGGTCACTGGGACTCGACGGCCTCGAGGCGGGCGGCGAGGTCGGCGTCCGTCAGGGCCTTGATGACCGGCTCCAGTTCGCCGCCCAGGACCTGGTCGAGGTTGTGGGCCCTGTAGCCGACGCGGTGGTCGGAGAAACGGTTCTCCGGGAAGTTGTACGTGCGGACGCGCTCCGACCGGTCGACGGTGCGGATCTGCGACCGCCGGGCGTCACTCGCCTCCTGGTCGGCCGCCTCCTGCGCCGCGGCCAGCAACCGCGCCCGCAGCACGCGCATCGCCTGCTCGCGGTTCTGCAGCTGGGACTTCTCGTTCTGCATCGAGACCACGATGCCGGTCGGCAGGTGGGTGATCCGGACCGCGGAGTCGGTCGTGTTGACGCTCTGCCCGCCCGGCCCGGAGGACCGGAACACGTCGATCCGCAGGTCGTTCGGGTCGATCTCGACGTCCACGTCCTCGGCCTCCGGCAGCACCAGCACGCCGGCCGCGGACGTGTGGATCCGCCCCTGCGACTCGGTCACCGGCACCCGCTGGACCCGGTGCACGCCGCCCTCGAACTTCAGCTTCGCGTACGGCGCGTCGCCGGGCTCCGGCGTGCCTTTCGCCTTCACCGCGACGGTGATCGACTTGTACCCGCCGAGGTCGGACTCGGCCGAGTCCAGCACCTCGGTCTTCCAGTTCTGCGACTCGGCGTACTTCAGGTACATCTTCAGCAGGTCGCCGGCGAACAGCGCGGACTCGTCGCCGCCCTCGCCCGCCTTGATCTCGAGGATCGCGTCCTTGTCGTCGTTGGGGTCCCGCGGCACGAGCAGCGTCTGCAGCCGCTCGGCGAGCTCCTCGCGGCGCGCGGCCAGCTTGGTCGCCTCCTCGGCGAACGCCGGATCCTCCGCCGCGAGCTCCTTCGCGGCCTCGATGTCGTCGCCGGTCTGCAGCCACTCGTCGTACGTACGGACCACCGGCGCCAGCGCGGCGTACCGCTTGCCGACCCGGCGGGCGTTGGCCTGGTCGGAGTGCAGCTCCGGCTCCGCCATCTGCCGCTCCAGCTCGGCGTACTCCGCCTTCAGCGTCTCAACTGCCTCGAACATGCCGCACTCCTCCTCCCGGACCACCGCCGACAACACAAACCGCGCGCCGGTCCCGCCCAGAACGGGCAGAACCGGCGCGCGGCAGGAAAGCTACTTCTTGGCGTACCGCTTCTCGAAGCGGGCCACCCGGCCACCGGTGTCGAGAATCTTCTGCTTGCCGGTGTAGAAGGGGTGGCACTGCGAGCACACGTCGGCGTGGATGACGCCGTTCTCCGCGGTCGAGCGCGTCTGGAACGTGGCGCCACAGGTGCAGGTCACCGTGGTGTCGACATACGTCGGGTGGATGTCAGCCTTCACAACAACTCTCCTAGGAAGTATCAAGCGCCCCGGGTCGTCCGCACGGCGCGAACGTGAACCGGAACCAGCAAACAAGTGTGCCACGCGAGGCCCCGCCCGGCGAAATCAACCGTCACGGGCGTCCGGTGCGAGGCTGAGACCCGAACCGGCGTCCGGGGACCTGAAATAACAGGTCCCCGGATGCCATTGCGGTCTCACGATGCGGCAGCGGTCGATCAGTCGCCGTTGGTGGTGCTGTGGCTGCTGCCGGTCGACGGGGTGGTCTTGTTGACCTGGAGCAGGAACTCGATGTTCGACTTGCTCTCCTTGAGCTTGCCGATCAGCAGCTCCAGCGCGGCCTGGCCGTCGAGCGCGGACAGCACTCGGCGGAGCTTCCAGACCACCTGGGTCTCCTCCTTGGACATCAGCAGCTCCTCGCGGCGGGTGCCGGAGGCGACCACGTCGATGGCCGGGAAGATCCGCCGGTCGGCGAACTCGCGGCGCAGCCGCAGCTCCATGTTGCCGGTGCCCTTGAACTCCTCGAAGATCACCTCGTCCATCTTCGAGCCGGTCTCGATCAGCGCCGTCGCGAGGATGGTCAGCGAACCGCCGTCCTCGATGTTGCGGGCCGCGCCGAAGAACCGCTTCGGCGGGTACAGCGCGGACGAGTCGACACCGCCGGACAGGATCCGGCCGCTGGCCGGCGCCGCGATGTTGTACGCCCGGCCGAGCCGGGTGATCGAGTCGAGCAGCACGACCACGTCGTGGCCGAGCTCCACCAGCCGCTTGGCGCGCTCGATGGCCAGCTCCGCGACCGTGGTGTGGTCGTCGGCCGGCCGGTCGAACGTCGAGGCGATGACCTCGCCCTTGACCGTGCGCTGCATGTCGGTGACCTCTTCGGGCCGCTCGTCCACCAGCACGACCATCAGGTGCACTTCGGGGTTGTTCGTGGTGATCGCGTTCGCGAGCGCCTGCAGCACCATCGTCTTACCGGCCTTCGGCGGCGAGACGATCAGGCCGCGCTGGCCCTTGCCGATCGGGCTGACGATGTCGACGATGCGCGTCGTCAGGATGCCCGGCTCGGTCTCCAGGCGGAGCCGCTCGGTCGCGTACAGCGGGGTGAGCTTGTTGAAGTCCTGCCGCTGCTTGGCGATCTCCGGGTCCGCACCGTTGACGGTGTCGATCCGGACCAGCGGGTTGAACTTCTCCTTGCGCTCGCCCTCCTGCGGCTGCTTCACCGCACCGGTGATCGCGTCGCCCTTGCGCAGGCCGTACCGCTTCACCATCGAGAGGGCGACGTACACGTCGTTCGGGCCGGGCAGGTAGCCGCTGGTCCGGACGAACGCGTAGTTGTCGAGGACGTCGAGGATGCCCGCCGCGGGGACGAGGATGTCGTCCTCGGTGATCGTCGGCTCGGCGTCGTACCGCTCGCCGCGGCCGCGGCTGCGGCTGCTGTCCCGGCTGCTGTCCCGCCCGCTGTCGCGGGTGCCGGTGCTCTGACCGTCGCGGTTGCGCTCCCGGTCACGGCCCCGGCGGCGCCGGCGACGGCCCTCGCCGTCCTCGCCGCGGTCGCTCTGGTCCTGCCGGTTCCGCTGGTTGTCACCGCGGTTGTCCCGGTTGCCGTCGCGGCCGTCCCGGTTGTCCCGGTTCTGGTCACGGTTGCCGTCACGGTTGCCGTCACGGCTCTGCTCACGGTTGCCATCACGGTTGCCGTCGCGGTTCTGCTCACGGTTGCCGTCGCGGTTGCGGTCCCGGTTCTGGTTGCCGTCGCGGCCGTCCCGGTTGCTGTCCCGGTTCTGCTCACGGTTCTGGTTGCCGTCGCGGTTCCGGTCGCGGGTGCGGCCCTGGTTGTCCGCGCGGTCGTCGGCGCGGTCGTCGCCGCGCTCCTCGGCGCGCTCGCCGCCGCGGGTCTCGACCCGCTCGGCGGCACCGGTCGCGGCAGCCGGCTCCGGCTGCGCGGTCTTCGCCGCGGGCGCTTCGCCGGCAGCCTCGAACACGGCGCCGTCCTGCGGGTCCTTCTGGGCGTCCTTCTGGGCGGCGGCGCGGGTCCGGCGGCTGCCGCCCTCACGCTTCGCCGGCGTCTCCGCGGTCGTCGCCGCGGGCGCATCGGCGGCCTCGTCGAGCGTCGGCTGCGTCGTCTTCGGCTGCGCCTTCGCCCTGGTGCCGCTCGTCGAGCCGCCCGCGGGAGCACCGGCGGATCCGCCGGCCTGGGCGGCCTTGATCGCCTCGATCAGCTGGCCCTTGCGCAGTGCGCCGGTGCCCTTGATGCCGAGTGTCCCGGCGAGCTGCTTGAGCTCGGGGAGCAGCATGCCCTCGAGGCCGCCGCCAGCTTTCCGGCGACGCGTCGCGGTGGTCGCCGCGGCGTCAGCTCCGCTGGAGGCTTCAACAGTTTCTGTCACGTGAGGTCCTTCCCACACGGATCGTCGACGGCCTGCACGGCGCGTCGACCAATTTCACCCACGACCGCACAACGGGCACGTGGGGTACAAGAGACTCTCGCTCGATCTGAGTCCCCCCGGACATCTCCGACGCAGGCGGCGCAAGGTCACGTCCACAGGAGGGTCGCCACACAACACAGGGTGCCGGGAGCACAGCCCGGATCGTGACGAGAGCACACCGATCACCTGGAGGGGATCGGGTGAGTCGAGACTAGCACCACTACAGGTCCTTCTGCCGACTCCAGGGGTGACAACGCGTGTCAGCCGTCCGGCATTCCCCGCGTCAGCCGGCCTCCATCGACCAGACCTGTACGCCGACTGGATCGATCTCCAGCTCGTACTTCACCCAGCCGTCCGGCGGCTCCGGCGTACTGCGGAAAAACTGGTTCTGACCTGCGCTTTTGCCGTCGTGACCGCCGAGTACGGCGACTGTCGGACCGGCCCCGCTGACGATCGCGGCGAGCCCGCTGCCGCGCAGTTTGTGGACCAGCGCGAGGCTCTCCGGCATGGCCGGTTCGCGGTACTCCTGGTGCAGCCGGTCCTCGGTCGCGGTCAGCAGCAACTCCGGCCTGCCGGTCACGGCCGCGACGAGCAGCGCGGCCTTGCCCGCGTTGGCCGCGGCGTCGATGTGGGAAACAACGCCCGGCAGCAGTCCGCGCGCCTGTTTGGTCAGCACGCGATTGTCAGGTACGTAAGCGATCGCGGCCAATCCGTCGGCCGGTTCCAGCCGGACCGCGCGGCCCGTTCCGCCTTCTGTCCAAGCGATCGTGAAGCCCCCGAGGGCCGCCGCCGCCACGTTGTCGGGGTGGCCTTCGATCTCGTTCGCGAGCACGACGAGGCGCTCGCGGTCCAGCGGCTCGCCGGCCAGCGCGAACGCTGCCGCGAGGCCGCCGACGATCGCGGCGGACGACGACCCCAGCCCGCGCCCGTGCGGGATCCGGTTCTCGCAGCGCAGCGTGAATCCGGGCACCGGCGCGCCCAAGGCCTCGAGCCCCGCCCGGATCGACCGGACCACGAGCTGCGTCTCGTCGAGCGGTACTTCGCCTTCGCCGCAGCCGGTCACCTGCACGGTCACCCCGGATCCGCACGGCGTGACGACCAGGTCGTCGTACAGCGTCAGCGCGAGACCGAAGGCGTCGAAGCCAGGCCCCAGGTTCGCGCTCGTCGCGGGCACCCGGACCCGCACCTGGTCGCACGGCCGCCGGTGGCCGGCGTCCTGTTTGCGATCCGGCTCGGCGCCCATGTCGACCCCACCCATCTCAGGCGAGACCGGCGATGCGGGCGACGGCGTCGGTGTCGGCCGGCGTCACCGGCGGCTCCTCGAAGCTGACGTGCCCCAGAGCCGTGTCGATGTCCTTCAGGCCGTGGCCGGTGACCGTGATCACCACGGTCGAACCGCCCGGTAGCCACCCCTGCGCCTTCGCGTGCAGCAGACCGGCGACCCCGGCGGCCGACGCGGGCTCGACGAACACGCCTTCGCGGGCGGCGAGCTCACGCTGCGCGGTCAGGATCTGCTCGTCGGTGACCAGCTCGATCCGCCCGCCGGACTCGTCCCGCGCGGCCTCGGCCAGCGTCCAGGACGCCGGGTTGCCGACCCTGATCGCCGTCGCGGCGGTCTCCGGCTTCTCGACGATCGAGCCGCGCACGATCGGCGCCGCCCCTTCGGCCTGGAAGCCCCACATCTTCGGGGTCCGGGTGGCGAGCTTGTCCTCGGCGTACTCCTGGTATCCCTTCCAGTAGGCCGCGATGTTGCCCGCGTTCCCCACCGGGAGCAGGTGCAGGTCCGGCGCGTCGCCGAGCGCGTCGCAGACCTCGAAGGACGCGGTCTTCTGCCCTTCCAGGCGCACCGGGTTCACCGAGTTCACCAGCGCGACCGGGTAGTTCTTCCCGAGCTCGCGGACGATCCGCAGGCAGTCGTCGAACCCGCCGTCGATCTGCACCAGCTTCGCGCCGTGCACGACCGCCTGGGCCAGCTTGCCCTTCGCGATCCGGCCCGCCGGGATCACCACCAGCGGCAGCATCCCGGCGCGGACGGCGTACGCCGCGGCCGACGCCGAGGTGTTGCCGGTGGAGGCGCAGACGACGGCTTTGTCACCGGCCTGCGCGGCCAGCGAGATCGCCACCGTCATGCCGCGGTCCTTGAACGAGCCGGTCGGGTTGTTGCCCTCGACCTTGAGCCAGACCTCGCAGCCGCTCTGCTCGCTCAGCCACTGCGCGGCCACCAGCGGCGTCCCGCCCTCGCCGAGCGTGACCACCGGCGTGTCCGCCGACACGGGAAGCCGGTCTCTGTACTCCTCGATCACGCCACGCCACTGGTGCACCATTGAATTACTCGCCTTCCACCCGCATCACACTGCTGACTTCACGGACGATGTCCATGTCCCGCAAGGAATCCACGGTCGCGGACAACGCGGCGTCGGTCGCGGTGTGGGTGACCACCACCAGTTGCGCGTCGCTGCCCCGGCCCTCCTGGCGGACGGTCTGGATCGACACGTCGTGCTCGGAGAACGCGTGGGCCACCGCCGCCAGCACACCGGCCTTGTCGGCCACGTCCAGCGACACGTGGTAGCGGGTCGTCGCGTCGCCCATCGGCCGCACGGACCGCTGGGTGTACGACGACTCGCCGACTCCCGGCACGCCCTTGAGCCGGTTGCGCGCGGCGGACACCAGATCCCCGAGGACTGCACTGGCCGTCGGGGCGCCGCCGGCACCACGACCATAGAACATCAGCTGGCCGGCCGCTTTCGATTCCACGAAAACGGCGTTGTACGCGTCCCGGACGTTCGCCAGCGGGTGGGTGGCCGGGATCATCGCCGGATACACCCGGGCGCTGACCGAGTCGCTCACCTCGTCCAGCTCGCAGATCGCCAGCGACTTCACCACGCAGCCCATCTCCCGGGCCGACGCGATGTCGGTCGCGGTCACCTCGGTGATGCCCTCGCGGTGCACGTCGGCGATCGAGACCCGGGTGTGGAACGCCAGGCTGGCCAGCAGCGCGGCCTTCGCGGCGGCGTCGAAGCCCTCGATGTCCGCGGTCGGGTCGGCCTCGGCATACCCCAGCGCCTGGGCCTCCTCGAGCGCCTCGTCGAAACCGGCGCCGGTGCTGTCCATCTTGTCGAGGATGTAGTTCGTGGTGCCGTTGACGATGCCCATCACCCGGACCACGTCGTCACCGGCGAGCGACTCGCGCAGCGGCCGCAGGATCGGGATCGCGCCGGCCACCGCAGCCTCGAAGTACAGGTCGCGCTGGTACTTCTCCGCGGCCGCGAACAGCGTCGGGCCGTCCTCGGCGAGCAGGGCCTTGTTCGCCGTGACGACCGAGGCGCCCTGCTCGAGCGCGGTCAGGATCAGGCTGCGGGCGGGCTCCAGGCCGCCGATCACCTCGATCACCAGGTCGAGGTCGCCGCGCGACACCAGGGCCTGCGCGTCGGTGGTGATCAGGGCCGGGTCGACCGCGATGTCGCGCACGCGGCCGGGCCGGCGGACGGCGATACCGGCGATCTCCAGCCGGGCGCCGACGCGGGCCGCCAGATGGTCCGCCTGCTCGGTCAGGATCCGCACCACCTCGGTGCCGACCACTCCGCAACCGAGCAGGCCTACCTTGAGAGGTTTTGCGTCGTTCATTCGGCGGCCCCCATGTCGAGTCCGAGCAGGTCGTCTTCGGTCTCACGGCGTACGACGACGCGCATGTGGCCGTCCTTGACCGCGATCACCGGTGGCCGCGGCACGTGGTTGTAGTTGCTCGCCATCGAGCGGCAGTAGGCACCGGTCCCCGGGACGGCGACCAGGTCGCCGGGCCGCACGTCCGCGGGCAGGAACTCGGCCTTCACGACGATGTCACCGGCCTCGCAGTGCTTGCCGACCACGCGCGCGAGCGTCGGCCCGGCGTCGGAGTACCGGTTGGCGAGCGTGCAGGAGTAGTCGGCGTCGTACAGCGCGGCGCGGATGTTGTCGCTGATCCCGCCGTCGACCGACACGTACGTCCGGGAGGCGCCGGCGTCCAGCTCGACCTCCTTGACGGTGCCGACCGAGTAGACCGTGCACATCGCCGGGCCCACGATCGCGCGGCCGGGCTCGATCGACACCTTCGGCACGTCGACGCCGAACGCCCGGCACTCGTGCTCGACGATCTTGCCCATCTCGGTGGCCAGCTGCGCCGGGTCCGACGGGTCGTCCTGCGTGGTGTACGCGATCCCGAAGCCGCCGCCCAGGTCGAGCTCGGGCATGTCGACGCCGAGCTCGTCGGAAACCCTTGCGTGCAAGGCGATCACGCGCTTCGCGGCGACCTCGAAACCGGACGAGTCGAAGATCTGCGAGCCGATGTGCGAGTGCAGGCCGAGCAGCTCCAGCTCCGGCGCTTCGTTGACCCGGGCAACGGCTTCGTACGCCGCGCCGGAGGTGATCGAGAAGCCGAACTTCTGGTCCTCGTGCGCGGTCGCGATGTACTCGTGGGTGTGCGCCTCGACCCCGGCGGTGACCCGGATCATCACCGGGGCGATCACGCCGCGCTCGCCGGCGAGCGCGATCAGCCGGGAGATCTCGTACTGCGAGTCGACGATGATCCGGCCGATGCCGGCGTCCAGCGCGCGGGCCAGCTCGGACTCGGACTTGTTGTTGCCGTGGAACCCGAGCCGCTTCGGGTCGGCGCCCGCCCGGAGCGCGACGGCCAGCTCGCCCCCGCTGCAGATGTCGAGGTTCAGGCCCTCTTCCATCACCCAGCGGACGACCGTCGTACACAGGAAGGCCTTGCCTGCGTAGTAGACGTCGAAGTCCTTGAAAGCGTGCTTGAAGGCGCGCGCCCGGGCGCGGAAATCGTCCTCGTCCAGCACGTACGCCGGGCTGCCCTGCTCGGCGACCAGGTCGCGCACGTCGACCCCGCCGACGACCAGCGAGCTCTCGCCGGTCTTCTTCGCGGTGGACGACCACAGCTGCGGGACCAGGTCGTTGACGTCGCGGGGCGCACGCAGCCAGGACGGGCCGCGGTGACCGATGTCGGCGTGCAGCGCGCCCGCCTCGTGCGCCCTCACATCCGCTCCGGTGCGGAGACGCCGAGCAGGTCGAGCCCGTTGGCGAGAACGGTCCGGGTCGCGGACACCAGGGTCAGGCGAGCCTTGTGCACCGGCTCCACCTCCTCGTCGCCGCGCGGCAGCACGCGGCAGCTGTCGTAGAACTTGTGGAACGCGGACGCGGTGTCCTCGAGGTACCGCGCGATGCGGTGCGGCTCGCGCAGCTCCGCGGCGGTGGCGACGACCCGCGGGAACTCGGCCAGCGCGCGCAACAGGTCGCCCTCGCGCTCGTGGCTGAGCAGGCCCGGGTCGAACTCGTCCAGCTTGATCCCGAGCTCGTCGGCGTTGCGCAGGATCGAGGCGAGCCGGGCGTGCGCGTACTGCACGTAGTACACCGGGTTCTCGCTGGCCTGCCGGGTCATCTCCTCGATGTCCAGGGTCAGCGGGGAGTCGGCCGGGTAGCGGCAGAGGGTGTAGCGGAGCGCGTCGACGCCGCCCTCCCCGACCAGCTCGGCGAGCGTGACGATGGTGCCGGCCCGCTTGGACAGCCGCATCTCCTCGCCGCCCTTGAGGATCTTCACCAACTGGCCGATCAGGATCTCGATGTTGTGCTCGGGGTCGTCGCCGGCGCAGGCCGCGATCGCCTTCAGCCGGTTCACGTAGCCGTGGTGGTCGGCGCCGAGCAGGTAGATGCAGGTCTCGAAACCGCGCTCGCGCTTGTTCACGTAGTACGCCGCGTCGGAGGCGAAGTACGTCGGCTCGCCGTTCGACCGGATCAGCACGCGGTCCTTGTCGTCGGTGAAGTCCGTGGTCCGCATCCAGAGCGCGTCGTCCGCCTCGTACAGATGGCCCTGGTCGCGGAGCTTCTGGATCGCGTGCGGTACGCCGTCCTGCTCGTGCAGGCTGCGCTCGGAGAACCAGACGTCGAACTTGGTCCGGAAGTGCTCGAGCTGGTCCTGCTGCTCCTTGAGCTGACGCTCGTAGCCCGCCTCGCGGAACGCGACCAGCTGCTCGTCCTCGGGCAGCTCGGTGATCCCCGGCACCTCGTCGACGATCCGCTTGGCCAGGTCGAGGATGTACTCGCCGTGGTACCCGTCCTCCGGGATCGGCTGCCCGTGCGCCGCGGCCTGCAGGCTGGCGCCGAACTTGTCCATCTGGTTGCCGCGGTCGTTGATGTAGAACTCGCGGCTGACGCTCGCGCCCGCCGCGGCCAGCACCCGGGCGAGCGCGTCGCCGACGGCCGCCCAGCGGGTGTGACCGAGGTGCAGCGGGCCGGTCGGGTTCGCGGAGATGAACTCGAGGTTGATCGTCCGGCCCTGCAGGCTGTCGCTGGTGCCGTACTTCTCGCCGGCCTCCAGGATGGCCTGAGCGACCTTGCCCTGGGCATCGGCGGCGACCCGGAGGTTGATGAAGCCCGGGCCGGCGATCTCGACCGCGGTGATCGCCTCGTCGTCGCGGAGCTTCACGGCCAGCAGCTCGGCGAACTGGCGCGGATTCAGCCCGGCGCGCTTGCCGAGCTGCATGGCGACGTTGGTCGCGTAGTCCCCGTGCTCGGGGTTCTTGGGTCGCTCGACCTTCAGCTCGCGCGGCAGCCCGCCCTCGACGGTGATGGTGCCGTCGGCGGCGAGCGCGGCCAGGGCCTGCAGGATCTTCTCAGCGAGCTGTTCCGGAGTCACCGGATCAGCCTAATGGGCTGCACCCGAAACCCTTGACTCACCATCCACAGCCCGGTACGCGCTCAGCTCCGCGCACTCACCGTGACGTGACTGTTGCGGACCAGCGGGGTGTCCCAGGGCGCCGGCTTGCCGTCGACGGTGACCTTCAGGTCCTGGCAGGCGTCCGCGAGGCATTTCGCGTCGTACCGCACACCCCAGAGGGTGAAGAACTGAGCCAGCGTCGGTTTCTCGGCGGCGGTCTTGGCCTCGACCCAGACCTGGCCGTCGGTGGTGTGGGTGTGGACGGCGGCCTGCTCGGCGCGGAGCTTGTCGACGCCGAGACCCTCCGGGACCTGAACCGGCTTGCCGTCGAGCGTGACCGCGATGGTCAGCGAGTACGGCGACGGCCCGGAGAAGTCGAGCGGGAGCCGTTCGAAGCCGGCCTTGTCGATGTACGAGATCGCGTCCCGGGGCGCGTCCCAGGGCGGCGCGCCGGTCCGGAGCTCCGCGGCCGCCGGCGCGGCCGGGCCGACCTGGCAGCCCGCGAGCAGCCCGCCGACGAGCAGCACCGCAGCCGTCCCGGCCGCCGGGCGCCACCTGCCTGCTCTCATGAAGAGTCAGGTTGCCAGGTGCGCCCCGACGGCCGGCCGCCGGGGGTCAGTCCTCCGACGGCATCAGGATCCACAGCACGATGTAGATCAGGAACTGCGGGCCGGGCAGCAGGCAGCTGATCACGAAGATCAGCCGCATGGTGTTCGCGGAGATCCCGAACCGGCGAGCCAGTCCGGCGCAGACACCGCCGATCCAGCGATCACGCGACGGGCGAACCAGAGAGCTAGCCATGATTACCGATGTCCTTTCCGCTGTTGGGCTTACCTCCACTATGACGCCGCCCACGACGGAACTGATCCCCCGCGGCGGGGGTTCCAGGGTCAGCTCAGGGCTCCCCCGTACGACGATCGGCAGGGGTGCGTGTCGCCGGCCCAATTCGGGGTTTCGGTGAAGTTCCTGCTACTGTTCTGCACGTTCCTGAGCCCCCGTAGCTCAGGGGATAGAGCACCGCCCTCCGGAGGCGGGTGCGCAGGTTCGAATCCTGCCGGGGGCGCGGACGATCTGGGCGATCTGTGTCGACGAAACCGTCGACGTAGATCGCCCTTCGTGCCTTCCAGAGGCCGCAACCCGGGCCCCGCCCAGCAGGGCTCGACCAGGCTCCTTTGTTGTGGTTACTGTGGGCGATCGAGAGTGCTCCAGCTGGCGAGCACGTGTCAGGAATGCGCGGCCGGACCAGCTCAAGCCCGTTCGAGCCCTCCGGGGGCAGGTTGTGGAAACACGTTGGACCAGAGGATCACGCGCTGATCGGATCCACCCGTAGCAAGGATCCGCCCGTCGTTCGACACAGCCACGGCCCAGATCCAGTCTTCATGCCACACGCGCCCTGCTCGCTTGGCCGACTCCTCACTGATGACCCTCGGCAGGCGGGGTCGTGCGACGTCCCACAGTCGGACTGTCTTGTCCCAACTTGCGCTTGCCACGACCTTGTCGTCAGCAGCAAACGTGACCGACTTGACGAGATACTCATGGCCCGGCAGTCGCCACAGCCTTGAAAAGTTGTCGCAATCCCAGAGACATACACGCTTGTCCAAGCCTGCACTTGCCAATAAATGTCCGCGATGCGAGAACGCCACGGCCTCGACGGAACTGTCGTGGGTTCCCAACGGTCGTACCTCGTTGGACTCGAGATTCCATATCACTATGGCGTCGTCGTGAGTTCCGATCGCGAGCAGTTTGCCGTCCGCCGAGAACGCGATAGAGCTGACTCTGGCTTCGAAACCTCGACTGTCGATGTACCCCCACGAGGCTGGGTCCCACAGCGCGACCTGCTTGTCGTACCCGCCGGTGGCGACGTACGTGCCCTCAGGTGACAGGGCGATCGAGTAAACCGCGTCCGAGTGGTGCTCGAGCGACTGGATCAGGCTCCCGTCCTGCCAGTTCCATACGCGCACGACCGTGTCTTCACCTGCCGTCAGGAGTTCATAGGGCTCCGCGCCGAACGTGATCGCGTAAAGAAACGTGGAATCGTGTTCGAGGTGGATCGGCTCAGCCGGCCGACCGTCCGCATCCAGACGCCACAGGAGCGCCACGTCCTTACTCCCGGCAGCCAGCGTCTGCGAGTCATGCGAGAACGCCAGGGAATACACCTCGTCGGACGCATGAAGAACCAGTTGCTGATATTCCGTGACCCGGGACAGATTGAGTTCGGAGGTCTTACGGCCCGCAAGCGACGGCACCTTCGCGATCCGTAGCGTTCCTTGAACGTTTATGTCGCCGGTGGGATGTTGGTTCGGATTCCGCTCACGAACCTTGTCGAACACAAAATTGTACAGCTCATCGATCGAGACCCAGCCGTCCCGATTCTCGTCTGCGGCGCCGGTTTCCAATCCCTCGATGAGAGCACGGGTAAAGTAGGAACTGGTCGGCCGGGCAGCTCGCACTTCGGCGTCCTCGAACGCATATTCGGTCTCGTTGGACGCGGTGAGAACGACCGTTCCAGTGCCCTGGAACCGTTCTTTCACATCGACCGTCGACAGCGCCGGAGAGCGTTGCAGCTTCCCTCGTGAGAACGCACCGCTGAAGCAACAATCAAGGAGGAGGAGCTTGGATCTGGATAGGCTGTCGTCGATCAGTGAGTGCAGCCACGTCGCAGCAAGGGCCGTGGACCGAAGCAGGTCCAGGCGGGTGTCTTTCGCCGAAAGGTAGAGATTCCCTCCTTCGTCCTTGACTCCATGGCAGGAGAAATACACGAGGAGGACATCGTCGCGGCGCCGATCACGATAGAAGGCTTCGAGCGCTCGATTGAGTCGATCGATTGTCGGGTCTTGAAGCACCGTGACCTCGTAGCCGCCCACGTCCGGATCCCCCAGCAGTCCTGCTAGCGCAGCGGCATCCGTCGCAGGGGCCCGTAGCTGGGTCAAGCCAGGATCGTCGAATTGACCGACCGCGACGAGTAACGCAACCTTCGCCGGCATCAATCCCCCTGGCCTATGCCACCGCTACCGCTTTCGGCCCCAATTCGACAGTAATACGACTGCGCTGTGGACGCGAGACCTGTTGACGAGGCCCCTCCGCCGGCGACTCACAGGATGCCGGCGGCGGTTCGGCAGTGGGTCCAGAGGCGGTTCGTGTCCGCTTCGGAACTTTGGGTGTGGCGGAAGTAGTGGGGTGGGCGGGGTTCGCGGTCGTGCCAGAAGTTGCCGGTGGGGGGTGTTGGTTGGGTGGCGGCCAGCCAGAGGGTGGTGTCGACGCCCTCTTCGGGGGTTCTGAGGAAGGGTTTGGTGAGGCGGCTGAAGCCGGGGAGGCTCTCGGTGAGGCCGGGGGTCTCGGACCAGCCGGGGTGCATGGTGGCGACGAAGGTGGGGGCCATATCAGCGGCCAGGAGTGGGGTGAGGGCAACCTGGATGCGTTTGCTGCGGGCGTAGGCGGTGGCGCCGTGGTACGTGCCGTGGATGTACTCCGGATCGTCGACCGGGAGTTTCTGCGTGTACATGCCCCCGGAGGCCACGAGGATGACCCGGCCGTCCTTCAAGTTCGGGCGCAGCAACTCCGTCAGTAGCAGCGGTCCCAGGACGTGGGTGGCGAAGGTCAGTTCGTGGCCCTGGGGGGATTCGGTACGGCGGGGTGGCATGACGCCGGCGTTGTGGATCAGGGCGTGGATGGGGTCGGTCAGGCCGGTGGCGTAGTGGCGTACGGCGTCCAGGTCGGAGATGTCGCACTCGTCGACGACGAAGGTTGCGTTGGGGATGTCGCGCTGCAGTTCGGCCAGCGTGCCTGCGGCGCGCGATGCATCGCGGACAACCAGGTGGACCGTGGCGCCCAGACGTGCAAGGCCTGCGGCGGTTGCCTTGCCGAGGCCGGAGCGGGCTCCTGTGACCACGGCGGTCTTTCCGGTCAGGGAGCCGGGTGCCGGGTCGTCAGTGGGCCAGCTGCGGCTGCGCAGGCCGTAGCCGATACGCGTGTAGCCAGGGATGACCGTGCGGTCCAGGAGTGTGTCCAGGAGGCCATTCATGCGGCCAGCCGGCCCAGTGCGCTGCGGAGGCCTTCTTCGGCTTCCTCCCCCAGACGGTCGAACGACTTGCGCAGGAAGGGTTCGGCGAGGCTGACGAGGCCCTTGAGCCGGAACTCGGCCCGGTAGGTGACGCGGGTCAGATGGGACTCGCTGCTGAACGTCATGGTGTCGCGGGCAACGATCGTCCGGTTCTCGCCGCGCAGAACGATCCGGTCGGGGCGGACACACTCCTCGACCACGTACGTGAGCTCGGTCTCGCGGCCGTTGAAGCGAGAGGTGTTGTGGTACGTCGTACCGACCCCGCCGTCACCCGAGACGAGCGTGGTCCGCACCGTGCCGGGATCCCACTCCTGGGTGGTGCGGAAGTCCGCGAGATAGCCGAAGACCCGTGCGGTGTCGGCCGCTACCGTGACTTCGCGTTCGATGACGATCATCGGTTCTCCTCCGTTCGTTCGGCGGCGTGGGCGATGTTGCGCTGCATGCCGCCGAAGACAACGTCGTGGAACGGTCGGATGGCCGCCCAGTACAGCTCCCCCGGTAGACCGCGGGGGTGGAACAACGCGCGCTGGCGGAACAGCGTGTGGCCGTTCCCGTCGGTGCCGGCGCGCAACTCGAGCCAGGCCTCGCCGGGCAGCCGCATCTCGGCACGCAACCGGAGCAGCCGGCCGGGCTCCACGCTCTCCACCCGCCACCAGTCGAGTGGATCGCCCACCGACAGCCTGTCGGGGTGCAGCCGGCCGCGGCGCAGGCCGGGGCCGCCGACGACCCGGTCGAGCAGACCGCGGGTCCACCAGCCGAGCCGCCACGAGTACCAGCCACGGCGGCCGCCGATGCCCTCGATCACCTTCCAGAGGCGCTCGGGCGGCGCATCGACGGTGCAGTCGCGCTCGTCGACGTACAGCGAGCCGCCGGACCAGTCCGGGTCGCTCGGCAGCGGGTCGCTGGGGGCGCCCGGTGTCGAGGCGGAGGCCCAGGACGTGGTCACGTCCAGGTCGTGCACCTTCTTCAGCGCGAGTTCGACGGCCCGGTCGAAGCCGATGCCGCCGCCGGGACGGGGAGCGACGTACCGATCGATGGCGTGGTCCTTGCAGACCACCTCGTGCACCAGGCTGTCGACCAGCGGCCGGGCGATGCCGCTCGGCACCGGCGTGACCAGACCGACCCAGTGGCTCGACAGGCCGGGCGACAGCAGCGGCAGCGTCACGATCCGCCGCGGACGCAGGCCGGCCACGGCCGCGTAGCGCTGCATCATCGCGCGGTACGTGAGCACGTCCGGTCCGCCGATGTCGAAGCCGCGGTTCACGTCGGGCGGCATCTCCGCGGACCCGACCAGGTAGCGCAGCACGTCGCGGACCGCGATCGGCTGGATCCGAGTGTCCAGCCAGCGCGGCGTGACCATCACCGGCAGCCGCTCGGTCAGGTAGCGCAGCATCTCGAAGGACGCCGAGCCGGAGCCGATGATCACCGCGGCGCGCAGCACGGTCGTCGGTACGCCGCTGGCCAGCAGGATCTCCCCCACCTCGCGGCGGGAGCCGAGGTGCCGGGACAGGTCCTCGTCGTCCGGGTGCAGCCCGCCGAGGTACACGATCCGGGCGACGCCGGACTCGCGGCAGGCCGTACCGAAAGCGAGTGCGGTACGCCGGTCGCGCATCTCGAACTGCTGGCCGGAGCCCATCGAGTGGATCAGGTAGTACGCGACGTCGACGCAGTCCAGCGCTCTGGTCAGCACGGCCGGGTCGGAGGCGTCGCCGGCCACGACCTCGATCCGGGACCGCCACGGGCGCGTGTCGAGCCGCTCCGGGTGCCGCGCCAGGACGCGTACGTCGTACCCGGCCGCCAGCAGCTCGGGGACCAACCGTCCGCCGATATAGCCGGTGGCTCCGGTCACCAGGATCCGGGTCATCGCTCGGCCAATCTCTCAGCAGCGGTCACCGGATCCGCGCCGACGTACTGCGCTCCGACCGTGGCTGCCAGCTCACTGGAAGCGCCCGCCCCGGCAAGGACGACCGATCGGTCCTGCGACAGCTCGACGAGTTGCGGACGGACTGCGTCGAAGCGCGAGTGGTCCGATGCGGACAGCATCACCAAGTCCGGCCCGAGCGCCGCGGCCGTCCGTTCGACATCGGCCATCGGCGAGTCGGCGCCGAGGAAGACCACCCGCCAGCCGGAGCGGCGCAGGATCAGACCGAACGACAGCAGCGCGATGTCGTGCAGCTCACCGGGCGGACAAGCGAGGAGTGCCCGCGGGCCGTGACCCGCGCCCCAGCCCGTCGACAACGCGGCCAGCCGTGACCTGATGATGTTGCTGGCGAAGTGTTCCTGCCCGACGGTCACGTCACCGCGTTGCCATCGGTCGCCCAGATCGTGCAGGTAGGGAATCAGCACCTCGCGGATGACGGCCTCGACGGTCAGCGCACCGAACAGCTGGTCCAGGACGGCCTGCGCGGCCCGCTCGTCCAGCTCGTCCAGCGCGGACCGCAGGTTCGCCGCGCCGCCGGACTCGGCCACCCGGACGAGCAACGGATCCCGGACGGCCGCTGCTCCGTCGGGCTCGGCCAGCACCGCGCGGGCCGCCTCGGCGGCGGACAGCCCGTCGGCGATGTACGCCCGCATCCGCTGGACCCGGCGTACGTCGGCGTCGGAGTACAGCCGGAAGCCGCCGGGCGAACGGGTCGGCGACAGCAGACCGTAGCGGGTCTCCCAGGCACGCAGAACGTGCTCGCTGACACCGGCGCGCTTGCTCAACGCACCGATCCGCAGACCACCCGGCACCGAAGTCTCCATGAGCACACTATACAAACTCTAGACAGACTTTTGACAAGAACTCCCCGATAGGCCTAATCTCTAGACAGACCTTAGACAGCCTTGGAGGCCAGACCATGACCGAGTCCGTGGCTGTGATCGGCGCCGGCGTGTCCGGCCTGACGGCCGCCTACCTGCTCGGCCGGCGCTACGACGTCACGCTGCTCGAGGCCGAGTCACGGCTCGGCGGGCACGCGCACACGCACGCCGTGACCGACCCCGCCGGGCAGCGGCTCGCGATCGACACCGGCTTCATCGTCCACAACACCCGCACCTACCCGCTGCTGCGCAAGCTGTTCGGCGAGCTCGGCGTCCGGACCCGGCCGACCGAGATGAGTATGAGCATCTGCGATCCGGCCGGCGGGCTCGAGTTCGCCGGCGGCCGCGGCGTGAGCGGGATCTTCGCCCAGCGCCGCCGGATCGCCGACCCGCGCTTCCTCGGGCTGCTCCGCGAGGTGCGCCGCTTCCACCGCAGTGCCGCGCGGTACATCGCCCGGACCGGCGACGACGATCTCGTGACGCTCGGCGAGTTCCTCCAGGCCGAGCGTTTCAGCCCCGCCTTCACCCGGCTGTACGCCGTACCTGTCGTGTCGTGTGTGTGGTCGTGCGGAGGCAACTCGGCCCTGTCCTACCCGGCCCGCTACCTGTTCCGGTTCCTCGACCACCACGGCATGCTCTCGGTCGGCGGCTCGCCGCAGTGGCTGACCGTCACGGGCGGTTCCCGGCAGTACGTCGACGCCGTCGCCGAGCGGATCGGCACGGTCCGGGCCGGCCGCCCGGTGCGTTCCGTGCAACGACACCCCGACGGCGTGACGATCACCGTTGCCGACGGCGACACGATGGACTTCGACCGGGTCGTCCTGGCCACCCACGCGGACCATGCCCTCGACCTGCTCGCGGACGCGTCACCCGAGGAGAAGGCGGTGCTCGGACCGTTCGAGTACAGCCGCAACGCGACGGTGCTGCACACCGACACGTCATTGCTGCCGGCAACGAAGAACGCCCGCGCCTCGTGGAACCACGTCATTCGCCCGGGCACGCCGCTGACGACGTACTGGATGAACAAGTTGCAAGGTCTGGAGACCGACGAGACCTACCTGGTCACGCTGAACGGTGCCGACGCGGTCGATCCGGCGCGGGTGATCGCCCGGATGGACTACCGGCACCCCCTCTACACCCCGAAGGCAGTCGCCGCCCAGCCTCTGCTGGCGACTCTCAACACCGGCCGGACCGCGTTCGCAGGGGCGTATCACGGCTGGGGTTTCCACGAGGACGGCTGCCGCGCCGGCGTTGCGGCCGCCGGGTCCTTCGGGGTTCGCTGGTGACGGTCGTCGGGTTGCACCCCACAATCCCGGCGATCGTCATCGGCTCCGTCAAGCACGGGCGATCCATTCCGATCCGGCACGCGTTCCGGTACCGGGTGTACCAGTGGCTGGTCGACCTGGACGACGTGCCACGCCTGCCCTGGTACCTGCGCCCGCTGGCCCGCTTCGATGCGCGCGACCACCTCGGCGGCCGCGGTCCCACGATCAAGGCCGATCTGCGCCGGTATCTTCACAGCCAGGGCATCGAGTACGACGGGCGCGTGCTGATGCTGGCCAACGCCCGCGTGCTCGGCCACGTGTTCGATCCGCTGACCGTGTACTGGTGCGTGGACAGCCCGTACGTCGTGGCGGAGGTCCACAACACGTACGGCGAACGGCACGTCTGCCTGCTCACACCGGACGCGGACGGCACCGCCGAGACCGCCAAGCAGTTCTACGTCTCGCCGTTCAACGACGTCTCCGGCGACTACGAGCTGCAGTTCCGGCTGGACCGCGACCGGGTGCGCGTCCAGGTCAGCTTGTCCCGCGGCGGTCGCACGGTCTTCGGCGCCAGCTTCGACGGCGTACCGCGACCCGCTACCCGTCGGGCGATTCTCGCCACCGCCGTACGGATGCCGCTGATGCCGCACCGTGTGTCCGCGCTCATCCGGCTGCACGGCATCCGGCTGTGGGCCCGCCGCCTGCCCGTCAGGCAGCGCCCGAAACACGAACTCCAGGAGGGACTTCGATGAGCACGCTGACCGTCGCGCAACCCCTGTGCCTGCGGCACCCGGCGTTCCGGCCGCTCTGCGTCCGGGCCTGGGTCGCCCGGCTGATCGTCGACCGGATGCTCGACCGCATCGCGGTCCGCGCGGTCTACCCGGACGGTACGGTCCGCGGCGGCGGCGGGCCGGACGCTCCGGTGCTGCGGATCGTGCGCCCGGAGTCGATGTTCGAGCGGCTCGCGCACAACCCGAAGATCGGGCTCGGCGAGGCGTACATGGCCGGCGACTGGGCCGCCGCCGACGGCACCGACCTCGGCGACCTGCTGACGCCGTTCGCGGAGCGCGTCGCCCACCTCGTGCCGGCCGCGCTGCTCCGCTTCCGGCGGCTGGTCGACCGGCGCGTACCCCGCTGGCAGCGCAACACCCTGACCGGTGCCCGCAGCAACATCAGCGCGCACTACGACCTGAGCAACGCGCTGTTCGGGGCGTTCCTGGACCCGGGCATGACGTACAGCTCCGCGCTCTTCGATCACGACGGACCGCTGTCCGACCAGGATCTCGAAGCGGCGCAGACCCGGAAGGTCGAGCGGATCCTCGATCTCGCCGGCGTCGGCCCCGGCAGCCGGGTGCTGGAGATCGGGACGGGCTGGGGCACGCTGGCGATCGCCGCCGCCCGCCGGAGCGCGTACGTCACCGGCATCACGCTGTCGACCGAGCAGCTGCAGCTGGCCGAGAAGCGTGTCGCCGACGCCGGGCTGGCCGACCGCGTCGATCTCCGGCTCCAGGACTACCGCGCCGTCACCGGTTCGTACGACGCGGTGGTCAGCGTGGAGATGATCGAAGCGGTCGGCGAGGAGTACTGGCCCGACTACTTCCGCACAGTGGACGAGCTGCTCGCACCGGGCGGCAAGGTCGCGCTGCAGGCGATTCTGATGGAGCACGACCGGATGCTCGCCACCCGCCACTCGTACGGCTGGATCCAGAAGTACATCTTCCCCGGCGGCCTGATCCCGTCCCGGACCGCGATCGACGAGACCGTCGAGCGGCACACCACGCTGGCCGTCGACGACGACTACCGGTTCGGTCAGGACTACGCGGAGACGCTCCGCCGGTGGCGCCGGCGGTTCGTCGCCAACTGGCAGAGCGTCCGGACAGAGGGCTTCGACGAATCCTTCCGGCGAGCCTGGGAGTACTACCTGGCCTACTGCGAGGCCGGCTTCGCCTCCGGCTACCTCGACGTCGGTCAGCTGCGCCTGACCCGTGATCAGCTGTCCGGCAAGGAGAACATCGAGAGCACGATGCGGTCCTTGCCCGGCGCCTCGGCCAGGTAGGGCTCGACGAGTTCGGTGAAGCCGGCGCGGAAGGTCTCCATGTCGTCCGGGCTGAGGTAGAGGGCGAGCTGTGAGTAGCCCAGTTGGTGCAGCCGCGGACTCAGGTCACCGTTGTCGACGACACGGTCGAAGTCCGCGGCCAGGCGGGTCAGCATCGTCAGGAACGCCTGCCGGTGCTGCTCAGGGGTCATGGCGCGCGCCTCGCGCTCGTCCATCCTGCCGACCTTGGTCTGGTCCAGGCTGAGCGTGCGCTCCGTCGTACCGCGGATCTTCCGCTCGCGGACCACGGTCAGGTAGCCGGCGTCGATCAGCGCGGCCACGTGCCGGTAGAGGGTCGTGGTGGGGATGTCGGGCAGGTCGCGCTTGAGGTCCGTGGTGGTGACCTCACGGCCGAGCGCGCGCTGCACGATCCGCCAGCGGATCGGGTGCAGCAGCACGTCCAGCACCGGGGTCGGCGACTCGTCCATCGACGCTCCATCAGGGTTCTTTCAGGGTATCCATTGATACCAACGCTGGTAATAATAGCGGCATCGGAAGCAATCCCACTCGCCCGAGGAGACGTTGACGTGTCGCTCACCCGTCGTACCGTGCTCAAGTCCGCGGCCGCTGCCGTGCCCGTTGCCGCATTGTCCACCAGGCCCGCCGCAGCGACCGGTCTCCGCGAACCGGCCGCGATCGGGCGGCTGGCCGAGAAGATCGAGGCCGGGCTGGCGAAGTACGCGATTCCCGGCGCCGGGCTCGGCGTCTGGTACCGCGGCCGGGAGTACGTCCGCGGATTCGGTGTCACGAGTGTGGACACCGGCGAGGCGGTGTCCGGCGACACCGTGTTCCGGATCGGCTCGACGAGCAAGACGTTCACCGCGACCGCGATCATGCGTCTCGTCGAACGCGGCCGGATCGCTCTCGACCGGCCGGTCCGCGCGTACCTGCCGGACTTCGCGACCCAGGACCCGTCCGTCGCGGCACGCGTCACCGTCCGGCAGTTGCTGAACCACTCGGCCGGCTGGCAGGGCGACTACTTCGAGGACACCGGTCAGGACGACGACGCGCTCGCGACGTACGTCGGCGGGATGCCGAAGGTCCCGCAGCTCACGCCGCTCGGAAAGGTGTTCTCGTACAACAACGCCGCGATCGGCGTGGCCGGGCGGATCATCGAGGTGGTGACCGGGAAGCCGTACGAGGTCGCCACCCGCGAACTCGTCGTCGACCCGCTGGGGCTCGGGCACAGCCGGTTCTTCCGCAGCGAGCTCGACGGTTTCAGCGTCGCCGCGTCGCACAACATCGTCGACGGCAAGCCGGTCGTCGAGCCGTCGTTCGACGCGATGCCGCGGGCGCTGCACTCGATCGGCGGGCTGATCTCGAGCGCCCGGGACCAGCTGCGGTATGCGCGGTACCACCTGGGGCACCGGGATCTTCCCCAGCTGCTGAGCGACCGCGGCAGGCTCGCGATGCAGTCGCACCCGGGTCCGGGCGGCACGCTGTTCGTCGAGCTGAACGGCGTTGGAGTCAGCTGGATGCTGCGCCCGACCCTTCAAGGCCCGACGGTTGTGCAGCACGGCGGAGACTGGAACGGGCAGCACTCCGGCTTCCTGTTCGTTCCGGCGCGAGACTTCGCGATCACGCTGCTGACCAACTCGGAGAGCGGGCCGCTGCTGGTGGCGGACCTGTTCGCGGACGACTGGGCGCTCCAGGAGTTCGCCGGCGTCAGCAACCTCCCCGCCGTACCGCGGGAGCTGCCGCCGCGTCGGCTGGCGGAGTACGCGGGCACGTACGTCTCACAGCAGATCGGGCTCGACGGCAAGCCGGAGGAGCTCGGGCTGGACGTCACTCCCGACAGCGGCGAGCTGGTCGCGGGTGTGGGCGGCGAGACCCTGTTCCGGTTCGCGTTCTACCGCAAGGACTACATCCTCGCGCTGAACCCGGACGGCACGCCGACCCACGTCCGCGCCAACTTCGTCCGCGGCAGCAACGGACAGGTCGAGTGGTTGCGGTACGGCGGCCGCCTGTTCCGCTTCCACCCAGCCGGAACCCGTCAGGCGACCGCCTTCGGCCGCCGCGTGCTCTAGTCAGTACTGACCATCCACAGGTGACCGTCGGGGTCGGTGAAAGTGGTCAGGTAGGCCCACGGCTTGCGAGTCGGGGCTGTCACCTGCACCGCCCCGGCGGCGATCGCCTTGGCCGCGGTCGCGTCGACGGCCTCCTCGCTGTCGACGCGCAGGCCGAGGATGCACTCACTCTGCCCCGGCGGCGCGGCGGGTTGTTCACCGAGCACCCAGCCGAAGCCGCCGGTCGGGATCAGCATCATGGTGACGTCCGCGGCCAGCTGGAACTGCAGCGGTTCGGGGATGCCGTCCTCGTCGGGCTCACCGACCGGCGTCAGACCGAGCGCCTCCTGGTAGAACGCGTACGAACGCGGCCGGTCCTCGATCGGCAGGCTGATGATCATCGGGTCACTCCAGCGGTGAAACGGTCGGCGTCGCGACCGGACAGGTGGTTCGGTGGGAGGCTACGGCCGCTGAGGACCAGCAGGAGGTCCTGGGCCGATCCCGTGAGAGGCGTGCCGCTGCCGTACGTCCACGCGAGGTCGGTGGCCTGCAGCTGTACGCCGTCCAGGTCGACGCCGAAGTACTTGACCTGACGAGGCTTCAGCGCATCGAAGATGATCCGCATCCGCTCTGCCGGCACCTGGCGATCGATGCCCAGCGCAACAGTCACGTCAAGACCGTGCGTCACGTCGTGCGCCAGCGCCCCCGCATACCCACCGCCCGGCGGCTTCCACGGATGGTCGATGTTCCGCCGCAGGCACTCGACCAGCTCCCCCGACGTCAACTCCACCGCATCCCGCCGCGCCTGCCGGTCGGCGTACCGATCGAAGTTCCCACCGGCCCGCAGCAAACCGCCGACGAACCGCGGCCCCGAGACCCGGAACGGCATCGTGATATGCGCAACCAACTCCCGCACCCGCCACCCCGCACACAACGTAGGCCGATCCCACTCCTCCTCCCCCAACCCGGCCAGCACCCCGACCAACTCACGCCGCTCAGCTGCCACAGCAGCCCTGATATCCGTCGTCATACCCCACCGACGAACGGGTTCCTCCAGGACAGACACTCAGCCCGAAAGAAACTCGGACGGCTTCACCAGCGGGATCCCGCCCGGACGTCGACAGGCATCGACCAACACGGCGAACTCGGCGTCATCAGGCGTCTTGCCTTCACAGACCGTGAAGTAGTCGGTCAGGAACCGCACCAGCAGTTCGCCGTCGAGCCGCTCATCGTGACAGATCTTCGCGTCGACGTGGAACGCCATCAGCAATAGGTTGCGGACCCGATCAGCTCCGTCGGACAGTGCCGGCTGCAGGTACGGGACCGGCAGGATCAGTCCGCCGAACCCCTCGTACAACCGCATCCGAGCGTCCGGGTCGCCGTGACCGGCAGCCTCACTGTCGTCGTGGAAGCGCGGATCCTCGACCTCCGCGACGGCCAGGGCCGGCTGGTACCTGACAATCCAACGCGGTACGGCGTCGCGCGCGAGCCCGGTCCCGACGCCACGATCACGAAGCCCCGACAGGACAGCCAGGTACGACAGCAGCAGCACGCAGGTTTCGGGGTAGACCTCGGCGATAATCGCGGCCACACCCCGCCCGGCAGCGTCGACCGCGACGCGGCAGCAAACTCCGCTGTCCTCCCGCGCCAGCCGCGGCAACAACCGCTCCCGCGGCACCAGCTCATCCACGGGAAAACTCGGATTGAGCACCTCGTCGTACAGCCGCTCGAGCTGCCCCGACGTCAGCCTCCAGGAGTCCCGGTACTCCACGACGACCTGATCAGGTACCGCGGCCATGTCTGCCTCGAGGACGCCCCATCAGCCAGAACGTCAGTGCGATCGCAGCCGCGGCCAGCAGGACGAACACGAGCTCAGCCGTAGCCCAGGGCGACGGCACTCGATCCGCGGCGGAGGCCTGGCTGAACTGATTGATCGCATCGAACAGGCCGACCAGCGACAGCGCCGCCAGGACACCGAGGATCACCTGGATACTGCGCTGGTACTTGCTGGTGGCGATCTCCTCCGCGCGTGCCTTCAGCTCCTCGGCGGCGCTGAGATATGCGGCGAACAGGGTGTAGAGCGCCTCGACCTCACGAATCTCGGCCTCGAGTTCCTCCTCGTGCCGATCCAGACCCGCCGCGACGTACAGCCGGTCGACCAGACGACGATGCACTGCTGGGCGGCACAACTCGTTGCTGTGCAAACGGTCGAGGCAGGAACGGACGTCGGCCACGTGACCGGCCAGCTCCAAGCGCTCGGATTCCACCTGCCCCCGCTTGGTCCGCTCGAGTTCGCCGGGTCTCAGCGATCCGGCCAGCTTCTCCTTCCGGACGCGCAGCTCACGCTGCCAGCGCCGCAGCAGCGGCCGGAGGGAGGCGACGAACTCGGCTTCTTCCTCGTGCCCGAGATAGACCCAGCTCGGGCTTCCGGGCAGCACGAGCAGCGTGGTGTTGTCGGTCCTCGCGACGACGTCGCTGTCGTAGCCGGCGTCCTCGGACAGGTTCTTGAACTCGGTCGGCGTCTCCCGGCGTGTCCATTCCTCGAGTGCGGTCGCGTAACTGGTCACCGGATTCAGCAACAGCCGGCCGGCCGACTCGATGACGTCGTGGCCAGTCGCTTCGCGCTCACGGCCGTCCTCGCCCCGGATGCTCGCGCGCCTGATCTCCAGAACGACATTGAAGTCATTGCGGAAGTCCGCGAACCAGTCATCCGTCGTCGCATCGTCCACCTGATCAGCCAGGGACTTGAGCAGGTCGGCAGCGAACTCGTGGAGTCGCTTCCACGATCTGTCCGGCGCACCGTCGAGCCACGTGACCTTCTCGACGCCCATCACGTGCGAGACGCGCCGCAGTCCCTGATAGATATCGTGACATCCGAGATCGGTGCCGTCGTGCTCGAGCCGGATGTAGTGGTTGCCGAACTTGCTGAAACGGAACTCGACCGAGTGGCGCAGATTCAGGCCCGCGGTCGTCGCCACGTTCACTGGCGGCAACATCAGCACCAGGCCCTGATAGATGTCGCTGTTCCAGATGTCGGAGAGATCCATGTCCTCGACGAGGTTGGGTCGTGCGCCGGCCAGGCGCCCTTCCTTCCCGACCCGCGCGATCGCGGCTTCGAGCTTCTCCCAGCTGATCCGCGAAGGAATGGCGAACGGATAGCAGTAGACGAAGCGTGTGTCGCGGAACGTCAGCTCGGGCAGTCTCGACTCGGTCAGGCTCTGCAGCGCGTACCTGTGGGCTCGCAGCTCCGAGGCGTAGACGTCCTCGGCCACGAGCTCGTTGGCCTCCGCTTTCTTGAGTAGCGCCTTGCACGCCTCGAGCTCGCCGCGAGCGCTGGGCTCTTCGTAGAGCCAGAGCTTCACTCCGCGGGCGACCGCCGCGATCGCGTCGTAGGTCACGAAGTGTTTCTCGACGATGCCGGACAGGAAGCGCACAAAGGTCTCTGCGCCCGGCTGATCGAGGTCCTTGATCGACGGGAGGATCTCGGCATTGGCTTTCGACACCTCGCCGGCGTGGTGGGCCAGGGCGATCGGGCAGGAGCAGTTGACCGCCCCTTCGGCGTCCATGCAGTCAGGCAGCGACTCGACGTGGCGGAGGAACAATTCGGTGGCCGCGTCGTACCAGTCGACCGACTTGCCACACTGGTCCCATCCGGTGCGCGCGCCCTCGATCGTCCTCCTGATCTTGTCGTAATCCCCCGTCAATTCCCATGCGGCCTGACAACTCGCGTAGAGGTAGGTGGCGAGCGCCACTGTCGCACCGGGTCGTTCGCGGGCCGTCGTCCAGGCCTGCTCGAAATCCGCGGATCGACCGTCGTCGACCTCCCCCGACCTCGTCAGCGCCGTGTCGACGACATCCCGCAACGCGCCGTTGTCCTCGAGCGACTTCGTCAGCGCTGTCAGCTCGCGTCGGCTGAATTCCTCGCCAATCGCTTTCCAATCGGTTTCGCCCACGATTCCCGCCATCGCGCCCCTCCCCCTGTTGCCACAGTACGCGCGTGAGGGCATTTCAAATGAGCGAATCAGCCAGCCGTTTCTGCAGGTACAGTCGTTCGGCTTCTGTGGTTGCCAGGAGGAGGGCCTCGCGGTAGGCCGTTGCGGCTTCTTTGTGGCGGCCGAGGCGGCGGAGGAAGTCGGCTCGGGTGGCTGGGAGGAGGTGGTAGGTGGTCAGCGGGTCGGCGGTCAGGGCTTCTACGAGGTGTAGGCCTACGGCGGGGCCGTCGGCCATGCCGATGGCTACGGCTCGGTTGAGGGCTACTACGGGGGTTTGCGGGAGTTGGGCGTAGAGCGCGGCAATCTGCGGCCAGTCGGTTTCGGGGGCGGTGCGGGCGGTGGCGTGGCAGGCGGCGATTGCTGCCTGGATCTGGTACGGGCCGGGCTCGTTGCGGAGGAGGGCGGCGTCCAGGAGGGCTACGCCTTCGGCGATCTGGGCGTGGTCCCAGCGTGTGCGGTCCTGGTCGTCGAGGGTGACCAGGGCGCCGTCCGGGGACAGCCGGGTGTCGCGGCGGGCGTCGTGCATCAGCATGAGCGCGAGGAGGCCGGTGGCCTCAGGCTCGTCCGGCATCAGGTGGACGAGCAGCCTGGCCAGTCTGATCGCTTCACCGGTCAGATTGCTCCGGACGACGTCGGAGTACCCCTCGTTGAACAGCAGGTACAGCACCGCCAGCACGGCGGGTGTCCGCTGGGGCAGGAGATGCGCCGGCGGGACCCGGTACGGGATGCCCGCGTGCTGGATCTTCTGCTTCGCGCGGGTCAGGCGTTTCGACATGGTGGTCTCCGGGACCAGGAACGCCCTCGCGATCTCCGCCGTACTCAGACCGGCCAGTGTCCGCAGCGTCAACGCCACGCGGGCCTCCATCGCCAGGGCGGGGTGGCAGCACGTGAACATCAACCGCAGCCGATCGTCCGGTACGTCGTACGGCGGCTCCTGGTTGGACTCGATCGCGGCCGCCTCCCGCAGCTTGGCCGCACCGACCGCCTCGCGGCGCAGCCAGTCGATCGCCCGGTTGCGGGCGGTCGTGGTCAGCCAGGCGCCGGGCCGATCCGGTACGCCGTCCGCCGGCCACCGCTGCAGGGCCGCGGCGAACGCCTCCTGCGCGCACTCCTCGGCCAGCTCCCAGTCGCCGGTCAGCCGGATCAGTGTGGCGACCACCTGGCCCCACTCCTGCCGGTAGATCTCCTCGAAGGTCACACCGGCGGTTCCAGCAGGGGCCGGATCTCGATCGTGCCGTAGCCGGCCGCGGGGTGCTTGGCCGCGATCTCGATCGCCTCGTCCAGGTCGGCGCAGTCGATCAGCACGAACCCGCCGATCTGCTCCTTCGTCTCCGCGAACGGCCCGTCGGTCAGCAGCAGCTCGCCCTCGCGCACCCGCAGCGTGGTCGCCTCGTCCGGCGGCCGCAGCCCGGCCGCGCCGGTCACGACCCCGCGAGACTCCATCTCCTCCGACCAGCCGCCGCAGCCGTCGTCGGCGTGCGCGGCGGCGGACTCGTCTCCACAGATCATCAGCAGGTACTTCACCGCTTCATCCTCGCAGGTCTAGCGTCGACAGCAAGGAACTCTCAGGGGGAGGTACGGACGATGACAGGGCGGATCGTGCACTTCGAGGTGCCGTACGACGACGGTGAGCGCGCGCGGGCGTTCTACCGCGAGGCCTTCGGGTGGAACCTGATGGAAATGCCCGAGCTGAACTACACGATGGTGTCGACCGGACCGGTCGACGACCAGGCGATGCCGGCCGAGCCCGGCTTCATCAACGGCGGGATGTTCCAGCGCACCGGCGACCTGACCCGTCCGATGCTGACGGTCGACGTCGCGGACATCGACGCCGCCTGGAAGACCATCGAGAGCCTCGGCGGCGAACGCGTCGGCGAGAAACTCCCGGTCGGCGACATGGGCTTCGCCGGGTACTTCAAGGATCCGGAGGGCAACATCCTCGGTCTGTGGCAATCAGCCTGACGCGTGGCCGTCACCGGAGCCACCTAGACTGCGGAGAGTGTTGGCTCCGGTGGCGTCCTCGGGAGGACTGAATGCCTGACCGTACTCAGACCATTGCGTATCCGGCGCCCGGATCGCGACCGTCGCGGCGGGATCCGGAGCCGCTGGCGCCGCACGTGATCGTGCTGTTCGGCGCCACCGGCGACCTCGCCAAGCGCAAACTGCTGCCCGGTCTGGCGTATCTGCAGCAGTCCCGGTTCGCGCCGGACGTGCGGATCATCGGGACTGCCACCGAGGACCTGACCTGCGACGAGTTCCGCGAGCGGGCGCGGCAGGCGGTCGAGATGTTCGGCACGCACGCGATGAGCGACGCGGAGTGGGCGCAGTTCGCCGAACGGCTGGAGTACGTGCCGGTCACCGCCGGCCCGGAGGCGCTGGCGGCCGCGGTCAAGGCCGCCGAGGAGCTGCTCGGCCCGGACACCCGGCGGCTGCACTACCTGTCGGTGCCGCCCAAGGCCGCCCAGGCGGTGATCGCGATGCTGCGCGACGCCGGCCTGGTCGAGCGCGCCCGCGTGGTGATGGAGAAGCCGTTCGGCGACGACCTGGCCACCGCGATCGAGCTCAACGACTTCGTCCACGAGACGTTCGACGAGTCGCAGATCTTCCGGATCGACCACTTCCTCGGCAAGGAAGCCGCACTGAACATCCTGGCGTTCCGGTTCGCGAACGGCCTGTTCGAGCCGATCTGGAACCGCAACTTCATCGACCACGTGCAGATCGACATCCCGGAGTCGCTCGGCCTGGACCAGCGGGCCACCTTCTACGAGCCGACCGGCGCGTTCAAGGACATGGTCGTCACGCACCTGATGCAGGTGATGTCGTTCGTCGCGATGGAGCCGCCGACCGCCCTGGAGCCGCGGGCGATCTCGGAGGAGAAGAACAAGGTCTTCCGGTCTATGCTGCCGCTCGATCCGGCCTGCGTGGTCCGCGGTCAGTACGGCGGTTACCGCAACGAGGAAGGCGTCGCGCCGGACTCCGACACCGAGACGTTCATCGCGCTCAAGGTCGAGATCGACAACTGGCGCTGGGCCGGCGTGCCGTTCTACCTGCGCACCGGCAAGAAGCTGGCCGAGGGCCAGCGGATCATCTCGATCGCCTTCAAGGAGGCGCCGAAGACGATGTTCCCGGCCGGCTCCGGCGTCGGCTCGGAAGGTCCGGACCACCTGACGTTCGACCTGGCCGACTCGTCGCGGGTGTCGCTGTCGTTCTACGGCAAGCGGCCGGGCCCGGGGATGCGGCTGGAGAAGCTGTCGATGCAGTTCTCCACACAGGAGACCGAGAGCGCGGGCGACGTCCTCGAGGCGTACGAGCGGTTGATCCTGGACGCGATGCGCGGGGACCACACGCTGTTCACCACGGCCGAGGGCATCGAGTCGCTGTGGGACCGTTCCGCGCCGCTGCTCGAGGACCCGCCGCCCGCCAAGCCGTACCAGCCCGGCACCTGGGGGCCGAACGCGATCCACCAGCTGATCGCGCCGCGCGCCTGGCGGCTCCCGTTCGAACGCGAGTGGCGCCAGGCCAAGCCGTAAGCCTCCGATCGGCACCGACAGGCCGTTGACCCTGCGCCACGTTGCGCGCACCCTGAGGTTCGAGGGACGGTTTTCCTCGGGCCATGGGGGGGTTGCCATGCCGCGTCGACTCATTGCACTCAGCCTGCTGCTGATCCTTGCGCTCCTACCCGCGGGCTGCGGATCCGACAGCACAGCGGGCGATTCGGGTACGTCGGACTCCGGCCAGAGCGGCGATCCGGGCGGGAACAACGGTGGTGACAACGGGGGTGACAACAACGGGGGCGACAACGGGGGCGACAACGGCGGCGGGGACAAGGGCGGCGGGTCGCTGTCCTGGGTGCCGTGGGGGCCCAAGGATCCGCAGTCACCGACGCCGACCTGGTCGGCGTACAACTATCTTGCCGACGGCAAGTGCTCCGACCTGCAGAGCGAGGTCGCGGACCTGACCGCCGACCAGGGCGGTGACTTCGGGAAGGCGATGGTCGCCCTCTGCCAGGCCGCGGTCAAGGGTCAGTCGAAGCAGTGGGCCGTCGTCGAGGCCAACCAGAACGCCGAGACCGGCGCGCTCAACCACGATTGCCTGACGCCCCTGGTCAAGGACCTGATGGCGCGTGGCCTCGCCTGGCGCCGCGCCCATCCCGGCGCGGTACCGAGGGTGCGCTTCCACCGGGTGACCACCGGTTCCCAGGAGACCGAGTGCGGTCACGCCGCGAACCAGGAGAACGGCGAACAGACCGAGCAGCCCACCGAACAGCCGACAGACCAGCCCACGGACCAGCCCACGGAGCAGCCGACCAACGAGACCCCGCCGGCCGGAGGCCCGTCCGAGACGTCGTCACCCGACGCAGCCCCCACCTCAGACGGATGACCACGCCCACCGGCAGACCGCCCCTGGAGCCACCCGCCAACGAACCGCAACCGAACGGACGGCCGTCCCGCGAAACGCCGACCGCCGAGCCGCCCGACAGCGAAGCGCCGAGTGGACAGTCGCCCCTGCAGGCGGTGGTGTCGGTGCTCACCACCTTGGGTCCGCCGCTGACGATCGCCACGGCGCTGATGATCTACTTCGGCTGGGCGCGCTCCGATACGCAGGCCCGGGAGATGGGGCTCGACGTCAGCCTGTTCGGCTACACGACGCGCGACTACGTGATGAACAGCATCAGCACGTTGTACCTGCCGCTCCTCGTCCTCGCCGGCCTCGCGCTCGGCGCACTCGCCGTACATCTCCGGGTCGACGCGGCGCTCCGCCGTACCGAGGCTCGTCCGGCGCTGCGGAGGGCGGGGCGGATCGCCTTGTTGTCGGGCCTCGGCGCGGTCGCGGCCGCGGTCGTCGCCGCGACGGTGGCCGGCGACACGGTCGACCTGGTCGCGCCGCTGATCGTTGCTGCAGGCACCATTGTCGCGGCGTACGGCGCCCGGCTGCGGACGGCCGCGACCGACAAGTCCGCAACGGCTCAACGTGGGGTACCGCCCGTCTGGTACCGGGCGTTCCGGCTGCTGCTCGTCGGCGGCGTCGTCACGGCCGCGCTGTTCTGGGCGGTGTCGGACTATGCGACCGCGGTCGGCCGTGGGTACGCGCGTCAGGTGCAGGACAACGTTCGGTACCTCCCGCGCGCCACTGTGTTCAGCAGCACACCACTTGGACTCGAGGCGCCCGGCGTCGTCGAGGAACCGATCGTCGAGGGCGGTAAGACCGTGCACTACCGCACCACCGGGCTGCGTCTGCTGGTGGTTTCGGGCGGACGGGCGTTCCTGCTTCCCAATGGGTGGAGGGCCGGGTCCGGCACGGTCGTGGTGCTTCCTGACAACGATGAGATCCGCTGGCAGTTCTCCCGCTGACGTCGGCCTCCTCTACGCTGCGGGCATGCGCGAGATTGTGGTGGTCGGGGTCGGTGCTGGCGATCCGGAGCAGGTGACGATGCAGGCCGTGTCGGCGCTGAATCGGGTCGACGTGTTCTTCGTGCTGGACAAGGGCGAGGTCAAGCAGGAGCTGGTCGACCTGCGGTCGGAGATCCTCCGCCGGTACGCGACGAGCAAGGAGTACCGCGTCGTCACCGGCCGGGACCCGGAGCGGGACCGCACGACCGCGGCGTACGTCGAGGCGGTCGACGACTGGCGGCGGCGGCGGGCGGACGTCTGCGCGGACCTGATCGCGACCGAGCTGGGCGAGGACCAGGTCGGCGCGTTCCTGGTGTGGGGCGACCCGTCGCTGTACGACAGCACGCTGGCGATCCTGGACGACATCCTGGCGCGCGGTGAGCTCGCGTTCTCGGTCGAGGTGATTCCGGGGATCAGCAGCGTGTCGACGCTCGCCGCGCGGCACCGGGTCGGGCTGAACCAGGTCGGCCGGCCGATCCAGATCACCACCGGCCGGCGCCTCGCGAAGGAGTGGCCGGACGGGGTGGACGACGTCGTGGTGATGCTCGACGCGCAGACCGCGTTCACCGAGCACCTCGACCAGGACACCGACATCTACTGGGGCGCCTACCTCGGCACGCCCGACGAGCTCCTCGTCTCCGGTCCGCTCCGCGAGGTCGCGCCCGAGATCGAGAAGGTCCGCGCCGAGGCGCGAGACCGCAAGGGCTGGATCATGGACACCTACCTCCTCCGGCGCCAACGCTCCAACGGCTGAGAGCGACGGGAGGGAGGCACCAGCCGGTTTGCCGACACGAAGCAACAGGTTCGCGCTCTGTCCCCGGTCGGTGTCAAAATCACTGTCATGGCCAACTCTCTCCTCGATCGAGCGATCTACTCGTATGCCGATGTGGATCGCCTGGTCGGTCTGCACGCGGGTACCGCCCGCCGCTGGCTCGAGGGGTACGAGCGTGGAGGCCGGTTCTACGACCCGGTCCTGCGTGCCGAGCCAGCCGGCACAGATGTGGTCACCTGGGGCGAAATGGTCGAGGCGCGACTACTCGCGGAGTTTCGAAGCCGCGACGTCCCCGTTCAGCGACTTCGTCCAGCGATCATCCGGCTTCGCAACGAGTTCGGCCGTTACCCTCTCGCGCATGCCCGCCCGTTCCTCGACGTCGAGGGCCGTGAGCTGGTCAGAGTCGTACAGGAGCAAGTTGGGCTCGAGCG
This sequence comes from Kribbella sp. NPDC050459, assembly GCF_040655315.1. NCBI lineage: Bacteria > Bacillati > Actinomycetota > Actinomycetes > Propionibacteriales > Kribbellaceae > Kribbella > Kribbella sp. NPDC050459. The sequence goes on along the minus strand of NZ_JBFAJQ010000004.1, from coordinate 77,214 downwards.
TTCGCTGCAGCTCGTCGTAGTGCGCAACGGTCAACTGGTGCTGGCTGAGTCGGCGGAGCGGTTCAGCTCAGCGGTCGAGTACGTCGGCGACATCGTCGGGCGTCTGAAGCCGGAGGTCCGCACTCCCGATGTGGTGATGGACCCGCGACGGTCCTTCGGGCAACCCGCCGTTCGCAACGTGCGCACGGAATCTCTGGCTGAGGACTTCCGAGCAGGTACGACCCGCGAGGACTTGGCCGACCTCTATGACTTGAGTCCCGCGCAGGTCGATGAGGCCATTCGTTTCGAACTGATCGCCGGTCGCGAGCGCGCCGCCTGATGGCGCCCGGTCTCGTCCCGGTGTATTTCACCGACGAGAACACGCTGGGTCTGGGGAAACTGTTGCGTCGCAGTGGCCGGGACGACGTCCTTTACCCCGGGCATGACAAGCTTCCTGAGGTGCCGCTCGGCACCTTGGACCTTGACTGGATGCCGGTAGTCGCCGAGCGCGGTCTGATTGTCCTGACCCGCGACCGGCGGATCCGCACCAGACCCGCCGAACTGAGGGCATACTCGGAGCTCGGAATCCGCTCCGTGTGGATCGGCGCCAAACAGGATCTCGGTCCTCGCGACCAGGTGGAGTTGTTCCTCAAGCACGAGGCTCGGCTTCAACGCGAGATCATCAAGCGTGGTGCTGGACCATGGGCACTGGCTATGAGCGCATCCGGGATCAGACCGCTCAACCTCCGAGACCAACCGTAAGTGCCGTAGCAGGGCGGGGTGCGCTCGAGTGCAGGCTAGACCAAAGTCTTAGAGGGTTTGGCCATCGGCACGAAGTGGTGAGGGCGGCTGCCGGCGGAGGGTGCCGGTATGACGAAGAAAAGGCTATTGGCGATAGTGGCGGCGGCCGGGCTGGCCGCGGCCGGGACGTTGGTGAGCGGCGCTGGGGCCGGCCACGCGGCTGAGCACGTCGTACGGACCGACGCGGGGCGGGTGGCTGCGCGGTCGGTCGGAGACGCGCTGGTGTACGACGGGATCCCGTACGCCGCTCCCCCGACAGGCGCCCTGCGATGGAAGGCGCCGCAGCCGGTGCAGCCGTGGAGTGGGGTGCGCGAGTCGAAGGTGGGCAGTGTCTGCGCGCAGCAGCCGAATTCCGAGGCGCCGGACGGATCGGTGGCCGAGGACTGCCTGTACCTGAACGTGACGACGCCCACCGCCTCATCCACGAAGCCTCGCGCGGTCGTGGTGTGGATCCCCGGTGGCGGGTTCTTCTCCGGCGCCGGCAGCAGCTACGAGGCGTCGAAGTTCGCCGCGCGGGGCGACGTCGTCGTTGTCACGGTCAACTACCGCCTCGGCATCTTCGGCTTCTTCGGCTACCCGGGTCTGCCCGGCTCCGGCACCTTCGGTCTGCAGGACCAGCAGGCGGCCCTGCGCTGGGTGCAGCGCAACGCCAGCGCGTTCGGCGGCGACCCGCGCAACGTCACGGTCGCGGGCGAGTCCGCCGGCGGGATGAGCGTGTGCGCGCAGCTGACCTCTCCGACCGCGTCCGGCCTGTTCGCGAAGGCGATCATGCAGAGCGGCTCCTGCGCCTTCAACTGGGCCGACAACAGCCAGTACCCGGGCCAGACCGCGGACTCCCCGTGGGTCCCCGTCAGCCGGACGCAGGCGAACGGCAAGGAGTGGGCCGCCGGCAAGAACTGCACCACGATCGAGTGCCTGCGCGGCTTGAAGGCCGACGTCCTGGTCGACGACCTGCTCCAGTTCACGCAGATCGGGTACGGCGGGAGCCCCGTCGTACCGCTCAGCCCGGCGAAGGCCCTGCGCGCGGGGCTCTTCCACCGGGTGCCGATCATCTCCGGGAACAACCACGACGAGGCGAACGGCTGGCTGGCCGCGTTCGGGGACATCAAGGACTACCCGGCGCTGGTGCGGAACATGGTCGGCGCGCAGAAGGCAGCAGAGGTACTGCGGCACTACCCGCAGACCAGCTACGAGTCGCCGGCCGCGGCGTGGGGTGCTGTGACGACGGACCGGATCTGGTCGTGCACACAGGTCGCGGCGGACCGGCAGGCGGCGCGCAAGGTCCCGGTGTACGCGTACGAGTTCGCTGACAAGCACTCTCCGATCGCAGCGCCCGGGCTGGGAGCCGCACACGCCATGGAGCTGCCGTACCTGTTCCGGCTCGGCGGGTACGACTTCCCGATGTCGGAGACGCAGCAGAGGCTGTCGAACCAGATGATCGACTACTGGACAGCGTTCGCGCGCACCGGCAACCCGAACGGCCCGGACCGCCCGCAGTGGTCACCGACCGGCGTACGGACCGTCGACGGGCTCTCGCTCGCGCCGACGGACCAGGGCGGCATCAAGCGCGTCAATCTGACGACTGAGCACCAGTGCGGATTCTGGAGCGACCTCTCCACACCCGCATGAGGATCGGCGACAGCAGGAGCAGGAACATCGCGTAGAAGTGCACGCCTGGCACCAACGACGCCAGGAGGAACGCGACCACGGTCAACCCGGTCAGCAGCAGAGAGCTGGTGAGCTCCTGCTGCCCGACCGGGTTGTCCGGCTTCTCCAGGTCGGGGTGGCTGTGAACCAGCCACGTGAGTGCGGTTTGGCAGATGCTGAGCGCCAGGATGGTCCCGGTGTACAGACCGGCCGTGAACCGGTCGCTGTCGAAGGCGCCGACGATCTCGGTCGGGAACGGCAGCACGACGATGGTGAGCAGCCAGAGCAGGTTCAGCCGCATCATGGCCGGCGTGTACGCGCGGACATGCTCGAACACCCGGTGGTGCCCCAGCCAGAAGCTCGCGATCACCACGAAGCTCAGCAGGAACGTGAAGATCTCCTGGCGGTGTTCACTGATCACGCTGACCGCGTCGCCGCCGTCCGCCTTGACCTCGGGCACCAGGTCGACCAGCGGCAGCACCAGCAACGTGATGGCGATGGCAACGACCGCATCGGTGAACAGAACGAGCCGGTCAGGGTCTCTCGACGTACTCACGGCCGCCAAGAGTAGCCGTGCCGCGGAGCAGGCTGATCGACAGCAGGGCCGCTGCCAGCACGAATCCGGCGGCCGCAAGCCACGCCGCGCCGTAGCCGTCGCGTAGTGCCAGGAGCTTGTCGGCGCCGTCGCTGAGGCGGTTGGAGGTCGTGGACGCGGCCAGCGTTGCCAGTACGGCGGTGCCCACGGCCGCACCGGCTTGCTGTGCGGTGTTGTTGAGGCCTGAGGCCAGCCCTGCGTCGCCGGCGTCCGCGCCGGACATCGCCAGCATGATCGACGCCGGGATCGCCAGACCGATACCGGCGCCCATCACCGCCAGCACCGGGCCGACGTCGACGACGTACGAGCCGTCGACCGGCGCACGGCTGATCCAGAGCAGCGCCAGCAGGAAGATGACCAGCCCGGCGATCAGCATCCTGCGCGGACCGAAGCGGACAGTCAGGCGCGGCGCCAATGACAGCGACATCAGTGCGTTCATGATCGGCGCCGGCAGGAAGGCGAGGCCGGTGGTGAGCGAGTCGTAGCCCAGGACGCGCTGCACGTAGAGCGCGGTGGTGAACTGGAAGCCGAAACCGGCCGCGAAGAGCAGGACGACCACGACGTTCGCCACGCTGAGCTGACGGCGACGGAAGATGCGCAGAGCCAGCAACGGGTGCTTGATGCGCGCTTGCCGTACGACGAACGCGGCCAGCAGGACGAGTGCGGCGCCTGCCTGCAGAAGTGTGCCGGCAAGAGTCGCCTGCGGCTCTGCGGTCTGGACGATCGTGTAGACGGCCAGCGACAGCCCGGACGTCACCAGCACGGCGCCCACGATGTCCGCACCGTTGGCGAGGCCAAGACCAGGTCGGTGAGCCAGCAGCCGAACCGCGAACACCAGTGAGACCACACCGATCGGCACGTTGATCAGAAACGCCCAGTGCCAGCCGACGGTCTGAGTGATCACCCCACCGAAGATGAGCCCGATCGACGCGCCGCTGGCGGCCGTGAAGCTGTAGACGCCCATCGCCCGCGCCTGCTCACCGGGAGCCGGGTACAGGCTCACGATCATGCCGAGGATCACCGCCGAGGCCAGTGCGCCGCCGACCCCCTGCAGGAAGCGTCCAGCGATCAGGACCTCCGCACTCCCCGCCACACCGCACAACAGCGAGGCCGCGGTGAACAACGCGAGCCCCGCGACGAACACCCGCTTGCTCCCGACCAGATCACCGATCCGCCCGGCCAGCAGGAGCAGACCGGCGAACGCGATCAGGTACGAGTTCATCACCCAGGCCAGCCCGGCCTGCGAGAACCCCAGATCGCCTTGGATCGTGGGCAGCGCCACGGTCACCACGGTCCCGTCGAGGATGATCATCAACTGCATCACGCACAGCACGACCAGGGCCTGGGTCCGTCCCCGCACCCGCCCGGCCAACTCCGCAGACTCCACAGCCACAACGCTCTCCTGTCTGATAGCCGACAGGAGAGACCTTAACAGATAGTCCCGTAACAGACGATCTTTTAATGGATGATCAGGCGGTGCGCTGGCGGGAGCGGCGGACGGGCTGGGCGGTCACCGGGGTGGCCAGCGGGCCGTCCACCAAGGTGGTGACGGACTCGACGAAGGTCTTGCGCTGCGCCGCGGTCAGGGCGTCCAGCGCCTCGGCGTGGACGCGGTCGACGATCTGCTGCCCCTCGGCCGCGATCGCGGCGCCGGCCTCGGTGACGGCGATGATTCGGGCGCGGCGGTCGGTCGTGGACGGTTTGCGTTCGGCGTACCCGGCCTTCTCGAGGGCGTCGACGGTGACGACCATCGTGGTCTTGTCCAGGTACGCGAGCTCGGCGATCTGGATCTGCGTGCGTTCGGCCTCCAGCGCGTGCCGCAGGACGCACTGCATCCGCAGCGTCAGGCCGACCTCCGCCAGCGCCGCGGACAGCTGGGTCTCCAGGACGTGACCCGCGTGCGTGAGGTATCCGGTGAGGTCGGGGACGGTCCGTGCCGGGAGCTGCGCCATACCATCGAGATTAGCTCGGATCATCTGGCCGGAGATGATCCCGAGCCGGATCATTCCTCGCGGAAAAGCGACGGCTTGCCCGCCTCCGACCGCGCTGTCGCGAAACCGCGAGCCGTCCGGCACCACGGCCGGTTGCCTGGACCGCATGACTGTTCTGACAACCCGGTCGTCGCCGCGGGCGCTCGAGTGGTTCGGCGCCGGCGCGCTGACGCTCGGGATCTTCGCGATCGTCACCACCGAGATCCTCCCGATCGGCCTGCTCACTCCGATCGGCGCCGACTTCGCGCTGACACCCGGCCGCACCGGCCTGCTGATGACGATGCCCGGCCTGGTCGCGGCGGTCGCCGCGCCGATCGTCACGCTCGCAACGGCACGGCTGGACCGGCGTCTGATGCTCTGCGCGCTCATGGTCCTGCTGGCCGTCGCCGGCTTGGTCGCCGCCACCGCACCGGTCTTCTGGCTGGAACTGGCGGCCAGGTTCCTCGTGGGCCTGACCATCGGCGGCTTCTGGTCGATCGGCGCCGGTCTCGCCGGACGGCTCGTCCCGGAGCGATGGGCGGCGCGGGCCACCGCTGTGATCTTCTCCGCGGTCCCCCTCGGCTCGGTGCTCGGCGTGCCGGCGGGAACGTTCCTCGGCGAGCTCGCAGGCTGGCGTGCGTCGTTCGGTGCGCTCGGCGTACTCGCACTGCTGGCTCTGGTCGCACTGCGCACCACGGTGCCGCAACTCCCGCCTCTGCAGGTCACCAAGCCCGCCGTGCTCGCTGCCGCGCTGCGCAGGAGCCGGACCCCGCTGATCGTCACCTCTCTGATCGTCACGGCACATTTCGCGACCTACACCTACGTGACGCCGTTCCTGCGCGATGTCGTGCGTCCGGAGCTCATCGGCCTGTTCCTGCTCGTCTACGGCGCCGCCGGTCTGGTCGGCAACCTCCTCGCCGGGCCGAAGGCACATCGCCGCAGCACCTTCGTCACCTGTGCCGCACTCATCGCCACAGCAACGCTTCTGATGCCGGTGATCGGCCGCAGTACGGCGGGGGCGCTCGTGCTGCTCGTGGTGTGGGGACTCGGGTACGGCGGCGTGCCGGTCTGCTCGATGAGCATGTTCGCCCAGGCCGCTCCGGAATCGCGGGAGGCTGCGACAGTCTGGTTCACCTCGTCGTTCCAGGCGGTGTTGTCGATCGGCGCGCTGCTCGGCGGGTTGGTGGTGGACGCGTGGTCGGTCCCGGTGGCGATGACGGCCGGAGGCGTGTGTGCACTCGTGGCGGTCGGGTTCCTGCTGTGGGCCAGAACACACGAGGTTTCGGGGACGTAGCATCACCGCTGTGGCGAGGACAGAAGGTGATCGGTGCCCTGGTGTGCTGGCAGTGCATCAGGCGGCTGACGGCGGCCTCGCACGCGTGCGGGTCCCCGGCGGGCGGCTGACGTCCGAGCAGGTCGACGTACTGCGCCTTGCTGCCGCCGAGCTCGGTGACGGCCGGCTGGAGCTGACGTCGCGCGGCAACATCCAGATCCGCGCGCTCCGTGCCGACGGGCCACGGCAGCTGTCGGACCGGCTGTTTGCTGCAGGGCTGCTGCCGTCGATCGCACATGAGCGCGTGCGGAACATCCTGGCGTCGCCGCTGTCCGGTCTGGACCAGCAGTCGAAGTACGACGTAATTCCCGTGGCCGCTGCCTTGGACCGAGCGTTGTGCGACCACCCTGCGCTGGCTGACCTGCCAGGACGCTTCTTGTTCGCCCTGGATGACGGGCGTGGTGACTTGGCCGAGCTGCAGGCGGACGTTGCGGTGCGGGCGCTCGACGAGCGGAGTGCGTTGCTGAGTCTCGGGGCGCGCGGTGTGCGCGTGGAGTGGGACCAGGTGCCGGAGCTGATGCTGGCCGCGGCCGAGGCCTTCCTCGAGGTGCGTGACCAGGAATGGCGGATCGCTGAGGTCGTCGGTGGTGCTGAGCGCGTGCTCGAGCGGCTTGGAGTGCAAGCAGCCGAGGCCCTGCCGGCAGAGTCGACGCGGGTGACAGCGGGTCGGCATGGTGCCGCGCTGGTGGTCACCGTGCCCTTGGGAAGCCTGACGCAGGAACAGGCCGCGGCACTGGTCCGGTCGGGCGATGAGGTCCGCATCACGCCCTGGCGCTCTGTCGTTGTGCCCGCTGCGGCTGCAGGGTTGGAGGACGTCGGCCTCAGCACCACACCGGGCTCGGTCTGGGAAGGTGTCACAGCCTGCGCAGGCCGGCCCGGGTGCGCGAAGTCGCTGGCAGATGTCCGAGCGGACGCCGCCCGGCTGGTCCCCGGGATGCGAAGGGACGGCCGGCGGGTGCACTGGTCGGGCTGCGAGCGGCGGTGCGGGAAGCCGAGCGGTGCGTTCGTGGATGTTCTTGCTGTCGGTGACGGTTATCTGGTGGACGGGAAACGGGTGTGAGTTACGAGTACGAGCGGGACGGCGCGGAGATCTACCGGCGGTCGTTCGCGACGATCCGGGCCGAGGCTGCGCTGGACGGGCTACCGGCCGATGTGGCGCAGGTCGCCGTACGGATGATTCACGCGTGCGGCATGACGGACCTGGTCGCCGACATCGCCTGGTCGGCGAACGTGGTGAAGAACGCCCGGGCCGCGCTGGAGAACGGAGCGCCGATCCTGTGCGACGCGCAGATGGTCGCGGCCGGCATCACCCGGCGGCGGCTCCCGGCGGACAACGAGGTGATCTGCACGCTGCAGGACCCGCGGACCGCGGACCTCGCACAACACCTCGGTACGACGCGCAGCGCCGCCGCCGTCGATCTGTGGCTGGACCGGCTCGACGGCGCAGTTGTTGCTATCGGCAACGCGCCGACGACGCTCTTCCGGCTGCTGGAGGTGATCGCGGCCGGCGGTCCGCGGCCGGCCGCGGTGCTGGGGATCCCGGTCGGCTTCATCGGAGCGGCCGAGTCCAAGGCCGCGCTGGCCGCGAACGAGCTCGGGCTCGAGTACCTCGTGGTGCGCGGCCGTCGGGGCGGCAGCGCGATCACCGCGGCGGCCGTCAACGCGATCGCGAGTGAGGTCGAATGAGCGGGCGACTGTGGGGTGTCGGGCTGGGGCCCGGCGATTCCGAGCTGGTGACGGTGAAGGCGGCCCGGTTGATCGGGGCCGCGGACGTGATCGCGTTCCACAGCGCGCGGCACGGGCGGAGCATCGCGCGGGCGGTCGCCGCGCCGTACCTGACGCCGGGGCAGATCGAGGAGCATCTCGTCTATCCGCTCACCACGGAGACGACCGACCACCCGGGTGGCTACCAGGGTGCGATGGACGACTTCTACGCCGACTGCGCCGCCCGGCTCGCCGCGCACCTGGACGCGGGCCGGGACGTCGTCGTCCTCGCGGAAGGCGACCCGCTGTTCTACGGCTCCTACATGCACATGCACAAACGGCTCGCGGACCGGTACCCGTGCGAGGTGGTCCCCGGCGTGACCTCGGTCAGCGCCGCGGCCGCTGTCCTCGGACGCCCGCTCTGTGAACGCGACGAGATCCTCACCGTGCTGCCTGGCACGCTGCCGCCGGACGTCCTGGCGGACCGCCTGCGTTCCACCGACGCGGCAGCCGTGATGAAGCTCGGGCGCACCTTCGCGAACGTCCGGGAGGCGTTCGAGCTTGCCGGACGCGCCGACGAGGCCTGGTACGTCGAACGCGCGACCACCGATGCGCAGCGCACAGCGCCGCTCAACGAGGTCGACCCCGACGAGGTGCCGTACTTCTCCCTCGCGCTCCTCCCGAGCCCGATCAACAACACCTTCGCTCCCCCGGTCACGAAGACCGCCACCGAAGGCTCAGTCACGGTCGTCGGCCTGGGACCGGCCGGCCCGGACTGGATGACACCAGAGGCCCGGGCCGCGATCGCGGGTGCGGACGACGTGATCGGCTACACGACGTACGTCGACCGGCTGCCGGACCGGGCGCGGCAGCGCAAGCACGGCTCGGACAACCGCGTCGAGTCCGAACGGGCCGCGTTCGCGCTCGACCTGGCCCGCAAGGGCTACACGGTCGTCGTGGTCTCGTCCGGCGACCCGGGCGTCTTCGCCATGGCCAGTGCGGTCACCGAAGTCGCCGCGGAGCCGGAATACGCCGACATCGCCGTACAGGTGCTGCCTGGCATGACCGCCGCGCAAGCGGTCGCCAGCCGGGTCGGAGCGCCGCTGGGACACGACTACTGCGTGCTGTCGCTGTCGGACCGGCTCAAGCCGTGGGACGTGATCGCTCAGCGCCTCAACGCCGCGGCCCAGGCCGACCTGGCGATCGCGATCTACAACCCCGCCTCCAAGACCCGCACGTGGCAGGTGGCAGCGACCCGCGACCTGCTGCTCGAGCACCGTGCTCCCGGTACGCCGGTGGTGGTCGGTCGCGATGTCGGCGGTCCGGAGGAGACGATCACCGTCACGACGCTGGCGGAGCTCGACCCCGAAACGGTTGACATGCGGTGCCTGCTCCTGGTCGGCTCGTCACAGACGCGTACCGTGCCCCGCCCGGCCGGCTCACTGGTCTTCACTCCGCGCCGATACCCCGCGACAGCGAGTGACAGCACACCAGGAGTCGGTTAAATCCGCACTCCGGCCGTGTCAGGCGCGGTGCGGGCGGGTAGGGACCGCCCCGAAGCCGACCTGTGAGGAGCCCGCGGAGATGAGTCAGCAGTACCCCGGCGACACCGCCACGGCCACGATCGCCACGCCCGCCGGCGACGCCAGCACCCAGAAGTACGAGGAGGCCCGTGCGGCCGCGAGCCGGGCGATGAGCACGATCTCGGTCACCCCGGACCCGCCGTTGCGGACGCCGCCGGCGCTGCCCGGGGAGGATGAGGTCGATGCGGACCTGCTGTCGTACCGCGGGTTCAAGTTCGGTGCGGCGTTCTTCGGCTGGCTGATCGCCGTCTCGATGTCGGTGCTGCTGATGGCCGCCGTGGCGGGAGCCGCGCTCGGTACCGCCGAGGTCCTGGACTACACCGCGAGCGACGCGAAGGCCCAGCCCGGCGCGGCCTCGATCACGGCGGCCGGGGTGACGTTGTTCATGCTGACACTGGCGTTCTACATCGGCGGCTACGTCGCCGGCCGGCTGGCCCGCTTCGACGGCGGACGGCAGGGCTTCGGTGTCTGGATGATCGCCGTGGTCGTGGGAGCGCTCGCGGGCGGCGCAGGCTGGCTGCTGGACAACCAGTACGGCCTGGTCGACGAGATCAACCGGCCGGACGTCGCGATCGCCGACAACACGCTCCTGCTCGGCAGCATCGCCGCCACGGCCGCGGTCCTGGTCCTCACGCTGCTGGCCGCCGTCGTCGGCGGTAAGTCCGGGCGTCGCTACCACGACCGCATCGACCAACTACTCTGAGCTGTCGCTGCTGGTTTCACCCCGGGGTACTGGGGTGACACACGGGGCTTGTCCGGTGAGGAGAAGCTGACATGACTCAGCAGCATGACGAAGACACCCGCGTCGATCGGCTCGGACCGTCCGAGGCGTACGTCGACGACCGGCCCGCAGTGGCCGATCTCGAGCGGGACGAGCGGGACGAGCGGGACGACGGTTTGGTGGAACCGAGGCGCCGCGGTTCGGCCGGTGGCTCGGCGTTCTACGGCTGGCTGGTCGCGATCGGCATGATCGCGCTGCTGACCGGGATCGTCGGCGCGGTCGCGGCCGCCGTCGACTACGCGCTCACGATCGACTGGAACGCGGCCCAGGGCAGCGCCGGCACGGCCGGCACCATCGGGATCGCGTCCGTCGTGGTCCTGCTGGTCGTCCTGGCGATCGCCTACTACGCCGGCGGATCCGTCGCCGGCCGGCTCGCCCGCGCCCACGGCGCCCTGCACGGCTTCGGCGTCTGGCTGATCGGCATCGTGGTGACCGCGATCGTCGCCGGGCTCGCCGCGCTGGCCGGCTCGGAGTACGACGTCCTGAACCGGATGGACCTGCCGTCGCTGCCGATCGCCGACACGACGCTGACGACCGGCGGCCTGGTCGCGGTCGCGGCCGCCGTCCTGATCACGCTGGTCGCGGCGGTCGCCGGCGGCGTCGCCGGGAAGCGGCGTACCGACTGACGGTCGGCCCGGGCGGCGGATAGCAGCTATCCGCCGTCCGAGTCATGTTTGCCGCCGGACGCTCCCGGCGAGCACGATGCGGAGCAATGCGGCGGCCGGGAAGACGCGGGCCGCGCCGGGCGTTGGTGCTGATGTGCTCGAGGTAGCGGTGATCGGTGCGGGACAGGCCGGGCTGTCGGCTGCGTACCACCTGGTCCGGATGGGATTCACGCCGTACGACGAGGTCCTCGTCCTGGACCGCAACACCGAACCCGGCGGCGCCTGGCAGCACCGGTGGGACTCGCTGACCATGCACGATGTGCACGGGATCGCGAACCTGCCCGGCGTACCGGTGCCGTCGAGTGCGGGCGCGGAGCGGGCCAACGAGTTCGTCCCGGCGTACTTCGCGGACTACGAGAAGCAGTTCGACCTGCCGGTACTGCGGCCTGTGGCCGTGGAGAGCGTCCGGCCGGCGGCGGACGGGTTCGAGCTGGACACGTCCAACGGCAGTTACCACGCGGCCTCGATCGTGAACGCGACCGGGACGTGGGACCGGCCCTTCATCCCCTGGTATCCGGGCATCGAGACGTTCGAGGGACGCCAACTGCACACGGCCGACTACCGCGGCGCGGCTGAACTGGCCGGTCAGCATGTCCTGGTTGTCGGCGGCGGGGCGTCTGCCGTCCAGTTGCTTGCGGAGATCTCTGCGGTAGCCAAGACCACATGGGTGACGCGTCGGCCGCCGGAGTGGCGCACGGGCGAGGACTTCACGCCGGAGTACGGGCGTCAGGTCGTGGCTCGCGTCGAGGAGCGGGTCCGGGCCGGCCTGCCGCCGCGCAGCGTCGTCAGTGTGACAGGGCTGCATCTGAGGCCCCAGGAACAGGCGGCCGCGGACCGTGGCGTCTACACCCGCTTGCCGATGTTCTCGCGGATCACGAAGGACGGCGTGGAGTGGGCGTCCGGCGATCATCTGCAGGTCGACACGATCCTGTGGGCGACCGGCTTCCGGGCCGACCTCGCGCACCTGGCACCGCTGCACCTGCGTGAGCCGTCCGGCGGCATCCGCATGAACGGCACCGCCACGGTCATCGACCCGCGGATCCAGCTGGTCGGCTACGGCCCGTCGGCCAGCACCATCGGCGCCAACCGTGCCGGCTTCACGGCCGCCCGCGCGCTGCGCAACCTCCTCAAACCTGTGGCTGCATAGCGGGTTCCGGCTCCTGCACCACGACCGGCACGAACAACCCGGCCACCAGGAACACAGCTGCCGTCAGCAACCACCCCGGCCAGCCCCAGGACACCGCGACCGTCGTGATGAGCAGGGGCGCCACCAGGTCGCCGATCTGGTGGCCCATGGCGTAGGCGCCTTGGTACTGCCCTTGGGCGCCGGGCGGGGCCAGCTCGAAGCTGATGCCCCAGCCGCCCGCCGACTGCAGCATCTCCCCCAGGACATGCGCGAGCGCCGCAGCGACCAGCAGACCGATCGTCACGGCACCGGAGGTCGCATCGCTCAGCGCCAGGACCAGACAGGTGACCGCCAGCAGCAGACCGGCGCGCCGACCGGCCCGGGCCGCGCCGCTGAGACGCTCGGTGCCGCGGGAGATCCGAACCTGCAACAGGATCACGGCCGCCGAGTTGAGCACCAGCAGCACCGAGATGATCCACCGCGGCGCATCCGTCGCGGTCGCCACCCACAGCGGGATACCGACCTGCGCGAGCGCACCATGCATGCTCAGCACGCCGTCGAGTCCGACGAACACCAGGAACCGCCGGTCCCGTACCGCTGTCAGCCCGGACGGCCCCGACGCGGACGGCACCGGCGGAACGGCCGGCATCCCGAAGCGCACCAACCCCGCCGTCACCAGGTACGTCGCCGCGTTCGCCAGCAGCGCCACGACGTACACCTCACGCCGGTCGACCGCGAGCACCACTCCGGCGGCTGCCATACCGACGGCCATGCCGATGTTCGTGACCACCCGGAGGATCGCCCGCGTGCGCACCCGCTGATCGGCCGGTGCGACTCCGGCGATCAACGCGCCCTTCGCGCCACGCTGCCCCGAGTCCGCGATCGCGGTCACCGCCGCCACGGCGACGTACCAGCCGAACGACCGCACCTGGGTCAGTGCGGTCATCGTGATCGCCTGGAGCAGCAGGAACCCGACGTACGCCCGGTTGGGTCCGAGCCGGTCCGCCACGACGCCGAGCGACGTGCTCGCGACCAGACCGACCAGCGCGGCCACAGTCAGTCCCACACCGACGTGAGCGACCGACAGACCGACAGCGCGGGTCAGGTAGAGCGCCCCGACAGCTGCGTAGACACCGTTCCCGAGCGTGTTGACCAGAGTGGCAGCGATCAGCCGTCGGACGGCGGGCGAAAAGGATGAGGTCACAGCAGCTCATCCAACATTCGGTTGCCCGGCCCCGGCGGTGGACTGCCGACTTCCGTCAGTCGATCAGCGCATGATCAGCGTCAACAGGTCGGTGCCGAGGGTGGTCAGCGCGTCGTTGTTCAAGCGGTACGCGACGAAGCGGCCCTGACGTTCGGCGGTCACCAGTCCGGCGCGGGTGAGTGCCCGGAGGTGGCGGGTGACCTGCGTGGGGTGGAGACCCCAGAGCGCGGCGATCTCGCCCGCCGTCCGCGCCTCACTGGCCACGGCCCGGCAGACCTGGAGGCGATCCGGCGACGCCAGCGCGTCCAAGCGGGCACGGATCTGCTGTGCGGTGGGTACGGCGGCCGCGCGACCGCCGGCGGGATAGATGACCGTCACCGGCTCACCGGGGATCTCGCCGACGAACAGGTGCGGTGCGATGTAGTTGCTCGGCACAAGCAACAGCGAGCGCGTGCTGACGTCGATGCGCTTGCTCTGCACCTTCTGCACGACGACGCTGTCCGCGTCCCGTACGTCGATCGCGCTGTCGAGCGAACGCAGCATGGTCCCGAGACCGTCCCGGACGGCCAGGTCACGGTCTTGCCGGCCACGAGCAGCCAGCGTGTCGTGCGACGCCTCCCAGAGCTCACCGAACCACTCGCGCCAGCAGGCGTCCAGTACGTCGAGAAACCGGCGGACCGGCTCAGCAGGTGACGTCAGCAAGGACTCGACCAGTGCGGCGACAGAGCGTCCGCGGCTGCGAGCCCAGTGCTGTACGGCGTCCGTGTCGATCGACCGGCTGCTCAGTGGGCGACCACGCAACGGCCTGACCAGTTCTGCGGCCACGTCTTCCGGCGGGCGAGAACGCAGTGCTGCCAGCTCGTCGGTCCAGGTGGGGACGCCGGTGGCTGCGCTGGTGGCGAAGAACCGAGCCCGCACGGCACGCACGGTCCAGGTCCACTGCGCCAGCTCCGCCCGCAGCTCGGCGGACAACGGGAGCGACGCAGCCCAATCGACTCGGTCGTGATGGGCAGGCTCCGCCAGCACATGCAGTGCGCAGCCGAGCTCGATCAGCGGCGAGGCGACGTGACGAATCCGCTCCGGCTCGAGCCGGGTCACGCCTGCGAGAACGGTCGGCACTCAGTCCTTCAGCTTGAACTGGAGGTCGGTGTCCCAGTCGTTCATGTCGGGGACCTCACGCGGGTCGGAGCGGTACACCTCCAGGCGGGCGGTCCAGCGGTCACCGTCGGCGTCCCACTCGAGGCCCTCCTCCTCCGCCCAGGCGAGCAGGTCGCGCGTTGCTCCCAGCAGCCCGTCCGGATGGCCGTGGTGCCTGACCGTCGCGTAGCGCCCGGCCGGGAGTACGCCGGTGACGATCTCGCCCTCGCCGGAGTGCAGGTCGTCGACCGGGAACCCGATCTCCAGCGCCAGCCCGGCGTCCATGTCGACCACGTCGTACTTGAAGAACGGCGCGTCGTTCGGCGCGATCTCCTTGGCGGCGAGCCAGGCGACCACCTCGCCCATCCGGTCCGCGAACGCCGCGATCCCGTCCATCGCGACCTTGCCCCGCAACGCGACGTACGGCCGTTCCCCGATCTCCACGATCTCCGGCATGACGTGTTCCCTCCAAGGACGTCGTTGCGCACAACTTAACCCCAACCGGGCTTGCCGCGGCGTATTACCGAGCGTCTACTGAGAGCTGGGGGTGGCCATCATGTTCAAGGTCAAGCTTCTCGTCGCGGCTCTCGCACTCGCTGTCGCCGGTATCGGCACAACCGTCCCCGCCGGCGCCGAGCCCACGACCCCGCTGCCGTACCCGGCCGGTGCGACGGCGACCCGGTACACCGGGCTCGCGTTCGACACCTGTACGGCGCCGAGCGTCGCGCAGATGACCGCGTGGCTGGCCTCGCCGTACCGGGCTGTCGGCATCTACATCGGCGGCGTGAACCGGAGCTGCGCCCAGCCCCAACTGACTCCCAGTTGGGTCAGCAGCGTGACCCGGATGGGCTTCCGGCTGGTCCCGATCTACATGGGCTATCAGGCGCCGTGCACGACCCGCGCCAACGCCGTGAAGATGACCGTGCCGTCAGCGACCTTCCAGGGCGGCCTGCTCGCGCGCGACGCCGTACAGGCGGCAAGAGCGCTCAACCTGCTCGGCGGTAGCGCGATCTACGCCGACATGGAGCACTACAACATCGCCGACAGCACTTGCCGGGCGACCGTCCTGCGCTACCTGTCCGCGTGGACCAAGCAGCTCCACGCGCTCGGCTTCTTGTCCGGCGTCTACGCACACCAGAACTCCGGCGCGGTCGACCTGGCCGCCGCCTACAACTCGAGCACCTACGCTCGACCGGACGCGCTCTGGATCGCACGCTGGGACAACAACAGCTCGCTGACGAACTGGCCGACCGTTCCCAACACGTTCTGGCTGGTCGGCCAGCGCGGCAAGCAGTACCGCGGCGACCACACCGAGACGTACGGCGGCGTGACGCTCAACATCGACAACGACCGCTTCGACGCGCCAGTGGCGACGGTCTGGTACACCTACACGGTCCGCGCCACCATCTACTCCTACAGCGGCCCGTCGACCGCCTACGCCATCCGCTCCACCATTCCGGCGAACGCCGGAGTCCGCATCGTCTGCCAGACCTTCGGCCCGAAGATCGGCACCAGTGCGGTCTGGGACCGGCTGACCGACGGCACCTACGTCATCGACTACTACGTCCGGACGCCGAACAAGACCGGCTACAGCGCACCGATCCCCGGCTGCACCTTCCCGTACCAGACCACGATCAACAACCTCACGCGCCGGCACGGGCCGGGTACGGCGTACGCCGCCTACCCGAACCCGCTGCCGATCGGCTCGCTGGCGTGGATCAGCTGCCAGCGAGCCGGATCGAAGGTCGGCACGACCGCCGTCTGGGACCGCCTCACCGACGGCTCGTGGGTCACCGACTACTACGTCGCCACGCCCAGCAAGACGACGTACAGCCCACCGAACCGGCGGTGCTGAGCCGCTACTTCGACCAGGGCGGCTGGACCGCCGTACCGTCGGCCATGTAGCCGGTGAAGCCGGCCGTGATCGCGACGATGAGCTGGGCCTCGCCCTCGCCGAGGTTGGTCAGCGCGATCGGCTCACCGGCCGGCACGACGGCGGCGTCGCCCGGGCCGAGCTTGTCGCCGTCCGCGGCGAGCTGCACGGTGCCGCTCAGCACCATGAACACCTCGTCCCGGTCCAGCGTGTGCGGCGCGTCGCCGCCGTGCCCCGGAGGAACCGTGAGCCGCCAGGTGCACAGCCCCGGCGAACCGAGGCTCGGCGCGGCCTGCACGGTGAACTGCACACCACCCAGCTCGAAGCGCGGCGCGTCGGCCGCGGGCGTCACATGCATCTCGTCCCCCATCCATTTAGTCAAGCTGACTTGACCAAGCCAGCTTGACTATCATGGGGCACATGACGCGATCGGGCAAGGTGGATATCGGGATTCTTCTGCTGCTGGCGGACCAGGAGTTCGTCCGCGAGCTGCACGAGTACACCGCCACGCAGGGGTACACCAACCACGGCCGCTCGGACGGCTTCGTGCTCCGGACACTGTCCGACGGACCGAAGACGATCAGCGGCCTGGCCGAGCGGCTCGAGGTCACCAAACAGGGCGCGAGCCAGATCGTCGACGACATGGAACGCCGCGGGTACGTCGAACGCCGCCCGGACCCGACCGACGCCCGCGCCCGGCTGCTGCACCTCACCGACCACGGCCGCGCCACACTGGCGGCGGCCCGCCGGTTCCATCAGCTGTACGAACGCAGGCTCCGCAACCGCCTCGGCGACGAGGCCGTCGACTCCCTCCGCGACGTACTCACCGAGATCGCCGGCGAAGCCAAAATCAGCCCACCGCACTTCCGAGCGGCCATGTTCTGACCGAAGCAGCTGCTGGTGCCGGCAGTTGCTGCTCGCTAGTTGTTGCGCCGCGGTCGGGTGGTGTTGCGCGGGATGTCAACCCGTCAGGCGGCAGCGCGCCGAGTCGTGGCGTTTGGTTGCGACCCGAAACCGCGAGTCGTGGATCGAGGCTGTGCTGAGCCGCCGAAATCCACGACTCGACGGACGTCTGGTCGCAGGAGGGAAGCGGGGACTGGCACGGGTGACTGGAGGCCTGTAATAGCAGGTCTCCAGTAACCACATGCTGTCTCAAGAGCCGTGTTGGCGGGCCGTCACACCGGTGCGCCGGTTGGGTCTGCGTGGGTTCAGCTGAAGTACTTGGGGAAGAAGTCGTGGGTGGGCCAGGACTTCACGCCGTTGGCGGCGGTCCACATGGCTGCGTCGATGTCGCCGTACGACTTGCCGCTGGCGTCGTCGCGGCGGTTGAACAGGGCGGCCCAGCTCAGCCCGCCCGACGTACGGACGAGCAGCGTGTACGTGCCGGGCATGCTGCCGGTGTGCCACGTGTTGCGGCCGGTGCCGCTGCTGACCGGGCGGATCTGCCAGCCGAGGCCGTAGTACCAGCCGTCGGCGTTGACGCCGGTGGACGGCTTCGCCCAGACGCGGCCGAGTGACGTGCTGTTCAGCACGCTCGACGGGGCGTCGAACATCTTCGCCCAGCGCACCAGGTCGGGCGCGCTGGCGATCCAGCCGCCGTTCGCGTCCTGGATCCGCATGCTGAACGAGCCGTACGGCGCGGCGACGGTCTTCGCGGAGCCGTCCAGCACGGTCGGGCCGGAGTACTGCGACTCGTACGACGTCTCGCCGCTGTGCTTGGCGATCGACCAGCCGAGCGACATCCGCGTGATCTTCAACGGGGCCAGCAGCTTCTGCTTCACGTAGTTCTCGTAGCTCAGGCCGCTGACCTTCTCGATCACCCGGCCGGCCAGCAGGTACCCGAAGTTCGAGTACGCGTACTTCGAGCCCGGCGTGAAGTCGAGCTTCTGCCCGGCCATGTACTTGATGACGTCCGCGTGCTGCAGCTCCAGCGGTACGCCGAGCGTCCGCGAGATGGTCGCGTCCTTGAAGTTCGGGTCACCGGACACGTCCCGGTCCCAGCCGCCGAGGTGCTGCAGCACCTTCCACAGCGTGATCGACGACCAGCGCGAGTCCCGGGTCAGGCCGCTCGCCGGCGTGATGTCGAGGATGTTCGCGACCGGCGTCGACAGGCTCACCTTCCCGTCCTGCACGAGCTTCACGATCGCCGCCGCGGTGAACGACTTCGACAAGCTGGCGATCCGGAACAACGACGTCGGCTGCACGGTCAACGCGGTCGACGTACTGTAGCCGCGGGCAAGCACCAGACGGCCCTTGTACGTCACCGCGAGCTGCCCGGCCGTCACGCCGCGGGCCTGCATGAACGCCTTCATCTGACTGTCGAATCCGGCCAGCGCCGACACCGCGGTCCCGGTGGTCTGCCAGGTGGCAGCCGCATCAGCCGGCCGCCCGATCACATAACCAGCACCGGTGCCGACCGCAGCGGTAGCACCAGTCGCGACAGCAAGCTTCCCCAGATTCCGACGCGACAGCTCCACGAACGTCTACTCCTTCGAACCGAGACTCCCGGACCCCGAAAGTCTTTCACCTCCAGAGGTCCACTCGGGCCAGTTGGCGACGGCTGAAGCAGACACCACTTACTCGACCATGGAGGCGTAGGAGATGACGCCTCGGCGGATCTGGTCGACGACGGCGCGGGCCGTGCTGCGGAGCGGGGTGTCGCCGGCGGCGTCGGCGATCTGTTCGGTGAGGTCGATGAGCTGCTTGACCCAGCGGACGAAGTCGCCGGCGGCCAGGTCGGACTCGTACAGGACCTCGGCCAGCGACGCACCCGACGCCCAGCGGAACGCGGGCCAGCAGAAGTTCAGGTCCATCGAGCGCAGGAAGTCGACCCGCATGTCCCGCTCCAGCGCGGACAGGTCCCGCCAGATCGAGCCCATCCGCTCCAGCGCGATCCGTACGTCGCCGCGCGGCAGCCGCGGTGAGGTCGGCTCGTCCTTGGACCGCGACTCGTACACCAGCGCCGCGAGGCACGAGGCCAGCTCCGGCACGGTCAGGTCGTCGAACACCCCTTGCCGCAGGCATTCCGCCGCGACCAGGTCGAGCTCGGTGTAGATCCGGGCGAGCCGGTCACCGGCTTCGGTCGTCTTGTCGCCGTCGAGGTAGTGCAGCGCGTCCAGCACCTGACAGACCCGGTCGAACTGGCGGGCGATCGTGTTCGTCCGCTGCTCGATCTTCCGTTGCACGTCACGGTTCTCGCGGTCGAGCCGGAAGTACCGCTCGGCCCATCGGGCGTGGTCCTCGCGGTCCGAGCAGCCGTGGCATGGGTGCGCACGCAGCTGCGCCCGCATCTCCTGCAGTTCCGGGTCGTCGGCGTGGGAGACGATGTCGCGGCCGCGCGACGGCGGTCCGTCCTCGCCGAGCAGGTCGGTCCGGTTCCGCAGCACCTGGGCGAGTTCGCGGCGCTGCTGCGGGTTGCGCGGGTTGAACTTGCGCGGGATCCGCAGCGTCCCGATCGCCTCCACCGGCGTCGGGAAGTCGACCATCGACAGCTTCCGCACCTGCCGGTCCAGCGTCAGCACGGTCGGCCGCGGCCCTTCCCGCTCCGACCGCATGCCCGGGTCGAGCACCAGCGCCCAGCCCGCGCTGCGACCGGCCGGGATCCGGACGATGTCACCGGTCTTCAGCTTCTCGATCGACTCCTGCGCCTCGATCCGGCGGTCGAGCTTGCGCCGCTTCGACCCGGACGCCTCGCGATCGCCGATCCGCCGGCGCAGCGCGGCGTACTCGAGGAAGTCGCCGAGGTGGCAATCGATCGACTCCTTGTACCCCTCGAGCGCCTCGGTGTTGCGCTGCACCTGCCGCGCCAGCCCGACCACGGCCTGGTCGGACTGGAACTGCGCGAACGACAGCTCGAGCATGTCCCGCGCCCGCGTCCGCCCGACCTGACGCACCAGGTTGACGGCCATGTTGTACGACGGGGAGAACGACGACCGCAGCGGATACGTCCGCGTCGACGCCAGGCCGGCGACCTCGCGCGGGTCGAACCCGGGCTGCCAGAGCACGACCGCGTGCCCCTCGACGTCGATCCCGCGCCGCCCGGCGCGCCCGGTCAGCTGCGTGTACTCCCCCGGCGTGATGTCGACGTGCGCCTCGCCGTTCCACTTCGAGAGCTTCTCGAGGACGACGGTGCGCGCCGGCATGTTGATGCCCAGGGCAAGCGTCTCGGTGGCGAACACGACCTTGATCAGGCCGCGCGCGAACAGCTCCTCGACGACCTCCTTGAAGGCCGCCAGCATGCCCGCGTGATGCGCCGCGATCCCGCGCGACAGGGCCTCGGCGAAGTCGTGGTACCCGAGCACGCCGAGGTCCTCGTCCGGCAGGTCCGCCGTCCGCTCGGCGACCACGCGCTTGATCTCGTCGCGCTCCGACGGCTTGGTCAGCCGCAGCCCGGACCGCAGGCACTGCACGACCGCGTCCTCACAGCCCTTGCGGGAGAAGATGAAGAAGATCGCCGGCAGCAGCGCGCCGGCGTCCAGCTCCTCCACCACGTCCGAGCGGTACGGCGTGAAGTGGGTCTTGGCCGGCCGGTTCCTCGGCAGGTCGCGGCGGCGCCGCGGCTTGCGCGAGTCGTCGCGGAAGATCCGGTTGTCGTCGCGGGCGATCCGGACCAGCTGCGGGTTCACCAGGTCCTTCAGATCGGCCTTCGCCGGGTTGTCCGCCTTCGCCGGATTGCCCGACTTCGAGGGCTTCGCAGGAGCGCCGACCCGAGCGGTCGGCGCTTCCCCGGCGAACAGATCGTGCAGCCGCTTCCCCACCATCACGTGCTGGAACAGCGGCACCGGCCGCTTCTCCTCCAGGACGACGACGGTGTTGCCGCGGACCGTCTCCAGCCAGTCGCCGAACTCCTCGGCGTTGCTCACCGTCGCCGACAGCGAGACCACCGACACCGAGTCCGGCAGGTGGATCAGCACCTCTTCCCAGACCGCGCCGCGGGAGCGGTCGGCCAGGTAGTGCACCTCGTCCATCACGACGTACGACAGGCCGAGCAGCGTCTGCGATCCGGCGTACAGCATGTTCCGCAGCACCTCGGTCGTCATCACGACGATCGGGGCCTCGGAGTTCACCGAGTTGTCGCCGGTGAGCAGGCCGACCTTGTCCGCGCCGTACCTGCTCACCAGGTCGCCGTACTTCTGGTTGCTCAGCGCCTTGATCGGGGTGGTGTAGAAGCACTTCTGCCCGCGCTCCAGGGCGAGGTGGACGGCGAACTCACCGACGAGCGTCTTGCCGGAGCCGGTGGGCGCCGCGACCAGCACCTGGTGGCCGTCCTCGAGGGCGGCGCAGGCGCGCAGCTGGAACTCGTCCAGCTCGAAGTCGTAGAGCGCCCGGAACTCCTTCACGGCAGGATGCTCCTGGTCCGAGCGGAACGAGGCGTACTTCTCGGACGGGGTACTCATGGACCCCAATCTATGCGACCCCACCCCCAAAGCCACGCTGGGCCAGCCACTGCGCGGCTCGCGTCAGCGCGGCGTCGGCCTCGTCCATCACGCCGACGTTGAACTGGTACACGTGCGGAGCTCCCGCGACCACGTCCAGGCTCACGTCCACCTCCTGCTCCGCGGCGCGGGCCGCGAGCCGCAGCGAGTCGTCGAGCAACACCTCGGCGGATCCGACCTGGATCAGCAACGGCGGCAAACCGGTGAGGTCCGCGAGGAGCGGGCTGGCCAGCTCGTCCTTCGGGTCGTGACCGGCCAGGTAGGCGTCGACGTACGCATCGAAGTGCTCCCGGCTGAACAGCGGGTCCTGGTCGCCGCGTGCATCCATGCTGGCGCCGGACAGCGTCAGGTCGGTCCACGGCGAGAACACGACGGCCGCCAGCGGCAGCCGCAGACCTTGACGGCGTGCGGCGAGGATCGTGGCGACCGCCAGTCCGCCACCCGCGGAGTCGCCGGCGATCAGGACGTCCCGACCGCCTTCCTGCAGGGCGATGTACGCCGCCAGCGCGTCGTCGACCGCGGCCGGAAACGGGTTCTCCGGCGCGAGCCGGTAGTCCAGCGAGACCGCGGGCAGACCGGTACGGCGGGACAGTGGCGCCGCGAGGTTCGCGCCGGTGCGGGCCGAGCCGATCATGTATCCGCCGCCGTGCAGGTAGAGGATCACGCTGTCACCGTCGGCTCCTTCGACCTGGACGTCCAGCGCCGGCACCCCGCCCACGGTGGTTCGGACCAGCGTGACGTCGTCGCCCAGCGGCCGCTCGGCGAACACCGCGTCGAAATCGGCCCGTTGCTGCTCGGGCGTCCGCCGGGGGTCGCCCTTGGTGATGAAGCTGCGCGCAACAGCGCGTTGGTCCCGGCTCATAGCTGCCTCCTGATAGATTCCGAGGAATATAGTTCTCTGCAACTACATTCCAAGGAATCTAATTCCCGTGACCGATCTCACAGCATTGTTCACGGACCTGGTCCGGCTGGAAACGCGGCTCTACAACGTGCTCGACGCCCGCCTGAAGGCCGAGCACGCCCTTCCGCTCGGCCAGTTCGAGTTCCTGCGGTTCATCGCGGCGCACGGGACGGCGCGGGTCTACGACCTGGCGCGGGAGATGGCGATCACGGTCGGCGCCACCAGCAAGGCGGTCGACCGGCTCGAGGCCGCCGGGCGCGTCCGGCGGACGGCGAACCCGTCGGACCGCCGCTCGTCGCTGGTCGAGCTGACCCCCGCGGGCGCCGATCTCCTCGCCGCCGCGACGCCGACGGTCGAGGACGAGCTGCAGACCTGGGTCGGCTCCGTCCTGCCGGCGCCGGTCGTCGACCAGCTCGCCACCAGCCTGTCGATGCTGCGTCAACGCGCCGAGCTCGACCAGCGCACGGACCGCCACCACTCATCAACCGCCGACAGCTGACCGAGCCGACGCTCAGCCGCGGTCGTCGACAGGCCCGCAGCGAGGGTTGGTGAGTGATGGCGGTCCGCAGTGGCTAGCCGATGTGGTACGGGTCGCCGTACACCTTCCAGTCCAGCGGGGTGTTCAGGTTGAAGTTGCCGTTGCGGAGGAACACCCGCTGCGCGGTGTCCACCCGGCTCGTGTCGCTGTGCGCCTCCTCCTGCTTCATCGCCCAGACCCGGGCGTCCAGGAACGCGTTCAGGTAAGTCGTCTCGTTGCCGCCCTGCGCCGGCGGCTTCGCCCTGGCGAGGGCCCGCTTGCGGATCCCGCCGAAGCTGGTCGGGTCGTCACCATCGCCGTGCATGACGATCGCGTCGTAGTAGCAGAACTGCCCGAGCGTGCGCAGCCCGTCGGACTTGCCGCGGCTGACCGCCGGGTTGAAGTACACCCGGTCGCGCTCGTCGTTCTGGCACTGCTGGAACACCGAGTCCTTGGCCGCGGTCTTCCAGTCCCTGGTGTAGTTCGGGTCGAGCCCGGCGTGCGAGTCGCTGCCGTCCACGCGGCGCAGCGCCGGCAGGTACTTCTGCAGGATGTTGTTCGGCTTGCGATCGGCGTACAGCTCGACCAGCTCGAGCATGTCGTGGGTGCCCGAGCAGAACCCGATGATGCCCGCGGTGTACCCGCGGCCGTCGTCGATGTCCTCGATGTACTTGTACTGCGCCTTCCAGTCCAGCGACGAGTTCTCCGCGCTGCAGACGATCTGCATCGCGATCTCCTTCTTCGCCGGGTCGTCGAGGCCGGTCGCCTGCACCGCGGCGTCGGCGTGCGGCGCGTAGCGGGAGACGGCGAGCCCGGTGGCCGGCACGGCGGCGAGCGACAGGCCGAGCAGCAGCGTGGTCCGGCGCGAGGGGCGGTACTCCATGTGGTCCTCCGAGGGGCGTCCGAGGATGAACTGTTAGGAAGCTTTCCTATCAGATGAACGCCGGTCGTGAGAACAGCTCAGTTCATGTCAGTTGTGTCTCAGGCGAACGCTCAGGCGGACACTCAGGCGGACACTCAGGCGAACACTCAGGCGAACACGGTGAGCGCGCCCGGGGCGACCCCGATGTCGACCGGCAGCGGGCCGAGGACCTCGCCGTCGGCGTACGCCGTGATGCCCGGCGACTCGAGCCGGACCGCGCGGCCGCGGACGGCGCGCACCGCCGGGTGGCCGACGTGGGTGCCCTTGGACAGCTTCGGGAACAGCTGCAGCAGCGTCATCCGGGACACCGGCTCGATGATCGTCACGTCCAGCAGCCCGTCGTCGATCTCGGCGCCGGCACAGATCTGCAGGCCGCCACCGTACGTCGGCCCGGTGCCGACCGCGACCAGCATGGCCTCGGTCTCGATCACCTCGTCGTCGACCGTCACGACGTACTCGAGGGGCTTGAACGTGCGGAGCTCGGCGAGCGTCGCGACGGTGTAGCGGGAACTGCCCTTGGGCCAACTCATCGCGTTGGCGCGCTTGTTGACGAGCGAGTCGAAGCCGCCGGCCACGACGGTGGTGATGAACCTGTCCTTGGCCACCGCGAGGTCGATCGTCCGGGTCTTGCCCGCAACGACCAGGTCGGCTGCGGCGGCCGGATCCCCCAGCGGTACGCCGATCCCGCGGGCGAAGTCGTTGCCGGTGCCGGCCGGGATGACGCCGAACGGCATCCCGGAGTTGGCCAGCACCTGGGCGCCGAGGTGGATGGTGCCGTCGCCGCCGATCAGCGCGACCGCGTCCGCGCCCGAGGCGACCACCTCGGCGGCGATCCGGCCGACGTCCTCGGCACACGTCGTGGTGTGGACGTCGACGGTCAGCCCGGCGGCGGCGATCCGCTCGCGCACCGCCGGCGCGATGCGCGCACCACGTCCCCGTCCGCTGGTGGGGTTGACCACCAGCGCGATCCGCCGACTCATCAGTCCGCCAGCAGCTCTTCGGAGCGGCGGGCGCGGCGTTTGTCGTTGAAGCGCGAGATGATCTCGGCGACGAAGAACAGCAGGCACATCGGGATCGCCAGCAGGCACATCGTGAACGGGTCGCCGGACGGCGTCGCGACGGCGGCGAACACGAAGATCACCAGGATGATGTACGGCCGGAACTTCCCGAGCGCGGCGGCCGGCACCACGCCGACCATGTTCAGCAGCACGACCACCAGCGGGATCAGGAACGCGACGCCGAAGACGAGCATCGTGCGGAGCACGAAGTCCAGGTAGTCGGGCAGCTCGACCAGGTTCTGGATGTCCAGCGGCGTGAAGCCGAGCAGGATCTCGATGCCCTTCGGCAGCGTCCAGTACGAGACCGCGATCCCGGTGGCGAACAGCGGGGTCGCGATCGCCGAGAAGATGTAGGCCCACTTGCGCTCGCTGCGGTGCAGGCCGGGGGCGACGAAGGCCCACAGCTGGTACAGCCAGACGGGCGCGGCCAGGATCAGGCCGAACAGCGCCGAGATCTTGATCCGGAACGTCAGCGCGTTGCCGACACCCGGGAACGTCAGCTGCGGCGTCTTGGTCTGTCCGGCGTCCTTGGCCATCTCGGCCACGCTTGTCACGAACGGCTTGGTCAGGAACTCGAAGGCGTGGTTGTAGAAGATCCAGCCGACGACGGTCCCGACCACGATCGCGAGCACACTGATGAGCAGCCGGTTACGGAGCTCGACAATGTGCTCGCGCAGGGTCATCCGACCCTCTGGGTCCTTCGGGTGGCGTTCTTTCTTTTCCTTCCGCCGCCCGAACTTCACCATCGACACAGGTGGGGCGTTCTGCTCAGTTGGCCGTGTGCGGCGGCAGGCCGTCGCCCGGCCCCTGGCCGTTCACCTGGTTCGGCTGGGCCGGCTGCGCCTGGGTCTGCTGCACGGTCTGCTGCGCCGGCGGCTGGGAGGCTTCCTCGGTCAGCTCCGGGTCCTTCTTCTTGGGGCCGACCTCTTCTTCCCAGATCTTCTTCGACTTGCCGAGCTGCTTCACCAGCGCCGGCAGCTTGGCCGAACCGAACAGCAGCACGACGATCGCGAGAATGACCAGCCATTCTGCGCCTTGGGGCATACCGATGAGCGGTGCTGCCATGTCGATCTCCCTTTCCAACATCAACTCGGGACTCGAGCCTGAGTTCGTGGCCGAATACTACGCCGGAGCGCCGGCGTCCTCACGGGTCTGTCCAGACCCGGCCGCGGACTGGGCTGCCTCCAGCTTGGACTGGGCGGCGACCAACTCACGCGTCAGTGCCTTGCCCTGGCCCCACAACCTCCACGCGAGCAGGGCGAGGACGAGGAGCCACACCGCCACCACCGCGAGGAACAACAGGAACCAGTACATACCCAGGAGCCTAACCGCTTCCTGGCCGGGACCCACGCCCCGCGGTGCGTCTCCGGGGACAACGGTGTCGGAACGTGATGGTAAAACCGAGTGTCCCGCAGTGGCAGTGCGGTGTGATCGAGGCGAGCAAGGGGGCCGCGGATGGAGCGGATCGGGGTCGAGGAGCGGCGGACGCGGCTCGGTCGGCGGCACCGGCTCGGAGCGGGCTGCCAGGCAGCCGATCCGGTCGAGGCGGCCGCGTCGATGGTGGCGTTGCACGCGTCCGATCCGGCCACGGTGCACCTGAGCGTGGCCGCTCGGGTGCCGGGCAGTGACGTCGCGGACACGGAGCGTGCCCTGTACGACGATCGGTCGCTGATCCGGATGCTGGGCATGCGGCGGACCGTGTTCGTCGTACCGACGCCGTTCGCGCCCATCGTCCAGGCGGCGTGCACCAACGACATCGCCGTGAAGCAGCGCAAGTTGCTGGTCAAGCATCTGCTCGAGGCGGAGGTCGCGGAGGACGCCGACGCCTGCGGCGAGTGGCTGGCTGCGGTCGAAGAGGCGACCGCGACCGCGCTGGCGCTGCGTGGTTCGGCCACGGCGCAGGAGCTGTCCGCCGACGAGCCGCGGTTGCGGACCCGGCTCAGCATGGCCCCCGGGAAGTCGTACGGCGCGCAGCCGTACGTGACGAGCCGTGTGCTGTTCCAGCTGGCGGCCGACGGGCGGATCGTGCGGGGACGTCCGCTGGGGACCTGGCTGAGCGGACAGCACCAGTGGTCGCCGGCCGCGGACTGGCTGCCGGCCGGGCTCGGCGACAAGCAGGCCGCGGAGGAGGCGCGCGTGACGCTCGCCCGGGCCTGGCTGGCGTCGTTCGGCCCTGGCACGACGGCTGATCTGCAGTGGTGGGCCGGGTGGACGCTCGGTCAGACGCGGAAGGCGCTGGCCGCCGTCGAGGCGGTCGAGGTGGACCTGGACGGCCAGGTCGGGTTTGTGCTTCCCGGTGACGAGGCGCCGGAGGTCCCGGTCGAGCCGTGGGTGGCGTTCCTGCCCGGTCTGGACCCGACGCCGATGGGCTGGAAGGAGCGCGACTGGTTCCTGGGTCCGCACAAGGCAAAGCTGTTCGACACCACCGGCAACATCGGCCCGAGCATCTGGTTGGACGGCCGGATCATCGGCGCCTGGGGGCAGCCCGAGTCCGGCGAGGTCCGCTACCAGCTCCTGGAAGACGTCGGTGCGGACACGACGGCAATGGTGGAGGCCGAGGCGGCTCGGTGGACCAAGTGGCTGGCCGGTGTGCGGGTCACGCCACGCTTCCGCTCCCCGCTCGAGAAGCACCTCAGCCAGGGCTAACCAGCCGCGCCCCACACCCGCGACGGCCCGCCCGCTCCCACCGCCTGAGCCCCACCTCAGCCCCGCCGGCCCAGCCCGCCCGCTCCCACCGCCTGAGCCCCACCTCAGCCCCGCCGGCCCAGCCCGCCCGCTCCCACCGCCTGAGCCCCACCTCAGCCCCGCCGGCCCAGCCCGCCCGCATATCAGTGGATATCCGCTCGTATGGAGGGTTCTTCGCTCCCATACCAGCGGAGAACCCCCAACTGGAGCGGATATCCACTCCAGTTGAGGCAGGGCGTTCAGACGTCGTACGCCGAGAGTGCGTCGCGGGCCGTGGCGGCGATCTGGGTCGTGAGGTCCTCGGGGTCCAGGACCGTGGCGGCTCCGCCGAGGCGGAGGACCAGGCGCTGCAGCCAGGCGGTGTCGGCGACGCGGAGCTTGACGATGAGGGAGTTCTCCGGGCCCTCTTCGACGGACTCGTTGGGGTAGTACTCGGCGACCCAGCGGGCCGGCGGGGCGAGCTTCACCGTGGCCAGCAGGTCGCGCTCGGACGGCTGGAACATGCCGTTGGACAGGTCCCGCGGTGTCGCCTCGGGCGGCGGCTCGCTCGGCACGTCGAGGAGCTTGACGGCGGCGATCCGGTCCAGGCGGAACAGCCGCACGTCCTCGGCCAGCCGGCACCAGGCTTCCAGGTACGTGCGCCCCTCGGACACGACCAGCCGCATCGGGTCCACGTCGCGCTCGGTCGTCTCGTCGCGCGACGGTACGTCGTACGTCAGGTGCAGCCGCCGTTTCGTGGCCAGGCCGCGGTTCACGATCTCGGCGATCTCCGGGGCGGCCGGCTCGACGTGAACATGCGCGGCCGCGCCCTCGTTCGCCGCCGCGGCCTCGCCGGCCGCCCGCTCGAGCTTGGCGATCGCGCGGTCGACGGCGTCCCGGTCGGCGCCGGCGGTCACCTCGCGCAGCGTCCGCAACGCGGTCAGCAGCGCGAGCGCCTCCGCCGCGGCCAGCCGCAGCGGACGCGCCAGGTAGTCCGCGTTGTTGATGTGGATGACGCCGTCGCCCTCGGCGGCCTCGATGTCGATCTCGATCAGGTCGCCCATCTGCGCGCCCGGCAGCCCGCAGAACCACAGCACCTTCAGGTCCGCGATGATCTGCTTCGGGCGGACGCCGAACTCCTTGGCGACGTCGTCGACGCGGGCGCCGTCGTTCTCCCGCAGGTAGGGCACCAACGCCAGCAGCCGTTGCACCTGGTCACGTGCATTACTCATTCGCGTCCTCGCTTCGCTCCGGGCGCGAATGAGGCACAAGTTACGCTGCACCTGATGGTGAGCTCGCTCCGCTCGCTCACGCGCCCGCCACCGTCCGCAGCCGCCAGAGCACGCCGTCCAGCACGTCGCCCGGTCCTTCCACCACGGCGTCAGGTCCGTACGACGCGATCTCCTCGGCCAGGACCGACGAGTCGGCGTACGGGACGTGCAGCAGGTCCCAGCCCTCCTCGTACGACTCGATGGCGTTCGCGCGGCGGCGCAGGCTGACACACGAACCGGTCCGCGCCCGCACCTTCGCTTCCGAGGTCGGCCGCGGCGGGGCCAGCTCGGTCACCAGCGACCGCAGGTCCGTCCCCTCCGGCACCGTGAACGCGCCCGGCTCCCCCACCGTCTTCACGTCCCCGCCGATCCGCGACAGCCGGAACATCCGGGTCGCCTCGCGGTCCCGGTCGCGGCCCACGACGTACCAGCGGCCGTGCCAGGACACGATGCCCCACGGCTCGAGGGTGCGCGTGGTCGGCTCCGAGGCGCCGCTGCGCAGGTGCTGGAACCGCACCGCCTGCCGCGCCACCACAGCGGTCCACAGCGGGTCGAAGGCCGGCTCCGACGCGCCGACGTGCGGCTCGATCGCGCTGAGCGCGGACTGGTCGGTCTGGATCCCGGCCGCCTTCAGCTTCAGCACCGCCGACGTGGTCGCCTCGGACAGGCCGGCGTGCTGCCACACCCTGGCCGCGACGCCCAGGACGGCGGCCTCGTCCGGCTCCAGGTGCACCTCGGGCAGCTCGAAGACGTCCCGGCGGATCCGGTAGCCGACGTCGTCGGAGAAGAACTTGTCGATGGTGCCCATCTCGATCGGGATGCCGAGATCGCGCAGCTCGTCCTTGTCGCGCTCGAACATCTTCTCGAAGGCGTCGTCGGTCTGCCCCGCGTACCCCTCGACGGCCTCGCGGATCCGCTCCTTGGTCACATAGGTGCGCGCGACCAGGAGGCAGATGACCACGTTGAGCAGTCGCTCACTCTTCCGCGCCGACACCCGACCACCTTACGGCCTCCGGGCGGCCAAAACCCGCCATTTCGCACCGAAACTTCGAACACCGGTTCGACCCGCTAGTGTCGGGCTGTGATTCGGTGGCGGGACGGTGTGGTGGCGCAGGCCGGGCGGAGCTGGGCGGGTGCGCTGGAACTGACAGTGATGGTCGGCGAACAGCCTGTGCGCGCGCTGGCCTATCCGGACCTGGTCGGTACGCCGGTGGCCGGTGACCGCGTGCTGCTCAACGTGAGCGCGCTCGACCGCGGCCTCGGCACGGGTGGCTACGCCCTGGTGGTCGCCGTACCGGACCGGCTGCCGGAGGACCCTCCCGAGCGCGGGCATCTGGTGAAGGCGCGGTACACGCCGCTGCAGGCGATGGTGCTGGGCGCGGACGAGCAGGACTCCCCCGACCACGACGTGCTGCGGGACGCGGACGACCTCTCCGGTACGCCGGTAGTGGTCGCTGACCTGCACTCGGCGCTCCCGGCCGTGCTCGCGGGTGTGTACGAGGCACGGCCGACCACGCGAGTGGTCTACGTGATGACAGACGGCGGCGCACTGCCGCTGGCGTTCTCGCGGAGTGTTGCGACCCTGCGGGACGCCGGCTGGCTCAGCGGGACAGTGACGGTCGGCCAGGCGTACGGCGGGGACCGTGAAGCGGTGACCGTCCACACCGGGCTGTTGACGGCCGTGCAGGTCCTGGCTGCCGAGCTGGTGGTCATCACGCAAGGCCCGGGCAACTTGGGCACCGGGACGCGCTGGGGGTTCTCCGGGGTGCAGTCGGGCGAGGCGGTGAACGCGATCGGCACACTGGGCGGCCGGGCTGTCGCGTCGCTGCGGATCTCCGAGGCAGACCCGCGTCCCCGTCACCGTGGTATCTCGCACCACAGCCTCACGGCGTACGGCCGCGTGGCACTCCAGCCGGCCGATGTCGTCGTACCTGATCTCCCCGGCGACTTCGGGGACGCCGTACGGGACGCGGCCGAGCCGTTGAAGGCTCGGCACCGGGTGGTGCGCGTAGGAGTCGACGGCCTGTACGACGCGCTCCAGGCCGCGCCGGTGAAGCTGTCGACGATGGGCCGGTCGCTGGACCAGGACCGCGCGTACTTCGAGGCTGCCGCGGCAGCGGGCCGCCACGCAGCCGGTCTGGTGGACGTACCACCACCTGGAGTGGGGTCGCAGTACTCCTGATCTGAGGGGCTCGCGCCGCGACAGTAGTTGGTATGAACAGCACCAAGCACCGCGCTCCTGCGCTTCGACCTGTCGCCCGGCCGGAGCCGCCGCTGGCGGTTCGCGGGGCGACTGCCCTGTGGTTCACGGCCGTCGGCGCCGGTGTCGCCGAGTCGGTCCTCGGTGTCCTCGGCGCGATCGCCGACGGCTCCCCGGTCCTCGGCCTGTTCGTCCAGATCGCCTTCCGCGCGCTCGTGTACGGCGGTCTGTTCGTGGTCATCGACCGCTACTTCCGCCCCGGCGTCCGCTGGTCCCGCTGGTTGCTCACCGGCCTGCTGGGCACGGTCGGGGTCGCCTCGCTGGTCGTCGGTCCGATCGGCTGGTTCCTCCGGGACGGCGACTTCGGTGCGATCGAGTGGTCCGCGTCCTTCGTCGCGTTCGCCGCGATCCGGTGCGTTCACCTCACCGCCGTGATCAGCGCGATCGTGCTCAGCTTCCAGGCCGACGCGAACCGCTGGTTCAGCGGCCGCCCGGTCCGCCGGACCCGCTGAAACGCCGAAGGACCGGCCTCCCGTGGCGGGAGGCCGGTCCTTCGGTGACGACGCTGCTACTGCCCGGTCTGCTTCGGGGCCGGGAAGGCGTTCAGGACGTCGATGACCGCGAACGCGTTGACGACCTTGCCCGCCTGGTCCTTGGACGCCGGGAGCTCGACCAGGACGCGGCTGCCGACCGGGATCCCGATGAAGCCGTCGAGCGGTCCGGCCTGGGCACCGCCGACGGTCGGCAACTGGTCGGTCGGAGCGGCGGGCTGGGCCGGGCTCTGCGCGGTGGCCGGCTGGGCGTCCCAGGTGCTGGCCTGCTTCTTGCCGGCGTAGTCGTAGATGACGAACCGGCCGACCAACTGGTCGCCCTTCTCGATCGGCTTGCCCTTGCCCTGCGCGAACACGACCGGCTTGCCCGGCTTCGCCGACGGCTTGGTGCCGGCCGGGACCGTCACCTTCGGCTCGGCGTTCAGCGCGCCGGAGACCTTGATCTTGGTCGCCGTCGACGAGGTGACCGGGTCCGCGTTCAGCGGGGTGTCGTTGGCGGCCGCGCCGACCAGGTCGACGACGAAGATCAGCGTGTCGTCGCCCTTGATCCCCGCCTGCTCGTTGCCCTGCGACTTGTAGCCCTTGTCGGACGGGATCGACAGCAGCACCCGGCTGCCGATCTTCTTGCCGACCAGGCCCTCGTCCCAGCCGGTGATGACACCGCCGACGCCGATCGGGAACGACGACGGGGCGCCACGGTCGTAGGAGTTGTCGAAGACCTTGCCGTCGCGCCAGATCTGGCCGATGTAGTTCGCGGTGAGCAGCTCACCCTTCTTGACCTCGGGACCGTCGCCCTCCTTGAGGACCTCGGTCACCAGGGTCTTGTCCGGTTCGCCGTCGCGGTGGGTGATGGTCGGCTTCTGCCCGAAGTCCGCGGTCACCTTGATACCGGCAGCCCCGAACTCGTCCTTCTTGTCGGAACCACAGGCCGCCAGGGACGCCCCCAGCGCCGCGACCACGACGAGACTCAACAACTTGCGCACGAAACCAGCACCTCGAACCATCCCGGCGCTCGTAGTGCGCCGCTTGCCTCCGGTCAACGACGCGGACCACCCTAGCCTGCGCACTCAACCACGTGGCCGGCTGCCCGCGTCACCGTTACGTCACACCACACACAGTGACAGACACAGTGACAGGCCTCAGAAACCGACCGCGTTGTGCGGGGCGCGATCTTGTCGTAGCAGTGCGTCCAGTCGCGAGACCGAGCCGGCTGTGCGCTCCACAACGCGACCGGCGTACATCAGCTCGCTGGCACGCACCCCGCCGAGGTACAGCGAGCCCAACTCGTTCACGGTCAGACTGACGTCTGCGTCGGCGTCTGTCGCAGTGCATGCAGCTCCGTCGGGTGCTGCGTCCAGTCGCCAGCGTCCGTGGCCGTCGACCTCCAGTACGAGTACGTCGGTCGCTGCGTAGGTGCGGGCCTCGAGAGCACGCCGTACGTCGAGGATGCGCAGCCAGAGGTTGTCGCGGGTCCGGGTCAGCTTCAGCGCGCGCGGATTGGTCAGCATCCACCGCAGGGGCTCGTCGACCGGTCGCCGCGCGGCCACCACGCGCTTGGTGAGGTCGAAGTCCAGCAGCAACGCCCAGAGCGCCCGGTACGCGACGGGTGTCAGGGCCTCGAATGCCTCCACCTGCAGTACGCCGGCCAGCGCCGGATCCGGCGACCAGGGCAGCCGGAAGATCGCGGCACCGTCGACAGCACCTGTCGTATCGCGGTGCACCAGGTGATGCGCCGGTCCGGATCCGTCGGCCGGCAGGGCAGCCAGGTTCTGCCATTTACCTGGCAGCGGGCTGATCTCGCCCACCCGCACTGCCCGGACCTGTTCGTGCAGCACCGGCCACACCACGCCCGCCTCGGCGCTGTCAACCAGATCGAGCGACCCCGTGTCAGTGAAGTCGTCCCGGAACGCCACGTCGGTACGCCGTACCTCCCAGCGATGCTGGAACGTCGCCGGCGAGAACCCGTACCGCCCGTAGATCGTCCCCTCGCTCGCACTCAGCCCGGCCAGGAACTCACCGCGCTCCCGGCAGTCGTCGAGCATCGCGCCCATGATCTGCCGCAGCAGTCCACGCCTGCGGTACGTCGGAAGCACGGCCGTCGAGGTGACGCCGCCAAGGGCTACCTGCCGCCCACCGGGCACGGTGACCTCGACTGACACGATGGCCGAACCGCCCGCGATCTTGCCGTCGACGAACGCTGCCTGCGGCCGGAACCAGTCCGTCAGCAGCTCAGCTGCGTCCTGCTCCAGCTGCTCGGTCCGCGGAACCTGCGGAGGCCACGCCGCGCTACCGGCGTACCAGGCCGAGGGCTCGGGCTCCTCCTGCGGGAAGCCGTTCACGTACGGCAGGACGCGCAGGTATTCCTTGGTCTCAGCCGCTGTGACCGGCCGGATCTCGATCGCCATGCGCTCTTTCTAAGCAAGGCACAGCGACCGAGCACTCCATTTAGCGAGCCGCTACATGCTCGCGATGAGCTTCTCGACCCTCTCGTCGTGCGACTTGAAGGGGTCCTTGCAGAGGACCGTGCGCTGAGCCTGGTCGTTGAGCTTCAGGTGCACCCAGTCGACCGTGAAGTCCCGGCGGCGCTCCTGGGCGCGCTTGATGAACTCACCGCGCAGCCGCGCCCGCGTGGTCTGCGGCGGCACCGACTTCGCCTCGAAGACCCGCAGGTCGTCGACGACCCGGGTGACCGCGCCCTTGCGCTCGAGCAGGTAGTACAGCCCGCGGGGGCGGTGGATGTCGTGGTACGCCAGGTCGAGCTGCGCGACGCGCGGGCTGGCCAGGCCGAGGTTGTTCTGCGAGCGGTAGCGCTCGATCAGCCGGTACTTGATCACCCAGTCGATCTCACGCTCGATCCCGGACAGGTCGCCGGACTCGATCGCCTTCAGCGTCCGCTCCCACAGCGACAGCGCCCGCTCGACGGCCGGCGTCCCCAGCTCACGCCGGTCGACGAAGTCGCGCGCCTTCGTCAGGTACTCCGTCTGGATGTCGAGGGCGCTCGCCTCACGGCCGTTCGCCAGCCGCACCTCGCGGCGGCCGGTCATGTCGTGGCTGATCTCGCGGATCGCCCGGATCGGGTTGTCCAGCGTCAGGTCGCGCATCACGATGCCGGCCTCGATCATCCGCAGCACCAGGTCGGTGCTGGCCACCTTCAGCAGCATCGTGGTCTCGGACATGTTCGAGTCGCCGACGATCACGTGCAGCCGGCGGAACCGCTCGGCGTCGGCGTGCGGCTCGTCGCGGGTGTTGATGATCGGCCGGGACCGGGTGGTCGCGCTCGACACACCCTCCCAGATGTGCTCGGCGCGCTGGCTGACGCTGTAGACCGCGCCGCGCGGCGTCTGCAGCACCTTGCCCGCGCCGCAGATCAGCTGCCGGGTGACCAGGAACGGGATCAGCACGTCGGCCAGCTTGGCGAAGTCGCCGTGCCTGCTGACCAGGTAGTTCTCGTGGCAGCCGTAGCTGTTGCCGGCCGAGTCGGTGTTGTTCTTGAACAGGTAGACGTCGCCGAAGATGCCCTCGTCGTGCAGCCGCTTCTGGGCGTCCACCAGCAGTCCCTCGAGGATCCGCTCACCGGCCTTGTCGTGCGCGATCAGGTCGGTGACCGAGTCGCACTCACCGGTCGCGTACTCCGGGTGCGAGCCCACGTCGAGGTAGAGCCGGGCCCCGTTGCGGAGGAAGACGTTGCTGCTCCGCCCCCAGGACACGACCCGCCGAAACAGATACCGCGCCACCTCGTCCGGGGTCAGTCGCCGCTGCCCGCGGAACGTACAGGTGACGCCGTACTCGTTCTCCAGACCGAAGATTCGCCGGTTCACATCACCCACACTACGGCGCACCTCCGACAACCGGGGGGTGTCTCAGGCGCGCCGTGGTCCGGCGTTATCCCTTTGATGCCCGCAACAATGAGGCGTCCGCCCGCATCGTGACCACTGACGAAAGGTTTCAGATGATCAAATACGGGCGAATGCTCGCCGCCGGAGTCCTGCTCGCAGCAGGGTTCGCGGCCACTCCTGCCACTGCGGCACCGGCCGGCACAGCCGGGGCGTGCTCGCTACGGCTCGGCTCGGTCACCCCCGGTGGTGACCACACCTCCCAGACCATTACCGCGGCACCCTCCGCCGGTGTCCGCCAACTCGGCCCCATGAACCTCTATCCGGACGGCCAGGCCCACCTGCCGACCGCCGTACGCACCGAACTCGTCGTACCGGCCGGTGAGGAGCGCACCGGCCTGGTGGCGCTCGGTCCGCGGATGTACGGCACCAGCTACATCACGGACGGCACGGGGGTCTCGATCGTGCCGGGCACCCTCCACAACACCCTGATCGGCGGCGGCTGGGACGAACTGCACAAGTACGTCGAAGCCAGTCAGTACCCCGGCCGCTCGAACGTCTACTCGCTGATCCAGCAGTTCACCGACGGCCTCATCGCCCGCTGGACGGTGACACCGGGCGGCTGGAAGTACTACACGACCTTCGGCGGCTTCAAGTCGGTCAAGACGATGGTGCTGATCGGGCAGGGGCGGACATACGACACCTTCCTGGCCACCACGAACGGCGGCGCGCTCTACACCGTGCAGGTGCCCACGGGCTCCGGCAAGCCGGTCGTGACCAAGATCCGCACCTCGACCTGGCAGGGCTTCGAGACGTTGATCGCCGAGAAGTGCGGCAACTACGGGACGCTGCTGCTCGGCATCGACAAGGAGACCGGCGCCGGCTACCTGTACGCCGTCGGCCACGCCAACGGCACGGCCACCGTCATCAAGGGCCTGGGCAAGGTGCCGACCACCTTCCCGGCCACGGACTCGTACTTCCGCTTCTACACCACAGGCACGATCCTCGCCGGCGCATGACCTCGACGGATCTCCACCCGGAGCTGTAACTCCGGGTGGAGATCCCTCCTCATCAGCTGACCGGCGGCCGGTGCCTCTGACAGCGTCGTCGACATGAGACGACGAACCTTCCTCACCGCTTCCGCGGCCTCCGCCGCCTCCGCGCTCGTTCCGCTGCAGACGGCGAACGCCGCGACCGACCTGACAATGCGTCTGCCGGCTCCTACCGGCCCCTGGCCTGTCGGTACGACGACGCGCGCACTGACCGACCCGCACCGCTCCGACCCGTGGAACGGCGCGCCGACCCGGGAGCTCGCGCTGACGGTCTTCTATCCGGCACGCGCCGTGCAGGGGTACCAACGCGCACCACAACTCGCCCCGGCCGCCGCAGAGGTCTTCAAGACGCTGGACGCCGGTGTTCTGCATCCGGAGCTGCCGACAAGCGGCGTGAGTTGGGGCGCCACATTGACCCATTCGTACGTCGACGCGCCCGCTCTGCCCGGCCGGCGCCCCACGCTGGTCTACAGCCCGGGCGGTGCGGACCCGCGCACCATCGGCACCTCTCTCGCCGAGGACCTGGCCGGCCACGGGTACGTCGTCCTGATCCTCGACCACCCTGGCGAGGCGAGTGAAGTGGTGTTCCCGGACGGGCGGCTGCGGGTCATCGAGATCAGTCCGGACGTGCAGACCGACCCGGTGCAGTCGCGTCTCATGATGGACACGCGGTTCGCGGACCTGCGGTTCGTGCTCGAACGCCTGACGGAGCTGCACCCGTCGATCGACCTGCACCGCGTCGGCGTCTATGGCCACTCCGCCGGCGGTGCGACCGCCGCTGTGTCGCTGGAGCAGCCACAGGTCCGAGCCGCTGCCAACTTGGAGGGCTACCTGGACACGCTGGACGGCGAGCTCTACCCGATCGCAGCACACGGCACCCGGAAGCCGTTGCTGCTGGCCGGGACCGACGGCTTCCGGGACGAGCGTTTCGACCGCACGTGGTCAGCTGTCCTCTCCCATGGCGGTCCGGTACGCCGGGTGCAGCTGTCCGACGCGAACCACTGGATCTGGACGGACTACGCCGCTTTCGCCCCGCAGCTGCAATCGGCCGGACTGATGACGGCCGCCGCGCAGGCCAAGCTGGTCGGTGCGTCCCGCTGCGCTGTTCCCGCCGTACGACGGCTCGTCCGCGAGTTCTTCGACCGATCCCTAACCTTTCCGGCATCCTCGGCATCGAGTGAGTGACACGACTCCTCGAAGGGGGCTGGATGACGAGAACTCGGATCGCCGCGGGTGCGCTGGGCGCGGCGATGACGGCGGCGGCGCTGGTGCCGGGACCGGCACAGGCGGCTGCTGAGCAGGCAAGCGCGGCCTGCTCGATGACGCTCGGCACGGCGACCGTGCAGGGTGACCTCAAGTTTCAGCGGATCACCGCGACCGCACCGGTCACGGCGGCGCCGCCGAGCGTCGGGCCGAAGGCGTTGTTCCCGGTGGACCGGGTGCGTCTCGCGACCACGTCAGGCTGGGAGCCGGATCCGCCGTCGGGCATGGCGCGGAGCGGGTACGTGGTGATGGGCACCGAGCTCTACCGGTACCGGTACGTCACCGACGTGACCACGGGTGAGCTGGACCCGGAGTCGTACCAGACGACGAGGGTCGGCGGCGGCTGGATCCACCAGAGCTACGTGGAGAAGTCGACGTCCCACGCCTATGCGTTGGAGGGAGGCGTCATCACGCGCTGGTCCGTGGAGGGGTCCGCCTGGCGCGCCAAGACGACGTATGGCGGGTACTCCGCGGTCAAGACGATGACGCTGATCAGCCAGACGGCGACGTACGACACGTTCCTGGCCAACACGCGCGCCGGCGCGCTGTACACGATCAGGATCCCGTTCAGCGGCGCACCGGTGGTGAAGAAGGTGCGGACGTCGACCTGGCAGACGTTCGAGACGCTGATCGCCGAGAAGTGCGGCAACCAGAGCACGCTGCTGCTGGGCATCGACAAGGACACCCGGCGCGGCTACCTGTACGCCGTCAGCCACGCCAACGGGGCCGCCACCGTCATCAACGGCCTGGGCAGAGTGGGCGACCAACTCGCCGCGCCGGAGGACAAGGCGTACTTCCGCTCCTATCCCAGCGCGCCAGAAGCCGGCGTCCTACTCTACGGAGAGTGAACATGGTGAAACGCGCAGCAGGAGTTCTCGGCCTCGCCATGGCGGCCGGTGCACTGGTCCAGGCAGCACCTGCCTCAGCGGCCGCTCGTGAGGTGCCGTTCTGCCAGATGTCGCTCGCCTCGACGACGAGCGGCGGCGACCTGATCCTGCGCGGTCTGTACGGAGTGGTGCCGCCTGGTGCCAGCCCCAGCAGCTGGGGCGGCAAGGACCTGCTACCGGACGACCAGGTCCGTCTGACCAGTGGACTCGGCACAGAGATGAACGCAGAGCAGCGCGGCGAGTCCCGCCGGCAGTACGTCGTACTGGGCACCAGCCTGTACCTGCTGACGTACAAGGTGAACGACTTCTACGGCGACGTCGATCCCGCCTCGGTGCAGCGGACCCTGATCGGCGGCGGCTGGGGTGACGTCCGCTACCTGGAGAGCTCACGGTTCAACCGCGGCGCCACGCTGGTCCGGCACAACGCGTACGCCGTCCTCGGCGACACCATCGTGCGCTGGAACGTCGACGGGACGGCATTCAGCCGGAAGACGACGTACACCGGCTTCAGCGCGGTCAAGACGATGGCGCTGATCAGCCAGACGGCGACGTACGACACGTTCCTCGCCAACACGCGGAACGGGGCGCTCTACACCATCCGGATCCCCGTCTCGGGTCAGCCGGTGGTGAAGGTGGTCCGGCGTTCGACCTGGCAGGGATTCGAGTCGCTGGTCGCGGACGCCTGCGGTCTCAAGACGATCGTGCTGGGTGTGGACAAGGAGAGCGGGGCGCCCTACCTGTACGAGTTCGGGCACGCCAACGGGGAGTCGACGGTGATCAGGGCGCTCGGGAAGGTGCCGCGGACGTTCAACGAGGCGGCGCAGGCGCGGCGTTTCGAGGACGACGAGGAGAGCGAGCAGCTGTCCGGCGAGTGACTGTCCGGCGAGTGACTGTTCGGCGACCGATCACAGGTCGACGAGGTCGAGGAGCTGGCCGAGTTCCTTCGAGTCCAGCTCGCGGAGCTCGCCGGTGTGCAGGTTGCCGCGGCGGACCGGGCCGATCGCGGTCCGGGTCAGCCGCTTCACCGGATGACCGACCGCGTCGAACATCCGCCGCACGATCCGGTTGCGGCCCTCGTGGAGCGACATCTCCACGAGGGTCCGGCCGGGCACCGTCGAGACGATCTTCACCGTGTCCGCGCGGGCCGGTCCGTCCTCGAGCTCGACACCGTCCAGAAGCCTGCGCAGGACCCCGGGTTTGACGTTGCCCTCGACCTCGGCGACATACGTCTTCGAGACCTCGTACGACGGGTGCGCGAGCCGGTGCGCGAACTCACCGTGATTCGTGAGCAGCAACAGCCCTTCGGTGTCGGTGTCGAGCCGCCCGATGTGGAACAGCCGCTCCGGCCGGTCGTGCACGAAGTCCGCGATACACGGCCGCCCCTGCGGGTCCGACATCGTGGTCACGACACCGCGGGGCTTGTTGAGCACCAGGTAAACGTTCGCACTCACCGGCGGGATCCGCGCCCCGTCCACCCGGATGACAGCGGTCTCCGGATCCACCCGCACCCCGAACTCCGTCACCACCCGCCCGTCGACCTCGACCCGCCCCTCCTCGATCAAGATCTCCGCAGTACGCCGCGAAGCCACCCCCGCCCGAGCCAACACCTTCTGCAGCCGAACCCCACCCTCATCCCCCATCCCGAACCCCACCTTTCACACGCCCACCAACATCCAAGCCTTTGGCGCCCGCCTCGCCGGCACCCTCGCCCGCCCCAGCCGTCGTACCGCCCGACACCACATCGTCCAGGTCCTCGACGTCCGTCTCCTGGGCGTCCACCTCATCGGCACGCTCGCCCGCCGGCGCGACCGTCGTACCATCCGACACCACGTCGTCCACGTCCTCGGCACCAAGCCCTGCGGCCCAGCCGCTCACCCCAGCCCCAGCAGCCGCACCGTCGGACACCTCCGCGTCCGCCGCCTCGACGTCCGCCTCGCCCGCGGGTTCACCGGCCAGCTCAACCGTCGTACCGCCCGACACCACGCCGTCCACGTCCTCGGCACCCGGCTCCACGGCCCAGCCACTCACCTCAGCCTCATCAGCCGCACCGTCCGCCTCGTCCGCGTCCGCCGCGTCTGCCTCGTCCGCAGGTTCGCCTGCCGGCGCGACCGTCGTACCGTCCGACACGACGCCGTCCACGTCCTCGACGCACGGCTCCACGGCCAAGCCGCTCACCTCGGCCTCATCAGCTGCGTCGCCGGATGCCTCGGCGCTTTCGGCGGACTCCGCCTGGGCCGGCGCATCTACGGCGTCGCCGTCATCCCCGCGGTCCTCCGCGTCCAACTCGCCGCCACCGGCGGCGTACACACCGCCCGCCGCCCCGGCATCAGCCACGCCCGCAGCAACACCAGCCGACGCCTCCGCGTCCAGCTCGTCGTCCGCGCGCACGCCCTCCGCACCATCAGCGTCCACACCGTCGGCGTCCGCACCCTCGACATCCAGGGCCTCGGCATCCGCGCTGTCCGCGCCTGCAACGTCGCCGCCCGGGGCCTCGACGTCGGCACCCTCGGCATCCGGGAGCTCGGCGCCCGGGGCCTCCGCACCTTCGCCATCCGGAGCCTCGGCGTCGGCACCGTCGGCGTCCGCACCGTCGGCGTCCGCGCCCTCGGCATCCGCACCCTCGACATCCAGGGCCTCGGCATCCGCGCTGTCCGCGCCTGCAACGTCGCCGCCCGGGGCCTCGACGTCGGCACCCTCGGCATCCGGGAGCTCGGCGCCCGGGGCCTCCGCATCCGCACCTTCCCCATCCGGAGCCTCGGCGTCGACACCCTCGGCACCCGCACCCTCGGCGTCCGCACCGTCGGTGGTTGTGGTCTCGGGGGTGGGTTCTGCGGGCGGGAGGGATTGGGCGGCGAGCTCGTCCTCGATGTCGTCCATGTCGGGGAGGTACGGGGCGAGTTCGGGGAGGTCGTCGAGGGACTGCATGCCCATGCGTTCCAGGAAGTATGACGTGGTGCGGTACAGGGTCGCCTGGGACTCGGTGTCCGAGCCGGCCTCCTCGACGAGGCCGCGGGCGACGAGGGTACGCATCACGCCGTCCACGTTCACGCCGCGGATGGCGGAGACGCGGGCGCGGCTGACGGGCTGCTTGTACGCGACGACGGAGAGGGTTTCCAGCGCGGCCTGGGTGAGGCGCGCCTGCTGGCCGTCGAGGACGAAGCGTTCGACGTACGGCGCGGCCTCGACGCGGGTGTAGTACCGCCAGCCGCCGCCCACCTCACGCAGGTCGAATCCGCGGCCCTGCTCGGTGTACTCCGCCGCCAGCTCCGCCAGCGCCCCCGCCACATCACCCGTCGGCCGCCCGACCGCGCGCGCCAGCGTCAGCACCGGCAACGGCTCGTCCGTCACCATCAGAATCGCCTCGAGCGCCCGCCGCATCGTGTCGTCGTCAACAACTACTTCATCCCCCACCGGCACCGAAGTCTGCCCCGGCGGCAAGTAATCGTCCGCATCCCCGCCGTCGGCCGCCTCCGCCCCGTCCACCGACTCGGCCTCGTCGGTGTCCCCAGCCCCCGTGGAGCCGACCGCCGCGGCCGAGCCACCGTCGGTGGCGTCGGTCCCGTCGGTGGCGGTGTCGTCGGTCGTGCCAGTCCCGTCAGCAGCCTCGGAGGCGTCGGTCGCCTCGGGGCCGTCCGGTCCGTCGGGCAGGCCGGCGGAAGCGGACCTGTCGGCGTTCCGGGTGGGGTCAGCCTCGTCGGAACCCTCAGCACCATCCCGGGAGTCGGTCGGGTCGGGGGTGGGGGGTTGGGAGTTGGTCACTGGTCTGCCGTCTCGGGGGTGTCTGGGGCGGGGGGTTCTGGGTCGGTGTGGTTCTCGCCGGGTTCGAGGAAGTCGGGGTCGTCCTCGACGTGGGGGGCTTCGCCGGATTCGTCAGCGGGTTGTTGTTCCTCGTCGAACTCGTCGCTGACGGCGATGTCGCCCTCGTCGGTGCCGGTCCAGCGGATGGTGAGTTCGCCGAGCGGGGTGACCTGGTCGAACGACACCGCCGCCTCGCGGAACAGTTCGAGCAGCGCCAGGAACCGGCACACGGTGGTGACGGTGTCCGGCGAATCGGCCACCAGCGAACGGAACGTCGCGCTGCGTTGCCGCCGGAGCCGGTCGACGATCACTTCCGCCTGCTCCCGCACGGTGACGGCCGGCGCGTGCAGGTGGGCGAGCGAAACCCCGGGAGATACGTCGTCCTTGGGCGCCATCGCCTTCGCGGCCAGCGCGGCCAGCCCGGCCGGATCGAGCCCGAGCAGGACCTCGGGCAGCAGCTCCGCGAACCGCGGCTCCACCCCCACGGCGCGTGGGAACCGGCGAGACTCGACCGCCATCCGCTCCTGCACCAGCGCCGCGATCTGCTTGAACGCCCGGTACTGCAGCAGCCGCGCGAACAGCAGGTCCCGCGCCTCCAGCAGCGCCAGGTCCTCGTCGTCCTCGACCTCGCCCTTCGGCAGCAGCCGCGCCGCCTTCAGGTCGAGCAGGGTCGCCGCGATCAGCAGGAACTCCGACGTCTGGTCGAGGTCCCACTCGGGCCCCAGCGCCTTGATGTGGGCGATGAAGTCGTCGGTGATCACCGACAGCGCGATCTCGGTGATGTCCAGCTTGTGCTTCGAGATCAGCTGCAGCAGCAGGTCGAACGGCCCCTCGAAGTTCTCCAGGTGGACGCTGAAACCCTTGCCCTCGGCAACAGCAGGCGCGCTGTCCGTACCGACATCCAAGGGCAACGAGTCCGCGGAGGACACGGTCACTCCGACGCCTTGAGCCGCCGTACCAGCACCGAGTCCGGTCCGTGGTCGACGAAGTCGGCGAGCAGGACGTCGATCGCCTCCCGGACGATCCGGCCCCGGTCGGCGGTCAGGCCGTGTTCCGCGCGCAGCGCAAGTCTGGTCTGTTCCAGGCCGAGCAGCTCCTCCTCCGTCACGTACACGGTGATCTTCGTGTCGTGACGGATCCGACCACTCGACTTCCGGTCGTCGACGACCGTCGTACGGGACCGCACGGTGGACGGTCCGTCAGTGGTGGTGCGCTTCTCGGGTCTGGTCTGCTTCGGTGCCGCACCCCCGAAGAGTTCACTGGCACCTGGCAGGCTCACCCGGCGGGACAACGCGCCAGCACCTCCTTGGCGAGATCGCGGTACTGAGTGGCCGCGCTCGAGGACGGGGCGTACGTCGTGATGGGCTCGCCGACGACCGTGGTCTCGGGGAACTTGACGGTACGCCGGATGACGGTGTGGAAGACGCGTTCGTCGAAGGCCTGGACCACGCGGTCGAGGACCTCCCGGGCGTGCGTCGTCCGCCCGTCGAACATGGTGCCGAGGATCCCGACGATCTCCAGCTTGGGGTTGAGCCGGTCCTGCACCTTGC
Source organism: Kribbella sp. NPDC050459 (assembly GCF_040655315.1). NCBI lineage: Bacteria > Bacillati > Actinomycetota > Actinomycetes > Propionibacteriales > Kribbellaceae > Kribbella > Kribbella sp. NPDC050459. Next base: position 32,914 of record NZ_JBFAJQ010000004.1, on the reverse strand, counting down.
CGATCGTGTCGGTCAGCATGGCGAGGCCGCGGAGCGCGAAGAACTCGCACTCCAGCGGTACGACGATGCCGTTCGACGCGGTCAGCGCGTTCACCGTGAGCAGACCGAGCGACGGGGCGCAGTCGATCAGGATCACGTCGTAGTTCGGGATGATCGGGTCGAGCACGCGCTGCAGCGTGTACTCCCGCGCGACCTCCTGGACCAGCTGCACCTCGGCCGCGGACAGGTCGATGTTGGCCGGCAGCAGGTCGAGGTTCTCCACGCGGGTCGGCTGGATCACCTCGTCGGCGGTGATGTCGCGCTGCATCAGCAGGTTGTAGACCGACAGCTCCAGGTCGTGCGGCTGGACGCCGAGGCCGATCGACGCGGACCCCTGCGGGTCGAAGTCGATCAGCAGCACCTTGCGACCGGTCTCGGCGATCGCCGCGCCGAGGTTGATCGTCGTGGTGGTCTTGCCGACGCCGCCCTTCTGGTTGCACATCGCGATCACCTGCGCCGGGCCGGTCTTGGTCGGGGGCTGCGGCTCCGGCAGGTCCGGCAGCGGCCGGCCGGTCGGCCCGATCTTGTGACGCGGGCCGTTCGGGTCGTTCACGGGTGCAAGGTCCTCCGCGGTCAGCTTGGCCGTCGGCTTCGGCATCTCCGCATAGTTGTCGGGCAGGGCTCGCGGCGGCGTGGGGGCCGGCCGGGGCGGGCTGCTGGGCTGGGGGGCGGGATCGGTGCTGGGGTGCGCGCTGGGCGGCGTGCTGATCGGCCGGACCGGCTCCGGGTGGTGCCCCGGAAGGTGGCCCGTCACGTGTTCGGTGCCCGGGAATGTCGACTCGTTCATGACTCGCCAAACCTTTCAACCGATACGGGCGATCCCAGCGACTGTAAGCGTGCATTCAAGCACTCTCAACCAGCCACTCCGCACCGGGGTGGGGTGGTTTGTCGACAAAGCTCCGAACCCGGCCGATCACCCTCCCTGAGTCACCAACCGTGACCAGATGATCGCACACCGTCCCCGGACCCCGCGCACCGGGGTCGGCGTTCCGCGAGCCGGCGGCACGACGGTTTCGTCACGGGAGACTGTGTGACGAAAGCCCGCGGAACTCCGGTGCCGGAGCGCGACGGTTGGGGCATGACCAGTCGACGGAATGTTCTTCGGGCGGCGGCGATCACGCCCGCTGCCGCTGCCCTGTCCCCCGCGCCGGCCACCGCCTCGGCGGCCGGCGCGGAGTTCGGACCGGTATCGGTGCGGCCTGACGATCCGCGGTACGCCGACCTGGTCCGTCGAGGTAACAACCGGTTCGTCGGACGGCCGGACGAGGTACGGGTCGTCGGCTCGACCGAGCAGGTAGTGGCGGCCGTTCGGGACGCGGTGCGATCCGGGCGCCGGCTCGCCGTACGCAGTGGCGGGCACTGCTTCGAGGGCTTCGTGGACGACCCGGCCGTGCGGCTGGTGATCGACCTGTCCGGGCTGAACGGCATCCGCTACGACCGGGTGCGGGACGCGTACGTCGTCGAGGCCGGAGCCACGCTCGGCGAGATCTACCGCCGGCTCTATCTCGGTTGGGGCGTCACCGTCCCGGGCGGCGAATGCCCTGGCGTCGGGATCGGCGGCCACGCCGCGGGTGGCGGGTACGGGCGCCTGTCGCGACTGCACGGGTTGGTGTCCGATCACGTGTACGCCGTCGAGGTCGTCGTGGTCGACCAAGCAGGCCGGGCTCATGCCGTGGTTGCGACCAGTGATCGACGGGATCCGAACCGCGACCTGTGGTGGGCGCACGCCGGCGGCGGGGGCGGCAGCTTCGGAGTGGTCACTCGGTACTGGTTCCGCGACCTCCCGCAGCCGCCGCGGGAGATGCTCCGCTTCTCCGTCGAGTGGCCGTGGGAAGGTCTCGACGAGACCGGCTTCCGGCGGCTCGCCGCCAACGCCGCCGACTGGGCCGCACGGCACAGCGCGCCCGGAGCGCGGGAGGCACAGCTGTACAGCGAACTCGTCCTCACCCACCGGTCGCAGGGCGCACACCTGATGATCGGTGATGTCGCCGGCGGCGATCAGGCCCTCTTCACGGCGTACCTCGGCGCGCTGCGGGAAGGCGTCGGCGTGACGCCGTCCGTGACCCAGAAGATCCAACCGTGGCTCAGGGCGACGCTCGGTGAGACAACCGACGATGGGAAGCAGTGGCGGTTGAAGGTGAAGTCCGGCTACCACCGCGGCCCGCTGACCGACCACCAGCTGGCGGCCGCCTATCACCACTTGACCCGCCCGGACTTCACCGGTCCGGTCGGGTCAGTGAGCCTCAACCTGTACGGCGGCGCGATCAACGCGGTCGCTCCGGAGGCGACCGCGATCGCGCACCGGGGCGCCACGATGCTCCTCTTCTACCTGACCGCCTGGAACGACCCGGCCGCGGACGACGCCCACCTGGCCTGGATCCGGGAGTTCTACGCCGACGTGTACGCCGAGAGTGGCGGCGTACCTGCCGGCGGTGCGTACATCAGCTATCCCGACATCGACCAGCCGCGCCTGGAGCTGTACTTCGGCAGCAACCTGGAGCGCCTACGCCAGGTGAAGGCGAAGTGGGATCCCCGCAACGTGTTCCGGCACGCGCTGTCCGTCAGCGCGAAGTGACCAAGTACTGCGCCACGCCGTCGAGGACGCGGGAAAGCCCGAAGCTGAACCAGGTGTCCACCTGCGCGGCCTGCGAGGTCGCACCGTCGGCGAGCGCGGTCAGCCACGGGTAGCGATCGGTATCGACCGCCCCGGCGATCTTGCCCAGGTGAGTCGTCCACCACTGGGGGTTGCTGATCCCAGTGGTGCGACTCGCGTGGTCCTCGGCGGCGATCAGGGTCGCCATGCCCTGGACGTAACCGCTGACGAGCAGGTAGATCGACAGTCCTGCTTGCGGCTCCAGGTCCGGCAGCGCGCCGAAGTACCGGTCGACTGCGGCGAGCACGCCGGCGCCGAGCGGTGGCCGGGTCGTCGCGAGCGCCTGCAGCGCCCAGGGATGCTCCCGGTAGAGGGCCCACTCCTGCCGGGCCTCATGCTCGAGTAGGTCACGCCAACCGGCTCCGCTCGGCGGATCGGCCCGAGGAGCGGACAGTACGGCGTCAGTCATCCTCGTGACGAGTTCGTTGTACCCGGACAGATGCCGATACAGCGAGGCTTCGGACACGCCGGCGTGCCGGGCCAGACCGCCCATCGACACCGCATCCAGTCCTTCGCGGTCAGCCAAGGCGACAGCTGCCCGCACGACACCGACTCGATCAGTCGGCACCCCCAACGCCGAGGCCGACGACCGGACGGCCCGGACGCCGTCCCGCCGCGCCCGATAGGCCCGCCCCTGACACGCACGCCCGCAGTAACGCCGCGGCCGCCCGGTCCGGGAAGGCTCGATCGGTGTCCCACACTGCGCGCACCTCACGGCGACGAGGAGAGGGCCCGGGGATGTGACGTCGCGTAGACCTCGCGAAGCTTGTCCACCGTCACCAGCGTGTAGACCTGTGTCGTCGTCACGGACGCATGCCCCAGCAACTCCTGGACGACACGTACGTCGGCTCCGCCGTCGAGCAGATGTGTCGCGTACGAGTGCCGCAGCGTGTGCGGGGAGATCTCCTTCGCGATACCGGCCCGCTGCGCAGCACGACGCAGCACCGTCCAGGCGCTCTGCCGGGACAGACGGCCGCCGCGGGCGTTCAGGAACAGCGCGGGCGTACCGCGACCACGTGAGACCAGCTCGGGACGCCCACGGACCTGGTACGCCGACAACGCATCACGGGCGTACGTGCCGACGGGCACCACACGCTCTTTGCTGCCCTTGCCGCGCAGCAGCACCGCACCGGCGTCCAGGTCGATGTCGTCGACGTCCAGCCCGACCGCCTCGGAGATACGGGCACCGGTGCCGTACAAAAACTCCAGCAACGCAGCGTCCCGCGTAGCGAGGACGGCAGGTTCCGCTTCGGCGCCGGCGGCCGCTGAGAGGATCCTGGTCACCTCGTCGACAGACAGTGCCTTCGGCAGCCGTTGCGGCGGCGCAGGTGGCTTCACGGCCGCGGCAGGATCGACCGCGGTCAGCCCCTCGCGCACACAGAACTTGTGGAACCCACGGACCGCCACCACGGTCCGCCCCGCGCTGGACGCGGTCAGTGGCGGGTGGTCCGCGTCGCCCTCGCGCAGCCGCATCAGGAAGTCGCTGATCACGGCCTCGGTGATCCGGCCGAGGTCGTCGATCCCCGAGCCAGCGAGGAAGCCGCCGTACCGGCGCAGGTCCCGCCGGTACGACGCCAGCGTGTTGGCGGCCAGGCCCCGCTCGACCGTGAGGTGGTCGAGGTAGGCGCTGACCGCCCGCGCGATGTCGTTCAGACCAGCACCTCGTCGAGCTTCAGCTGCGACAGGTCGTGCGCCTCGGCGACCGGGCCGTACGTGACGTGCCCGTCGAACGTGTTCAGGCCGAGCGCCAGGCTGTGGTCCTGCTTGAGCGCTTCCCGCCAGCCCAGGTTCGCCAGCTCGATCGCGTACGGCAGGGTGACGTTGGTGAGTGCGTACGTCGACGTGTTCGGCACCGCACCGGGCATGTTGGCCACGCAGTAGAACAGCGAGTCGTGGACCTTGTACACCGGGTCGGCGTGCGTGGTCGGGCGCGAGTCCTCGAAGCAGCCGCCCTGGTCGATGGCGATGTCGACGAGCACGCTGCCCGGCTTCATCCGGCGGACCATGTCGTTGGTGACCAGCTTCGGCGCCTTCGCACCGACCACCAGCACCGCGCCGATCACCAGGTCGGCCTCCAGGACCGCCTTCTCGATCTCGTATGCGTTCGACGCGATCGTCAGCAGGTGACCCTGGTAGATCTGGTCGGCCTGCCGCAGCCGGGCGATGTTGCGGTCGAACAGCTGCACCTGCGCCTGCATACCGAGCGCGATCGCGGCCGCGTTCATCCCGGACACGCCGGCGCCGAGGACGACCACGCGGGCCGGGTGGACGCCGGACACGCCGCCGAGCAGCACGCCCCGGCCGCCGCCCTGCGCCATCAGGTGGTAGGCGCCGGACTGCGGGGCGAGCCGGCCGGCCACCTCGCTCATCGGCGCCAGCAGCGGCAGCGTTCCGTCCGGGAGCTGGACCGTCTCGTAGGCGATCCCGGTGGTCCCCGACTTCAGCAGCGCGTCGGTGCAGTCACGGCTGGCGGCCAGGTGCAGGTACGTGAACAGCACCTGGTCCTTCCGCATCCGGTGGTACTCCTCCGCCACCGGCTCCTTGACCTTGAGCACCAGCTCCGCATCCGCCCAGACGTCGTCCGCCTGCGGCACGATCCGGGCCCCGGCGGCGACGTACTCGTCGTCCGGGATCAGCGACCCGCTGCCCGCCCCCTGCTCGATCAGAACCTCGTGCCCGCTGCGCACGAACTCGTGCACACCGGACGGGGTGATCGCCACCCGGTACTCGTGGTTCTTGACTTCCTTGGGAACTCCGACCTTCACAACTTGCCCTTCTTTCACGATCCAGGAGTGCGGCCCACGTCGTTGTGTCCGCGGCCCGGCGGTTGAGGGGTGGTTGCCAGGTCGCTGCCGAGTGTATGCCCGCGGGGTTCATACCACCCGGCCGGATGGTCTGATCGCGCCGCGACACCCTGCCGGTACCCGATCGGTAACCGAACGGAAGCAGATCGGCAATACACCGGACGCGGAACGGAGACGTCCGGCTACCGTCCGGATAGGGCGTCCCCGTTGACGCGGCAACCATCATTGACGGCCATTCGTGGCGGTCAGCGATGCTTGCAGTAGGACGCTTCACGAGAGGAGCACGGCGTGGCGATGGAACTGGGACAATACGGGGTCTGGCACGGAGCCCAGCACTACGGGCCGGAGCTCGCGGCAGGACTGGAGCAGGCCGGGTACGGGACCTTGTGGCTGGGCAGTTCGCCGGAGGCCGGCCTGCGCGACGCCGAGGTGTTGCTGGCCGCAACGAGTTCGGTTGCCGTCGGCACCAGCATCGTCAACATCTGGAAATCGCCGGCCGCCGACGTCGCGGCGTCGTACCACCGGCTCGAGGACGAGCACCCGGGGCGGTTCCTGCTCGGCGTCGGGATCGGGCACCGCGAGGCCACCGGCGAGTACCGGTCGCCGTACCGGACGATCGTCGGCTACCTCGACGAGCTGGACGACGCGAAGGTGCCGGCCGACCGGCGGGCGCTGGCCGCGCTCGGCCCGAAGGTGCTACAGCTGGCCGGCGCGCGGACGGCCGGAGCGCTCCCGTACCTGACGACGCCGGAGCACACCCGTGAAGCCCGCCGGATCCTCGGCGGCGGGGCCCTGCTCGCGCCCGAGCAGATGGTCGTGCTGGAGACCGACACCGACATCGCCCGCGCGACGGCGCGTGACCGGCTGGCGTCGTACCTGCAGCTGAGCAACTACACGGCGAACTTCGAGCGCCTCGGTTTCACCGCCGACGACTTCGCCGACGGCGGCAGCGACCGGTTCGTCGACGCGATGGTGCTGCACGGCTCCGCGGTCGAGGTCGCGGAGGGCCTGAAAGCGCATCTGGAGGCCGGCGCGGACCATGTCGCGATCCAGCTGCTGGGCCACGAGGGCATCGACCTGCTGCCCGGATACGAGGCGCTCGCGACCGTTCTCGGATAGGTCTTGATTCCGGTCTCGGACAGGTCTTGATTCCGGCCCGGAACGGGGGAACATCGGCACTAGGTGCATCACATCGGCGTGGTGCGCGTTGGAGGTGTTCCCCATGACTGAGCGACACGAGTTGCGATGGGGCGGCTTCGCCGGACTGGCCTTCGTGGTCCTGGCGATGCTGGGCAGGTTCCTGCCCGGTACTGCTCCGACGGTCGATGACTCCGACAGCACGATCTCGAGCTGGCTGTCCGATCACCGGTCCATGATCCTGCTCAGCTCGCTGCTGTGGGCGGCCGCGGCCGGGCTGGTCATCTGGTTCGCGGCGGCCTTCGCCGAGGCGATCCGGGAGCGGGCCGAGCGCAGCGACGTCCACCTGGCCCTGCTGGCCGGTTCGGTGCTGGTCGGCGGCGCGATCTTCGTGAACGCCGGGCTCACCGCCGCGGCCGCGTTCGGCATCAGCGGCCGGGACGCGGGCATCACCATGGCCCTGTACGAGCTGAGCGCGGTGATGACGACGATGATCGGCATCGCGGCGGCCCTGCCGCTGGCCGCGGCCGGGATCGGTGTGCTGCGGACGCACGTGATGCCGAACTGGCTCGGCTACCTGGCCCTGCTGGCCGCCGCGGTCTCGTTCCTGGGCGCGCTCGGCGTGTTCGCCGACTCCGGCACGTTCGTTGCCGGCGGCACGTTGATGACCACGGTCCCGCTGCTGCTGTCGGCGGTCTGGATCCTCGGCGCGAGCGGCTACATGGTTCGCGAGCACCTGCCGGAGCTGACCACCGGGGACAAGGCCGTCCCGCAGCTGTAGCTCACCGGCTAGCGCATCGTGAAGTCGGCGAAGTCGAAGCCCGGCGACACGATGCACGACACCAGCACCGCCTCGTCACCCTCGGGCCGGGCCGCCTGCCAGGCACCCGCCGGTATCACCACCTGCGGGTGCTGGCCGGCCCGTACGTCCGGCCCCAGGGTGACCGACTGTTCGTCGTACTCGAGCGTCAGCGGGCCGCCCGAGTGCCACAGCCAGAGTTCCGTCGAGCGCACCCGGTGGGACCGCGACTCCTCCCCCGGCGCCAGCAGGAAGTAGATCGCGGTCGCGCTGGCCCGGCTGCCGTCGTACCCCTCCGGTTCGAACTCGACCGGCGACCGCCACGTCTGCCGGTACCACCCGCCCTCGGGGTGCGGTTCGAGATCGAGCAGGACGGCCAACTCCGGCTTCTGCATGGCCCGATTCTGCGGCAGAGTGCGGTTCATGACCGATCTGCCCGCCCACCTGCCTTCCGACTACCACCGGCGGCTGCCGTACGGCGAGCGCGTCTCGGCCGAACCGTTGCTCGGCCAGCCGTTCTTCCCGTTCGAGGGCGACCTGGAGGTGGTGCCGTTGGCCGAGCCGCTGCTGCCGGAGCCGCCACGGGCCGGCGAACCCGGCGGCAAACCGTGCCCTACGTGCACGATGCCGGACCAATTGGTGATCTGGCGGGACGAGCACTGGCAACTCAAGGCGTTCGAGCCGGGCGGGCTGCCGTTCGTGGCGGTTCTCGAGCCGATCGAGCACTACCGGCTGGACAATCTGCCCCCGGAGCTCACAGCGACGCTCGGCGGGGTGATCCAGAGGGTCGCGGGCGCGGTCCGGCGGATCGACGGCGTCGGGCGTACGCACTTCAGCCGCTGGGGCGACGGCAGCGAGCACTTCCACCTGTGGTTCCTCGCCCGCCCGCTCGGCATGATGCAGCTGCGCGGCGCGATGATCGCGGCCTGGGACGACATGCTGCCGAAGATCCCCGCCGCCGAGTTCACCGCGAACACCCGCCGGGTCGCCGCCGCCCTCGCCGAGGACGGCGGCGAAGCGATCGGCTAGCGCGTCCCGAGGGAACGGGCGATCAGGATGTCGGTCGTGCGGACCGGCGCGCCGTCGATGCCGTCCGGGTCGTCGGGCGTCGGGGCGATCCCGCCGGCCGCCACCCGGTCGAGCGTGGCGAGCCCGAGCCGGTCGACCGAGCCGAAGACCGTGTAGTTCGGCCGCAGCCGCGAGTCGGCGAAGACCAGGAAGAACTGCGACCCATTGGTGTCCGGCCCGGCGTTCGCCATCGCGAGCGTGCCGCGTGCGTACACCTTCCGCTCGCCGGTCGGGTCGTCCGGCCAGTTCGGCAGGTCGGTGGGCAGCTCGTCCTTGTACGAGTAGCCGGGCCCGCCCTCGCCCGTACCGCTCGGGTCACCGCACTGCAGCACCTTCAGCGTCGGGTAAAGCGTCAGCCGGTGGCACGTGGTGAAGTCGTAGAACCGGCTCTTCGCCAGGTGCAGGAAGCTCTGCACCGTGCACGGCGCCTTCGCCCGGTCCAGTGACAGGATCATCGGCCCCTGGCTGGTGGCGACGACGACCCTGACGATCCCCTGGTCCGGTGTATGGGCCGGGTCCGGCGGCAGCGACACCGGCCGGGCCGGCGGATCGTCCGGCGTCGACGTGTAGCCACAGGGTCCGTTGGTGCTGGTCGGCGTACCGGCCGCGTCAGCTGGTGCGGTCGCCACCAGCAGACTGGCCAGCACGCTGGCCACTGTCAGCACCGCGATCACGATGGTCTTCCTCATCAATTCCCTCCCGCAACGGTGAAGATCCGTAGGTCACGATTCGTAGGCAGCCTGATACTCACCGGGGTCTGAGTCAACGTCACAGGTGCGGTGGCGAAGATGTGCGTGGTGACGTTGTCCTTCCCGCCGCCGGACTCGTTGCGGTACGGCGTGGTGGCGACGATGACGTTGCCGTAGTGCAGGGTGTCGCCCCCACCGCCCAGCGTCCAGTCGCTGAAGGACAGGTCGATCTGCGACGTCGTGCCGTCGGCGTAGTTGAGCGTCGCGGTCGTCTGCTGGTTGCCGTTGACCGCGCTGCCGACGAAGGACAGCTTCGTCGTACCGGCAGGCAGGTCGAGGTTGAGCAGCTGCCCGTCGGCCGGCACGTTGTCCGGATCGCCGGCGGGTACGTCGGGCCACGTGAAGCTGAGGCCCTGGACTGTACCTGCACCGCCCGCGGTCAGACCGGCCGCGGCCAGCGCCTGACGGGAGTAGCTGACGCCGCCGCCGTCGTAGTCCGCCTCGGTGTGGTCGCCGGCGTCGTCGGAGATGCCTACGCCCTCACGGAGTACGAAGAACGAGTTCGGCTGCCCGACGACGACCGTGAAACCGACTTGTGGCAGGGCGGTTCCGTCCGCCGCCTTCATCTGCACTGTGATCGGGTACCGGCCGTCCGGCGTACCAGCCGCCGCTGCGATCGTCACTGACGCGCTACCGACCTTGTCGACGTGGAACGTGCCGGTAGTAGGTGTCGCTGTGAGACCGGGAGGTGTCTTGAGCGTGTAGGTGACGTCCTGGGCCGTCCCGCTCAGCCGGTACGCCTGCAGCGCGACGGGTGCGCTCGTTGTGCCGGGTGCGACCACAAGACGGCTCGTGTCGGTGGAGGTCTGGAACGGGATCTCACCGGTCCGCCACGACGGCGGCGCGTCGGTCGCACCCCAGCTCTTGTTGGCCGTCGTACCAAGGGTGAAGTCCAGCGTCCCGCCACGCTGCACGAACGGCTCCGGCAGCCACGGCTTGGTCGACGTCTTCCCGTTCACCTTCAGGGACTGGACGTACTGCGCGTCCGCGCCGGCCGCGTTGATCCGGATCGTGTTGCCGTCGCGATGGATCACCGCCCGCGGGAACAGCGGCGCCGCGACCTGGAGCTCGGCGCGGCTCGGCACGTCCGGGTACAGGCCGAGCGCGGTCCACACGTACCACGACGACATCGCGCCGAGGTCGTCGTTGCCGGGGATCCCGCCGGTGCTGGTGTTCCACAGCTGGTTCATTGCCTGCCGCAACGTCTCCTGCGTCTGGTACGGCCGGCCGGTGTAGTTGTAGATCCAGGGCGTGTTGATCGACGGCTCGTTGTCCATCTCGGCGTGCAGTTCGCCGGCTCCGGTCAGCGCCCAGGTCCCGTCCGGGTTCTTGAAGAACGCGTCCAGCCGCTGGTTCACCGCGTCCGCGCCGCCCATCGCGTCGACCAGTCCGGCCCGGTTGTGCGGCACCATCCACGTGTACTGCGCACTGCTGCCCTCGGCGAACCCGTCGTACGTCGACGGCGTGAACGCGGGCCAGGCGCCGTTGTCGTCCCGGTTCTGGACGTAGCCGCCGTTGGCCGGGTTGAACACGTTCTGCCAGTACTGCGACCTGGCGAGGAACTGCTGGTACGTCGCCTTGTCGCCGGTGCGCTGCGCGAGTTGCGCGAGGGCGAAGTCGGCCGTCACGTCCTCGAGCGTCTCGACCGCACCGCCCCAGGCATTGGACTTGGTCGGTATGTAGTGCAGCGCCAGGTACTTGTCGAGCGACGGCCGCTGACCGATCGACATGACCGGCTTGCCCGCCGAGCTGAGGTCCTTCTCGGTCGGAACGGTCGCTGCCTTCACCAGCGACTTCAGAGCTTGTGACGCGTCGAAGTTCGTCCCGCCGAACGCATAGATGCCCGCGACGGCCGGTGCGGACGGGTCGCCGGTCATGACCGGCGTACTGCCGGACGCATGGGTCCAGCGGTCCCAGACGCCGCCGTTGTACGTCGCCTGGTTGAACAGCGACTGTGCGATGTCGCCGGCTCGCTCCGGCTCCAGCAACGTCACCAGTTGGAGCTGCGACCGGTAGACGTCCCAGCCCGAGAAGGTCGCGTACTGCGCCTGCTGCCCGCGGGAGAGGTAGTGCGGTTTCTGGTCGAAGCCCCAGTACTGGCGGTTGACGTCGCTGAACACGTTCGGGTGCAGCAGCGCGTGGTAGAGCGCGGTGTAGAACGTGGTGCGCTGGTCCGTCGTACCGCCGGTCACCTCGATGCGGTCGAGCTGGTTTCGCCACGTCTGCCGGGCTTTCGCGGCCGTCATGCCGATCGACGTACCGCGCGGGTTCTCGGCGCGCAGGTTCGCGAGTGCGTTGGCGGTGCTGACGTAGGAGATGCCGATCCGCATCGACACCTTGTCGCCGGCGAATCCGACGTACCCGCCGGAGCCCTTGCTCGGCGGCATCCAGCCGTCGGCGCCGTACGTCGTACCGCCGCTCGCCTGGCTGCTGCCCGGCGTGACAGTGGTGTCGGTCCAGGTGCCCTGGTTCGTGAACGGCTGGTCGAACTCGGCGACGAAGTGCAGCGTGTAGTAGCTCCGCCGTCCGATGCTGGCGAGGTACCCGCAGAAGTTGCCGCTGGTCACCGACCCGCTGACCGTCCGGTGCGCGGCGTCGATGCTGATCTGCGCGGCGCTCGATCCGACCTCGGAGTTCGACGTACGGAACATCAGCGTCTTGGCCTTGTCCGCCGGGAAGGTGAACGCCGCCGACCCGGTGCGCGTGGTGGCCGCGAGCTCGGCCGTGACGCCCGAGTCGAGCCCGACCTTGTAGTAGCCCGGCTCGGCGATCTCGTTGGCGTGGCTGTACGTCGAGGAGTAGACCTCGTCCTTCGCATCGCTCTGCGGTGAGCTCGTCACGTCACCCGCGAGCGGGAAGATCGGGATGTCGCCCGATCCGCCCGCGCATCCGGTCCCGCTCATGTGGGTGAGGCTGAAGCCGCGGATCTTGGTCGCCGAGTACAGGTACCCGCCCGGCGCGGCCGTCCGGTACGCGTTCCCCCGGCTCGTCTCCGGACTGAACGAGAACATCCCGAACGGCAGCACCGCACCGGGAAACACGTTCCCGGCGTTGGTCGTGCCGATCAGCGGATCGACGTGCTCGGTCGGATCGACCGAACTGGTCGTGATCCGGCTCGTGGCCGCAGCCTCCGCCGACCGGGAGCCGACGATCGCCGGATCAGGCGGCGTCGCCGTCGTCGGACGATCATCCGGACCAGGCGGTGACGGTGTAGGCACGGCCTGAGCCGCGGGGGTGAGAGTTGCGATCAGAACGCCGGCGAGCGCCAGGCTCGCAGCGCGGGACAGCACCGAACGACGCATGGGCGGACCAACCTTCGAAGATTGGGTGACATCGTTGTCAGAGGTCTACCTGTTTCCGTCTGCCCGGTCAAGGGGTCGCCGACCTGTGCCGCGGCTGAGAAGGCCTGCGACTTTGGTCCCGTCCCCTGGAGTCCAACGGCTCTGCCTGCACGAGACTGCCGCGCCGACGGTGAGAGAAAGTCGACCCCCGGAGGTGGAGTGATGGCCGGCCACTACGTTCATTGGGGCGTCATCCAGATCTCGGTCACCAATCTGGTGATCATCCTGGCGATGCTGGTGGTGTTCGCACTCGCGATCGCCGTTCCGTTCCGGCACGGCGACGAGGATCAGGACCGGCCATGACGTCGGTCGCCGGCCGGACGGCCGCGCACGAGCACGACCGGCCCACCAAGAGCAACTGGACGGCCCGGCTGCGGACCCGGGTCGGCAGGACGGTTCCACCTGGGCAACTCCTCCCGGACCGCCAACCGGTGTACGTGAACTCGTGGATCTACGTCTTCGGCGCGCTGACCCTGGCCGCCCTGCTGATCGTCCTGGGCACGGGAGCGGTGCTGGCCCTGGGCGGGCCGACCTGGTGGCACACCTCGTCGACCGGGCACTTCGTCAACTCGCTGCACCTGTGGAGCACCGAACTGTTCTTCGCGTTCATGGTGATCCACCTCTGGGGGAAGTTCTTCATGGCCGCCTGGCGGGGCCGGCGCGCGCTCACCTGGATCACCGGCGTGATCGCGTTCGTGGGGTCGATCGGCACGGCGTTCACCGGGTACCTCTCGCAGTCCAACTTCGACTCCCAGTGGATCAGCGCCCAGGCCAAGGACGGTCTCAACTCGGTCGGCATCGGCGCCTGGTTCAACGTGCTCGACCCCGGACAGATGCTGATGTGGCACATCTCCCTGCTGCCGGCTGCCATCGGCCTCCTGGTGGTCCTCCATGTGATCCTGGTCAGACGGCACGGCGTCGTGCCACCGATCGACGCCGAGACGACGGCCGAGAACGCGGCGATCGCGGAGGATCCCGGCGACGGGGAGGCCTCGTCATGACCGTCGTACGCCGAACGCCGGACGCCCACGACTTCCCGACCCGCTCCTACGATCTGGTGAAGGAGTTCGTCGTCGCACTGATCGTCGTGGCGGTCCTCACCACGGTCCTGGCCGCCGTGTTCTCGTCCCCCGACGAGAAGCCGATCACGCTGTCGGGCTGGGCCCGGCAGGCGCCGAACGACGTCGTGGCGACCGCGGCCGGCGAGCTCGCCGGTACGACCACCAGCGCGGAGTACGGACCGCCGTACAACAACGCAGCCTCCGGGCAGGTTCTGGGTCCCGTCGAGCTGCAGAAGTGGGCCGGCGTGCGGATACCGGTCGACTCGGCGAACGATCTGGTGCTCACACCGCTGCGCGGGGTCGGTGGCGACCAGGAGTTGACGAGCGCACTGGCCACCTGGAGCTCGGCATCGGCCAGTCAGCAGCAGGAATGGGCAGCGACGTACGCCGATGCGTTGGCCGCGGCACCGGACGGCAACCCCGCCGCGGTGCGGGCCTCGGCAGCTTTCGGACCGGTCCCGGTCCTGACCGCGAAGTTCCTGCAACTGGCCCGGTCCGGTGGCCTGGAGGGCGCCCTCGATGCCCACGGCAACTTCTACCAGGGAGACGCGACCCGAGGCCTCTTGCTGCTCTCGGACGGCGCCTATCTGGAGGACCAGGCGCGGGCCAGGAACCTGGGCGGCGACCAGTGGGGCATGATGAACGAGACCGGCAACTATCCGGGCCAGCCCTGGATGTGGCTGTACACCTTCTGGTACCAGGTGAAGCCGTTCTCGACGTCGGACAACGCCGATGCGCAGGTCTGGGCGCTGATGATGGTGCTGACCCTCGCACTGACCTTGGTGCCGTTCATCCCTGGCATCCGGTCGATCCCACGCTGGGTCGGGCTGCACCGCCTGATCTGGCGCGACTACTACCGCCGCCCCGGCCGCTCCACCTGAGCGGCCGGACGACGGCACGGGCGGCGCTACACCTGGGGCTTCAGGTCCTTGGCAGGCCAGGAGCTGTCGGCGGGGCGGAGGGTGTCGAAGCCGGGGCCGTTGAGGGCGGTCCAGGCGGCGAGGGCGCCCATGATGAGGATGGGGTTCTGGAGGTGGCCGGCCAGGGCGGCGGCGACGACGTCGAGGAGCGGGGCCCAAACGGTTTCCATGTCGGCCTCCTCGTGGAGGCGTTCGAAGGACTCGTCGGCGGGTGACAGGTCGCGGGCCAGGAAGATCCGGACCGCCTCGTTCGTCAGGCCGGGTGAGGTGAACGCGTCGATCAGGATCCGCCAGTCGGCGGCCTTGGTGGCGGTCTCCTCCCACAGCTCACGCTCGGCGCCCAGACGGTACTGCTCACCCTGGACGTCGAGGAGCCCGGCCGGCGCCTCGAGCAGCTTGTAGCCGACCGGGTGCCGGTACTGGCGAACGAGCAGCATCCGGTTGTTCTCGTCCAGCGCGACCACGCCGACCGCCCCGGGATGCACGACGACATCCCGGACGAACTGCTCACCGACGGGCGGCTCGATGGTGTCCCGCCGGACCGAGATCACCCGCCCGGTCTCGTGCACGGTCTCCGACGCCGACACCGGCCAGCGCTCGGGCCGATCCGCCAGCCCGGCGCCGAACCGCAACTCCGGGTAGTCCGTCATCGAGCCTTGACCGCCGTCTTCTCAGCCTTCTTGGCGGCCGGCTTCGGGTCCTCGACCGGGAGCCGGGACTCGCGCTGCCGGTCCAGCGCGGCCGCGACCAGCCCGGAGAACAGCGGGTGCGGCTTGGTCGGCCGCGACCGTAGCTCCGGGTGCGCCTGGGTGGCCACGAAGTACGGGTGCACGGAGCGGTCCAGCTCGATGAACTCGACCAGCTCGCGGTCCGGCGACAGCCCGCTGAACACCAGCCCGGCGGTCTCCAGCTTGTCCCGGTAGGCGTTGTTGACCTCGTAGCGGTGCCGGTGCCGCTCCTGCACCGACGGGGCGCCGTACAGCCCGCGGACGATCGAGCCGTCGGCCAGGTTCGCCGGGTACAGCCCGAGCCGCATGGTGCCGCCCATGTCGCCGGTGCCGGAGACGATGTGCTTCTGCTCCTCCATGGTCGCGATCACCGGCTGCTCCGCGTCCGGGTCGAACTCGCTGGAGTTCGCCTGGTCCAGGCCGGCCAGGTGCCGGGCGACCTCGATCACCATGCACTGCAGGCCGAGGCAGAGCCCGAGGATCGGCACCCCCTGCTCGCGGGCGTACCGGATCGCGCCGATCTTGCCCTCGATCCCGCGCACCCCGAACCCGCCGGGGATGCAGATCGCGTCGACGTCTCCGAGCAGCCGGGCCGCGGCCTCGGGCGTGGCGCACTCGTCGGAGGCGATCCAGCGCAGGTTCACCTTGGCGTCGTTGTCGAAGCCGCCCGCGCGCAGCGCCTCGGCGACCGACAGGTACGCGTCCGGCAGGTCGATGTACTTGCCGACCAGCGCGACCGTGACGTCGTCCTTCGGGTGGTGCACGACCCGCAGCAGCTCGTCCCAGCGGGTCCAGTCGACGTCGCGGAACGGCAGGTTCAGGCGGCGGACGACGTACGCGTCGAGGCCCTCGGCGTGCAGCACCTTGGGGATGTCGTAGATCGACGGCGCGTCCGGCGCCGCGACCACGGCCTCGGTGTCGACGTCGCACATCAGCGAGATCTTCCGCTTCACGCCGTCCGGGATCGGCCGGTCGGAGCGGCAGACGACCGCGTCCGGGGCGATGCCGATCGAGCGCAGCGCGGCGACCGAGTGCTGGGTCGGCTTGGTCTTCAGCTCGCCGCTCGGCGCGAGGTACGGGACCAGCGAGATGTGCAGGAAGAACACGTTGTCGCGGCCGACGTCGTGCCGGACCTGGCGGGCCGCCTCGAGGAACGGCAGCGACTCGATGTCACCGACCGTGCCACCGATCTCGTGCAGGACGACGTCGACGTCCGGGCCCGCCATCGCGAGCATCCGTTCCTTGATCTCGTTGGTGATGTGCGGGATCACCTGGACGGTGTCGCCGAGGTACTCGCCGCGGCGCTCCTTGGCGATCACGCTGGAGTACACCTGGCCGGTGGTCACGTTCGCCACGGCCGACAGGTCGCGGTCCAGGAAGCGCTCGTAGTGGCCGATGTCCAGGTCGGTCTCGGCGCCGTCGTTGGTGACGAACACCTCGCCGTGCTGGAACGGGTTCATAGTGCCGGGATCGACGTTCAGATACGGATCCAGCTTCTGCATGGTGACCCGGATGCCGCGCGCCGTCAGCAGACTGCCGAGGCTGGACGCCGTCAGTCCCTTGCCGAGACTGGAGGCCACGCCGCCGGTGACGAATACGTGCTTGGTCTGCTGGGAATTCAAAGCCCTGTCCACGGGCCTCCAGCCTACCTCTTGTCAACCACCGGTCGCGACGAGACCCGCGTAGATGTCGAGCAGATTCTTCGCCACCGCGTCCTCGTCCATCCACCGCGCGGCCAATTCCCGGCCACGTGTCCGCATAGCGTTCGCCGTGTCGGGCTCCGCCAGCACCGCCCGTACGCCGTCCGCCAGCCCGTCCGCGTCACCGGGGAACGCCAGGACCGCGCTGTCGCCGACCAGCTCGGGGATGCCGCCGACCGCGGTGGCCACCACAGGTACGCCGACCTGCATCGCCTCCTGCAGCACGAGCGCGCGGGCCTCCCAGTGCGATGTGAGCAGAAACACGTCGGCCGCACCGAGCAGATCGGCCACATCGGCGCGATGACCGAGCAACCGGACCGGCAGCTGCTCCGCGTCGATCCGGGCCTGCAGGTTGTCCCGCAGCGGCCCGTCACCGACGACCACGAACACGGCGTCCGGGGTCGACTCCTGGATACGGGCCGCCACGGACAGCAAGGTCGGGTAGTCCTTCTGCGGCGCCAGGCGCCCCACAGTGAGCACCACACGACGGTCATCGAGGCCGAGCTCCCGGCGTACCTCGGCTCGCGGCGTCCGGATCCGCGGCATCGCCGGCGCGGCTACCGGTGCCAGCTGCGCGTTGCGGGCGCCAAGGCTCTTGGCGAGCTCCACAAGGTCGCTGGACGCGCCCAGGGTCAGATCGGCACCTCTGGCAACCAGCCGCTGCCCCATCCGCATCACAAGGCCCTTGGGGCCCGGTGTGATCACCGCGTTGTGCCAGGTGACGACCAGCGGGCGCAGCCTGGACCGGTCGCGGAGCGCGGTCATGCCGGCGCGGTAGCCGTGCGCGTGGATCACGTCGCAGCCACGCAGTCCGGCGGCCTGGGAGACGACGGTCGCCGGAGCGAAGTCGAAGTGCTCGGCCGTGCCCGGCGGGGCGCCCACTAGCACCTCGTGACCGGCGCTCACGAACCGCGGCACCAGCGAGGCGACGTGCTGCCCGATGCCGCCCCGCGACTCCGCGAGCAGCAGCCCGATCCTCATGCTTTCTCCCGTCGTACGAGTGCGCGGGCGTCCGCGCGATCCAATGCAAGCACGACCACGGCGTACACGACGACGACCGCCAGCCCGGAGAGGGCCGCGAAGACCACGGACTTACCGACGCCGGCGTCTCCAGCGGGCACCGATACAGCCCAGCCTGCCGCGCCCGCCAGTACGGCACCTGTCAACGCGGCCAGCGACGCACGGGGGAATCCGGCGATCACACCGCCTCCCGCCTCGCGCCGCAGGACCAGCAGCAGTACGACGGCACCAGCGACCATCCCGACCGACATGGCCGCCGCCAACGCGGGCACTGCGGCCCACTGGGCAGTCAGCACCACACTGGCAACCGCAACGAGCACCCACGCACCAGAGGTCACAACGGCCACCTCACGCCCGCGGTGTCGCGCGTAGAGGACCCGACCGACGTGCATGAGTACGGCGAACCCGATCGCCGCCGGCGCGAAGAACATCAACGCGTCCACAAGCGTCGACGCCCGCGACTCCTGCACCGCGCCGTCGTCGTACGCGAAGATCCGCGCGACAGGGATCGCCGTACCGACGAGCAGTGCGGCGCCGGCCCCGCCCGCGAGCATGACCGCTCGCGTGGACCCCGCCGCGTAGTGGTCGAAGCCCTCTCCTGAGTCGAATGCGGCTGCCAGTCGCGGGAAGACGGCCGTGGTGATCGGCACAGCCAGCACCGCGTACGGCAGCAGATAGACCGCGTTCGCCCACGTGTAGACGGCGATGCTGCCTGCTACGCCACGGTGGTTGGCCAGGTACGTCGTGACGACGAAGGTGAGCTGCTGCGCGACCAGCACTGCCAGGCCGGCGAGTGCGAGTCTCCGCAGTACTGGTCCGACGCCAGGGTCGAGCCGGAGCGTCGGTCTGATCGGCAGCCGGAGCAGCAGCATCGGGATCAGCACTGTCAGCGCGAGAGCGAGCACACCAGCCGTAGTACCCCAGGCGAGCAGGTCAGTAGCGCTTTGCGAGGCGACATCCGCATTCGGTGCGGCCGCGGCGAACACGAAATAGGTGCCGACGACGACCAGACTCGAGATCAGCGGCGCCAACGCACCGGCCGCGAACCGCTTGTGGGACTGGAGAACCGCGGTCGCGATCACGGCCACGGCGTACCCGAAGACCTGCGGTACGAAGATGGCGAGCATCCGCGTCGCGGTCCCCGTCGAGGAGCCGCAATCGGCTCCGGGGTCGAGCATCGCGTCGGTGTACTGCCCCGCTAGCAGCCAGGCCAGCAGGGCGACCGGGGCCAGCAGTACGAACGACCAGGACAGCAACGCCCCGATGATGCGGCCCTGCGCCGCCTTGTCCCCCCGAGTGACCGGTCCGGCCAGCACCGGGATCACGGCACCCGCGAGCGCTCCACCGGCGACTACTTCGAACAGGATGTTCGGCAGCTGGTTCGCCGTCGTGTAGGCCTCGGCCAGACAGCCCGCACCGACCGTCTTCGAGAACACCAGCCAACGCCCGAAGCCCACAATCCGTGCGAGCACAGTGACCCCAGCCACCAGCAACGCCGCCCGCGCGATCCGCGCGCCTGTGGAACTGTTCCGCCCGGAGGGCGTGTTGGACGAACCGTCGGCTCCCCCGGTGTCGGCTGGGTGGTCGGTGCCCGGGCCGTCCTTGTTCACCTGGGGCGTCGGCCCCACTGGTCGATCTTGTCGAGGACGGGGGTGTCGGCGATGACCTTGGTGAAGCTGACTTTCTCGCTGGCCAGGTTCAGGCCGACGACGGCCGCCAGCACGAGGGTCTTCAGCGGACGCGGCAGCGACGCGGCGAGCGCCGTACCGGTGATGGCGCCCAGCCCGTTCGCGCCGCAGTCGCCGAGCATCGAGCGTTCGCCGAGGTCGGACGGCGCGGACGCGGCAGCGGCGCCGACGACGGCGCCGGCCGGACCGCTCACGACGGCGAGCGGCGCGTTCACCGCGGCCACGGCCTTCAGCGCGCGGCCCGGACGCAGGTCGAGCAGGTTGGTGAGGTTCGCCGTACCGGCGATCAGGGCGCCGTCGGCAACGACCCCGGCGAACGCCTTGACGCCGCGCGACTTCCGCGGCAGCAACGCCGCGGCCGCGATCCCCGCCGCGCCGACACCGAGGATCTTCACCGCGCCGCTGGTCACCTCACCGCGCCGCAACGCGCTCAGGTGACCGCGAAAACCCTTCGCCTGCGTGGTTCCGCGCAGATCGTCGTACGCGCCGACCGCGCCCGACACAGCCCCGGCGACCAGTGCGGCCGTCTTCACCTTGCCGTTGCCGCGTGACGCCGCGACGCCGGCCAGCGCACCGAGCACCGCGACCGGGCCCTCGAGCAGCGTCACCGGCTCACCGCGGTGATTGGTGCGCTCGAACGGCTCCCGGTTCTCCTTGGGCAGCTTCTCCGCCGCGCGCTCCAGCCCGGCGGTAGCGGCCGCGGCGATGGCGGCGCTGAGAATTCCCACGTCAGTTGTCCTTAGTTTGTACGGCCGACGGCGCGACGCCGTTCTTCGCGTTGATCGCGCCGTACTGCCCCGCCTTGCCTTCCGCCTGCTCGACCAGCGAGAAGACGACCGTTGCCTGCCCGGCGGGGATGTCGGCCACGTCCACCGAGGAAACGATCTTGGTGGCCTCGGAGTCACTGCGCAAGGCCTTGAGCAGTCCGCCGTCGGCCGCGGTCGCCGGCGTCCCCGCGACCACGGCGCCGCTGCTGCCGGTGTCCAGGCCCTCGATGAAGTCGACGCTGTCGTTGTACGTCGAGTTGTCCGGCAGCGGCGTCGGCGGTTTCGCCGCGACCACCAGCACCAGCGTCGCCCGGTCCTTGATCTGCGACGGCTTCAGCGACAGCAGCTTCGCGCCGGTGAATCCGCTGATCACCTTGGTCGAGTCGGCGTCGCCGGTCTTGCCGTCCTCCTTGGCCGCGATGCCGCGGGCGAGCAGCAGCCCGGCCCGCTGGTACGTCGTGCTGTCGGTCGGGATGTCCATGTCCGCGGTGACGAGCTGGTTGACCAGCGTCTCGACGAGTTGCCGCTGCCCGGTGTCGAACAGCTTCGCGTCCAGCGCGACCTTGGTGGTGACGACGCCGCCGGCCTTCTCGACCTCGTCCTGCAGGCTGTTGGTCAGGTCGTTGTCCGCGTTCGGCATCGTGACGATCGCGACCTTCTTGTTCGTCAGCTTGCCGCTGGTCATCCCGGCGGTCACCTTGGCGACGTAGTCGTCGCGGTACTTGTCGAGCGCCTTCACCTGCACCAGTTCGGCGCGGGCGTCGGCGAGCTGCTGCCGGTCCTTCTCGGCCTGGCTCGCGACCACCTCACTGGCGGTGCCCTTCAACGGGCCGGCGCCCAGCACCACACCGGCACCCAGGGCGAAGAAGATCGCCACGATCGAGACGATGTGGTAGCGAAAGTCGATCACGTGAACAGCTCCCGGATCCAGTAGACGAAGTCGCTCCAGCGCGCCCGCAGGATCGACCAGGCGACGTCGTCGGCGCCGATGGCGACCATCGCCATCCCGACCGCGAACAGGCCGGCCACCATCAGCGCGACCACCTGCAACGTCGAGACCCGGCTGCGGTACAACCGGGAGACACCCTTGGCGTCGACCAGTTTGGCACCGACGCGCAACCGGGTGATGAACGTGCTCGCCATGCCCGGGCGCCCCTTGTCGAGGAACTCCACCAGCGAGTTGTGGGTGCCGACCGCGACGATCAGCGAGGCGCCCTTCGAGTCGGCCAGCAGCATCGCGACGTCCTCGCTGGTGCCGGTGGCCGGGAACTCGATCGATTCGACGCCGAGCCGCTCGAGCCGCTCCGCGCCCGGCGCGCGACCGTCGCGGTACGCGTGCACGACCACCTCGGCGCCGCTCCTCAGCGTGTCGTCCTTCACCGAGTCCATGTCGCCGAGGATCAGGTCCGGGGCGTACCCGTTCTCGACCAGCGCGTCCGCGCCGCCGTCGACGCCGATCAGCACCGGCCGGTACTCGCGGATGTACGACTTCAGGGCGACCAGGTCCTCGCGGTAGTCGTAGCCGCGGACCACGATCAGGACGTGCTTGCCCTCCATCGGCGTGTGGATCTCCGGGACGCCGACACCGTCGAGCAGCAGGTCCTTCTCGCGCCGCAGGTACTCCAGCGTGTTCGCGGTGAAGGCCTCGAGTTGCGTGGACAGCCCGGCGCGGGCGTCGTCCATCAGCTGCGCGACCGACTGGCTGTCCTGCGACAGACCCTTCGCGACGACCTCCTGGCCGCGGTACAGCGTGCCCTCGTCGAGCCGCACGTGCTCACCCTCGTGCAGGATCGAGAACACCTCGCGGCCGACGCCGTCGACGAGCGGGATGCCCGCCTCGACGAGGATCTCCGGACCGAGGTTCGGGTAGCGGCCGCTGATCGAGTCGGCCACGTTCACCACGGCGGCGACCCGGCAGTCGGCGAGGGCCTCGGCGCTCACCCGGTCCAGGTCGACATGGTCGATGACCGCGATCTCGCCCGGCTTGAGCCGTTTGGTGAGATTCTTGGTACGTCGATCCAGCCGGACCACGCCGGTGATGCCGGGCAGTTCAGTGGGTCGTGCTCTCCGCAGGCTGGGCAGTTTCATCGCACCCTCATCCTGCCATGTCAAGAGCCCTCTCCCGGGCCATTTACCCGGCGAGGGACTTGTTCACGCACTGAAATAACAGTGACTGTGCGTCAAATCATCCTTTTGAACGACTCTTCCGCCGCGGTTTGTGGCGCTCGGCCGCGAGCGCGAGCAGCTCCTCGGCGTGCGCCTGCGCGGCATCGGAATTCTCCAGGCCGGCCATCATCCGGGACAGTTCCTTCAGCCGGGCGTCGTCGTCGAGCGCGACCAGACCGCTCGTGGTGACGGACCCGTCGTCGCTCTTCAGCACGACGGCATGACGGTCCGCGAACGCCGCGACCTGCGGCAGGTGCGTCACCACGATCACCTGCGCCTTCTCCGCCAGCCGGGCCAGCCGCTTGCCGACCTCGACCGCGGCGCGGCCGCCGATCCCGGCGTCGATCTCGTCGAACACCAGCGTCGGCACCGGATGCGTGTCCGACAGGATCACCTCGAGCGCCAGCATCACCCGGGACAACTCACCGCCGGATGCCGCCTTCTGCAGCGGCCGGGCCGGGCTCCCCGGGTTCGCCGCGAAGCAGAACTCGACCTCGTCGATGCCGAACGGGCCGGCCGTCGTCTCGTGTACCTCGACCGACAGTTTCGCGTGCGGCATCGCCAGCCCGGTCAGCTCCTCCGACACCGCGACGCCGAGCCGCTCGGCCGCCTCGATCCGGGCCTCCCGCATCTGCCGGCCGAGGTCCGCGAGCCGCGCGTCCAGCTCGGCCAGCTCGGCCGTCAACTGCTCGACGCGCTCGTCGCTGCCGTCGAGCTCGGTCAGCCGCTCCGCCGACCGCTTGGTCCACTCGATGACCTCGTCCACGGTGCCCTGATCGGCGCCGTACTTGCGCACCAGATTGGTGAGCAGGGCACGTCGCTCGCTCACCACAGCCAGCCGCGCCGGATCGGTGTCCACATCAGCGGCGTACGACGAGAGCTCCTGGGCCAGGTCGGCCGCCAGGTACCCGAGCTCGCCGGCCCGGTCGGCCAGCTCCGCGAGCTTCGCGTCGTGCTCGCGTTCGCCGTCCAGGACCTGTTTCGCCAACGCCAGCAGGCCGAGTACGTCGTTCGGCCGGCTGGCGTCGAGGTCCTCCGAGGCCAGCGCGTCCGCGGCCGTCGTCGCCGCCGTCCGCAGACCGTCGGCGTACGCGAGGCGCTCCTCCTCGGCCGCGAGCTCGACGTCCTCGCCGGGCAACGGCTCCGCCTTCGCGACCTCGTCCAGCCCGAACCGCAGCAGGTCGGCCTCGGCGAGGCGGTCGCGCTCCCGGGTGGTCAGCTCGGTCAGCTCGGCCTGGACGTCGCGATACCGCTTGTACGCCGCGGCGTACTCCTGCAGCGGCACCAGAACCGCCTTGCCGGCAAAGGTGTCGAGCGTCTCGCGCTGCCGCGCCGGCTGCAGCAGCCGCCACTGGTCGGCCTGTCCGTGGATCGCGACGAGGTCCCCGGACACCTCCCCCAGCACGGACACGGGGACGGACGCGCCGCCGAGGAAGGCCCGCGAACGCCCCTCCGACGACAGTTCGCGCGCGATCAGCAGCTCGTCGTCGTCCAGCTCACCGCCACGGTCCTCGGCCTGCTGCACGATCGCCCGCGGTACGGCGCTCGCGCGGCCCTCCACGCGCGCGCGGCGCGTCCCGTGCCGCACCAGACCGCTGTCGGCGCGCCCGCCGAGCAGCATGTTCACGCCGGTCACGACCATCGTCTTGCCGGCCCCGGTCTCGCCGGTGACCGCGGTGAAGCCCGGGTCGAGGTCCAGCGTCGCGTCCTCGATCACGCCCAGCCCGGTGATGCGGATCTCCGAAAGCATGGTTTCAGTTTCCGTTTCCGTTTCCGTTGCGTTTGCGTTCGGCGGCGCCACGCCAGCCGAGCACCGGGAGGTCGAACTTCGCCACCAGCCGGTCGGTGAACGGCGCCTCGTGGGCCCGGGCCAGCCGGACCGGCATCGAACCCCGCCGGACCTGGATCTCGGCGCCCGGCGGCACCTCGACCATCCGCCGGCCGTCGCACCACAGCACCCCGCGCCCGTGCCAGGACCGCACCAGCTCGATCGACAGCCGCGACGTCGGCGCCACCACGATCGGCCGCGAGAACAGCGCGTGCGCGCTCAGCGGCACCATCAGGATCGCCTCGACCTCCGGCCAGACGATCGGGCCGCCGGCCGAGAACGCGTACGCCGTGCTGCCGGTCGGGGTCGCGACCACGACGCCGTCGCAGCCCCACCGCGACAGCGGCCGGTCGTCCACCTCGACCAGCACCTCGAGCATCTTCTCCCGGGCGGCCTTCTCGACACTCGCCTCGTTCAGCGCCCAGGTCTCGAAGATCAGGTTGTCGTCGAGCCGGACGTCGACGGCCAGCGTCATCCGCTCCTCGACCGTGTAGCTGCGGTCCACCACCACCTGGACGATCCGCTCCAGGTCGTCGACCTCGGCCTCGGCCAGGAACCCGACATGGCCCAGATTCACCCCGAGCACCGGCGTACCGTGCGGGCGGGCGAGCTCGGCGCCGCGCAGGATCGAGCCGTCGCCGCCGAGCACCATGATCAGCTCGACGTCGTTGGCGGCCTTCTCCGGGTCGTCGACGATCTCCGCCGGGTCGAGCCGGAGCTCCTCGGCCTCGCCGCCGAGCAGCCGGACCTGCATCCCGGCGCCGGTCAGCAGCCGGTGCGCGTCGCGGGCCACCCCGACCGCCTGCTCCCGGCCGGTGTGCGTCACCAGCAGCACGCGCCGCGGCTCGTGCTCAGCCAACCCAGGTACCCCCTTCATTGAGGCCCGCGCTCGATGGCGGTCCGCAGCATCGTCTCATCGAGAACCGGCGCAACACGTCGTATCCACAGGAAGTATTCGACATTTCCTGACGGACCAGGCAACGGGCTGGCCGCGACGCCCTGGATTCCCCACCCGAGCTCGCTCGCCTTCGTCGCGACGTTCCGCACCGCGTCGGCGCGCAACTCCGGGTCCCGGACCACGCCGCCCTTGCCGAGCCGGTCCTTGCCGACCTCGAACTGCGGCTTCACCATCAGCACCAGATCGCCGTCCGGCTTCACCACGCCGATCAGCGCGGGCAGGACCAGCGTGAGGCTGATGAAGCTCAGGTCACTGACGACAAGGTCGACCGGCTCGCCGCCGATGGCGTCCAACGTCAGCGTCCGGACATTGGTCCGGTCCATCACCGTGACCCGCTCGTCGGTCTGCAAGGCCCACACCAGCTGGCCGTAGCCGACGTCGACGGCGATCACGTGCGCGGCCTCGTTGCGCAGCAGTACGTCGGTGAATCCGCCGGTCGACGCACCGGCGTCGAGCGTACGGCGGCCTTTCACCTGGACGGCCGGGAACGCCTCGAGCGCGCCGAGCAGCTTGTGCGCGCCCCGGCTGGCGTAGCCGGGATCCTCGTGCTCGGACGTGTCGACGACGATCGGCGCGTCCGCACCGACCCCGGTCGCGGGCTTGCCGGCCACGGTTCCCGACACCTTCACCTTGCCGGCCGCGATCAGCTCGCTCGCATGCTCACGTGAGCGCGCGAGGCCACGCCGTACCAGCTCCGCATCGAGCCGCGACCGCTTGACTCCCTTGGCCACTCGGGGTTTCCGGCTATCCCCGCTCGCCCTGCTCGGCGTCGGCCTCGACCAGAGCGGTCTGGAGGCGCTCGTGCAGGTCGGCGTACACCTCGCCGTGCTCACTCACCGGCTTGTCCCGCAACTCGTCCAGGCGCCCCATGGTCTCCTCGACCAGGGGGTGACCGCCTTCCTCGTGCTCGCGCTCAGCGTCCGGCATCGGGTCCTCGGCGGAGCCGGCGTGGAAGGAGTGTTCGTGTTCCTGCCCCGGGGCACGGGCGAACTCCGGGCCGAACTCGACCTCTGCAGGGTCCACGTGCTCCACGGCGTCCTGGGCACCGGGCTCGGTGTCGTAGTCGGGGTGCGTCTGCGGCTGCTCGTACCGGTCGGGGTCCTGGCCGGGCTCGACGTCCGGGTCCACGTCGGGTGGGAACTGCTCGCCGGGATGCTCGGTCATGTCAGGCCTTCTTCGCGGTCTTCTTCGCCGCGGCCTTCTTGGCCGGCTTCTTCGCCGCGGCCTTGGCCGGCGCGTCGTTCCCGGCGCCCGGCGCGCTCTTCTCGGCGGCCGCCCGCTCGGACGCGGCGGCGTGTGCCTCGGCGAGCTCGGTCTCCAGCGCCTTCACCCGGCGGGTGAGCGCCGCGACCTCCTCGGAGCGAACGAATCCGAGGCGCGCGACCGCGCCCTCGACCTCGTTCGCCACGATCGCCTGGAGCAGTTGGCGGTTGCTCTTGCTGGTGGCAACGATCTCGTCGGCCAGTTCACTGGCTCGGCTGGTCAGCGCGTCCGCCCCGGTCTGCTGCAGCAACGCCTTCGCAGCCGTCTGGGCCTTCTGCTTGGTGACCTCGGTCAAGCCGCTCGCCAGTTGTACGTAGCCGCGCAGTGCGTCCAACACCATGACTGCCTCCTCGCATCGTCCCCAGCAACGGTATCGCCTCCCCGCCGCAACACCACCCAACCACCCTCCCCAGGGGTGGTGCGACTACTTGTCGAGGCCGATGCGGTGCAGGGCGGCGTCCAGGGCGATCGAGTCGGGCGTGGGCGCCGGCTTCGGGCGGGGACGGCGGCCTCGGGTGGTTTTGGCGGGCTTCGGCGGCTCGGCGGGCGCGTCGACCGCGGCCCAGACCGCGGACAGGATCGCCCGGAGCCCGTCGTACGGCGCTCCCTCGCCCTTCACGGTGACGGCGTTGTTGACGACCTCGGCCGTCCAGCCGCCCGACGTGTGCTTCGAGCCCTCGACGGTCACGCCGGCCTGCTTCTCGGCCAGCGCGCCGAGCCCGGCAGCGACGTACGTCGGGCGCTGGTGCTTCGGCGCCCGCGCCAGGTCGTACGCGTCGTTGACGCCGGTCGCCACCCACAGGCTCGCGATCCCGACCGCGTTCGCGCCTTCGATGTCGGAGTCCAGCCGGTCCCCGATCATCAACGGCCGCTCGGCTTCCAGCCGCTCGATGCTGGTCTCCAGCAGCGGCGGCTCGGGCTTCCCGGCGACCATCGGGTCCACGTCGACCGCGGCCCGGACGGCCTGCACCAGCGTGCCGTTCCCGGGCGCCTTGCCGGCCGCGGTCGGGATCGTCAGGTCGAGGTTGGTCGCGAACCACTTCGCGCCCTCGTTGATCGCGTGCGCGCCGTCGGCGAGCATCACCCAGTTCACGTCCGGATCGAACCCCTGGACCACGGCGACCGGTCGCGCGTCGCTGGACCGCACCGGGGTCAGCCCATACTCCTCCAGCGCGACGTGCAGCCCTTCGCCGCCGACCACGAGCACCGCCGACCCCTTCGGGAACTCGCTCGCGATCAGCTTCGCGGCCGCCTGCGCCGAGGTGACGACGTCGTCGGCGATCACGTCCAGCCCGAACGACGCGAGGTGCTCGGCAACGACCCGCGCCGGCCGGCTCGCGTTGTTCGTGATGTAGCCGATCCGCATGCCTTCCTTGGCGGCCTTGCGGAGGTTCTCCGGCGCGTCCGGGACCGGATCCGGGCCGACGTACACGACGCCGTCCAGGTCCAGCAGCGCCACGTCGTACCGGCTCGCGAGCGGTTCGTCACACGCCGAGAGCGGCGGCGGCGATTGACGTTCCGCGCTCATGCTTCACCCCGTACGATGCCGCGCATGCCGGATGCTCGGGGGGTGCTGAGACTCGACCCACTGCGTGCCTGGCGGTTCGTGGCGGGCAAGGTGAGCGCGCTCGGCGCCGTCACGTCGCCGCCGTACGACGTGCTGGAACCCGCCATCGTCCGGCGGCTGACTGATTCTGATCTGCACAACATGGTGAGGCTCATCCTTCCACGCGATCCGGACCTCGGCCCGGCCCGGTACGACGAACCCGCGCGCCGGCTCGCCGGGTGGCAGCGGGACGGCGTCGTGGTGCAGGACGAACGGCCCGCGCTGTACGTGTACGAGCAGCGCCTGGGGAACGCCGTACTGTGCGGGCTGGTCGGTTCGCTCCGCCTGGACCCGACGCGTCAGGTGGTGCTGCCGCACGAGGACGTGATGCCGCACTGGGTCGACGACCGGCTACGGCTGATGGAGGCCACGGACGCCGACCTGGAGCCGATTCTGCTCGCCTATTCCGACGGGGGCGCGGCCAGCGATGCGGTAGACGCGGCCCGGTCCGGTGAGCCGTGGCTGGAGGCCGAGACGTACAACGGCGCCGAGCACACCATCTGGCGCATCGACGACCCGGTAGTGCTCGCGACGATCGAGGCGGAGCTCGCCAAGCACGAGGCGGTCATCGCGGACGGGCACCACCGGTACGCGGCGTACCTGGAGCGGCAGCTGCGAGAGCCGTACCGGCAGAGCACAGAGGTCGGTCTGGCGATGCTGGTCGACTACACCAGGCACCCGTTGACGCTGGACCCGATCCACCGCGTCGTACCGGGTCTGGATCTGGCGACTGTGCGGTCCCGTACGCCGTCGGACTGGCAGGTGCAGGTCGGTCGCGCGGAGGATGTGCCGGACCGGATCTCGGTCACGGACGGTTCCAGTTGGCTGACTCTCCACACTGCTTTCGAGGCACCCGCCGTGACCCTGCTGCACGATGTGCTGTTGCCGGCGTGGGGTGTGGCTGAGGACGACGTCACCTTCCACCACACACTGGCCGACGCACTGGCGCTGGCCGGCCCTCAACAGGCCGCTGTGGAGCTTCCAGCTCTCCGGATGGACCAGGTGCTGCGGTCGGCCGCGATGGGCGTCGCACTGCCGCAGAAGGCGACGTCGTTCGGCCCGAAGCCGCGGGTGGGGCTGCTGTTCCGGACGCTATGAGCGTTAGGGCCGGTGGTACAGGCTCAGGAACTGCTCACGAAGTGGCTTGCGCGCGGCTCTGTGGCGCTCTGTGAGCCGTCCGAGGGTGAAGGAGAGCTCTGGGTCGTCCTGAGCCGCTGCATCGACTGCCATGGCGGTCAGGGCGTCTGCGGCGGCGCAGTGGTCCTGGTGCTGGCCCAGCAGTTCCTGGTACGTCGCTGCGTGCGCGGCGGTGGCTCTTGCTTCGTCGCCGAGTACGGCGGCGCTGGTGTCGGCGGCGTACCGCACTCGCTTCGCCAGCAGCCGTACCTCGTGCCAGTCGTCGTCGGGCGTCCAGGGCTTCAGCTTGTCGGCTTCCTGGGTGAACTTGACCGTGGCGGACCGCAGGAGCTGCGGGAGGACCTCGCTGCACGGCTTGGCCGCCTTGGCGTTGAGGTCAGGCGCGGTCGCGACGGCTTCGATCGTGGTGAGCAAGGCCCGGGTGGATTCGCCGAGAACCACCTCGGCGGAGCGGGCCGCGGCGCGCTCCAGGCCGAGGGTGAGGGTGGTGAGGATCGTGTCGACGTGTTCCTGGTTGTCCTCGCTGGTGGCGTTCTCGCGGACGAGCTCCGCGATCACCTCGAGGTCGCGCGCCTCGCCGCAGGCTTGTGCCAGCGCGGCCAGATCCGCGCGCAGTTCGGTCGCCCAGTTGCCTGCCAGCAGCTTGCGGAACAGCTTCAGGTCGCTCCGCAACCGCCGGCAGGACACCCGGACCTGATGGATGGCGTCGTCCTCGCCCTTCTCCACCATCCCGACAGACTTCTCGAGCCGCAGCGCACCTTTGGCGAGCGCCGCCCCCACCAGCGCCCCCACCGGCTCGCCGGCCGCCGGCACACCCGCACCCCCCACGCGCTACTCCTCGCTGCCCTTGGACTCCCCGTCCGAACCCACATCCTCGCCCACGCCGGCCGCACCGTCCACGCCGGCCGCGTCGTCCACGTCCGTTGCGTCCGTTGCGTCCGTTGCGTCCGTTGCGTCCGTTGCGTCCGTTGCGTCCGTTGCGTCCGTTGCGTCCGCGTCCACCGCGTCCACCCCGTCCACCGCATCGATGACGTCTGCCGTCTCGTCCGCGTCGGCGTCGTCCACATCGGCTGCGTCGTCTACGTCGGCTGCGTCTGCCGCGTCCGCCGCGTCGATCACGTCGGCTGTGTCGTCTGCGTCGTCTGCGTCGTCCGTGTCGTGTGCGTCGTCCGTGTCGTGTGCGCCGTCCGTGTTGTCTGCGGCGGTGGTCTCGTCCTCGAAGTACTCGTCGTCCAGGACGGTGTCGTCCTCGTCGAGGTCGGTGAACTCGAGGCCTTCGAGCTCGGCGGCCCGCTCGGCCGCTCCGGTCAGACCGTCGCCGTCGACGCCGGCGGCCCGGTGGAACCAGACCAGCGCGTCGTCGGTCCGCCCAGCCTCCGCCAGCGCGTCGGCGTACGCGTACCGCAGCCGCGGCAGCCAGTCGGCCCGCGTCCGCTTGGTCAGCTCCGGCACCTCGAGCATCTGGATCGCCGCCGCGGTCTGCCCCTTGTCACGCCGCGCCCCGGCCGCCACGATCAGCAACTCCATCTGGGTCGGCTCGGACAGGTCGTGGACGTGCTTGTCCTTCGTCAGCGCGAGCGCCTTGTCCGGCCGGCCGAGCGCCCGCTCGCAGTCGGCCATCATCGCGAGAACCTCGTGGTTCCCGGTCATCCGCCGTACGGCGCGGAACTCGGTGAGCGCCTCGTCGTAGTGCTCAGCCAGGTACGCCGTGATCGCCACAGCCTCGCGTACGCCGCCGAGCCGCGCAGCCAACCGCCGCGCCGTCCGCGCGTGCTGGTACGCCAGCTCCGGGTCGTCGTCCAGGAACCGCCCCGACGCGACCAGGTGCTGCGCGACCAGGTCGGCCAGCGTCCGCGGCAGCGATCGCAGTTCGGCCTTTACCGACCGGTCGAGCTCGGCGCCGGTGATCCCTTCCGGAATCTTCGGGTCGTCGCGCCGCGGACCGACCTTCTCCTCGCGCTCCTCCCGCCGGAACCCGCCCCGCCGGTCGTCTCGCCGATCATCACGTCCGCCGGACCCACGCCGCTCGTCCCGGCCACCGGTCCGCCCGCGCGAATCTCCGGCCGCCGAACGGCCCCTGGAGTCGCCGCGCTCGTCCCGCCGGAACCCGCCACGCTCACTCCGCCCAGGCCCACCGGCCCGAGCCGGCCCCCGCCCACGCTCACCGCCACGGTCATCCCGCCGGAACCCACGCTCGTCCCCCGACCGCTCGTCCCGCCGATATCCCCGCGAGTCCCCACCGCGCTCTTCCCGCCGCGCACCCCGCGTGTCATCCCCACGCTCATCCCGCCGGTACGAACCACCACGCTCGTCACGCCGATATCCGCCACGCTCACCGCCACGGTCATCGCGCCGGTACCCACCGCGCTCACCGCCACGCTCGTCACGCTGGTATCCGCCGCGGTCATCGCCACCACGCTCGTCACGCCGGTATCCACCGCGCTCACCGCCACGGTCATCCCGTCGGTACCCACTGCGGTCGTCCCCGCCACGCTCGTCACGCCGGAACCCGCCGCGGTCATCGCCACCACGGTCATCGCGCCGGTATCCGCCGCGGTCATCCCGTCGATACGCACCGCGGTCGTCCCCGCCGCGGTCGTCACGCCGGTACGACCCACGGCTCTCGCCGCCGCGGTCGTCACGCCGGAAGCCTCCGCGATCGTCCCGGCGAGGGCCGGCTACGCCACGGCCCGCACCAGTGCCACGCCCACCTGAGCGGTCGTCACGCCGGTATCCACCGGAGCGATCGTCTCGCCCACCGCGATCGGACATCTGCCCACCGAACGCATCCCGCTCAGACTTGTCATCCCCTCGAGACCCGGCAAACCCCCGCCGGTTCTCGTACGAACTCTCATCCCGATCCCGGTACGACGATCCACCGGAACGCCCACCGGAACCACCAGAGCGCCCGCCGGCAAACCCACCCGGCCGGCTCGGTCCACCACTACGACCGCCTGTGCCACCACGAGGCGCAGAACCACCCGAAGAACCGCCACGACCCGCGCCGGAACCCGCACGACCGGCCCCGGACCCAGAACGCCCGGCACCAGAACCCGCACGGCCCGACCCGCCAGTCCAACCAGTGCCCGAACCGCCACGACTGGCACCGGAACCAGCGCGACCGCCGCCCGAGCCCGAGCGACCAGCTCCAGAGCCCGTGCGGCCAGTACCTGAATTCGATCGACCGGAGTCCGACCGTCCACCACCGGCACCGCCAGAGCGGCCGGCGCCTCCGGAGGAACCGCGACGGTCCCCGGAGCCGGAGCGAGGATTGCGAGGTGGCGTAGCCACGGTGACTCCTAACGATGCTGAAGAGCAGTAATCGGACAAACGTTACCGCGCCCGCAGCGGAGGTGACGTCCTGGTCGGCGGCCGCCGACCCTCCACAAATGTTAAGGGCCACCCCGGTGTGGGGTGGCCCTTAACAGTGTGAATGTCCGGCGGCGTCCTACTCTCCCACGACCTCCCGGTCGCAGTACCAT
>NZ_JBFAJQ010000003.1:647934-1035438 GCF_040655315.1 Kribbella sp. NPDC050459 | reverse complement strand
CGGCTGGCTCCACTTCTACAATCATCACCGACCCCACAGCGCAATCGGCGGCCAGCCACCCATCACCCGACTAACCAACGTCCCTGGACATCACAGCTAGGCACCATCTTCGCTCGCTTCACCACCCAGGACTCCGGCAACTTCTCGTACGGCGTCGGGACCGCCGACGCGCGGTACTTCGTGAAGACCGCCGGTGATCCCGCGGACACCCGGCCGTACCTGGACTTCGACGGCCGAGTAGCCCTCCTCCGGACCGCGGCCGAGCTGGCGCGGTCGGTCACGCATCACACGCTGCCGGTGTTGCACACCGTGATCGAGTCGCCGGCCGGACCCGTCCTCGTGTACGACTGGCGCGACGGCGACCTGCTGCACGACCCGGCCGCCCGCGAGCGCTTCCGGGCGCTGCCCACCGCGGAGATCCTGGCCGCGCTCGACGCCTTGTACGAGTTGCACGCCGCGCTGGACGCTGCCGGCTGGGTCGAGGGGGACTTCTACGACGGCGCGCTGATCTACGACTTCGACGAGCACCGGCTGACGGTGATGGACCTGGACATGTACCACCGCGGCCCGCACCGCAACGCGATGGGCCGCATGTTCGGCTCCGAGCGCTTCATGGCCCCCGAGGAGCACGCCCTCGGTGCGCCGATAGACACCCGCACGACGGCATACGTCATGGCCCGCACCGCCCAGGTCCTGCTACCAGAACCGCCACCCGCCATACACGCCGTACTGCTCGAGGCAACCACAACCCGCTTCCCCAACTACCAGGCGCTCTACGAAGCGTGGCTGACAGCCTCGTCCACAACCGCCGACTGTTTGGCCAGCCGCGACAGATGATCTCCGGGAGCGGGCTGCGTCAGCGCCCACGCCGCCCTGGGTCGCCGTACGCCTGCAGGAGATCTTCCAGCGGTACGTCCACGGCCAGCAGTAGATACCCGAGATCGAAGCCGGCCGGGCCAAGGCCGAACTGCTCCCAGTCGATCGCGACGACGTCGCTGCCGTCGCGGCCGATCAGATTCACCGGATGAGCGTCGCCGTGCGTCGGCACCCGAGGAAGCCCGTCGAGCGCCGCCAGCGCCGCCTCGCGCCTCGCCCACAGCTCCTCGATCGCCGCCGAGCCGAATCCGGCCCGGCCCAGCGCCCGGAACCCGCCACGTCGCTCCACGGTCCTCAGACGGTCACGAAGTACGCCCCGGGCACCCCAGGCAGGCTCGGCCACGGAACACGCTCCGAACCGCCCGAGAGCCGCAGCCAAGGCCTCCGGGGCCCACTCGACCGGTGAGGTGTACGCGGTCCGCAGCGTGATGCCGTCATCGTCCCGCTCGACGCCCAGGCAAGCGGGCGTGCGAAGCCCCGGCGTACCAGCGACGACACCGGACTCGGCCACCAGCGCCTGCCGTTCCCAGAAGGCGTGATGGCGCGGATCGGTCACGCCCGGAACGAGGCGTTTCACCACCTCGCCGTCCGGTGTCCGCCAGACCCCGCCTGTCGCTTGCCCGGTGCCGGCGGTGAGCGGGGTCCAGGCGGGGGAGGGCTGCCACGACATAAGACCGGCCTATCAGTCTCAGCAAGTGAATTTCAGGTGCTGTTGGTGGTTCCCCGAGCGGGTGGCTGGGAAGATAGGAAGCTAGTAGTGAGCGCTTGCTTACGTAGGGTTAACAGGGCGTTTCGCGGTGGACAGGAAGTCCGACTGGCGGGCGTCATGAGGTAGTCTCGGGACTCCCGGCTTGGGCCAGTGTTGTCCCGCGGCCAGTTGTATTTGACCGTAGGACGACGGGAGCTCCTGAATGTTTGGTAGCCCGCCTTTCCCGCGCGAGGGACTCTACGACGGAACCCACGAGCACGACGCTTGTGGTGTCGCCTTCGTCGCGACCCTGACCGGTGAACCGAGCCACGACATCGTGGCCAAGGCATTGACCGCCCTGCGGAACCTCGAGCACCGTGGTGCGTCCGGTGCGGAGCCCGATTCCGGTGACGGCGCCGGCATCCTGATCCAGGTCCCGGACGCCTTCTACCGCAAGGTGTGCGCGTTCGAGCTGCCGGCGCCGCACAGCTACGCGACCGGTATCGCGTTCCTGCCGGCCGAGGCCGACGACGCCGCGAAGGCGATCGCCCGGATCGAGGAGCTGGCGGCGGAGGAGCAGCTGACGGTGGTCGGCTGGCGGGACGTCCCGACCACGCCGGAGCTGCTCGGCGCGACCGCGCGCTCGGTGATGCCGACGTTCAAGCAGCTGTTCGTGACCGCGAAGGCGGGCCGCGTGCTCGGCCTGGCGCTGGAGCGGATGGCCTTCCGGCTGCGCAAGCGCGCCGAGAAGGAGACCGAGACCTACTTCCCGTCGCTGTCCGGCCGGACGATCACCTACAAGGGGATGCTGACCACCGACCAGCTGGACAAGTTCTTCCCCGAGCTGACCGACCCCGACCTCGCGTCCGCGATCGGCATCGTGCACAGCCGGTTCTCGACGAACACGTTCCCGTCCTGGCCGCTGGCGCACCCGTACCGGTACATCGCCCACAACGGTGAGATCAACACCGTCCAGGGCAACCGGAACTGGATGCGCGCCCGCGAGGCCCTCCTGGCCAGCGACCTGATCCCGGGCGACCTGGAGCAGCTCTACCCGATCTGTACACCGGGAGCGTCCGACTCCGCGTCCTTCGACGAGGTCCTCGAGCTGCTGCACCTCGGCGGCCGTTCGCTGCCGCACGCGATGCTGATGATGATCCCGGAGGCGTGGGAGAACGCCGCCACCATGGATCCGAAGCGGCGCGCGTTCTACGAGTTCCACTCGACGCTGATGGAGCCGTGGGACGGCCCGGCATCGGTGGTCTTCTCCGACGGCACCAAGGTCGGCGCGGTCCTGGACCGCAACGGCCTGCGCCCTTCGCGCTACTGGGTGACCGACGACGGCCTCGTCGTCCTGGCCTCCGAGGCCGGTGTGCTGGACATCGACCCGGCCACCGTGACCGAGAAGGGCCGGCTCGAGCCCGGCCGGATCTTCCTGGTCGACGTCGACGCGCACCGGATCATCACCGACGCCGAGGTGAAGAACGCCCTCGCCGCCGAGAACCCGTACGACGAGTGGCTGCACGCGGGCCTGATCCGCTTTGAGGACCTGCACGAGCGCGAGCACGTCGTCCACAGCCATGCCTCGGTCACCCGGCGCCAGCAGGTCTTCGGGTACACCGAGGAGGAGCTGCGGGTCATCCTCACCCCGATGGCGAAGTCCGGCGCCGAGCCGATCGGCTCGATGGGCACCGACACGCCGATCGCGGTGCTGAGCGACCGCCCGCGGCTGCTGTTCGACTACTTCGCGCAGCTGTTCGCCCAGGTCACGAACCCGCC
This sequence comes from Kribbella sp. NPDC050459, assembly GCF_040655315.1. Lineage (NCBI taxonomy): Bacteria > Bacillati > Actinomycetota > Actinomycetes > Propionibacteriales > Kribbellaceae > Kribbella > Kribbella sp. NPDC050459. The sequence goes on along the minus strand of NZ_JBFAJQ010000003.1, from coordinate 1,032,095 downwards.
GCTGGACGCGATCCGCGAGGAGCTGGTGACCTCGCTGTCGTCCAGCCTCGGCCCGGAGTCGAACCTGCTGAACCCGAGCCCGGCGTCCTGCCGTCAGGTGGTGATCCCGTTCCCGGTGATCACCAACGACGAGCTGGCCAAGCTCCGGCACATCAACCTCGACGGCGACATGCCCGGCCTGGCCACCACGGTCCTGCGCGGTGTGTACGACGTGGAGGGCGGCGGCGACGCGCTGAAGGCGCGGCTCGACGAGCTGTGCGCCGAGGCGAGCGCCGCGATCAACGACGGCGCCCGCATCCTGGTGCTGTCCGACCGGCACTCGAACGCCGACAGCGCGCCGATCCCGTCGCTGCTGCTCACCGCCGCGGTGCACCACCACCTGGTCCGGGAGAAGACCCGCACCCAGGTCGGCCTGGTCGTCGAGGCCGGTGACGTCCGCGAGGTGCACCACGTCGCGCTCCTGATGGGGTACGGCGCGGCCGCGATCAACCCGTACCTGGCGCTGGAGTCCGTCGAGGACCTGTGCCGCCAGGGGACGTACCTGCCCGGCGTCGCGCCGGAGCAGGCGATCCGCAATATGGTGAAGTCGCTCGGCAAGGGCGTCCTCAAGGTGATGTCGAAGATGGGCGTCTCGACGGTCGCGTCGTACACCGGCGCCCAGATCTTCGAGGCGAACGGCCTGTCCCCGGAGCTCGTGGACCAGTACTTCACCGGTACGTCGTCGAAGCTCGGCGGCATCGGCCTGGACACGCTCGCCGAGGAGGTCCGGCGCCGCCACCTGCGCGCCTACCCGGCCGACGGCATCCTGCCGGCGCACCGCAAGCTGGAGATCGGCGGCGAGTACCAGTGGCGCCGTGAGGGCGAGCCGCACCTGTTCGACCCGGACACGGTCTTCCGGCTGCAGCACAGCACCCGCACCGGTCGGTACGACATCTTCAAGCAGTACACGTCGAAGGTCGACGAGCAGTCCGAGCGGCTGATGACTCTGCGCGGGCTGTTCGGGTTCAAGTCCGACCGAGAGCCGATCTCCATCGACGAGGTCGAGCCCGTGAGCGAGATCGTCAAGCGGTTCTCCACCGGCGCGATGAGCTACGGCTCGATCAGCGCGGAGGCGCACACCACGCTGGCGATCGCGATGAACCAGCTCGGCGGCAAGTCGAACACCGGCGAGGGCGGCGAGGACGCCGAGCGGCTGTACGACCCGGCCCGCCGGAGCTCGATCAAGCAGGTCGCGTCCGGCCGCTTCGGCGTCACTGCGGAGTACCTGACGAACTCCGACGACATCCAGATCAAGATGGCGCAGGGCGCGAAGCCCGGTGAGGGCGGGCAGCTGCCCGGCCCGAAGGTGTACCCGTGGGTCGCCAGCACCCGGCACTCGACGCCGGGCGTCGGCCTGATCTCGCCGCCGCCGCACCACGACATCTACTCGATCGAGGATCTGGCGCAGCTGATCCACGACCTGAAGAACGCCAACCCGGCCGCCCGCATCCACGTGAAGCTGGTGTCCGAGGTCGGTGTCGGCACGATCGCCGCGGGCGTCTCCAAGGCGCACGCGGACGTCGTTCTGATCTCCGGTCACGACGGCGGGACCGGCGCGGCGCCGCTCACCTCGCTGAAGCACGCGGGCGGTCCGTGGGAGCTCGGCCTCGCCGAGACCCAGCAGACCCTGCTGCTGAACGGGCTGCGCGACCGCATCGTCGTCCAGACCGACGGCCAGCTGAAGACCGGCCGGGATGTCGTCATCGCCGCACTGCTCGGCGCGGAGGAGTACGGCTTCGCGACCGCGCCGCTGGTGGTGTCGGGCTGCATCATGATGCGGGTCTGCCACCTGGACACCTGCCCGGTCGGCGTCGCCACCCAGAACCCGGTGCTCCGCGAGCGGTTCTCCGGCAAGCCGGAGTTCGTGGTGAACTTCTTCGAGTTCATCGCCGAGGAGGTCCGCGAGTACCTGGCGGAGCTCGGCTTCCGCACGCTGGACGAGGCGATCGGGCACGCCGAGGTCCTCGACATCGAGCGCGCGGTCGACCACTGGAAGGCCGACGGGCTCGACCTGACGCCGATCCTGCACGTCCCGGCGCTGCCCGAGGGCGCGTCGCGGCACCGGACCACCGAGCAGAACCACGGCCTGGACAAGGCGCTCGACAACGAGCTGATCCGGATCTGCGCCCCGGCGCTGGACAACGGCGAACCGGTCCGCGCACAGCTCGCGATCCGCAACGTCAACCGGACCGTCGGCACCATGCTCGGCCACGAGATCACCAAGCGGTACCGCGCGGCCGGCCTGGCCGACGGCACCATCGACCTGACCTTCACCGGGTCGGCCGGCAACTCGTTCGCCGCGTTCGTACCGCGCGGGGTCACCCTGCGGCTCGAGGGCGACGCCAACGACTACGTCGGCAAGGGCCTGTCCGGCGGCCGGGTCGTGATCCGGCCGGACCGGCACGCCCGGTTCGACGCCGCCGACCAGATCATCGCCGGCAACGTGATCGCGTACGGCGCGACGTCCGGCGAACTGTTCATCAGCGGCGGCGCCGGCCAGCGGTTCTGCGTCCGGAACTCCGGCGCGACCGCGGTCGTCGAGGCGGTCGGCGACCACGCGTGCGAGTACATGACCGGCGGGCGTGTCGTCGTCCTCGGCGCCGTCGGCCGGAACTTCGCCGCGGGCATGTCGGGCGGCGTGGCCCACGTGCTCGACCTGGACCGCGCCCTGGTGAACCCGGAGCTGGTGGACCTGCTCCCGCTCACCGAGGACGAGTCCGACCTGTTGCACGACCTGGTCCGGCGGCACCACGAGGAGACCGGTTCGGAACGGGCGGCCAAGCTGCTCGCCGACTGGCCCGCAGCGGCCGCCAGGTTCACCACGGTGATGCCCCGCGACTACGCCCGGGTGCTGGCGGCCAAGGCGGCCGCCGAGCGCGACGGCCTGGACGAGGACGCCACCACGCGAGCGATGATGGAGGCCATCTGATGGCTGACCCCAAGGGATTCCTGACCACCGGACGGGAGGTCGCCGACCGGCGGCCGGTCGCCGAGCGTGTGCAGGACTGGAAAGAGGTCTACCCCGGCGGGCCCGGCAAGGCGCTGCTGCCGATCATCACCAAGCAGGCCGGCCGCTGCATGGACTGCGGCATCCCGTTCTGCCACAACGGCTGCCCGCTGGGCAACCTGATCCCGGAGTGGAACGACCTGGTCTGGCGGGACGACTGGACGAGCGCGATCGAGCGGTTGCACGCGACCAACAACTTCCCGGAGTTCACCGGCCGGCTCTGCCCGGCGCCGTGCGAGACCGCGTGCGTGCTCGGGATCAACCAGGACCCGGTGACGATCAAGAACGTCGAGGTCGCGATCATCGACAAGGCCTGGGAGACCGGTGACGTCAAGCCGCAGCCGCCGGAGTGGCTGACCGGCAAGACGATCGCCGTCGTCGGCTCCGGCCCGGCCGGCCTGGCCGCCGCGCAGCAGCTGACCCGCGCCGGTCACACGGTCGCGGTGTACGAGCGCGCCGACGCCCCCGGCGGCCTGCTGCGCTACGGCATCCCCGAGTTCAAGATGGAGAAGGAACAGGTCGACCGCCGCATCCAGCAGATGAAGGAGGAGGGCACGGTCTTCCGCTCCGGCGTCAACGTCGGCGTGGACGTCACGGGCACCCAGCTGAAGCAGCGGTACGACGCCGTGGTGATCGCGACCGGGTCCACCGCGGCCCGCGACCTGCCGGTGCCGGGCCGTGAGCACGGCGGCATCCACCAGGCGATGGAGTACCTGCCGCAGGCGAACCGGGTCGCGCTCGGCCAGAACGTCGAGGACCAGATTGTTGCGACCGGCAAGGACGTGGTGATCATCGGCGGCGGCGACACCGGCGCCGACTGCCTCGGTACGGCGCACCGCCAGGGGGCTCGCTCGGTCACCCAGCTGGAGATCATGCCGCGGCCGTCCGAGGACCGCCCGGGGCACCAGCCGTGGCCGACGTACCCGATGATCTACCGGGTCGCCTCCGCCCACGAGGAGGGCGGCGACCGGGTGTACGCCGTCTCCACGGTGAACTTCGAGGCCGATGCCGCCGGCAACGTCTCCGGGCTGAACCTGGTCGAGGTGGAGTTCAAGGACGGCCGGTTCGCGCCGGTCGAGGGCACCGAGAAGCACATCCCGGCGCAGCTGGTGCTGCTCGCGATGGGCTTCGTCGGACCGGAGCGCGAGGGCTTCCTCGAGCAGCTCGGCGTCGAGCTCGACGAGCGCGGCAACGTGCAGCGGGACAAGAACTACCACACGTCGGTCGAGGGGGTCTTCGCCTGCGGTGACGCCGGCCGCGGCCAGTCCCTGATCGTCTGGGCGATCGCCGAGGGCCGCTCGTGCGCCAACGGCGTCGACACCCACCTCACCGGCTCGTCCACCCTGCCCACCCCCATCCCGCCCACCGCCCGCCCGCTGGCGGTCTGACCGTCCTTGGGCACCGGCCAACCATGAAACACCCCGCGATCTGGTTGGTCGGTGCTCAAAGTGGTGAGGGTCGATAGGTTGGAAGTGTGGCAACGCGCCTGGTGACGAAGGCCCGGCTCCGCGCGATCGCGCCGTGGGCCACGCTCGTCGTGCTCTGGCTGGTCACCTCGGTGACGATCGGCCTGGTTGCGTTCGCCAACGACTCCGAGCGCGTCACGATCGGTGCGCACGCCGCGACCGTCTCGCCGACCTTCGACGGGCACGCGACGGTGGACCTCGGCGCCGTCCTGCCGCGGCTGCGGATCGCCAGCGACAACCCGCTCGGGCTCGGCGTGAACGTCGACGTCCAGGAGACCGACGCCGCCAACCTCACCGACCTGATCAACCGCGACGCCCTGATCGCGGCCCAGCCCGACGGTGAGATCGGGCGGATCCAGCAGGTGGTCCAGGAGATGGCCGTCGACGACGCGCTGGCCGGGGCCGGTTCCGGTCTGCTGGTGGTCGTCGTGGTGGCGACCGTCTGGGCGATGATCGGCGCCCGCCGCCGCCAGGAGCTGTGGCACCTCGTACACCGTCACGAGCGCCGGCTCGAGCACCGGGCGATCGTCGTCCTGGTCGCGATGCTGATCACGATCGCCTCGATCTTCGGCCCCGGACGGATGCGGCCCGTCGACGTACCGCCGACCGAGTGGAAGCCACTCGCCGACCTGCTGCCGGAGATCCCGCTCGACGAGCAGCTGCAGGGCGTCGAGGTCGCCTCCGGGTTCTCCACCACGGGCGGCGTCGGCGTGATCCGGTCCGCGGTCGAGACGTACCAGCGGTCGTCCCGGTTCTACGGTCAGCTGAAGGACTCGGTGGCCGATGTCGCCACCCAGATCCACCAGCCCGCCGAGGGGCAGAAGGTCGCACTGCAGGTCAACGACCGGCACGACAACATCGGCATCGACGGCTTCGCGGCCGAGGTGGCGAAGGCCGGCGGGGCGAAGATCCTCATCGACGCCGGTGACGACACGTCGTCCGGCCAGGGCTGGGAAGTCTTCAGCATCCACTCGCTGCGGCAGCACTTCAAGGATTTCAAGGTCGTCGCGGTGGCCGGCAACCACGACGCCGGCGGCCACATCGAGGACGCCATGCGCAAGAACGGGTTCACCGTGCTCGACAGCAAGCCGGTCGAGGTGGAGGGGATCCGGTTCCTGGGCGACAGCGACCCGACCAAGACCGGGCTCGGCAGCGCGGACAGCCCCGGCGACGAGACCATCGAGCACCAGTCCGAGCGGCTCGCGGACATCGCCTGCGACCAGGCCGAGAACAAGCGGATCTCGACATTCGTGGTCCACGACCCGGCGTCCGGCGCCGACACCGCCGCCCGCGGGTGCGCGCGACTGGTGCTGTCCGGCCATCTGCACCGGCAGGTGGGGCCGGAGAGCCGGGTGGTCGACGGGCGGTCGGTGACGACGTACACGAACGGGACGACCGGGGGAGCGGCGTACGCCTTCGCGCTGGGCTACACGCTGCGCCGGCCGGGGCAGGTCACGCTGATCACCTACGACAAGGAAGGGCAGCCGATCGGCCTGCAGAGCGTCACGGCCGAGCTGACCGGGGTGATCACCGTCGGGGCCTACACCCCCTTGCCTTCTTGACGATTCAGGCACTGCCGCCGGTTGTCTTCTACTGTTAACTGTCCAGTAACGGGGGCGGACCAGCAGGCCCAGTGGTTTGCAGGAGTAGGGTTTTGTGACGTGCGTCGCGCAAAGATCGTTTGTACGCTCGGCCCGGCTACGGCCGCCCCGGAGCGCATCACGGAACTCGTCCAAGCAGGCATGGACGTCGCAAGGCTCAACCTGAGCCATGGTGCCCATGCCGAGCATGAGCGCATCTACCAGCGGATCCGCACCGCTGCGGCGGAGACCGGGAGCAACGTCGGCATCCTGGTCGACCTGCAGGGCCCGAAGATCCGGCTGGCCGAGTTCGCCGAGGGCAAGGCAACGCTCACCTACGGCGAGCGCTTCACGATCACCACCCGGGAGGTGCCCGGCGACCAGACCATCTGCGGTACGACGTACGACGGTCTGCCGGGTGACGTGAAGCCGGGCGACCAGCTGCTGATCGACGACGGCCGGATCGCCCTGGTCGCCGAGGAGGTCACCGAGACCGACGTGATCTGCCGGGTCACCGTCGGCGGGCCGGTCTCCAACCACAAGGGCATCAACCTGCCCGGCGTCTCGGTCAGCGTGCCCGCGCTGTCCGAGAAGGACGCCGAGGACCTGCGCTGGGCGCTGCACCTGCCCGCCGACATGATCGCGCTGTCGTTCGTCCGGGACGCGGCCGACATCCAGCTGGTGCACAAGATCATGGACGAGGAGGGTCTGCGGATCCCGGTCGTCGCCAAGATCGAGAAGCCGCAGGCGGTCGCCAACCTCGACGAGATCATCGAGGCGTTCGACGGGTTCATGGTGGCCCGCGGCGACCTCGGCGTGGAGCTGCCGCTCGAGGACGTCCCGCTGGTCCAGAAGCTGATCATCGACCAGGCGCGGCTGAACGCGAAGCCGGTGATCGTCGCCACCCAGATGCTCGAGTCGATGATCTCCGCGCCGCGGCCGACGCGGGCCGAGGCGTCCGACGTCGCCAACGCCGTCCTCGACGGCGCCGACGCGGTCATGCTGTCCGGCGAGACCAGCGTCGGGCGCTTCCCGATCGAGACCGTCAAGACGATGGCCCGGATCGTCGAGGCCACCGAGGAGCAGGGCCTCGGCCGGGTCCACGAGATCGAGTGGGAGCCGAAGACCAAGGGCGGCGTGATCGCCCGCGCGGCCGCGGACGTCGCGGAGCGGCTGGACGCGAAGTACCTGATCGCGTTCACCCAGTCCGGCGACACCGCCCTCCGCCTGGCCCGCTACCGCACCGAGGTCCCGCTGCTCGCCTTCACCCCGGTCCCGTCGGTCAGCTCCTGGCTGAGCGTGGTGTGGGGCATCGAGACCCACATCGTCCCGACCGTCGACCACACCGACGAAATGGTCCGCCAGGTCGACCAGCGCCTCCTGGAACTCGGCAAACTCAGCAAGGGCGACCTGGTCGTCATCGTCGCCGGCTCCCCACCCAGCATCCCCGGCTCCACCAACGCCCTCCGAGTCCACCGCATGGGCGACGCCATCGAAGGAATCGCCCCCGCCTACCGCAACCCCAACCCGTAGAACACAGAAGAAGAGCAGGGGTTGAGGCGGACGGTCAGCTGACCGTCCGCCTCAACCACGTTCAAGCCGGGAGATCCGAGCGGGCGGAGCTCAGGACTTTGGGCCGATGAAGGTGTCTAGGTAGGTGACGGCTTCTCGGCGGGCTACGGAGAGGGCGTTGGGGCGGGGCATGCGCCAGGGGACGGTGAGCAGGTCGAGTGCCCACTGGCAGACACCCATGATGTCGGGGGATTCGTTGGAGAACATGTAGCGCGGATACTCGTACCGCTTCAGTTGGCCGGCGACCGTTCGCGTGGCCCAGTTGGCTACCCGGCAGCCGTCGGAGTTGAACAGGCCGCGGAGGAACAGTTCGGGGTCATCGGCAACGATCTCCCGCTGCCAGCCGGCGAGCGCGATGGTACGGCGATGTTTCGGGCCGGGGCCGTGCTGAGGAAACAGACATGGCCAGTGCTTCCAGTACGAGACAACCGACGTACACCCGACCGCCTGCACCCGATGCACCGGCCTGCTCGGATGGACAGCCCGTACGGCGGACTCAGCCTCGTCGATCAGCCGCGGGTACACGTCGTCGCACGCGATCCGCAGCGCGTACACATCCCGCCGATGCCGCGACAGGCACCCGTCACCCAGATACAGACCCAGCAGATGTGAGTACGACGGATTGTCGAGCGATCCACTCCCACACCGCGGACACCCGCTCGGCCGCGCCGAACGCTCCCCGCGATCCCGCCACTCACGCAGCGCCGCCCGACTGATCCCCAGCCGCTTGCTGATCGAGTTCAGACTCTCCCCGTCGCCGATCGCTGCCAGTGCGATCGCCCGCGTCCGCTCGTCGTACATGACCCCAGCTTGACTGGGACCACTGACAGATTTCTGTGCCCTGGGTGGGATTCGAACCCACACTGTATGGTGTTTGAGACCATCTTCTCTGCCGGTTGGAATACCAGGGCATCGCGTCGAAGATCTTAGCCTAATGGATCGGTCGATCCGCAAAATGTCGGTGGTCGCCGAGACCCTGTGGCATGGGGCACATCAGGTCGCAGGAGACGGTGGATTCCGCGTTGCGGATGTCGGACAACGGCGTCAGCGACAAGACGAATGCCGAGATCCATGGTGTGGGGATCAAGACGATCCGGCGGTGGCGGCGGCTCTATCAGCGTCGAGGGATGCCTCGTGGGGGCAGCCGCCCGGCAACGCCGTGTCCGCGGTGTGACGGGGCTGAGCTGGACGAGGCAGCGTACGCGTTGTTGCTCGGGTGGTATCTGGGGGACGGGTCGATCGCGCGAGCGCGGCGGGGTGTGTTCACGCTGCAGATCATCAACGACGAGCGGTACGTGGAGCTCAACCAGGAGATCGCGGAGACGATCAAGCGGGTGAAGCCGCATGCGAGTCCTTGCCTACGGGGAGGCGGCGGCGCGATCAGGGTCGAAGCCCGGTGGAAGCACTGGCCGTGTGTGTTCCCGCAGCACGGCCCGGGACGGAAGCATCTGCGCAAGATCGAGTTGGCCGACTGGCAGCAAGAGATTGTTGCCAGGTACCCCGAGCAGCTGCTGCGTGGGTTGTTCCACTCGGACGGGTGCCGAGTTGTGAACTGGGCGAGTAGGCCGGGACGGGAGAAGCGCTACTTCTACGTCCGCTACCAGTTCTCGAACCGGTCCGATGACATCCGGAAGATTCTCACGGATGCACTGGATCTGTTGGGGATCCCTTGGCGGCACCCACGGTGGGACACCATCGCGGTCAGCCGGAAGGAGGCTGTTGCCGCGCTCGACACCTTTGTGGGTCCTAAGTCGTGAGGGGGGATCGATAAGGTGTCGGGTGTGACTGCTAAGCGTGTGGTGATCGCTGAGGACGAGGCTCTGATTCGGATGGATCTGGCTGAGATGCTCGCGGAAGAGGGGTATGACGTCGTCGGGCAGGCGGGGGACGGCGAGGAGGCTGTTCGGCTGGCGATCGAGCAGCGGCCGGATCTGGTGATTCTCGACGTGAAGATGCCGAAGCTGGACGGGCTGAGTGCGGCGGAGAAGATCGCGGGGGAGCGGATCGCGCCGGTGCTGATGCTGACCGCGTTCTCGCAGCGGGAGCTGGTCGAGCGGGCGCGGGACGCCGGCGCGATGGCGTACCTGGTGAAGCCGTTCTCCAAGGCCGACCTGCTGCCCGCGATCGAGATCGCCGCCTCGCGGTACGTCGAGCTCGCCGAGCTGGAGCGGGAGGTCGCGGACCTGGCCGAGCGGCTGGAGACGCGCAAGCTGGTGGATCGCGCGAAGTCGATCCTGCAGACCAAGTTCGGGTTGTCGGAGCCGGATTCGTTCCGGTGGATCCAGAAAACCGCGATGGACAAGCGGGTCTCGATGCGTCAGGTCGCCGAGCTGGTCGTCAACGAAGCCGGCGATTCCTGATCGGGCAGCCGCCGCTGCCTTTCCGGTGAGGAAATTACGTCATCTGTCTGCATTTCCGGTGTGTCGTAACCGTCTGCTGAACGCCGGCGGGCATTCGTGACGAACCGTGGCCGTCGGCTCGGCGGTCGAGAGCGATTCTCACCGAGCACAGCCATTCGCTGACGCTATGTCACCGCCACACCCGGTCGGACAGTAATCAGGTCAACGGACGATGCTTACCGGGGTAACGACCTCACAACACAGCCGATGCGCTGTTCGCTTGGAACCATCGCGGGGTCTAACCTGCCGGTGCTCGTGGCAAATGCGCGAGAGTCCCGGATTCGCTGGGACTATCCAGACATGGGAGGAACAGTGCACCAGCGTTCCGTAGTACGGGTCGGCGCGTCGCTGATCGTTGCGTCGTTGGCCCTGACTGCCTGCGGCTCACGCAGTGGCAACGACTCCGGGGGGAACTCCGGAAGCTCGACCAAGACCGCGAAGATCGGCGTCATCGCGCCGCTGTCCGGAGACTTGTCCGCCCTGGGTCTGGGTATCCAGCACTCCGTCGAGCTGGCCGTGAAGCAGGCCAACGACTCCAACGCGATCCCGGGCTGGAAGCTCGAGGTGGACGCGAAGGACGACGAGGCCAAGACCGAGCCGGGCAAGAACGCCGCCACGGCCCTGGCCAGCGACAAGGACGTGATCGGCGTGGTCGGCACGCTGAACACCAGCGTCAGCCAGCAGGTCCAGCCGGTGCTCGCGCCGAAGAACATCGTCCAGGTCTCGCCGGCCAACACCGGCCCGGGCCTGACCCAGGGCGCGAAGTGGCAGACGGACCCGAAGCGTCCGTACCCGACCTACTTCCGCACCTGCACGACGGACGCCGTCCAGGGTCCGTTCGCGGCGCGGTACCTGTACGAGACCGCGAAGATCACCAAGGTCGCCACGATCCACGACAAGAAGGCGTACGGCCAGGGCCTGGTCGGCACCTTCACCGAGGAGTTCAAGAAGCTCGGCGGTCAGGTCGTGTCGGCGCAGACGATCAACCCGGACGACTCGAACTACCAGGCCGTGATCTCCGCGGTGAAGCCGTCCAACCCGCAGGCGGTCTACTACGGCGGTGAGTACCCGAACGCCGGTCCGCTGTCGCAGCAGATGAAGGCCGCCGGCCTGAACGTCCCGCTGATGGGCGGCGACGGCATCTTCGACCCGAAGTACATCACGCTGGCCGGCAAGACCAGCGACGGTGACCTGGCCACCTCGGTCGGTGCTCCGGTCGACAGCCTCGAGTCGGCGAAGAAGTTCGTCTCGGACTACAACGCGCAGAACTACAAGGAGCCGTACGCCGCGTACGGCGGTTACTCCTACGACGCTGCGAACGCGATCATCAACGCCCTGAAGACGTCGCTGAAGGACGCCAAGGACGTCGAGTCCGCGCGCCAGGCCACGGTCGATGCCGTGGGCAAGGTCTCCTTCGACGGTGTGACCGGCAAGGTCGCCTTCGACCAGTACGGTGACACCACCTCCAAGGTGCTGACCGTCTACAAGGTTGCCGGCGGCAAGTGGGCCACCGTGGAGACCAAGGACTTCGAGAGCAAGTAAGCAGAGTCGACCTCATGTCTCGGGGGTGGGAGCGATCCTCCCACCCCCGTGGCGTGTCATAAACCGAGGCAGATGGGAGGTCGACGTGGACCAGTTCTTGCAGCAGCTCGTCAACGGGTTGACCTTGGGCTCGCTGTACGCCCTGATCGCGGTCGGGTACACCGTTGTGTACGGCATCGTGCAGCTCATCAACTTCGCCCACGGCGAGGTGTTCATGATCGGTGCGTTCGGCGCACTGACGACGTACCTGTTGTTCTTCAACGGTAAGACCAGTGTGTGGATCCTGCCGGTGATGATCGCCGGCGCGATGATCGCGTCGGTCGGCACCGCGGTGGCCATGGAACGTGTCGCGTACCGTCCCCTGCGGAACGCGCCACGACTCGCACCGCTGATCACGGCGATCGGTATCTCCGTGTTCCTGCAGGAGTTCGTCCGCCTGTTCTACGACCAGCCCCAGTGGACGGTCGTGGTGCTCACGGGTCTGGCGATCGGCGTCGGTTACCTGATCGGCGGGCGGGTGGCCAAGATCGACCTGAGCCACCCGGTCTCCAAGTGGTTCGACCGCGCCCCGCTGCTCGGCGCCGCCGGCAGCGCTGTCGCGGTGTGGGTCGTCGTCCGGCTGGTCAACCCCGACCTGAACGCCCTGCTGATCGTCGGCGTGGTCGTGCTGGGCGCCCTGGTCGGTACCGCGATCGGGTGGCTGGCCGGTGCGGCCGTACGCCGTCGCGCCCGGAACCAGACGCCGGTACCGGCGATCGCCGCTGCCGCTGCCGGGGCGGTCGTGATCGCGGAAGTCAGCTGGGTGCTCTACGAGAAGCTGATCAGCAACGTCGACTGGCCGAGCGCCAAGCTGCGCATCCCGTTCCCGCAGATCGATGTGGTGACCGGCACGGCCCTGCAGGTCGGCGGGGTGACCATCCAGCGGTCCGCGATCTTCACGATCGGGGCGCTCGCGGTCTGTTCCGTGCTGCTCTGGTTCTTCGTCAACCGGACCCGGATGGGCCGCGGCATGCAGGCCGTGTCGCAGGACCCGGACACCGCGCGGCTGATGGGGATCAACGTCGACCGGATCATCGTGGTCGCGTTCGCCCTCGGTGCGGTGCTGGCGGCGATCGCCGGTGTCTCGCAGGGGCTGCAGAACACCAACATCGAGTTCCGGATGGGCTTCCTGGCCGGTCTGAAGGCGTTCACCGCCGCGGTGCTCGGCGGTATCGGCAACATCTTCGGTGCCGTCGTCGGTGGTCTGGTGCTCGGCGTCATCGAGGCGATGGCCACCCAGTACATCCCCGGCCAGTTCGGCGGTAGTACCTGGAAGGACGTGTGGGCCTTCGTCATTCTGATCCTGGTTCTGGTGTTCAGGCCGCAGGGCCTGCTGGGCGCGAGGGTGGTGGACCGCGCATGACCGACGTACAGGCTCCTGTCGACGACGTCGCCGAAGCGCCGGTGGCGAAGCCGGGCAAGCCGATCGCGTGGCCGCTGGGCCTGGTCGGCGTGGCGCTCGTGATCGTCGGATCGTTCCTGTCGTGGAGCTACGACGGGTCGATCCTGAACGACCTCTCGATCAACTTCTATCCGGGCGGCCTGCAGATCCTCGCGATCATCGTCGCCGTGCTCTCGCTGGTGCTGCTGCTGGCGGAGCGGGGGCCGCTGACCAAGCTGGGCACCTGGCTGGACGCGACGCTCGGCCTGCGGGCCTTCGGCGTCGGCCTCACGCTGTACATGGTGCTGGTGATCGTCGCGATCTCGGTGGAGTCCGACGGCCTGATCAACGTCAACCCCGGTGCGTACGTCACGCTCGTCGGTGCCGCGTTGATCGCGGTGTCGGCGTACCTGCTGCCACTGCACCAGTTGCGGGACATGAGCCACGCCCGCCTGCCGGACTGGCTGGAGATCTTCCTGATCTCCGCGATGATGGCGGTGGTGCTCTTCCTCGCGGCGTACGCGCTCGGGCTGGGCGACGCGTGGTCGTTCATCCTGTGCCTGGTGTTCGTCGCGACCGGCGCGACCGGGCTGTTCCGGACCGGGGCGATGACGTTCATGTCGCACGCCGGGCAGCGGCACCGCAAGGTGCTCACGCTGGCGGCGTTCGCGGCGGCGTTCCTGTTCCCGTTCACCCAGAACGGTTCGGACGCGAACATGTCGATCGCGGGCTCGGTGCTGGTCTTCAGCGCGACCGCGATGGGCCTGAACATCGTGGTCGGCCTGGCCGGTCTGCTGGACCTCGGGTACATCGCGTTCCTGGGCTCCGGTGCGTACGTCGCCGCGACGCTGTCGACGTCGGCGTTCGCGACCATCAACTGGAAGCCGCCGTTCCTGCTGGTGATGCTGATCGGCGCCGGTGTGGCGGCTCTGCTGGGCCTGATCATCGGGTCGCCGACACTGCGGGTCTCGGGTGACTACCTGGCCATCGTGACGCTCGGGTTCGGTGAGATCTTCCGGTTCTCGATGTTCAACCTGGACGGCAACAACGGCCCGAACCTGACCAACGGGCCGAACGGCATCCCCGGCATCCCGGACCTGGAACTGTTCGGGTTCAACTTCGGCGACGCGCACACGGTCGCCGGCATCGAGCTCGGCCGGTTCTCGAACTACTACTTCCTGCTGCTGCTCCTGCTCGGCTTCGTCATCCTGACCTTCGCCCGGCTGAACAACAGCCGGATCGGGCGTGGCTGGGTGGCGATCCGGGAGGACGAGAAGGCCGCCGAGGCGATGGGCGTGAACGTCTTCGGGCTGAAGCTGCTCGCGTTCGCGGTCGGCGCCTTCCTGGCCGGTCTGGCCGGCACCATCAAGGCCCACCAGGACGGCGCGGTCAGTCCGGACCAGTTCATCTTCCTGGAGTCGGCGTTCCTGCTCGCCGCGATCGTGCTCGGCGGTATGGGCACCATCGCCGGTGTGCTGCTCGGTGCGACGATCCTGAAGCTGCTGCCGGAGAAGCTGCGGTTCTTCTCGGAGTACCGGCTGTTCCTGTTCGGCATCCTGCTGGTGCTGATGATGCGGTTCCGCCCCGAGGGCCTGGTGGCGAGCAAGCGGCGCCAGCTCGAGTTCCACGAGGAGGACGAGGCGTTGGCCGTCGAGGTCGAAGAGGAACGGCTCGCTGTCGAGGAGGCGAAATGACGGTGACCGACACCCAGAACACGGCCGAGCGTTCGATCGGCGCCCCGGTTCTGGAGGCCTCCGGCGTGACCATGCGGTTCGGTGGTCTGCTGGCGGTGAACGACGTCAACCTGACCGTGCGCGAAGGGGAGATCGTCGGCCTGATCGGTCCGAACGGGGCCGGCAAGACGACGTTCTTCAACTGCCTCACCGGCCTCTACAAGCCGACCAGCGGGCAGGTCCGGTTCTCCGGTACGCCGTTGCCGCCCAAGCCCCGGGCCGTGGTCCGGGCCGGGATGGCGCGGACGTTCCAGAACATCCGGCTGTTCGCGAACATGACCGCGCTGGAGAACGTGATGGTCGGGCGCTACTGCCGGACCAGCTCGGGCGCGATCACCTCGGTGCTGCACGGCCCGAAGTTCCGCCGCGAGGAGGCGGCCTCCCGGGCCCGGGCCCAGGAGCTGCTCGACTTCGTCGGTCTCGGCCGGTTCACCGAGCACCTGGCCCGGAACATGCCGTACGGCGACCAGCGCCGGCTCGAGATCGCGCGGGCGCTGGCCACCGACCCGAAGCTCATCCTGCTGGACGAGCCGACGGCCGGTATGAACCCGCAGGAGACCCGGCAGGCCAGTGACCTGATCTTCAAGATCCGGGACTCCGGCCTGTCGGTCGTGGTGATCGAGCACGACATGCGGTTCATCTTCAACCTCTGCGACCGGGTGCTCTGCCTGGTCCAGGGGCAGACGCTGATCGAGGGCACGCCCGACGAGGTGCAGTCCGACCCGCGGGTGATCGAGGCCTACATCGGCACCGGCGAGGACGAAGAGGACGAGGTACCCGGAGGGGAGGCCCCATGACCGCGATGCTCGAGGTCAAGGACCTGGAAGTTGCCTACGGCAAGATCCGGGCCGTGAAGAAGATCAGCTTCAGCGTGGAGCAGGGGCAGGTGGTGTCGCTGATCGGCACCAACGGCGCCGGCAAGACCACCACGCTGAAGACGATCTCCGGCCTGCTCCGGCCGACCGGCGGCGAGATCTGGTTCCAGGGCGAGCGGATCGACCACGTGGCGGCGCACGACATCGTCACCCGGGGTCTGGCGCACTCGCCCGAGGGCCGGCGGATCTTCCCGCGGCTGTCGGTCGAGGAGAACCTGATGCTGGGTGCGTTCTCCCGCAAGGACCCGGGAGGTGTGCGGGGCGACCTGCAGGCGGCGTACGACCTCTTCCCGATCCTGGGGGAGCGGCGCAAGCAGCCGGCCGGGACGTTCTCCGGCGGTGAGCAGCAGATGCTGGCGATGGGCCGGGCGATGATGAGCCGGCCGAAGCTGCTGATGCTGGACGAGCCGTCGATGGGTCTGTCACCGATCATGATGAAGCGGATCATGACCACGGTGACCGAGCTGCAGCAGCAGGGCACGACGATCCTGCTGGTCGAGCAGAACGCCCAGGCCGCGCTCAAGCGGGCCGACTACGGGTACGTGCTCGAGGTCGGGAAGATCGTGCTGTCCGGCACCGGCCGGGACCTGCTGGTGAACGACTCGGTCCGCAAGGCCTACCTGGGCGAGGACTGACCCGGGATCGACACAGGCGTTGCTGGTTCAGTTGCGGATGACAACGAGCAGCTGAACCAGCAACGGCGCGACGAGCAGCGCGGGCAGCAGGTCGGCCACGGCGACCTGCTTGAGCTTCAGAAGTCTGAGCGCGACACCGATGAGCATCACGCCGCCGGTCGCGCCGAGCGCGGTCACATGCGCGTCGGGCAGGACGTCGCCGAGGATCGCCCCGACCGCGGTCATCGATCCCTGGACCACCAGGACGACCAGCGCGGACGCCGCCACGCCCCAGCCGAACGACGCGGCGAAGGCGATCGACGCGAAGCCGTCCAGCACCGCCTTCAGGAACAGCTGGTCGGCGCCGCGGCCGAGCCCGTCGGACAACGAGCCGAGGAACGTGAGCGGGCCGACGCAGAACACCATCGAGGCGGACACGAACCCCTCGACGAAGGTGCTGCGACCCTCGCCGCGGTCGAAGCGGCGCTGCAGCCAGCCGCCGAAGTCCTCCAGCCGCTGCTCGATCCGCAGCAGCGAACCGATGATCCCGCCGATCAGCATCGCGCCGAGCACGATCAGGATCGGTGCGCTGTCGCCGACGGCGTCGCTGAGCACGTCGTCGCTCACCGTCAGTGCCCCGCTGATCGCGATCAGGAGCGTCACCAGTCCCAGCGCGTCGGTGACCAGGTCGCGGGTGCGGTGACTGAGGCGGTGCCCGACGAGTACGCCGAGTACCGAGCCGACGAGCACCGTCGCGACGTTCACGACGGTCCCGATTCCGATGAACAAACTGCTCTCCAGACCGCTGTTGTCAGCTTTGCATGTGACCCCCGAGGGCCTACTGTTGCGCGAGGACGAGCGTATCGGCCCGTCTGTTCACCTCGGGGGTGGACCGGACCGGGAGGTCGCTGTGGTGGCTGCCGTCGAGGTGAGGGACGCCCGTGCGGGCGATGCCGCCGCCCTGGTGGCGATGTGGCGTGAGCTCAGCACCGCCGCTGGTCTGCCGTCCCGGCTCCCGGCGCCGCCGTCGGAGGCCGCCGCCGAGGTTGCCGTCAGCAAGCACCTGGACGATCCGTTCGGCCGGCTGCTGGTCGGCGAGCTGGACGGCCAGGTGCACGGGATGGCCTACCTGCGCCGGACCGCGATCAGCCCGCTGCACGACGACACCACGGTCACGATCGAGTACCTGCACGTCAGCGACTCGGCCCGCCGGCACGGCCTGGGCAAGGCGCTGATCGCGGAGGCGGTCGCCTGGGCCGAGCACGAGAGCTGCCTGCACCTGGCCGTGGTGGCGCCCGCGATCGCCCGCGAGGCGAACCGGTTCCTGGCCCGGCTCGGGCTCGGGCAGGCCGGCGTACTGCGGTTCGCGAACACGCACACCGTGCGCCGCCGGCTCAACGCCGAGCACGCACCGAACCTGCTCGCCCTGCTGTCGTCGCGGCGCTCGGCGATCGCCCGCCGCGCGGTCAGCTCCCGGGCGGAGCCTGAATCAGCTGGCAAGTGATCCGGGCGGTGCAGACGCGCTTGTCGCGGTCGTCGGTGACGATCACCTCGTACGACGTCGTCGTGCGGCCGAGGTAGATCGGGGTCGCGACGCCGGTGACGACCCCGTCGCGGACCGCGCGGTGGTGGGTCGCGTTGATGTCCACACCGACCGCGACCTTGCCGTACGTCGCCGCGTGCAGGGCGGAGCCGATCGAGCCGAGGCTCTCGGCGAGGACACAGGACGCGCCGCCGTGCAGCAGTCCGTACGGCTGGGTGTTGCCCTTCACCGGCATGGTGGCGACGACCCGCTCCGCGGTCGCCTCGGCGACGACGATTCCCATCGTCTGCAGGAGGGTGCCCTCCAGGGCCATGCCCGGTCCGAGGTTCGATTCATCTGTCACGGAAGCAGTGTGTCAGAACTGTCCCCGGGAGCCACTAGAGTCGGTATGTGGCTGCAGAGACGGATACGACGACGATGACCAAGGATTCCGCGACCCCGGGCGCCGGGCGACCGCGGATCCTGCTGCTGGACGGGCACTCGCTGGCCTACCGGGCGTTCTACGCGCTCCCGGTGGAGAACTTCTCCACCACCACCGGCCAGCACACCAACGCGGTGTACGGGTTCACCTCGATGCTGATCAACATGCTCCGCGACGAGCAGCCCACGCACGTCTGCGTCGCGTTCGACGTCTCCCGCAAGACCTTCCGCACCGAGCAGTACGCGGAGTACAAGGCCGGCCGGTCGAAGTCGCCGGACGAGTTCAGCGGCCAGATCTCGCTGGTCAAGGAGGTGCTGGAGGCGCTCCGGATCCCGACCACGGAGATCGACGGCTGGGAGGCCGACGACATCATCGCGACGCTCGCCACCCAGGCGTCCGAGCAGGGTTTCGAGGTGCTGATCAGCAGCGGTGACCGGGACTCGTTCCAGCTGGTCAACGAGAACGTCACGGTGCTGTACCCGAAGCGCGGCGTGTCCGAGATCGCCCGGATGGACCCGGCCGCGATCGAGGAGAAGTACGGCGTCGGCCCCCGGCTGTATCCGGATCTCGCCGCGCTGGTGGGGGAGCAGAGCGACAACCTCCCGGGCGTGCCCGGTGTCGGGCCGAAGACGGCCGCCAAGTGGCTGAACCAGTTCGGCTCGCTGAACGACGTCGTCGACCGGGTGAACGAGATCAAGGGCAAGGCCGGCGAGTCGCTGCGTGAGCACCTCGCCGACGTGATCCGGAACCGGCAGATCAACGAGCTGGTCCGCGACCTCACCCTGGACGTCGCGGTCGACGACCTGGCCCGGGTGCCATGGGACCGGGAGAAGGTGCACACGCTGTTCGACAGCCTGGAGTTCCGGGTGCTGCGCGAGCGGCTGGTCGCCGAGCACGAGGAGGTCGACGCCACCGTCGACCACGGGTTCGAGCTGGACGGTGCGCAGCTGAAGCCGGGCGAGGTGGGCGCCTGGCTCAAGGAGCACGTCAGCGGCGGCGAGCGCGTCGGCGTCGCGGTGCAGGGCAGCTGGGGCGGCGGCACCGGTCAGATCACCGGGCTGGCGCTGGCGAACGCGTCCGGTGCGGCGGCCTGGTTCGACCCGACCACGATGACGCCGGACGACGATTCGGCGTGGCAGGCCTGGCTGGCCGACGAGAAGCAGCCGAAGGCGCTGCACGACGTGAAGGGCCCGCTGCTCGGGTTCCTGGAGCGCGGCTGGACGCTGGCCGGCCTCAGCTCGGACACCCAGCTGAGCGCGTATCTCGTCCGCCCGGACCAGCGGGCCTACGATCTGGCCGACCTGACGGTGCGTTACCTCAAGCGCGAGCTGCGCAACGAGGAGGCGGAGAACGGTCAGCTCAGCTTCGACGACGTCGAGGGCGGTCCGGCCGCGGACCACACGATGCTGCGGGCGCGCGCGATCGCGGACCTCGCCGACACCCTGGACGCCGAGCTCGAGAAGCAGGCCGGTACGGCGCTGCTCGCGGACGTCGAGCTGCCGCTGATCCAGGTCATCGCCGGGATGGAGCGCGACGGCATCGCGGTCGACCGGCCGTACCTGGAGGAGCTCGAGGACCGGTTCGCCACCGGCGTCCGGGAGGCGGCCACCGCGGCGTACGAGGTAATCGGCAAGGAGATCAACCTCGGGTCGCCGAAGCAGCTGCAGGTGGTGCTGTTCGACGAGCTGCAGATGCCGAAGACCAAGCGCACCAAGACCGGCTACACCACCGACGCCGACTCGCTGCAGGCGCTGTTCGAGAAGACCGAGCATCCCTTCCTGGCGTACCTGCTGGCGCACCGGGACGCGACCCGGCTGCGGCAGACGGTCGAGGGGCTGCTGAAGACGATCAGCCCGCGCGACGGCCGGATCCACACGACGTTCAACCAGACCATCGCGGCGACCGGGCGGCTGAGCTCCACCGAGCCGAACCTGCAGAACATCCCGATCCGCACCGAGGAGGGCCGCCGGATCCGGCAGGCGTTCGTGGTCGGCGAGGGCTACGAGTCGCTGATGTCGGCGGACTACAGCCAGATCGAGATGCGGATCATGGCGCACGTCTCGCAGGACCAGGGCCTGATCGACGCGTTCAACTCCGGGATGGACTTCCACTCGGTGACCGCGTCCCGGGTGTTCTCGGTCGAGCCGTCGGCGGTGACCCAGGAGCAGCGCGCGAAGATCAAGGCGATGAACTACGGCCTCGCGTACGGCCTGTCGGCGTACGGGCTGAGCCAGCAGCTGAAGATCGGCGTCGACGAGGCCAAGGGCCTGATGGACGAGTACTTCGAGGGCTTCGGCGGCGTCCGGGACTACCTGCGGTCGATCGTGATCGACGCCGGCAAGACCGGGTACACCGAAACGATCCTGGGCCGCCGGCGCTACCTGCCGGACCTGACCAGCGACAACCGCCAGCGCCGGGAGATGGCCGAGCGGATGGCGCTGAACGCCCCGATCCAGGGCTCGGCCGCCGACGTCATCAAGATGGCGATGCTGAAGGTCGACCGCTCCCTGCACGATTCCGGCCTGAAGTCACGGATGCTGCTCCAGGTCCACGACGAACTGGTCTTCGAGATCGCCCCGGGCGAGCGCGAGTCCCTGGAGGAACTGGTCCGCCACGACATGGGCCACGCCGTCGACATGGCCGTCCCCCTCGACGTCTCGGTAGGCATCGGCCGCACCTGGCACGAGGCCGCCCACTAGGCCGCTTACTACGACGTGGCGTAGACCGGGGCCGGGTCGGGGGAGAGGGCGTTCTTGATGCAGGCCTGTTCGCGGTCGGGGAGGTCTGGGAGGGCGTTGAGGGGCCACCAGCGGACCTCGAGGGACTCGTCGTCGTTGACGCGGGGGGCGCCGCTGATCGGGCGGCAGCGGAAGCAGAGGTCGAGGAACTGGACCTGGTCGCCGTTGGGGTAGCTGCTGGGGGGCAGTGACTCGACGCTGACCAGGCGTTCGACGACGGCCTGGACCGCGGTCTCCTCCTGGATCTCGCGGACCAGCCCGGTCGCCGGTTGTTCGCCGGGCTCGAGGATTCCGGCGACCAGGGCCCAGCGTCCGGTGTCGGCCCGCCGGACCAGGAGGACCTCGTCGGCGTCGTTCAGCACCACCCCGGTGATCCCGGTCAGCCACAGCAGGTCGTGCCCGATCTTCTGGCGCAGCTCGCGGATGAACTTCGGCGTCGGCATGCCCAGCACCCTACCCAGGCCGGTCCAGCGACCTTTCTTCAGCGCAAGGAATTTGGGTGCCCGCGCGCAAGCGGTAACCGCTTGCGGCGCAAGATACGAACAGTGATCGGTCGATCTCTTTCAGTGGCGGCGAGCTCTTCCGTAGCGTCCTGATCTATGTCATTCTCCCGGGCAAAGATCCGAGATCCTATTGGATATTCGTATCGGATCTCGTATCGACTTCGTTCCGACCAGCCGCCAGGAGGAACCATGCCGAACGACGACGCGCGCAAAGGACTCAGCCGTCGATCACTCATCGCGGGGGCGATCGGACTGACCGCGGCGACAGCCGGCGGCGGTCTGCTCAGCGGGTGCAGCGGCTCGAGCAGTGCGAGCAGCGGCACCGGCGCCGCCGGACAGGCCGCGCCCAGCGTCACTCTCGGCCCGAAGCTGACGACCGTGCAGTACCCGGAGGGGTACGTCGGTCCGGTCGCCCGTGAGCTCAAGCCGATCTCCTCGGAGAAGGTCACGTTCAAGATCGTCGTACCGCAGGACGTGACGATCGGCGACTGGCGGACCAACGCCTTCACGAAGTGGCTCGAGCAGAAGACCAACATCCACATCGAGTGGAACCAGATCGGCGGTACCGACGACGACATCATGACCAAGGTGAACGCGATGATCGCCGCCGGCGACATCCCGGACGCCTTCATGGGGATCCACTTCACCCGGTCGCAGCTGTTCCTGTACGGCCAGCAGGGCCTGTTCACCGATGTCGACCAGTACATCGGCTCGTACGCGCTGAACCTGCAGCAGGCGATGAAGGACTACCCGGACGCCCGCAAGCTGGTCCAGGCGCCGGACAAGAAGATCTACTCGTTCCCGAACGTCAACGACTGCTACCACTGCCGGGCGAGCAACGGGCGCACGTTCCTGAACACCGACTGGATCGAGCAGGTCGGGCTGGACGTCCCGGAGACCACCGACGAGTTCGTCGAGCTGCTGCGCGCGTTCAAGAAGGCCGACCTCGGCGGCAACGGCCGGACGATCCCGTTCTGCGGCTACAAGGACGCGCCGCTCGACACGTTCTTCATGAACTCGTTCCTCTACAACCCCGGCGATCCGTGGCTGGTGGTGAACGACGGCAAGGTCGACGTGACCTTCACCAAGGACGAGTGGCGCGAGGGCCTGAAGTTCATCCACGGGATGTACGCCGAGGGCCTGATCAACAAGGACGTGTTCACGGCCGACCAGGACCAGATGGACCGCTACGGCAACGCGCCGGGCAAGCCGATCATCGGCGGCGCCCGCTCGTACTACTGGGGCGGCTTCCTGGACATCGACCAGAAGGACCCGAACGCCCGCTGGCGCAAGTACCTCGCGGTCCCGCCGCTGAAGGGGCCGAACGGCGTGCGGTACGCCGCCTGGAACTACCTCGGCGTCGGCGTCGAGGTGGCGAAGCTGGTGATCACCAAGAAGTGCGCGAAGCCGGAGCTGCTGGTCCAGTGGGCCGACGCGCAGATGGAGCTGGAGGCGATCCTGCGCGGGTACGGCGGCCCGAAGTTCGAGTGGGCCAAGAAGGGTGAGCTCGGGATCAACGGCAAGCAGGCGGTGTACGGCTTCTCGGCGACCTGGAACACCGAGAAGAACATCAGCTGGAGCCAGGACAACACGATGTACCGCTCGCAGGACTTCCGGCTCGCCGAGCGGGTGAACCCGAAGGACCTGACCTTCGAGAAGCCGCTGTACCAGCAGACCGTGGACAACTACTTCCCCTACAAGCAGCCGCAGGAGATGCAGTTCCCGCCGGTCACGCTGGACCAGGACCAGGCCGCGCAGGAAGCAGAGCTGAAGACGAACCTGAAGAGCGAGGTCAGCCTGTCGTTCTCGAAGTTCGTCACCGGGCAGCTGGACCCGAACGACGACGGCGCCTGGAACGACTTCAAGGACCGGGTCGAGAAGATCGGCGTGAAACCGTACCTGGACCTGCAGCAGGCCGCCTACGAGACCTACAACGGATGAGCGCCGCCGGAACCCTGCCGCCGGACGAGCGGCGGCTGGGCGGAGGCGCGCCGATCCAGGACACCCGCGGCGACAAGATCGCCCTGGCCTGTATCTACACGGCCCTCGGCCTGTTCTGCCTCGCGATCCTGTACCCGATCGTCTACGTGTTCAGCGCCTCGGTCAGCAACACCAAGAAGGTGTCGGCCGGCGAGGTGTGGCTGTGGCCGGTCGGCTTCACGCTGGACGCGTACAAGGCGATCTTCGACTACGACGCGATCGTCAGCAGCTTCGGCAACTCCGTGTTCTACGCGGTCGCCGGCTCCTGTGTCGCCACGGTCCTCACGCTGCTCGCGGCGTACCCCCTGTCCCGTAAGGGTTTGCCGGGCAAGGGGCTGATCATGGCGGCGTTCGTGTTCACCATGATGTTCAGCGGCGGGCTGATCCCGACGTACCTGGTCGTGGACCAGCTCGGCCTGCTGAACACCCGCTGGGCGATGATCCTGCCGACCGCGATGGCGGTCTGGAACGTGATCATCACCCGGACCTACTTCATGGTGACGATCCCCGAGGAACTGGTCGAGGCCGGGCGGGTGGATGGCTGCAGCGACTTCGGGTTCTTCTGGCGGATCGTGCTGCCGCTGAGCAAACCGATCATCGCGGTGAACCTGCTGTTCTACGCCGTCGGCCAGTGGAACACGTTCTTCAACGCGCTGATCTACCTGACCAACGAGCACTTGTTCCCGCTGCAGGTGGTGCTGCGGCAGATCCTCATCCAGAGCAAGGTCGACCCGTCGCAGATGCCCGACACGAGCAAGCTCGCGCAGCTGAAGGAACTCCAGCAGCAGCTCAAGTACTCGCTGATCGTGATCGGGATGATCCCGCCGCTGCTGGTCTACCCGTTCGTGCAGAAGCACTTCGTCAAGGGGGCCATGGTCGGCTCGCTGAAGGGATGAGCACATGACGACCTCGACACAAGCCCGTCCGGCGGTCCGCGACGCCGCCCACAAGCGGACCCGCTCGGCGAAGTCCTCCGTCGGACTCGGACTCCGGATGCGGCGGCACTGGCAGCTGTACGTGATGCTCGCGCTGCCGCTGATCTGGCTGGCGATCTTCGCCTACTGGCCGATGTACGGCGTGATCATCGCCTTCAAGGACTACAACGTCGTGTCCGGGATCCTCGGCAGCCCGTGGGTGGGACTCAAGCACTTCGACCGGTTCGTGGAGTCGTACCAGTTCTGGCGGCTGATCCGGAACACGGTGTTCCTGCACGTGTACGAGCTGGTCGCGACGTTCCCGTTGCCGATCGTCCTGGCGCTGTGCCTGAACACGGTTCGCAAGAAGTGGTTCAGCCGGTCGGCGCAGCTGATCACCTACGCGCCGCACTTCATCTCGACCGTGGTCGTGGTGGGTCTCATCGTCGTGCTGACGAACCCGAGCACCGGCGTGGCGAACAGGATCATCGGTCTGTTCGGACTCGGCCCGGTCGACTTCCTCGGGGACGCCGGGCTGTTCCGGCATCTCTACGTCTGGTCGGGCGCCTGGCAGACCATGGGGTTCGCGGCGATCATCTACCTGGCCGCGTTGACCAGTGTGCCGCCGGAGCTGCACGAGGCGGCGATCGTGGACGGCGCGTCGCGGTTGCGGCGGATGTGGCACATCGACCTGCCCGCGATCGTGCCGGTGGCGGTGATCCTGCTGATCCTGAACATCGGCTCGATCCTGTCCGTCGGGTTCGAGAAGGTCCTGCTGATGCAGAACAACCTGAACCTCGACACCGCCGAGGTGATCGACACCTACGTGTACAAGATCGGCCTGGCGTCCGCGGTTCCGCAGTTCAGCTACGCGACCGCGATCGGCCTGTTCCGATCGGTGATCGGGCTGGTGCTGCTCGTCGTGGCGAACACGTTCGCCCGGCGGTTCGCGAAGTCAAGCCTGTGGTGAGCCGGCGGCCTGGCGGTGGAGACCCGCGGCCAGGACCGCCGACAGCAGCAGCGCGCAGGTGCTGGTCATCGCGACCAGCACCTTCACGCCGTTGAGGCCGGTGGCGATGCCGGTGCCGAGCACGATGCCGGCGGCTGCGGCGAGCACGACCAGCCCGATCCAGATGCCCAGCGCGGCGCGCTTCTCCTGCTGCGCGATCGCGGCGTACACGACCAGCTGCAGTACGGCGTACGCGGAACCGGAGACCGCGAACAGCCAGGTGTACGGACCGAGCGGCGCGTACTTGTCCGCGCCGCCGATGACCGCGACGACGAGATCGGGCAGGATCAGCGTGCCGATGACCGTGCACACACCGAGCCCCGCGACGGCCGCGATCGCCTTGCGCAGCCGCTGGGTGTCACCCGGGGACTGTGCGAGTGTCGGGAACACCAGCACGATCACGAACTGCGGCAGGAACAGGCAGGCCTTCGCGATGATCACGCCGGCCGCGTAGTAGCCGCTGTCCGTGCCGTCGAGCAGGGCGCGGGCGAACAGCACGTCGGCGTTGGCGATGACGAAGAACGCGAGCAGCGTGTGGGTGCCGAATGCCGCTTCCCGCAGCACGGTCTTGATCTGCTCCTTGGTCGCACCCGTCGATCCGCGGAGCACCCAGCGGCCGACGATGATCGGTACGGCGGCGCCGAGCGCGAGACCGATCATCGCCGCGTCGAGCGTCGGCCGCACCAGCAGCGCGCCGCCGCCCAGGACGAGGCGGCCGACACCGGTCAAGGTGTAGATGACGGCCAGTTCGGTCCAGCGTTTGCTGCCCTGGAGGACGCCGAGTTGGGCCCCCATGACCGTCAGGCAGCCGAGGGTCGGGGCCAGCAGCACGATCGAGACCACCGAGTCGATGTGCAGCAGCCACATGAACACGGGCGTGAGCACGAGACAGACCGCGGTCAGTACGAGCGCCGCGCGGTTGCCCGCCTTCAACATCGTGTCGGACAAAGCTCCGGCGCCGGCACCGGAGTGCGTGGCGAGCTGCCGGGCTCCGGCCGCCTGCAGGCCGAGCGAGGCGACGTTGCCGATCAGCAGCAGCCCCAGCAGGGCGGTGAGGGCGCCGAACTGCTCCGGGGCGAGCCGGTGGGTGCCGATCAGCGTGAAGCCGTAGGCGGCCACGTTCATGATCGCCATGGCCACGGCGACCACAGTGGCCCGCCGCAGGAAGGCCAGGCGCTTGGCCTTCGGTGCACTGGCCGGTGTGGTGCCAGACGTCATTCGCGCTGCCTCGGATCGGTGTGTGACGGTGCTCGACCTCACCGTACGGCGTGTCCGGCCCGCCGTCACAACAGACCCGCCCCCGCACCTGCACGGGCCTTTGTCAAGCGCTCGCGATTGCAGCTAGTGACGCTTGTGGGCGAGATCTGCGATCGGTCACGATTCTTTGAAACTCAATGGGGCGGGGGCCTGACTGTGCGTTAGAGGGGTGGGGGCATGTCGGTGCGTCTGCTGGTCTCTCGTCGTAAGGATCGTCGGCCTGTGCGGCACCGGGCACCGATCACACTCGCAGTACTGTGCGCCCTGGTTCTCGGACTGGCTGTCGTGCCGCCGTCCGGTGCGAGCGCCGCGACTCCGGTCGGGGTTCTGACGGCCGCGCAGCTGAACGACGCCTTCAAGCAGTACGGCGACACTTCGGGGGAGTGGAGCGGCGGCGACGGAACCGCGTCCGTTCCCTTGTCCGACGGGCGGGTGGCGTGGCTGTTCTCCGACACCTACATCGGCACGGTGAACGCCGACGGCAGCCGTCCGGCGAACACGCCGCTGATCAACAACTCGATCGTCGTCCAGACCGGTGAAGGTCTCCAGGACACGGTCTTCGGCGGTACGGCGGCCAATCCGGTCGCTGTGATGCCGCAGACCGCGGACGGGAAGTTCTTCTGGGTCGGCGACGGCCTCTCCGCCGGTGGCAAGCTGCGAGTCTTCTACAGCCGGTACGGCCGCTCCGGTCAGGGTGCCCTGGACGTCAAGCTCGAGGGCACCAGTGTGGCGACGTTCGACCAAACCGGTTTCGTGCGCGAGTCGGTGGTCGAGCTACCGGTCGGCGACAAGATCGCGTGGGGCGTCGAAGTCGTCGAGGACGGTCCGGTGACCTACGTCTACGGTTCGGAGTACGTCGACGAGACGGGCCTGCGGTTCGCCCACCTGGCCCGTACCAACGCGGACCTGTCCGCGCCGCTGGAGTACTGGAACGGATCGGCGTGGGTCTCCGACGAAGCTTCCTCCGCGCGGATCCTGAGCGGTGTCGGGACGACCTTCGGCGTGCAGCGCGCCGACTCCGGCTGGGTGCTGGTCACGCAACAGGGCAACGGCATCTTCCATCCGGACATGGTGGCCTACAGCGCGCCGTCGCCGACCGGGCCGTTCGCCGATCCGGTGGTCCTGTACCAGGCGCCGGAGGGTGCCGACGGCACCGGCAGGATCGTGTACGACGCACACGTCCATCCGCAGTCCGCGGCCGGCGGAAAGTTGCTCTGGTCCTACAACGTCAACAGTCTCGACGGCGGCGCGAACACGGCGGATGCCCACATCTACCGGCCGCGGTTCGTGGAGACCACTTGGCCGGTGCCGGCTCCGGACCCGGCGGCGGTGCCGGGGCAGGTGACCGGGCTGACCACCTCGCAGGCCGACGACGGCCGGGTGTCCCTGTCGTGGCAGCCGGTCGGAGGCGCGACGAAGTACTGGCTCTATCAGCGCAATGTCACCGACGGGCAGACCCACTTCGCCCGGGACTCGGTCGCTGTGACCTCACCCTCGGCGTCGGCGTCGCTGGTTCGGGACGGGAAGACGTATGAGTTCAAGGTCACGGCTGCGAACGACGCCGGTGAGGGTACGGCGTCGGAAACCGCGAGCCTGGTGGCCCATATCGTTCCGCCCGCGGCGCCGGCCGGTGTGACGGCCGTGCCGAGCGGGGCGACCGGAGGGATCCGGGTGTCCTGGCAGGGCGTACAGAACGCGTGGAACTACGAGGTCTACTACCGCGACACGACCGAGGGCGACGGCAGCTTCAAGTCCGCGACGATGGTCGGCGCCGACGTCCACGAGTTCTCCGTGACCGACCTGAACGTCGACCACCCGCACGAGTTCTACGTGACGGCGAGAGGCGGCGGTGGCGAGTCTGCGCGGTCGACTGTGGTCACGGCGACCCCGGTCGGCGTACCGCCACAGGCACCGGCGGCCCTGACCGCGACCGCGAAGACCGACGGGACGATCACGCTCAACTGGACCGCGTCGACGACACCCGGTGTCTGGTACTGGGTCTACCAGCGCGATGTCACCGCCGAGGAGTCGGAGTTCGTCCAGCTGCCACTGCCGATCTCGCAGGGCACCTCGATGGAGGCCGGGTTCCTCGCGGACGGACATGTCTACGAGTTCGCCGTCACTGCCTACGACAACGGCGGCGAGTCGCCGCGTACCGCGGTGGCGACCGCCACCTCCGACTATCCGGAGCTGCCGCCACCCACCGGGCTGGTCGCGACCGCCGGCAACGCTGAGGTGGCGCTCAAGTGGACGTCGCTCGGCGCGGACATCTGGTACTGGGTCTACCAGCGCGACGTCACCGACGGGGAGACAGAGTTCACGAAGCTCCCGTTGCCGATCTCGTCCGGTTCGTCGATGACCGCGGGGTACTTGACCAACGGCCACGTCTACGAGTTCAAGGTGTCGTCCCTCGGGCCCGGCGGTGAAGGCCCGTCGTCGGCGGCGGTATCGGCGACCCCGAAGTATCCACCGCCCGCTGCGGTGACCGGCCTGACCGCGGCCGCCCAGACCGACGGCAGTATCAAGGTCAGCTGGACCGACCGTGCCGACACCTACTTCTGGGTCTACCAGCGGGACGTGACCGCCGGCGGATCGTTCGTCAAGCTGCAGTACCCGACGCAGGGTTCCAGCTTCAGCGCGACCCAGCTGACGAACGGGCACGTCTACGAGTTCAAGGTGCAGCCGAACGCGTACGGCCAGGACGGCCCGATCAGTGCCGCCGTTTCGGCGAAGTCGACGTACGCCCCGCCGCCGGCGCCGACCGGTCTGGTCGCACGGGCGATGGGCAACGCCACCATCCGGCTCGACTGGAACGGCGCGGCCGGAGTCACGTTCTGGGTCTACCAGCGCGACGTCACGGCCGGGGAGGCGACCTTCACCAAGCTCGGTCTGCCGAGCCTGGACAAGACCGCGGAGCTCGGGCTGATGAAGGCCGGGCACAAGTACGAGTTCAAGATCGCGGCCCAGAACCAGGGCGGTACCAGCCCGTTCTCGAACGTGGCCTCCGCAACGTCGTACGGCGGTCTGCCGGCGGCGCCGACGAACCTGTCGGCAGTGGCGCAGGACGGCAAGGTGAAGTTGACCTGGAGCGCGAGCGCGACGGCAGGTGTGCAGTACATCGTCTACCAGCGCGACATGACGTCCGGGGATCCGTGGGACCGCTTGCCGTTGCCGATCACCACAACCTCGATGACGGCCGGCTATCTGGTCAACGGTCACACCTACGCGTTCCGCGTCACCGCACAGAACGGGATCGGTGAGAGCGGTGGGACGAACACCGTGCAGGCCCGGCCGATGCCGCCGCTGCCGACAGCACCGGCGACCCTGACGGCGACCGCGGGCAACGGCACGGCGTTCCTCGACTGGTCCGCGAGCACCCCGTCGGACGTCTTCTACTTCGTCGAGATGCGCCCCGCGGGCGGAAACTGGAGCCGGATGCCGTACCCGGTCAGTGGTACCTCGCTGCAGGTGTACTGGCTGCGTAACACGGTCAGGTACGAGTTCCGCGTCTACGCCAACAACATGACCGGAAACTCGGCGATGTCGCCGGTGGCCAGTGCCCGCCCGATGCCGCCGTTCCCGACCGCTCCGGCGTCGTTGGTCGCAACGGCAGGCGACCGGACGGTCAAGCTCGACTGGTCGGCGAGCAGCGTGTCCGGCGTGTACTACTGGCTCGAGTACCGGCTGTCCGGACAGCAGTGGACCCGTGCCGGGTGGCCGATCGTCGGCCAGACGTGGATCAACTACGGGCCGCTGATCAACAACAAGCGCTACGAGTTCCGGATCAGGGCGGCGAACGAGTCCGGGGTCTCGGCTCCGTCGCCGGTCGCGGCGGTGACTCCGATCCCGCCCGTTCCGGTGGCGCCGGCGATCTCCTGGGTGACGGAGTACAACGGCTACTTCGAGTTCTACTGGAATGATGCGACGGTCGAGCCGAACCTGTGGGAGATCCGCTACAAGAATCGCCTGACCGGAGAGATCACCAGTGGGTGGTCCTTGATGGAGAAACGGGCGAAGTACAGCACGCCGGTCGAGGAGTACGAGATCCTGGTGCGGAGCCGGAACTCGCGCGGCTGGGGCCCGTGGTCGGCGCCGAAGAAGGCGGTCTCGAAGACGCGCTGGTTCCCGAATTATTGGTTCCAACGTCCAGGCAACTACGAGGTGAACGCGATCGCCCTGGACCTCGTCAGCGGCCGGCAGTGCAAGACGTCCTCACGGCAGATCGTCTGCTTCAACACCGATCTGACCAACCACCAGCAGCGGCCGATGACGTTGGGCGACTTCCTCGGCTATCCGTGGGGCGAGGGTACGTGGGACTACCAGTTGAAGTGTGATGCCCAGGACGCCGCGGGGCTTGCGCAGCTGAGAGGTTCAGCGGCCGGTATCCAGTACGGACCGCATCTTCCACAACACGAGGCCGTGCATTCCGAGCAGTGGGCAAGATGGGGGTGGAAGACGTTCGCGGCCATGTACGGGGCCGCGCAGTTGATCGCGAACAAGTACGGCGGGCCGAACAAGTTCGAGGTGGACGCGAACCTCTGGTGGGGCGGCTACGTCACGGACCCGGAGCTTCCCGACACCTGCGTCCGGCGCCGATGATGGCGCCGCGCCGTCGGTCCATCGCCGGGCTGACGCTGCTCACCGTGTTGGCGGCCGTCCTGGCCGGACTGGTCCCGGGCGTCGACGTGTACGCCGCTCCTGCCCAGGCTGCGACGCTGGTGACCGATCCGGCCGCGCTGGTCAATCCGCTGATCGGGACCAAGCAGCTGGCGGGGCAGGAGGGCAACGCCGGAAACACGTTCCCGGGGCCGACGATGCCGTTCGGCATGGTGCAGTGGGGCCCGGACACCTCGCCGCGCTGGCCGGGAGGTGACTACGACTACGGGGCGACTGCCCTGGCCGGCTTCGGGATGACACGTATGAGCGGCGCGGGCTGCGGTGCGTACGGCGATCTGCCGTTCCTGCCCGTCACCGGTACGGTGCCCGCGGACAAGAACAACGCGACGGTCGGTTTCACACATGCAACGGAAACCGCGCGAACCGGCTTCTACGGCCTGACGCTGGCCAACAACGTCCGCGTCGAACTGACGACCGGCCTGCGGGCGGGCCTCGGCAAGTTCGCGTTCCCGGCGGGGACGGCATCCACCCTGCTGATCAAGGCCGCCGGAGGTGCCGCGGCATCCGAAGCGGGTATCTCCGCGGTCAGCACCACCGAGGTGACGGGCTGGACGGGTGCCGGGGCGTTCTGCGCCCGGGGCAACCATTACCGGCTCTACTACGCGGTGAAGTTCGACAAGGCGTTCACGGCGTCGTCCAAGTGGACCGGGCAGTGGCCGTGGGTCACCGGCGACGGCGGGATCGCGCTCACCTTCCCGGCCGGCTCGGTGGTGAAGGCGAAGGTCGGCATCTCGTTCGTCAGTGTCGCGAACGCCCAGGCCAACCGGGACACCCTGGCCAGTTGGGATCTCGCGGTGGTCGAGCAAGCCGCCAAGTCGGCGTGGAACGGGTTGCTCACCGGCGTACAGATCGGCGGGGGCACGCTCGACGCCCAGAAGACCTTCTACACCGCGCTGTACCACTCCTTGCTGCATCCGAACGTGTTCAGCGACTCCAACGGCCAGTACATCGGCTTCGACAAGGTCGTCCGGACGGTTCCGGCCGGGCAGTCGGCGGTGTACGCCAACTTCTCGGGCTGGGACACCTACCTGTCGCAGATCCAGTTGAGTGCGTTGGTCGCACCGGCCCAGACCTCGGACATGGTCCGGTCCTTGCTGCTCGCCTACGACCAGTCGGGCAGGCTTCCGAAGTGGCCGGTCGCCAACGGCGAGACCTACATGATGGTCGGCGATCCGGCGCTGCCGATTATCGCGTCGGCGTACGCGTTCGGCGCGCGCAACTTCGACGCGGCCAAGGCCCTGACGGCGATGGCCGACCAGGCCACCGGGCGTTCTGACATCCGACCGGGCAACGGTTACCTCGATACGCACGGCTATTTGCCGACGGACGGCGGCTACGACTGCTGCGAGCACACCGGGACGGTGTCGACCTCGCTGGAGTACAACATCGCCGACTTCGCGCTGGCGGCGTTCGCCGGCGCCCGCGGTGACACCGCGAACCAGGCGAGGTTCCTCGAGCGGGCACAAGGCTGGCAGTACCTGCTGAACCCGCAGAGCGGCTTCGTCCAGCCGCGACGCTCGAGCGGCGCATGGAAGGAGAATTTCGACCCCACCGACTTCTCGTACGGCGACTGGGCCGAAGGCAACTCCTGGAAGTACACGCCGATGGTTCCGTTCAACGCGGCCGGGCTGGTCGCCGCGAAGGGCGGACCGGCCGCGATGGGCGACTACCTCGACACACACCTTCAGCAGGTGAACGAGATCGCCGGCCCGCACGCCTGGATGGGGAACGAGCCCAGCTTCGGAACGCCGTGGCTCTACAACTACATCGGCCAGCCGTACAAGACACAGCAGGTCGTGCGCCGGATCCAGACCGAGCTGTTCGGCAACCGGCCGGACGGGCTGGCGGGCAACGACGACCTGGGCTCGTTGTCGTCCTGGTACGTCTGGTCCGCGCTGGGCTTCTACCCCGCGGTGCCGGGGACCGCTGACCTGGTGCTCGGCAGCCCTGTCTTCCCGGAGGCCGTCATTCGTCTTCAGGGCGGCAAGACGCTCACCGTGAGCGCACCTGCCGCGGCAGCCGGATCGCCGTACGTCCAGAGCATGACCGTGAACGGCGGGGACTGGAACAAGTCCTTCCTTCCTCCGAGCCTGCTGACGTCGGGCGGCACGGTCAGCGTGGTGCTCGGGGCGGCCGCGAACACCGCGTGGGGGTCGGCGGTGGACGCGGCGCCGCCGTCGTATTCAGCCGATGCCGTGGCAGCCGCCAACAGCAACGGCACGAGCCACGACGCACTCCCCGGCGAGGCGAACTACGACGGGATCGGCTCCGGGTACTCCGTCGAGGCTCTGCAGGCCGCGGGCGTCGTACCGGGCAGCAAACTGGTTGCCGACGGCGTCGACTACACATGGCCGAACGTCCGGGCCGGTCGTCCGGACAACGTGGCCGCCGCGGGCCAGCAGGTCACGGTCGCGAGCCCGCCGGGAGCAGACCGGATCGGGTTCCTCGGCAGCAGCGAGGGCGGCTTCGACAGCGTCATAGGAACGGCGACCGTCAACTTCGCCGACGGTACGCAGCAGCAGGTCCAGCTGGGATTCAGCGACTGGACACTCGCGGGCGGAGCCGTGGGCAAGCGGGCCGACAACGTCGTGGCTGCCCAGATGCCCTACCGCAACAACTACTGGGCGGGCGGGCCGGAGCAGGTCCAGACCTATCTGTTCTCGGCATCGTTCGCGGTGGATCCGGCGAAGACGGTCGTCGGCGTCACACTGCCGGTCACCACCGGTTCGGGGCGGCTGCACATCTTCGACATCGGCTTCTCCGGGCACCGCGCGAACGCCGGCGTGAGCGACGACAACCAGATCGGTACGGCGGACTTCGACAACGGTGCCGCAAGCTACTCGCGGCAGGCGCTGGCCGCGGCGGGACTGACTGCGGGAGCGCAGGTCCTGCACGGCGGCGTCACGTACCGGTGGCCGTCGACGGCGGCAGGCGAACGAGACAACTTCGTCGCTCAGGGACAGCCGATCAAGGTGACCGCGGCGCCGGGCGCGACGAAGCTCGGCGTCCTGGGCGCCGCCGAGGGCTGGCCGACCGGTGCGTCCGGCGCGGCGACCATCACCTACAGCGACGGGACCAGCCAGCCGGTCACGCTCGGATTCACCGACTGGACCCGCGGCGGCGGCGCACAGGCCATCGGTCACGGGAACACGGTGGTGGCCCAGATGCCGTACCGCAACTGGACCCCGGTCGGCCGCGAGCAGGTTGTGACTTATGTCTACGCGACGACCTGGGCGTTGCTGCCGGGAAAGACCCCGACAGGGATCGAGCTTCCGCCTCCGAGCGGCGGGTTCGGGCGCATCCACGTCTTCGCCGTCGGAACCGGGTGATCCGCGCCTCAGACCGAAGCATCACCGAGAGGTAACGATGTCGGTTCGAGGCCGCAGGATCCGTTAATGTCCCGCCGGTGAGGAGGCTGAGGGCGGGTAGTTCGGAGCAGGTCGTCTGGCGGGCACGGCTCGTCCTGGGATGCCTGGGTCTGATCGCTCTGTGCTTCCAGCATGCTCCCGGCCAGATCGTTCCGGATCGCAGGCTGGAGCTGACCGCCGGGCCTGGCGGGTTCCTGTCGCGGGCGCTGCACCTGTGGGATCCGCACAGTCCGTTCGGTCAGCTGCAGACCGACGCTTACGGCTACCTGTTTCCGATCGGCCCGTTTCACTGGCTGCTGAAGGCGCTGTCGGTGCCGGACTGGGTCACCCAGCGCCTGTGGTGGTCGCTGGTCCTGTGCGTTGCCTTCCTCGGCATCTGGAAGCTGTGCAACGTCCTGCAGTACGGCGTGCCGTGGACGCGTCTCGCTGTCGCCCTGCTGTACGCCCTGGTGCTGCGGGCGTTCGGTGAGCTCCCCACCGAGGCGTGGCCGATGGCCATGGCTCCGTGGATACTCCTGCCGCTCGTCTCACCACGAGCCCGCTCCGGTTGGTGGCGCGCCAGCTGGTCGGCTGTCGCGTTCGCACTGATCGGTGCGGCCAATCCGGTCGCGAGCGCCGCGACGCTCGTCGCACCTGCGATCTGGCTGCTGGTCCGCGTCAGGGTGAGGCTGGCCGCTGTCTGGCTGGGCTTCGTCGTCGCTGTGTCGATCTGGTGGCTGGTCCCGCTGCTGATGCTGCTCCGGTACGGCGCTACGCCGCCAGGACCGCGCTGGGCGCCGGTGGCCGGCATAGTGGTCGGCGTACCGCTTGCCCTCACTGTTGCGCACTATCTGCGTCGTCTGACCAACGTGAGCGTGTCGCGGGGCGTCCACCGCCGCGTCGTACCTGTGCTGGCCACCTGTCTCGCGGTGGCTGCTGCGCTGCCCGTGGTGCTCTCACGACCGGACGGGGCGTTCCCTGCGATCCCGGCGCATTGGGAGGACGCGGCCAGCTGGCTCGACGAGCAGACCGCGCCGGGCAGTGTCCTTGTCCTGTCCGACTCCAACGAGCCGCTCGCCGCTCTGGTGAAGCGTCCTTTGGCT
Source organism: Kribbella sp. NPDC050459 (assembly GCF_040655315.1). Lineage (NCBI taxonomy): Bacteria > Bacillati > Actinomycetota > Actinomycetes > Propionibacteriales > Kribbellaceae > Kribbella > Kribbella sp. NPDC050459. Next base: position 996,356 of record NZ_JBFAJQ010000003.1, on the reverse strand, counting down.
GCGCTCACGGACGACACTCGGAACCGTATCGACTCCGGTGTCGCCGACCAGGCGCTGCAGCAGGAACTGAGCCGCGACGGCGTCCGCTATGTCGTGGTGCGCAACGACCGGCAGGACCGTACGCCCGCGCTGGCGATCCACGAGAGCCTGGCCGACGCCGGCATCGGACGGGTCGCGTACTTCGGCCCCGCCGGACCGACCCGCCTGCCGTACCCGGGTGTGGAGATCTACGACGTCGGAGCGACCACGCCGGGGCGGCTGATCCCGCGGTCCCGGCTCGTAGCGGTCGGAGGTAGCGCCGACGACGTACCGGCCGTCGTTACCGCGCTCGGCGGCGAGGGCGCGGCGGTGCTCAGCGCAGACGCGACGGGCAAGCTGGACGGCCTGCCGCTCATCTCGACCAGCGGTCAGCAGACAGAGCGGCAGCCGAGTGCGATCGTCCTCCGGAACGCGCAGGTCGGGCGGTCGGCCTGCCTCCACGTCGGCTCGCGGGCCGTGTGCAGCCAGGATCAGGCCAAGGACTCGGCCGAGCCGAACGGCCTGTCCCGGAGTGTCCAGCTCCCGCAAGCGGCGACGTACCAACTGCGGGGGACAGCCCTGTCGCAGGAGGGTGAGGCGCTCGAGCGTCTGTTCTCGGCGCCGGGCGCGATCACCGCGACGGCGTCGTCCCGGGCGGTGGCGGCGCCGGAGGGGCGGCCGGATGCCGCGGTCGACCGCGACCTCGGAACCGGTTGGCTGGCGGCGCCGGACGACCCGGCGCCGAGCCTGACCCTGAAGTTGCCCATGGCATGGGAGGTGCGGGGTCTGCGGTTCCGGGCCGACGCGTATCTGGACGGTTCGCGGCCCGCCGACGTCGTCCTGCACTTCGACGGCGGCGCACCGCTGCCGGCCACGGTCGACGCCGCCGGGTACGTCCGGTTCGCGGCGAGGCACGCGCGGACCCTCAAGATCGACTTCACCGCGACGAAGCCGCTGCAGGACGCCCGGACCAGTCCGGTCCGTGTGACCGAGGTCGAGGTGCTGGGAGCGGACGAGCTGCGGAAGGCGGTCGATCCACAGCGCCGGGTCCCGGCGTACTGCGGGAACGGGCCGGCGGTGCGCATCGACGGCGTACCGGCGCGGACGCAGATCGCCCCGACCTTGCAGGACCTGCTGCGGCGACGGCCGGTCGCGTTCAGCTTGTGCGGTCAGATGTCGGCCATCCCGCTGCGGTCCGGCCTCCACCAGGTGGAGGTGCGGCCGAACGGCGGTGTGGTGCCGATCGAGACCACCCTGGCGAAGGCAGGATTCGGGGACGTGTCCGTGATGCCGGTGCAAGGCGTGGACGTGTGGCGCCCGAACCCGGCCGAGCTGACGGTCGAGGTGCCGGATGCGGAGGGGCCGTCCGTGCTGGCGGTCGCGCAGAACTACAACGAGGGCTGGGAGGCGTACGACGGCAGCGGCCAGAAGCTCACGCCGATCCGGATCGGCGGCTGGCAGCAGGGCTGGGTACTGCCGGCTGGGCCGGAGCAGGTCGTCACGGCTCGCTTCATGCCGGACCGGACCTACCGCGCCGGGCTGCTGCTCGGACTGGTCGCCCTGCTCGGGGTCTTGGCCGTCGCGGTCTTCTTCCCGAAGCGCACGACCGGGCGCTCGACCAGGCGGTAGCTCAGAGCCGCCAGCACAACGGAGGCCAGCAGCGTCACTAGCAGTTGTACGGCGAACGGGCCGTCGATCAGCCCTAGTACGACGAACTGGTAGGCCACCACGCCGTATGAGAGCGGTGCGGCGAGCCGCGCCGGCCGGCCGCCCAGCACGCGGACCGTCCTTGCTGTGGGTGTTAGGACCGGAAAGAGCACACAGGCGACGACCACGGTGTAGATCAGGTTCTTGAGGAGCGCCTGCGCCGGTGTCGGCACAGAGTGGTCGTACGGTCCCGCGAGCGGGGTTGCTGTGATCAACAGGAGCGCAGCGGCGATGCCCCAGAGCGTTGCCGGGACCCTGGTCAGCGTGTCGAGTGTCGACGCGCCGAGCCGACCTGTAGCGCGGGCGACCTGCCACAGCGCCATCCCCATGCCGACCGCGAACCAGCCGAGGTACCCGGGCAGCCAGAGGCCCGCTTCGGGGTGACCAGTTGCCATGACGGCAGCCATCCAGACCGGTCCCAGCGCGGTCAGACCGACCAGGACGAGGAGCCGCCAGCGGACACTGCGGCGGGTGGGACGTTCGTACCCGGTCAGCAGCCGTCCTAGCCCGGGCAGCAGGAGGTAGAAGGGGAGCGGCGTCAGCACGGCCCAGCGAAGGTAAGTGGACGCCGGGTCCGGGACGAGAACGATCGACAGCACCACGGCGACCAGCAGCACCGGGAGGATGCGCAGTGCCCGGCCGCGCAGGTACGGCAGGGTCAGCGGCGGCAGGGTGCCGGAGAACCAGGCGAGCACGTGCGGCCGATAGAGCAGGAACCCGGACAGCGCACAGAAGATCGCCCAGCCGACATCCAGCCGGGAGACGACACCGGCGAACGGCGCCTGCGTGTGCAGCCCGACCTGCGACACGACCACCGCGAGCGCGGCGATGACCCGCAGCCCGTCCACTGCCGGGAACCGGGTCATGCGCGCTGTCCCTTGTGAGCGGTCCAGATGGCGGTGCCGGGGACGAGAGGGCCGCGTTCGGGTCCCCAGCCGCCCCAGACGAGCTCGTGACCGGCAGGCCATTCCGGTTCGAGCAGGTCGTCGACGACGAAGCCGGCGCCGGTGAGCTCGCGGATCCAGTCGCCGGTGGTGCGGTGGTGCTCGGCGTAAACCGGCGTACCGGCGGCGTCGACCTCGACGTACGGCGTCCGGTCGAAATAGGAGTGGGTGATCCGCAAGCCGGCGGCCGACGGATCGTCAGGCATCGTCCAGCGGAACGGGTGCGTCACCGAGAACACCAGCAGACCTCCCGGCTTCAGGACGCGCGCCAGCTCGCGGAACGCCGTACCGGCATGGGCCACGAACGGCAGCGCGCCGAACGCCGAGCAGGCGATGTCGAAGGTCGTGTCACGGTAGGGGAGCGCGACGGCGTCGGCCGCCACCGTGCGGACCGCGGTGCCGGTGCGTACGTCGAGCTGCTGCGCGATCCGGAGCTGCTCGGTCGAGATGTCGAAGGCAACCACGTCGGCGCCCTGGCCGACGAGCCAGCGTGAGCACTGCGCCGCGCCACAGCCGACCTCCAGGACCCGCTTGCCGCGGACCGGTCCGAGCAGCTGGGCAGCTTCCTCGTCGACACCCTCCGGGCACCAGACGAACCGGTCGTCCCCGAGGAAGTCACCGTGCTCGGCCAGGTACTCCGGGGCCGCCGAGTCCCAGTACGTCCGGCTGGCACGTGACGTCTGAGCCTCGGTGAGCTCTTCCCGTACCGGCCTGTTCACGCCGGACACTCTAGTGTCAGGCGTATGACTGACTTCGCGGCCAGTGCCGTTCCGTTGACAGGCGGGTACGGCGGGCAGACCTTCGCGGTGAGCGCCGGAGGCGAGGACGCGGTCATCAAGTTCTACGCGAAGGACCCGGAGCGGGCCCCCGTGGACGCCGCACTGCTCGAGCTGGTGCGCGGGCTGCTGCCGGTGCCGCGGGTGCTCGACCTCAAGCGCGAAGGGTCGTACGAGGACCCGCCGTACCTGCTGACCGAGCGGCTGCCCGGCGTCAATCTGCAGGTGTTCCTGGACACCGCGGGGGACGACCAGCGCCGTACGGCCGGAACCCAGCTGGGGGAGGTGCTGGCGCGGCTGAGCGGGATGCCGTTCCTGCAGGCCGGGATGTTCCGGGGCGGCGAACTGGCCGTGGAGCCGTTCGGCCTCGGCGACCTCACGGAGTACGTCGGGGGCCTGGACCTGGAGCTGGGCGACGGGTTCGCGGCCGTGATCGACGAGGCCGAGGAGCTGCTGGCAGGCGGCGCCGACCGGGTCTGCCTGGTGCACAGCGACTTCAACCCGAAGAATCTGCTGGTCGACCCGGACACTGCGCGGATCACGGGGCTGATCGACTGGGAGTTCGCCCACGCCGGATCGCCGTACACCGACCTCGGCAATCTGCTCCGCTTCGCCGAGGACCCGGTCCTGGCCGCGGCGGTGCTGGAGCCGCTGCGGGGGATGGGCCTCGGGGAGCGCCTGGTCGAGCTGGGCCGGGCGGCCGATCTGTGGGCGCTGCTGGACCTCGCGCAGCGGGCCGCCGAGCACGAGATCGCGGCCGCCGCGCACCGCCTGGTCTCCCGGATGGCGGACACCGGCACGCTGGCCGGCGGCCGTTCCGGCCTCGGCGTCGTACATTGAGAGCAATGGCACGTCGGGAGACCTCGGCGGGCGCCCGGTAGGCACCGGGCGCCCCAGGTTGTGCTGTCTTCGTGAAGACCGGTATTCTGTCAGATGCGCTATGGGCCCGCGCGACCTCGGACGGAGCAGGCTCGTGCTCGCAGCAGTCGGTGGTGAATCTGTCGTCGTCAGGCAATCCCGCGGTTTGGTGCGATCCAAAGGACCATGCGCAACCGCACGACACCACCAGTCCACGGAGCAACCCACCACATGACGGCCAGCATCGAGGCTCCCCTCGACCCCGCAGTGCGCAACACCCCGCAGGTAGCGGTCAATGACATCGGGTCGGAGGAAGACTTCCTCGCGGCGATCGATCAGACCATCAAGTACTTCAACGACGGCGACATCGTCGAGGGCACCATCGTCAAGGTCGACCGGGACGAGGTCCTGCTCGACATCGGTTACAAGACCGAAGGCGTGATCCCCTCCCGCGAGCTGTCGATCAAGCACGACGTCGACCCGAACGAGGTCGTCAACGTCGGCGACCACGTCGAGGCCCTGGTTCTCCAGAAGGAGGACAAGGAAGGCCGCCTGATCCTGTCCAAGAAGCGCGCTCAGTACGAGAAGGCGTGGGGCACGATCGAGAAGATCAAGGAAGAGGACGGCGTCGTCACCGGCACCGTCATCGAGGTCGTCAAGGGTGGTCTCATCCTGGACATCGGCCTCCGCGGCTTCCTGCCGGCCTCGCTCGTCGAGATGCGCCGGGTCCGCGACCTCCAGCCGTACGTCGGCCAGGAGATCGAGGCCAAGATCATCGAGCTGGACAAGAACCGCAACAACGTGGTCCTGTCCCGCCGGGCGTGGCTGGAGCAGACGCAGTCCGAGGTGCGGATGAACTTCCTCACCCAGCTGCAGAAGGGCCAGATCCGCAAGGGTGTCGTCTCCTCGATCGTCAACTTCGGTGCGTTCGTGGACCTCGGCGGCGTCGACGGTCTGGTGCACGTCTCGGAGCTGTCCTGGAAGCACATCGACCACCCGACCGAGGTCGTCGAGGTCGGCCAGGAGGTCACCGTCGAGGTGCTGGACGTCGACATGGACCGCGAGCGCGTCTCGCTGTCGCTGAAGGCGACCCAGGAAGACCCGTGGCAGCAGTTCGCCCGGACCCACCAGATGGGCCAGATCGTGCCCGGCAAGGTCACCAAGCTGGTTCCGTTCGGTGCGTTCGTCCGCGTGGAGGAGGGCATCGAGGGTCTGGTGCACATCTCCGAGCTGGCCGAGCGGCACGTCGAGATCCCGGAGCAGGTCGTCCAGGTCAACGACGACGTCATGGTCAAGATCATCGACATCGACCTCGAGCGGCGCCGGATCTCGCTGTCGCTCAAGCAGGCCAACGAGGGTGTCGACCCGGTCTCGGACGACTTCGACCCGACGCTCTACGGCATGACGGCGACGTACGACGACCAGGGCAACTACATCTACCCGGAGGGCTTCGACCCGGAGACCGGCGAGTGGCTCGAGGGCTTCGACGCGCAGCGCGAGGAGTGGGAGCGGCAGTACGCCGAGGCCCACACGCGCTGGGAGGCCCACAAGAAGCAGATCGAGGACGCCAAGACGGCGGACGTCGAGGCCGGCGAGGCTTCGTCGTACTCCTCGGCCGCTGCCCCGAAGGACGACGCTCCCGCCGAGGGCGCGCTCGCTTCCGACGAGGCGCTGCAGGCGCTCCGCGAGAAGCTGACCGGCCAGGGCTGATCCTGACCCGGTAGCCGTAGCACCCGAGACCCCCGCACCCGACTGGGTGCGGGGGTCTCGTCTGTTCAGTCGCTGTTCAGCCGGGCTGCAGCTGGGTCGGGGGCGGGCGTTCCAGATGTCCGCCGCCGTGGGCTCACCAGCTCTCCGGAGGTGGGTCGGTAGGCTGCGACGGTGCTGAGAGTGGGACTGACGGGCGGAATCGGTGCCGGGAAGAGCGCGGTGTCGTCGCGGCTGGCCGCGCGCGGCGCCGTGGTGATCGACTCCGACGTGCTCGCGCGGGAAGTGGTCGCGCGCGGGACCGACGGACTGGGCGAGGTGGTCGCGGCCTTCGGCCCCGGCGTGCTGACGGCCGACGGTGAGCTGGACCGGCCGGCGCTCGGGAAGATCGTGTTCGGCGACGAGGCCGCCCGGCGCCGGCTGGAGGCGATCATCCATCCCCGGGTCCGGGCGCGGGCCGCGCAGATCGAGGCCGGAGCGGCCGCGGACGCGATCGTGGTGCACGACATCCCGCTGCTGGTCGAGACCGGGCAGGCGGGCGGCTTCGACGTGGTGCTGGTGGTCGACGTACCGGTCGAGGTCCAGGTCGAGCGGCTGACCGCGCAGCGCGGAATGGCTGCCGAGGAAGCCCAGCGGCGGATCGCCAGCCAGGCGTCGCGGGAGGACCGGCTCGCGGCCGCCGACGTCGTGGTCGACAACGCGGGCACGCTCGCCGACCTGGAGCGCCGCCTGGACGAGGTGTGGGCCACACTCGAACGGCGTTCAGGGCACGGTCCGGACACGAAAAGGTGACCCCTGCGCGGTAAATGATGATCCCGGGACCGGCTGTACGAGAATCTGTCCCGGTCCGGCCCGGTCGATCCGGGGCCGGCCACCGACGGCGCGACCCGCGCCGGTCCGGACGTCCGAGGTTGGGAGGATGGCGTGGTCTGTCCGCGCTGCAGCTCTGACGTCCCCGAGGTCTCGCACTACTGCCACCACTGTGGCAACGACATGCGTACCGGGGACGCCGAGCGGAAGAACGCGTACGCCGCCAGGCCCGATGAGCCGGTGGCGTCGTTCAAACTGGTCTCGACGATCATGCCGCAGGGATCCGGCAAGCAGCCGTACACCTACAAGGTCGCGCTCGGCATCGCCCTGCTGCTGACCGTGGTGACGGCCGCGCTCGGCGCGCTGCCGGTGGCGATCATGATCGCGGCCTTCGCCATCCCGATCGTCTACATCATCTACCTGTACGACGTGAACCTCTGGGAGGACGAGCCGATCCCGGTGGTCGCCGCGGCCTTCGTGCTGACCGGCGTCCTCGCGGCCGTCTTCACCTGGCTGTGGAAGGACAAGCTGGCGCTGTCGCTGGACACGATCGGCGCCAACAGCGCCGGGCCGTCCGGCCGCGACCTGCTGATCCTGCTCCTGCTGGTGCCGGTGGTGTCCGAGCTGATCCGTCAGATCGGCCCGCTCTACCTGGCCTCGCGGCCGCGCTACGACGACCTGATGGACGGCTTCACGTTCGGCGTGGTGGCCGGTGTCGGCTACGCGTGCTTCGAGACGCTGGTGCTGCACTGGGGCTGGATCAGCGGCGGCTTCGCCGGTCCGGGCAGCAGTGCCGGGACGTGGATCTCGATCGTGCTGCTGCACGGCTTCATCAAGCCGCTGGTGTACGGCTCGGCGACCGGTCTCGCGGGGGCGGAGTTCTCCGGCCTCGGCGAGGGGTACGACGGCTTCACGCCGCGCTGGGTGGCCGGTCTGATCCAGGCGATGGCTGTGAACGCGCTGTTCCAGGGCGGCGTCTACCTGCTCGGTTTCGTCGGCGGTCACGGCTCGACGATCGGCGCGGTCCTCGGTGTGGTCTGGGGCCTGCTGCTGCTCGGCGCGCTGATCATCAGGGTCCGGACGGTGCTCCACAAGGGTCTGCTCGAGGCGGCGCTGGAGTCGGCCGCCCGGGGCGGGTCCAACCACGCGTCCGGCGACCTGGCGTTCTGCTCGCGCTGTGAGATGCCGCTGCTCCCGCACTCCGACTTCTGTTCGGCCTGCGGCAACTCGGTGCGGTCCGTACCGAAGTCCGCCCGCGGAGTGGCAGCACCGACCGGCGCCAGTAGGTACGAAGCGACGACTGGAGAGACCCAGGCATGAGCAACCAGCAGCCGCCGTACGGTGGTGGACAGCAGCCGTACGGCCAGCCGCCTGGTCAGCCGGGCCAGCAGCCTGGTCAGCAAGGGCAGCAGCCGGGCTACGGGCAGCAGCCCGGGTATGGACAACAGCCTGGACCGCAGCCGGGGCAGCAGCCTGGGTACGGGCAGCAGCCCGGTCAGCAGCCTGGATACGGGCAGCAGCCGGGGTACGGCCAGCAGTCGCCGTACCCGCAGCAGCAGCAGCAGACCTTCCCCGGTCAGCAGCCGCAGCAGGGGTATCCCGGCCAGCAGCAATACCAGCAGGGCTACCAGGGACAGCAGCAGCAGTACGGCGGCGGCCAGCAGCAGTGGGGCGGCCAGTACAGCCAGCAGCCGCAGCGCCGCGGCGGCGGTGGTGGCGGTGGTGGCGGCAAGACGCTGCTGATCGCCGGCGGCGCCTTCGCGGTGGTCGCGATCATCGGCGTGGTCCTGGCACTGGTCTTCAAGGGCGGCGACGACGACAAGGCAGGGCCGGACCCGACGCCGACGACCTCGCAACCGACCAGCGAGCCGAGTTCCGAGCCCAGCTCCGAGCCGAGCAGTGAGCCGAGCACGAGCCCGAGTCCGAGCACCGAGCCGTCGAACAGCGGCGGCGACGAGGGCATCGAGGTCGCCGAGGGCGTGTACGTGAAGCCCCAGCCGGGCTACGTCCGCAAGAGCATCGACGGCTTCAGCGGCGTGTACCTGCTGAAGCAGGGCGAGGCGTACTTCATGGTGGCCAGCTGGAAGGCCGGGGCCGGTGAGAACACCGCCAGTGTGCTGCCCAAGCTGCTGACGGCCGAGACGAAGCAGCTGTCGTCGGTGCAGAAGGGCACGCCGAAGGAGACCAAGCCCGGTCCGGACGACGACACCCCGGTGAAGGTCGTCACCACCCAGAGCTTCGGCGGTGTCGCGACCACCCAGAACGGCAGCATGCCGGTGGTCGGCTTCGTCGGCGTGATCGAGCGCAACGACGGCGTGATCACGATCATCCGGGTGTACGGACGCAAGGACAAGATGTCCTCGATCCAGAGCGACTCCACGGCGATGCTGCGGTCGGTGGTCAAGAGTCAGTGAGCGGAAAGCGCGACAAGGGCTCCGCCGGTAACCCCTGGGTGGCCAAGCCCGGACCGGAGCCGGACACCGACGAGCAGGAAGAACAGCTCCCGCCGTCACCGTGGGACCTGGAGGTGCCACCGCCGCCGTCGCCGTGGGGCGACGGCGGTACGCCCGGCGCCGGTCCAGGTGCCGGACCGGGGGCGGGGCCCGGACCTGGTTCCGGTCCGGCGACGCAGACGTCGTCGGCGTGGGGCGACAAGGTCGGGCCGCCGTCGCTGCGGCGGCCGCCGCCGGAGAAGAAGCGGCCCTCGTTCCCGCCGCTGCTGATCCCGATCGGCGCCGGGCTGCTGGTGGTCGCGCTGGTCGCGGTCGTGCTGGTGGCGCTGTCCGGCGGTGACAAGAAGGCCGATCCGGGCCGGTCGCCGAGTCCGCCGCCCGCGACGCCGACCGCGCCGCAGTCGTCGTACCAGCCGCCGCCGAACGCGCTTCCGGTCGGCTTCGGGGTCTCGCTGGTCCCGGTCCAGGGCTGGGCGGTGGTCACCTGGGAGAAGAGCGGAAAGCAGGTGGCGATCTTCCCGCCGGGCACGAAGCCGGCCCCGGACGCCGCCGCACGGACGTTCTTCTGGGTGCGGCAGAAGCAGAACGTCACCGCGAACGCGTACCTGCTCGGCATCGTCGAGGGCGAGGTCGACAAGGAGATCGCGCAGCTGGGCAACGTACGGAACCTGCCGTGCCCGAAGGACGTCTTGGTGGAGTGCGTCGCGATCGACTACAGCTCGAGCTACAAGGCCGCCGACGGCACGGAGTCGAAGATCAAGGGGTGGGTCGAGGTGTACCGGCGCAAGGACAACGTGGTCACCGCGCTGGACTTCCGGACCATGGCCGACTTCGCCCCGAAGGCCGAGGCGGACGCGGCGACCATGAAGAAGTCCGTGATCGACAGCCTGTGACGGATCCCCGGAACTACCGCGAGGAACAACTATGAGTCAGCAGTACGGTCCACCCCCGGGCCCGCCGCCGGCCCCCGCTCCCGGCGGTTGGGGCCCAGGGCCGCAGGCGCCCCAGGGCCCGCTGGGCCCCCGGGGTCCGCAGGGTCCCGCCGGTGGCGGCTGGGGTCCCGGACCGAAGCGGCCGAACCACCCGCAGCGGTCGAGCAAGACGCCGTGGATCATCATGGCCGGGGCGATCGTGGCGGTGCTGCTGGTCGCGGTCGGGGTCGTGCTGCTGGTGAACGGCAAGGACAAGGGCGACCAGCCCACCGCCGAGCCGTCGTCGGGCGTGGGTCGCACCATGTACACGCCCTCGCCGACGCCGACCCCGAACGACTCCAAGGGCGCGAACGACGTCGGCGTCGAGGTCGGCTGGGGTGTCTGGTTCACGCCGTCCAAGGGCTGGCTGCCGGACCCGGACAAGTCCAGGAGCGGGAAGAACTACATCCTCCAGCAGTTCAACGCGCGCGGCCTGATCGACGGGTACTACTGGGTCCGGCAGACCGAGCTGTACGACGCGAAGGGCTTCGCCGAGCACCTGGTCGACGTCGAGTCGAACGGCATGGAGGGCGTCAAGATCGGCAAGGGCACCGCGTGCAAGCCGGCGAACCCGAACATCAAGGCGTGCTACGCGGTCACCTACACCGGCGTGTGGGTCGCGAAGAACGGCAAGAAGATCGCGATGCAGGGCTTCGTCACCGCCTACCAGGACCAGTTCGACCGCACCACCGCCACCGACGCGGCCCTCGAGACCCGCGTTTACGCACGGCGTGTGAACGAGCTCGTCTACATGAACAACAGCGTCGTCAAGAGCTTCTGACCTGGGGTTTTAGAAACTGTCGGCGGGCGGCCGTACGGTGGGGGGCATGAGACAGGTCTCGGATCTCCAGCGGATGGTCGCCCCGCTGAAAGTGGTGTCGGACTTCGACCCGGCGGGTGACCAGCCCGCGGCGATCGCGGACCTCGAGCGACGTGTCAACGCCGGCGAGCAGGACGTCGTCCTGCTCGGCGCTACCGGCACGGGCAAGACCGCGACCATCGCCTGGCTGGCGGAGCGGATCCAGCGCCCGATGCTGATCCTGCAGCCGAACAAGACCCTCGCCGCCCAGTTCGCGAACGAGCTGCGCCAGTTCTTCCCCGACAACGCCGTCGAGTACTTCGTGTCGTACTACGACTACTACCAGCCCGAGGCGTATGTCCCGCAGACGGACACCTACATCGAGAAGGACTCCTCGATCAACGAGGAGGTCGAGCGGCTGCGGCACTCGGCGACCTGGTCGCTGCTGACCCGCCGCGACGTGATCGTGGTCGCGACCGTCTCCTGCATCTACGGCCTGGGCTCCGCCGACGAGTACCTGAACCGCATGATCCACGTGAAGGTCGGCACCGAGATGGACCGCGACGGCCTGCTCCGCAAGCTCGTCGGCGTGCAGTACGCACGCAACGACCTGGCCGGCACCCGCGGCACGTTCCGGGTCCGCGGCGACACGCTCGAGGTGTTCCCGGTCTACCAGGAGCTCGCCGTCCGGGTGGAGTTCTTCGGCGACGAGATCGAGCGGGTGATGACGCTGCACCCGCTGACCGGCGAGGTGCTGTCCGAGGAGGACGAGGTCTACATCGGCGCCGCCACGCACTACGTGACCGCGCCGGAGAAGATGGAGCGGGCGATCACCTCGATCGAGGCCGAGCTCGCGGAGCGGCTGACCGAGCTCGAGCGCAACGGGCAGCTGCTGGAGGCGCAGCGGCTGCGGATGCGCACGACCTACGACATCGAGATGATGCGGCAGATCGGCACCTGCTCCGGGATCGAGAACTACTCGCGGCACACCGACGGCCGGGAGCCGGGGTCGGCGCCGCACTGCCTGCTGGACTACTTCCCGGAGGACTTCGTCCTCGTCATCGATGAGTCGCACGTGACCGTCCCGCAGATCGGCGGGATGTACGAGGGCGACATGTCGCGGAAGCGGACGCTCGTCGAGCACGGGTTCCGGCTGCCGTCGGCGATGGACAACCGGCCGCTGCGCTGGGAGGAGTTCCTGGAGCGGATCGGCCAGACCGTCTACCTGTCCGCCACCCCGGGGCAGTACGAGCAGGACAAGTCCGACGGGTTCGTCGAGCAGATCATCCGGCCGACCGGTCTGGTCGACCCCGAGGTGATCGTGAAGCCGACCAAGGGCCAGATCGACGACCTGATCCACGAGATCCGGGTCCGGGTCGAGCGCAACGAGCGGGTGCTGGTCACGACGCTGACCAAGAAGATGTCCGAGGACCTGACCGACTACCTGCTGGAGATGGGCATCCGGACCAGGTATCTGCACAGCGAGGTCGACACGCTCCGCCGGGTCGAGCTGCTGCGGGAGCTGCGGATGGGCGAGTTCGACGTGCTCGTCGGCATCAACCTGCTCCGGGAGGGCCTCGACCTGCCCGAGGTGTCGCTGGTCGCGATCCTGGACGCGGACAAGGAAGGCTTCCTGCGGTCGGGCCGGTCGCTGATCCAGACCATCGGACGGGCCGCGCGGAACGTGTCCGGCCAGGTGTTCATGTATGCCGACAAGATCACGCCGTCGATGGAGTTGGCGATCGACGAGACCAACCGGCGGCGCGCGAAGCAGATCGCGTACAACGAGGAGCACGGCGTCGACCCGCAGCCGCTGCGGAAGAAGATCGCCGACATCACCGACATGCTCGCCCGCGAGGACGCGGACACCGCCGAGCTGCTCGGCTCCGGCCGCACCCAGTCGCGTGGCAAGGCGCCGGTCCCGGGCGGCGGGAAGAAGGCGGGGGAGAAGGCGAAGGAGCTGGCCGGCGGCCTGCCGTCGTCGGACCTGGCCGACCTGATCCAGCAGCTCACCGACCAGATGCACAACGCCGCGGCCGAGCTGCAGTTCGAGGTGGCCGCCCGGTTCCGCGACGAGATCTCCGAGCTGAAGAAGGAGCTCCGCCAGATGACGAACGCCGGCGCGAAGTAGCGCCGGCGGTGCGGTGCGGTGCGGTGTGGTGCGCCGGGGCCGGCCTCAGCTCCGGCGTACGACGGTCCGGTGTGGCGATTCGTCGACGGTCAGCGTGAAGACGTCCGGCCGGGAGTAGTGCCCGACCGAGTCGAAGTCGAAGTACCCGCGGTCGAGCTCGGCGAGGTCGAGCTCCGCGAGCAGGACACCCTCGCCGGTGCGCAACGGGCCGGCGAGGATCTCGCCCAGCGGCGAGATGATCGTGCTGCCGCCGTTGATCAGCACGGTCTCGTCGCCGGTGTGGCCGGCGTCGTTGCGGGTGAAGTACTGATTCGCGCTGATCACGAAGCAGCGGCCCTCGAGCGCGATGTGCCGCATCGTCGCCTGCCACTGTTCGCGGTCGTCGACGGTCGGCGCGCACCACAGCTGCACGCCCTTCGCGTACATGGTCTGCCGGAACAGCGGCATGTAGTTCTCCCAGCAGATCGCGGCGCCCAGCACCCCGAAGTCCGTCCGGACCGCGGGCATCGTCGACCCGTCGCCCTGACCCCACAGGTACCGCTCGGCCGCGGTCGGCATCAGCTTGCGATGGTGGGCGACCAGCCCGGCGCCCGGATCGATGAACACCGCCGTGCAGTACAGCGTCCCGCCGTCGCGCTCGATCACCCCGGCGACGAGCTGAACGCCGACCTCGGCCGCGATCTCGGCCAGCCGCGCGACCTCCGGCCCGTCCAGCTCGACCGCGGCCTCCCGGTACCGCCGGAACAGCTCCCGGCCCTCCGGCGACCGCGACCCGACCGTGATGCCGAAGTCGAACCCCTTCGGGTAGCCGCCGAGAAACGCCTCCGGCAACACCACCAACCGCGCTCCGTCCGCCGCCGCCTCGCGGATCCACCGCTCCGCCTTCACGAGCGTCGCGGCCGTGTCGAACAGCACGGACCCAGCCTGCACCGCGGCCACCACAACAGAACCCATGCCGAGCAGCGTAGTTCCGTCCGGCCCGTCGTCCAGCCTCCTCCGCGGGTCGAGGTCCTGTCTGGTAATCCAGACAGGACCTAGTCTCCTGCTATGAAGCGGCTGGCCGATGGGGAGTTGCTCGGGTACTGCCTGAAGAAGCCCGGGGCGTGGCAGGACGAGCCGTGGGACGGGGACGTGGTGGCGAAGGTGGGGCCGAAAATCTTCGCGTTCCTCGGGGCCGGAAGCGTCGGGCTGAAGTGCGGGGCGAACCGGGAGGAGGCCGACGAGCTGGTGAACGCCTACCCGGACGACGTCGGCACGATGGCCTACATCGGCCGCTCCGGGTGGAACACCGTGCGGCTCGGCGGGGCGGTGCCGGACGACGAGATCCTGGAGCTGGTCGACGCGTCGTACGAGACCGTGGTGGCGAAGCTGCCCAAGCGGCAACGCCCGCCGGCGGGGAATTGATCGGCGGCCAATAGATCACGGGCTGCAACTATTCCCTGACCCGCCTGTGATCATTTCGACAGGCGGACACGGCGTCCTGGATTTGGAGTCTTGGACTTCCAGCCGTCAGAATGGTTCCGGAGAAGGGGAGTATTCCTTTCGCGGCGGCATCGTCATCACGGTCAGGGTTCGTCCCCGACCCGGTGCCTCCGGCGCTACGCCGGCTCGTGGACGATCACTCGGCGTGACGCGGAAGAGACCTTCGGAGTCGGTTTGTCGTCTGAGCTCCGGAGGATTCTGTGCACGTTGCTGACTATGTCTGGTACATCACCGTCGGCCTGCTGCTGGCGTTACTGGCGTTCGACGTCTTCGTGATCGGCCGCCGGCCGCACGAGCCGAGCACCCGCGAATCGGCCACGGCGATCGCGTTCTACATCGGCCTCGCGGTGATCTTCGGCCTCGGGGTGTGGTACTTCTCCGGCGGGCGGTACGCCGGGGAGTTCTTCGCCGGCTGGCTCACCGAGTACAGCCTGAGCGTCGACAACCTGTTCATCTTCTTGATCATCATGGCCAGGTTCGGCGTCCCGAGGAAGTTCCAGCAGACCGCGTTGCTGGTCGGCATCATCCTGGCGCTGGTGTTCCGCGGTGTCTTCATCGCGGTCGGCGCCGCGGCGATCAACCAGTTCTCGTGGATCTTCTACCTGTTCGGCGCGTTCCTGGTCTACACGGCGATCCACCTCGCCAAGCAGGGCGAGAACGATGACGACGACTACAAGGAGAACGCGGTCATCCGGTTCGCCAAGCGCCGGCTGAACGCGACCGACGAGTACAACGGCGTCAAGCTGACCGTGAAGAAGAACGGCAAGCGGCTCGTCACCCCGATGGCGATCGTGATCATCGCGCTCGGCACCACCGACCTGCTGTTCGCGCTCGACTCGATCCCGGCGATCTACGGCCTGACCCAGGAGCCGTTCCTGGTCTTCACCGCGAACGTCTTCGCGCTGATGGGTCTGCGGCAGCTGTACTTCCTGCTCGGTGACCTGCTCCGCCGCCTGGTGTACCTGTCGCTCGGCCTCTCGGTGGTGCTCGCGTTCATCGGCGTGAAGCTGGTGCTGCACGCGATGCACGTCAACGAGCTGCCGTTCATCAACGGCGGTCACCACATCGAGTGGGCACCGGAGATCCCGATCTGGGTCTCGCTCGGCTTCATCATCATCACGCTCGGCATCACGACGATCGCCAGCCTGCACAAGTCCCGCACGCTGCAGTCGGCGGAAGAGTCGACCGCCGCGGAGACGGCCACCGGGACGACCGAGGCGGGGGCTGCCGAGGCGAACGGCCAGACCCGGTCGGTCGACCAGGGCGAGCGGCCCCAGGACGCCGCCCGGGACGAGCAGGCCGACGAGTCGGCACCCGAGCTGCACCACAAGAACTCCTGACACCAAGCGAATCGCCCCGGACCGCGTCGGCGGTCCGGGGCGATCTGCTGTGTGCTCAGAAGCGGGCGGCAGTGACCAGCGTGGCGCGGCGGTCGTCGGAGAGTGCCTCGTTCTCCAGGCGCTTGCCGGTCTCGGACGCGTGCAGCATCCCGGTCGCGGACACGAACCCGACGTGGTGCACCCGCTTCCCGTCCCGCGCGAAGAAGTAGAGGTCACCCGGCCGCGCCTCGTCGATCGGGATGTTCGGCAGCGTGTCCGCCTGGTCGTGGGCGTCGCGCGGCGTCCGCAGACCGAGCACCCGGCTGACCGTGTGGATCAGCCCGGAGCAGTCCAGCCCGTACGCCGACGTACCGCCCCAGAGGTACTCCAGTCCGAGGAACTGCTCGCCGAGCCGCAGCCGGTCGTCGGCGGTGGACGGCTCGGACACGGACCGCAGGGCAGCGTCCGCCAGCCAGCCGGACCCGCCGTCGGGCGTCGCCACCCGCGTGTGCCCGTCGGCGTGCTCGTCGGAGGCGAGCACCGTGCCGAACGACAGCTCGGCGACCGGGCGGCCGCCGGGCTCGGCGAGCAGCGACGCCGTCGGTACGGCGATCGCGACCGGGTCGTTGGCGCTCTGCGGCAGCTCGCCGAGGTGGCTCGACGGAACCCAGCCCGGGTACCCGAGCTCGTCCTCGGACGACGGCTGCCAGGGCGCGAGGATCTCGGACCAGCCGTTGCGCTCCGAGCGCACCAGGACGGGCTCGGCGAACAGCAGCTGGGTCAGGGTCCGGCCGTGCAGGCCGAGCCGGGTCTCGGTGTCCATCGACCCCGCCCAGGCGGCGGCGTCGGGTTGTGCGGCGGTTGCCGGGGCGTCGATGTCGCGCGGCGCGTCCGGCGAGGTCCAGACCGTGCTGACCGGGACCTTGGTGGCGGCTAACTTCATGCGGTCAAGCCTGTCACGCCGAGTCCGGGAGCCGACGGCAGGTGGATCAGCGAGCCGTCATACCGGATCCCGCCGGTCACCGGCGGTTCACGCAGCCACCAGGCCGCGTCCAGGTCGTTGACCGCCGTCGTCGGGTACGCCGACACCAGCGCGGCCGCCGCGCCGACGCCGACGTGGCTCTCCATCATGCAGCCGACGATCGCGCCGAGCCCGTGTTCGCGGGCGAGCTCAAGCAGGGTCCGCGCCGGCGCCAGCCCGCCGCATTTCGCGAGCTTGACATTCACCAGGTCGGCCGCGCCCTGGCGGATCACGGCGACCAGGTCGCGGACGCCGTACACGGACTCGTCGGCGAGGATCGGCGTACTGACCCGGTCGGTCACCCAGGCCATGCCGTCGAGGTCGGCCGCGGCGACCGGCTGCTCGACGAGCTCGATCGCACAGCCGGCGTCCTCCAGCGCCCGGATCACGGTGACCGCGTCGCGCCGCGTCCAGCCCTGGTTCGCGTCGAGCCGCAGCCGCGGTTCGGGACCGATCGCCGAGCGGACCCGGCGGACGCGCTCGATGTCGCCGGCGGCGTCGGTGCCGACCTTGATCTTCAGAACGTCAAAGCCGTCCGCGACGCGTGCCTTCCCAGCGTCGGCCAGCGCGTCCGCGTCGCCGACCGACAGCGTCACGTCGGTCCGGACGACGTCGGTGGTCGACCCGAGGAACCCGTGCAGCGGCTGCCCGCGCCGCCGGGCCGCGAGGTCGTGCAGCGCGACGTCGACGGCGTCCTTCGCTCCGAAGTTGCCGACCGCGGCACGCTGTACGCGACGCAGCGCCTCGGTGAGGTCGTCGGGGCCGAGGCCGTCGAGCGCGGTGCTGATCGGGCCCTCGATACAGGCCTGGGAGCCGGCGAGCGAGTCGCCGGTCACCTTCCAGACCTGGGGCGCCTCGCCCCAGCCGCTGAGTTCGCCGTCGCTGATCTCGACCAGCAGCGACTCGACGTGGGTGGCCGTCCGCAGGGCCGTGACGAACGGCGTGTGCAGCGGCGCCGAGACCAGGTGGGTGGTGATCTTCACCGCGCTGCCTCCAGGTCGTGCCGGTGGTCCCAGGCCTCGAGCGCGATCGAGGCGATCAGCTTCTGCGCGTCGCTGTCGGGCAGCTCCGACGTCGTACAGACGACCAGCACGAACGGGTCGGCGTCCTCGGGGCGGACGATGCCGCCGTCGTGCCGGATCCGGGTGTCCCAGCCGTTCTTGTGCTCGACGCGGGTGCCTTTCGGCAGCAGCGCGGGGATCTCGCCGTTCCACTGGTTGCCGGCCAGCAGCTCGCGCAGATAGTCGGCGGACTCGCCCTGCTGGTTGCCCACCGCAACGAGCACGCCGGCCATCCCGGCCGGGCTCATCAGGTTGCTGATCCCGGCCCGCGCGGCGGGGACGTCGTCGATACCGCGCTGGATCCTGGACTCGGGCGCGGGCGAGCTGGGCAGTGTCGCCGCGGCCAGCTCGGCGTGGGCGGCGGCGATACCGACCTGTTCGAGCACGAGGTCGGTCGCGAGGTTGCTGGACCGGGTGATCATCTCGGTCGCCAGCCAGTCCAGCGGCACCTTCTTGCCGAGCTGCTCCCAGGTCTTCGGCGCCTCGTCCTCCTCCGGGTTCACCCCGAACCGGCCGCCGCCCGCGGACGCGAAGTCGTTGTGCACCGCCACCGGCTGGGAGATCGACAGCTCACCGGCGTCGACCTTGCGCAGCATCGCCATCGCCACCGGCAGCTTCATCGTGCTCGCGGAGTAGTGCGCTCGCTCCGCCTCGTGCACGAACACCGGCGTACCGTCCAGCCGGCCCAGCCAGACCCCGAACTCCCCGCTCCCGTCGACCCGCCGGAGCAGCTCCGCGATTCCCATGCCGCTCACCCAATCACAGCCAGGGACCTGGCAGACTGCCGAGGGTGTCACGGGCTCTTGGACTTCTGCTTGGCTTCGCGGCCGACCGTCTTCTCGGCGATCCGCGCCGGTACCACCCGGTTGCCGGATTCGGTCGTGCTGCCGCTCGGATGGAGAAGCAGTTGTACGCCGACTCGCGTCGCCGCGGCACCGGGTACACGGCTGTTCTCGTAGGTGGCACCGCAATCCTGGGGCTCGCGGTCGAGCGGGCTACCCGGAAGCATCCGATCCTGCACACCGCGGCCACGGCGGCCGCCACCTGGACCGTCCTCGGCGCCCGCAGCCTGGAGCGCGAGGCCGAGACGATGGCCGGGTTGCTGGAGGAGAAGGACATCCCGGGCGCCCGCGATCGCCTCAGCCATCTCTGCGCCCGGGACGCCACCGACCTGGAAGCCGACGAGCTGGCCCGCGCCACCGTCGAGTCGATCGCCGAAAACACCTCGGACGCGTGCGTGGCCCCGCTGCTGTGGGGCGGTGCGCTCGGCGTCCCCGGCCTGCTCGGGTACCGCGCGGCCAACACGCTCGACGCGATGGTCGGCTACAAGTCACCGAAGTACCTCAACTTCGGGTGGGCGTCGGCGCGGCTGGACGACGTACTCAACCTGCTCCCGGCGCGGGCGTGTGCGGCGCTGACCGGACTCGCGGCCGGACGGGTCCAGGACACCGTCCGGGTCTGGCGGCGGGATGCCCCGAAGCATCCGAGCCCGAACGCCGGGCCGGTCGAGGCGGCGTTCGCGGGAGCGCTCGGTCTGACGCTCGGCGGCACCAACAGCTACGGCAGCTACGCGGAGGACCGCGGCACGCTGGGTGACGGCCCGGCGCCGACGGTCGCCGACGTGCGCCGTACGGCGGAACTCGCGCGGCGGGTCGGGATCGCCGCCGTGTGCCTTGCGGCCGTACTCGGGAAGGGGAGGCGATGGATCTGAGCCGCCGGCCGGTGCGGATCGCGTTGATCCGGCACGGCGAGTCCGAGGCGAACCTGGACAAGACGGTCTACGAGCGGACCCCTGACCATGCGGTCCCGTTGACCCCGGTGGGCCATGAGCAGGCCGCCAAGGCGGGGCGGGAGTTGCGGGAGCTGTTCGAGAACGAGCCAGTCCGCGTGTACGTCTCGCCGTACCTGCGCGCCCGGCAGACGCTGGACTCGCTCGGGTTGGACGACCTGATCGAGCTGCCGCGGGAGGAGCCGCGGCTGCGGGAGCAGGACTGGGCGAACCTGCAGGACACCGAGGACATCGAACGGCAGGAGAAGCTCCGCGACTCGTTCGGGCACTTCTTCTACCGGTTCACCCACGGTGAGTCGGGCTCGGACGTGTACGACCGGGTGTCGACGTTCCTGGAGACGATGCACCGCGACTTCGAGAGCGTGGACGCCCCGCGCAACGTGCTGCTGGTCTCGCACGGCCTGACCATGCGGCTGTTCTGTATGCGGTGGTTCCATTGGTCGGTGCGGTTCTTCGAGTCGCTGCGGAACCCGGGGAACGCCGAAACACGCGTCCTGCTGCGGCAGCCGGATTTCCGGTACAAGCTGGACCGGCCGTTCGAACAGTGGACCACCTACGAACCGACGGAACGGGAGCGATCGGCATGGTTGTAGCGCAGACGCGGGACACGGTTCTCGAGTTGCTGGCGAGCCTGACACCGGAGCAGGCCGGCAAGATCCGCGCACCCTTCGACACCCCGGACCACAAGCAGTGGACGTACCTGCCGGGACCTGTGCCGGGCCTTGCCCTGACCGAGCTGACGTCGGCGCAGCAGCAGCTCGTGGAGCGGCTGGTCGCGACCGGGTGCAGCGAGCGCGGGACGGCCGACGTCTGGGCGGTTCTCGACGCCGAGATCGTGGTCCGCGGGCTGCCGGACCTGCCGCCGTCGGGGGAGTGGGAAGGCGCGACCGTCGCCGACCGGTACTTCCTGCGCGTGCTCGGGGACCCGAACGGCACGGAGCCGTGGGCCTGGCGGCTGAACGGTCACCACCTGGCACTGCACGTGACGGTCGTGGACGGAGCGATCGCGTTCACACCACAGTTCCTCGGGTCGAACCCGGCCGAGGTGCTGACCGGGCCGCAGGCCGGGCGGCGGTTCCTGGCCACGGAGCAGGACCTGGGCTTCCAGCTGCTGCACGCACTGGAGCCTGGACAGCTGGAGGTCGCATTGGTCTCGCCGGACGCGCCCGACGACATCCTGACCCGGCACGACCCAGTGGCCGACGCGTCACTCCTGCACCGCGGCCTCGCGTACGGCGACATGACCGAGGACCAGCGCCAGCTCCTCAGCCTCCTCATCGGCCAGTACGTCGGCCGCGCCGCCGGGCCGATCGGCCTGCAGACCTGGCAGGACATCACCGAGCACGGCATCGAGCGCCTGACGTTCGCCTGGGCCGGCGAAACCCAGCCCGGCATCGGCCACCGCCACTACTACTCGATCGCGGGTCCCACGTTCCTCGCCGAGTACGACAACACCCAGGACAACGCCAACCACATCCACTCGGTCTGGCGCGACCTACGCAACGACTGGGGCACCGACCTCCTGGCTGCCCACTACGCCATGCACCGCTAGAACTCACCAGAGCCGGCGCTGACCTTCGGCGAGGCCGAACTCTCCGAGTTCGACGTCCCGCCGAAGGCGCCGGCGGCGGTACGGCGCGACGATGCTCAGCACGATCCCGTCCCGGTGCTCCGCCTCCACCTGGATCCCATCGGGCCACCCGTCGCCGCCGAGCCGCACGTCAGCAACCACCGCGGCCGCTGCTATGTCGTCCCGCCGCTCCCGCAGACTGCCCCACAGCAGGTCGATCATCCGGAGCGCATCGGCCTTCTCACCGAGCATCTCGATCGAGATCGGGTCACCGTCCGCCGCGCTGACCGCGAACGGCAGGAAGCCCCCTCGCTTCGCCACGTGCTGCACCGCGAGCTGGAGGGCAGTGTCGAACAGGTCGTCGAGCGTCTGCTGGGCCTCGTCCGAGGCGGTGTCACGCCAGGAGTTCACAGGTTTCGCGCTTTCGTGAGGTGATCTGAACCGCACCCTGCCAGGCCCATGGACCGAGTCGGGTCGGATAGAGTCGCGACGTCATTCGACGGCATCAGCAGGAACCCGGTGTGAGTCCGGGGCGGTCCCGCCACTGTGACCCCGTCAGGGGGAGTCAGGAACTGCCGCCGTCGTACCTGGAGTCGGGGCGTGGATACCCCGGGAAGGACTCTGCGCGTGCCTGCGAATCTTCTGCTGCTGTCTACTGCTGATACCGACCTGTTGGCTGCTGCGGAGGCGGGCGCGGGGTGGGCGGTGGCCAACCCGGCTCGGCTGGATCCGGTGGCGCTGGGGCCGCTGCTCGACGACGCTGCGGTCGTCGTCGTTCGGCTGCTCGGCGGGCGCCGGGCGTGGGAGGACGGGCTGGACACGGTCCTCGCTGCGGGCAAGCCGACGGTGGTTGTGAGCGGTGAGGCCGCGCCGGACGCCGAGCTGATGTCGTTGTCGACCGTCCCGGCCGGGGCGGTCACCGAGGCGCTGGCCTATCTTCGCGAGGGTGGCGCGGACAACCTCCGCAACCTGGCCGGCTTCCTGCGGGACACGCTGCTGCTGACCGGCGACGAGTTCGAGCCGCCGCGCGCGCTCCCGGCGTACGGCGTGCGCGGGACGTACGCCGAGGACGGGCGTCCCGTGGTCGGCATCGTGTACTACCGCGCACACGAGATCTCCGGGAACACCGCCTTCGTGGACGCGCTCGCGGCCGCGGTCGACGCGGCCGGCGCTCAGCCGCTGCCCGTGTACTGCGGGACGCTCCGCGGGCTCGACCCGACGTCGCCCGACAACGCCGGGCTGTTCGAGTTGCTGCGCAAGTGCGACGTACTCGTCACGACGCTGCTCGCGGCCGGCGGATCGGTCGCGGCCGACGCGAGCGCGGGTGGCTCGGACGACGCGTGGGACGCCGGTGCGCTGGCCTCGCTCGACATTCCGTTGATCCAGGGCCTGGCGCTGACGTCGACGCGCGAGCAGTGGGTGGACAGCGATGCGGCCGTCAGCCCGCTGGACGCGGCGACCCAGGTGGCGATCCCGGAGTTCGACGGGCGGCTGATCACGATCCCGTTCTCGTTCAAGTCGTACGACGCCGACGGCCTGGCCCGCTACGCGCCGGATGCGGAGCGGTGCGCGCGGCTGGCCGGTATCGCGGTCGCGCACGCGCGGCTGCGGCACATTCCGCCGGCCGAGAAGCGGATCGCGCTGGTGCTGTCGTCCTACCCGACCAAGCACGCCCGGATCGGGAACGCGGTCGGGCTGGACACGCCGGCGTCGGCGGTCGTGCTGCTCGGCCAGCTGCAAGAGGCCGGGTACGACCTGGGCGGCATCGACGTCAGCGAGCTTGAAGGCGATGGGCTGATCCACCAGCTGATCGCGGCGGGCGGCCACGACGTCGACTGGCTGACCGACGAGCAGCTCGCCAACGCGGTCGCCAAGGTTCCGCTGTCCACGTACGCCCGCTGGTTCGGCGGCGTACCCGAGTCGTTGCGGACGGCAATGACCGAGGCGTGGGGGGAGGCGCCGGGGGAGCTGTACGTCGACACGTCCGGCGCGGAGCCCGCGATCGCGCTGGCCGCGTTGCGGTTCGGGAATGTCGTGCTGATGATCCAGCCGCCGCGCGGCTTCGGCGAGAACCCGGTGGCGATCTACCACGATCCGGACATGGCGCCGTCGCACCACTACCTCGCCGCGTACCGCTGGCTGGAGGCGCCGGCCGACGAGGGCGGGTTCGGCGCGCAGGCCGTCGTACACCTCGGGAAGCACGGCACGCTGGAATGGCTGCCGGGCAAGGGGATCGGGATGGCGGCCGGCTGCGCGCCGGACGCGGTGCTCGGGAACCTGCCGATGATCTACCCGTTCATCGTCAACGACCCCGGCGAGGGGACGCAGGCGAAGCGGCGGGCGCACGCGACGGTCGTCGACCATCTGGTGCCGCCGATGGCGCGGGCCGAGACGTACGGCGACATGGCGAAGCTGGAGTACCTGCTCGACGAGTACGCGACGGTGCAGGCGCTCGACCCGGAGAAGGTGCCGACGCTGCGGGCGCAGATCTGGACGCTGATCCAGGCGGCGCAGCTGCACCACGACCTGCACACCGCGGAGAAGCCGGAGGACGACGACTTCGACGAGTTCGTGCTGCATCTGGACGGGTATCTGTGCGAGATCAAGGACGTGCAGATTCGCGACGGGCTGCATGTGCTGGGTGGTGCGCCGGTGGGTGCGGCGCGGGTCAACCTGGTGCTCGCCGTACTGCGGGCTCGGCAGCTGTGGGGCGGGTCGTACTCGATTCCTGGGCTGCGGGCTGCTCTCGGGTCGGCCTTCGGAGTGGACGAGGCCGAGTTGCTGGCCAACCCGGGGCCGGCGGCCAACCTGACCGATCTGGCCACCCTCGCGGACCTGCCGGCGGTGACCGGGGCCGACGGCGTGGACATCCTGGAGGCTGTCGCGCGGAAGCTGGTGCTCGGGATGGAAACGCTGAGCTGGGACGCGACGAAGGTTCCGGTGGTGGTCGCCGAGGTGCTGGCCCGGGACTGCCCCGAGGTCGAGGCGTCGCTGACCTTTGCGGCGACCGAGGTTGTGCCGCGGCTCGCGCGGACGCCGGATGAGCTGGGGAACGTGCTGCGGGCGCTGGACGGGCGGTTCGTGGAGGCCGGGCCTTCGGGGTCGCCCACGCGCGGACTGGTCAACGTGCTGCCGACAGGTCGCAACTTCTACGCCGTGGACCCGAAGGCGATCCCGAGCCGTAACGCCTGGGACGTCGGAGTCGCGCTGGCCGACTCGCTGCTGGCGCGGCACCAGGCCGAGACCGGGGAATGGCCGCGGTCCGTGGGCCTCACCGTCTGGGGTACGTCGGCGATGCGCACGCAGGGCGACGACCTCGCCGAGGTGCTCTGGCTGCTCGGCTGCCGGCCGGTCTGGGACGACGCGTCCCGCCGCGTCACGAGCTTCGAGGTGGTCGGCCTGGAGGAGCTCGGCCGGCCGCGGATCGACGTGACGATCCGGATCTCCGGCTTCTTCCGGGACGCCTTCCCGCATGTCGTCGCGCTGCTCGACGAGGCGGTCCGTACGGTCGCCGCCCTCGACGAGTCGCCGGCGGACAACTTCCTCAAGGCGCACGTGGACAGCGATGTTGCGGCGGGCAACGACGTACGGCAGGCGACGGCCCGCGTGTTCGGCTCCAAGCCCGGGTCGTACGGCGCCGGCCTGCTGCCGCTCGTCGACGCCCGGAACTGGCGCACCGACGCCGAGCTGGCCGAGGTGTACGCGGTGTGGGGCGGGTACGCGTACGGCAAGGACCTGGACGGCGCCGAGGCCCGCGGCTCGATGGAGCGCGCGTACGCCCGGATCCAGGTGGCGGCGAAGAACGCGGACACCCGCGAGCACGACATCATGGACTCCGACGACTACTTCCAGTACCACGGCGGCATGATCGCGATGGTCCGGCACCTCACCGGCGCCAACCCGAAGGCGTACGTCGGCGACTCCGCGGTCCCCGCGCAGGTGAAGACCCGGACGCTCGAGGAGGAGGCCAAGCGGGTCTTCCGCGCCCGCGTGGTGAACCCGCGGTGGATGGCCGCGATGCGGCGGCACGGGTACAAGGGCGCGTTCGAGATGGCCGCGACGGTCGACTACCTGTTCGGGTACGACGCGACCGCGGGTGTGGTCGACGACTGGATGTACGAGTCGCTGACCACGCAGTACGTCGCCGATCCGGAGATGGCCGAGTTCTTCCGGACGTCGAACCCGTGGGCGCGGCACGGTATCGCGGAGCGCCTCCTCGAGGCCGCCCAGCGCGGCCTGTGGGCGGAGCCGTCGGCGGATGCGCTCGAGACGCTACGCAACGCAGTCCTTGAGACGGAAGGTGACATCGAGGACCGCGCCTGATTGGGTAGAGACATGCCGCGAGTCCTGATCACGAACGACGACGGTTACCGCGCTCCAGGCATCCGGGCGCTCGCGCCGGCGATCGCCGAGCTCGGGTACGACGTACTCGTGGTGGCCCCGATGCTCGACGAGAGCGGCGTCGGATCGGCCCGCGCTGGGATGGTCGGGCGGCCGGTCCGGACCGCGTCCGACGTGGAGAACGGCGTCACGTTCATCGGCATCGAGGGCACCCCGGCGCAGGCGGTGACGATGGCGCAGGCCGGTTCGTTCGGGCCGGCGCCGGACCTGGTGCTGTCGGGCATCAACCGCGGGCTGAACATCGGCGTGTCGATCTTCCACTCGGGCACCGTCGCGGCGGCGCTGACCGCGGCCGAGACCGGTACGTCGGCGGTCGCCGTCAGCATCGACTCCGAGAACCCGGCGCACTGGCCGACCGCGGCGACGATCGCCGGCGAGGCGCTCGGGTGGATCGCGGACGAGCCGGGCGGGACGGTGCTGACGATCAACGTCCCGGACCGCCCGCTGGAACAGTTGGCCGGCGTCCGGCACGCGTCGCTGGCCGTGCCCCGGCGTACCCGGCTGGTCGGTGCGACCGCTCCGACGGGCGAGCCGATGATCGTCGTCGAGCGCACCCAGGCCACCCCGGTCCCGGGCACCGACGAGGCGTTCCTCGCCGAGGGTTTCGTCACCGTCACACCGATCGTCGGCATCCGCGAGGTCAGGGACGACGCAGCCGCGACAGCGCTCGCCAAACGCCTGACGCACTGAAGCCGTACGTGGTGAGGACCACGTGACCGGGGTGCGTCGTGGGGCGCGTGGGTGTGCCATGATCGGGCCGACGAGTGTGGAGGAACACCGGTGACCAGCGTGCTGGGAGTCCGGGGCGGTCCCGCCACTGTGACCAGGGTCTGATCCCTGGAAGCCAGGACATCCGCGGTCGTCCGCCGGGCTGCCGGCGTACCAGTGCCGTAGCGGGCGTGGACACCCGCTCGACGAAAGGGATCCACCGCCGATGCGGTCCGTGCGTTCGACCAGCTTCCCGTTCACCGCGATCGTCGGGATGGACGATCTCCAGCTCGCGCTGATCCTGGCGGCGATCTCGCCGGCCATCGGCGGGGTGCTGATCCGCGGCGAGAAGGGGACGGCGAAGTCGACCGCCGTCCGCGCCCTCACCGAGGTCCTGCCGCCCGTGGACGTCGTCGCCGGCTGCCGGTTCTCGTGCGATCCCGACCACCCGGATCCCGCCTGCCCGGACGGTCCGCACACCGGGGAGCGGTCCGTGCGGGCAGCGCGGCTGGTCGAGCTGCCGGTCGGCGCGACCGAGGACCGGGTGCTGGGCTCGCTGCACCTGGAGAAGGCGCTCGCCGAGGGCGTCACGGCGTACGAGCCCGGGCTGCTCGCCGCGGCGCATCGCGGACTGCTGTACGTCGACGAGGTCAACCTGCTCCACGATCACCTGGTCGACGTACTCCTGGACGCCGCCGCGATGGGGCGGGCGACGGTCGAGCGCGACGGCGTCTCGGTCACGCACCCGGCGCGGTTCGTGCTCGTCGGCACGATGAACCCGGAGGAGGGCGAGCTGCGGCCGCAGCTCCTCGACCGGTTCGGGCTGACCGTCGACGTGGTCGCCAGCCGGGATCCCGCCGTCCGCGTGGAGGTGATGCGCGCGCGGCTCACCTACGAGGCGGACCCGGAGACCTTCACGGCCCGGCACGACGGCCCGCAGCGGGAACTGGCCGAGCGGATCGTGAAGGCGCGCGACCTGCTGCCCGAGGTGATCCTGACCGACTCCGCGCTCCGCCAGATCGCCGAGATCTGCGCGTCGTTCGACGTCGACGGGATGCGCGCCGACCTTGTCACCGCCCGCACCGCCGTCGCCCACGCCGCGTGGTCCGGTCGCACCGTTGTCGAGGTCGACGACGTCCGCGCCGCCGCCAAACTCTCCCTGCCGCACCGCCGCCGCCGGAACCCCTTCGACGCCCCCGGCCTGGACGACCAGCAGCTGGAAGAGGCCATCAACAACAGCACCCCACCCACCGACCCCGACGACGACCCACCCCACCCGGACGACCCCGGTCCGGGCGGACAGGGTTCGGACGGTGGCCAGGACGGCGTGAGTCCTTCCGGCCAGGCTGATCCGGCGAACCGGTCGGCCGAGGTGGACTCGGATCACCTCCGTGACGGCACGCCCTCGGGCGCATCTTCGGATGGTGAGGAGGCGGTCGCCGGTTCGGCACCGAGCGGCGAGGTTGTGGGCGCCTCTGCGCCCTACAAGGCCCGTCTGCTGAGCGTGCAGAGCGCCGGTGCCGGGGTCGCCGGGCGGCGAGGACGGGCGATCACCGAGGTCGGTCGCGTGGTGGGAGACCGCGCCCGGGTGGGTCGCGAAGCCGGACGGCCGCACATGCTGGGGACCGTGCGCGCCGCGGCGCCGCACCAGAACGTTCGCGGGCGCAGCGGTCCCGGGCTGGTGGTCCGCGCGACCGACGTACGGCTGGCGGTGCGCGAAGGGCGTGAGGGGAACCTCGTGCTGTTCTGCGTCGACGCCTCCGGCTCGATGGGGACGAAGAAGCGGATGACCGAGGTGAAGACCGCGATCGTCTCGCTGCTCCTCGACGCCTACCAGCGCCGCGACACCGTCGGCCTGGTCACGTTCGCCGGCGCCACGGCGACGGTCGCGCTGCCGCCGACGGGCAGCGTCGAGACCGCCGTACGACGGCTCGAGTCGCTCCCGACCGGCGGCCGCACACCGCTGGCCGAAGGGCTGGTGCAGGCGGCCGAGGTGCTGCGGATCGCCGCGATCCGGGACCCGCGCCGGCGGCCGCTCCTGGTGCTCGTCACCGACGGCCGCGCCACCCACGGCGACAACGCGTTCGCCCGCGCCCGCCAGGCCGCCGGCTGGCTCGCGGACCGCGGTGTCGCCACTGTCGTGGTCGACTGTGAGCCGCACCGCGGCGTCCGGCTCGGTCTCGCGGCGGAGCTCGCCGCGGACCTCCGGGCGGAGTACCTCGACCTTGGCGACGTTGCTGCCGGCAACCTCGTCCGCGCGGTCGCCGAACGAGTAGCAGTACGGAAGGCGGCCTGACATGCCGAAGGGACAACCGGTCGCTGTACCGGACGACGGCCTGACCACCCGCCAGCGCCGCAACCGGCCGCTGCTGATGGTGCACACCGGTGAGATGAAGGGGAAGTCGACGGCGGCGTTCGGGATGGCGCTGCGGGCCTGGAACCAGGGCTGGAACATCGGGGTCTTCCAGTTCGTGAAGAGCGCGAAGTGGAAGGTCGGCGAGGAGAGCGCGTTCAAGGCGCTCGGCCGGCTGCACGCCGCGACCGGTGAGGGCGGGCCGGTCGAGTGGCACAAGATGGGCGAGGGCTGGAGCTGGTCCCGCAAGGCTGGCACCGAGGAGGACCACGCCGCCGACGCGCTCGAGGGCTGGCGCGAGATCCAGCGCCGGCTGGCCGCCGAGGCCCACGACCTGTACGTCCTCGACGAGTTCACGTATCCGATGAAGTGGGGCTGGGTCGACGTCGACGAGGTCGTCGACACGCTGGTCAACCGGCCCGGCCACCAGTACGTCGTGATCACCGGCCGCGACGCCGCCCCGAAGCTGCTCGAGGCCGCCGACCTGGCCACCCAGATGACCAAGCTCAAGCACCCGATGGACGCCGGGCAGAAGGGCCAGAAGGGCATCGAGTGGTGATCCCGCGCGTGGTCGTGGCGGCACCGTCGTCCGGCGCCGGGAAGACGACCGTGGCCGTCGGGCTGATGGCGGCGCTGCGCCGGGCCGGCCACGTCGTCGCGGGCTTCAAGGTCGGCCCCGACTACATCGATCCCGGCTTCCACGCCGTCGCGACCGGACGGCCGGGGCGCAACCTCGACCCGATGCTGTCGGGGGAGGAGCGGGTCGGGCCGCTCTTCGCGCACGGCGCGACCGGCGCCGGCATCGCTGTCGTCGAAGGCGTGATGGGCCTGTACGACGGCGCGCTCGGAACCGAGGGCTTCTCGTCCACCGCGCACGTCGCGAAGTTGCTGAAGGCGCCGGTCGTGCTGGTGGTGGACGCGTCGGCGGCCGGTCGCAGCGTCGGGGCCGTCGTCCAAGGATTCGTCGCCTTCGACACCGAGGTGCGGATCGTCGGGGTGATCCTGAACAAGGTCGGCACGGACCGGCACGAGGCCGAGGTCCGGGCGGGCGTCGCACCGACCGGCGTACCGGTGCTCGGCGTGCTGCGGCGGGACACGCGGCTGACGGTTCCGAGTCGTCATCTCGGCCTCGTCCCCGCCGACGAGCAACGCGAACAGGCCGAGCGGGCCGTCGACGCCGCGGCCGAGCTGGTGCGCGACGGCGTGGACCTCGAGGCGTTCGTCGCCGCGGCTAAGGCCGCGCCCGCACACGACGCCACACCGTGGGACCCGTCGGCCGAGGTCACGTTGCCGGACGGCGCCCGGCCGGTGGTCGCCGTCGCGGGCGGGCCGGTCTTCTCGTTCCGCTACACCGAGACCGCCGAGCTACTCACCGCGGCCGGGGCCGATGTCGTCACCTTCGACCCGCTGACCGATACGTTGCCCGAGGCAACCGCTGCGCTGTATCTCGGCGGCGGATTCCCGGAGCTGCACGCCGAGGCGCTCGCCGCCAACACCGAGCTCCGCCAGCAGGTCGCCAGGGAGGTCGCGGCCGGTCTGCCCGTGGTCGCCGAATGCGCAGGCCTGTTGTACCTGTGCCGCGAGCTCGACGGTCACCCGATGACCGGCGTACTCCCGGCGACCGGCCGCATGACCGGACGCCTCACGCTCGGCTACCGTACGGCGGTCGCCGCCAGCACCACCCGGTTCTTCGACGAAGGACGCCGGGTGCGCGGTCACGAGTTCCACCGCACCACGCTCGACACGGACACCGACGTACGGCCTGCCTGGCATCTCCCGGGCGGCGTGGAGGGCATCACGCTGCCACACGTCCACGCGTCGTACCTGCACCTGCACTGGACCGCCACCCCGGACGTCGCCGCCCGCCTCGTGACGGCCGCGCGCGAGCGTGCCCGGTGAGCCTCGTCCTCGGCGTCGGCCTTCGCTCCGGTACGCCGTACGCCGAACTGCAAGAACTCGTCACCACGATCCTGCGCGAGCAACCCGACACGATCAGCCTGGTCGTCACGGTCGAAGGCAAGGACCGCGAGCCCGCAGTACGGCAACTGGTCGACGACTTGGGCGCCGAGCTGCGAACGTTCTCGGCCGACGAGCTCGCCGAGCAGCGGGTGCCGACGCCGAGCGAGCAGGTCGAGCAGCTCAAGGGAACCCCGAGCGTGGCCGAGGCCGCGGTCCTCGCCACAGGTGCCCAGCTCGTCCTGCCGAAGCAGCGAAGCTCGAACGCGACCGTGGCGCTCGGCCGGACATCGGCTGCGGCCGGGTACGGGCCGGTGGACCGGGAGGCCGTGTACCGGGTGATCGCCGAGCGGCGCGACGTACGGCGCGGGTTTCTGGATCTCCCGGTCGACGATGCGACGCTCGGGCGGGTGCTCGGGGCGGCGCACCGGGCGCCCAGTGTGGGGTTGAGCCAGCCGTGGGACTTCCTGGTGATCCGCCACGTCGCGACCCGGCGCAAGGTGCATGAGCTCGCGGTCGCGCAGCGGGACGCGTTCGCGGCGTCGCTCCCGCAGGACCGGCGCTCGGCGTTCGACGGGCTGAAGATCGAGGCGATCCTCGACGCGCCGCTGAACATCGCGGTGACCTGCGACCCCGGCCGCGGCGGCCGGCACGTGCTCGGCCGGCACGCGGATCCGCGGACCACCATGTTCTCCGCCGCGATCGCGATCCAGAACCTCTGGCTCGCCGCCCGCGCCGAAGGTCTCGGCGTCGGCTGGGTCTCGTTCTTCGAACCGGCCGAGGTCGCGGCGGTCCTCGACCTGCCCCGGCACATCGAGCTGATCGGATACCTCTGCGTCGGGTACGTCGACCGGTTCGCGCCGGCGCCCGAGCTGGTCCGATCCGGGTGGGCCAAGCGCCGCCCGTTGTCCTGGGCGGTCCATCACGAGGAGTGGGGCCGCCGGACCGCCTCGATCGTCGGCGACGCCGAGCAGGCCGCGCAGGACGTCGTACCGGCAGCCGGTCAGTGTGTGCGAGTGGTCGTCGGCGGTGACGCGGCACAGCTCCAGGACGCGGAGGCGCTGGTGGTCGACCTGGGGACGGACCGGCCGGCCGCTGATTTCGGGGTGTTGTGGAGGGCGGCCCGGACGCCCGCGGAGGCCGTGGAGTTCGGCGTCGAGATCGCCAGGGACCTGGCCCTGCAGGGCGTCGGGCAGCTCGTCGTACAGGTCGTCGAGGATTCCGAGCGGGCCGTGGCGCTCGCTCGCGGTCTGCAGGTCGGTGCGTCGGCCTGTGGTCTGACACACTCCTCCGCATGAATGCTGTGATGTATGCCCCCGCCTTCTCGATGAAGCAGCGCGTGACGATGATGGCGAACAAGTACGAGCTGATCGCCACTAACCCGGACGGCAGCGACGGCCCGTTGCTCGCCTTCGCGCAGCAGAAGCGGATGGCGTTCAAGGAGCAGGTGACGTTCTACAGCGACGACACCAAGACTCGGCCGGTGTTCTCGTTCAAGGCCCGCAAGACCATCGACCTGGGGTCGGGATACGACGTGTACGACGCCGACGGGCAGGTGATCGGGTGGTTCAAGAAGGAGTTCGGCAAGAGCCTGCTGCGGTCGAGCTGGCAGCTCAGCGCGCCGGGCGTCGAGGCGGACGGCACCGAGCGCAACCAGACCGTCGCGATCGTCCGGCGGGTCTGGGACTTCGTGCCGTTCATCGGCGAGATCCCGCTGCCGTTCATCTTCCACTTCGACTTCACCGACCGGTCGACCGGGCAGCCGGTGCTCTCGGTGGAGCGGAAGCTGTCGGTCCGGGACCGCTACCGGATCACCGTCCAGGACGAGCGCCTGGACTTCCGCGTCGCGGCCGCGATGACCGTGGCCCTGGACGCCCTGCAGTCCCGCTGAGGCTCCGGCGTACGACCACGGTCGTACGCCGGGCTCACTCTTTCGGGTGAACCTACCCTGAGGGCACTTGGATCCGCCCCGGCCCGGTGCGAGGCTGTATCCATGGGCGTAGCACAGCGCAGTCGACGGTGGTTGGTTCCGGTCACGGCGGTTGCCGTGGTGGCGGGCGTGGGGGCACTCGGGCCGATGGTCGCCGATGCCTCGCCGAAGCTGCCCGGGATCACCGCGCAGGACCTCCTGGCGAAGGTGCAGACGGCGAAGGTCGACGGCCTGAGCGGCACCGTCCGCTCGGACGCGGACCTCGGTCTGCCGGCGATCCCCGGGATGGCGCCCGGCACCCAGCAGGTCACCGACCTGCTCAGCGGCGAGCACACCGCCCGGGTCGCGTACGCCGGCCCGGACAAGGCGCGCGTCTCGATCATCTACAACCAGGCCGAGCGCGTCTGGACGACCGACGGGAAGTCCGCCTGGGCGTACGACTCGTCCAAGCGCGAGGCGACCAAGCTGACCCTGCCGACCCACCGGACCGCCCGGCCGGAGTCGAAGCCGGAGTCGTACGACCCGCAGGCGGTCGCCAAGCAGTTCCTGGACGCGATCGACCCGACCACCAAGGTCGAGGTCAGCGGCACCGAGAAGGTCGCCGGCCGGGATGCGTACAAGCTGCGCCTGGTGCCGAAGACCGACAAGACGACCGTCGGGTCCGTGACGCTGGCGATCGACTCCAAGACCTGGGTCCCGCTGGACGTGACGGTGATGCCGCGCAAGGGCAACGACCCGGCGCTCGAGCTGGGCTTCAGCTCGGTGTCGTTCGACGTACCGGCCGCGTCCACGTTCGCCTTCACTCCGCCGAAGGGTGTGAAGGTCACGGACCAGAAGGTGCCGTCGACGGCCGGGCCGAAGCGGGTCGCCCCGAAGCAGACCGAGCCGAAGCAGACCGAGCCGAAGAAGCCCGGTACGGCGACGCAGGACAAGCCGACTGTCATCGGTGAGGGCTGGGAGAGCGTCGCGATGATCCGCGGTGCGGAGACCTCCGGCCTGACCGGGAACGGCATGCTCGCGCAGTTGCTCGCCAAGGCGCCGACGGTGCAGGGCACGTGGGGCAAGGGCAAGGTGCTGACCAGCAAGATGGTGAGCGCGCTGATCACCGACGACGGCCGGGTGTTCGTCGGCCTGGTCACCCCGGACACCCTGCAGGCCGCCGCTGCGAAGGCCCCCCGCTGAACAGCCAGATGACCGGCATGCCGGTCGTCACCCGTGGGCTGACCAAGCGGTTCCGCGGTGGGCAGGTCGCGGTGGACGCGGTCGACCTGGAGGTGCCGGCCGGCAGCGTGTTCGGTTTCCTCGGGCCGAACGGGTCGGGCAAGACGACGACGATCCGGATGCTGCTCGGCCTGATCGCGCCGACGGCCGGCGAGGTCGAGCTGCTCGGCGAGCCGATGCCGAAGGCGCACCTGCGGGTGCTGCCCCGGGTCGGCGCGCTGGTCGAGGGGCCGGCGTTCTACCCGTTCTGGACCGGGCAGGCGAATCTGCTCCGGTTCGACGCCGCCGACCGCACCGCCGACCCGAAGACCCGCAAGGCGCGCGCCGGTGAGGCACTGGAGCGGGTCGGGTTGTCGAACGCGGCCGGCAAGAAGGTCCGCGCGTACTCGCTGGGGATGCGGCAGCGGCTCGCGATCGCGGTCGCGCTGATGCAGCGCCGGGAGCTGCTCGTCCTGGACGAGCCGACGAACGGTCTCGACCCGCAGGGCACCCGCGAGGTCCGGCACCTGATCCAGGAGCTGGCCCACGACGGTACGACGGTGTTCACCTCGACCCACCTGCTCGCCGAGGTGGAGCAGGTCTGCACGCACGCCGCGGTGATGAGCCGCGGCAAGCTGCTCCGGCAGTCCACGGTGGCCGACCTGCGCGCCGAGCTCCGTCCCCGGCTCGTGGTCCGTACGCCGGACCTCACCCAGGCGGCCGAGACGCTTCAAGGTCTGGGCGTCACCGAGCTGAAGACCACCGGCGAGACCGTCGAGGGCGATCCCGGCGAGCTCCCGATCGAGAAGTTCGCCGCCGCGCTGGTGGCGGCGGACGTGCGTATCCACGGCTTCGGCCTGGAACGCCCGAGCCTGGAGGACGCGTTCGTGGCACTCACGGGGGAGGGATTCGATGTCGCCGAGTGAGACCGCCGACGTGCCGGCCGGCCCGGGCGCCGGCGTGCCGCCCGCGCCGGAGACGGGGGCTGTGGCCGGGCAGGAGCCGAGGGCTGGGCGGCATACGCTCGCGTTGTTCGTCTCGGAGTTGCGGCTGGTGTTCGCGCGGGCCCGGACGCAGGTAGGCCTCGGGGTCCTGGCGGCCGTGCCGTTGCTGATCGGGATCGCGATCAAGATCGCCGGCACGGACCCCGGAGCCGAAGGCTTCATCGGTCAGGTCGCCGGCAACGGCTTGTTCCTGATCGTCGCGAGTCTTGGCCTGTCGCTGCCGTTCTTCCTGCCGACCGCGGTGACCGTGATCTCCGGGGAGTCGCTGGCCGGCGAGGCCAGCCTCGGGACGCTGCGCAACCTGCTGACCGCACCGGCCGGCCGGTCCCGGCTGCTCGCCGCGAAGATGGTCGCCCTGGCCGTGTTCTGCCTGACCGCGACGATGACGATCTGGATCTCCGGCCTGATCGTCGGCTTCGTCCTGTTCCCGGTCGGCGACGTCCTGCTGTTGTCCGGCTCGACCGTCTCGCTCGGCGAAGGCCTGCTCCGGGCGCTCGGCATCGCCGTCGTGATCTCGCTGTCGCTGCTCGGCCTGGCCGGCATCGGCCTGTTCATCTCGTCGCTGACCTCGACCCCGCTGGCCGCGATGGCGGCGACGTTCGGCACGTTCATCGTGCTCGGGATCCTGACCGCGATCCCGCAGCTGCACGCGATCCACCCGTGGCTGCTGATGTACCGCTGGCAGTCGTTCGCCGACCTGCTCCGCGATCCGCCGTACTGGCACGAGATCGGCCGCAACCTGCTCCTCCAGGGCGGCTACCTCGCGGTCTTCTACGCAGCCGCCTGGGCCCGCATCACAAGCCGCGACATAACCTAGGCCAGGTGGAAGGCGACCTCGTCAAAGTCCTGCGCTGCCCGGTCTGTGCGGATCCGCTGGCGCTGGACGGCCGGACGGCGCGCTGCGCGCACGGGCACGCGTACGACCTGGCCAAGCAGGGCTACCTGAACTTGTTGCCTTCGGCGTCGACCGGGATCGAGGGCGACTCGGCCGCGATGGTCGGCGCCCGCACGGTCTTCCTCGGCACCGGCCACTACGCGCCGATCCGCGACGCGCTCATCCTGCGGGCGGACCTCGGGGAGGACGACCTGGTCGTCGAGGTCGGCGCCGGCACCGCCTACTACCTGTCCGGCGTCCTGGGCCTGTCCCCGGATCGCCGCGGGATCGCCCTGGACGTCTCGAAGTACGCCGCTCGCCGCGCGGCCCGGGTGGACCCGCGGATCGCGTCCGTGGTGTGCGACGCGTGGCGTGAGCTGCCGCTGCTGGACGACTCGGTGCATCTGCTGCTGAACGTGTTCGCCCCGCGCAACGCCACCGAGATGGCGCGCATCCTGGCGCCCGGCGGCCGGCTGCTCGTGGTCACCCCGAACCAGCCGCATCTCGCCGAGCTCGTCGACGTGCTGGGAATGGTCAGTGTCGACGACCAGAAGGAACGCCGGCTGGAGGAGTCGCTCGCGGGGGAGTTCGAGCGCGTCGGCAACGAACTGGTCCAGGAGACGATGCGGCTCGACCGGTCGGCCGTGGAGCAGTTGGTGCTGATGACGCCGAGCGCCCGGCACCTCGACTACCGCGAGCTGCTGCAGCGGATCGCCGTCCTGCCGGAGCCGGCGATCGTGACGCTGTCGGTGACGCTGTCGGTCTGGAGGCCCCGGTGATGCCGGCTCGAGCTCGGCACCACTAGAACCCCGTTCAGTTCAGGGTCAGGCGGCCTTGCCGATCAGTTCACGGGCGACGACGCTGCCGTGGGTGCCGGCCTCCACGTGGGCCTCGGACTCCGAGACCTTGGAGGCGTCGATCAGCTCCTCCATGCCCGGGGTGACCGGGGCCAGGGTGAGCTCGGCGGCGGCAGTCCGCAGGTTCATCCCGAAGACGTCGCCGAAGATGCGCTCGAGGTACGGCGTGGCGTGGTCCCAGCCGTGCTTCGGCGAGCCCGGTCCGTAGCCGCCACCACGGGCGATGGCGAAGATCGCCGGCCTGCCGGCCAGCGGGCGGGAACCGAAGGCCAGGTCCTTGTCGATCACGAGCAGATCGATCCAGGTCTTCACGTTCTGGGCGATGCCGTAGTTGTACATCGGTACGGCGAGCAGGACCGCGTCGGCGTTCACGATCTCGGCCTTCAGCTCGTCGGCGATCGCCTGGGCCTCGGCGAGTGGCATCCGGTCGGAGTCGGCGACCGGCTCCTGGCCCACCTGGGCGGCGGCCAGCGTCGGCCACACGGTCGCGGGCAGCGGGTGCTGTCCGAGGTCACGCCGGACGACGACACCGTCGGGGTGCTCGGCCTTCCAGGCGGCCTCCGCGCTGTCCGCCAGGGCCCGGGACACCGATCCTTCCAGCCGGATGCT
Organism: Kribbella sp. NPDC050459; assembly: GCF_040655315.1. Lineage (NCBI taxonomy): Bacteria > Bacillati > Actinomycetota > Actinomycetes > Propionibacteriales > Kribbellaceae > Kribbella > Kribbella sp. NPDC050459. Next base: position 959,048 of record NZ_JBFAJQ010000003.1, on the reverse strand, counting down.
GGCGTCGATGCGTAACAGGGTGCTCATTCGTTCTGTCTCCATCGCGTTGAGGGGCGTGCTCGTATTGAGCTGTACTGAAGATAATCTGCTGAGCAGAACATATTCAAGTCAGATCGTATTCCGGCTGGCGTACACCCCGTACGATGGGGACATGTCCAGCACGTCGCCCGAGATCGCCGCCCGGTCCGCGCGCGGGGTCGCGCCGTCGGTGGCCGACGGCGCGCCGGTGGAGGCCGACCTCGGCTGGGCGCTCGGCGTGGTCTTCCGGCGGTACGCGAAGGCGGCCGCGGCGGCGCTGGAGGGGCTGCCCGGCGGCCCGCGGGGCTACCAGGTGCTCGCCACGACGAACGCCGAGGGCCCGAAGCGGCAGCTCGACCTGGCCGCCCAGCTCGGCGTCGACCGGACCGTGATGACCTACCTGCTGGACGACCTCGAGAAGGCGGGGCTGGTGCAGCGCCGGCCCGACCCGGCCGACCGGCGGGCGCGGCTGATCGCGCCGACCGAGGACGGGGTCGCGACGCTCTGTGACCTGGAGCGGCGGCTCCGCGCCGGCGAGGACGAGGTGCTCGGCATCCTCGACGAGTCGGAGCGCTCCAGCTTCCGGCTGCTCCTGCAGCGCCTGGCGATGACGGCGAACACCGTCGACCCGCTCCACAACGCCTGCACGCTGGCCGAGTCCGACGACCCGGCCAACACCTGACCGCTCAGTGCAGCGGCACGAAACCTGACTCGTAGGCGCGGATCACGGCCTGCGTGCGGTCCCGCGCGTTGAGCTTGGCGAGCACGTTGGCGACGTGGGTCTTCACGGTCTGCAGGCCGAGGAACAGTTCCGCGGCGATCTCCGCGTTCGACAACCCGCGCGCCATCAGCCGGAGCACCTCCTGCTCGCGCTCGGTCAACTGGTACCGGTCGAGCCCGTCGGCCGCCGGCGCACCGGCGTGGGTGAGCGCCAGGGTCCGGATCGCCTCGGGGAACAGCAGCGACTCGCTCTTCGCGACCGTCCGGATCGCCGCGATGATGTCGTCCGGCGGGGTCCGCTTGAGCAGGAACCCCGACGCGCCCGCGCGCAGCGCGTCATACACGTAGTCGTCGTTCTCGAACGTCGTGACGACCAGGACCCGAGGCGCCGGGTCGAGGCTCTCGAGCAGCAGCCGGGTCGCCTGGATGCCGTCCACCGCGGGCATCCGGACGTCCATCAGCACGACGTCCGCGCCGGTACGGCGGACCAGCGGCAGCACCTCCGCGCCGTCACCGGCTTCGCCGACGACCGTGAGGTCCGCCTCGGCGTTGATGATGGCGCGCAACCCGCTCCGGATCAGCGGCTCGTCGTCGACCACGACCACCGAGAGGTTCATCTCATCCCTTCGTCACGCTGACCGGCAGCCGCACCGCGAGCTGCCATCCCGGTTCGTCCGGCCGGGTGACCGGGCCGGCGTCCACGGTTCCCCGCAGTACGGCGACTCTTTCACGGATACCGGCCAGGCCGCGGCCGCCGCCGGAGTGATCGGACCTGCCGCTGACCGGGTTCGTCACCGCGAGCCGCAGCCCGGACCCGTCGAGGCAGATCGACAGGTGCACGGTCAGCTCGCCGGCCGGGCGGCCGGCGTGCCGGATCGCGTTGGTCAGGCCCTCCTGCACGATCCGGTACGCCTCCCGGGACACCGCGGCCGGCAGTTGGTCCAGATCGCCGGACCGCTCGACCTCGACCGTGATCCCGCCGGCCCGGGTGGCCTCGACCAGCCGGTCGAGCCCGCCCAGCGTGGCCTGCGGCGACGTCCGGGCCCCCGGCCGCCGGTCGTCGCGGAGCAGGCCGAGCACGTGGTCGAGATCGGCCAGCGCCGCCCGGGCGGAGGTCTCCATCGCGGCCAGCGCGGTCTCGGCGAACTCCGGATCGGTGGCCAGCACCCGCCGGGCGGCCGCCGCCTGCAGCGTGACCAGGCTCAGTGCGTGCCCGACGCTGTCGTGCAGCTCGCGGGCCAGACGGTTGCGCTCGGCAAGTGTCGCGGTCTGCTTCTCGAGCAGCTCGATGCGCTCCGCGGCGGTCGGGCCGAGCACCCGCGGCGCCAGGTAGGCGAGGAGTGCCCCGGTCGCCGCCGACAGCAGGAACAGCCCGGCGAGACCGCCGATGGCCGCAGCCGGCATCCACAGGTCGCTCCAGCCGCCGCGGATGTCGTACGACCAGCCCGGGACGATGTCGCGCGATCCGGGGGAGCGGAACGGAGCCGCCAGCCAGATCGCGCCGACGGCGAACACGATCGTGCTGAGGATGCCGACGACGCCGCCGGCCACCAGGTGCAGGCAGAACCAGACGCTGGTCCGCCGCCGCTGTGCCCAGGTCCGCGCCGGGCCGAGCGGCCGCTCGTCGAACCGCACCGCGAGCAGCGACTCGACCGCGATCCCCTGGACCTCGCGGACGGCCGGCAGCAGGCCGAGTGCGACCGGGGGCAGCAGTGCGAGCAGGACCCAGATGATGCCGGTGGCAACTTTCGGCAGGTCCAGGTCGGAGACCACGGCGCCGAGCGCGCTGTCGACCAGGATGAACGCCAGCACCAGCGCCGCGCCGAGCAGCAGGTACACCCAGCGCAGGTACGTCGACGGACGCCACAGGCACCCGATCGCCCGCCATACCCGCCGCGTCACCCGTCGCACCATCACATCCTGCCAAAGGCCGGGCCGGGCCACCTCCCTCCCCGGAGTGAACGCCGGCAAACCGGCAAGTGTCGGTGGCCGATGGAAGGCTGGAGGGCATGGCGCGGTTGGAGATCCCGCATGGTTGGGTTGCACAGGCGTACCGGTACGCGCTGGATCCCACACCAACGCAGGAGCGTGCGTTTTGTTCGCACGCCGGAGCGGCGCGTTTCGCCCGCAACCACATGCTCGGGCTCGTGAAGGCGGTGCTGGATCAGCGGGCCGCTGAGCAGTCGTACGGCGTCGCCGAGTCCGAACTGACTCCGCGCCTGGGCTGGTCGCTGCCAGCGCTGCGGCGGGTGTGGAACAAGCGCAAGAACGCGGTGGCGCCGTGGTGGGGGCAGAACTCCAAAGAGGCGTACAACACCGGTCTGGACTCCCTCGCGAGGTCACTGGAAGCGTGGGCAAAGTCCCGCCGAGGCGAGCGTGCAGGACGGTCGGTCGGGTTTCCCCGTTTCCACGGAAAGCGGGAGCGCGCAAGTGTGCGCTTCACCACCGGTGTCGTACGGGTCGAGGCTGACCGGCACCACGTCACGCTGCCCAGGCTCGGCAGCATCCGCACCCACGAGTCCACCCGCAAGCTCGGAAGCCGCATCGAGGCAGGGACCGCGCGGGTGCTCTCCGCGACGCTCACTCGGGACAGTGCCGGGCGGTGGTATGTCGCCTTCCAGGCTCTCGTGCAACGCGCAGCGGTCCGCCCGGCGCATGTGGGTGTGCGGGGGCCGCTGGTGGGCGTGGACGTCGGTGTGAAGAGTCTGCTGGTGGCCGCCACCCCCGATGGCAGCGAGTTCGAGCGGTTCCATGCACCCAAGAGCCTCGCGAGCGCGCGGGTCCGGTTGCGTGCGTTGCAGCGCAAGGCCGCGCGACAGGTCGGCCCCTTCAACACAGAGGCGAAGCGGCGTCAACAGCCGTCGAAGCGTTGGCTGCGTACTCGGGCCCGCATCAGCAAGACCTACGCCCGGACGGCGAACCAGCGGCGGGACGCGCTGCACAAGGCCACCACTCGGCTCGCCCAGCGACACCAGACCATCACCGTGGAGACGCTCAACGTCTCGGGCATGCGGACCGGTGGTGGCGCGCGTAAGCGCGGCCTCAACCGCGCGTTGGCGGATGCGGCGCTCGCGCAAGTGCGACGCATGCTCGCCTACAAGACGGCATGGTACGGATCGAGGTTGGTCGCCGCTGACCGCTGGTATCCGTCCAGCAAGATCTGCTCGGGATGCGGCAGCCGAAAACCAAGGCTTCTGCTGGCCGAGCGCAGCTACGGGTGCGAGTACTGCGGCATGGTCCTCGACCGGGACCTGAATGCCGCGATCAACCTCGCCCGACTCGGCGAGATCCATGCCCAGGGTGAACAGAGTCCCGCCGAGAGTGGCCCGGTGGAAGGACGTGGAGCCATGCAGGAGACCGAACCCGCGACCGCGGGCGACGCAGCAGGCTGTGAAGCGTCAACCCCGCCCCAGTACCTGCTGGATCAGACGGGGACCGCCTCGACGCAAGGCGAGGCTGTCTGATGGTGAGCAGATTCATACTTTGCTCATCAGTAGGCAACGGTTTACGCAAATTTGACGGAGAGTGGGCGGGTTCGGCCCTCGTGGGCGTCGCGATCTGCTGCTGCGGCAGGTACGGTCTGTGGTCGGGGCGGGTGCCCGTCCGGTTACAGCATGTGTTTCCGGACAGGTTTGGGGAACGGCTCCAGGACGGTGGCCGGCAGGACTGCGAGGACCGGCACGGCGGACGTTAAGTCCCCGTGAAGACCCCGCGGGCCGTTTGACCACCTTTCAGTATTTGATGTTTGATCAAATATCGGGACGAGAGAGGTCGATATGAGGTTGAGGCGTTCCGTCATCGCCCTGATGGCGGTCCTGGGGCTCGCCCTGGTGAGTGCGTGCAACAGCGGTGACGACAGCGGCAAGGCAGCCGACAACGGGCTGCAGAAGGTCAGCTACCTGACGTCGTTCAACACCTTCGGACGCGAGGCGTACGCGTACGTCGCGCTCGAGAAGGGGTACTTCAAGGACGCGGGATTCGACGTCAAGATCACGCCCGGCAGCGGCACCGTCGACGTGATGAAGCTGGTCGCCGGCGGTCAGGCCGACTACGGCATCGGCGACTTCACCGCCACCGTCATCACCCTCGCCAAGCAGAAGCTCCCGGTGACCACCGTCGGCATGGTCCACCAGCGGTCGATGGCCGCGATCATGTCGCTGGAGGGTCTGGGCATCAACAGCCCGAAAGACCTGCCCGGCAAGACCATCGGCGACCAGCCGGGGTCCACGAACACCGTGATGTTCCCGGTCTACGCCAAGGCGGTCGGCATCGACGCGAAGTCGGTCACGTTCCTCCCGTCGCCGCCGCCCGGCCTGCCGGCGCTGCTGGCGTCCGGCAAGGTGCAGGGCATCGGCCAGTTCGTGGTCGGCCAGCCGCTGATCGAGAACGCCGACAAGGAGAAGCACCGCAAGGCGGTCGTGCTTCCGTACGGCAAGGCGCTGCCGGACCTGTACGGCAACGCGATCATCACCCGGACGGACATGGCCAAGGACCACCCGGACCAGGTGAAGAAGTTCACCGGCGCGCTGCTCAAGGGCCTGCAGGACACGTACGACGACCCGGCCGCGGCGGCCGCGACGCTGAAGAAGTACGTGCCTAACACCGATCTCGCGGTCGCCACCAAGGAACTCGAGATCATGAAGGAGTACATCAAGCCGGACGACTTCAAGGGTCCGCTCGGCGACGTCACGCAGGAGCGGGTGCAGAAGGTCATCTCGCTGCTCGAGGAGTCGGACGCGATCGGCAAGGGCGCGGTCAAGCCCGAGGACGTCGTCACGCTCAGCCTGGCTCCCAAGAGCTGACGTTAGGAGTTCTGGAACCGGATGATTCGCCTGGACGGCGTGGGGCAGGTCTTCGACGGACGCGAGGGCCGGGTGACCGCTCTCGAGAAGATCGACCTGCACGTTCGCGGCGGTGAGTTCGTCACGCTGATCGGCCGGTCCGGCTGTGGCAAGTCCACGCTGCTCCGGCTGATCGCGGGACTGCTTCCTCCGACGTCCGGTGTGGTCCAGGTGGCGGGGAAGCCCGTCACCGGACCGCGCCGGGACGTCTCGTTCATGTTCCAGCGGCCGGCCCTGCTGCCGTGGCGTTCGGTGTTGTCGAACGTGATGCTGCCGGTCGAGATCGACAAGGGCACCCGCAACAAGGCGGCGTACCGGGACCGTGCCCACCAGCTGCTCGAGCTGGTCGGCCTGCAAGGGTTCGAGCGCCGGCTGCCGCACGAGCTGTCCGGCGGTATGCAGCAGCGGGTGTCACTGTGCCGGTCGCTGATCCGCGACCCGCAGGTGATGCTGATGGACGAGCCGTTCTCGGCGCTCGACGCACTGACCCGGACGGAGCTGTCCGAAGAGCTGCAGCGGATCAAGATGGAGCTGTCCACCACGATCGTGTTCGTCACGCACTCGATCGAGGAGGCCGTCGTGCTGGCCGACCGGGTGGTCGTGCTGACGCCGCGTCCGGGCCGGATGCGGGAGGTCGTCGACATCGACATCCCGCGGCCGCGCAGCCTCGGCCAGAACGCGCACCTCACCGAGGTCGCCGCGATCAGCGGCCGGCTGCACGAGCTGCTGGCCGAGAAGGAGATCGCCGACGAGGTGCGGCCGCGATGACCGGGCGGACGATGCCGAAGCGCACCTGGCTGACCGATTCGCCGGTGGCCGCCGTGATCCTTCCGATCGTCGGCCTGGCCGCCGCGATCGGGTTGTGGTGGGGCGCGACGGTCGTGTTCTCGATCGAGCCGTACCTGCTGCCGAGCCCGTGGGACGTGGTGGTCAAGTTCTTCGACCAGCCCGGCAGTCTGCTGCGCGAGACCGGGACGTCGCTGCTCGAGACGGTCGAGGGTTTCGGGCTCGCGATCGTGATCGGCGTACCGATCGCGCTCGTGATCGTCCGGTCGGTGGTCCTGGAGCGGCTGGTGTACCCGCTGCTGCTGATGGTGAACTCGATCCCGAAGGTGGCGATCGCGCCGCTGCTGGTGATCTGGATGGGCTTCGGGCAGTGGCCGAAGGTCGTCATGGTGCTGCTGATGTGCTTCTTCCCGATCGTCATCTCGACCGCGCAGGGGATGAAGTCGACCCCGGCCGAGCTGGTCGAGCTGATGCGGTCGCTGAACGCCGGCCGGGCGCAGGAGTTCTTCAAGCTCCGGCTGCGCTACGCGATGCCGCAGATCTTCACCGGGTTCAAGGTCGCGATCTCGCTGGCGGTGATCGGCTCGGTGATCGCCGAGTTCGTCGGCGCCACCAAGGGACTCGGGTACGTCATCCAGCAGTCCGGCGCCAGCGCCGACACCACGCTGGCGTTCGCCGCGATCACGCTGCTCAGCATCATGAGCATCGTCTTGTTCTACGCCCTCGTCCTGCTCGAGCACGTCTTGCTGCCCTGGGCCCGGGAAACTCGATGACCGCTCAGGCGTCCGACGCGGACCGGCGGGTGCTGGTCCGGCCCGAGTGGCTGGAGGCCACGGTGGCCGGCGTGTTCACTGCGCTCGGCTTCGAGTCCGAGGACGCGGACGAGATCGCCGCCGCGCTCGTCGAGGCCGATCTGCGCGGTGTCAGCTCGCATGGCGTGATGCTGGTCCCGATGTACGTCGAGCGGCTGAACGCCGGCGGCGTGACTCGGGAGCGCGAGCTCGACATCCTGTTCGACGCCGGCGCCGCGATGGTGGTCGACGCCCGCGGCGGGATGGGGCAGCTGTCCAGTCCGCAGGCGATGGGGCACGCGATCGAGCGCGCCGGCCGGTACGGGATCGGCATCGTCTCGGTGCGCAACGCCCACCACTTCGGGGCGGCCAGCCGCTGGGCGATGCAGGCCGGCGAGGCGGGGTGTATCGGTATCGCGGTGTCGAACACGACGCCGCTGATGCCCGCCCCCGGCGGCGCCGAGCGGCTGGTCGGCAACAACCCGCTGGCGATCGCGGTGCCGACCACGGCCGGTGTCGAGATCGTGCTGGACATGGCGCTGTCGGCCGTTGCCCTCGGCAAGATCCGGCTGGCGGCGTCGGCCGGGCGGCCGATCCCGGACACCTGGGCCACCGACCCGTCCGGCACGCCGACCACGGACCCGGACGAGGCGGTGCTCGGCATGCTGCTGCCGGCCGCCGGCCACAAGGGTTTCGGGCTGGCGCTGATGATCGACGTGCTCACCGGCGTGCTGAGCGGTGGCGGGTGGGGCGACCAGGTCCGCCCGCTGTACCGGGAGCCGGACCGGCCGAACGACTGCGCGCACCTGTTCCTGGCGATCGACCCGGAGTTGATGGGCGGTGTCGAGGACTTCAAGCGGCGCTCGTCCGGGCTGGCCGCGCGGGTCCGGGGGAGCGCGACGGCGCCGGGCGTCAACCGGCTGTACCTGCCGGGTGAGATCGAGGCCGAGCGCGCAGCGCAGCAGCGGCGGAGCGGCGTACTGATCGAGAGGTCGGGACTGGACGGGCTGCTGGCGGCCGCACGCGCGGTCGGCGCCGTCGTCCCGGCGGGAGGAGTAGTGGGCTGATGCCGAAGACACAGGTGACCACCGGCGCGTTGCGGAGCCCGAACGGGGTGTTCTCGCAGGCGACCACGGTCGAGGCGACCGGACGGCTGGTGTTCGTCTCCGGGATGACCGCGCGCCGGCCGGACGGCGGCATCGCCGGCCCCGGTGACGTCCGGGAACAGACCCGGCAGGTGTGCGAGAACGTGAAGTCGGCGGTCGAGGCGGCCGGCGGCACGCTGGCGGACGTCTGCCGGGTGGATGTGTACGTGCGCAACATGGAGGACTTCGCGAAGATCCACGAGATCCGCGCGCAGTACTTCACCGAGCCGCTGCCGGCCTCGACGATGGTCGAGGTCAGCAAGCTCGCGCATCCCGACTACCTGATCGAGATCAACGCGATCGCCGTGATCGCCTGACCGGGGGTGAACTCTGTGCGTGGCGTCGAGTGGACCTGAGATGAAGTACGTGACGGTGGAGCACGACGGGCGGGAACGACCCGGCGTCCTCGACGGCGACACGGTCCAGTTGCTGTCGGCAACGGATCTCACCGGGGTGATCACGGACGGCGCCTCGGTGGTGGATACGATCCCGTTCCGGGCGGAGCTGCTGCGGGCGCCGTTGCGGCGGTTCCGGCGGGACATCCTCTGCACCGGGTGGAACTACTGGGCCCACTTCGAGGAGAGCAAGGGCAAGCGCGAGGGGCAGGACGTGGACCGTCCCGAGCACCCGACGTTCTTCACCAAGGGCCCGGACGTGGTGATCGGTCCGTACGACGACATCGCCTGGGACCCGGCGATCTCCGCCAAGTGGGACTACGAGGCCGAGGTCGCGCTGGTGATCGGCAAGACCGGTAAGAACATCGCCGTCGATGACGCGCTCGACCACGTCTGGGGCTACACGCTGGCGAACGACGTGTCGCAGCGAGACCTGCAGCGTGCGCACGGCGGGCAATGGCTGAAGGGCAAGAGCATCGACGACACGATGCCGCTGGGGCCTTGGATCGTCACCGCCGACGAGGTCGGGGATCCGCAGGACATCCAGCTGCAGTGCCTGGTGAACGACGAGGTGCGCCAGGACGCGTCGACGCGGCAGATGGCGTTCGACGTCGCCACCCTGATCAGTGAGCTGTCCTTCGGTATGACGCTGCGCCCGGGCGACCTGCTGCTCACCGGTACGCCGGCTGGTATCGGCAACGCCCGCGAGCCGCAGGTGTTCCTGCAGGACGGCGATGTGGTCGTGACCCGCGCGGACAAGCTCGGTGAGTTGCGCAACCGGGTGGTGCGCGGATGAGCGGCCCGTTGGAGTTGCTGCCGGGCGGCGGCAAGGGAGGTCGCCGTACTCTCGCCGAGCACGCGGCGGCCGAGTTGCACCAGTTGATCCTGTCCGGCGAACTACCCAGCGGTACGCCGCTGCGGCTGGTGGAGCTGGCCAGCCGGCTGGAGATGAGCCAGATGCCGGTCCGTGAAGGCCTGCGGCGGCTCGAGGCGCTGGGGCTGGTCGAGATCATCCCGCATCGCGGCGCGTGGGTGCGGGACCTGTCGTTGTCGGATCTGCGGGACACCCACGAGACCCGGCTGGCGCTGGAGAGTCTCGCCGTCCGTGCTGCGGCCGCCCGCTTCACCGAGGAGGACCTGACCAAGGCCGCGGCTGCCTTGGCCGAGCACCTCCGGTTGTCGCGCGCGGAGGACTCCGCCGGCGCCCGTCAGGCCCATGCGGATTTCCACTTCGCCATCTACCGGGCCAGTGGGTCGCAGTGGTTGCCGCGAGCAATCGAGCCGGTCTGGCAGAACAGCGAGCGCTACCGGTTCGGCAGCCGGCCGACCGCATTCCTGATCGAGCGCAGCCGGCAGGAGCACCAGGCGATCCTGGACGCGTGTGTGGCCCAGGACCCGGACGCGGCCGAGCGGGCGTTGCGCAGCCATCTGGCCGGTGCGTTCCAGCGGATCACCGAGACGATGACATCGAAGCAGGCGTCGAAGGAACAGGAGACGCCGTGAAGGCGCGCTTCGACGCGACCGGTGAGGTCGTCGTGATCACGGGCGGCGCGCAGGGCATCGGCGCGGCGCTGGCCGCCGCGGTGAACGCCGCCGGCGGTACGGCGGTCGTCTTCGACGTCACTGTGCCGCCCAGCGGTGTGGAGTACGTCAAGGTGGACGTAGCGGACCAGTCTGCGATCAAGGACGCGGTAGCGGGTGTGCTGGAGCGGTACGGGCGCATCGACGGCCTGGTCGCCGGCGCGGCGGTGCAGCCGCGGTCGCCGGTGCTGGACATGCACGCGGCGTCGTGGAGCCGGACGTTGCAGGTGAACCTGGACGGTGTGGTGTGGGCGTGCCAGGCCGTCGTACCGCACATGGTGGCGCGGCGGTCCGGTTCAGTGGTCGTGTTCACGTCGGGTATGGCGTCGAACGGGTACGCGGGCGCCGCGGCGTACGCGGCCAGTAAGGCGGCGCTGGTGGCGTTCGCGAAGACGCTGGCGGTCGAGGTGGCCGGCGACCGGGTCCGGGTGAACGTGGTCGCGCCGGGCGTGATCGACACCGAGCAGTTCCGCGGTGCGAACGCCGGTGCGGACCGCGAGCACTGGCAGAACACCATAGGTATCGGCGACCCCGAGGACGTGGTCGGCCCATTGCTGTTCCTGCTGTCGGACGCGGCCGCGATGACCGGATCGGTGCTGACGCGGGAACGTGCCTTTGCCAAGCTCACGAGCTTCAACTAGCTGCACGGAGTGAGAGTTGACTGAACAGCTGCCTGTCGCCGTGGTGGGTGCCGGACCGATCGGTCTGACCACCGCACTGGGTCTGGCGCATTACGGCATCCCGTACGTGCTGCTGGAGGAGGACGCCGTCCTGTCGTCCGACACCAAGGCCGGTACGACGCTGAGCCGGACGCTGGAGATCTGGAACCGGTACGGCGCGGTCGACCGCATCCTCGGCGCCGCGCTGCGGATCGACGAGATCGGCGACATCGACCGGGCCACCAACACCCCGCGCGCCTCGGTGCAGCTCGCCGAGCTCGTGAACGACACGCAGTTCCCGTTCGTCATCAACCTGCCGCAGCAGAAGATGGAGCCGCTGCTGGCCGCGGCGCTTCCGGAGCCCGTGCGGACGCAGCACCGGCTCACGTCGTTCGAGGTGCTCGACGACCGGGTGGTACTGCAACTGGAGACCCCGGACGGCCCGCAGGAGCTGGAAGCGTCGCACTTGCTGGCGTGTGACGGTGGACGCAGCAAGATCCGGGACGCGCTCGGTGTGAAGGTGGTGGGGGAGACCCTGCCCGAGCGGTACATGCTGATCGACGTCGTGGTGGATCTGGACGTCGACAACGCCAGGGACTACCCGTACCTCGCCTACTTCGCGGACAAGTCCGAGTGGATGGTGCTGATCCGGCAGCCGGACAACTGGCGGTTCCTGTTCCCGCTGGCGCCGGGCGCCGACACACCGGATGACGAAGACCTGCTGGTGAAGGTGAAGCAGTTCATCGGCGAGGTGGACCGGATCGAGCTGCTCGGCTCGGTCGTCTACAACGTGCACCACCGGGTTGCCGAGCAGTGGACGAAGGACCGCAAGGTCTTCCTGATGGGCGATGCCGCGCACCTGATCACGCCGATGTGGGCGCTCGGCCTGAACACGGGCGCGCTGGACGCGTCGAACCTGCCGTGGCGGCTGGCCTGGGTGCTGCGGGGCTGGGCCGACCCGTCGCTGCTGGACGGCTACGAGCAGGAGCAGCGTCCGGTCGCGATCGAGGGCTCGGGCGAGATGGCCGAGGCGGCCCGCAAGTACATGTCCTTCCAGCGGGGTGCTGTCACCGAGGCGACGGGCCCGTGGGCCACGGCGTACAACCGGACGCTGCTGAGCGTGCGGCTGGACGTCGAAGGTGTGGGCGACTGGTCGATGGTGGCCACGTCCGCCGCGCCGCCGGCGGTCCGGGCGGGTGACCGCGCGCCGGACCTGGTGCTGCAGAGCCCGACCGGCCGGACGTCGATCCACGACCTCTGCCGCGACTCGTTCGTCGCGCTCTACTTCACCGACGTACGGCGCCGGCCGGAGATCCCGGTCAACGAGTCGCCGGCGTTGCAGCATTACGCGGTGTCTCGCTGGGACGCGCCGCACGACTCCGGCCTGCGGGACCGGGCACTGTTCGACCCCGGCAGCGTGGCCACCAAGCGGTACGGCGTACCGGCGGAGAGCGTCGTACTGATCCGGCCGGACGGTCACATCGCCGCAGTGGCTCCGATGGGCCCCGGCGTGGCCGAGCAGCTGTACACGCGGGTCACCGGCCGGGAGGTCCCATGAGTATGGACGAGCCGCTGCGGGAGATCCTGTTGCAGACGGACGACCTGGAGTGGGTGGAGAAGTCGCTGGCCGGCCTGTCCCACAAGATGCTGTGGCGCGACCCGGTGACCGAGGCGTCGATCGCGCTGGTGCGGTTCGAGAAGGGCTCGGGGATCCCGTCGGAGCACAAGCACGCGTCGAACCAGTTCATGTTCTGCCTGTCCGGGCGGTACGTGTACCTGCCGACCGGGACGACGCTGACCAAGGGCAGCTTCTACTGGAACCCCAAGGGCGTCGTCCACGGTCCGACGCGTGCGGAGGAGACGTCCGTGCTCCTCGAGGTGTACGACGGTCCGCACTACCCGGAGCGTCCGGACTTCTACGACAACGACGAGGACGCCCGCTGACATGGCCGGCTGGGATGTCCACACCCACCTGATCCCGCCGACCGTGCTGTCGGCGGCGCAGCGGGGTGAGTTCGGGCTGTCCGTCGACAACGGCGCGCTGGTCGTCGACCGAGAGCGGCTCCCGCTCGGCCGGCTCGCTGACCCGGCCGCGCTGCTGCACTGGATCTCCGAGCAGGACCTCGACGGTGCTGTCGTGTCGGTGCCGCCGGCGCTCTTCCGGTACGACGCCGGCATCGAGTGGGCCGAGCTGGTGAACCAGGGTCTCCGGGAGCTCGCCACACCTCAGCTGCGGGTGCTGGCGCACCTGCCGCTGCTCGACGCGGCCGCACCTGCGGTCGCCGCGTCGCTGGCGCAGGAAGGTGTCTTCGGCGGGTTCGCCCTCGGTACGCCGAGCTACGCCGGGCTGGATCCGGTGTGGCGCGTGCTGGACGCGCTCGAGGCGTTCACGCTCATTCACCCCGGCCACAGTGACGACGAACGGCTTGATTCGTTCTACCTGTCGAACCTGTTGGGGAATCCGTACGAGACCGGACTGGCGGCGGCTTCGCTCGTCTTCGCGGACGTGCCGGGGCGGTTTCCGGGGATCCGGTTCTGCCTGTGCCATGGGGGTGGTGTGACGGCGGCTGTCGCCGGACGGTGGCAGCGTGGGATCGACCAGGCCCGGCCGGGTATCGCACCGGTGTCCCTGCCGGTGGCCGAGGCGTTGCGCCGGTTCTACGTCGACGACCTGGTCCACGACGACGCCGTACTGGAACTGCTGACGAAGACGTTCGGGCCCGGACGGGTGCTGGCCGGCAGCGACTGGCCGTTCCCGATGGGCAGCGACGGAGTGTCTGCCGCGCGGTCCGCCACGGCCGAGGTGCTGACCCGGCCGCTGGCGAAGGAGGTCGCCGAGTGGTGAGACGGGTCTTGCGTCTGGTCGTGGTTGTGATCAGATATCAAATCGTGGGGAACGGGGTAGCGAAGTGAGTACACGGGGGACTGTCTTGCGCAGTCATGGACCAGGGGAGCAGCTGAAGGCCGAAGAGGTCGAGCTGACCGCCGGCCCGGGTGAGACCTTGGTGGAGATGCGGCTGGCCTCGGTCACGCCGCTGGACCGGTCGGCCCTGTCCGGCCGGCAACCGTCGCCGTTCGTGCCCGGCTCCGAAGGGGCCGGCGTGGTGGTGAGCTCCGACGTCGTCGAACCGGGGACGCCGGTGGTGGTCCGCGGCGAAGGCGCCGGTGTGACGCGGGCCGGCGTCTGGGGCCGGTACGCCGTCGTGCCGAACGCCGCCGTCCATCGGCTGCCGCCGTCACTGGAGGCCGGTACGGCGCTGGCGTTGATGACGCCGGCGTTGACCGCGCACACCGCCGTACGTCGCGTGGCCGACGTGCAGGAGGGTGAGACCGTGGTCGTCACCGGAGTGACCGGTCTGGTCGGGTGCATGAGCGCTGCGATCGCACGGGCGGCGGGTGCGGCCCGGGTGATCGGCCTGGTGTCGATGGACGACCGCGCCGACGACGCGAACGGACTGGTCGATCAGCTCGTCCGCGTCGACGGCCTCGGACAGGTGGGCCGGGAGTTGCCGTGGTGCGACGCGGTGATCGACACCATGGGCGGTCCGGTGGCCGGTGGAGTGCTCGGCCACATCTCTCCGGGCGGGCGGATCGCCGTCCTGGGGTACAAGGCCGGAGAGTTCACCACCATCGACCTGCACCAGCTGATCGGCCGGGACCTGCGGGTGCTGCCGGTGAACCTGCAGCGGACCGTGCTGGCACCGGACGCGGTCGGCCACGCGCTGGCCGGCATCGCGGGGACGTCCTGGCGAGCCGATTATGACGTCGTACCGGCGGACCGGATCAACGACATTCTGGACCGGCCGGCGGGCCGTGTGCTGCTGGATCTGACGACTCTCTGATCAGCCGCGGGTGGGCTAGACCACTTGTATTTACTGAGCAATCCGTCGCCGAAGGGCTCCGGATACCCGGTCGGCGGCTACGGTACCTCCAGAGCTGAAGAGGAGAGAGGCTGCCAGCTACTGATGATCCGACGTCTCGAGCTCACGCCCGGTGGACCGACCGGGCGTCGTACGCTCGCCGAGGAAGCCGCCGCCGAGCTGCACGAACTGATCCTGTCCGGCGAACTCCCCAGTGGTACGGCGCTGCGGCTCGAGGAGCTCGCCAAGCGGCTGGACATGAGCCAGATGCCGATCCGGGAAGGGCTGCGGCGGATGGCGGCGCTCGGACTGGTCGAGATCGTCCCGCACAAGGGCGCCTGGGTTCGTGAGCTGTCCATGGAGGACCTGCGCGACACCCACGAGACCCGGCTGGCGCTGGAGTCGCTGGCCGTGCGGGCCGCCGCGACGCAGTTCTCCGACACGGACGCGTCGGCGGCCCGGACCGCGTTGGCCGAGCACGTCCGGTTGTCGAAGCAGGGCGACAACATCGCGTCCCGGCAGGCCCACACCGAGTTCCACTTCGCGATCTACCGGGCCGGCGGTTCGCGGTGGCTGCCCCGCGCGATCGAGCCGGTCTGGCAGAACAGCGAGCGCTACCGGTTCGGCTCGCGGCAGACCAAGGCCCGGATCGAGCAGACCCGGCGCGAACACCAGGCCATCCTTGACGCCTGTGTGGCGCACGACGAGGAGGGCGCCGAGGCGGCGCTGCGCGAACACCTCGAAGGCGCCATGCAACGCATCACCGCGACGATGGAGCGCCGTTCGAAGCAGTGAGCTCCTCGAAACGGTCGTGCTGCCAGCCGGCCGCGTCGAACACCGCACGCAGCAGCAGGCCGTCGCTGCTTGCCCTGTGTACGCCGAGGAGTTCTGCGAGCGGCTTGCTGCCCAGACCCTCGTAGTACGCGTCCAGTGCTTGCCGCCGTCGCTGCTCTGATGCTCCACCGATCACTGCTAGCGGCGCCTCGCATCCCTTGACCTTGCCCGAGCCGACACGCTCGCCTGGTGCGAGCTGTTGGATCAGTTGCTCGCCGGCACGCACGTCTTGCGCCCTGACTCGTGCACCGAGCGCACGGCAGTCAAGGCGCCGCAGGGCTTGCTGGACGCCTTGTGAGACGGCGATGTGGTCCGGGTGACCCGTCAGCCCGTCGCTGCCCACGGTGAGGATGAGCTCCGGCTCGACCTGGGCGGCCGCGACCTCGATCGCTTCGGCCAGGGCGTCCGGCGACGCCGCGGCCGGCGAGCGCGGTCCACCGCGCCCGCCGTCGTCGATCCACTGGTCGACCTCTCCCAGCCAGTCCCACTCCTTGATGCCGAGCAGTGCGCAGGAGACGCCGAGGTGATCGAGGGCTCCGTGCATGCCGCCGGTGGCGACCCGCAGGACGACATGCCAGCCCTGATCGCTCAGCACGGACGTGGCGGCACCTGTGGCGAACACCTCGTCGTCCGGATGCGCGTGGACGACCAGTGCCGTCCGCATCAGTCGGCCAGGCGCGCCGGGAACCCACCGGTGGCGATCGGGCTCCAGCGCTCCGGGGTGATGCGGATCAGGCACTTGCCCTGCTTCACCATCGCCTCGCGGTACTCGTCCCAGTCCGGGTGCTCACCGGAGATGGAGCGGTAGTAGTCGACCAGCGCGTCCACTGCCTCCGGCAGCTCGATCACCTCGCCGCTGCCGTTCACCTGAACCCAGGCGCCGTTCCACTCGTCCGACAGCACGACGACTCCGGCCTTGCCGGACCGCTTCACGTTCGTGCTCTTGGCGCGCTCCGGGTACGACGAGATGACGATCCGTCCCTCGGTGTCCACGCCGCCCGAGACCGGCGACGCCTGCACGGTCCCGTCGGCCCGGGTGGTCATCAGCAACATGTGGTGCCGCGGCCGCACGAACTCCAGCAGACCGTCGAGCTCGACCTTGGTGTTGGTGGCAATAGTCCTTGGCATGCCCTCACCCTATGTCCGCCAGGGTGAGCAGGTGCTCCACCTCGTCGTCGGTGAGCTGGTTGATGAGGTGCTTGGCGTGCTGGGCCTGCCGGGTCGTCGGGAGCGCTCCGGCGAGCAGTTCGGGGAGGACGATTTCGTAGCCGGCGCGGGCGCGCGGCGAGTAGCGGTGGCGGGTGCGGGCGACCGCGGAGGAGACGCGGATCGCGTGCTCGTTGCCCGGTGGTACGCCGGGCCTGTCGGTCTCGCGGGCCGCGAACCGGAACCCGTTCGCCCGGTCACAGCTCGGGCAGCCGAGGGAGCCTGCTCCGAGTTGGGCGCCGCAATCCGGACAGGTGAGCTGTTTCAGGGCGCCGTCCACGACTCGCCAGTCGAACTCCGAGGTGTTCTGGAGGACGACCTCGGCCAGGTCGCGAGCCTCCTCGGGGGTTGCTCCGGCGGAGGCGCGGAAACTGTCCCAGGCGGCGTCGATACTGTCCTCGACCTGCCGCAAGGCGCTGGTGTACCGAGGGTGATCGACGCGTCGCATGCCCCGGACTCTAGCCAGCCGCGGGCCTGTGGACGACCGGATTGACTTGCTCGAACAGGTGTTCGAACATGGAGTCATGACGGGGAGCGAGGCATCGGAAGGCCGGGTCACGGCCCTTGATCACGCCCGCCTGCTCCTCGCCAGGGCGAAGGCCCAGAAGAATGCCCAGGAGAAGGCGCAGGAAGAGGCCCGGGAAGAGGTGCCCGGCGGCGAGGAGGCGCGGCTCGCTCCGGTCGCGGGGGTCGGCAAGGTGCCTTCGGCGGCCCGGGTGCAGCAGGCGCTGGACACGGCGGGAGTGGACCGGGAGCTGCCGACGCATCCGGCGGTGAGTGAGCTGCTGGCGGGCGCGAGCCTGCGCGGCGGTTCGGTGTATTCGGTGCGTGGGAGTGCCGCGCTGGTGATGGCCCTGATGGCCGGGCCGTCCGCGGAGGGCGCCTGGTGCGGTGTGGTCGGCGTGCCGTCGTTCGGGGCCGAGGCGGCGCGTGGGCTCGGGGTGGACCTGGAGCGTCTCGTGCTCGTCCCGGATCCGGGGCGGGAGTGGCTGAGCGTCGTGGCCGCGCTGGTCGACGCGCTCACCGTGGTCGTCGTCCGTCCGCCCGGCGAGGTGACGCCGGGGGAGGCGTCCCGGCTGGCCGCGCGGCTCCGCACCCGCGGCGCGATGCTGATCGCCTACGGGTCGTGGCCGGGCAGCGAGGCCCGGTTCGAGATCGAGAGCAACACCTGGACCGGCCTCGGTGACGGCGAAGGTCTGCTCACCGCCCGCCGGGCGACCGTCGCGGTGACCGGCCGGCGCGCCGCCGCGCGGGCCCGTCACGACCTCTGGCTGCCAGGCCCCGACGGCGCGATCCGCTCCGCCGAGCCGGCTGGAGCTCCTGGCTGGCAGGAGGAGTGGGCGGACCGGATCGGTGCGGTGGGCTGATGGGCGGCGGGCTGACTCGGACGATGGTGATCTGGGTGCCGGACTGGCCGGTGGCGGCGGCCGCGGCGGCGACCGGGCGGTCGCCGGACGAGCCGATCGCGGTGCTGGAGAAGGGGAAGGTGCTCGCCACCTCCGCCGCCGCCCGCGCCGACGGGGTGCGTCGCGGGCAACGGGCCCGGGACGCGCAGTCGCGCTGCCCGGAGCTGGTCGTGCTGAAGTACGACGCGGTCGTCGACGCGCGGGCGTTCGACCCGGTGATCTCGTGCCTGGAGGCGATCACGCCGGGCGTGCAGGTGATCCGTCCGGGGATGTGCGCGTTGAAGGCGCGCGGGCCGGCCCGGTTCTACGGCGGCGAGGAGACCGCCGCGGCGAAGCTGCTCGACCGGCTGGAGACGTTCGACGTGCCCGGCGGCCGGATCGGGGTCGCCGACGGCCCGTTCGCCGCGGAGCAGGCGGCCCGGGTGAGTTCCGCGCGGACCCGGGTGCACGTGGTGCCGCCGGGCGGTTCGCCGGAGTTCCTCGCGCCGCTGTCGGTCGACGTGCTCGAGCAGCCGGCGCTCACGGATCTGCTGCGCCGGCTGGGACTGCGGTCGCTCGGTGCGTTCGCACGGCTGCCCCGCACCGAGGTGCTGACCCGGTTCGGCCCGGACGGCGCCTTCGCGCACCGGCTCGCCCGGGGTGGCGATGACCGCCCGGTGACCGGCCGGGAGATCCCGCCGGAGCTGACCCGCACGCTCGATTTCGAGCCGCCGGTGGACCGTGTCGACCAGGTCGCGTTCGCGGTCCGGGTGGTCGCCGACGAGCTGATCGTCCGGCTGACCGAGCTCGGCCTGGTGTGTACGACGCTGCGGGTCGAGGTCGGCACCGAGTCCGGGCGGATCCACGAGCGGGAGTGGTTGCATCCGCGCTGGTTCACCGCGACGGACGTGGTGGACCGGGTGCGCTGGCAACTGCAGGGGAGCGGGACGGCGACCAGCGAGCTGACGTCACCGGTGGTCCGGGTGCGGCTGATCCCGGACCAGGCGGATCCGGTCGGTGCGCATGCCGACGGCTTGTGGGGCGGCGGGCCGGACGAGCGGATCCACCGGGCGTTGTCGCGGGTGCAGAGCATGCTCGGTCACGGTGCGGTCGCGTCCGTGGTGATCGGCGGCGGGCGCGGGTTCGCCGAGCGGCAGACGCTGGTCCCGTGGGGCGACCCGGCGGTGCCGGCCCGGCCGCCGGACCAGCCGTGGCCCGGCGCGATCACCGGCAGCGGGCGCTGGCCGGCCCTGGCGCCGACCACGATCTTCCCGGAGCCGATCCCCGCGAAGGTGTTCGCCGCCGACGGCACCCAGGTCTCGGTCACCGCCCGCGGCGAGCTGTCCGGTGTCCCGTCCGCGTTCACCCTGCTCCCCGTCGGCACCGCCCGGGCCCCCGGCGTTCAAGTTGCCGACAGCAACAAGATCCACCCGATCACCGGCTGGGCCGGCCCGTGGCTGACCGCGGAGCGCTGGTGGGACCCGAGCGCCGAGACCCGCCAGGCACGCTTCCAGTTCCAGACCGCCGACACCCGCGCCTGGCTCTTCACCCTCCACCGAGCCGCCTGGCAGGCCCAGGCCACCTATGACTGAGTCAGGCGAAGTCGATCCGCAGGACGGTGCGGCGCAGGGTGGGGTGGGTGAGTTGGCGGAAGCCGGCTTCTTCGAAGGCTTGGTGGGGGCCGACGTGGAGTTCGCCCCAGGTGATGGTCTTGCCGGGCTGGGTGAGCATCGGGTAGGCCTCGAGGGCCCGGGCGCCGCGCGTTCTGGCGTACGGGATCGTGGCGCGGGCGAGGTGGTAGGTGAGGCCGCGGCCGCGGAAGCCCTTGCGGACGGTCATGCACGTCACGGCCCACACGCTCTCGTCGTCCTTGTCCTCGGAGCGGTCCGCCCAGGGGATGCGCGACGTCCGCAACTTCGGGTAGGCCGTCCGCGGCTCGACGGCGACCCATCCGGCCGGCTCGCCGTCGACGTAGGCGACCAGGCCGGCCGTCGACGGCGCGTCCGGCGTACCGCAGGCGGTCTGGTCCTGCAGCCTCGTCATCCGTTCGTCGAGCGTCGAGTCCCGCCAGATCCAGCCGCGGATCTTGAACCGCTGGCACTGGCACTGCCCGGCGTCCGTCGTTCCGAACACGGCCTGCAGGTCCTCCCACGGCACCTCGTTCGCCGGGACGACGGTGACCTGCGACTCCTCGAGCGCTTCCATGCCGAGCAGGCTAACCCCGGTTCCGGACGACCCCCGTCCGGAACGTTAGGTTGGCCGGCATGCATCGGAGCCGGGTTTCCACGTTCCTGATCGACGTCCGGCGCGATGAGGTGGACGACGCCGCGGCGTTCTGGTCGCGGGCGCTGGGCGTCCGGACCTCGTCGCCGGAGGGGGAGCCGCAGTTCACCACGCTGCACGACGCGGTCCCGGGGTACGTGACGGCAATCCAGTCCGTCGACGACGAGCCGCGCTACCACCTCGACATCGAGACCGACGACGTACCGGCCGAAGTGGCGCGGCTGACCGGGCTCGGCGCGGTCGAGGTCGCGAGCTGGCAAGGCTGCCACACCCTGCGCGCGCCCGGCGGTCACCTGCTCTGCGTCATCCCGGTGCACAGCGACCCGGAGTATTTCGAACAGCACGCGACCGTCTGGAGCACCGAGTAGAGCTCAGGCGACGTGGACGGCGGGCGGCTCGGCCAGCGCGAAGAGCCGGTCGAACACCGCGGCCCGATCGAACTGCAACGCGTACGCCCGCGCGCGCCGCTCGGCCTCCGCTCGCTGCTCATGGGTCCAGTCGCACACGACCTCGTCGAGCACGGCTCGTAGCGTGACCGGGTCGTGCTGCGGCACCAGCAGGGCCGTGTCACCGATCGCCTCCGGTACGCCGCCGGTCGCGCAGGTGATGACCGGCCCGCCGCCGGCGAGCGCCTTCTCGACCAGTGCGATCCCGAACGTCTCCACGAACTCCGGCTGCTCACGGGTCGGCAGCACGAACGCCGCGCTGCCGGCCATCAGCGCCGGCTTCTCCGCGTCGTCCACGTCGGTCAGCACCCGTACCCGCTCGCCCAGGCCCGCTGCCGCCACCCGCGCCACCACCTCGTCCTCCTGCGGCCCGCGCCCGGCCAGGACCAGCTGCACCCGCTCGGCCGACCGCGACCCGGCGTAGGCGTCGATCAGGTCGTCGACCCCTTTCGCCGAGGCGATCCGGGACAGGAACAGCACGTACCCGTCCCGGGCGAGGCCGCGCCGGGCGAGGGTTTCGGCGATCTTGTCGTCGGTGAGCGACAGGTACGACCAGGAGTTGACCGCCGGGTACGAGATCGCGATCCGCTCCCGGCACTGCTGCGCGAACGTCGTGCCGTGCATGCCGTCGAGGGTCGCCGCCGCGGCCACGATCAGGTCCCTGGTGTACTCCGACACCGCCACGCAGTGATCGGCGGCCAGGTAGACCGACAGGATGTGCGCGGCCGCCCCGAACCGGCCGGTGTCCACACACTCGCGCACCACGTTGGTGATGTCCGAGCCCACCGCCTCGGCCACCGTGATGACCTGGGCGGGCCCGATCCGGCGCGCCACTTGGACGGCCTCTTGTACGGCGATCGCGTGCGGGCTCAGGTACAGCGACATCGCCACCGTCGGCACCCCGTCGCTGAACAGCTCGACCAACCGCCCGACCAGCCCGGACAGGTAACGCCCGTCCGGAACCCGGTAGTCGCCGACCGGGCCGGGCCGCTCCACGGTGATCCCGGGACTGTACGGCAGCACGCGATCGAGCGGTTTCAACGGCAGCCCGGCCGCCTCGAGCGCGTCGAGCGGCCACGTCACGATCCGTACGTCGTCGAACCCGCGGGTGAGCGCCACCTCTGCGAGGCACCGCGCCTCACCGGAGTGCCCGCAGATCACCGGGTCGGCGCGGACGACGATGACCAGGCGGCGGTTGGGTGTGGACGGTTCGGGGGAGTGGTCGTCGATGGTCATGCCTCACCTTCAGTGGTGTGCAGTGGGTCGGACGTGGACGGTGGCCTGATCCGGGCGCCCCAGCCGGAGGGCCGGGGGCCGAGCTCGATGTGCAGGGTGCGGATGTGCCGCAGTTCCCGCCCGGAGATCCAGGGGCGCTCGAGGGTCTTGCCATCGACCGCGATGGATTGGACGTAGGAGACCGGTCCGCCTGCCTCGACCTGCTCGAAGCCTGTCGTCGTGATGGACAGGTTGCCCTCGGGCAGCCGGGTCGTGGACTCCGCCACGGCCGGCGCGCTCACCAGGAACAGGTTCTGCCCGGCGACCGGGAACAGCCCGAGCGTCGCCCACACGTACCACGCGGACAGCCCGCCGGAGTCGTCGTTGCCCGGCAGGCCGCCGCGGCCGGTGCCGAACTGGTTGGCGATCGCGGCGTGTACGACCTCGGCGGTTCGGTCCGGCCGGCCGGCGTAGTGGTAGGACCACGGTGCCTCGTAGTCCGGCTCGTTGTTCAGGCCCTCGAACCGGCACAGGCCGTACCCGGCGTCCATCTCGGCCACGCTCGGCGCCACGCCCGGCTGGGTGATCGGTGCGGCGTCGTACCCGAAGAACGTGTCGAGCAGCCTGACGAACGCCGCGTCGCCGCCGGCGAGGGCGATCCGGGCGCGCATGTCGTGGAGCAGCCGGAAGGAGTAGTTCCACCGGCCGCCCTCGTAGAACGTCGAGTCGCGCAGCAGACCGGTGCCCGGGTCGTACGCCGCCCGCCAGCCTTGCGCGAGATCACGCATCTGCTGCGCCAGCGGCCGGTCGCGGACCTTCTGGGCGATCGCCGCGGTGCAGTGGTAGGCGTACGCGAGATCGAGGGTGTGGCTGATCGGGTGCGCCACACCGTGCACCAGGTAGTCCTCGCCGTACGTCCGGCGCAGGTCCATCTCCAGGTGCACCATGGCCCAGTCCCAGTCGATCCCCGGCAGGTCCAGGTGGCACAGGTCGGCCAGGAAGGTGTGCGCGAGCGCGCTGCCCTGCCGGGAGAACCGGTCGGCGCCCTTGGCCATCCGGTAGCCGATCGGCAGGTTGCCCTCCTGCTCGCAGATCGACAGCATCGCGCCGGCCAGCGCGACCGAACGCTGCGGGAACAGCGTGGTCATCAGCGGCAGCTGGGTGCGGTAGATGTCCCACATGGTGCAGATGTCGAACGCGTACGGCCCCTCGGTCGTCCAGGAGGGGCTCTCGTCCGGGGCGAAGCACGGCTTGACCAGCGAGTGGTAGAGCGCGGTGCCGAACACGGTCGCCTGGTCATCGGACGCGGCGTTGATCGCGACCTTGCCGAGGTGGTCGCGCCAGGTGGCCGCCGTGCGGTCCCGCCGTACGGCGAAGGTGGTCCGGGTGCGGCCGACGTCCGAGTGCAGGTTGTCGCGGGCCGTCTCGCACCCGCGCAGGGAGAACCCGAGCCGCACCTCGACGGTCTGCTCGGCGCGCGAAGGGCCTATGAAGATCAGCCCGAACGGCCGCAGCGTCGTCGGCCGGATGTAGTCGAAGTCGAGGCGGGTTCCGCCGGGCATCAGGCGCCGGTCGTACCACAGCAGCTGCCGCCAGCCGGGGGCGTCGACCTCCAGGTGCACGGCCAGCGGCACGCCCTCGACGTGGATCTCGCCCTGCGCCACACCCGGCTCCAGCAGTGCCAGGTGTGCCTTCAGCGGGACGGTCTTGCTGTGCGGGATCGCGAGGCCGCCGGTCGACGCGTCGATGACGATCCGGGCGGCGTCGTGCGACGGGAAGGTGTACCGGTGCACAGCCGACTTGGGGCCGACCGTCACCTCGCAGCGCACCCCCGAGCTCAGCGTCGCGGCGTAGTAGCCGGGCTCGGCCACCTCGTCCAGCAGGTCCCACGTGGTGCCCAGGTCGTCGAGCGGTCCGAGCATCGGCGTGACCCGGAAGTAGTTGTAGTACTTGCGGATCGCGCCGGTGCCGGACTGCTGGAAGTGCGTGAAGCCGGAGGCGACCGGGCGGTCGTACAACTGTCCGGGCACGCCCTCGGTGTTGAAGTCGTACAGCCCGTAGCCGGTCGGGTAGGCGCCGGAGTACGGGCAGGCCGACACCATCCCGAAGGGGTGCATGGCGCCCGGGTGGGTGTTGCCGACCTGCGGCTTGGGCCACCACCAGGTCGCGGCCAGGCCCTTGGGCGTGGGCAGGTCGGTGGCGCCGGTCCCGATGAACGGGTCGACGTGCTCGTACATCGGCCTCACCGCCTCGTGCGGGCTGACGTGGACTCTCAAAAAGTAAGAAGCGCGTGTTTCAGCCGCGTGACCGAACGAGACGGGCAGGTTACGTCGGCCCGCAGCAGAATGCGGTACTCGGGTGGCGCGCCGCGGTCTACGCTCCGACGCATGACCGAACTCGCGGCGACGTTCCAGCAGGCGGCAGTGGCGGAGGCCTACCAGCATCGGCCGCCGTACCCGGACGAGGTGTTCGACCGGCTCCTGGAGCTGATCACCGACGAGCCGCGCCGGGTGCTGGACATCGGCGCCGGCGAGGGCGCGATCGCCCGGCCGCTCGCGCCGCACGTCGAGCACGTCGACGCGGTCGACTTCTCGGCGCCGATGATCGAGGCCGGCAAGCTGCGCCCGGGCGGCGACCGTCCGAACATCAGCTGGCAGGTCAGCCCGATCGAGACCGCCGCCCTCGACGGCCCGTACGCACTCGTGACGGCCGGCGCCAGCATCCACTGGATGCCGTGGGAGGAGACGTTCGCGCGGATCGTCCCGCACCTGACGCCGCACGCCCAGCTGGTCGTCGTCGACCACGGTCCCGTCGACGAGCCCTGGCTGCCCGAACTCGTCCAGGTCATCGAGCGGCATTCCCGCAAGCAGAACCACGACCCGAAGTTCGACGTCGTCGACGCGATCCGGGACCGCGGCCTGCTCGACCTCTCCGGCACGGCGCGGACGGCGCCCGTCACGTACCACCAGACCGTCACCGACTACATCGAGCGGCTGCACTCGACGTCCAGCCTCGCCCGCCACCTGATGCCGGCCGACGAGGCCGCCGCGTTCGACGCCGGGATCGAGGCCGCGGTCCGTCCGTACGCGAAGGACGGCGTGCTGGAGCTGACGATCGAGGCCGAGCTCAGCTGGGGCCGGCCGCAGAGCCCGCCCGGGACAGCAGGTAGCGCTGCTCGGGAAGGCTCTGCGTGAGCCGCGCGGCGAGTTCGTAGGCCTCCCGGGCGGCAGCGGTGTCGCCGGACAACTCGAGTAGATGCGCCCGTACGGCGGCCAGCCGGTGGTGGTCGTGGAGCGCCGGATCCACGTCGTCGAGCAACGTCAGCCCGGCGGCCGGTCCGTGCACCATCGCGACCGCGACGATCCGGTTCAGCGTCACCATCGGACCCGGCGCGGTCGACTCGAGCAGTTCGTACAGCATCAGGATCTCGCGCCAGTCGGTCTCGTCCGCGGTGGCCGCCGCGTCGTGGACCGCGGCGATCGCCGCCTGCAGCTGGTACGGCCCGACCGGCGCGGACCGCAACGTCGACTCGATCAACGCGGTGCCCTCGGCGATCGCCGCCGCGTCCCACAGCGACCGGTCCTGCTCCGGCAGCGGCACCAGTGCACCGTCGGCCGTCGTCCGCGCGGGGCGACGCGCATCCGTCAGCAGCATCAACGCCAGCAGACCGGCCACTTCACCTTCGGCCGGCAGCGAGCCGTGCAGCTGGCGGGTCAACCGGATCGCCTCGGCGCTCAGCTCGACCCGGTGCAGCGACGTACCGGACGAGGCGGTGTAGCCCTCGTTGAAGACGAGATACAGCACATGCAGTACGGCGGCCAGGCGCTCGGGCTGCTCGGACGCCGGCGGCATCGCGAACCGGGCGCCCTGGAGCTTCGCCTTCGCCCGGCTGATCCGCTGACCGATCGTTGCCTCCGGCATCAGAAACGCGCGGGCGATCTCACCGGTCGTCAGCCCGCCGACGGCGCGCAGCGTCAACGCCACCTGCGACTGCGGCGTCAGTGCCGGATGGCAGCACAACATCAGCAACGTCAACGAGTCGTCCTCCGCCGACGCCGGCTCCGGGGCAGTCCACGAGGCCACGGTCTCCTCGCGGCGCGTCCGGGCCGCCTCGTTCCGCAGCACCTCGATCCGCCGCCGCGACGCGACCGTGACCAGCCAGCCGCGCGGATTGTCCGGCACACCCTCGGCCGGCCACTGCAGCGACGCCGCCAGCAGCGCCTCCTGGACGGCGTCCTCGCACGCGTCGAAGTCGCCGTACCGCCGGACCAGCGCGCCGAGCACCTGCGGCGCCTGCTCCCGGAGTAGCTCCTCGAGCATCACATGAACGCGCCGAGGTCACGGACCGGCCGCACCTCGACGACGCTGAACGGCGCCTCCGGGATCTGCGCGACGATCTCCACCGCCCGGTCCATCGAATCGCACTCGAGCAGGTAGAAGCCGGCGAGCTGCTCTTTCACCTCGGCGAACGGACCGTCCGTCGTCATCGGCCTGCCGTCGCGGATCAGCACCTGCTTGGTGAGCTCCGGGGCGTCGAGCGACTCCGACGCGACCAGCTCGCCACGCGCGGCCAGCGCCTCGTGCAGGGCGGCGTACCCGGCCATGCCTTCCTTCTTCTGCTCATCCGTCAACGCGTCCCATACCGCCCGGGACTCCGGGTTGCCGTAGATCAGTACGAGGAACCTCATGTGCTCAGCGTAAGCATCACCAGGGGGTATCGATCGGGTCACTGGTTCGTAGCGGGCGTAGCGGCCGCCGGGCAGGCGCGTTCTGGTATCAGGGGAAAGCTGGGGCGTGCCCCGGGCCAGGCGGCCGTAAACCTGTCGGGGCGCCCCAGTAGAGTTACGACGGGTATCCAGGGTGGAGAGAGGGAGGGGTCGCGTGCCGGACTTGGAAGTGTCCGACCGGGTGTGGACGATCCCGAACGCACTCAGCTTCCTGCGGTTGCTGGGCGTGCCGCTGTTCCTGTGGCTGGTCCTCGGGCCGGAGGAGGACGGCTGGGCGCTGCTCGTGCTGGCCGTGTCCGGGTTCACCGACTGGGCCGACGGCCAGATCGCCCGGCGGATGAACCAGACGACCCGCCTGGGCCAGATGCTCGACCCGGTCGCCGACCGGCTGTACATCTTCGCCACCGTCATCGGGCTGGCGTTGCGCGACATCATCCCCTGGTGGCTGGCGATCGCGCTGCCGCTGCGGGACGTGCTGCTCACGCTCACCCTGCCGGCCCTGCACCGCCGCGGCTTCAACGCGCTGCCGGTGCACTTCCTCGGCAAGTCCGCGACCTTCTGTCTGCTGTACGCGTTCCCGCTGCTGCTGCTCGGTGACGGCGACAGCACGCTCAACCTGCTCGCCCGCGTGTTCGGCTGGGCGTTCGCGATCTGGGGCACCGGTCTGTACTACTGGGCCGGCGCGCTGTACTTCGCCCAGTTGCGGCACCTGACCCAGACGGTCAAACCGATCAAGGACTCGGCCGGGTGACCCAGCAAGCCCCCCAGCAGACGCCTCCTCGGCGCGTCGACGCGTCGATGTCACTGCTGAACAACCTGATGGCGCACCCGATCGACGAGGGGTACGCCGTCGCCGCCCGCACCCGGTCGAACGCCGACGGCAAGCAGACCCGCTCCCGGCACCGGACCATGCTGGTGCTGGCCGCCGCCGTCCTCGGCTTCCTGCTCGCCGTGGCCGCCGCGCAGAACTACCGCAGCGCGCCCGAGGCGGAGAAGCAGCGCAAGGAACTGATCACCCGCAGCAACCAGGCCGACACCCGGCTGAACGAGCTGCGCAACCACCAGTCCCAGCTCGCCGACGAGGTCCGCCGGTTGCAGGCGAGCGGACTGAGCAACGACAGCACGGGCGCGGCGCTGCAGCAGAAGCTCGACGATCTGGAGCTGCAGACCGGGGCGATCGCGGTCACCGGTCCCGGGATCAAGGCGGTGATCGACGACGCCAAGGACGCCGACGCCAAGGAAGGCCGGCTGCTCGACGTCGACCTGCAGCAGCTCGTCAACGGCCTGTGGACGTCCGGCGCGGAGGCGGTCTCGGTGAACGGGCACCGGATCACCTCGCTGACCGCGATCCGCGGCGCGGGCAGTGCCATCACCGTTGACTACAGTTCGCTGACCCCGCCGTACACGGTGCTCGCGATCGGGGACACCGCGACCATGCCCGCCCGGTTCGCGCAGAGCTCCGGCGGGCAGTGGGTGCAGTACCTGGTCAGCAACTTCGATGTCCGGATGACGATCACGACGGAGGATTCCTTGCAGGTGCCGGCCGATGCGACCATCGCGTTGCGCTACGCGAAGGTGAGAACGAGATGATCGCCGTACTCGGGCTGGTGATCGGTGTCGTCATCGGTCTGCTGGTCGCGCCCGACGTCCCGGACTGGGCGCAGCCGTACCTGCCGATCGCGGTCGTGGCCGCGCTCGACGCGGTGTTCGGCGCGCTGCGCGCGTTCCTGGACGGGATCTTCGACGACAAGGTGTTCGTCGTCTCGTTCGTGTCCAACGTGCTGATCGCGGCCCTGATCGTCTACCTGGGCGACCAGCTCGGCGTCGGGTCGCAGCTGTCCACCGGTGTGGTCGTCGTGCTCGGCATCCGCATCTTCACCAACATGGCCGCGATCCGGCGGCACATTTTCCGGGCCTGACATGAGCGACGAGACACCGGACAAACCCGCGCAACCGGCCTCACCTGCCGACACACCTGCAGGTTCGCCTGCCGATGCGCCGCAGACCCCGACACCGATGCCGAAGCCGAAGCCGCGGACGCCGAACCTGGCCCTGCGCCGGCTGCGGGCCGGGTTCAAGCCGTCCCGCGGCCAGGCGATCGTCGCGGTCGTGCTCGCCCTGGTGGCCTGCGTCGCGGTCGTGCAGGTCCGGGTGAACCGGGCCGACGACGGCTACCAGAACGCCCGCCGCGAGGACCTGATCGCGATCCTCGACGGCCTCGGGCAGAACACCCGGCGGCTGGAGAGCGAGATCGCCGACCTCGAGGAGCGGAAGAACTCGCTGTCCTCCAGCGCCGACAAGGCGCAGACCGCGCGCGAGCAGGCCGAGGCCCAGGTCCGCACCCTCGGCATCCTCGCCGGCACGCTGCCCGCGCAGGGCCCCGGGGTCCGGATCACGCTGAACGACCCGCAGGGCAAGATGACCTCGAGCAACCTGCTGGACGCGATCGAGGAGCTGCGCGACGCCGGCGCGGAGGCGATCCAGGTCAACGGGTCGGTCCGGGTGGTGGCCAGCACGGACTTCGTGGATGACGCGCCGGGGATCTCGATCGACGGCCAGAAGGTGAACTCGCCGTACGTCATCGAGGCGATCGGGGAGTCCCACAACCTGGCCGAGGCGGCCAACTTCCCGGGCGGTCTGGTCAGTGAGGTGACCGGCCCGCAGGTGGGCGGAACGGCCGAGGTCACCGAGCTCGGGAACGTCCCGATCACCGCCTTGCACGTCCCGGAAGAGCATCGTTACGCTCGCCCGGCGCCCAGCCCGACCAAGTAGCTGTCCCTGTAGCTGTACTTGAGTGAAAGAGGAACGAAGGTGTACCCCGAAGACCTGAAGTACACGGCCGAGCACGAGTGGTTGAAGGCCGGCGAGGAAGGACCCGTGCGGGTCGGCATCACCGACTTCGCGCAGGACCAGCTCGGTGACATCGTGTACGTGCAGCTGCCCGACGTCGGCAGCGCGGTGCGGGCCGGCGACGCGTGCGGTGAGCTGGAGTCGACCAAGAGCGTGAGCGACCTGTTCGCCCCGGTGAACGGCACCGTGACCGCGGTCAACGAGGCGCTGGCCGACCAGCCGGACCTGGTGAACAGCGACCCGTACGGCGAGGGCTGGCTGCTCGACATCGAGGTCGAGGACGCCGCCGAGGTGGCCGCGCTGATGGACGCCGAGGCCTACAAGGGGCAGCTCGACCAGAGCTGACAACTGACTGGTAGCGTTACCGGCCTCAACCGCTGGTCGAGGGTTGAGGCCGCTGTCCACACTGTCAACACTGTCAATACGGGGTCTATCGAAGACGTCGCCGGACCGCCGGCGATCGGGAGGATCACAGCATGCCGTTCTGCAACCAGTGCGGGCACGAGAACTCCGAGGGCAGCCGGTTCTGCTCGCAGTGCGGAGCGATGCTGCCTGGCGCGGACCGCCCGGCGGCAGCCCCGGCGACCCCCCAGTCGGCACCTCAGCCGACACCCGGTGTCACCGACACCGCGATGCTCACGCCGATCGGCGCCGAGCCGGAGCCGGAGCAGCAGACCGGTGAGCCGCTGTCGGTCGACGACGCGGCCGCGGTCGGCGCACTGCCGGCCGGTTCCGCCCTGCTGATCGTGCAGCGCGGCCCGAACGCGGGCAGCCGGTTCCTGCTCGACGTCGACGTGGTGACCGCGGGCCGGCACCCGGACAGCGACATCTTCCTCGACGACGTGACGGTGTCGCGCCGGCACGCCGAGTTCCGCCGGGACCCGTACGGCGTGAAGGTCCGCGACGTCGGCAGCCTGAACGGCACGTACGTGAACCGGGACCGGATCGACGAGGTCCTGCTGAACAACGGCGACGAGGTCCAGATCGGCAAGTACCGGCTGGTGTACTACGCCAGTGGCCAAGCCTGATCCCAGCGCCGAAGGGCCGGTGGGCGGCCGCGGCATCGGCGAGGTGCTGCAGCTCCTGCAGGCCGAGTTCGCCGACGTCACGATCTCCAAGATCCGGTTCCTGGAGGCCGAGGGGCTGGTCACGCCGGCCCGGACGGCGTCCGGCTACCGCAAGTTCAGCGCCGCCGACCTGGGGCGGCTGCGGTACGTGCTGACCGCGCAACGCGACCAGTACCTGCCACTGAAGGTGATCAAGGAACATCTCGGCGCGATCGACCGCGGCCTGCGTCCGGCGGCTGCGGGTCCACCGGTCGCGCCGAGTTCGTTGCCGCAGACTCCCGGCCAGCCGGTCGCCGAGGACTTCGGTGCCGCGGGCACCGAGCTGCGGCTGACCCGCGACGAGCTGCTGCGGGCCGCCGGAGTGTCCTCGGAGCTGCTCGGTGAGCTGGAGGGCCACGGCCTGGTGGTGGCCAGCGGCAACCACTACGGCGGCGACGCGATCGTCGTCGCGCAGGTCGCGGCCGAGCTGGCGTCGTACGGGATCGAGCCGCGGCACCTGCGGGCGTTTCGAACGGCGGCGGACCGCGAGGTCGGCCTGATCGAGCAGGTCACGGGACCGCGCCGTACCGAACAGACCGGGGAGCTGGCCGCCCTCACCGTCCGGCTGCACACCGCTCTGGTCCGCTCCCGCCTGCCGCGTCCTTAGGCGACCGCACGGCCTTCGTCCACAGGTGACCCCTTCGGCCCGCCCGGTGCTTCGGCTCGGAGTAGGCTGAAGGGGTGCGCGAAGTCGACGTGGTCGGAGTCCGGGTGGAGATGCCCTCGAGTCAGCCGATCGTGCTGCTCAAGGAGGTCGGAGGTGAGCGATACCTGCCGATCTGGATCGGTGCTGCCGAGGCGAGTGCGATCGCCTTCGCCCAGCAGGGGATGGAGCCGCCCCGGCCGCTGACCCACGACCTGTTCGCGGAGACCATCCGGGTGCTCGGGCACACGCTCAGCCAGGTCCGGATCGTGAACCTGACCGACGGCGTGTTCGAGGCGATCCTGGTGTTCGACGACAAGACCGAGATCTCGGCCCGGCCGTCGGACTCGATCGCGATCGCGCTGCGGACCGGCACGCCGGTGTTCTGCGCCGACGAGATCCTCGCCGAGGCCGGCATCCCGGTCCCGGAGAGCGAGGCGAACGACGCCGACGAGGTGGAGGAGGAAGAGGAGGTCGAGCGGTTCCGGGAGTTCCTCGACCAGGTGACCCCGGAGGACTTCGACAAGAGCTGACACCCCGGCCCCGCCGTGGTGCGGCAGAAGGTGCAAGTGCGGCTAGGTAACGATTCGTACGACGGTCGCGACACGCTCGCGGCTCGGCGCGGTTGTCGTTGACCCGGTTCGGGCGGCGGCTTACCGTGAAGGAGTCGTGGGGTGATGTCACTCCACGCAGATGACTCGTTCCAGTCGGTATCCAGGGAGGCTCAGGCGTGACACGCACCGGGGACACGGATCTGACGGCGCAGTCGACGTCCGACGCGCACGCAGAGGCCATGGCTGCCGCTACAGCCACCGCCGGCGTCCAGGGTCTGCTGTTCGACGACGACCTGCGGCCGATGCCGGAGGACGTCGGGTTCCGGGGGCCGACGGCCTGCGCCGCGGCCGGGATCACCTACCGGCAGCTCGACTACTGGGCCCGCACCGGCCTGGTCTCCCCGTCCGTGCGCCCGGCGACCGGCTCGGGAACGCAGCGGTTGTACGGTTTCCGCGACGTCCTGTTGCTGAAAGTGATCAAGCGGCTGCTCGACGCCGGGATCTCGCTGCAGCAGATCCGGACCGCGATCGCGCACCTCAGCAAGCGCGGCTTCGACGACCTGACCCAGATCACGCTGATGAGCGACGGCGCGTCGGTGTACATGTGCACCTCGCCCGACGAGGTCATCGATCTGCTGGCCGGCGGCCAGGGCGTGTTCGGCATCGCGCTCGGCGGTGTCTGGCGCGAGGTCGAGGGCACGCTGTCGGAGCTGCCGACCGAGCGGGCCGACGGTCACGACGACGGCGACTCGGACGGCCACGCGGGCGACGAGCTCGCCGCCCGGCGCCGCGCCCGGATGACCGGCTGACGTCTCGTTCGGTCCTGCGTGCCCGAACTGTGCGCGGATTCCTGGTAGCCTCGGGACAGCCGTTCACAGCACTCGGGAGAGTCCCGTGTCATCGGGCGCCGAAGGGGCAATTCCTCCCCGGAACCTCTCAGGCCCATGGACCGAGTGTCACAGGCGACTCTGGAGCGTAGTGCGTGACAGAGGGGGAGGCGACCGGAAGCACGTCAGCAACGGAGCCTCTTGATGACCGAACAACTCTCCGCCACGTTCGCCGACCGCCACATCGGGCCGCGTCCCGACGAGGTCGCGCGGATGGTGCAAGCCCTCGGGTACGCCGATGTCGACGCGCTCGTCGACGCCGCGGTCCCGGCGTCGATCCGCTCCGCCGAGGGGCTGCGGCTGCCCGAGCCCGCCTCCGAGGTGGACGCGCTCACCGAGCTGCGGCAGCTCGCGGCCCGCAACACCGTCGCCACCTCGATGATCGGCCAGGGGTACTACGGCACGTTCACGCCGTCGGTGATCGTCCGCCGCCTGGTCGAGAACCCGGCCTGGTACACCGCGTACACGCCGTACCAGCCGGAGATCTCCCAGGGCCGCCTCGAGGCGCTGCTGAACTTCCAGACCGTGGTCTCGGACCTGACCGGCCTGCCGACCGCGAACGCGTCGCTGCTCGACGAGGGCACCGCGGCCGCCGAGGCGATGACGCTGGCGCACCGGTCGAACAAGAAGAGTAAGTCCGACCGTTTCCTGGTCGACGCCGACACCTTCGCGCAGACGATCGCGGTCGTGCAGACCCGCGCCGAGGCGCTGGGTATCGAGGTCGTCGTCGCCGACACCACCGACGGCCTGCCCGAGGGTGACTTCTTCGGCTTCCTCGTGCAGTACCCGGGCTCCAACGGCGCCGTCCGCGCCCTGAAGCCGCTGATCGAGGCGGCGCACGAGCGCGACACGCTGGTTGCCGTCGCGTCCGACCTGCTCGCGCTGACGGTGCTCGAGGCGCCGGGTGAGGCCGGGGCCGACATCGTGATCGGCTCGTCGCAGCGCTTCGGCGTGCCGCTGTTCTACGGCGGTCCGCACGCCGGGTTCATGTCCGTGCGTTCCGGTCTGGAGCGGTCGCTGCCCGGTCGTCTCGTCGGCGTCTCGGTCGACGCGGACGGCGCCCCGGCGTACCGGCTGGCGCTGCAGACGCGCGAGCAGCACATCCGTCGCGAGAAGGCGACGTCCAACATCTGTACGGCGCAGGTCCTGCTCGCGGTCGTCGCGTCGATGTACGCCGTCTACCACGGCCCCGACGGCCTGCAGGCGATCGCCGAGCGTGTGCACTCGTACGCCGGCAAGCTCGCCGCCTCGCTGCGGGCCGGCGGCGTCGAGGTCGTGCACGGCGACTTCTTCGACACCGTCCTCGCCCGGGTCCCCGGACGCGCCGCCGACGTGGTGGACGCCGCCCGGCAGAACGGGATCTGGCTGCGGCTCGTCGACGCCGACCACGTCGGCATCTCGTGCGACGAGAAGACCGACGTCGCGACGCTGACCCGGGTCTGCCAGTCCTTCGGCGCTCAGTACGACGACACGCTGGGCGCGCCCGCCGTCGCCGTACCGCGGACCACGGAGTACCTGACGCACCCGGTGTTCAACACGCACCGGTCCGAGACGGCGATGCTGCGGTACCTGCGCAAGCTGTCCGACATGGACTACGCGCTGGACCGCGGGATGATCCCGCTCGGCTCCTGCACGATGAAGCTGAACGCGACCACCGAGATGGAGCCGGTCACCTGGCCGGAGTTCGCGGACCTGCACCCGCTCGCGCCGATCGAGGACGCGGCCGGTTACGTGAAGCTGATCGGTCAGCTGGAGCGCTGGCTGGCCGAGGTCACCGGGTACGCGAAGGTCTCGATCCAGCCGAACGCCGGCTCGCAGGGTGAGCTGGCCGGTCTGCTCGCGATCCGCGGCTACCACCGTGCCCAGGGCTCGGCGGACCGCAACGTCTGCCTGATCCCGGCCTCCGCGCACGGCACGAACGCCGCCTCCGCGGTGATGGCCGGCATGAAGGTCGTCGTTGTCAAGGGCAACGACGACGGCACGATCGACCTGGACGACCTGCGCGCGAAGGCGTCCGAGCACGCGGAGAAGCTGGCCGCGATCATGATCACCTACCCGTCGACGCACGGTGTGTACGAGGAGAGCGTCCGCGAGGTCTGCCGGATCGTCCACGACCACGGCGGCCAGGTGTACGTCGACGGCGCGAACCTGAACGCCCTGCTCGGCCTCGCCAAGCCGGGCGAGTTCGGGGGCGACGTCAGCCACCTGAACCTGCACAAGACCTTCTGCATCCCGCACGGCGGCGGCGGCCCGGGCGTCGGGCCGGTCGCGGTCGCGGCGCACCTGGCGCCGTACCTGCCGAACCACCCGCTGCTCGACCAGGCCGGCCCGGAGTCCGGTGTCGGCCCGATCAGCGCGGCGCCGTTCGGGTCCGCGGGCGTGCTCGCCATCTCCTGGGCGTACATCCGGATGATGGGCGCCGAGGGCCTGACCGCGGCGACCAAGGCCGCCGTGCTGACCGCGAACTACGTGGCGAAGCGGCTCGAGGGTGCGTTCCCGGTGCTGTACACGGGCGAGAACGGCCTGGTCGCGCACGAGTGCATCCTGGACCTGCGGCCGATGACCAAGGAGACCGGCATCACCGTCGACGACGTCGCGAAGCGGCTGATCGACTACGGGTTCCACGCCCCGACGATGTCGTTCCCGGTCGCCGGCACGCTGATGGTCGAGCCGACCGAGTCCGAGGACCTGGGCGAGCTGGACCGGTTCTGCGACGCGATGATCGCGATCCGGCACGAGATCGACCGGGTCGCCGCCGAGGAGTGGCCGGCCGCCGACAACCCGCTGGTGAACGCGCCGCACACCGCCGAGTCGGTCATCAACGACAAGTGGGAGCACGCCTACACCCGCGAGGAGGCGGCGTTCCCGCGCTCGGTCGACCGCACCTCGAAGTACTGGCCGCCGGTCCGCCGCATCGACGGCGCGTACGGCGACCGCAACCTGATCTGCTCGTGCCCCGCCCCGGAGGCCTTTGAGTGACTTCCGTACGTCCTGACACCGCCGCTGCCCTGTTCGCGGAGGTCGCGGCGGCGCAGGGGGAGTCGAAGCTGCCGTCGGTGAACGCCGGGGTGGTGCGCGACGGCGCGCTGGTCTGGACGGGATCGCGTGGGCGGTTCGCGACGGCGGACGGGGCGTTGCCGGGCACGGACGTGCAGTACCGGATCGGCTCGATCACCAAGACGATGACGGCGCTGCTGATCATGCAGTGCCGCGACGACGGGTTGCTGGCGCTGAACGATGCCGTCGGCAAGCATCTGCCCGGGATCGCGTTCGGGGACCGGACGGTCCGGCAGTTGCTCGCGCACAGCGGCGGGATGAACGCCGAGCCCGAGGGCCCTTGGTGGGAACGCAATCCGGGCGTCTCGTTCGACGAGCTGACCGCGGCGATGAACGACTCGCAGGCGGCGGGCCCCGCGGACCGGCGGCACCACTACTCGAACCTCGGGTACGGCCTGCTCGGCGAGATCGTGGCGCGGCTGCGCGGGGCGTCCTGGCTGGAGCTGGTGCGCGATCGCATCCTCGATCCGCTGGAGATGCGGCGTACGACGTACTTCCCGGAAGGCCCGTCCGCGGAGGGCTTCTCGGTGCATCCGTTCAGCGGCCAGCTCGACCCGGAGCCGTCGTACGACTCGCGCGCGATGGCGCCGGCGGGGCAGCTGTGGAGCACGATCGAGGACCTGGCCCGGTACGCCGGGTTCTGGATCGACCCGCTGCACGAGGTGCTGAGCCGGGAGTCGGTCGAGGAGATGGCGTCACCGGTGGCCTCGGATCCGCGCGAAGGGCTGAACGCGTCGTACGGGCTGGGCCTGCGGCTGATCGCGGACGACCCGCATCTGCTGATCGGTCACACCGGGTCGATGCCGGGCTTCCTCGCCGGGTTGTTCGTCGACCGGGTCCGCCGGGTCGGAGCGGTGACGCTGGGCAACGCGACGTACGGCCGGGTCGCCTCGCTCGCACCGGACCTGGTGCGGATCCTGACGAGGTACGAGCCGCCGCTCACGCAGGAGTGGCTGCCGGAGCCGCCGCTCGCCCAGGGCGCCGAACTGCTCGGCCACTGGTACTGGGGCAACACGCCGGTCACCATCTCCGCGACGGCCGGCATCCTCCAACTGTCCGGCGGCCTCACCACCCGCCTCTCACCCCTCGGCCCCGACCTCTACCAGGGCCGCGACGGCTACCTGGCCGGCGAGAAACTCCACGTGATCCGCGACGGCGACACGATCTCCCACCTCAACGTCGCCACCTTCGTCCTCACGAGGACGCCCTACGGTCGCTGAGCTCCTCGAGCTCACGTGCCTCGTCGGCGAACTCGGCGCGGCCGAGTAGATTCGCGGCCTCGGCAAGAGCGGCACGGCTGATGGACGAAGCGTGTTCGCGGGCGAGCGCGGTCGCCTCGGCGGTGAACTGGGCGGCGGCCGGCTCACTGTGGCCCGGGTAGACGCGCATCGAGAAGGCCGCTTCCGCGAGCTCGGTCAGGAGGTCGCCGAACTGTCCCTGCTCCGCGGCCGCGAGTTCTCGGCGGACGGTGAGACCGGTCCGGTACACGGCCAGCGCCTCGTCGTGTTCGCCGACGGATGCGAACCCGCGCCCGACGGTGCTGCACAGCGCGGCGTACGTCGCCGGGTGTCCGCCGTCCCGCCGCAGGATCTCCAACGACTCCCGCCAGTAGCTCAGCCCGTCGTCCTGGTGGGCGAGCAGCATGATCCCGCCGAGGACGCGGACCGCCTCGGCGAGCTCGGGCACCCGGGCCGGATCCGCCTCGGCGAGGGCGCGCTCGTACCCGATCCATTCGTGGGCCGCGAGGACCGCTTCCTCGCGCCGGTCGAGGTGCC
This sequence comes from Kribbella sp. NPDC050459, assembly GCF_040655315.1. NCBI lineage: Bacteria > Bacillati > Actinomycetota > Actinomycetes > Propionibacteriales > Kribbellaceae > Kribbella > Kribbella sp. NPDC050459. Next base: position 921,284 of record NZ_JBFAJQ010000003.1, on the reverse strand, counting down.
CGAGGGTGGTCACCAGCCGTTCCGCGGCCTGGGCGGCGTCCTCGAGCATGTCGGGCTTCAGGGGCACCACGCGCCGGTAGAGCTCGCACGCCGCCGTCGCGACGGGGAGGGCCTCTTCCCACCGGTCGCATCTGCGCAGGCCGATCGCCTGGTTGGCCAGGTGCTGCGCCAAGATGTTCTCCTCCGCCACGACCAGAGCACGCTGCACGACTATCGCTTCCTCGTTGTACTGGATGCTCTCGCTGTCGCGATCGAGCCTGCCGAGGCTGAGCGCCAGATGGTTCAGCGCCCTGGACAAGTTGCTGCGGCACCCCGGGTGGTCCACCACCAGCGATCGCCAGGTCTCGACCGCTTCCCGGGCGGCCGCGACGGCCTCCTCGTGCTTGTCTCGTTCGTTGAGCAGCTGCCACTGCTTGTCGAGGGCGTTGGCCAGGTGGTGGGCCTCGCCGGGTCGCTTGGCCGCGAGTTTCCGGAAGCTGCGGACGGCGCCCTCGACATGCTCCAGCGCATCGTCCCCGGTCGCCTGCATCAGCTCGAGCGTTCCCCAGGAGCGCCTGAAGCTCGTGCGCCGGGTGAAGAACGTCGCTATGTACACCGCGAGCCCCAGGGTGACCAGCGCGTGTCCGTACCGTGCACCCGCGATCCAGCCGGCCAGACCGGTCAGCACCGCCAGCGTGGCCACCGCCTGCACCATGCCGCGGGTCAGGATCGCGCGCACACTCGTCATGGCCGCCCCTTTCGCTCAGTTGATGAGTGAGATGCATCGAGGTGGGGATCCGGTTGCTTCGGATCGTGAGGATGTTCACTCCGGCCGTGGCCGAGTTGACACGGTGGGTGAGCCGGGCAAAAGTTAGGGCTGCCTTAGTAAGGGTTGCCTTACTCGACAACTTCCCGGGAGATCTGGATGTCGCAGCCCGCGCGTCTGTCCGCCGTGACAGTGCCGCCCGCACCCGTTCAGGATCCGTTCGCCGCGCGTTGGCCGTTGGCCTCGACGGTGCCGGACCGTGAGCGTGGACCGTTGCCGCACGGGTCGCCGGGAGCGGTCCTGCGGCGCGCTGCCGAGGTGCTGGGCGAGCCGCGGGTCCCGTCGATCGGCATGGGGGAGTCCGCGGCGCTCGACCTGATTGCGGGGCTGCTCGCCGAGCACGGGATCGACCTCAGTCACCCGCACGCCGCGGCGCACCTACAGCCGCCCGTGCTGCAGGTGGCGGTCGACGCGGACGCGTTGGCGTCGGCCTCGAACGCCTCGATGGACACCTACGACTCAGGACCGGCGACGCTCGCGATCGAGCAGTGGGTCGTGAAGGCGCTCGCTTCGCTGGCCGGGTTCGGCCCGCGCGCGGATGGCGTACTGACGCCCGGCGGCTCGATCTCGAACCTGCTCGCGGTCCTGATCGCGCGCGACAGTGCGGCCGCCGCGGCCGGCGTCGACGTCCGGCGGAACGGTCTGCAGGGTCTCGACCGGCCGGTCGTGTTCTGCTCCGAGCTCGCGCACTTCTCCGTCCAGCGGGCCTGCGCCGCGCTCGGGCTCGGAGAGGAGGCGGCGATCACGATCGCGTCCGACGAGAACTTCCGGATGCGGACGGACGTCCTCGCCGACGAGCTCGCCCGGCCCGGCCGGACGCCGGTGGCGGTGATCGCGACCGCCGGTACGACGGACTTCGGGTCGGTGGACCCGATCGCGCCGATCGCCGCGCTGGCCCGGCAGTACGGCGTCTGGCTGCACGTCGACGCGGCGTACGGGTTCGGGGCGCTCTTCTCCGACCGGCTGGAGCCGCTGCTCGCCGACCTGCCGCTCGCGGACTCGGTGACGCTGGACCTGCACAAGATCGGCTGGCAGCCGGCCGCGACGAGCATGCTGCTGGTGGCGGACCGGACGCGCTTCTCGGCCTTCGACCGCTCGGTCGACTACCTGAACCCGGCCGACGACATCGACTCGGGGCTGGACGGGCTGCTCGGTCGCAGCCTGCAAACCACGCGCCGTCCGGACGCGGTCAAGGTTGCCACCACGCTGGCGGCCTACGGACGGGCCGGACTGGGAACGATGCTCGACACCTGCCACGAGCTCGCGCACGCCGCCGCGGCCCGGGTCGTTGCCGACAGCAACTTGGAGCTGCTGGCGCCGGTGACCCTGACCACGGTGCTGTTCCGGGTCGCCGGGCAGGGGCTGGACGCGGCCGCGCTGGACGCCGTCCAGGGTGAGGTCCGGCGCCGGTTGCTGACGTCCGGCCGGGTGCTGATCGGCCGGACGAAGCTGCCGACCCGCGGCGGCCGCCCGGCGGCGGTCGCGTTGAAGCTGACGCTGCTGAACCCGAACGCCACCGCGACGGACATCGAAGACCTGCTCGACCAGGTCGTGGCCACCGGCCTCGACATCCTGACCGGCGAAGGAGCGGCGTGAGCAGTGTCATGAGCAGTGGCATGAGCAGTGGCATGAGTGTTGCGGTCGATGCGCATCTGAATGCGATCCTGCGGTGTTACACGAGGGAGTCGGCGGTATCGGTCGCCGTCGGGCCGTTGACCTTCCCGGTCGGCGAGTCGACCGTGACGGCGCAGGTCGAGCACGCCTCGCGGACGGGGCTGCACCAGTTCGGCGACGTGCGGGTGGACGGCGTACGGCCGGCGCCTGAGGAGCTGGTGCGGTTGCTGTCCGCGGACGCGGATCCCGCCGAGATCGACGACCTGGCGGCGCGGACGGCGGAGTCGGTGCGGAACGTGTCGCTGTTCGTCGACCAGGCCGACGGCGTACGGGGGCCGGGACGCTTCCTCGAGTTCGAGCAGGCGTTGCTGTTCGGGCATCTGAACCATCCGGCGCCGAAGAGCCGGGACGGACTGAGCGGTGACGAGCTGGCGGCGTACTCGCCGGAGCTCGGCGGCCGCTTCGCCATGCACTGGTTCGAAGCCGACGCCGAGCTGGTGTCGTCGGACCAGGTGGCCGGCGCGCCCTCGCTGCAGGGACTGGACGCTGTGCAGCTGATGGGCGCGCTGGCCGGTTTCACCCCGTCGTCGGCCCGCGTGCTGATCCCGGCCCATCCGTGGCAGGCGGCCGCCGTGGCCGCGCGCCCGCGGGTCGCCTCGCTGATCTCTGCCGGCCGAGTGAAGGCTTTGGGGCCGGCCGGCGCCCAGTGGTACCCGACGTCCAGCCTGCGGACCGTGTTCCATCCGGATCTGCCGGTGATGCTGAAGCTGTCGCTCGGGCTGCGGATCACGAACTCGCGGCGGGAGTCGACGCCGACCGAGCTGCGCCGCGGGCTGGAGATCAACCGGCTGCTCGACGCGGCGTACAACGCGGGGACGGCGACCGCGCACCCGCGCTTCAGCATCGTCCGCGACCCGGCGTGGGTTGCGCTCGACGAAGGCGGACCGACGTTGACCGGTCTGGACGTGGCAGTGCGGGAGGTGCCGGCCGACGTCAACAGCTACGCCTGCCTGGCGGGTCTGGTCGCGCCGCGTCCCGGTGGTGTGAGCCGGCTGAGCGATTGTGCCGCCGATGATCCTTCCGGCTGGACGGCGGCGTACATCGACAACGTGTTGATCCCGATGCTGCATTTGTATGCCGAGACAGGCATCGGCCTCGAGGCGCATCAACAGAACACGCTGGTACGGCTCGACGGGGCAGGGCGGATCAAGGGCGGTGCGTACCGCGACAACCAGGGGTACTACCTCGCATCGTCGTACCTGCGTGGTCTGCTCGGTGTCACCGGGCTGCGTGACTCGACGCTGGCGGTGGTTGACGACCCGATTGTCGACGATCGACTGACTTACTACCTGCTGCACAACCAGGCCCTGGCCGTGGTCGGATGCCTCGCGGCGGATGGGGTTGCCGACGAGGGCGAGCTGCTCGGTGTGGTGCGGGAGCGGCTGAGGCTCGCACTGCCGTTGCTGAAGGCTGCCGGACCCGACGGCGACCGGCTGGCGCGCCGTTGGCTCGAGGCGAAGACCCTGCCGTGCAAGGCGAACATGCTGACCCGGCTGCGTGGCATCGATGAGGTAGTGGCGCCACTGGACGCACAGTCGGTCTATCTCGACATCCCCAACCCGCTGCGGTGACGTCCTTCGAACTGCGCGCGGCTGACCCGTCCGACGCCCCGCGGATCGCCCAGTGGATGTCACAGCCGCACATCGCTCGCTGGTGGCACCAGGGCTGGTCGGTTGAGCGCTGGGCGCAGGAGATCGAGCAGCAAGCGGCGGGGGAGCACTCCACGCCGTACCTGGTCGCAGTGGACGGGGAGGAGTTCGCGTACGTCGAGTTGTACCGGGTCCGGCTCGACCGCCTGGCGGAGTACTACGCATACGGCGAAGACGACTGGGGCGTGCATGTAGCGATCGGTGACGTCACGCGCGTCGGGCAGGGACTCGGGCGTGAGTTGTTGCGTTCGCTGGCTGCTGTGGTGCTGCAGGCGGACCCAGACTGCTCGCAGGTGGTGGCTGAACCGGACATCGAGAACACCCCGTCCGTCCGGGCGTTCGTCGCGGCGGGTTTCGTCCAGCACGGGGAGCTACAGCTGCCCGAGAAGACAGCACTACTGATGGTCCGCACCCGGGCCGTGCAGGGAGGCATGACATGTACGACGTGATCGCGATCGGCTGCGGGCCGTTCAACCTCGGACTGGCCGCACTGGCCGACGGTGTGGACGACGTACAACTGGCTGTGCTCGACAGCCGGCCCGAGTTCACCTGGCACCGCGGGCTGATGTTCGAGGACGCGATGCTGCAGGTGTCGTTTCTGGCGGACCTCGTGTCGTTGGTCGAGCCGGCGCATCACCTGTCGTTCCTGTCGTACTTGAAGGACAACGACCGGCTGTATCAGTTCTACGTGCGGGAGAAGTTCCATCCGACGCGGCGGGAGTACGAGGCGTACCTGCGGTGGTGTGCAGCGCAGCTCGATTCGCTGCACTTCGGTCACCACGTGCGGGAGGTGGTGTGGAACGGGTCGTGGTTCGAGCTGACGGTTGAGCGTGGTGAGGCTTCTTTGGAGCGGTTCGAGGCCCGGCACTTGGTCGTTGGCGTCGGCACGGAGCCTTTCGTACCTGCTGCGCTGGCTGGGCTGCCGGCTGAGCGGTTCACGCACTCGGCGGACTATCTGTTCCGTCGGGACGACCTGCTGCGCACAGGTCATGTGACGGTGGTTGGCTCGGGCCAGTCGGGTGCTGAGTGTTTCTTGGACCTGCTGCGCTCAGATGGCCCGGCAGTGTCGTGGCTGACCCGCACGGCGGCGTTCACACCTCTCGACTACTCGAAGCTCGTGCTGGAGATGACTACGCCGTCGTACGTCGACTACTTCCACGCACTGGACGAGCGTGTGCGTGACCAGCTGGTGAAGGACCAGTGGCGCCACTACAAAGGCATCTCGTCGGAGACTCTGGAGGACATTCACGACCTCCTCTACGCGCGGGACCTGAGCGCCGCACCGGCCGAGCTGCAGGTCGGCGTGGGTGTTGTGTCCGCGGTCGCCCGCGCTGACGCTCTTGAGCTGACCATGCTGCACGCTGACAGCGGCAAGACCTTCCAGCACACCACCGGCGCTGTAGTGGCCGCCACCGGCTACCGCAACCGTTCTTTGCCTTTCATGGAGTCTCTGCAGTCGCAGATCGACCACGACGCTGCCGGCCGCTGGGTCATCAACCGGAACCACAGTGTGCAGGGTGCTTTGGAGGGCCGTCTCTTCGTGGCGAACGCCGACCTGCACAGCCACGGCGTCGCTGCGCCCGACCTTGGCATCGGAGCGGTTCGCAATGCGACGATCTTGAACAGTGTGGCCGGCCGAGAGGTGTTCCGGCTGCCCAAGTCCACCGCGTACACGACGTTTGCGATCCCCGGATGAGCGTCTGGGCGCAGTGCTCGTCGGAGCTGCTGGCGAAGTTGATCTCACAGTTCTGCAGCGAAGGGTTGCTGGAGCCTGTCGACGATCGACTCGACTTCGGCTCGGTGTCCTATGTGTTCGAGGCGACCCGCGGCGGGTTCGGGAGCTGGCGGGTCGATCCGGCGTCGATACGACGGACCACCTCCGGCATCCTCGGCAACGACGAGAGCGAGGTCGCGACCGATCCGATCCAGTTCTTCGTCGACGCCGCAGGCGTACTCGGGGTCGACGGGTCGACCGTGGCCGGGTACGTCGCGGAGCTCACGAGCACCCTCGCGGCCGACGTACGCATGGCCTCCACGGCCGTGCCCGCTGCCGAGTTGCTCGAACTGCACCACAGCCGCCTGGAAGGGCATCTGACCGGGCATCCACTTCTGGTGGCCAACAAGGGACGCTTGGGGTTCTCGGCGTCGGACAGCGAGCGGTATGCACCTGAGGCGCGTACGCCGCTGCGCCTCGTCTGGCTCGCCGTACGACGTGGACTCGCCGAGTTCCGCGGTACGCCGGACCTGTCGGAGCACGCTGTCATCGCGCGTGAGCTGGACCCGCCGACCATCTCGGCCTTCCGCGCGAGGTTGGACGATCCGGACGCCTATGTCTGGTTGCCGTGTCACCCGTGGCAGCTGGACCACGTCGTCCGCACCCAGTGGGTCCGCGAACTCGCGACCGGCGAGATCGTGGTGCTGGGGGAGAGCCCCGACGAGTACCTGCCGACCCAGTCGATCCGCACGACGGTCAACATCTCCAACCCTGCGCGCTACCTGGTCAAGTTGCCGCTGAAGATCTTGAACACCTCGGTCTACCGCGGTATCCCGTCACACTGCACCCTCGCCGCCCCCATGATCACCCAGTGGCTCCGCGGCCTGTGGTCCCGCGACGAGGTCTTCCAGGAACTAGGCACCGAACTCCTCGGCGAGGTCGCCTCGGTCACCGTCCCGCACCCCGAACTCTCCACCCACCCCGGCATCCCGTACCAGTGGACCGAAACCCTCGGCTGCATCTGGCGCGACCCCATCGACCCACGCCTACGCGCCGACGAAACCGTCTGGCCACTGGCCGCCGTCCTCCACCCCGGCTTCGCGGCAACCGCGATCACCCGCGCCGGCACCGACGCCCAAACCTGGCTGAGCCACCTCCTGGCCACCGTGTTGCGCCCCCTCCTCCACCTGCTCCACCACTACGGCATCACCGTCAACCCCCACGGCGAAAACCTCGCCATCATCTGCAACGACGCCGGCATCCCCACCCGCCTCGTCATCAAGGACCTCGTCGACGACATCAACCTCTCCACCACCTCCATCGTTGCCCGAGGCCCCGAACCTGACGCCCACACCCGAGTCCTACCCCGCAAACCCTGGCCCATCCTCCGCCAGTACGTCGTCGACGCCCTCCTCCTAGGCGTCCTCAACCCCCTCGCCGCCCACCAGTTGATCCCCGAGCCCACCTTCTGGTCCCTCACCCGCTCCGAAATAGACCGCTACACCCAAGCCCACCCCCACCACGCCGACCGCCTCAAAGCCACCGCCCTAACCGCCGAAACCTTCCTCCGCTACCCCCTCAACAGCTACCGCCTAACCCTCGGCTACACCGACCTCGCCACCCGCCCACCGATCCCTGTCACAGGCACCATTCCAAACCCTTTGCATAGCGCCGACTCGAAGGACTGACTGCGGAAAATCTCATGCTGGCAACCCCTTGCCAATCGGTTGCCAAAGCGGATCAAATGGCTCATGCATTTGCCTCGTGCAACCGGTCGGTGAAGATGCTCGTGCGTACACCGGGCGCGCTCTGCCCGGAACCAGCGCCCTATCTCGAGATTTTGACCCAGAGTGTCGAACTTGACACTCTAGGTGACCCTGGCCCTAGACTCGCGACTCACCAAGCGCTTGGTCGGGAGATGGGGTCAACGGGGTGACGTGCGTCGAGCATGAGCAGGCGGTGAGCACTGCCGTCAGCGAGGCACCCGGCGCGACCTCGAAGTCCACGGCTCGCCAGCGTGATCTGATCGCGCTCACCAAACGCCGCGCTCGCAAGCTCCGGAGAATCTATACAGAACAGGGCGTGCAGCAAGCGGTCGCCCTTGTGTGCCTGTGGCAACTGAAGAAGCGGCTGCGGGAGTATCGAGGTGTCCTCACCGAAGCATGGTCAGAGGCAACCTGTTACCAACCGTTTGTGCAGCTCCTGCAGAGCGGCAAATCGCCTTCAATCGGACAGTGCGGCGTCAGTTCCGCTTGGCTCATCTCAAAGCTGAGTTGGCACCGACGGTTGCGTGCCAACTATTGCGTCGGCTATGTCGTCTTCGACGGAGGCCGCGGCGGGAAATCAGAGTTTCACTGCTGGGTCGAGATCGGTGATTCAGCTCGGCGTTTGGTCATCGATCTGACCTTCGATCAGTTTGGGTATCGAGACCGGAGAAAGGTGCTCTGCGCGCCGCACGAAACGCTTCTGAGTGAATCGATCGAGTATCAGCGCGAGCGCCGGATGCGCTTCGGCAATCTGCGTGACGACGACGTCTGGCAGCGCTATCAGATCCTTCTCGAGGCCACGAGCAAGAAGCGAACCTCGGAAAGGCAAAGAGGCGCGACTCTCACGCAGCGGTAAGACCTGATGCCGCGTATCATGGCACTGGCTGGGTGGCTCCATGTGAGGATGGGTAGCGCGGCTTGTCAAATGTCAGGCGGGACTTTGCCGACGACTTGCTTGCGTTCCTACCAGTAGGGCTTTCTTTGGCCGAGTGTCGGCAGCCGATGTCCGGGTTTGTTGAAGTGGTCGCCAAGGTTGCGGAGCGCCGCGGTGTCGATGCCCGCGGGCTGGCGGTGCGGGCCAGGCTGCATCTTCCTCGGGTGGCTCGGTCGGATGGGACGGTGGGCCGGCGGTTGGCGCTGGCGGAGGTGATCCGGAGTGCCCGGCATCTGTCGGCCGACATCGCTGCGATTCGTGGGCTGGTGCCGAGCGGTGAAACCCGTGGGCTCGATGATCTGCGGTTCGTTGTGTATGACGACGACAAGGCGTTCGCCGTGTTCAGCCACCTGCATTATCTCAGGAGCGCACGACCAGGCTCGGTGAACTTTGCGTTGGTGGATCGCTCGAGTGGGTTGCCTGTTGCGTTGTGCAGTGCGACGCCGTTGGACTGGCGGCGGTTGGGGGGCGCGCTCGAGCGGCGGTTCGGCGTTCCGCCGCGGGAGGTGTGGGACATCTCGCGGGTCTACTCGTTCCAGGTCGCGCCGCACAGCGCGATCTCCAGGCTGCTCGCGCAGGTGCGGCGCTGGTTCCGGCGTGAGCGGCGCGATGCGAGTCTTCTGGTGACGACGGTCGACCCCAACATGGGGTTCACCGGAACCAGCTATCGGGCTGCCAATTGGCAGGAGTGGTTGCGGGTACGGCCTCGGCCCTATCTGTACCTCAACCGGCAGTACATCAGTCCTCGTCAGCTACGCCAGCAGTTCGGGACAACCAACAAGGACGAGTTGCGTGAGCGATTGGGGGTCAGGCTGGAGGTGAGTAGAGCGACGCTGCTCGACTCGTCGATCTACTGCTGGCGTATTCGAGGCGCGACCGAGCCGGTTCCCCTTGCCGAGCTGCACCGCCTGCGTAGATGAATGCCGAGCTACGCCGGCTGTGTGATGCGAGCGAGCATGGTCTCGATCCGTCTCGGCGACGGCAGTGAGACCTTGAGTGGGTAGTCGGCGATCGCACACGACATCGCCGCTGATGCCCAGTTGGTTGCACGAGGGGAGAACCGTCGGCCGCTCTGGATCAGTTCGTCCGCCAGTGCGGCGCAGAACGCGTCGCGGGCGGTTGCCGACTCCTTGTAGCTCGAGGCAAGGCCAGGAGCCTGTACGACATCCTCGGCCGACTGTGAGTACATCGTGCATGCACCCCGCAGCAGAACGCACACCGATCCGACGCCCATTTTCAGGAGCTCGCGAGCGCTCGGGTCGGGGTCGAAGTGCTGGGGGCTTGTGCTTCTCAGGCACCGAAGCTCCCAAGGATGTGCAACCACGTAGTCGATTTGCTGGAAAGCATCGGCTGAGAGCGTTGCGTCGGCGTACGGCTGGGCGGCAGTGACGATGGTCAACGGTCTCGCGTCGCCGATGTCCCGCAGTAGCGCGAGGTTGTGCTCGACGGTCTCACGGGGGACCTCGAACGTCATCAGGACGGCATCGCACTCGACGAGTTCGGAGACGAGTTCGTCGCAGTCCCACGGATCGAGCCGCACCTCGTTCTCGTTGCGCCAATAGGTCGCGAGGCTGTCGCCCCGGTCCATCTCGAGGACACCGGTGAAGGGCGTGTCCGCACCCGGCACGATTTTCAGCAGCGAGGTGTCGACGTCGTTGGCGCGGAGATAGTTGACGATCTCCGCCCCGAACCGGTCGTCGGTGATGGCGGCCACCAGGGAGACGCGGTGGCCGAGCCGCGCCGCGGCGACAGCCTGCGTCAGGCCTTTGCCGCCTGGCGAGAACGTGAGGTCGTGCGCTTCGATCGATGTCTCCCAGCGCGGAAGGTCTCTGATCCGGAACACCGCATCCATCACTGCCGCGCCGACGACGATGATCCTGCCGCGCGTTCGCTCGGTGTGCTGGTGATCGGTGTCGGTCGAAGAAGACGGAGAACTGTTGGCGGACCCGACGGAGTCGAGCTCCCGCAGTGCCAACTGCCGGGCGAGAGTTCGAAGCGCGGTCGGTTCGATCGTTGCACGGAAGCTGCTCTCACTCGGGCCGCTGCCGATCGGCGGTGCGTCGGACGCGTCGAGGAGTGCCTCGTGCAGACTCCGCCAGTTTCCGAGGAGTGCGTGGCGCCGCCGGTCCAGATCGCGGTCCGAGAGTTGCCGAATGGTTTGCCGGCTGATGCCGGATCGTGCGTATCGCTCGGAGTGCAGCCGGAAGCTCAGTGCAGCGTCGATGACAATCTGATCCGTAGGGCGCAATTCGCGAGCGCATTGTGCGACCACCGCCAGTGCGCTGGTCTCGAGAGCGACATCGTGCACAAGGGAGTAGCGGCGCACCATCGCGAGGTCGAGCAACGGCGCAGCCAATTCTTCCGGGCAGAATTGCAGGCCGGAAAAGGTCAAACCGCCGGTCGACCGGAAATACTCGAGAATGTGTAGCAAGACGATCTGGAGGCGGCCGGACGAAATGGTGGCGTGCACAATGCTCCCCTGTCGGTGGTTGGCCGCGGTGAACCCGCGGCCAACGCTCAGCGTGGGTGAGAAGTAGTCTCGGTCTTCACGACTTGGTCCCCCTGGGTGGGTGGCTCGCCGTTGAACGTCTGGACCAGCATGAAGACCCCGAACACGAAGACGGCGAGCACGATGAAGACCAGGAAGGACGCCAACGCTCTCCAGCGACTGACGACGTAGTAGGCAATGACAACGCTCGATACTAGCGCGACTACTGCTTGAGTTTCGGCCATGGTGAGTCTCGATTCTGAATTTCACACAACCATTCGTGCTGCTGGTCAGCTGCCAAGGATCCCCCCGGATCCCCGCTTGAAATTCGTCTCACCATCCATTGCAGCTCAGGACATTTGGGTGTCAACGACTTACTTTTTGGCCCCCGCGGGCAGGTTGGCGGCAGCCCGGACGCGAACGGCGCCAAATGGCGGGTGACCGTGACCGACCTGGTACGCCCGTCGATGGGCTGGGTGGCCCGGGCCTGCCAATTGGTCTGGTCGCACCCGTCGGGGTGCCTCTGGGCGGCGGCCGGCTGCCAATCGGCAGGTCGACTCAGGCGAAGTGTTTCTGGTACATGGCGTCGACGCGGGCGCGGAGTGGGGGTGAGGGGGACTTCAGGTAGTCCGCGGAGACTGCGGCCATTGCGGCGGCTGCCCAGTGGATGGCGTCGGGGAGGGGGCGGTGTTCGATCAGGCCGGTGGCGAGGGCGGCGCAGAAGGCGTCGCGGGTGATTGACGACTCCTTGATGACTGATGACGTGGACGGGATGTCGATCGAGTCGCCGGTTGACAGGTAGACGGTGCCGCCGCGGGTGCCGAGGACGCACAGAGCCTTCAGGCCCTGCTTCAGGAGTTCGTTGCTGATCAGTTGCGGGTCGTACCGGGCGTCCGCCGATCGGGCGTACCGTTCCAGCTCCCACGGGCGCGCGACCAGATAGTCGATCTGGCCCAAGGCGTCCCGTGTCAGCTCGGCGTCCGGGTAAGGCTGACCCGGTGTGACGATGATGAGGGGCCGGCTCGTGGCCAGGTCGAGCGTTCGCTGCAGGACGGGCAGCGGGACCTCGAAGGTCAGCAGGAGAGCTGCGCAGCTTGACAAGGCTTTGGCATGCCGATCCAGGTGGCGGCTGTCGAGCTCCAAGGAGCCGCGCCAGACTGCTGCCGCGCTCTCGCCGAACGGGCGCTCGAAGATACCGGTGGCCGGCGTCGTCGAGTTGGGTACAGCTCTGATCAAGGACCGGTCGACGCCTTCGAGCTCCAGATGATCGAGGATCTCCTGGCCCTCGCGGTCCTTCCCGACCGCGGTGACCAGCGCAACGTCGAATCCGAGCCGGGCGACAGCCACCGCTTGGCTGAGGCCCTTACCGCCCGGAGATCGGCTGTAGCCAGTCGCGATCCGCGAGGTCTCCAGGTCGGGCGGCCGGTCGACCCGCCAGACGTGGTCGATCGTCACTCCGCCGACGACGATCACACGACCCGTCGGCTTCGGCGGCGCTTCGGACGCGACCGGAGCGGTTGCCGTGTGACCGGACGCCCGGTCAGAGGTGTGGAGAGCGGATGCGTTGAGCAGTTGGACGGCGAGCCGCTCGAACACTTCGTCTTCGGTTCGCCCGCGGAGACTGCGATCGCTGGGAGCTTCCGGCGCGCCGGCGAAGCCTGGCCCCGCCAAGGCCTGATGAAGATCTGCCCAGTGCGACAGCACGACCGCCCGTCTGACTCCGAGGTCTCCGGCCTCGAGCTTGTGGAGGACGTTGGCAGGCACGCCGTCCGACCGGTAGACGTCAGCAAAGCTGGCCAGTCCCAGTGCTGCGTCGGCGATGATCCTGTCGGTGAGACTGTCCAACCTGCGCACCTGCTCGCGGACCAACTCGATGGCGACCTCCGTCGAAGGTTCCCCGGTCCGTTCAACTCGATCGCGCACCGCCGACAGGTGAAGAAGGGGCTGCGCCCGGCCGGTCGCGAGGCGCTGCGCGGTCATGCCCTCGTTCTTGCGCAGGGCGACGAACACCGAGACGAGTGGGGCTACCTCGGGTGATCGCGCGGTGAACTGATCGGACATCTGACCCGCCAAAGAAGAGTTGGAGTCATCACCAGGCTTCGCCGGGGAAGGCTCGGAGCATTTGTTCGATGCGGTTGCGGTCGGGGAAGGTACGGGCGTTGGCGTAGTCCTCGGCGAAGCTGGCCATGGCGGCTGTCGCCCAGCGGACGGCGTCGTCGGTCAGGGAGCGGTCTTCCACCAGGCGGGCGACGAGGGCGGCGCAGAAGAGGTCTCTCGTGATCGAGGATTCCTTCAGCATCGACGGCGGCGGGGTGATCGATCGCTGCGGTGCGTTCTGGGAGTAGATGGTTCCGCCACGGTTGCCGAGTACGCAGACCGACTTCACGCCGAGGCGGAGGAAGTTCTCGCCGAGGTGGTTCGAGGCTTGCCTGCCGGGCGTGTAGTAGCTGAGTCGCCGGAGCTCCCAGCTGTGGGCGACCAGGTAGTCGATCTGCGCGAATGCCTGGCCGGACGGCGGGCCGGTGTCATAGGGCTGGCCGGGCGTGACGACCGTGACCGGCCGCTCCGCACCAAGCCCTGTCACGAGGTGCAGCGTGCTGGACAGCACGTCCTGCGGGATCTCGAAGGTCAGCAGTACGGCGTCGCAGGCCGCTAGCGCGGCGCGATGTTGATGGACGTCCTGCATGGTCAGGCTGACGGCGTTCTCGTTGTGCCACACGACCGCGGCGCTCTCCGCGTCGGGGAACTCGATCACCGCGGTCTGCGGCGTCGTCTCGTTGCGGACGATCTTCATCATCGAGGTGTCGACGCGTTCGTCGTCCAGGTACTGCTTGATCGTCGCACCGTCCTCGTCGTCGGCACAGGCGGCGATCAGCGCGACCTCGAGACCGAGACGCGCGGCCGCGACCGCCTGGCTCAGCCCTTTGCCGCCAGGGGATCGGACGTGGTCAGTGGCTCTGACAGACGTCTCGGGCAGCGGTACGGCGTCACTGTGGAAGACGTGATCCATCGCGACGCCGCCGACGACCACTACCCGGCCCGGCGACGAGGTCCGGGCGCCTTCGGAGAGCCTCCTGGGGGCAGTGGTGATCGGGCCCGCCTGCGCATGCTCGTCGGTGGATCCGGTGATCAGCATGGCCAGGTCGCGGAAGATTCGCGGCTCGATGGTGTCGCGGAGGTAGCGGTCTCCCGGCGTCTCGGGGGCGGAGGCGCCGACGGCCTGGTGCAGGTGGTGCCAGTGGTTGCGCAACGAGTCTCGCCGGTCGCCCAGGTCGGCGGTCTCGAGGGCGCGGATCACCGGCAGTTGTACGTGCTGGTCGGCGTACTCGGTGAGGAAGAGACCGAGGCCGAAGACGGCGTCCGCGACGATCTGGTCGGAGGGGACCGAGAGTTGGCGTACGGCGTCGATGACCACCTGGATCGCGGCGGCCGCGGGATCACCGACGCCGTGCTTCGCCATGTAGTCGCGGACCGCCCGCGATCCCAGCAGGTTGCCGGCGCGGTCCTCGGTCAGCCGGGACTGTTTCAGGCCCTGGTTCTTCCGGAGCACCGTGAAGTCGTAGACGAGCGCCTTGGCCTCTGATGGCAAGAAGTGGTCGCCAGACATGGTGCCCCCGGTGAAACAGTTGCCCGAAATCTCAGTATCCGCCAATTGGCAGCGCGGCGACCGGATGCCGAGTGTCGCGCACTGGGACGAGCGTTTGTCAGCGCAGCGAGCTGATCCAGCGGGTGGCCTGTTTGGCTTGGGCCAGGCGGCGTTCGTAGGTGGCTCCGGTGGTGAGGAGGATGAGGCCTGCGGTGGCGAGGGTGATCCAGCGGGGGATGAGCGGGGCCACCTCGAGGAACTGGGCGATGCCGATCTTGGCCACGGCGGCGGCGACTACCAGGGTTGCTCTCAGCCAGTTGTCGGTGGTGTTGGCGATGAGGGTGGATGGGGCGAGGCCGAGCAGCAGGCCGGGGCCGAGGAAGACCCAGCTCGGTTGGTTGCGCCAGGCAACGACTCCGGTGGCGAGCAGGATCAAGGCGGGCGGGACCGTGTACCACTCGAGGGTGTGGGCGTCGGCGCCGAGCATGAAGGTGGTGTTGGCGATGACGAGAAGAAGCGCGGCCTGCAGGAGTGAAGGGCGGCGGCGCGGGTTCATGCCGTAGGCAATCAGTGGGGCGGCGACGATGGTGAGGACGACGCCGGTGGCGGTGTGCCGGGAGGCTGCCACGGCAGCCATCTCGGCCAGTACGGCGGCGCAGGCGGCCGTGCTGAGCAGGGCGGGCTCCAACGGTTGACCGACGTACCCGCAGGTGACGGCGATGCCGATCGCGGCGACGACGGCGAGTGCGACGGCGGCCTGCCACGTGTCGACGTACCCGTCGAAGGCGAACAGGATGATTGCGAACTGTGCGCTCAGGCTGGCGGCGGTGGCTGTGGGGACCGGGTCGGTGAGCTTGCGGACGGCGGCGAGGACGGCCAGTACGGCGAGGATCGCGGCGAGGTAGCCGAGCTGGCGGATGTCTTGTGTTGCGAGGCAGCAGGCGAGGTCGACGGCGGCGACGGTGATGGTCGCGGCGTGCAGGACGACGGCGACCCGCGCGAGCTCGGTGATGGCCAGGGCTGTGACGAGTGCTGTGGTGAACCAGCGGCTGGGCCGGGGAGCTGGGGGAGCGTGGTCGCGACTGCGAAGGCGGCGGCCGCGGCGCAGACGCATTCGCCCAGTCCGGCTGGAATTGCGGCGGGGAGCGGGCGCTTGTGGAGGATGGCGATGCCGGTTGCTGCGGCGAGGCAGATGCCGAGGTGGGGCGGGGCTGGGCGCGCAGGGAGTTGTGGGTAAGGCTGTGGATAAGGGGCCGGCTCGAGGGTGAGGTGCAGCTGGGTGCGGCAGGTGGGGCAGGAGATGGTGGCGGTCGGCATCGGGTCCTCCTCGGGTCCGTTCCACTCTCGCGGGGCGGAACGGGCCGCCGCCTGAGTACGTCTACTCAAAGTTCTGACGTAGGCTGCTGCGGTCTGCCGATCGTCCAGACCGGCGTGACGACCACGGGGAGCACTATGAATACAGGGCATGTCGAGCTCGCAAGGGCTCAGCAAGAACGGTGGGACTCGGCGTACGCGAAACGCCCGCAGCTGCACGGGCCGGAGCCGTCGGTTGCGGCGCACCGGGCCGCGGAGAGGTTCGGTGCCGCGGGCATCGACGACGTCCTGGAGCTCGGCGCCGGCCACGGCCGGGACGCGCTTTTCCTGGCCAGACAGGGATTCAGCGTGCACGCGACCGACTTCAGCGAGACCGCGCTCGATCAGCTGCGGCATGAGGCGCAGCGCGAGGGCCTCGACGACCGGGTGACGGCTGCGCTGCACGACGTCCGTGACCCGCTGCCGCCGGCCGACGGCGGAGTGAACGCGGTGTTCGCGAATCTCCTGCTGAATATGGCGTTCTCGGTGTCCGAGCTGCGGTCACTCGTCGCCGAGATCCACCGGGTGCTGTGCCCGGGCGGCGTTTTCGTGTACGCCGTGTGGTCGTCGGACGATGCTTGCTCGCGGCACTGGCAGCAGCTCGACGGCGGACTGCGCGTGCACGACGGGTTCGTCGGCCGCTTCTTCGACGAAGCCCTGGTCCGTGAACTCGCCGAGAACTGGACCCTCGACGAGCTCACGCCGTACCAGGAAGGGCAACGCGTGATGTGGCGCGTCGCTCTGTCCAAATAGCTAACTCGCCTGGCTGACGCTCGACATGTTGAAGTCCGGGATCAGCAGCGGCGGTGTCGCGGTGCGGGAGAAGTAGTCGCCCCATTCCCTCGAGTACGACGCAACGGTCGCGCCGGCGGTGGTGAACCGGGCCAGCAGGTCCACCGGGCTCTCGTTGAAGCGGAAGTTGTTGACCGCTCCGGTGACTTCGCCGTTCTCGACCAGGTAGACGCCGTCCCGGGTCAGGCCGGTGAGCAGCAGTGTCTGCGGGTCGACCATCCGGATGTACCAGAGGCAGGTCAGCAGCAGTCCGTTGCCGAGCCCGGCGACGAGGTCGTCGGTCGAGCCGGTCGCGCCGTCGACCGACACCACGTAGTTCTCGATGTCCGGTGTCGCCGCCGGGGCGCCGATCAGGTCGGCCGTGTACCGGCTCGTCATCAGGGTTTCCAGCTTGCCGCCGCGGATCCAGTCGGTCGCGGCGAGCGTGAGGCCGTTGTCGAAGACGCTCGACGAGCCGCCGGACGAGCGGGCCACGGCGAACGCGAATGCCTCGAGCCCGGCGAGCGCCGGGTCGGAGTGCAGCGTGACCGGCTGCGACGACAGCGTGTCACCGATCCGGGTGCCGCCGCCGGGCCTGGAGAAGACGGTCCTGCCCTCGAAGGCGTCCCGGCCGTCGAGCTGCCAGAACAGGTACGTCATCAGGTCCGCGACCGCGGCCGGCGGCAGGATGGTCGGGTGCCGCCCGGCGTCGACCGAGACGGTCCGGGTCGCCCAGCCGAGCCGGCGCGTGAGCTCGGCGTCGAGCGCGAGCGCGTCGACGTCGGTGAAGTCGCGCGTCGCCGTACCGACCCAGGCCGAGTGGCTGAGATCGGCGTTCTTGCCGGTCGACGACACGTACCCGCGGGGCAGCGCCTGCCGCAGTCGCAGACCGGTCGAGGAACCGACGTACAGCGTGGCGACCTCGTGGTTCGCGAAGCCGTACAGCCGGCGCCGCTCGAGGCCGGCGCGCTTCAGCGATTCACCGAGTGACGGCGCGAACTTCTCGTACACGCCGACGGAGGTCTCTTCCGGCTCGAGATCCCAGTCCGCCGACGCCGTACCGTCGACGAGCGGACGGGCGTCCTCGGCGGGTGCCGCCGCGCGGGCCGTGGCGATCGCGGCGGACACGATCTCCTGCAGCGAGTCGTCGGTGACCGACGAACGGCCGACGACGCCCGCCGCCGTACCTTCGCCGGCGCCGACCGTGGCGATCACGGTTACGCTCGAGCCGCGCATCGCGCCGTTCGTGGTCAGGGTGTTGTTGGCCCACCGCAGGTTGGTGCTCGAGGTCTCCGCGACGAGTACGACGCAGCCGTCGGCGCCCCCGTCCGCGGCCAGGGCCAGCCCCCGCTCGATCGTGTCTTGCGGGGTGAGTTGGATGCCCGTCACCGGCCGGCCTCCTGAGTGGTGTTGAGAATGCGGACGCCGCGGAAGAGCGCGGACGGGCAACCGTGGCTGACGGCGCCGGACTGCGAGGGCTCGGCCTTGCCGCAGTTCAGCGCGCCGCCGAGGACGTACGTCTGCGGGCCGCCGACGGCCTCCATCGAACCCCAGAAGTCGGTCGTGGTGGCCTGGTAGGCGACGTCGCGGAGCTGACCGTCGAGCTTGCCGTCGGTGATCTTGTAGAACCGCTGCCCGGTGAACTGGAAGTTGTACCGCTGCATGTCGATCGACCAGGACTTGTCACCGACGATGTAGATCCCGTTCCGGACCTGGCTGATCAGTTCCTCGGTCGACGGGCCGTCCGCCGCGGGCTGCAGCGAGACGTTCGCCATCCGCTGGATCGGGATGTGGCCGGACGAGTCGGCGTACGCGCACCCGTTGGAGCGGGGCGTGCCGAGCACGTCCTCGTTCTTCTTCGCCATCCGGCGGTCGACCTGGTAGCCCACCAGGACGCCGTCCTTGACCAGGTCCCACTGCTGGCCGGCCACGCCCTCGTCGTCGTACCCGACGGTGGACAGGCCGTGCTCCGCTGTCCGGTCCCCGGTGACATGCATGACCGGCGAGCCGTACTTCAGCGCGCCGAGCTGGTCGAGCGTGGCGAAGCTGGTGCCCGCGTAGTTCGCCTCGTAGCCGAGGGCGCGGTCGAGCTCGGTCGCGTGGCCGATCGACTCGTGGATCGTGAGCCAGAGGTTCGACGGGTCGATGACGACGTCGTACGTGCCGGCCTCGACGCTCGGCGCGGCCATCTTCTCGGCCAGCCAGCCGGGGATCTGCGCGAGCTCCTCGTCCCAGTTCCAGCCCGTGCCGGTCATGTACTCCCAGCCGCGCCCGGCCGGCGGAGCCGTGGACGACATCGAGTCGAAGCGGTCCTCGGCGACGGCGTGCGCAGTGATGTCGGGACCGATACGGACCCGTTGCTGCGTGTACGACGTGCCGGCGGTGTTCGCGTAGTACTTGCACTCGTGGATGGTGGCGACGTGCACGCTCACGTGCGCCACGCCGTCGGCCCCGAGCAGGCGATCGCTGTAATCGGTGAGCAGCGCGACCTTCTCGGCCCGCGGCACGCTGAACGGGTCGATCTCGTACGACGAGAGCCAGGTGACGTCGTCGTACACCGGCTCGTCGGCGAGCTCGATCGTCTCGGCGTTGATCGGTCGCGACACCTGGGCGATGTTCACGGCCTGCTCGGCCAGGCTGACCGCCTCGTCGGTGGTGAGCGCGACACCGGCGGCGAAACCCCAGGTGCCGTCGTGGATGACGCGCACGGCGAGACCGAGGTCCTCGTCGTCCGTCGCGCTCTCCAGCACGCTGTCGCGCAGCGCGATGGACTCGGACCGGATCCGCTCCAGCCGGAACTCGGCGAACGTGGCCCCGAGGTCACGGGCGCGCTGCAGGGCGGCCGCCGCCAACTCCTGCCGGGGGAGAGCGAGAAAGCTTGCGTCGATATCAGGCACGAACCCGACCTTATACACGGGAACCTGGAGATGATCGGCGGTGTAGTGCCAGTGTCCGGATGTAGACAGGAGGCACGGATCAGCCTGGATGTGGAAGCCGACATCGTGGCTCGGGTGCGGGGCGGGGAGACCGCCGCGTACGGCGAGCTGGTGGCGCTGCATGCCCTCGTGGCCCAGCGGACGGCCGCCTTCCTGGGCGCGGGGGCGGACGCGGACGACGTGGTGCAGGAAGCCTTCGTCAAGGCGTACCGGAGTCTCGGCAGCTTCCGGGACGGCGCGGCGTTCCGGCCGTGGCTGTTGCGGATCGTGGCCAACGAGACCCGGAACGCGCTGCGTGCCCGCGGGCGCCGGGCGCGGCGGGAAGAGCTGGCGGCGCCGCTTGACGTCGTACTGGATCCGGCTGACGCGGCCGTGTCGCTGGAACGCCGTACTGCGTTGCTGGCCGCTGTCCGGGCGTTGCCCGAGCAGATGCGGCTGGTCGTGACCTGTAGATACCTGCTGGAGCTGGATGAGCAAGAGACCGCAGTAGTACTCGGCTGGCCGCGCGGGACCGTCAAGTCTCGTCTGCACCGGGCGCTGGGCCGCCTGCGTGACGCACTACCCGACAAGGAGGTGCAGCGATGAGCCTGGAAGACGAACTGCGGTCCGTCGGACGCTCGGTCGTCGTGCCTCCCGTGGACGACGGCCTCACCGCAGCCGTGCTGTCGCGAGTCGCCGGCGTGCCCGTGCGGAAGCGTCTGCGGGACAGGTGGCGGATGTTCCTGGCCGGCTTCCTCGTGCTGCTTGCGGGCGCTGCCCTGACACCTCCGGTCCGCGCGACGGTCGCGGAGTGGCTGCAGATCGGAGGCGTTCAGGCGGAGCCGGTGGGCACCCGGCCGAGCACTGCACCGCCTCCGCCGACAGCGGCCGGAAACCTGTCCCTGGAGGCCGCTGAACGCGTCGCCGGCTTCACGCCGAAGCTCCCAGGTGCACTGGGTGCTCCGACGGGTGTCGAGGCCTCAAAAGGCTTCCTGGCGACCAGCTGGGGGAGCGTGCGCCTGGAACAGTTCCAGTCCGGTATCGAGCCGAGGTACATCAAGCAGTACTACGACGGGCTCGACTACGTCCCGGAGATCTCCGGCTTCTGGTTCCGTACGCCGCACCAGCTGGTGCTGGTCGACAACCGCGTCGTACGGATCGCCGGCCCGACCCTGGTCTGGGAGCGCGACGGCATCACGTTCCGCCTCGAAGGAGTCGACAAGGCACGCGCGGTGGAGCTGGCGACCGGAACCTCCTGACCGCGAGCGGTGTACCAGCAGCAACGGAACCGAAAGAGAGGGCTGCCATGGTCCGCCGCATCCTCGTGCTCGTCGTCCTGCTCTTCGCGCTCGGTGCCACCCCCGCACAGGCCGGCGGCCCGACCAGCGTCCTGCTCAGCGCACCACCGTCGGTCATCGCCTTCGGCTACAACGACCAGCAGTACTCCGACCTGCAGCAGCTGGTCCAGACCACGACCCAGCACGACGAGGCGACGGGAGAGAGCCACGCCGTCGGCAGCTTCGTCCGCGCGACGTGGCTGATCCACGACATGAGCGTCTGGCGGATCGACGTCATCTACCCCGACGCGCCTGGCGGACCGTGGATCGCCACCGAGGAGTTCAACGGGGAGCTCAAGCAGGCGCAACCCACCTGGCACCGCTCAACGGCTCCGGTCAAGCTGCTGCAGCTGCTGACCTCGCTCAAGCTTCTCGAAGGCGAGTTCGAGGGCGGGCCTAGCCTTAGTGACGGCTATGAGGTCCCGTCGCAGGAGCAGACGACCACACCGACGCCGGCGCCGGTGCAGACCAACGTCACCGCGTCGCCGAGCTTCTTCACCGGCTGGCGCTGGATAATCCCCGGCGTACTGCTGGGCGCAGCGGTCGCCGTCGTCGCCGTACGCCTGTTCCCGAAGCGTCAGTGGGACCTGATCGACTAGGTCCTGTCTGGTTATTCAGCGCCGTCGCGAGGAGGTGCTCGGTGCGGTGCATCGGCGTGCGGGGGCGAAGGTCTCGATGCGGAGCATCGTGGCCTTTGCACCCGTGCGGCGAGGTGCCGTGCCGAGTGCCCCGCAGTAGGCGATGGATAACCAGACAGGGCCTAGATGTCAGCAGCCAGCTCGAAGCCGTTGAACAGCCGTCCGCCGTACGCGGCCAGGATGCGGTCCACTGCGACCACCAGGCGGTCGTCCGACGCCCGTACTCCGTCCAGCAGCACTGTCGCGTAGTCGGTGCCGTGAGCAACGTCGTACGTCGTGAGCTCGCGCAGCAGGCCCTTGCCGGTGCCGGACCAGTGGCCCGCTCCGGTCAGGAGCAGGCGAGCCGCGTCCTGCCACAGCACCGACGTGATGGCCAGCCGCACATCGCCTTCGGCGTCGGACAGATCGTCCAGCAGGTTCGTGATCATGTAACGCAGGAGATCCAGCTCGTCGGTGGACAGCGGCTTCGGTCCGGCTGCCGCCTCGGCCAGGTAATCCTGCTTCAGCCGCGCCCCGGACCCGTCCGTGTCCAGCAGTACGACGGACTCGCCGACGAGCCGCATCATCGTGGGCTGTCGTCGCAGCTGGTCCTTGTCGGCGAAGTAGCGCAGTGACTTCTCGGTGTGGACGAACAGCTCGACCGGCCACCCGGCGTACTCCAGCGACTTCCGTCGTGGCGCCGGGGGACCGTCCAGCAGCACAGTGATGTCCAGATCGGACGTCGGACCCGCGTCACCGCGCACCACACTGCCACCGAGCCACGCGGCCCGGGCGTCCGGATACAGGTCGAGAACGAGTTGGCGTGCGATGTCCATCAGGACAGTGTCAGCCACTGCAGCAGTTCGCGGTACGCATTTGCCGGCGGGATGTGCCCGCCCACGTAGTACCGGCGTTCTGCGTGCGGCAGAGCGGCGGCCAGATGGTCGGCGTACTTGCCGGCGCGCTCGTCGGCCGATCCGTGCCAGAGGCTGACCGGGACCTCGATCGCGCCGAGGTCGAATCCCCACGGGTTCGCGAACGCGATGTGGTCGTCGATCCAGCCGTCGTGGCTGGTGACGAAGGTGGCCGTCAGCCGGGCCACGGCCTCCGGATCCTCGCGCGCCGCAGGCCCCGGCGGCGCGCCGGGATCGGGCGGGAACTCCGGCCCGCCCGCCTCGACCGCGGCCATGATCGACCGCGCCGTCTCCTCGAGCCCCGGTCGCAGGTCGCCGTGCACCGCCAGCCAGGACGTGCGGTTGCGGCGCGGATCGGCCTGCTCCTCCGCCTCGGTCGGCTCGGGGCCGTCGACGATCGGCGGTGCGTTGCTCGCAGTCACTGCGCAGCGCGTCACCCGGCCGGGCAGCAGCGCGGCGCACGCCAGCGCGTGCGGCCCGCCTCCGGAGCCTCCGGTGACCGCGAAGCGATCCCATCCGAGCGAGTCGGCGAGCGCGGCCGCGTCGGACGCGACGGAGGCCACCGATCGGCCCGGTTGCCGTGTCGATCCGCCGTACCCGGGCCGGTCCGGCATCACCATCCACAGTCCGGACGCCTCGATGGTCGCGACCACCTCCGGCCGCTTCCACCGGGTGCTCGGCGTGCCGCCGAACGACAGGGCGGGGACGCCCTCGGCCGGGCCGTAGACCGCGTACATGAGCATCCGGTCGCCGATTCGCACCATCTGATCCACCTGCGGAGCGTAACCGTCCGGGAGCACCTAACCGAATGCACAGTTAACAGCCAGACATTCTCGGGATTCGAGATGCGTGCGGCGTGGTGGGAGGATGCCGCCTAGGTTTTGTCGGCCATCACGGATCACTGTGATTCGAACCTGTCAGGAGTGCTTGTGAGTTCCTCGGTCGCCGGGACCGTATCGCCCACCCGGCAAGCGATGCGCCGGTTCCGGCGGGACCGTAGTGCGCGGATCGGCCTCGTCCTGGTCACCCTGCTGATCGTGATCGCCGCGGCTGCGCCGTTGCTGGTGCGACTCGCCGGTCAGGACGCCACGACGTACCACATCGACCTGCTCGACCCGGCGCGCGGCAACGCGCCCCGCGGCCCGGTCGGAGGTGCGAGCGGCACCCACTGGTTCGGGGTGGAGCCGCTGACCGGACGCGACCTGTTCGCGATCACGGTCCTCGGCCTGCGGACGTCGTTGTTCATCGCGGTGGTGGTCACGCTGATCACCACCGTCGTCGGCACCCTCGCGGGGATCAGCGCGGCGTACTTCGGCGGCTGGTACGACGCGGTGCTGTCGCGGCTGCTCGACTTCCTGTTCGGCTTCCCGCAACTGGTCTTCATGATTGCCCTCGGCATCGTTGTGCCGGCCCGGTTCCCGCGCTGGCTGCTGCTGATCTTGGTGCTCAGCCTGTTCGGCTGGGCGGGCCTCGCACGGCTGATCCGCAACCAGGCCCGGTCGCTGGTCGCCCGGGAGTTCGTCGAGGCGGCGCGCAGCGTCGGGTCCAGCGGCTGGATGGTGATCACCCGCGAGCTCCTGCCGAACCTGATCGGCCCGGTGCTCGTGGTCGCCACCCTCGCGATCCCGGGGTACATCGGCGCCGAGGCGGCGCTGTCCTTCCTCGGCGTCGGAGTCCCGCCGCCGACACCGAGTCTCGGGCGGTCGATCTCGGACTCGATCGCCTGGGTGTACACCGGCGCGGACCCGTGGTACCTGCTGTTCCCGGGCACCATGCTGTTCTTCGCCGTGCTCGGCTTCACGCTGCTCGGCGACGGCGTCCGGGACGCGTTCGACGTCCGGCTGCGGAGGACGAGCTGATGCCCGGCCTCGTCTGGTTCGTGACGCGGCGCCTGGCCGCCGCCCTGATCGTGATGCTCGCGCTGAGTCTCGCCGTCTACCTGATCTTCTACGCGATCCCCGCCGACCCGGCACACCTGGCCTGCGGCAAGCCCTGTACGCCCGACCGCCTCGAGCAGGCGCGGCACTTCATGCAGCTCGACCAGAGCACCCTGCAGCAGTACCTGAACTTCCTGAAGGGCATCGTCGCCGGCCGTACGTTCGGCGACGGCGCGGCGGCGGTGCAGTGCAACGCGCCCTGCTTCGGGTACTCGTTCCCGCTCGCCCGCCCGGTCACCACGCTGATCCTGGACCGGCTGCCGATCACCGCGTCGATCGCGCTCGGCGCGGCCGTCCTGTGGCTTGTGCTCGGTGTGTCGCTCGGCGTGATCGCGGCGCTGAACCGCGGCCGCCTCGCCGACCGGCTGGCGATCGGGGTCGCGCTGCTCGGCGTCTCGACCCCGTCGTTCCTGCTCGGCCTGCTCGCGATCCTGGTGTTCGGGTTCTGGCTCAACATGGTCCCGGTCAGCGGCTACGTGCCGCTCACCGAGAGCCCGGTCGACTGGGCCTGGCACCTGATCACGCCGTGGATCGTGCTCGCGATCCTGTCGGCTGCTTCGTACATCCGGCTGACCCGGTCGCAGATGCTCGAGGAGCTCAACCTCGACTACATCACCACGGCCCGCGCGAAGGGCGCCGGCGAGGCGCGGGTGGTGCTGACCCACGGGCTGCGCGGTGTGCTGGTCCCGGTCATCACCCTGTTCGGCCTCGATCTCGGCGCCCTGCTCGGCGGCGCGATCCTGACCGAGAAGGTGTTCAGCATGCAGGGTCTCGGCGATCTGCTGATCACCGCGGTCGGTCAGCTCGACGTGGCCGTGGTCGTCGGTGTCACGCTGTTCTCGGCCTTCCTGATCATCCTCGCGAACCTGGTGGTGGACATAGTGCACGGTGTGCTCGACCCGAGGGTGAGCCATGGCTGAGCCGGTGCTCGAGGTGCACGACCTGAAGGTCACTTTCACGACCGAGGGCGGCCTGGTGCCGGCCGTCGACGGCATCGACTTCGCCGTCGCGCCGGGCGAGACGCTGGCGATCGTCGGCGAGTCCGGATCCGGGAAGAGCGTCAGCTCGGCCGCGGTGATGGGGCTGCTGCCGTCGAACGCCGAGGTCGCCGGCGAGGTGCTGCTCGACGGCCGCGAGCTGAACGGCCTGCCCGCCGACGAGCTGCGCAAGATCCGCGGCAACGACATCGCGATGGTGTTCCAGGACGCCCTGTCCGCGCTCAACCCGTACTACTCCGTCGGCTGGCAGGTCGCCGAGGCGTACCGGCTGCACCACGACGTCTCGAAGAAGGCGGCGCTCCGCCGGGCCGTCGAGATGCTCGACAAGGTCGGCATCCCGGACGCGGCCCGCCGCGCGGACAGCTTCCCGCACGAGTTCTCCGGGGGAATGCGGCAGCGGGTCGTCATTGCTATGGCTCTGGTGAACGACCCGAGAGTGCTGATCGCGGACGAGCCGACGACCGCACTCGACGTCACCGTGCAGGCACAGATCATGCGTCTGCTGGACGACGTCCAGGAGGAGTTCGGGACGGCGCTGATCCTGATCTCGCACGACCTCGGAGTCGTCGCGGAGGTCGCCGACGACGTCCTGGTGATGTACGCCGGGCGCGCGGCCGAGCGCGGCACGGTCCGCGACCTGTTCTTCCGGGCCGCGCACCCCTACAGCCTCGGTCTGCTGGGCGCGATGCCGCGCGTCGACGTACCCCCGAAACCGCGGCTGACCACCATCCCGGGCACGCCGCCGACTCCGGGGTCGATCACGACCGGGTGCCCGTTCCAGCCGCGGTGCGCGTACGCGCATCTCGTGGGGGAGCGCTGTGTCACCGAGCGTCCCGAGCTCACCCCGCGTCCCGGCGAGGGCGATCACGAGGCGGCCTGCCACCTGGGTCGGAGGCCGGCGGATGTCTGAAGAGCTGCTGAACCTGAAGGACGTTCGCAAGTACTTCGGCTTGCGCGGCGTCCCGTGGCAGAAGGCGCAGGCCGTGCGCGCGGTCGACGGCGTGAGTCTCGTCGTCCGCAAAGGCGAAACCGTCGGGCTGGTCGGCGAATCCGGGTCCGGCAAGTCCACACTTGCCCGGGTCGCGACCCGGCTGCTCGACCCGACCCACGGCCGGGTCGAAATCGGCGGCAAGGACGTCACCAAGGTCAAAGGCCGCCGGTTGCGGCCGATCCGCCGCCGGATCCAGATGGTCTTCCAGGACCCGCAGGCCTCGCTGAACCCGCGGCAGTCGGTCGGCACCATCCTGAGTACGCCGTTCCGCGCGCAGGGGATCCGGCCGACCCGGGCCCAACTCGTCGAACTGCTCGAACAGGTCGGGCTGTCCGAGCAGCACCTGGAGCGGTATCCGCACGAGTTCTCCGGCGGGCAGCGGCAACGGATCGGGATTGCCCGGGCGCTCTCGGTGAAGCCTGACCTGCTGGTGTGCGACGAGCCGGTGTCCGCGCTCGACGTGTCGGTGCAGGCGCAGGTGCTCAACCTGCTCGCCGACCTGCGCGACGAGCTCGGCCTGTCGTACGTCCTGGTCGCCCACGACCTCGCCGTCGTCCGTCAGGTCGCCGACCGGATCGCCGTGATGTACCTCGGCACGATCGTCGAGGAAGGGCCGGCCGCGCAGGTGTACGGCGCGCCGGCTCACCCGTACACGAAGGCGCTGCTGTCCGCCGTGCCGGTGCCGGAGCCGGGAGCCGTCCGCGAGCGGGTCGTGCTGACCGGCGACGTCCCGACGCCCGTCGACCCGCCGTCCGGTTGCCCCTTCCGGACCCGCTGCTACAAGGCCGAGGACGTTTGCGCGACGAAACGACCCGTGCTCGAACCCGTCAACGGGAATACGGAGCACCGTGCCGCCTGCTACTTCCCTGAGCCCCCCACCTCTGAGAGGACAGAATGAAACGCATAACCCGAGCGGTCGCGGCAGCGGCCGTGCTGGCGCTGGCCGCAGCCGCGTGCAACGCCAACGACAAGTCCAGCAGTGGTGGCGGCAGCACCGCAACCGCCGAACAGGGCGGCACCTGGCACATCCTGACCACCAGCAAGGAGATCAGCCTCGACCCGGCCAAGAGCCAGAACCTGGGGATCAGCTCGATCCACCTGGTGCTCCGCGGCCTGACGTCGTGGAAGACCGAGCAGGGCAAGGCCGCCGAGCTGGTGC
This sequence comes from Kribbella sp. NPDC050459, assembly GCF_040655315.1. Taxonomy (NCBI): domain Bacteria; kingdom Bacillati; phylum Actinomycetota; class Actinomycetes; order Propionibacteriales; family Kribbellaceae; genus Kribbella; species Kribbella sp. NPDC050459. Next base: position 893,676 of record NZ_JBFAJQ010000003.1, on the reverse strand, counting down.
CGGACCTGGCCACCGACACCGGTCAGGTCAGCGACGGCGGCAAGACCTGGACGTACAAGCTGAAGTCCGGTCTCAAGTACGCCGACGGCTCGCCGATCGTCGCCGGCGACATCAAGTACGGCATCGAGCGCTCCTTCGCGCCGGAGCTGTCGGGCGGTCTGCAGTACCACAAGTCGCTGCTCGTCGGCGGTGACAAGTACACCGGCCCGTACAAGGGCGGCGAGCTGGCCTCGGTCGAGACGCCCGACGACACCACGATCGTGTTCAAGCTGAACAAGCCGTACGGCGACTGGCCGTGGATCGTCAGCATGCCCGCGTTCTCGCCGGTGCCCAAGAAGGCCGACACCGACCCGGCGCACTACGGCGAGAAGCCGGCGGCCAGCGGGCCGTACCAGGTCAAGTCCTACGCGCCCGGCTCCAAGCTCGAGCTGGAACGCAACCCGAACTGGGACAAGTCGACCGACCAGGCCCGGACCGGCCTGCCCGACGCGATCGTGCTGGACATGGGCCTGCAGCCCGACGTCGTGAACCAGCGGCTGATCGCCGACGCCGGCGACGACAAGTTCGCCGCAACCACCGGTACGTCGGTCCCGGCCGCGCTGATCCCGACGATCACCGGCAACCCGGCGGTCAAGGCCCGGGTGGCGACCTCGCCGTCTGGCGCGCTGGAGTACCTGGCGATGAACACCAAGCGCCCGGCGCTCGCCAACCCGGCGGTGCGCAAGGCGATCGAGTACGCCGTCGACAAGCAGGCCGTCCAGGTCGCCGAGGGCGGACCGGAGTACGGCGGTGAGATCGCGTCGACGCTGATCACGCCGGGCATCGACGGGTACAACAAGTACGACCTGTACCAGGCTCCGCCGGCCGGTGACCCGGAGAAGGCCAAGCAGATGCTGGCCGCGGCCGGTGTCAGCAACCTGAACCTGGTGCTCGTCGCCGACAACACGACCGGTCTCGGCGTGGCACAGGCGATCCAGCAGGGTCTGAAGCGGGCTGGCATCACCGTCACCATCAAGCCGCTGGACAGCGAGCCGCTGAGCGACCTGATCACCGGTAACAAGCCGGACTTCGACCTCACCGTCTCGAGCTGGCTGCCGGACTTCCCGAGCGCGATCGGCAACATCCAGCCGCTGTTCGCGTCCTCGGAGATCGGCAACGGCGGATACAACATCTCCCGCTACTCCAACCCGGCCGTCGACTCCGCAATCGCCGCGGCGACCGCTGAGTCCGACCGGGGTAAGGCCGCCGGCATGTGGGGCGCCATCGACAAGCAGATCATGCAGGACGCACCCATCGTCCCGCTGATCTACGCCCGCAACGCGTTCCTGCACGGGTCGAAGGTCCAGAACTTCTACCTGTCCGCCTACCCGCCGTACCCGAACCAGCTGATCGTCGGCCTCAGCAAGTAGCGGTCAGGTCCGGCCTTCGGATTCCTGGGCTTCGAAGAGAGTCGGCTGGGTCTCGGGATCGAGGCCCCAGTCGGCCCTCATCACGGTGTAACCGGCTTTCTGGGCGGCGGCGACGACCTTGGCGTCGTCGTCGACCAGGACGGCCACCGGGCGCTGTTCGGCGAGGCTTTTCAAGCGGCCCAGCTTCATCAGCATGGACGGGCGGCGGTCGGTGTTGCCGCGCATGTAGAGCTTGCCGTCGGGGAAGCCGTTGTCTTTCAGCCACTTCTCGGTGTCTCGGCGGAGGCGTTCGGGGCGGCCGGTCAGGTAGACGATCTCGTGGTCCGTGGCGAGTGTCGTCGCGACCGCCAGACCCTCGTCGAGGACCGCGTCTTCCTTGGCGTGTGCGAAGAACGAGTCCCAGTCCTTCGGCTTCTGTTCGAGGAAGTGGATCCGTTGGCTGGTGTCGGACAGCGTCGCGTCGATGTCCAGTACGGCGTACGGCCGGTCGTCACCCATGCCGCACAGCTTCCCAGGTCGCGCGGTCGGTCGCGTACAAGACCTCCCCGAACTCGGTTCCGGGCAGGGGATCGTCGAAGTGCTCGTGGTACACCTTCTCGAACCGCAGCCCGGACCGGCGCATCACGTCCCGCGACCGGTGGTTGACCGCCATCGTGTCCGCGACCACCCGCTGCACCCGGAGCCCCTTGAACGCGTGCGCGATCAACGCGCGCGTCCCCTCCGTCGCATACCCCTTGCCCCACGCGGTCCGCAGCAGCCGGTACCCGACATCCACGGTCCCCGGATCCGCGGTCGGCTGCAGCCCGAACCACCCGACGAACCCGTCCCGCGTCTCGGCCTTGAACGTGCCCAGCCCCGGATGCTCGTCGTACACCTTGAGGATCGCCGGCAGTGCGACGTCCTCGATTTCGGAGCGCGGCGTCGGCTGCCCGGTCAGGTACCGCATCACCTCAGGATCCGAGTCGAGCTCGACCAGCAGCGCGACGTCGTCCGCCGTGAACCGCCGCAGCACCAGCCGCTCAGTCGTCAGGTACGCATCCACCTGCCGACCCTCTCATTCGTCCTTGAGCACGCACCAACCGTTTCCGGCGCACGAAAATGGTTGATCCGTGCTCGAAGTCGGCTCGGCGGAGCGTCCGGAGTGTGGGCGGTGTAGCGGTTTGTGTGTGTTGGGTTGCGCGGTTGTCGGTGCCGCGGGTTAGCGTTCTCAACGCTATGGGCGAGTCGATCACGTTTCTGCACAGCTCGGACTGGCAGCTGGGGATGATGCGCCGGTTCCTGGGGCCGGACGGCCAGGCCCGGTGGGGTCAGGCGCGGCTGGATGCTGTCGCGCGGATCGGCGAGGTCGCCAAGGACACGGGCGCGGCGTTCGTGGTCGTCACCGGGGACGTGTTCGAGCACAACCAGGTCGAGCGGCAGACGATCCTGCGGGCCTGTGAGGCGCTCAAGCGGATCCCTGTCCCGGTGGTGCTGCTCCCGGGCAACCACGACGCGCTGGAGCCGGGGTCGCTGTGGACGTCGAGCCAGTGGCTCGCGCACGCGCCGGAACACGTGACGGTGCTGACCGAAACGACGCCCTTTCAGATCATGCCGGGGGTCGAGATCGTCGGCGCGCCGTGGCGTTCGCGCCGCCCGCTGTCGGATCCGGCCGCGCCCGGGTACGCCGACCTCACGCCGGCTGCCGAGACCACGCGGATCCTGCTCGCGCACGGCCAGTTGACGAGCCTGTCCGGCGGCATGTCCGACGTACCGCCGATCGACCAGGCCGCACTCGAGGCCGCGGTCGCGGACGGCCGGCTGCAGTACGTCGGCCTCGGCGACCGGCACTCGACGACCCGGGTCACCGACCGGATCTGGTTCTCCGGGACGCAGGAGGTGACGTCGCCGGAGGAGGACGACCCGGGCAACGTCTTGAAGGTGACGATCGCCGACGGCGCGATCGACGTCGAGCCGGTGCGGGTCGGCGCCTGGCACATGGTCGACCACCGGGTCGAACTGTTCGACGAGGAGTCGATCACGGCCCTCGAGGACTGGTTCGCCGAGCTGCCGGACAAGGAGCGGACGTACGTGCGGCTCGCCGGTGACGGCTCGCTGTCGCTTCCGCTGCTGGCCCGGCTGGACACGATCATCGACGCCCAGGGCGAGGTCTTCGCGAGTGTCGAGCGCTGGGTGAAGTTCTGGACCGTGCGCCCGGCGCCGGACGCGGCGGACCTGGAGTCGCTGCAACTCAGCGGCCCGGCCCGGGCCGCGATGGAGGAGCTGCGCCAGGCTCTGGCCGGTGGGGACGAGAGCGCCGGCGCCGCGCTGTCCCTGATGCACCGATTGGCGCGGGACGCGGGATGAGACTGCACAGCTTGGCGCTACGGGACTTCCGTGGCGTCAAGGACCGCATGGTCCGGTTCCGCGCGCTGGGCACCACCGTGGTGGTCGGCGACAACGAGGTCGGCAAGTCCAGCCTGGTCGAGGCGTTCGGGCTGATCTTCGACCTGCCCGACGACTCGAAGTCGACCCGGATCCGCGACATCCAGCCGGTCGGCCAGGACGTCGGTCCGCAGGTGACCGCCGAGCTGAGTCTCGGCGGCCGGGAGCTGACGTACTCGAAGCGCTGGCTGAAGAACCGCTCGACCGAGCTGACGATCGTCGAGCCCGACGGCCGCCGGCAGTCCTGGACGGGGCGCGAGGCGCACAACGAGGCCGAGCGGCTGTTCCACGAAAACGTCGACCCGGTGCTCTGGCAGACCTTGATGGTCAGCCAGGGGCAGTCGTTGGTGCTGCCAACGCCGGCCGATGCCGAGCCGTTGATCACCGCGGTGACCGCGGAGTCCGGGACGCCGGTGGACGGTGCGTCGATGCCGCTGGTGACGGCCGTCGAGCACGAGTACCTGCGGTACTGGACGCCCCGTGGCAAGCCGACCGGCGACTTCGCCCGGTCCGCGAAGGCCGTTGCCGCGGCCGAGCTGTCCTGCAAGCAGGCGTTCCAGGCGATGGAGGAGGTCCAGTCCGACATCCGCCGTGCCGAGCGACTGAACCTGGACCTCGACGACGTGACGGGCCGCCTGACCGAACATCTCACCGTCCTCGAGGCACTGCGCGAGCGCAAGCAGGCGACCGACGAGATCCTGCTCCGGCGCGACTCGGTGCGGTCGCGGGCGGAGACCGCACGCGCCCGGCTGGAGAACCACACCCGCACCCGGCTGGAGCGGGAACGGCTGCTCGACGAGGTCGAGCGCTTCACGAAGTTCGAGGCCGAGCTGGCCGGGCGCCGGGCCGACGCGGAGCTGGTCGCGAAGACCGCGGCCGAGACCGTGCAGGCGGCGGAGGCCGCGCTCGCGGAGGTCGTGGAGCTGAAGGACCTGCGGCGCACCGACGTGCAGGCGGCCGAGCGGCGCGTCTCCGACCTGATGGACCGCGCCGAGCTGGACCGGCTCGTCGGGCAGCAGACCGAGCTCGTCGACGTCCGCGCGCGGATCGCGGCCGCGGGCACGATCCTGGACCGGATCAAGGTCGACGACGCGATCGTGGCGGCGCTGGAGGACGCCCGGGCGGCGGTGGTCGAGGCGCGCGCGGCGCTCGCGGCCGGCGTACCGGAGGTGACGGTACGCCGACTCGGCGCGGAGCCCGTGGAGCTGTCGGGGACGGGTCTGGAAGGCAACGCGCCGCCCGAGCTGGGCTTCGACGAGTCGACCGAGGTGCTGGTCTCCGGCGAGCTCGTTGTCGGCGTACCGGGCCAGGTCGAGGTGATCGTCCGGGCCGGTGGCGAGGCGGCGACGCTGCGCGCCCGGGTCGACGACGCCGTGCGGCGGGAGAAGGACCTGCTGAAGAAGGCCGGCGTCAAGGACGTCGCCGCGGCGCGAGAGCTGCTGCGCAAGGCCGACACCGCGAGCGCCGAGCTGAACGAGGCACGCCGGACCGAGAAGTCGCTGACCGCCGGCGGTGACCCGGGAGAACGGATCGCCGTACTGACGGCGCGCCTCGGCAGCGTCGACGAGGCCGAGGACGTCGGCGGCAAACAACCCGCCGTCGAGGGCGTGCCGGGGCAGATGTCGCTGTTCGCGGAGTTCACGGAGTTCGCGTCGCCGCATGACACGTTGTTCGACGATGTCACCGAGACCGGGCCGGCGCCGGCCGATCTGCCGGGCGCACAGCGCGCGCTCGACGCTGCCAGGGACGGACTGGCTGAGGCGGAGCGGCTGCTGAAGGACGCCGAGTTCGCCGTGGAGCAGGCGCGGAAGGCCGCGGACGAAGACCGGTCCGAGGCGCAGAACGCGCGCGCCCGGTCCGAGCTGGCGGGAGAGCGGCTGGCCGCCGCGACCGAGGCGCTGGAGTCGGCGCGGTCGGTGCTCGACGACGAGGCCGTGACAGTGGCCGAGACGGAGGCGACGGCCGAGGTCGAGGCGGTGCTCGACGAGCTGACCGCCGTCCAGGCCCAGGCCGACGAAGCCGGGGCCGACCGGGTCGCCGACGAGTTGACGCACGCCCTGGCCGTCGCGAAACGGCTGCAGGACGAGCGCGACCGGCTGCGCGACGCGCTCCGTACGACGGAAGGCCGGCTCGAGCAGTCCGGCCGGGACGGACTCGCGACGCGGCGCGACCTGGCCGAGCTGGAGCTGGCCGCCGTACGGACGGAGCACGACAGCCTGCTGCGGCGCGCGGAAGCGGCGCAGCGCGTGCACGAGACCTTGAGCCGGCATCGGGCCGAGGCACAGACGAAGTACTCCGAGCCGCTGCAGAGCCGGATCGAGTCGCTCGGGCGCAGCGTGTACGGTCCGTCGTTCCGGGTCTGGCTGGACGACGACCTCGCAGTCGCCGAGCGCGAACTCGACGGCGTCCGGTTGCCGGTCGAGGCGTTGTCGACGGGCGCTCAGGAGCAGCTGGCGATCATCACCCGGCTGGCGATCAGCCACCTGGTCAGCACCGGCGAGGGCAGCGTGCCGGTGATCTTCGACGACGCCCTCGGCTGGTCCGACAAGGCCCGCCTCCGCGACATGGGCGCCCTCCTCGGCCGCGCCGGCGACCACGGCCAGATCATCGTCCTGACCTGTATGCCGGACCGCTACGAATACGTCCCGAAGGCCATGTTCATCACGCTGGACGGATGATTGGCGACCACCTGCGCGCGGGTGGAGACTGTTGGTCGTGAGGGGGCAGGCACAGCCTGGTCATCGGCTCGTCGGGCGGGGCGCCGAGCGGGAACGGATCGGGCGGATCCTGGCCGGCGGCGCAGCGGGGCGGCCGGCCGCCGCGATCGTGCGCGGTGAGGCGGGGGTCGGCAAGACCCGCTTGGTGCGGGAACTGTGCACAGAGCCGGAGCTCTTGGTGCTCTGGGGTTCTTGCGTCCATTTCGGCGGATCATCCGTTCCGTACGCGCCGGTCGTCGGCATCCTGCAGGACTGGCTCCAGGCGGCCGATCCGGCCGAGCAGGCTCAGGTACTCGCCGGGGCCGATGAGTTGGCCAGCCTGTTGCCCGGCGTGCGCGCTGTACACGACGTGCCGGCCGGGCGCCTCGTTCCTGTCGTCGACCTCGTCCTGAACCGCATCGCGGATCGGCATCGCACCGTCGTGGTCGTCGACGATCTGCATTGGGCAGATCTCGCGTCGTTGGACGTTCTGGCCTATCTCATCACCGGATTCCGCCGCCAGCGCCTGACGGTGCTCGGCACGTGCCGCGACGAGGACCTCGGCGTGGGCCATCCACTGCACGGCTGGCTCGCCGACATGCGGCGGATGCCGTCGTTCGAGGAGATCCGTCTCGAACGGTTCGAGCTCGCCGAGACCGGTGCCCAGGTGGAGGACTTGCTCGGCGTACTGCCGGACATCGATCTCGTTGCGCAGGTCCAGGCCCGATCGGACGGGAATCCGTACCTCACGGAGTTGCTGGTTCAGGACCTGTCCGGGGTCACGTTGCCGGACACGGTCCCCCAAGGACTCAGGGAGGCGCTTCTCGCCGCATGGCACCGCTTGTCGAAGCAGGCTCGCCAGCTGGTCCAGGTGCTCGCCGTCGGCGGTCGCCCGACCACTCTCGACGTACTGGCGGCGGTTGCCTCTCGTCAGGGAGTCGACGTCACCGGGTTGTCCGCGTGTGTGACGGAGGCTCAGGAGCGCGGCGTTCTGGCGATGGGCACGGCTGATCCGTGCTGGTTCCGGCATCCGCTGCTGGCCGAGGTTCTGTACGACGGACTGCCACCGGGCCAGGCGCCGGACATCCACGCCGGTTACCTTGACGTACTGGAAGCCCGGGCGGGGGCATCGGTGGCCCCTGACCTGGCGGTACACAGCCTCCGGGCAGGACGGATCGACGAGGCCTACAAGTGGTCGCGGATTGCCGCCGAACAGGCTGCGAACCTCCGCACGCCGGCCGAGGAAGTCATCCAGCTGGAGCGAATGTGCGACCTGTGGGAGCAAGCCTCACCAGCCCTTCGCGGCAGTCCGGCCGACCGTACGGCGCTGTACCTCCGGACCAGTGCTGTGTGCTCGCGGGTGGGCCGCAACGACCAGGCGATCGAACTCGCCGGCGATGCGCTCGGCATGATCGACAGCACGAGGGATCCGCTGGTGGCGTCCGGAATCCTTGTCGACCGGGGCATGATGCGCTGGCACCGGACGGAGCCGATCGAGGCGGTGATGGTGGACCTCGGGCAGGCGCTTGACCTGTCGGGTCGCCGCCCCGAGAGTTCCGCCTACGCCCGGGCACTTGCAGCTGTCGCCTGGGCCGAGAACTGGCAGAGTCTCCCCATCGCGGTCGCCCATGCGAACGAGGCCGTTCGGGTGGCGCGTGCCGCCGGCTCTGACCGGGTGTTGGCCGCCGCGCTGGGATATCGGTGCAGCGTGCTCGCCGGCAGCGCACCCGAACAGGCGTTGCTGGACGGGCGGGAGGCGGAGCAACTGGCCCGTGCCAGTGGCGCGATGCTGGAGTGGCTGATGGCGTTCGTCTGGCAGGTGCACGCGTTGCGCACTCTTGGACGACGTACGGAGGCAACTGATCTGGCGCTCCGCGGCTACTCCGAACTGGCGGTACCTGGGCGCGACATGCTCGGGTACTTCCTCGCCTACCTCGGGACCGATGGATTGTTGGAGGCGGGACGGTGGGAGGAGTGTCAGGCGATATTGCGGGCCGCACTGGCCGCGCGCTGTCCGAGCATTCCCGGTGCCGCGGTCAGGCTGGCCGCGGCATCGTTGGCCGTACGTCGTGGCCGGACGGCTGAGGGCCGGCTTCATTTCGATCGGGCTCGGGAGCTGATCGCCGAGAACTTCGTCGGGATCCGCGAGACACTGGCCGCGGGCGGAGCCGAAGTGCTGATCGCCGAGGGCAAGCCGCAGGAGGCGGTCGACTGGCTGCGGGCCAGATTGACCCGGCCGGGCGCCGCTCCGACTCCGGAGGACGATGACCTGCTGGTGCTGTACGCCAATGCGGCTGCTGAGCTCGCACAGGCGGCACGCGACGTAGGTGACACCGCGAGTGCCACGCGGGCCGTTGCCGGTCTCGAGGAGATCCTCGATTCCTGGCCGTGGGAGCCGTTCACCCGGAAGCAGACAGACGCGTCGGTGCAATCGATGCGGAGTGCCTTGTTTCACGCCGAGGTCGCGCGGTGTCGTGACGACCCGGACCAGGCGAGCCGTTGGCAGCGCGCAGCCCAGGCCTGCGACGCAGTGGGTGCGCCATGGCATCGAGCGGTGGCGCAATGGCGCTATGCCGAGGCGGCGATCGCGGCGGGGTGGCCGCCGACCGGTGTCGCCGAGCCGCTCCGGCAAGCTCGACGTGGTGCCGACGAGTTGGGCGCCGAGCCACTGCTGCGCAGCGTCGAATCGCTCGCCCGGCGGGTCCGGATCAGCCTGCGTGAACCGGAGCCGCTCGTCGTACCCGATCGGGAGGAGTCGGTCCTGTCGGCTCTCACCCCGCGAGAGCGGGAGATCCTGGCCTTCCTGGTCACCGGCCGATCGAACGGCGAGATCGCAAAGGATCTGGTGATCAGTGACAAGACGGTGAGTGTCCACGTTTCGAGCATTCTGCGGAAGACGGGTACGACGACGCGCTTCGAGGCAGCGGCGCTCGCGGAGCGGCTGGCGGATCCGGGCGGCTGATTTTCGCCGCCGGATGTCGGCTCAATTGGCAGCGAGTGGATGGCGGCGGCGGTAGAACCAGGTGGCTGTAGCGGCCAGGCCGGCGCCCGCCAGCACTCCGGCGGTTGTCTGTGCGACCTCGTTGGCGGTGTCGTCCACCGGGACCTCGACACGCGGCTGGCTCTGTTGGGCATCGGGCTCGCGCGGGGGAACTGCCGAAGCCTGGGCCGCTCCGGCCACGGCCGTGCCGCAGACGAAGAGCGGTATCGCGATGACGGTGTAGTGCAGTTTCATGATCGTGTCCCTTCCACCTCCACGTTCCGGCGGTGGCGGGGATCTCACATCAGGCATACCCCCTTAGATCTGCGGCAGATCTCCTTACCGGATGATCCGCTCCGGGGCGGAGTAGAGGACGCAGCGGTCGCCGCGGGTGAAGCCGGCCAGCGTGATGTTGAATTCGCGGGCGAGGTCGACGGCGAGGCTCGACGGGGCGCCGACGGCGACCACCATGCCGAGGCCGGCGGCGACGGCCTTCTGGACGATCTCGTAGCCGGCCCGGCCGCTCACGGTGAGGACGAGGCCCTTGCGGCTGTGCTGGTTGAGGACGGTCCAGCCGACGACCTTGTCGACCGCGTTGTGCCGGCCGATGTCCTCCTTCACCACGACCTTGCGGCCGTCGGCGGTGAACAGGCCCGCGGCGTGCAGACCGCCGGTGCGGCTGAACATCGGCTGCGCTTCGCGGAGCAGGTCGGGCAGCCGGCGTACGACGTCGACCGGGACCTCGACCGGGTCCACGGGATCGTAGTGGCGCTCGGCGAGCTCGTCGAGGCTCTGCTGGCCGCACACGCCGCACGCCGCCGACGTCACGCCGTACCGCTGGGGCGGTTCGCGGTCCGGGGGACCGTCGAAGGTCACCGTGACGGTGTTGAACTGCTGCTCGCGGGTCAGCGTGACATCGGTGCAGTAGGCAACGGTCCGGATCGCGTCCGGGCGGACCGCGAAGCTCTCGCCGAGACAGAACCCGGCGGCGAGCTCGAAGTCGGAGCCGGGGGTGCGCATCGTCACGACCAGCGGCTCCGGCGGCCGGCCCGGCCACTCCAGGCGCAGCTCCAGCGGCTCCTCGGTGCTGACGACGTCCTCGCGCCGCGACGTGCGGTCACCGTCGAGCACCTCGACCTTGAACCTGCTGGTGGGAGCCTTCGTCATACCTCCACGGTAGGCCAGCCGCGTCGTACCGCCAGCCAGTCCAGGAATGTCCATGCGGACAGACGCTGGTGGTCGCGCAGGGCCGGCGTACAGCCGGGTGGCGGTGGGGCGTCGGTGTTCTTCATCATGTACGCCGCGATCACGGCCACCAGGCAATCGAGATGATCCTTCGGTACGTCGGCGGTGAGCGGGCTGCGGGTGACGGCGGTGAACGTGTCGATGCCGTGGTGCTGGGCGATCGGCAGCAGGCCGACCCAGTCCACCCAGCGCGGGCCGAGGGTCAGCCAGTTCCAGTCGACGGTCCAGCAGGTGCCGGCGTCGTCGATCAGCAGATTGTCCGGGCGCAGGTCGGAGTGCGTGGCCGAGTCGCCGGAGAGCGCCTCCGGTGCGAGGGTTACCAGCTCCGCGAGCTCAGGCAGCACGCGCGGCAGCCAGCTCTGCAGTCGCGTCGGCATCTCCCGCTCACCCGCCAGAATCTGCGCCGGGACACCTACGTCGTCCCCGACCAGCTCCGCGAACACGCTCAGCCCGCTAAGCGGGCTCGGCCGCAAGACCTCGGCCATCTGCTCACAAGCAGCAGTAACCCGCCCGAAGTCCTCGACGGTCCAAGGCGTCCCCGGCATCCGCCCCTCAACCCACTCCGACACCACCGCGAACCAGCGCGGCCCGTCGCCCCCGGCGAAGCCGGCCGGGTTGGGTGTGTGGGCCGTGGTGACGATCGCGGGCGCTCTCACGGAAGGCGGAAGCTGTGGGACGACCTCGGCCTCGCGCTGGTAGGCCTCGTAGGCGTGCATTCCCTCCGGGGCCGCCTTGATGAAGACGTGCCGGCCGTCCGCCAGTGTGGCGCGGGCCGCGAAGCCGCCGGTGAAACCCGATGACACCGGCTTGGCCACGGAAGTGATCTCCGTGCCGAGGGCAACCGCGAGAGCTTCGTGCAGGGCTGGCGGCAGCGAGTCCCAGCTCGGGCGCAGCGAGGTGGCGGAGTAGTCGACGTCGGGGGCGCGGCTCATGTCCACAAACCTTAGAAGCGCGGGAGCGGCGGCGCGCGTGGTTTAGCGTGCGGGCTGTGAGTGGATCCGTGGTGCTGCAGGTGCTCGACCTGATCGGGATTTTCGTGTTCGGGATCACCGGCGCGCTGGTCGGCGTACGCAAGAAGCTGGACGTGTTCGGGATCGAGGTGCTGGCACTGGTCACCGGGCTCGGCGGCGGCTTCATCCGGGACGTGCTGATCGGCCAGGCGCCGCCGGCCGCGCTCCGCGACTGGCGCTACCTGGTCGTCCCGATCGCGGCCGGCCTGCTGACGTTCTTCCTGCACCCGGGTATCGGCCGTGTCGAGCGGCTGGTGAACATCTTCGACGCGGCCGGTCTAGCCCTGTTCTGCGTGACCGGGGCACTGAAGGCGATCGAGTTCGGCCTGTCGCCGATCTCCGCGGCACTCCTCGGAGTGCTCTCGGGCATCGGCGGCGGAGTCCTGCGCGACGTGCTCAGCGGCCGCGTCCCGGTCGTCCTGCGCTCCGAGATCTACGCCACCGCGGCGCTCCTGGGCGCTGCCATCGTGGTCATCGCGTCCGCGCTGGACTACCACGCCCTGTGGATCCCGATCGCCGCCGCCGTCACCTGCTTCGCGATCCGGCTGGTCGCGATCCGCCGCGGCTGGAATGCCCCGCTACCCCGCAATCCGTGACGGCGCAGCCCAGCCGTTGACGACGGCAACGAGCTCGAGATAGCGCTCCCAGCGTGGATCCACGGCGCGGCGTAGTGCGATCAGCCGCCCGCGGTACGCCGGGTCGGCGCGCAGCGGGTCGTCGGTGCGCTGGCTCGCGAGCGCCTGGTAGCCGGTCGCCAGGCGGCGCACCGACGTACGGAACTCGTCGTCGGACACCAGTCTGGTGATCTCCGACCAGGCGGCGAGCTGGCTGGCGTCGGCGTCCTCGGGCAGCACCGGGGTGAGGTTCTGGTGGATCGCTTGGTCGACGCCTCGGAGCGTCGCGCTGAGGAAGTCTGCGATCAGCGCGCGGCGGTCCTGCTCGGACTGTTCGGTCATGAGGTCAAGGTCCTTCGGTTCGGGATGTCGGGCGAGGACCGTGAGCAGGGCGTGCTGCCGGCGCAGCGTCTGGATCTGGATCGCCAAGGCCTCCGCATGGGTGGCGGCGACGTCGGCGAGTGAGCGCTCGTCCCGCAGCACGGCGCCGATCGTCGGCAGATCCAGGTCCAGGGCCCGCAACGTCCGGATCAGCCGCAGCCGGGCGACGGCTGTGTCGTCGTACCGCCGGTGGCCGGCCGCAGTCCGCCGGGACGTCAGCAACCCGAGGTCGGAGTAGTGCCGCACGGCCTTCACCGACACCCCGGCGAGCCGCGCCGCAGCCCCGATCGAGTGGTCCATGCCCACCACCCAAACACCTCCCGTAACTGGAGATGCAAGCCTAATTGTGGGCGAAGCGTTCCTTCGGGCGGGCGAAGGTGATGGAGACCGCGGCGACGAGCGCGCAAGCGATGCCGACGCCGAACGGGACCCAGTACGCGTCCGACGGGCCCCACACGTCGACCGCGTGGCCGGCGGCCGCGTTGCCCGGGGCGACGCCGAGCAGGATGCCGGTGACGGTCCACGTGATCGCTTCGGTCAGTCGCTCCGGCGGCACCCACTCCTCGACACACGCAGTGACCGCGACCATCGTCGGAGCGATCGTCATGCCGCAGCAGAAGAGCACCGCACCGAGCATCCAGATGCTGTCGACCCAGGGGAGCGGCGCCAGCGTGATCGCGAGCGCGATCGTGCCGAGCAGCAGCCGGCGCTCGACCGGCGCGCGCCAGTGCACCGAGCCGTACCAGAGCCCGGCCAGGAGACTGCCGAACGCCCAGACCGCGAGTACGACGCCGGACAGCCCGGCCTGTCCCTTCTCGGTGGTGAACGCCACGGTGATCACCTCGGCGCCGCCGAGAGTCGCGCCGAGACCCAGACCGATCAAGCTGAGCAGCATGATCGACAGCCAGGGGAGGGGCGCCTGCTCGTGGCCGTTCGCCTTGCCACGGCCGGGCGGATCGGATGCGCGCAGCAACGCCAGCCAGATACCACCAGCCAGTCCCAAGACGCCGGCCGCCGACAGAGCGGCGTACGGGCTCACCTGCGTCGCCAGTGCGGTGACGAGGACAGGGCCGACGATGAACACCACCTCGTCGCCGACAGCCTCCAGTGCGAAGGCCGTCTGCAGTGCGCGACCACGGCCCAGCAAGTGCGTCCAGCGGGCCCGGACGAACGAGCCGACCTGCGGCCTCATGCCACCGGCGATGAACGACAGCACGTAGAGCACCCAGATAGCAGCGTCGGCGCGGACCGCGACCAGCAATGCGGCCAGAGCGACGGTGCAGGTCACTGAGCCGATCAGGATCAGCCCGCGCTGACCGAAGCGATCGACGAGGCGTCCCTGGACCGGACCGGTCAGCGCACCGGCGATCACAGCGACGCCGGAGACCGCCCCGGCGAGACCGTACGAACCGCTCTCCTGGGCGATCAGGATGACGATGCCGAGGCCGATCATCGAGATCGGCATGCGCCCGAGGATCCCGGCGGCGAAGAAGGCGCCGGCACCGGGACGGCGCATGAGGTGAACGTAAGGCTTGAGCATAAGAGACCGGGAGCAGCTTAGCTTCCGGCCGTCTGAGAAGCTTGGGATATGTCGCCAGCCGCACCTCCCTACGACGCTGTGCTGTTGCTCTCCTTCGGCGGGCCCGAGAAGCCCGAGGACGTGCTGCCCTTCCTGCAGAACGTGACCCGCGGCCGCGGGATCCCCGACGAGCGCCTGAAAGAGGTCGGTGAGCACTACTACTCGTTCGGCGGCCGGAGCCCGATCAACGACCAGAACCGGGCGCTGCTGAAGGCGCTGCGGGCGTCGTTCGACGAGATCGGGCTGGACCTGCCGATCTACTGGGGCAACCGCAACTGGGCGCCGTACCTGACCGACACGATGCGCGAGATGGCCGCCGACGGCATCCGGCGCGCCGTGGTGATCGCCACGTCGGCCTACCCGTCGTACTCCGGCTGCCGGCAGTACCGGGAGAACCTCGAGGACACCGCCCGCGAGGTCCCGGACGCGCCGCGGATCGACAAGCTCCGGCACTACGCGAACCACCCCGGCTTCGTCGGCGCGTTCGTCGAGTCGACCGCCGACGCGCTGAGCACGCTCCCGGACGGCGCCGCGATCGCGTACGTCACGCACTCGATCCCGACCGCGATGAACGCGACCAGCGGCCCGGACGGCGACGGGTACGTCAGCTGGCACCTGGACGTCGCCGCGTCGATCACCGCGGAGCTCGAGCGCCGCACCGGGCAGACCCGGCGGACCGACCTCGTCTACTGCTCGCGGTCCGGGCCGCCGCAGGTGCCGTGGCTCGAGCCGGACGTGAACGACCACCTGGAGGCGCTGGCCGCCGAGGGCGTGCCCGGTGTGGCCGTCGTACCGATCGGGTTCGTCAGCGACCACATGGAGGTCATCTACGACCTCGACACCGAGGCCGCGGCGACGGCCGAGAAGCTCCGGCTGCCGATGGCGCGGGCCGCGACGCCGGGGACCGACGAGCGGTTCGTCACGATGCTCCGCGACCTGGTGCTCGAGCGGGCGGCGGCCGAGCGCGGCGAGCAGCCGGCCCGGCCCTGCGTCGGCGAGCTCGGCCCGGGCTGGGACGACTGCCGCCGCGACTGCTGCCCACCGCTCCGCCGACCCACCCCAGCTAAGGAAGCTGTATGACGTCTTCAGATGAGCTGTTGAAGCTTGCGGTCGACGTGGCGGAGGAGGCGGCGCACCTGATCGTCGAACGCCGCCGCGGCACGATCACCGTCGCCGACACCAAGAGCACCGTCACCGACGTGGTCACGGCGGTGGACCGCGAGTCCGAGGAACTGATCCGGGCCCGGATCCTGCAGGCCCGGCCGGACGACTCGTTCCTCGGCGAGGAGGGCGACGACGTGGTCGGCACCAGCGGCGTGCGCTGGGTGGTCGACCCGATCGACGGCACCGTCAACTACCTCTACGACCTCCCGACGTACGCCGTCTCGATCGCGGTGGAGTACGGCGGGGAGACCGTCGCCGGGGTGGTCGTGGACGCGCCGAAGGGCGAGGTGTTCACGGCGACGAAGGGCGGCGGGGCGTTCGCCGACGGACGGCCGATCCAGGTGTCGGGTGCGACCGAGCTGGGCCAGGCACTGGTCGGGACCGGTTTCGGGTACGACCCGGCCCGCCGGCAGGTGCAGGCCGAGGTGATCCAGCACCTGATCACCAAGGTCCGCGACATCCGCCGGATCGGGGTCGGCGCGATCGACCTGTGCTACGTCGCCTGCGGCCGGCTGGACGTGGTGTACGAACGCGGCCTGAACCCGTGGGACTACGGCGCCGGGGCGCTGATCGCGGCCGAGGCCGGGGCCCGGATCGGCGGGCTGAACGGCGCGCCGGTGTCGCCGGAGATGTCCATCGCGGCCACGCCGGCGCTGTTCGAGCCGTTCCACGCGTTACTCGCCGCAGCCGACCCGTTGCGCGCGTAGCTGCCGGAGAGTGCTCGTTTCTGCGCACTAGTGCGCACTAACGAGCATTCTGCTGTTCGGTCCTGACATTTGTGGCGACACGCGGGCCACACCATGGACCCAGTCGTGCATTGCGGACCTTTATAAGGCACAATCCCGTCCTCGGGAACGGTGTTTGCCGGTCCCGGCCTGGCTGTCAAGGGTTTCGGGGGACGAAAGTTCGGCGCGGTGCTCCGACGCGGAATTTCTCGGCCGCTTTACCCGTTCAAGGGCTCAGCAGGCAACACCACGGGTACGAAGAGGGCAGGGAAACACCATGGCGACTGATTACGACGCCCCGCGCAAGACGGACGAGGATGCTTCCGAAGAGTCGATCGAGGAGCTCAAGACACGCCGTCACGACAAGAACTCCGGCAAGGTCGACGAGGACGAGGCCGAGGCCGCGGAGAGCTTCGAGCTGCCCGGCGCGGACCTGAGTCACGAGGAGCTGGCGGTCCGGGTCCTCCCGCGCCAGGCCGACGAGTTCACCTGTTCGAGCTGCTTCCTGGTTCACCACCGCAGCCAGCTCGCCGAAACGAAGAACGGGCAGCTGATCTGCCGCGACTGCGCAGCCTGACACCAGCGCGCCCTACTTCGCACAACGAACAGCGGGACCGTCCCACTCCGGTGGGAGGTCCCGCTGTTGTGCGTTCGGACTCAGTCCTCTTTCTTGACCAGCCCGGTGTCCGTACCTCTGATCAGGCGCCCGGCCACCGAGTCCTGGACATACCCGGGCGGTGCGTGGCCCGTGCTCTTCAGGTAGTACGCCGCGGCGCGGCGCTCCGCGAACAGCTTCGCAGCTGCGGCGGCCGCGGCACTGGCGGCGGCCCAGGTCATGACCTCCAGGTACTCGCCCTGGCCGTCCTTGGGCGGCTTCCCGCCCGATCCCAGCTTCCAGGCCGTGCTGACCGCCTTGCTCGCGGCCAGGCCCACCACGATCGTGAAGGCGGCCTGCACCAGCTTCCAGCCGATCTTCGCTCCGACCACTGCACCCTCCTAGGACGACTGCTGACGTCAGGATCTTCCCACGCTGTGCCCGCTCAGGGCGGCAGCCAATCGGTCGGGGTGGCGGGTGGCGACCACCCAGTACGGCGCCGGGTCGGCCGGATCGGTGATCTGCACCCGGACGGCCCCGCGAAGGTAGCTGCGCAGGACGAGGAACGCCTGCGGGTCGCAGTCCCGCCCGAACGCGTGCCGGGCGTCGTCGCCGGTCAGCGCCTCGACCTCGCCCAGGTACGCGCGGTCGATCTCGGCGCGGCCGGCCCTGAACCGCTTGTCGTCGACCTCGACCCGCGCGCCGCCGTACCGCAGGAACAGCGCCAGCAGCAGGACCGCGGCGAGCCCGCCGACGACCGCGCCGGCGATCGTCCCGACCGGCACGGCGACGATGACGAACAGCGTGATGACAGCGGCGGCGGCGATGATCCACCACGACACCGGCACCCGCAGACTCTCGCGATACTTGCTTTGTTCCACGCCCACAGGACCAGCCTGGCACGTGGACCGTCCGGCGCGCTCGATAGGGTCGCCTCTCGTGACCGAGGTACTCATCCAGCGACTCGACCCCGACCTCCCGCTCCCGTCGTACGCGCATCCCGGCGACGCCGGCGCGGACCTGGTGGCGGCCGCCGACCTCACCCTGAAGCCGGGTGAGCGCGGCCTGGTCGGCACCGGGATCGCCATCGCCCTGCAGGACGGGTATGCCGCGTTCGTGCACCCGCGTTCCGGGCTGGCCGCGAAGCACGGCGTCTCGATCGTGAACGCCCCCGGCACCGTCGACGCCGGGTACCGGGGTGAGATCAAGATCAACCTGATCAACCTCGACCCGCACGCCGAGGTGACGATCCGCCGCGGCGACCGGATCGCGCAGCTCGTCGTCCAGCAGGTGGAGAAGGCCCGCTTCGTCGAGGTGACCGCGCTGCCCGGCTCCGCACGGGGTGACGGGGGACACGGGTCGACCGGCGGTTTCGGCGATGTGACACGCTGAGCAGGTGCATCCGTTGACCTGTCGGATGCGCGAAACTACGGCGGCCGCAATCAACCAAGGAAGTAGGCAACAGCTGTGATCTTCCGCCGCAAGGGCAAGAACGACGAGCCCGAGACGAGCGAGACCCTCGAGGAGGCCGGTGCGGCGGACGTCCGCGCCGAGGGCCCGTACGACTCGAGTGAGGTCGACGCCGCCGAGTTGGAGGCGGAGGACCGGATCGACCTGGGCGCGCTGGTCGTCACCGGCAGGCCCGGTATGGAGCTCGGCCTGCAGGTGGACGAGCAGAGCGGCGTCGTCCAGGCGGTGCTGCTGATGCTCGACGACTCTGCCCTGGAACTGCGCGCGTTCGCGGCGCCGAAGACCACCGGCATCTGGAACGAGGTCCGCCAGGAGATCGCCGCCGAGGCCGCCCGGATGGGTGGTACGGCGACCGAGACCGACGGCCCGTTCGGCACCGAGCTGGTGCTGGTCGTCCCGGTCGAGGACCCGGAGGGACAGGTGTTCAGCCAGACCTCCCGGGTGATCGGTGTGGACGGCCCGCGCTGGCTGCTCCGCGGCACGGTGCTCGGCCGCGCCGCCGTCGAGCCGGACGCCGCCGAGCCGATGGAGGCGACGCTGCGCAACGTCGTCGTGGTCCGCGGGAACGAGCCGATGGCGGTCCGCGAGTCGCTGCCGCTGCAGCTGCCGCCGGGCGCCGAACCGAACGCGCCCGAAGAGGCCTGAGCGGACTACACTCGACGACATGGGTAGCAACAAACCCGCGGGGCTGTGGAAGCGTGCGTTCCGTGGGCTGGCCGGAGACCGTGACCAGCAGGATGCGGAGGTCCTCCAGGACTTCGCGCAGGACTGCGGCGCGCGGTCCATCACCGGCTGCCACGACCGCGAACTGGTCACGCTGTACGGCACGCTGCGCACCATCACGTTCAGCCCGCGCGGCGGCGTACCTGCACTGGAGGGTGAGTTGTACGACGGCACCGGCACGGTCAAGCTGATCTGGCTCGGCCGCCGCAAGATCGGCGGCATCCACGCCGGCTCGGAGCTGATCGCCTCCGGCCGGATCGGCGTCGTCGACGGCGACCGGGTGATGTTCAACCCGCGGTACGAGCTGCGTCCCCAGGCTGCTCATGGCTGAGCCGACGTCCCGCCGGGACCAGGTCGAGGAAGATCTGCAGGAGAAGCTGCTCGAGATCCTGCAGCCCGAGGTCGAGGCGGCCGCCACCCAGGCCGCGCACGAGGAGCAGCCGCCGAAGTCCACCGACAAGGACTTCTTCCACGCGCTCGGCGGCTGGGGCGCGCTGCTCGACATCGGCCTGCCGTGGATCGCGTTCCTGGTCGCGTACGCCGTCACCGATCACAAGCTGCAGCTCTCGCTGATCATCGCGGTCGGACTGGCCGCGGTGCTCGCGGTGGTGCGGCTGATCCGCCGGCAAGCCTTGCGGAACGTGTTCGGCGGCTTCATCGGCGTACTGATCTCGGCCTGGGTCGCGAACCGCACCGGCAACGCCAAGGACTTCTACGTCCCCGGCCTGCTCACCAACCTCGGCTACGGCCTGCTGTACCTGATCACGGTCCTGATCCGCTGGCCCCTGTTCGGCGTCCTGTACGGCGTGATCACCCAGACCGGCACTGCCTGGCGCCGCGATCCTGACCTGCTCAAAGGCTTCTCCCGCGCCACCCTGGTCTTCGTCGGCCTGTTCGCGATCCGCCTGATCGTCCAGGTCCCGCTGTACTTCACCGGCAGCCTGAACGCGCTCGGCATCGCGAAGATCGGCCTGGGGCTGCCCTTCTATGCGCTGGCGATCTGGCTCGCCTACGCCGTCCTTCGCGGTTCCATGCCCGCCGAGAAGTGGGCCGAGGCCCGCGACAGCATCACCCACCTGCTGCGGGGCAACAAGAAGTAGCCGCGGTGTCACAAGGATGACGTGGCGAGAACAGGCCACAGTTATCCGCTGAACGCTCCGCGTCCGGGTGCCTACGATTTCGCGACTTTGTTCGCACGAATCCTGTGAGGCACTCGTGACACCACGCCTTGGCCGTGGGTCCGGGCCGGCAGCTGCCTGTATGGCAGTTGTCGTCCTGGCCGCGACCTTGACCGGCGGCCCCGCCGCCGCTGCCCAACCCGGCACCACCCCTTCAACGCCTTCCAAGATCGCGCCGGCTGCCAAGCCGGTCGCGGGAAGCGTCACCCTGGTCACCGGTGACAAGGTAACGCTGTCCGTCGGAGCAGACGGCAAGCAGAACGTGACCGTCACCGGCCCAGACGGCCGGCTCGCGGACAACGACGTACACGTCGACGGCGGCGACACCTACGTCTATCCGCGCTCGGCCGGCCGCTACCTGGCCGCGAAGCTCCTCGACAACGACCTGTTCAACGTCACCAGGCTGGTGGCGGACGGGTACGGCGACCAGGTGCCGTTGATCGTCACCTACACCGACGCCGCGGCGCGTTCGCGGACCCAGCAGGTGCCGGCCGGTGCCCGCCGCCAGCGCACGCTGGACAGCATCCACGGCGCCGCGGTGGTCACCGACGGAACGGCCGGCTTCTGGCACTCGCTGACCGCGGGCTCCACCGCGCGGTCGCAGACACCGGCGCTGTCCGGCGGCATCGCCAAGGTCTGGCTGGACGGCAAGGTCAAGGCCGACCTGGCCGACAGCACCGCGCAGATCGGCGCGCCCGAGGTGTGGCAGGGCGGCAACACCGGCCAGGGCGTCGACGTCGCGGTCCTGGACACCGGGGTCGATCTGGAGCACCCCGACCTGGACGACCGGATCACCGCGTCGGCCAGCTTCGTCCCCGGCGAGGACGTCACCGACCGGCAGGGGCACGGTACGCACGTCGCCTCGACGATCGCCGGCACCGGCGACGCCTCCGGCGGTGTGGAGCGGGGCGTCGCGCCCGGCGCCCGGCTGCACGTCGGCAAGGTGCTGAACAACGAGGGCGGCGGCCAGGAGTCCTGGATCATCGCGGGCATGGAATGGGCCGCCCGCGACCAGCACGCCAAGGTGATCAGCATGAGCCTGGGCGGCAGTCCCACGGACGGCACCGACCCCATGAGTCAGGCACTGAACACGCTCTCGGTCGAGACCGGGGCCCTCTTCACCGTGGCCGCCGGCAACGCCGGACCCGGGTTCTACACCGTCGGATCGCCGGGGGCCGCGGACGCCGTGCTGACCGTCGGTGCGGTTGACGGCGCCGACGACCTGGCCGACTTCTCCAGTTGGGGACCGCGTCTCGGTGACGGCGGGCTGAAGCCCGAGATCACCGCGCCCGGGGTCGCAATCCTGGCGGCCCGCTCGCAGTACGCCGCCGAAGGCTCCGGGTACTACCAGGAGCTCAGCGGTACGTCGATGGCGACGCCACACGTCGCCGGCGCGGCGGCCCTGCTCGCTGCGCAACACCCGGACTGGTCGGGCCAGCAACTGAAGGACGCTCTGGTGAGCAACGCCAAGCCCACGCCGCAGTACCTGCCGTACAAGGCCGGCAACGGTCGGCTCGACATCGCAGCGACCAGCAAGTCACCGCTCTCCGCGACGGCCTCGGCGTACTCCGGCTATCACACCTGGCCGGTGCCGGCGGGGGAGAAGGTGGTCAAGGAGATCACCTACACGAACGGTGGTGACACCGACGCCACTCTCGAGCTCTCGACCCAGGTCGACGAGGCTCCGGCGGGCCTGTTCACGCTTTCGGCGTCGGCGGTCACCGTGCCGGCGCACGGTACGGCGAGTGTGACGCTCACCGCCGCGGTCGACCTGCTACCGGTCGACAAGCAGCTGTCCGGCCGGCTCGTCGCGGTCGACGCCGCGAATCACCGCCAGCTCGGGACGCTGATCGGGATCGGCGGGGAGGGCGAGCGCCATGTACTCACGCTGAATGCCAAGGACCGGTCCGGGCGGCCGCTGGCCGGTGACGCGATCCTGATCGGGCGCGGCAGCTACGGCCAGTTCACGGTCGGCGAGGAGGGTGTGCAGTTGCGGCTCCCGGCTGGCGACTACACGACCTGGCTGACCGCTGACGTCGAAGGTACACATGGGCCGAGCAGCAAGGGCCTCGCCGTTCTCAGCCTGGTCGACATCCACCTCGACCAGGACCGGACGGCGACGTACGACGCGCGCCAGGCTCGCCAGTTGAAGAGCACGGCCCCCCAGGCCACCACGCTCGGCGAGGTGCGGGTCAACACGTACCGCGACTTCGGCCGGGACTTCTCGGTCGGCTCCTCGCGCTGGCCGGACCCGAGCTACGACAGCGCGTGGGTACTGCCGACGCAGAAGGTGACCGACGGCGCGTTCGTGGCCGGCGCGCGCTGGCGGCTCGAACAGCCCGCGCTCACACTCGGCTCGTACGACGACGTGCGCGTCCGGCGGGCGGCGACGCCGCTGCCGAAGGGCCGCCAGGACCTGGAGGCCGTGTACGCGGGAGACGGGTCCGCTGCCGCGGCGCGCGGCGTGGACCGCCGGGGCAAGGCCGTGGTGGTCCGGCGCAGTGACGCCGTGTCGGTGCAGGACCAGGCTGCGGCAGCGGCCGAGGCCGGGGCGAAGCTGCTCGTGGTGGTGAACGATGGGGTCGGGAAGCTCGACCCGTGGGTGGACTCGATCTGGGCGCCGGCGCCGCCGCCGCTCACGATCGCGACGCTGACCCGGGACGAGGGTGAGCGCCTGATCACCGCACTGCAGCAGGGCCGGCAGCACACACTCACCGCCGACTCCAATCCGGTGACGGCCTACCAGTACGACCTGTCGCACTTCGCCGATCACGTCCCGGCCGACCCGACGTACCGGCCGGGTCCGCGGGATCTCGCCCGCCTCGACGTTGCCTACCGCAACTTCCGCCCGGGCGACGGTGTCGAGAACCGGTACGACGTGTGGAACGGAGACTGGGAATCGAGTATGAACAGCTGGGGGATGCCGGTTGCCGGGACGCGGACCGACTGGGTGACCGCCGGGGTGCAGTACCAGGCCAGTGCCCAGATCCTGCGCGAGATCCAGCAGGTCGAGCCGGGCTGGACGAGTTACCGGGCCGGGAGCCGGACGCCGATCCAGTGGTTCGGGCCGATCCAGCGACCGTGGCTGGCGAAGGGATACTCGCCGGTCCGGAGCGGTGACCAGCTGACCGCTGTGTCGCCCGGCTGGGGCACCGGGCCGGTCATCGGTACCGCGCAGGGCAACTGGGACCTCACCCAGCAGCTCAGCCTGTACCAAGGCGACCAGCTGGTGAAGCAGGAGCAGCGGGACCAGCTGACCGCGACCGGCCTGAGCCCTGACCGGCTGCCGTACCGGCTGGTCGCCGAGAACAGCCGGGGCACCTACCCGAACCCGTTCTCGACCTCGACCCGCACCGAGTGGGGGTTCACCTCGGCTACGTCGGATGAGGCGATCAGTGAGTCGCTGATCCAGCTGCACTACGCCGTCGACGTGGACGCCGACGGCCGGGCGGGCCGTACGGCGGAACTCGGCGTCACGCCACGCTGGTCCGAGACGTCGTCGGCGCTCGGTATCCACAGGCCGACGGTCGACGTGTCGTACGACGACGGCAAGACCTGGCGGCACGCCGAGGTACGTCGTACCGCGGCCAGTTGGAGCATCCGGCTGGACGCGCCTCGGTCCGCGCAGTTCGTGACACTGCGGACGCGGGCCGACGACGGGGCAGGCCGTACCGTCGACCAGGAGATCGTGCGAGCCTTCGGGTTGCGCTGACCTGTGACGGGAGCCGGGCCCTGGTCCGGCTCCCGTTCGGGGGGACTACTTGGGGGGCTACTCCGCCTTGTGGTGGTGGTGCGGGGAGAGCATCGCCTCGAGCTGTTCCTCGGTCTCGTCGGCGGCGACGAAGAGAAGCTCGTCGTTGAGCTCGAGCGTGCCTTCGGGGTCCGGACGCAGCACGCGGCCCTCGCGCAGGATCACGACCAGCGCCGTGTCGAGCGGCCAGTCGACGTCGCCGACCCGCTGACCGATCATCGGGGAGTCCTCGGGCAGGGTGAGCTCGACCAGGTTCGCGTCGCCCTGGCGGAAGGTGAACAGCCGGACCAGGTCGCCGACCGACACGGCCTCCTCGACCAGCGCGGACATGATCCGCGGCGTGGACACCGACACGTCCACGCCCCAGGCCTCGTTGAACATCCACTCGTTGCGCGGGTGGTTGACCCGGGCAACGGTCCGCGGGACGCCGAACTCGGTCTTGGCGAGCAGCGAGACAACGAGGTTGACCTTGTCGTCACCCGTGCTGGCGATCGCCACCTGGCAGCGCTGGAGCGCGGCCTCCTCGAGCGACGACAGTTCACAGGCGTCGGCGAGCAGCCACTCGGCGCGCGGTACGGACTCGGCCTTGATCGCGCGCGGGTCCTTGTCGATCAGCAGCACCTCGTGACCGTTCTCCAGCAGTTCGCCGGCGATCGAACGACCGACGTTGCCGGCGCCGGCGATGGCTACCCGCATCACAGCTCCTCAGGCTTGGTGCCGAGTTGGGACTCGATCGCGGCGGCGTCCCGCTCGAGCAACACCACGTGGACCAGATCACCCTCCTGGATGACCGTGTCGGCCCGGGGCAGGAGTCCCTCGCCGAGCCGGGTCAGGAACGCGACCCGGGCGCCGGTGGCCTTCTCGATGTCGAACGCGGCGCGGCCGATCCAGTCCGCGTGCACGTGGACCTCGGCCAGCCGGACCGTCCCGGACGGGTCCCGCCACTCCGGCTCGGAGCCCTCGGGCAGCAGCCGGCGCATCATCTGGTCGACGGTCCAGCGGACCGTGCCGACCGTGGGGATGCCGAGCCGCTGGTAGACCTCGGCGCGGCCCGGGTCGTAGATGCGGGCCACCACGTTGCCGATCCCGAACGTCTCGCGGGCCACCCGGGCGGCGAGGATGTTCGAGTTGTCACCGTTCGAGACCGCCGCGAACGCCTCGGCGTCCTCGATCCCGGCCTCGATCAGGATCTCCCGGTCGAAACCCATGCCGACGATCGTCCGGCCGGTGAAGTTGGGGCTCAGCCGGCGGAACGCGTCGGCCGACTGGTCGATGATCGCGACCGTGTGGCTCCGCTTCTCCAGGCCGCGCGCGAGCGTCGACCCGACGCGGCCGCAGCCCATGATGACGACGTGCACTGCCTGATCACTCCTCGCCCCTTCAGGGGCCTACTGGCTCGTTCGGCAGGGATAGACGCTACACCGGACCGGGCCCTCGGCTGACATCACGGACCGGCCACCCTCTGCCGCCCTATGACTCTACGGACCGCGACCCCCTCTAACATCACCGGTGTGACTCCCGCTCTAGGCGATATCGGCAAACGGCTGCTGCTCGGTCGCAAACTGCGCAGCACCCAGCTGGGCGAGACCCTGCTGCCGAAGCGCATCGCCCTGCCCGTTTTCGCGAGCGACGCGCTGTCGTCGGTCGCGTACGCGCCCGACGAGATCTTCCTGACCCTGTCGATCGCCGGCCTGGCCGCGCTGACGATCTCCTGGAAGATCTCGCTGGCCGTCGCGGTGGTGCTGGTGGTCGTGGTGCTGTCCTACCGGCAGAACGTGCACGCCTACCCGTCCGGCGGCGGTGACTACGAGGTCGCCAACGTGAACCTCGGGCCGACCGCGGGACTGACGGTCGCGAGCGCCCTGATGGTGGACTACGTCCTGACCGTCGCGGTGTCGATCTCGTCGGCCGCGCAGTACGCCGCCTCGGCGATCCCGGGGCTCGAGGGGCACCAGGCGACCGCGGCCGTGATCGCGGTGCTGTTCCTCACCACGATGAACCTGCGCGGGGTCCGCGAGTCGGGGGCTGCGTTCGCGATCCCGACGTACATCTTCATGTTCACGATTCTCGGGATGGCCGCCTGGGGCTTCGGCCGGCTGCTGTTCGGCACCCTGCCCGACGCCAGCAGTTCGACGCTCGACATCGCCGCCGAGGACCAGTTCGCGCACGGCGCCAGCGGTCTGGCGATGGCGTTCCTGATCCTCCGGGCGTTCTCGTCCGGGTGTGCGGCGCTGACCGGTGTCGAGGCGATCAGCAACGGCGTACCGGCCTTCAAGAAGCCGAAGAGCCGGAACGCGGCGACCACGCTGGCCCTGCTCGGGTCGATCTCGATCGCGATGGTGGTCAGCGTGGTCGCGCTGGCCAACGTGATGAAAGTGCGGTTCGCCGAGGACCCGGCCACCCAGCTGTTGCGCGACGGTGAGCCGGTCGGCGAGGGGTACCACCAGGACCCGGTGATCGGCCAGCTGGCGAAGGGTATCTTCGACCACTTCTCGCCCGGCTTCTACCTGGTCGCCGCCGCCACCGGCGTGATCCTGGTGCTCGCCGCGAACACCGCCTTCAACGGCTTCCCGGTGCTGGGCTCGATCCTCGCCCGCGACGGCTACCTGCCGCGCCAGCTGCACACCCGCGGCGACCGGCTCGCGTTCAGCAACGGCATCATCATCCTGGCGGGTTTCGCGATCGTGCTGATCGTTGCCTTCAACGCCGAGGTCACCCGGCTGATCCAGCTGTACATCGTCGGTGTGTTCGTGTCCTTCACGGTCAGCCAGACCGGCATGGTCCGGCACTGGACCCGGCTGCTGCGCACCGAGGAGGACCCGGTCAAGCGGGCCCGGATGAAGCGGTCCCGGGTGATCAACGCGATCGGCCTGACGCTGACCGGCATCGTGCTGATCATCGTGCTGATCACGAAGTTCCTGCTCGGCGCGTACATCGCGATCATCGCGATGGCGGTGCTGTTCGTGCTGATGAAGGGCATCCACCGGCACTACGACACCGTCCGCAAGCAGATGGCCGCCGAGGGCGACGAGCCGTTGATGCTGCCGTCGCGGGTGCACTCGATCGTCCTGGTCTCCAAGCTGCACAAGCCGACCCTGCGGGCCCTGGCCTTCGCCAAGGCGGCCCGCCCGTACCAGCTCGAGGCAGTCACCGTCGACGTCGACCGGGACGAGGCGGACGCGCTGCAGGCCGAGTGGGAGGCCCGCGGCATCCCGATCCCGCTCAAGCGGCTCGCCTCGCCGTACCGGGAGATCACCCGGCCGATCCTGCAGTACGTGCGCGACATCCGGCGGCAGTCGCCGCGCGACGTGGTGATGGTCTACATCCCGGAGTATGTCGTTGGGCACTGGTGGGAGCACATCCTGCACAACCAGAGCGCACTGCGGCTCAAGGGGCGGCTCTTGTTCACACCTGGTGTCATGGTTACGTCCGTTCCTTATCAGTTGCTCTCGTCGCAGGGGGCCGAGGAGCGGCAGGACCGGGTGGAACGGGTAGCCGGCCAGGTACGGCGCGGGGCCCGAAAGACGTCAGGAGATCGGTGACTGTATTGAATGCCTCGCGGCCGCTCGGCGGGTCATGGGGCGGTAGCTCATGACGGACGAGGACAGTCTGGTCGGGGCGGTAGTCGAGCTGGAGGTAGGGCCAGTCGCGCACGGGGGACACTGCGTCGCCCGGCACGAGGGGCAGGTGGTCTTCGTCCGGCACGCGCTGCCGGGGGAGCTGGTGCACGCCCGGATCACAGAGCAGACGGCGAAGTACCTGCGGGCCGACGCGGTCCAGGTGCTCACGCCGTCCCCACAGCGGATCGAGCCGCCGTGCCCGTATGCCGGGCCGGGGCGCTGCGGCGGCTGCGACTTCCAGCACGCCAACATCGTCGAGCAGCGGCGGCTGAAGGCTACGGTCGTGTCGGACACCCTCCGCCGGATCGGCGGGATCGAGCGGACCATCGTGATGGAGTCCCCGGGCGACGACGGGCTCGGCTGGCGGACCCGGATGCGGTACGCCGTGGTGGACGGCCGGCCTGGCATGTACGCACACCGCTCCCACGACCTGGTGCCCATCGACCGATGCCTGATCGCGCATCCGGGGACCCCGGACGTCCTTGGCTCACGGTGGCCGGGCGTGACGTCTGTGCAGGCCGTGGTGTCGTCGGAGGGCAAGACCGCCGTACAGACCGACAAGGACCCGGGGGAGCGGCTCGTTGAGGTTGTACGCGACCGGCGGTTCCTGGTGGAGGCCGGTGGGTTCTGGCAGGTCCATCCTGCGGCGCCGGAGATGCTGCTGGACGCCGTACTGAGCGGGCTGGAGCCTGTCGCCGGAGAGACCGCGCTGGACCTGTACTCGGGTGCCGGGCTGTTCGCGGCCTTCCTGGCCGAGGCGGGATGCCCGGTGCTCGCGATCGAGGGCGACAAGGACGCCGTACGGAACGCCCGGCGGAACCTGCACGACCTGGACGGCGTGACGCTGGAGAACGGCGACGTCGACCGGGTGCTGAACGCCGCCGCCGGTCAGGGCCTGGAACACGTGGACCTCGTCGTCCTGGACCCGCCGCGCACCGGCGCCGGGAAGGACGTCGTACGGCGGATCGCGGCGCTCGGTCCGCGCCGGGTGGCCTATGTCGCGTGCGATCCCGCGGCGCTGGCCCGGGACCTGAAGACGTTCGGGCGGCTCGGGTACGGGATCGCGTCGCTGCGCGCCTTCGACCTGTTCGGCATGACCCACCACATCGAGTGCGTCGCCATTCTCGAGCCTGTGGACAGTGAAGTGGTCAGTCCGGGAGGGCTCGGGTAGCGTCTGGGCCTGGATTCCACATGCGCTTGGAGACCTGATGCCGCTCGTTGACCTGGACGACCCGGAGGAGTTGCGCGCCCGCTGGACCGCACTCGCCGCGGTCGCCCATGCCACGGGCTTCGACCGCCGGTGGTATGCGGACGCCGACGGGTACCACCATCAGGACGAGACCGCGTCCGTGCTGCGGATGGTGCGGCTCGAGGACGGGCGGGCGGTGCTGTGGGGCTTCCACACGCAGCACAGCCAGACCGCGGGCGAGGACCTGCTGGCCGGATCTCCCGACTGGATCGGGCAGCCCGAGGTGCGGCAGCGGCAGACCGCCGGCGAGCTCGGCTTCGTGTACGGCGCGTTCAACGGGAGCTGGGCGCGCGCGTCGTACCCCGGCGATCCGTGGCAACCGGTCGAGGACGGGTTCGCGCCGATCGGGCAATGGATCACCTCGGACGAGGCCACCGCCGACGTGATGGCCGAGTGGGTCGCGGAGTGGTGCGACTACCTAGGCGGCCTCGACGAGCTCCGCCCGCAGGGCGTGGAGCTGATCCGGGCCGCGGCCGGCCCCGGGATCTCGGCGCCGGCCCTCGCGGCGTACTTCGGCCATTTCGCCATCGACCCGCGGTCCCCGGTGCAGCCCGACCTGCCCGCCGGCGTCGTCGCCGCGGAGGACTTCACCCGCAACGTTGCAGAACCGGCAAGTTTCGCCGCGGACCCTGACACGGCCGAGGTGTCCGTCGTTGAAGATGCCGTGATCGGAGACAACCCGCAGGCCGACGACGAGGAGTCGTACGTCGTCCCGCCCGGCATCAGCCCCTTCACCGGCCAGCCGATCGCCGACCCGCCGCCGCTGTCACCCGGCGAGCCCGACGACACCGGCGGATCTCGGAAGCAGGGCTGGCTGCGGCGCCGGAAGACCGCCGAGGAGCCTGAGTACGAACGGCCCGAGGCTGATCTCGCTGCGCCCGGCACATACCTCCCCGAGAACGTGTCCGGTCCGGGTCTTCCGACACCGGCCTACAACCCGAACCTCCCGTCCTCCGAGCCGCCGCGCGTCGGCGGCGGGATGTACGAAGGCGACGACTTCTACAACAGCCTCTTCGCCGACGCCCCCGCCGCGGCCGCTCCCGCGGACCAGGACTTCGAAACCGCCGAACAACAGTCCTGGTCCGACCAGGACGCAACCAGCGAATACACCCCCTTCCCCGAAGCCGAGCCCCCATGGACCGGCCCCGGCTGGGTCAACGGCCAATGGGTAGAAGCCCCCACGACCGACCCGACCAACACCCCACCCGCGCCACCAGCCCACCCCGACTCCCCCTTCGCGCAGGATGCTCGCGAGGCAGCCCGCCCGGACTCGCCCTTCGCGCGGAATGCCCAGGAGCCTGCCCGTCCCGACTCGCCGTTCGCGCGGGATGCTCGCGAGGTAGCCCGTCCGGACTCGCCGTTCGCGCAGGATGCTCGGGAGGGCGCACACCCCGACCCGCCGTTCGCGCAGGGTGCCCGGGAGCCCGCCCGTCCCGACTCGCCGTTGGCTCGGGACGGCCGGGAAGCCGCGCCATACGCGCGGGACGATCGGGAGGGCGCCGTACCCGAGTTGCCGTTCACGCGGGATGCTCGGGAAGTCGCTCGTTCCGACTCGCCGTTCGCGCCGGGCGCGGCAGGTTCGCCCTTCACCGCCGGCCAGGCACCGGACGCGGCGCCTGCCGGTTCACCGTTCGCCCCGAACGCAGACCTCGAGGACGACGACGCACCCACCGCCGAGATCGAAGCAGTCCTCGACCTCCCCGCAGACGAGTCGGCGGCGGTCGACCGCGCCCACGACACCACCCCGCCCCAAGAGACCGCGGCCCACAACCCCCAGCCACACGAAGCCGCCACCCACACCCCCGCCGGTCCTGCCCACACCCCCGCCGGTCCGACCCACGACCACGCCGGCCCTGCCCGCGACCAGACCGGTCCGACCCACGACCCCGCGGGTCCGCCCCACGCCCCCACTGGCCTTGCCCGCGACCCCGCCGGTCCGGCCCGCGACCACGCTGGGCCGGCCCACGACAACGCTGGCCCTGCCCGCGACCACGCCGGTGCGACCCGCGACCACGCTGGGCTGGCGCACGACCAGGCCGGTCCTGCCGGCGACCACGCTGGGCGGGCGGACGGCACCGCTGACGTTCGCGAGGATGCAGACCGGCCGTACGTCGAGGCGGCGGCCGACGAGGAGGAGTTGGCCTCCTTCACCGGCCCGTCTCCCTTCGCCCCGGTCGCACACACCGACCCCGACCCGACGCCAGACCATTCGGACCTCGCAGACGCGGACGACCAGACCGCCGAGATCCCCGCAATCCTCGACGGCGCGGACCCAAGCTCACCCGCACCAGCCTCCGAGGTGCAGGCGTCAACCACCGCCGTACCGCAGACAGCCCCGCCCGCAGCCGACGTACGGAGGTATGCGCCCGATGCACGGGCCGCCGACGCACGCGCACGTACGCCGCTGGGCGAGGCATCCGAGCCGACTTCTCACGTACCGGCTGAGCCCGCGCCGGCCTCCGACGTACGAGCCTTCGCTCCGACCGGCGAGCTGCCGGGCCGGGGAGCCCGGACTTCCGACGTACCGATGGAGCTCAGCCCGGCTTCCGACGTACAGCCGCACCCGCCGACGGGCGAGCCTGTGCGGACCTCGGACGTACGAGCGTCTGCGCCGACCGACGATGTACCGGGTGAGGCAGCGAGGGCTTCCGGCGTACGGGCGTCGGCCGGTGACGAGCCGGGCGAGGATGCGCAGGCTGGCGGCGTACGGAGGTCTGGGTCTGTCGGTGAGGGGGTCTGGACAGGCGACGTGCGGGCTGATGGTCTGCGGATCGTCGATGTGCCGGGTGACGTGGCGGGGGGTGATGAGCGGTACGAGGAGTTCGACGGCGAGGACGAGGTCTTCGCGCGGGCTCGTGCGGCGGAGGTTGAAGGTCAGGTAGAGCCTCATCCTCAGCCCTGGCCGCAACCACACCCCGAACCGTGGCCCCAGCCCGAACCACACCCCGCTCCTTGGCCACAGCCCACCCCACCCGCGCCAGAACCAGGCCCGGCACCCGAGCCAACCCCCCGGCCGTACCCAGGCCCGACACCCGAGCCCACCCCAGGCCCCGGCCCCCAGCCGTACCCGACCCCGACGCCCGAGCCGATCCCGGGCCCGGAGCCGACGCCCGGCCCGGCTCCCGAGCCGACGCCGATCCCGGACCCGGAGCCCGAACCCGGACCGGAGCCCCTGCCCGAGCCGGAGCCGCAGCCGTTCCCCCAGCCGTACCCAGAGCCCGAGCCGGACCCCATGCCGGAGCCCGAGCCGGAGCCTCAACCCGAGCCAGAACCGCAACCCGAGCCAGAACCGCAACCCGAGCCTGAGCCCTACGTTGCTCGCGGCCAGGCCTCGCAGTCCTGGGCAGGACCGCACGCCGGCCTGGAGCAGAGCCCCGGTCCGGAGGCGCAGTCCTGGGGTGGACCGCACGCCGGCCAGGACTCGATGGCGCAACCGGATGGCGACGGACGGCGCGGTCAGCCCGGGGATTCGCGGTACTGGACCGAGGCCGGCGCGGAGCAATCTGCGGATGCTCGGCGTGCGGGTGGTTGGGACGCGGCGGAGTTGGACGACGACACGCCTACGGGGAGCATGCCCGTCGTCGACGACGACGAGCCGACCGGTGTGATTCCTGCGGTCAGTTTCGATGACGCGCCGGACGATGCCACCACGGATCGCCTGGACGCGGTCGCGATGGTGGTGCCCGGGCTTGGGTTGATCGGGGGTGGCGGGCCGCGGGTGGTGCCTGTGGCCGGTTCGATCGAGGAAGCGATGCGGGCCGAGGTGGAGCGCCCGCGGCCGCGGCCGGAGGAGTCGGAGGCGGTGCAGGCGTTGCACGAGTGGTGCCGGGCGCGGACGGCCATCGTGCCGTCGGGGTTCACGATCCAGGTGCAGGTGCTCGATCCGGGCGCGCCGTCGTACCGGTTCGACCTGGAGCCGCCGGAGGTCGACGACCCGGAGTTCGCGGCGGACAAGCTCAGCGGCCTGCTCGGCGACCTGTGGCTGACGGAGGCGCGCAGCGAGCTGGGCGGGTGGCTGTTCGCGCGGATCGACGCGGCCGGCCGGACGCTGCGGATCGACCGCTGGTACGACCAGGTGCCCGACTGGTGGGACAACCCGGTGGAGGAGCGGCTCGACGTCGACGGGCTGGTCCGCCGGTTGTACGACCGCGGTCCCGAGTGGCAGCCGTCGTACCTGGAGAAGCTGTACACCAGCGCGAGATAGCGTGGGCGCCATGCTTCTCAGGATCTTCACCGAACCTCAGCAGGGCGCCTCGTACGACGACCTTCTCGCGGTCGCCCGCAAGACCGAGGAGAACGGCTTCGACGCGTTCTTCCGCTCCGACCACTACCTCGTCATGGGCGACAACGACGGCCTCCCGGGCCCGACCGACTCGTGGATCACGCTGGCCGGGCTGGCCCGCGAGACGCAGCGGATCAAGCTCGGCACGCTGGTCAGCTCGGCTACGTTCCGCAACCCCGGCGTGCTCGCGATCTCGGTCGCGCAGGTCGACCAGATGAGCGGCGGCCGCGCGGAGCTCGGCCTGGGCGCCGGCTGGTACGAGGCCGAGCACAAGGCGTACGGCCTCGACTTTCCCGACACCCCCGGCCGCTTCGACATCCTGTCCGAGCAGCTCGAGCTGATCACCGGCCTGTGGGACACGCCCGTGGGGGAGACGTACGACTTCCAGGGCGAGCACTACCGGATCAGCGACTCGCCGGCGCTGCCGAAGCCGGTGCAGCAGCCGCACCCGCCGATCATCGTCGGCGGCGCGGGCAAGAAGCGGACGCCGGAGCTGGCGGCGAAGTACGCCGCCGAGTTCAACGCCGGGTTCCGCGGTGTCGACGTCACCGAGACGCTCTTCCAGCGGGTGCAGGCCGCCTGCGTCGCGCAGGGACGTGACCCGAAGACGCTCGCGCTGTCCACCGCGCACACCGTGGTCGTCGGCAAGGACGACGCCGAGGTCAAGCAGCGGGCGGAGGCGATCGGCCGCGACGTCGAGGACCTGAAGGCGAACAGCATCGCAGGGACGCCGGCCGAGGTCGTGGACCGGCTGGGGCAGTTCGCGGCGGTCGGATCGCAGCGCCAGTACGTGCAGATCATGGATCTGCAGGACCTCGACCACCTCGACCTGATCGCGGCGGAGGTTCTTCCACAGGTTTCCTGATCGCGGGAAAGTTGGCTCGATGTCGTGTATCTTGATGTCGAGAGAGTTTGCGGCGCGAGGTTAGGTGAACCTGACCTCGCAGCCGGTCAACGCGCTCGGCAGGATGGGGCGCAGCGGACACGGAGCGGACAAGAGGAGCGGGTTGATGGCGAGCGTCGACAGCTTCGGTGCCAAGGGTGCACTCGAGGTCAACGGACAGTCGTACGAGATCTTCAGGTTGGCGGGCATCGAGGGTGCGGACACGCTGCCGTACTCGCTGAAGGTCCTGCTGGAGAACCTGCTGCGCACCGAGGACGGCGCGAACATCACCGCTGAGCACATCAGCAAGCTCGGCAACTGGGACCAGAACGCGGCCCCGGACACCGAGATCCAGTTCACCCCGGCGCGGGTGATCATGCAGGACTTCACCGGCGTCCCGTGTGTGGTCGACCTGGCCACGATGCGCGAGGCAGTCGGCGAGCTCGGCGGTGACCCGACCAAGATCAACCCGCTGGCGCCGGCCGAGCTGGTCATCGACCACTCGGTCATCATCGACGTGTTCGGTACGCCGGACGCGTTCGAGCGCAACGTCGAGTTCGAGTACGGGCGGAACCGCGAGCGGTACCAGTTCCTGCGCTGGGGCCAGACCGCGTTCGACGAGTTCAAGGTCGTCCCGCCGGGCACCGGCATCGTGCACCAGGTGAACATCGAGCACCTGGCCCGCACCGTCATGGTCCGCAACGGCCAGGCGTACCCGGACACCTGCGTCGGCACCGACAGCCACACCACGATGGTGAACGGCCTCGGCGTGCTCGGCTGGGGCGTCGGCGGGATCGAGGCCGAGGCCGCGATGCTCGGCCAGCCGGTGTCGATGCTGATCCCGAAGGTGGTCGGCTTCAAGCTCACCGGTGCGGTCCCGGCCGGTGCGACCGCGACCGACGTCGTGCTGACGATCACCCAGATGCTGCGCAAGCACGGTGTGGTCGGCAAGTTCGTCGAGTTCTACGGCGACGGCGTCGCGGCGGTCCCGCTGGCGAACCGCGCCACGATCGGCAACATGAGCCCGGAGTTCGGCTCCACCTGTGCGATCTTCCCGATCGACGACGTCACGCTGGACTACCTGCGGCTGACCGGCCGGTCGGACGACGACGTCGCGCTGGTCGAGGCGTATGCGAAGGAGCAGGGCCTCTGGCACAACCCGGCCGTCGAGCCGCGGTTCTCCGAGTACCTCGAGCTCGACCTGTCGACCGTCGTACCGTCGATCGCCGGGCCGAAGCGGCCGCAGGACCGGATCGAGCTGAGCAAGGCCAAGGAGTCGTTCCGCGGCGTGCTGCCGGACTACGCCGCGGAGGAGAAGGACGTCGACCCGTCGGAGACCGGCAGCTTCCCGGCCAGCGACGCGCCGAACGGCCACGGCAACGTCGACGACAGCCCGCACGAGGTGCACGCCGCCAAGGACCGCCCGTCGAAGAAGACGAAGGTCTCGCTGGAGGGTCAGGAGATCGAGCTCGACCACGGCCACGTCGTGATCGCCTCGATCACCTCCTGCACCAACACGTCGAACCCGTCGGTCATGCTCGCGGCCGCGCTGCTCGCGAAGAACGCGGTCGACAAGGGCCTCGCGTCGAAGCCGTGGGTGAAAACCTCGCTCGCGCCCGGGTCGAAGGTCGTCACCGACTACTACGAGAAGGCCGGCGTCACGCCGTACCTGGAGAAGCTCGGCTTCCACCTGGTCGGCTACGGCTGCACCACCTGCATCGGGAACTCGGGCCCGCTGCCCGAGGCGATCTCGGCCGGAGTTCAGGAAGCCGACCTCGCGGTGGTGAGCGTGCTGTCCGGCAACCGGAACTTCGAGGGCCGGATCAACCCGGACGTGAAGATGAACTACCTGGCCAGCCCGCCGCTGGTGATCGCGTACGCGCTGGCCGGCACCATGGACTTCGACTTCGAGACCGATGCCCTGGGCAAGGACACCGCCGGGAACGACGTGTTCCTGAAGGACATCTGGCCGAGCGCCGACGAGGTCGAGGCCACCATCGCGAACTCGATCAACAAGGAGATGTTCGCGAAGGACTACGCCGACGTGTTCGCCGGTGACGAGCGCTGGCAGTCGCTGCCGACGCCGGAGGGCAAGACGTTCGCGTGGGACGCCGAGTCGACCTACGTGCGCAAGCCTCCGTACTTCGAGGGCATGGCGAAGGACCCGTCGCCGGTCACCGACATCGCCGGGGCCCGGGTGCTGGCCAAGCTGGGCGACTCGGTCACCACCGACCACATCTCCCCGGCCGGCTCGATCAAGGCCGACAGCCCGGCCGGCAAGTACCTGGCCGAGCACGGTGTGGACCGCAAGGACTTCAACTCGTACGGTTCCCGCCGCGGCAACCACGAGGTGATGATCCGCGGCACGTTCGCGAACATCCGGCTGCGCAACCAGATCGCGCCGGGCACCGAGGGCGGCTTCACCCGCGACTTCACCAAGGACGACGCGCCGGTCACCACGATCTACGACGCCGCGCAGGCGTACGCGGAACAGAACACCCCGCTGGTGATCCTGGCCGGCAAGGAGTACGGCTCGGGCTCGTCGCGGGACTGGGCCGCGAAGGGCACGGCGCTGCTCGGCGCGAAGGCCGTCATCACCGAGTCGTTCGAGCGCATCCACCGGTCGAACCTGATCGGCATGGGCGTCCTCCCGCTGCAGTACCCGGAGGGCGAGACCGCAGAGTCGCTCGGCCTGACCGGTGAGGAGACCTTCGACATCACCGGCGTCACCGCGCTGAACGACGGCGCCATCCCGCGCACGGTGTACGTCAAGGCGACGTCGCCCGACGGCGCGGTCAAGGAGTTCGACGCGGTCGTCCGCATCGACACCCCCGGCGAGGCCGACTACTACCGCAACGGCGGCATCCTGCAGTACGTGCTGCGCTCGCTGATCGCGGGCTGAGCACTCCCGGCGGTCGCCGAGTCGTGGCGAATGGTTCGTGCGGCGCAGCGCGAGTCGTGGATTGTGGCTGATCTTCAGAGCCGCTGTCCACGACTCGGCGGCCGGGAACTGTCGGAGCCGTGGGGTTGACTGGGGGGATGAGCGAGAGGGAGTCGCCGCGGGACGTCGTGCGGGCCGCGTGTGCGGCGTACGGCGAGGACACCGTGATCGACTGGTGTGTCGCGTTTCTCGGCGGGGAGATCTCGGGGGAGGCGGCGTACGGGGCTGAGCTGCCGAAGCTGGTGGCGATCACCGGGGCGGACAACCCGGGCGGGTGGAAGTCGCCTGTTGATCCGGTGAACTACTACTGGATCCGGGTCTGGGCAGCCCGCGTGTTCTTGTACATCTGGCGGGATGACGTCGTCGACGTGCTCCGCCGAGCAGCGGATGATCCGGCCTGGCGGGTGCGGGAGCATGTCGCCAAGATCACCGCGCAGCGCGAGCTCGGCCAGCTGGTCGACGCGCTGCTGCCGGATCTGGGCCACGAGCTGCCGCGCGTGCGGGCGGCCGTGGTTCGCGCGGTCGGTGCGGCGGGGGAGTTCGAGCACGCGGAGGCGATCCGGCCGTTGGCCGACGACCCCGATCAGGCTGTGCGCGTCGCCGTCGAGCGCGCGCTGACGAAGCTGGAGGAGCGCCTTGACCGACCAGTCCACTGAGAGAGCTGGAGGCGCCCCGAGCGATCAGTTCGCGGATGGATTTGGGGGAGCCCCGACGGATCAGTCCGCGGACGGAGTCGCGGGAGCCCCGACTCACCGGTCCACGGAGCGCCCCGACCGGGCGGCCGGAGCCTTCTCCGCGCGACGCGCGACGGCGGCCGACGGTGTGACTGTCGGCGAGATTCATGCCGCGTCCTGGGGCGCCGCCTACGCGCCGCTCTTCTCCGAGGATGTCGCGCGGGAAGGGATCGAGAGCCGGCTGACCAGATGGCACGAGCGACTGAGCGCGGGGGACGGGCTCGTCATGCTTGGGTTCGTCGGCGAGCGACCGCTCGCGATGTCGTGGGCGGGCGCGTCCGGGAGCCGGCCCGGGTTCGCGGAGATTCACAGCTTCTACACGCATCCCGACGGCTGGGGGAGCGGCGTGTCGGCCGCGCTGATGGAAGCCACCCTGCGAGAGCTCGGTGGCCACGTCCATCTCTGGACCCTCCGCGACACCCCGCAGTCCCGCCGGTTCTACCTCAAGTGCGGCTTCACCGAGACCGGCGCCACCCGGACCCGCGACTTCGGCGACGGCAACCCGCTGCCCCAGGTGGAGTACGAGAAAAGCATCCCCGGCTGATGCTCACGTCATCGAGTTGACCAGGAAAGCCGAGCTGCTCAGTCGCCGAGGGCGGCGCGCAGTTTTCCGGCGTACTCCTCGGCTTCGGCGGTGTCGGCGTACTTCGTGCGGGGCCAGAAGAAGCCGCGCAGACCGTCGCCCTTGGTGCGTGGTACGACGTGGACGTGCAGGTGCGGCACGGACTGGGACACGACGTTGTTCACGGCAACGAACGAGCCCTGCGCGTCGAACGCGGTCCGGACGGCGCTCGCGACCGATCGGGCGGCCCCGAACAGCGGGATCATCACCTCGTCGGTCATCTCCACCATCGTCGGCACATGCGCCCGCGGCACGATCAGCGTGTGCCCCTTGAACACCGGTCGGATGTCGAGGAAGCCGACGACGTCCGGCGTGTCGAGCACGATCTGCGCAGGTGTCGTACCGGCGATGATGGAGCAGAAGAGACAGTCCGCCATCTGGTCAACCTAGCTTCTCGTCGACGAAGCACCAGCGCCAGGTCTCGCCCGGCTCGAAGCTGCGCATCACCGGGTGCGCGGTCTCCTCGTGGTGCTTGCTGGCGTGCTTCATCACCGACGAGTCGCAGCACCCGACGTGACCGCAGCCCAGGCACAGCCGCAGGTGAACCCAGGAGCCTCCCTCGGCCAGGCACTCCTCGCAGCCGTCCGGGGTGTTCGGAGTGACCACGACCGGCGCCTGCTCCAGGTGCTCACACGCCCCACCCGGCGTCGTCTTCGGCTTCAGGTCCTCGGACCGCCCGCCGACGTCGTCGTCCTCGTCGCGATCCAGGATCGACTCCTCGATGTCGAGCACGTTCTGCGCCCGCTGCAGCACCTCGTCCGCGACCAGCCCGGCGTCGCGAACCTTCAGGATGTGCGCGCGTTCGGCCTGCAGCATCTCGATCCGCAGCCGCCGGTACGCCTCGCTGGGCGTCTCGTACTCGGTCTCCGGCCGCCCGAGCCGCTCCCACGCGGCCTGTGCGCGCGCCTCGCCCCGCTGCCGCAGGACGTCGAGGACCGAGGGCGGATCGGTCGGCGTCGAGATCTCGTCGAGCTTCTCGATCGCGGCCCGATGAGCGCCCTGCAGTACGGCGGCCTCCTGCAACGCGTCCTCCGCCGGGTCGGGGCCGGGCAGGCGGAGGCGGCGTACCAGCCAGGGGAGCGTCGAGCCCTGCACGAGCAGGGTGCCCGCGGTGACGGCCAGGGCGATGAACACGAGCACTTCCCGGTGTGGCGTGCTCTCGGGCAGCGTGAAGACCGCGGCCAGCGTGACCACGCCGCGCATCCCCGCCCACGACACCACGATCAGCGCGTTGCGCGACACCGGTCCGGGCCGGGACGGTCCGAGGAAGCGCCGCGACAGCAGCGTCGTCGGGATGATCCAGATCGGCCGCAGCAGCACCACGGCGACGAAGACCGCGATCGTCGTGGTCGCGATCAGCCACGTCGGGAGCGGGCTCGCGGTCAGGTCGTCGAGGATCCACCGGGTCTGCAGCCCGATCAGCAGGAAGACCGTGTTCTCCAGCAGGAACTGGAAGGTCCGCCAGTTGGTCCGCTCGGACATCCGCGACTTGGCCGACTGGATGATCGGTGCCTTGTGGCCGAGCAGCAGGCCGGTGACCACGACCGCGAGGACGCCGGACGCGTGCACGTAGTGGTTCTCCGCCGCGATGTAGGCGATGAACGGCGCGGTGAGGCTGAGCGTGGTGTCCAGCACCGGATCGGTGAACCGGCGCCGGACCTTGGCCAGCACGAACGCCACCGCGATGCCGATCAGCACACCGCCGCCGGCCGCACGCAGGAAGTCCAGGCTGACGTCCCACACGGTCGGCGCCACCAGCGCGGCCGCGATCGCGGTGCGCAGGCACACCAGCGCGGTGGCGTCGTTCATCAGGCTCTCGCCCTCGAGGATCGTGACGACGCGCCGGGGCAGGCCGACCCGTTTCGCGATCGCGGTCGCCGCGACCGCGTCGGGCGGCGCGACGACGGCGCCGATCGCGAACGCGGCCCAGAACGGCAGCGGCTCCTGACCGATCGACTCCGCGACCCGGCCGAGCAGCCACCAGGCGACCACGCCGACACCGAGCGCGGTGAACGCGACCAGGCCGACGGACAGCAGCCCGATCGAGCGCCGGTGCTTGGTGAAGTCGACCAGGCTGGTCTTGATCGCCGCCGAGTAGAGCAACGGCGGCAGGAATCCCACCAGGACGACCTCGGGGGCGAGTTCGACGCGGGGGATGAACGGCAGGTACGACGCGGCGATCCCGACGACCACCAGCAGCAGAGGGGCCGAGATCCCTAACCGCCGCGCCAACGCGGCGCCGGCCGCGACGACGGCGACGAGGGCCACGACCTCGATCGCGATATGCACGCGCACAGTGTCGCAGCGCGCGGCCGATTCCACCCAGTTTCTGCCCAACGGTTCGCCCACGGCTGAGGCCGGGGACTGGTCAGGCCCCAGCCGGTCCTCTAGCGTGTGCGAAGCGAGATCCGTCGATCACCGGGAGTGACTGATGCGTCGTCTGCTGTGGCTGGTCGCTGTGATCGCGCTGCTTTGCTCCTCGGTCGTTCCCGCGGCGGCGGCCGACACGGTCAGCAACGGATGTGTGGAGTCGGTCCCGGAGACCGGTACGACGACGCCCGTGCGGATCTGTTACTCGCTGTTCAAGCCGGCCACCGCGTCGACGCAGCACACCGTGCCGCTGATCTTCCACAGCCACGGTTGGGGTGGGAGCCGCACCACGGACCCGGCCGCATTCAAGGCGTGGCTCGACGCGGGCTTCGGCGTGCTGAGCTTCGACCAACGCAGCTTCGGCCAGAGCACCGGCGTCGCGCACGTGATGAACCCGGACTACGAGGGGCGCGACGTGGTGAAGCTCGTCGACCTCGTCGCGGGGCTGGACTGGGTGACGAAGCAAGGTCCCGGTGACCCGCTGATCGGTGCCATCGGCGGGTCGTACGGCGGCGGCTACCAGTTCGCCGGCGCCTTCACCGAGCTTCGCGACCGCGGCCGGACCCGCTTCGACGCGCTCGCACCGGAGATCACCTGGTGGGACCTCAAGCAGAGCCTCGCGCCGCAGGAGGCCGCCCGGACCATGTGGCTGTCGATCCTGTTCGCGGGCGGCGGGACGCATCTGCCGCCGGCGGTGTCCAAGGCGTTCGTGGCGTTGATCGCGACCGGCGCCTGGCCGGCCGGCCAGGCCGGACGCGACCTCGACGCGTTCTTCGCGCACAACGGACCGGCCTGGCACGTGCGGCAGGGGCGCAAGCTCGACATCCCAGTGCTGTTCGGCCAGGGGATCTCCGACAACCTGTTCAACCTCAACCAGGGCCTCGCGAACTTCGACCACGCGCTGACCGCTCGTGCCCGGGCCCGGTCGATCTTCGTCGGGTACAACGGCGGCCACACGCTGCCCAGCGTCGTACCTCCCGGCTACGCGACCGCCGGCGACCCCTGCTCGGTCACGCTCGGATCGCCGTCGTTCTCGAGCCTCTCGATCCGCTTCATGCGGCTGCGGCTCCTGCACCAGGCGACCGGGCTGACCGGCTTCGGCGCGTACCACCTGGCGACCGCCGACGGCCGTTGCCTCACGCAACGGAATCTGACGCTCGACAAGCGCTACGAGCTCGGCAAGATCGTCGCGCCGACCGGCGTCGGACTCCCCGTCAACCTGCCGATCGCGAAGGGCCCGGTCACGATCGCCGGCACGCCCACGCTGACCGCGGACGTCTACACGGTGATCCCGCGGTCGGGGGCGTACTTCGCCCTCAGCGTCGGCACGAGCCCGCTCACCGCGAAGGTCGTCCAGAACAACACGATGCCGCTCCGCGAGAAG
Organism: Kribbella sp. NPDC050459; assembly: GCF_040655315.1. Lineage (NCBI taxonomy): Bacteria > Bacillati > Actinomycetota > Actinomycetes > Propionibacteriales > Kribbellaceae > Kribbella > Kribbella sp. NPDC050459. Next base: position 851,650 of record NZ_JBFAJQ010000003.1, on the reverse strand, counting down.
GCCACCGCGCGCGGCGTACGACGCACGATCGAACTCCCCGCCGTCGCCGTCGACGTACCGCCCGGACAGAACCTCTACCTGACCGTCGCCCCGATCGCCGACATGTACGCCGGCCAGCGCGGCCCGCTCCCCGGCGTGATGATGCTGAAGAACGGGGTCCTGAGCGTCCATACAGCGCAGTAGTTCTCGGTGGCGGTAGCGCGTCAGGCTCGTGGCGGGTCCGTGTCAGGCTGGGCCGCGAATCTTCTTGGCATGACCGAAACCACGCTCACGAAGCCCCGTCCGAAGTTCGTCGAGACCCTGCTCGCCGAGAAACACTCGATCCCCTTGTCCATCGCGCTGCACCTCGTCCCCGGCGCCCTGATCGTCGCGGTCTACGCCTTCGTCGCCGCGCCCGTCGTCCGCGCGATCCACTACCCGCCGTTCCTTGCCTGGGCGATCGCCTTGGCGGTGGTCCTGTTTCCGCTGCTGCTGGGCATGGCCTGGCTGGGTAGGCAGGTCACCGGTCGTTACTGCCTGCGCGGCGCCCTGAGGTACCTGGACCGCCCGGTCTCGCGCGGCAAGGTCACCGCGCTGATCGTGGGCTGCCTCCTGTGGATGACCGTCGTGTCATTGTCGCTGACCCCGCTGGACAACTTCCTCTACGACAACGCCTTCTCGTGGATCCACTACGCGGGCACCGGTGACAGCGCCACGTCGTACCTCAACGGGTACTCGCAGCAGAAGCTCCTGACCACCCTACTGATCTGCGGCCCGTTCACCGGCTGGTTCCTGCCGCTGATCGAGGAGTACTACTTCCGCGGGTTCCTGCTGCCCCGCCTGCCGCAGCTGCGCGGATGGGCCCCGATCTTCAACGTGTTCTTCTTCTCGGTGTACCACTTCTGGGCCCCGTGGACCGTGCTGTCCAAGCTCGTCTTCCTGTACCCGGGCGTCCACCTGGCCTGGAAGAAGCGCGACATCCGGATCTCGATCGGCATGCACCCCGGCTCGGCGCTCCTGCTCACGTTCGTCGGCGTCGTCGCGGTGGCGATGGGCCGGACCTCGCTCTAGCCCGGCTACCTGACCTTGTCGAGGTAGGTCTTGTAGACGGTGAGGAACGGCTCGTCGGTCGCAACCGCTCGCACCAGCCAGTCGCAGGTCTGGCGGGCGGTCGCGATCACGTCCGCCGGGTACGCGTACTTGACCTGGTGCTCGGCGAACTCGTCCTCGTCGTCGATGAACACGGTCCCGTCGCGGCGCTTGATCACGTCCAGGTCGAGGTCGATCATCGTCACCACGTCGTCGGAGAACTCGACCGGCGTGGTGATGTCGGCGTAGATCTCGGTGTACCGCGGCTCGTCGTTGAAGATCGCGGTGAACCACTGGTCCCGCGGGAACAGCTGCACGTGCGCCTGCTCCTGGGTCACCGTCAGCTCGTCGCCCCGCTGCGACACCGACCCCGCCGGCGCGCCGAGCCACACGCCGTACTCGTCCTCGCCCAGATAGCGCATCCACTGATGCCAGTGCAGCTTCTCGTCGTACTTGCGATAGACCACCCGAACATCACGCATGCCGCCCAACCTATCGGCCGCCGGGTCAGCGGCGGTTGATCTGGGCGGTGATCGTCGGGTCCGTGATCGCGGTGTCGTTCGCGAGCAGGAACGCCTTGCTGAGCACCAGGCTGAGGACGGGGTCGTCGTCGAACGGCAGGAACAGCTTCTGCGCCTGGCCGTCGCGGGCGGCCACGATGCACAGGTACTGGTCGTTCGGCGCCATCAGGATGTTGCCGCTGCCCAGATGGATCCGGTACGTGCGGAGGTCGCCGCGCACGATCAGGTAGCGGTCCTCGAACCAGCACCGGTCGGCGATCGCGAGGCGCGGGACTAGCTGCTCGAGCACCTCGCGCCGGATCTCGCCGGCCGCGGACAGATCACCGAAGCCGTACGTGTGCCAGTACGTGTCGAAGCGGCGCTCGGTACCGCGGTCGAGCCACTCCGGATCGGCGCCGATCGACGTGACCCCGACGAACAGGTCGACGTCGCGCAGCGCCTCGGTGAGGACGAGCGGCGGAACCTGGGCCAGCTCGACCGACTCGTCACCGCGGACGTCGACGAAACGCACCTGGTCGCTGGTGCAGTACGGGTAGAGGTCGGTCGCGTCCGGCTGCAGGTCGTGGATCGGGTCGAAGTAGAACTCGGCGCGGATTCCCGCCGCGTCGAACGTACGCCGGGCCACGCCGTTGTCGATGCCGTCGTCCCACCACGCGACCGCGACCGGGGACCATCCGCGCCCCTTCATCAACGCGCGAGCCTGGACCTGTCCGAAGACATGCCCGGCGAAGCGGTTCGAATACACGCGCGTCTGTTCCTCGGCCGGCGTGAGCACGTACAGCTCGCGGAACGCCTGCTTGAACGGCTGGACGACCTGCTGCTCGAGCAGCCGCCGTCGCCACGCCCGTACGTCGTCCGCGGACGCGTGGATCGGGTGCCAGAGCCGTACCTCTGCCTGCCGGGGGATCTCGACCTGCTGACCCGAGCTCGTGACCGCGGTCGCGCCGTCGAGCGGAACGCCGACGATGCTCTCTCCTTGCGGCGTGCTGAAGACCCAGACCAGAGTGCGTGTCAGCCGACCCGTGACCGGGTGGTCCAGGTACCAGCTGCGCCAGTCGTCGAGCGGCCAGGAGCGGTCGGCCGCCATCAGGCCGTCCAGCCGCACACGCTCGCCGGCGATCGTCTTCCGGATCGCCTTGAGCTGATCGCGGATCGCTGCGAGCTTGTCGCCGCTGGCCAGCTTCACGTCCGGGGGTACGGACTTGCGGGGCTTGTCGTTCTCGTCGACGTACACGAGCGAGGCCGTACTTCCGTCCACGACGACCTCGGCGAAGCCTCGCGACAGCTCCGTGCGGCGCTTGCCGTCGCTGTCGAGGTCATGGGTCTCGACGGCGCGTTCCAGAAGCTGGTCGCGGGTCATTCCCTGCGCCGAGGCCAGCGCGTCGACGGCCTTGCGGATCTGCTTCAACAGGGTCCCGTGCCGCACGGAGCGCTCGAGTGCGAGCAGCTCGGTGATGGACGCCGGTGCGCCGATGTCGGCCATCGCCTGCGCCGAGGCGTTGGCGATCCGAAGGCTTCGGGGGTTTCCGAACTGACCCCCGATAACGGTCACGGTCTTGAGCGCAAGCCGCCGCAGCCGCGACAGGAGCGCCGGATCCCGCAGCAGCCCCGCGAGCGCGACGACTCCGCACAGGAAGGCCTCGTTGGCGGCGGTGGCGTAGTGCGGCACGGTGTAGGTGCTGGCGTTGTGGGTGTACGCCGTCTCGCTGTCGCTCGCGTCGAGAGGCGCATCGAGGAGTGCACCGACCAGCTCCGCGGGACCGGTCAGCCGGCCGGCGACGTGCTCTGCCTCGGTGAGCCACTTCTTCGACGGTCGGCCGCTGCCGGGAAACGCCGCGAGAACGTCGACCGCCGCTGCCACCACGTCGGCCGGTTCGCCGGCGGCCTCGAACGCGCTGCGCAGGCGCGGCCCGACGTCGTCGCCCCCGTCGATCAGGTCGACGCGGAGCTTGTCCTCGGGCCCCACCAGCTTCCTCAGCCGGGTCGCGGTCGCCGCGTCCTGAGCCTGATCAGCCGCCCGGACGATCAGCGGCTTCAACCGCTCCTGCTCTACGCCGGGCAACGCGGCGTACGCGTGCTCGATCTGGCGGCTGACCGCGCGGAGCGCCTCGCTGCTCCACCAGAACTCGGGCTGCTCGAGCTCGCCGAGCCGCGGCGTCAGCAGTCGCTCGATCTGCTCCTCGGACAGCTGGACGCGCTTGCGCGCGATCACCGACAGCAGTTGCACGCAGTGGTAGCTGTCCACCCGATCGGAGGCGGTCAGGATGCACTCGCGCCGCAGCGCTTCCGGCGCCTGCTGGATCGCCTGGATCTGAGGCATCGCCCGGGCGTCCCCGTCGGCCGTCCAGGACCTGCCACGCAACGCCTCCAGCGCCGCGGCGACCAGGGTCGCGGCCTCGTCGCCTGCCACGCTCAGCCGCCGACCAGCTGGACCAGGCGGACGAAGCGGATGTCCGTGTCCGCGGTCAGCTCGAGTTCCTCGTCGAGCCCGGTCACCTGCCGGTCGTCCACGAGCACGAAGAACCCGTTCCTTCCGAACGCCTCGATCGCCCGATCGGCCTGCCGCTCCCAGTCGAGCTGCCGCTGCCGAGGCACCCGGAACCCGTCCTCGGCCGGCGACCCGCCCTCGGGCATCACCAGTCCCCGGAAGATCGGCTGCGGCGCGGCGTTGAAGCGCGCCACCTCGTCCCGGACCCGCGTCCGCACGAGATCGCGCAGCGTCGTCCGGCTCGAGATCCCCTCCAGCAGGGTCGTCGCCCCGACCCGCCCTGCCCCCGACACGTCAATGATCGTCACCGTGATCCCCACCGCCGCAGCATATTCATCCGCGAGCCCGCCGCCGCGCTCGGCAGCACTGCAACTTCCTGCAATTTTGCTGTCAGCGGTGGACCCGTCGCCGACAGCGACCGAGCATGGTGGGATGTCGGCCCTAGGTCGTCATCGTGATCGGCCCTCGAGGGCTCAGGGGGGCTCCTAGCCCTGGGGGCCGGTCACCTCAACCGCTCAGTCTTCGGACAGGGCGCGGACCTGCTCCAGGTACGGCTTGTAGGCGGTCAGGAAGGGTTCTGTGGTGGTGATGGTGGCGGCCAGGTGGTTGCAGGTGGCCTGGGCGGTGGCGATCACCTGGGGCGGGTAGTGGTAGCGGATCTGGTGGTCGCGGAACTCGTCCTCGTCCATCACGCGGACGGTGCCGTCGCGGAGCAGGCGGATGTCGAGGTCCAGGTCGACGGCGGTGACCGAGTCGACGCCGAACTCGGGCGGCATGGTGATGTCGCAGTAGATCGCGGTCTGGTGCGGCGTGTCGTTGAACAGGGCGCTCCACCACTGACCGTGCGGGAACAGGCGGACACGGTGATGGTCGATCGTCTGCCAACTGCCGTCGGCGCGCCGGCCCTGCGTCCCGGGGACCGAGCCGACCCACAGGCCGTACTCGTCCTCGCCGAGCCGGATCGCCTCGACCAGACGATGCGGCTGCCCGTCGTACTTCCGGAACAACGTCGTCACCATCTCCACGCGATCACCCTAGGTGAGACGAGCCACACGTTCGAACCTGGCGCACCCGGGCGGCGTCCTGGAAGGTGAGATTGCCCGGGACGACCGGGAAGGCCGTTGCCGAGTTCGGATTCCGGGCGCGGGATGCATAGACTCAAGTATTCGAGGACGACCCGCGGGAGGAGCTCGATGCGCGTGCTGGAGACGCTGGGAGGGCCGGCCGACCTGAGGAAGCTGACCGATCAGCAGTTGACTGATCTGGCGGCGGAGATCAGGGACGTGCTGGTCGAGACCGTGTCCCGGACCGGTGGTCACCTCGGCCCGAACCTCGGCATGGTCGAGATCACGCTCGCGATGCACCGCGTGTTCGACTCGCCACGCGACCGCCTGGTCTACGACACCGGCCACCAGACGTATGTGCACAAGCTGCTCACCGGCCGCGCCGGCGAGTTCGGCACGCTCCGTCAGCAAGGCGGCCTGTCCGGGTACCCGAGCCACGCCGAGTCCGAGCACGACGTCGTCGAGAACAGCCACGCCTCGACCGCGCTGTCGTACGCCGACGGGCTCGCCAAGGCGTACCGCCTGCGCAAGGAGGACCGGCACGTCGTCGCGCTGATCGGCGACGGCGGCCTGACCGGCGGGATGGCCTGGGAGGCGCTGAACAACATCGCCGCCGCCAAGGACCTGAAGCTCGTCGTCATCGTCAACGACAACGGCCGCTCGTACAGCCCGACCGTCGGCGGCCTGGCGACGCACCTGACCAGCCTCCGCACCAACCCGCGGTACGAGAAGATCCTCGACCTGATCAAGAAGAACCTCGGCCGCACGCCGTACGTCGGCCCGCCGATGTACGAGGTGCTGCACGGCATCAAGAAGGGGCTGAAGGACATGCTGGCCCCGCAGGGCATGTTCGAGGACCTCGGCCTCAAGTACGTCGGCCCCGTCGACGGCCACGACCGGCAAGCCCTCGAGGACGCGCTGCGCAACGCCAAGTCGTTCGGCGGCCCGGTGATCGTGCATGCGGTCACCAAGAAGGGCTACGGATACGCCGCCGCCGAGCAGGACGAGGAGGACAACTTCCACCAGATCCGCCCGGCGAACAAGCCGCGCGGCTGGACGGACGTGTTCTCCGACGAGCTGGTGAAGATCGGCCACCGCCGCCCGGACGTGGTCGCGATCACCGCCGCGATGCTGCACCCGACCGGCCTGGCCGCGTTCGCCGACGAGTTCCCGGACCGCACCTTCGACGTCGGCATCGCCGAGCAGCACGCGGTGACCAGCGCGGCCGGTCTGGCGATGGGCGGCATGCACCCGGTCGTCGGCCTGTACGCCACGTTCCTCAACCGGGCGTTCGACCAGCTCCTGCTCGACGTCGCGCTGCACAGGTGCGGTGTCACGTTCGTGCTCGACCGGGCCGGTGTCACCGGTGACGACGGGGCGAGCCACAACGGCATGTGGGACATGTCGATCCTGCAGGTCGTGCCCGGCCTGCGGCTCGCCGCGCCGCGGGACGGCAAGCGCGTCCAGGAGCTCCTCAACGAGGCCGTCGACGTCGACGACGCCCCGACCGTCCTGCGGTACGCGAAGGGCGAGGTGTTCCCGGACATCGAGGCGATCGACCGGATCGGGCAGCTCGACATCCTGCGGCGGACCGGCAAGGACGTGCTGCTCGTCGGGATCGGCGCCATGGCCGCGACCGCGATGGAGGTGGCGCAGCGGCTCGAGGCGCACGGATTCGGCGTCACCGTGGTCGACCCGCGCTGGGTGAAGCCGGTGCCGCCCGAGCTGATCGAGCTGGCCGGGGAGTTCGAGCTGGTCGCCACGATCGAGGACAACGGCCGCGCCGGCGGCTGCGGCACGATGATCGCCCAGGCGCTGCGCGACGGGGGTGTGAAGACCCCGCTGCGCGACTTCGGCATCCCGCAGCAGTTCCTCGACCACGCCAAGCGGGCCGCTGTCCTGCAGGAGATCGGGCTCACCGGCCAGGAGGTGGCGCGGGAGATCACCGAGCAGCTCACGCGCCAGCACGGCCACGCGCTCAACGAGCCGGATCCGGCCCGCGGCCGTCCGGGTAACGCCTAACGGCCCATGGCCGAGCCAGGGCGGCACAGCAGACACGCTGCCGCGCGCCGGCGATCGCGGGTCTGGCCGCTGCTGCTGTCGTTCGTCCTGGTGGCGATTGCGGTGGCCGGCGGCCTCGCCCTGCATCGGTCGAGCCAGGCCGGCGATCGCGTTGCCAACCCGGCCACGAGCACGCCGACGGTCGACCAGGCCGCGCGGGCGGCGGCCGTCGACGCGGTCCTGAAACGCCGTGCGCAGGCTGTACTGACCGGCAACGAGCAGGCGTTCGTCGCCGATGTCGACGCCGGCGACAAGCGGCTGGTCGCGAGCCAGCGCACGCTGTTCACGAACCTTCGCCAGTTCGGCTTCGCGAAGCTCGCCTACCAGCAGCTGGCCCAGCAGTACGACGACACGATCGCCCAGAAGTACGGCCCGTCGACGTACCTGGTCGCCGTCGCGATGACCTACCAGATCCGCGCCATCGACCTGGTCCCGGTGCGCGCGATGCTCGGCTACACGTTCACCCAGCGCTCGAACGGCACCTGGGTGCTCGTCTCCGACTCCGATCTGGACAAGCGTTTGCCGCGCGGCTCGCACCAGGAGGCCTGGGACTTCGGCCCGGTCCTGGTCAAGCGTGAGCCGCGCGTCCTCGTCGTCGTGGAGCAGGGCCAGGAGGCTCTCGCGGACAAGCTGGCCGCGATGTCGGGCAGCGCGGTGCAGGCGGTCTCGAAGAACTGGCCCGGCGGCTGGAACGGCTCCGGCGTGGTGATCGCGCTCGACGACAAGATCGTCCGCGGCGCCGACTACACGCAGCCGAAGAACGCCGAGGACGCGCTCGCGATGGCGACCTGGGTGTACCGCACGCTGCCCGGCGAGGTCACCGGCGAGGGCCAGCGGACCGATTCGTACGTCGTGGTGAACCCGCACAACCGCGCCAAGGTCGACGCCCGCACCCTGGCCCACGAGTTCACCCACGTCGCCACCGCGCCGTACGGCCCGTACGCCCCGCGCTGGATGGTCGAAGGCGCCGCGACGTACGTCGAGTTCCTGCCGATGGACGGGCAGAAACCCCTGGCGATCCCGCAGTACCGGCTGGACGTGCGGACGAAGTACCTCGCGAAGGCGACGAGCCTGCCCACCGACGACACGTTCTTCGCGCGCGCCGACAGCTCGTACCCGTTGTCCTGGCTGGCGCTCGACTACCTGTTCACGCGGTTCGGCGGGGTCGAGGTCGGCACGCTGTACCGCGAGCTGGCCGCGCTCGGGTCGAGCCAGAAGGAGCGCGACCGGATCATGCTCGAGCACGTCGGGATGACGGAAGCGGGACTTTTCCGCGCCTTGAAGGCTGCTGCGGCAGCGTAACCGCCCGGCGTCGAGTAGGGTGGCCCGGCTGCGACCACCCGGGTACTCGGAGGGAACGACCCGAAGTGAGTGCGACGACGCCCAAGTCCGGTCCGCCAGGACCCCGCCGCTGGCTGGGTCTGCTGGTGGCGGTTGCCCTGGTGTCGGGCGGCGTCGTGTACACCGTTGAACAGCGCGAGCAGGACGCCCGCGAGCGGGTGGCCGCCACCCGCACCGCGACCCCGGCCCCGCCGCCGGCGACGGGCACCAAGCCGTCCCGGATCGCCGCCGCCGTCGCCGCCCGCCGGGTCGCCGTCGACACCGTGCTGCTGCGCCGCGCGCAGGCCGTGCAGACCGGCAACGAGGCGTTGTTCCTGGCCGACGTCGACCCCGCGAACAAGAAGCTCCGCGCCGAGCAGAAGGTCCTGTTCGCGAATCTGGTCGAGATGGGCTTCACCGAGATCGGCTACAGCCAGGCCGAGGAGCGGTTCAACCCGGCGGTGCTCAAGGCCCACGGCAGCACGACGTACCTGGTCCGGGTGCTGATGCGGTACCAGATCCAGAAGGTCGACTTCACGCCGGTGACGACCGAGCTCGGCTACACCTTCGTCGCCCGCGGCGGCCGCTGGCTGATCACCGCCGACGACGAGCTGGACTCCGACCTCGGGCCGGGCGCGCACCGGGAGGCCTGGGACCTCGGCCGGATCGAGGTGCAGCGCGGGCCGCGCGTCCTGGTCGTCGTCGAGAAGGGCGACACGGCGCGCGGCCGGGCGATCGTCGCCGAGGCGACCGAGGGCCTCGGCGAGGTCGCGGCGTACTGGCCGCTGCGGTGGAGCGGGTCGGTGTTCGTGATCGCGCTCGACGAGACCGAGGTCCGCGACGCCAGGTTCGCCGACGAGGACATCGAGTCCGCGGCCAGCACCGGTACGACGTTCTCCTCGCTGCCCGGTCAGGAGACGGCCGACGGTACGGTCGCCGGCGGGTACATCGTGGTCAACCCGAACGAGCGCGACCGGGTCGACGAGATCCTGCTGTCGCACGAGATCACCCACGTCGCGACCGCGGACCTCGGCGGGTACGAACCGCTGTGGCTGGCCGAAGGCGCCGCGGAGTACGTGTCCTGGAGCGGTATCGAGGCGGTCAGCGGAGCCGGCGAGGTCGGCAAGTGGGAGCAGGAGGTCGTCGACGAGGCGCTGCCGCAGCTGAGCTCGCTGCCCAGCGACGCCGGCTTCTACCAGAACTCCGCCGACGTGTACGGCGTGAGCTGGCTGGCCGTCCGGTACCTGGTGCGGCGGATCGGTCTCGGCAAGGTCGAGGAACTGTACGAGGACATGGCCCGCAACGGCACCGACCAGGCCGCCCGCGACCGCATCCTGCTGAGCCGTACGGGGCTCACCGAGGCGACGCTGTGGACGTCGCTGACAACATACGAGCCGCAACGCTGAGTGGCGGTTTGACCTCACCCGGTCAGAGGTACAGGCTCGAAGGGTTCCGTCCACCTCGAGGAGGCGCCAGATGAGTCTTGTGCGGAAGAAGACGATCGAGCAGTCGATCGCCGACACCGACGAACCGGAGTACCAGCTCAAGAAACGCCTCACCGCGGTCGACCTGACCGTCTTCGGTATCGGTGTCATCATCGGTGCCGGCATCTTCACCCTGACCGGCCGCGCGGCCAAGCTGTACGCCGGACCGGGCATCGCACTGTCCTTCGTGCTGGCCGCCGTCTGCTGCGCACTGGCCGCGTTGTGCTACGCCGAGTTCTCGTCGACCGTCCCGGTGTCGGGGTCCGCGTACACGTTCTCGTACTTCTCCCTCGGTGAGATCTTCGCCTGGATCATCGGCTGGGACCTGCTGCTCGAGTTGATGCTCGGGGCAAGCGTCGTGGCGCAGGGCTGGTCGACGTACGCCGCCTTGTTCCTGGAACAGATCGGACTGGGCTGGCCGTCCTCGATCGGGCCGGACAGCAACGTCAACGTGCTCGCGATGCTGCTGGTCCTGGTGCTGGCGACACTCGCGACGATCGGTATCAAGGAGTCGCTGCGGGTCAACCTGGTGCTCGTTGCGATCAAGCTGTTCGTGGTGCTGTTCGTGATCGTCGCCGGCCTGTTCTACATCAAGGGCTCGAACCTGACGCCCTTCATCCCGCCCAGCGTGCCGGCCGAGAACGGCGACGTCACGATCACGACGCCGCTGTTCCAGGCCCTGTTCGGCTTCACACCCTCGACGTTCGGCGTGATGGGCCTGGTGTCGGGCGCGTCGCTGGTGTTCTTCGCGTTCATCGGGTTCGACGTGGTCGCGACCACCGCCGAGGAGGCGAAGAACCCGCAGCGCGACCTGCCCCGCGGCATCATCGGGTCGCTGGCCATCTGCACGGTGCTGTACGTGCTGGTCTGCATCGTCATCACCGGCATGGTGAACTACACCGACATCAGCGGTGAGGCTGCATTGGCCGAGGCGTTCCGGTCCGTCGGCCGGGGCGGTTTCGCGACGCTGATCTCCGCCGGTGCGGTGGCCGGTCTGACCACCGTCGTGCTGACCCTGATGATCGGTGCCGCGCGGGTCGTGTTCGCGATGAGCCGCGACCACCTGATGCCCCGGCAACTCGGCAAGACGCACGCCAAGTGGGGTACGCCGTACCGCCTGACGATCGGCATCGGCGTGGTCGTCGCGATCGTCGCCGGCGTGACCCCGATCGGCAAGCTCGAGGAGATGGTGAACATCGGCACGCTGGCCGCGTTCACCCTGGTGTCGATCGCGGTGCCGCTGCTGCGCAAGAGCCGCCCCGACATCGAGCGCTCGTTCCGGGTGCCGGGCAACCCGGTGATCCCGATCCTCGCGGCGCTGATCTGCTTCTACCTGATGCTGAACCTGTCGCTGGAGACCTGGCTGCGGTTCGCGATCTGGATGGTGCTCGGCTTCGTGGTCTACGCCGCCTACGGCTACCGCAAGAGCCGGGTCGGGCTGGAGCAGCGCACCGGCGAGGTACAGAAAGCCTGAACGCAGCCCTCGGGCAGTCGGCTAGGATCAGCCGACTGTCCGAGGGGGGCACCGATGAAACACCCGAAACGCCTGTTCGCAGGCGTTGCCGCGCTGGCGCTGACCGCGTCCGGCGCGGTGGTCGCCGTCCGGGCGCTGGACGGCGGCGTACCGGCCACCGCGGTCCTGGCGAAGACCGGCACCGCGAGCAAGACGCCGGGGGAGCTGAGCGCGGCCGAGCAGGCGGCGCGGAAGAAGGCGGTCGACGCCGTTCTGGCCCGGCGGGCCGCCGCCGTACGGAAGGGTGACCTGAAGGGTTTCCTGGCCCCCGTGGACCCAAAGCAGGCCGAGCTCGTCGCCCGTCAGCGGCTGCTGTTCACGAACCTGCGGAAGTTCGGGTTCGCGACGCTGCAGTACTTCACCGCAGACGCGTTCCAGGACTCGCCGGCGCTGGTCGAGAAGTTCGGGATGACGGCGTTCTCGACGCGGGTGATGATGCGGTACCAGATCGGTGGGCTGGACCCGCGGCCGGTGCAGACCGACCTCGGATACACGTTCGTGCCGCGCGGCGGGACCTGGGTGCTGGTCGACGACACCGGGTTCGACGAGACCCTGACCGAGGCCGGGCACCGGCAGCCGTGGGACTTCGAGGAGGTCCAGCTCGTCCGCCGGGGCAAGGTCGTCGTGGTCGTCGACAAGCGCGAGGCGGCGCTCGGCAAGAAGGTCGCAGCGGCCGCGGATCAGGCCGTGAAATCGGTCCGCAGGCACTGGAAGCGACCGTGGAACGGCGCCGTGCTGGTCGTCGCGATGCCGCAGGTGCGGGTGATGTCGACGCTCTGGACAGCCGGCAGCGGCGACGGCTGGACGATCGCCGCGAAGGCCGTCACGCTGTTCGAGGGCGAGCAGATGGGCAAGCCCGTCGGGCGGCCGATCGGCAGCCGGATCGTGGTGAACCCGGCGTTGCGCAAGCGGCTCGACAAGGACCTGCTCGTGCACGAGATGACGCACGTGGCGACGGCGACGCTCGGGATGAACACGCCGATCTGGGCGGTCGAGGGCCTGGCGGAGTACGTCCGCTGCCGCTCGATCGAGGACGACCCGCACTGGTCCGTCGACCCGTACCGCAAACGCGTCCGCACGGCGTACCTGCCGAAGCTCAAGTCCCTCCCCAGCACCGCGACCTTCGACGGCGACGCAGACCTGGCCTACGGCACCAGCTGGTGGATCGTCGATTACCTCGCCGACAAACTGGGCGAAAAGAAGCTGGCCACCCTGTACGCCGACCTGTCGACCCAGGGCGAGTCAGCCCTCCAGAAGGACACCGGCCTGACCCCCGCCCAACTAGCGGCCGCAGCCAAGAAGTTCAAAGGCTGACCTACCGCGGTACGCCGTACAACCGCAGCAAACACCACGACCTCACCCGGCCACGACCCCGTGGGGCTGGATCGCGAGGAGGTCGGCGAGTAGCGCGTCGCGACGAGGCATTTGTCTTTCAGGGCGTTGATGCCTCGGCGGGCCAGGTAGGTGCGGTTGGCGCGTGACGAGTAGGCCTTGTCTGCCAGCACCCGCTCGGGCCGCGAGGCCCGGATTCGTTGCAGGACGGGGATCATCTGCGGTGAGTCGCCGGCCTGGCCGGCCGTGAGCACGAACGCCAGCACCTGCCGGTCGCGTTCGCAGAGCAACTGGATCTTGGTTGACCAGCCTCGGCGCGATCGCCCGAGCGCGCCGTCGTCGGGCTCGTCAGGCACGCGGTGGGTGCTGTCGCGGCGGGCAATGGGACCTGGGCGGTACTGGAGTCCACCGAGACCTGCCAGCCGGCCTTGCCGCCGGCGTCAGCCGGGGCGATCAATGCCTGCTCGAGTTCGTCCGACACGCCGACCAACTGCCAGCACGCGAACAACGCATAAGCCCGCCACCACGGGCCGTACCCATCGGACGGCTGACCCGGATCCTGAACCGCACACCGTCGACCAGCCCCGCGCGGGCCTTGCCAGCCCCGCCACGTGGCCCCAGCGATCGCCAGCAACGATTCCAGAATCGCCCACCGCGCGTCGCTTAGATCATGACGAGACGGCGATCGCGGAGGCCCCACCCATGTCCGAACGCCACATCGGTGCCGTCGGGTGGCGCGTGGTGTTTGCTGGTGTGGGCCCCCGAACAGCCCACAAAATAAGGGGATTCCGGCTCGGAAACTGTCGGTGCCGCCGTCTAGAGTCGATGCCATGGAACTCCTGGGCGAGCGGCCGGCGTGGTCGATGAGTGGCGGCGAACTGCTGTCCACTCTCGACACAGTCGAGGCCGAGCTCGCCCGCCTGGAGGCCTACCGGCTGAGCGTGGTCGCCGCGATCGAGTCCACCGGGTACGCCCAGGAGCTCGGCGCCCGCGACACCGCAGAACTCCTGCGCTTCCGGTACCGCCTGGACCCACCGGCCGCCCGCCGCACCCTCCGCCTCGCCCAGACCGCCCCGCACTACCCGGCCGTGTCGGCCGCCCTCGACCGCACCGCCTCCTCCGCACCCACCGACGCACCCGACGACAACCGATCCGACGACAGCGGATCCGGGGCCGGTGGTGGTGATGGCTGGTTGCTGCGGCCGGCGCAGGCGGCCGCGATCGTGTCCCCGCTCGACCGGGTCCGGTCGCGGGTGCCGGTGGAACACCTGGACGCGGCCGCGGAGCAGCTGGTCGGGCTGGCCGGCCACCTGTCGCCCGGCGAACTGCGCACCGCCGCCAAGGAGATCGCCGACCTGCTGGACTCCGACGGCCCCGAACCGGAAGAGCTGAAGGCGTATGAACGCGACTCCTTGACGCTCTCGGCTGCGGACAACGGGGTGAAGTTCAAGGGGTTCCTGGCCAACGAGAACGCCGAACTCCTGCGCGCGGTCGTCCATGCCGGCGCCCGCCCGCACAAGACCATCGACGGCGAACACGACCCGCGCCCGCGCGACAAGCGCCAGGCCGACGCCCTGTCCACCGCGCTGACCATCGCCGCCGCTGCATGGGACACCGCCGCACCCACCGCGGGTAGCGCAGGCACAGCTGCCGCCGCGGGCACGGGCGGTCGGGTGGCCGGGCACGGCGCGAAGGCGAACATCACCATCACGATCGACCTCGAAGACCTCAGGTCCGCCACCGCGGACGCGATCGGGCGCACCGTCTACAGCGGCGGGCTGTCCGCGGCCACGATCCGGCGCCTGGCGTGCGACGCGAACATCATCCCGCTGGTGCTCGGCTCGAACTCCGAACCCCTCGACGTCGGCCGCCGCGTGCGGCTGGTCACCGGGGCGATGCGCCGCGCGCTGGACGCCCGCGACCGCGGCTGCGTCGTCTGCGGGGCCCCGCCGATCATGTGCGACGCCCATCACCTGATCTCCTGGATCGACGGCGGCGACACCAAGGTCGACAACCTGGCGCTGCTGTGCCGTCGCCACCACGTCGACCTGCACAGGGGCCGCTGGCACGTCACCATCCTCGACGGCATCGTCCACGTCGCCCGCCCCAGCTGGGCCGAACCCGCACCCACCCTCACCAGAGCCCGACGCGCCGCACCGCCACACGGCCAGCCACCCGGACGTGCAGCGCCACCGGAGGCCGAGCCACCCGGACGTGCGGCGCCGCCGGACGCCGAGCCACCCGACCGCGAGGAGATCATCGACGGTCGCTCGCGATGGCGCGCCGACCAGGCTGCTCTCGAGCAAGCGGCCGCCTTTGCAGCCGCGGGCTGATACCGGTCGACGCCGGACAACACAACAACCTCCTACCCGCAGGCATGCAGGCAGGAGGCTGTTGTGCTGCAACGGATCAGGAGAGAGCCGAATCCTTCCACCCCCCCGGCAGCACATAGCCCGTCCTATGGCCCAACCAATCCGAAGCCGCCATACCCGAAGTACCCGCCGCACCCGAGTTGCCCGCCGTACCCGAGGTGCCCTTGCCGGGGGTGCCTGCCGTGCCCGGGGTGCCGGTGCCGGGCGTTCCTGCCGTGGCGCGGCGCCCGCCGTACCCCGCCGTACCCTGTCGTGCTCCGCCGTACCCGAGGTGCCTGCCGTACCCGGTGTGCCCGTGTTAGGCGTTGCCGCCGTGCCGGGATGGCGCCCGCCGTTCTCGGGGTGCCTGCCGTACTCGTGCCTGCCGTACTCAAGGTGCCCGCCGTACCCGAGGTGCCTATGCCGGGCGTCGCTGCCGTGCCGGGGGGCGCCCGCCGTGCCCTGCCGCGCCCCTGCCCTACCCGAGGTGCCCGTGTCGGGCGTTGCTGCCGTGCCGGGGTGGCGCCCGCCGTACCTGCCAGGTCTGACGTGCCCGAGGTGCCCGACGTGCGTGCCGTGCCTGCCGTGCGGTGCGCGGCGTTCCCGCCGCGGCTGCGGTGCCGGGCGTGCCGGCGGTGCCCGGTGTAGCCGGCCTGCCCGCCGTTCCTGCCGTTGGAGCGGTACCGGCGTGCCTGCGATGCCCTGCGGTGCCCGCCGTACCCGAGGTGCCCGTGCCGGCGTCGCTGCCGTGCCGGGGGTGCCTGCCGTACCCGGGGTGCCTGCCGTACCCGGGGTGCCTGCCGTACCCGGGGTGCCGGTGCCGGGCGTTCCTGCCGTGGCGGGGCGCCCGCCGTGCCCTGTCGTGCTCCGCCGTACTCGGGGTGCCTGTCGTGCTCCGCCGTACTCGAGGTGCGTGCCGTACTCGTGCCTGCCGTACTCAAGGTGCCCGCCGGACCCGAGGTACCGGTGTCGGGCGTTGCTGCCGTGCCGGGGTGGCGCCCGCCGTACCTGCCGGGTCTGATGTGCCCGACGTGCCC
Source organism: Kribbella sp. NPDC050459 (assembly GCF_040655315.1). NCBI lineage: Bacteria > Bacillati > Actinomycetota > Actinomycetes > Propionibacteriales > Kribbellaceae > Kribbella > Kribbella sp. NPDC050459. Next base: position 835,411 of record NZ_JBFAJQ010000003.1, on the reverse strand, counting down.
GCCGTGCGGTGCGCGGCGTTCCCGCCGCGCCTGCGGTGCCGGGCGTGCTTGCGGTGCCGGGCGTGCCTGCGGTGCGGGTGCCCGGTGTAGCCGGCGTGCTCGCCTTTCCTGCCGTTCGAGCGGTACCGGCGTTCCTGGCGTGCCCTGTGTATCCGGCGTACGGGGTTGTGTCGGCGGGTGCCGCGCTATTGGGCGCCGAAAGCCGTGGGAATGTCTTCGGGAGGCGGCGGGGGAGCGTTTAGGTGTCCGTTGGCGATGTCGCGCCGCCTGGATGTGAACGCAACAGCCCTGGGGGCTTGGCATTCTCGGACTGCGACGCCGTCGGGGGCTTGGCGTGTACCAACTCGCGAGGCCCAATTCCGCTAGCGGCTGGACGGCTTACAGGGCACCTGAGTCAGCCACCCAGATCTCTGCTGTACTGCTGCTGGGGGACGGAGCGGGCTTCCGGCTCCGTACCGCCCCCCAGCAGGTCTGTCAGGCGAGGCTGGCTGCGCCTCGGGGGAGGAAGCGGGTGCCGTTGACCTTTTCGGCGATGCCGGTGCGGTCCAGGTACGGCGTGATGCCGCCGAGGTGGAAGGGCCAGCCGGCGCCGAGGAGCAGGCACAGGTCGATGTCCTGGGCTTCCGCGACCACGCCCTCGTCGAGCATGATCTTGATCTCCTCGGCGAGCGCGGTCAGCACCCGGGTGCGGAGCTCGTCGGCGGTGGACGGGTTGTCGCCGACCGTCACCAGCGCCTCGACCTCCGGGTCCACGACCGGCTTGCCCTCCGGCCACACGTAGAACGAGCTCTTGCCGGCGGCAACGACCTTGGCCAGGTTCTCCGACACCGCGAACCGCTCCGGGTACGCCCGGTTCATGGTCTCCGCGACGTGCAGCGCGACCGGCAGCCCGACCAACTGCAGCAGGACGAACGGCGGCATCGGCAGCCCGAGCGCAGACAGGGCGCGATCGGCTTCCGGGATCGGCGTGCCCTCGTCGACCGCCGCGCTGACCTCACCGAGGAAGCGGGTCAGCAGCCGGTTCACCACGAAGGCCGGTGCGTCCTTCACCAGCACGCAGGACTTCTTCAGCTGCTTGCCGACGGCGAACGCGGTCGCGAGCGAGGCGTCGTCGGTCCGGTCCGCGCGGACGATCTCCAGCAGCGGCAGCACCGCGACCGGGTTGAAGAAGTGGAACCCGACGACCCGCTCCGGGTGCTCCAGGTCTGCGGCCATCTCGGTCACGGACAACGACGACGTGTTGGTCGCCAGGATCGCGTCCGGCCGGACGATCTTCTCCAGGTCGGCGAAGATCGTCTTCTTCAGTTGCAGTTCCTCGAACACGGCCTCGATCACGAAGTCGGCGTCGGCGAACACGCCCTTGTCCACCGACCCGGTGACGAGCGCCTTCAGCTGGTTCGCCTTGTCCGGGCGCACCCGGCCCTTCGCGAGCAGCTTGTCGATCTCACCGTGCACGTACCCGACGCCGCGGTCCACCCGCTCCTGGTCGAGATCGGTGAGTACGACGGGAACCTCGAGCCGCCGCGCGAACAGCAGCGCCAGCTGACCCGCCATCAGACCCGCACCGACGACACCGACCTTGGAAACGGGCCGCGCCAGCGACTTGTCCGGCGCACCGGCCGGCCGCTTGGCCCGCTTGTTCACCAGGTCGAACGCGTACAGCCCGCTGCGCAGCTCCTCGCTCATGATGAGGTCGGCGAGTGCCTCGTCCTCGGCCGCGAACCCACGGTCCCGATCGTTGTCGCGAGCGGCCGCGATCAGCTCCAGCGCCCGGTACGGCGCGGGCGCCGCGCCACTCACCTTGACGTCGGCGAAGGCCTTGCCCCGGGCAACGGCAGCGTCCCACGCGTCGCCGCGGTCTACCGAAGGCCGCTCGACCGTGACAGCACCGGTGAGGACCTTCGAAGCCCACAGCAGCGACTGCTCGAGGAAGTCCGCCGACTCCAGCAGCACGTCGCCGATGCCGAGCTTCACCGCCTCCGGTCCGCTGAGCATCTTGTTCTGGTTGAGGGCGTTCTCGACGACGACCTTCACCGCGTTGTCCGCGCCGATCAGGTTCGGCAGCAGGAAGTTGCCGCCCCAGCCCGGGATCAGCCCGAGGAAGACCTCGGGCGTCGACAGCATCCCCGCGGCCGTCGAGACGGTCCGGTAGGTGGCGTGCAGCGCGACCTCGAGCCCGCCGCCGAGCGCGACGCCGTTCACGAACGCGAACGACGGCTTGCCGCCGTCCACGAGTTTGCGCATCACGCCGTGCCCGATCTTGCCGAGCGCGAGCGCCTGCTCCCGGTCGGTGAGCTTCGGTACGCCGGTCAGGTCGGCGCCCGCGGCCAGGATGAACGGCTTGCCGGTGACGCCGATCGCGACGATCTCGTCGCGGGCGAGCGCCGCGTCCAGAGCCGCGTTCAACGACCCCAGACCCTTGGGCCCGAAGGTGTTCGGCTTGGTGTGGTCGTGCCCGTTGTCCAGCGTGATGAGCGCCATCGTGCCGGCCTTGCCGGGCAGTACGACGTCCCGGGAATGTGCGAGCGTGACGACCTCGTCGGTCGACAAAGCAGAAGCGCTGTCGATCAGTTCCTGCAGGCTCATGCGGCCGCACCTTCCCAGTTCGGGTTCTCCCAGATGACCGTGCCGCCCATGCCGAGGCCGACGCACATGGTGGTGAGGCCGTAGCGGACCTCGGGGCGCTGCTCGAACTGCTTGGCCAGTTGGTTCATCAGCCGGACCCCGGACGACGCCAGCGGGTGACCGAACGCGATCGCACCGCCGTACGGGTTCACCCGCGGGTCGTCGTCGGCGATGCCGTAGTGCTCCAGGAACGCCAGCACCTGCACGGCGAACGCCTCGTTCACCTCGAAGGCCTGGATGTCGTCGATGGTCAGGCCGGCCAGCCGCAGCGCCTTCTCGGTGGCGGGGATCGGGCCTTCGCCCATCACCTCGGGCTCGACCCCGGCGAAGGCGTACGAGACCAGCTTCATCTTCGGGGTGAGGCCGAGTTCCTCGGCGGTCTCCGCCGACGTCAGCACACACGCGGTCGCGCCGTCGTTGATACCGGCCGAGTTGCCGGCGGTGACCCGCCCGTGCGGACGGAACGGCGTCTTCAGGCCCGCCAGGTCCTCGAGCGAGGTCCCCGGGCGCATCGGCTCGTCGGTGCTGGCATAGCCCCAGCCCTGCTCGGCGGACCGGGTCGCGACCGGCACCAGGTCCGGCTGGATCAGGTCGTTCGCGTAGGCCTTGGCGGCCTTCTCCTGGGACGCCACGGCGTACGCGTCGGCACGCTCCTTGGTGATGCCCGGGTACCGGTCGTGCAGGTTCTCGGCGGTGGAGCCCATCACCAGCGCGGAGGTGTCGACGAGCTTCTCGGCGATGATCCGTGGGTTCGGGTCGACGCCCTCGCCCATCGGGTGTCGGCCCATGTGCTCGACACCGCCGGCCACGACCACGTCGTACGCGCCGAACGCGATCCCGGCGGCGGTGGTGGTGACGGCGGTCATCGCGCCGGCGCACATCCGGTCGATGGCGTAGCCGGGCGTGGTGTTCGGCAGGCCGGCCAGCAGCGCGGCGGTCCGGCCGATGGTCAGGCCCTGGTCGCCGATCTGGGTGGTGGCCGCGATCGCGACCTCGTCCACCCGCTCCGGGGGGAGGCCCGGGTTGCGCCGCAGCAGCTCCCGGATGCACTTGATCACCAGGTCGTCGGCGCGGGTCTCGGCGTACTGGCCCTTGGCCTTGCCGAACGGGGTGCGAACGCCGTCGACGTACACGACATCGCGGATCTCACGGGGCACGAGGGCCCTCCTCTGGGGTCGGGAAAGCTACCCCGATGCTACCCGTGAGTAACAGAACCGCCAAAGTAGCCGCGCGTGTGGGTCCGCTCACAAAAGCGTGACCCGTGGAAAAGCGGCGCGAATGAGCGCATGCTGTGTTCAAGGTCCGCGTTACTGGAGTTGTTCCATGAACAATTTTGATCTGTCCGTGCCGGTCCTGAGCCGGGGGAAACATCGGAACCCACGCAAGGGTGCCTGCTTCATGGAGTTCGCGTCCTACCTGGCCGGTGAGCCGTGGTCGGACCATCCGTCCTGCACGCATCCGTTGCTCGCGGGCGTCGCCCGCGACGTCAACGACTGCACCACGGACGCCGGGCGCTCGCGCCTGGCTCCGTTGATCCCGTCGGTGATCGGGCTGACCCCGGACGACCCGCACGTCGTACCGCGGGTGACCGCGCGCTGCATCCAGCACGCGCTGCCGGTCGTCTCGCAGGAACGGCAGTACATCCTGGCCGTCGCGCTGCTGGTGGGGGAGAAGCAACTGGCGGCGCTCGACGGGAGGCCGCTCGACGACGTCGAGCCGGATTCGCTCGCTGTGCTGCAGTCGGTGCCGTCGGCGACCAAGTGGGCGCGGTCGTTCACCGCCCGCGCGCGCCGTGCGACCCCGGACTTCGCCCGCCGGACGGCGCCACGCGCGGTGTCGTGCGCGGTCGAGGGCATCTCGCAGGCGTGCGTGACGGATCCGGACGACCGGCTCTACAAGCTGCTCGTCGACGCGATCGCGGAGACGACGGCGTGGATGCCGGCGCCCGTACCCGAGCCAGCGCCCGAGCCCGCAACGGAGCCGGTTACTCCTGAGGTCGTACGCTTCACTGTGTGACGTCGGAGATACCAGTCCACGAGTGGGGATCCGCTGATTCCGGGGCGCCTGGAATCCTTGTGCTGCAGGAGATCTTCGGAGTCTCCGACTACATCAGGCGCCGTGCGGCGGATCTGCACGCCCTCGGGTACTACGTGATCGCGCCCGAGATCTACTGGCGCCTCGACGACACCGACCTGGACGAGTCCTCGCCGGACCTGCTGCCACGGGCGATGGGCATCGTCGGCCGCCTCGACTGGGACCTGGCGGTCAAGGACGCTGTCGCGGTGCTGGACCGGCTGCGGGCGCGCGGCCGGGGCACCGGCGTGGTCGGCTTCTGCTTCGGCGGCGGACTGGGCTTCAACGTGGCCGCGGTGTCGTCGCCCGACGTCCTGGTCAGCTACTACGGCTCTGCCCTGCCTGGGCTGCTCGAGCTCGCGCCGAAGGTGCGAGCGACGAGCCTGCACCACTTCGGCAACAACGACGCCTACCTGGAGGTCGATGCGGTGGTGCCGGGGCTGGGTGACGCCGAGATCCACCGCTACGACGGCGCCGGTCACGCGTTCGACAACCCCCTGCCGATGTTCCACCACGCCGAGGCGTCCGCGCTGGCCTGGCGCCGTACCGAAGACTTCCTTGCCCGTCACCTCCCAACCTCCCAAGGATGAGCATGAGCCTGTACGACATTCCGCTGACCACTCTGTCCGGCGCGCCGACCTCGCTCGGCGAGTACAAGGGCAAGGCCGTTCTGGTCGTGAACGTGGCGTCGAAGTGCGGTCTGACGCCGCAGTACGAGGGCCTGGAGAACCTGCAGGAGAAGTACGCGTCCCGCGGCTTCACCGTGCTCGGCGCCCCGTGCAACCAGTTCGGCGGTCAGGAGCCCGGGTCGGCCGAGGAGATCGAGACCTTCTGCTCCACGACGTACGGCGTGACGTTCCCGATGCTCGGCAAGCTCGAGGTGAACGGCGACCACCGGCACCCGCTGTACGCCGAACTCACCCAGACCCCCGACGCCGACGGCGACGCCGGCGACATCCAGTGGAACTTCGAGAAGTTCCTCCTCAGCCCCGAGGGCACCGTCGCCGCCCGCTTCCGCCCCCGCACCGAGCCGGAGTCCGACGAGATCGTCACCGCCATCGAGGCCCAGCTCCCAGCCTGACCACCGGAGATCCCCGCCGCAGGCGCGCGGCGGGGATCTTTTCTGTGCGGCATTGCAACAACTCTTTCGAAAGAGTACTTTCGATGGATGCCGAACCCTCACCGCCGACTCAGCGACCCGCGGGAACTCAACGCCCTGGCGCACCCTGTGCGGATGGCGATCATCGAGCTGCTGTCGCTCAGCGGGCCACTGACCGCGACCGAGCTGGCCGACCGGCTGGACGAGACCCCGGCGAACTGCTCGTGGCACCTCCGCAAGCTGGCACAGCATGGGTTCGTCGAGGAGGCCGAGGGCGGGAAGGGCCGGCAACGCCCCTGGAAGGTGCCAGGACTCGGGTTCCGTTGGGACGAGGAGCATGCATCACCGTCGCTCGAGGAACGACGCGCGGCGCAAGCACTGTCCGACGTGATGATGGGGCGGGCGATCGACCGTCTGCGGGAGTCGCAGCAGCGCGCCCCGGAGGACACCGAGGAGTGGCGTGCCGCGCGGAGCAACACCGAGATGGTCGCCTGGCTGACCGCGGACGAGCTCGAGGAGATGAACAGCGCGATCAACGCCGTGCTCGACCGCCATGCCGAGCGGTTGACCGATCCGTCGCAACGCCCGGCGAACGCGCGGCTGTGCGAGTTCGTCGCCTGGGGCGTGCCGACGTACTTTCCGGGGGTGGAGACCTCATGAGGAGGCTGTTCGCGCAGCCCGGGTTCCCGCGCCTGTTCGGTGGCCTGAGTACGTCGATGCTCGGCGACTCGGTGATGCTGCTGGTGCTGAGTATGTGGGTGAAGACCCTCACCGGCTCGAACGCACTGGCCGGCCTGACGTTCTTCTTCATGGTGCTGCCGGCGCTGGCTGCTCCGGTGCTCGGCGTCTGGGTGGATCGGCTGCCGCGCAAGCCGATCCTGGTCTGGGGCAACGTCGCCAGCGGTGCCGCCGTACTCCCGCTCGTACTCGTCCGGGACTCCGGCGACGTGTGGCTGATCTGGGTGGTCGCCTTCCTGTACGGCGTCTCGTTCGTCGTGCTGCCCGCGGCGCTGAACGGACTGCTGAAGGACCTGCTGCCGGACGAACTGCTCGTCGACGCGAACTCCAGCCTGGCCACCATCAAAGAGGGGTACCGGCTGTTCGGCCCGCTGGCCGGCGCCGCGATCTTCGCCACCGCGGGCGGCTGGCTCGTCGCGATCGTCGACGCGGCCACCTTCGTGCTGGCCGGCCTGCTGATCGCGACGATCAAGGTCTCCGAGACAACGGCCCCGTCGAAGAGCACCTTCCGCGAGGACCTGCTCGGCGGTGTCCGTTTCCTCGCCGGCGACCGGGTGCTCCGCCACGTGCTGGCCGGGCTGGCGATCTCGATCCTCGTCATCGGCTTCTTCGAGTCGTCGATCTACGCGCTGATGGACGCCTTCGGCAAGCCGCCGACCTTCTCCGGCGTCTTCGTGACCTGTCAGGGGATCGGCGCGATCGTCGGCGGCCTGACCGCGAGCCGCGCCGTACGCCGTCTCGGCGAGGTCGCCACCTGCGCCCTCGGACTGGTCGTGCTCGCCGCGTCGACCGTCGTCTGTGTGGTCGCCCCCAGCATCGTCGTGGTGCTCGTCGGCGCCGCGATCTGCGGTGTCGGCCTGCCGTGGACGTTCGTCTCGTTCACGACGTTGATGCAGCGCCGTTCGCCGGGTCATCTGATCGGGCGCGTGTCGACCGCCGTCGAGGTACTCGTCGCGACGCCGCAGGCGATCTCACTGGCCCTGGGCAGCCTGCTGGTGAGCCTGCTCAGCTACCGCCAGATCTTTGTCGTCATCGCGACGGTGATCCTGCTCGGCGCACTCCAGATCGTCCTCACCTTGCGCGACCAGATCCGCGGTGATCTCACGGCCGGCGATCATCGGCGCCCGGAGCCGCTCCCTCGCTGAATCGGACCTAGTCGAGGGTCGCGGCTTCCGACGCCATCGCGTCGGTGAGGACCTCCGCGGTGAGGGCGATCTGCCAGGCGCGGGCGTGGTGGTCGCGGAGGAAGGTCGTGACCACCTCGAGGTTCACCTCCTTGGGCGGGGACCAGGCAAGCCGGCGGATCGTGTCGGGCGCGAGCAGGTTCTCGGTCGGGAGGCGGTGCGCCTCGGCGATCTCGGCGACCGCGGCGCGGGCGGCCGACAGCCGGGCGGCCGCGTCGGGGTCGCGGTCGGCCCAGGCGCGGGCCGGCGGCGGGCCGTCGTACCGCGGGCCCTGCTTGGGGAGCTCGGAGTCGGGGAGCCGGCGGGCGTGGTCGATCGCCTCCCACCAGGTCCGCATGTGGCGGTGCGCGCCGCGGCCCTTGAACGCGGTCAGCCGCTGGAGCGTGTCGCGGTCGGTCGGCATCGCGGACGCCGCCTCGACGATCGCGGCGTCCGGCAGCACCCGGCCGGGGGAGATGTCCGCGGACTCGGCGATCTGGTCCCGGGCCTCCCACAGCGCCCGGACGACGGCCAGGCTACGGCGGTTCCGGACCCGGTGCATGCCCGACGTACGGCGCCACGGGTCCGGCTTCGGCTCCCGCGGCGGCGCGTCGAGGATCGCGGCGAACTCCTGCGCCGCCCACTCCCACTTGCCCTCGCGGTGCAGCTCCTGCTCGATCGCGTTCCGCAGCTCGATCAGCATCTCGACGTCCAGCGCGGCGTACACCAGCCAGGGCGCCGGCAGCGGCCGGGTCGACCAGTCGGCGGCGGAGTGCTCCTTGCGCATCCGGTAGCCGAGCACCTCGCTGACGAGCGAGGCGAGCCCGACCTTCGGGTAGCCGAGCAGGCGACCGGCCAGCTCGGTGTCGAACACCTGCCGCGGCACCATGCCGACCTCGGCCAGGCAGGCCAGGTCCTGGTTCGCGGCGTGGATGATCCACTCGGCGTCGACGATCGCGTCGCCGAGCGCCGACAGGTCCCCGAACGGGATCGGGTCGACGAGCGCGGAGCCGGAGCCCTCACGGCGCAACTGGACCAGATACGCCCGGTGTGAGTAGCGGTAGCCGGAGGCGCGCTCGGCGTCGACCGCGACCGGGCCGCTGCCGGACCGGAACGCCTCGACCGTGCCGGTCAGGGCAGGGTCGGTGTCGATGACGTCGGAGAGCCCGTCCCTCAGCTCCAGGAGGGGCAGATGCGCGGTCGGGTCGTCGGGGACGGACGGCTGTTGGGTGGCTGGGCTCATCGGCCCCGCTGTCCGCGCCGGGTCGGCATCGCGACTACCCCCGGCGGAACGGGCGGCAGTCCGGCCGCCGTACACAGCACCTCGCCCCACGCCTCGGCGTGGCGGGTCACGTCGACGAGGCCGCCGGGGCCGGGCACGGGACTCCAGGACGCGCGGATCTCGATCTCCGCCGTCGCGTCGTCGTCGGCCATGCCGCCGAAGCTTTCCGATACCACCCTGGTGACGGTACCGCTCGGCGCCAGGAAGTCTGCACCCCGGTCCGCCAAGGCCTCCATCAGCCACGTCCAGCCCACGCCGCCGAGCAGCGCGTCGGTCACCATCTCCGGTTCGACGGCGGCACGCACGTACGCGACACAACGGAAGGTCGACTGCCAGGCGTCGTTCCCGGCCGGGTCGTAGAGGACGACCAGACGGCCGGTGGCGACATCGTCACCGTCGACCGTCACGTCGGCGCTGACCGCCGCCGCATGCGGTGCGATCCGCTGCGGTGCGGGCATCTCCTCGACGAAAACCTCGGGCCGGAACCGGGCACCTCGTAACTGCGAGACTGCCTCGGTGAACTCCGCGGGTGGCGCGTCGACCTGCTTGCGGGCACCCATATCGGCAGCCTACGACCGATTACTCACCGCCGCGCGTCAAGACGCGCCGGTAGCTGTGTGTGGCCGCGCGTGCGGCGCGGCGTGGCCGGGGGTGTCCGGGCGTTCGGGAGCGCGTGGGATCATCGCTGTGTGACGCGACCCTCCGCTCTGGACGATTCCGCCTACCTGCTCGCTGCCCGGGGTGAGCGGGTGCCGCACACGCCGGTGTGGTTCATGCGGCAGGCCGGCCGGGCACTGCCCGAGTACCGTGCGGTGCGGGAGGGAATCTCGATGCTGGAGTCGTGTATGCGGCCCGACCTCGTCGTCGAGATAACGCTGCAGCCGGTCCGCCGTTACGGCGTCGACGCGGCGATCTTCTACTCCGACATCGTGCTCCCGCTGAAGGCGGCCGGGTTCGACATCGAGATCAAGCCGGGCGTCGGTCCGGTCGTCGCCGACCCGATCCGGGACGCCGCCGGGGTCGACCGGGTCCGTCCGGTCACGCCGGCCGATGTGTCGTTCACCACGGAGTCGGTGCAGCAGTTGGTGTCCGAGCTCGGCGGTACGCCGCTGATCGGGTTCGCCGGCGCGCCGTTCACCGTCGCGTCGTACCTGGTCGAGGGCGGGCCGAGCAAGGACTTCGCGAAGACCAAGGCGATGATGCACGGCGACCCGGCGCTGTGGCACGCGCTCGCGGACCGGCTGGCCGACGTCGCGATCGCGTACCTGGCGGTGCAGGTCGAGGCGGGCGCGTCGGCGATCCAGCTGTTCGACTCCTGGGCCGGCGGGTTGTCGCCGCGGGACTACGAGCGGTTCGTGCTGCCGCACTCCGCGAAGGTGTTCGACGCGATGGCGGGGTACGGCGTCCCGCGGGTGCACTTCGGCGTGAACACCGGCGAGCTGCTCGGCCTGATGAGCGAGGTCGGCGCGGATGTCGTCGGCGTCGACTGGCGGGTCCCGCTCGACGAGGCCGTCCGCCGGATCACGGCCGCCGGCGGCGCGCCGAAGCCGGTCCAGGGCAACCTCGACCCGGCCCTGCTGTTCGCCGGCTGGGACGCGATCGAGCCCGAGATCGACCGGATCCTCGCCGAGGGCAAGGCGGCGCCCGGCCACATCTTCAACCTCGGCCACGGTGTCCCGCCGGACGCCGACCCCGAGGTGCTGCGCCGGATCACCAAGTACGTGCAGGCGGCCCATGTACCTGCCTGACCAGGGCGTCACGCTGGAGCCGCTGCGCGCGGACCACGCGGACGCAGTCCTCGCCTTCGAGCGCGAGAACCGGGCGTACTTCGCGGCCTGGATCTGGGACCGCGGCGACGAGTACTTCGCCGACTTCGCGACCCGGCACGCGGCCCTGCTCGCCGAGCAGGAGGCCGGGATCTGCCGGTTCCACGTGCTGGTCGACGGCACCGGCGCCGTGGTCGGGCGGGTGAACCTGATCGATCTGGAGCACGGATCGGCCGAGCTGGGCTACCGGATCGCGGAGCAGTGGGCAGGCAAGGGGCTGGCGACGGCCGCGGTGCGCGCGGTGATCGAGCTCGCACCTGCCTACGGGCTGACCGCGCTCCGGGCCGGGGCCTCGAATCACAACCCCGCCTCGCAGACCGTGCTGACGCGTGTCGGGTTCCGGGCGGTCGGGAGCAGCAGCACCGATCTGGGACCGGGGAAGAAGTACGAAATGAGCTTGGTATGAACCGGGTCGTGGTCGTCGGCGGCGGGATCAGCGGGCTCGCGGCCGCGCACGCGCTGGCGACCGGGCCGAACCCGCCGCACATCACGGTGCTGGAGGGCTCGCCGCGGCTCGGCGGGAAGCTGGCCGGGGACGCGATCGAGGGCGTGCCGGTCGATCTCGGCGCCGAGTCCGTGCTGGCGCGGCGGCCGGAGGCGGTCGACCTGATCCGCGCCGTCGGCCTCGGGGACGACGTGGTGCATCCGGCGACCACCTCGGCCGGCTTGTGGGTCGGCGACCGGATCCGGGCCATCCCGCCGACCGTGATGGGCGTCCCGGTGGACCCGGCGGCGACCGCCGACGTGCTCGGGGCCGCGGCCGCCGAGCAGGTCGCGCACGAGGCCGAACTGCCGGCTCCCGCGCTGACCGAGGATGTGGCGATCGGCCGGTTCGTTGCCGAGCGCATGGGCTCCGCGGTCACCGACAAGCTGATCGACCCGCTGCTCGGCGGGGTGTACGCCGGGAAGGCCGAGGAGATCTCGCTCGCCGCGGCAGTACCCGATCTGTACGCGAAGCTGCGGACCGCGCCGAGCCTGCTCGCGGCCACGGCCGAGCTGCGCGCACTGGGTCAGAAGCGGGCCGGCCAGCCGGTGTTCGCGGGCCTCGTCGGCGGCATCAACCGGCTGATCGGCGCCCTCGAACAGGACCTGGCCGCCCGCGGCGTGGAGATCCGGACCAAGCTCGCCGTCCGCCGGATCTCGCGGACCGCCGACGGGTTCGAGCTGGAGGCGGGGCCGGTGCCCGCGCCGACGCTGTTCATCGCCGACGCGGTCGTGGTCGCCGTACCGGCCGCTCCGGCGGGCCGGATGCTGGCGGAGCTGGCGCCGGCGGCGTCGGCCGAGCTGGCCGCGATCGAGTACGCGAGTATGGCGATCGTCACACTCGCGGTCCGCAAGCGTGACTGGCCGGCCGGCGCGATCGGCTCCGGGTTCCTCGTCCCGTCGGTGGAGGACCGGACGATCAAGGCCTCGACCTACTCGCACGCCAAGTGGGCCTGGTCGGCGGAGGCCGGGGGAGAGCTGGCCGTACTGCGTGCCTCGGTCGGCCGCCTCGGCGAGGAATACGTGCTGCAGCGGTCCGACGAGGAGCTGGTCCAGCTCGCGGTGTCCGACCTGAAGCAGGCCATCGGGCTCGACGCGCCGGTCGTCGGCCCGCTGGTGACGCGCTGGGGCGGTGGCCTGCCGCAGTACGCCGTGGGGCACCTCGACCGGGTCGATCGCGTCGAGGCCGCGGTGGCCGGCGTCCCCGGACTGGCGGTCTGCGGAGCGGCGTACCGGGGTGTCGGGATCGCCGCGTGTGTGGCATCGGGTGGCAACGCGGCCACCCGGGTGCGGGAGCACCTGGACGCATTGGAGACAATGAGACCGTGACTGGTAAGCCGAAAGCCCGCGAGCTCAACAACGTCATCAGGTACACCTTGTGGTCGGTGTTCAAGATCGAGACGCCGCTCGGCGACGCGGACCGCGACGAGCTGACCGCCGAGCTCAACGACCTGATCGGGAAGCTGGCGGCCGACGACGTGGTGATCCGCGGGATCTACGACGTCGAGGGGTTCCGGGCGGACGCGGACTTCATGATCTGGTGGCACGCGCCGACGTCGGACGCGCTGCAGCAGGCGTACCACGCGCTGCGCCGGTCGCGGCTGGGGCGGCACCTGGTCCCGGTCTGGTCGCAGTTCGCGCTGCACCGGCCGGCCGAGTTCAACAAGAGCCACATCCCGGCCTTCCTCGCCGGCGAGGAGCCGCGGCCCTACATCTGCGTGTACCCGTTCGTCCGGTCCTACGAGTGGTACCTGCTGCCCGACGAGGAGCGCCGCGCGATGCTCGCCGAGCACGGCAAGATGGCCCGCGGCTACCCCGACGTCCGGGCGAACACGGTGGCGTCGTTCGCGCTCGGCGACTACGAGTGGATGCTGGCCTTCGAGGCCGACGAGCTGCACCGGATCGTCGACCTGATGCGCGACCTGCGGGCGTCGACGGCGCGCCGGCACGTGCGCGAGGAGGTCCCGTTCTTCACCGGCAAGCGGACCGAGCTCGGCGACCTGATCGCCAACCTGGTCTAGGGATGCACCGCAAGGCGTTCCCGGTGCTCTACGTCAGCGACGTACGCCGGGCCGTCGGGTTCTACACGCTCCTCGGGTACGAGCCGACGTACCAGTTCCCGCTGGAGGGCGACCCCCACTACGTCGGCCTGGAGCGCGGCGAGTCGTCGCTCGGCCTGTCCGACGCGAACTGGCCCGAGGCGCAGCTCGGCATCACGGTCGGCACGGCGCCGCGCTTCGAGCTGTTCGTGTACGTCGACGACGTCGAGGCCGAGGTGGAACGCTTCCGCGCGGCCGGCCACCCGGTCCTGCAGGAGCCGGCCACGATGCCGTGGGGCGAGCGCCAGGCGTACCTGGCGGACCCCGACGGCAACCCGGTGGCACTCGCCATGCCGATCTGAGGCCAAACTGAGGCCGGTTTAGGTGCCGGGCTTCTGCAGCAGGTAGTCCTCAGCGCGCATCGACGTGGGCGGCCGGACGTCGGACGGGATCAGCTCGCGCAGGTCCCGCTCGGTGAGCGAGTCCGGGTCGCTCGCGGACAGCCGCGTCGCCTGGTTGGAGACGGCCTCCTCGAGCACGTTCCGGATGAACCGGCCGTTACCGAAGCTGTGGCCGCGCGGCGCCGGCGGGATGACGGTGCGGACCTTGTCCAGCACCTCCTCGCCGTAGATCATGCCCTTCTGCCGCGCCTGCAGCTCGAAGATCGCGACCAGCTGGTCGGTGTCGTACTCGCTGAACGACAGCAGCTTCGGGAACCGCGACTGCAGACCGGTGTTCGACTCCATGAAGCGCTGCATCTCGCGGTGGTACCCGGCGACGATCACGATGCAGTCGTTGCGGTGGTCCTCCATCATCTTCAGGATCGTCGAGACCGCTTCCAGGCCGTAGTCGCCGGGCGTGTTCTCCGGCGTCAGGCTGTACGCCTCGTCGATGAACAGCACGCCGCCGAGCGCCTCACGGAACTTGGCCGCGGTCATCGGCGCGGTCGAGCCGACGGCGGCGCCGACCAGGTCGGAGCGGTCGACCTCGACCACGTGACCCTTCTCCAGGACGCCGAGCTGGTGGTAGATCCGGCTGAGCAGCCGGGCGATCGTGGTCTTCGCCGTACCGGGCTTCCCGACGAACACCATGTGCCGGGCGCGCTCGTGACTCGGCAGGCCGAGCTCGGTGCGGCGCAGGTTGGTCTTCACCTCGGCGACCATCCGGCGGACCGCGTCCTTCACCGACTCCAGGCCGATCAGCGAGTCGAGCTCGGCCAGCGGGTCGTCGCTGAAGTCGACGACCTCGGGCATCGGATCGTCGAGGGTGCCGCTTCGGCTGGGACGCGCCTTCGGCTCCTCGTCGTCCTTGACGGTCTTCCAGGCGGCCGACAGCGACGCCTCCTGGTCGGCCGCGGCCGCGTTCTCGATGATGCTCCAGCGCTCGCGGTCGAGCATCCGGAACAGCGTGGTCAGATCCGGGACCTCGGCCACGGGCCACGGGCCCTTGGCCAGCACACCGGACAGGTGCACGCCGACGCGGGCCGCGGCGGCGCCCCAGGAACGGGCGAGCGCCGATTGGCCGCCGCGGATCGCACGGGACATCCACTGGTTGACGTGGCCGTGCCAGATCGGCAGCGTGAAGGCCTCGTGGATGTCCTCGAGCGCCTTGTGCACGTCGAGCGCGGCGTCGCCGAGGACGTTCGCCACCGACTGCGGGATACCGCGCAGGCCGGTGGCCAGGATCAGCTCGGCCAGCACCTGGGCGAAGTCGCCGGCGTACTCGTCCGGGCTCGCCATCAGCATCCGCGCGTGCGTGTCGCGGACCGAGTTGATCGAGTAGCGCAGCGCCGCGCTGGGGCCGGCGAGCTCCGGCAGCACGGCGCGCTCGGAATCCTTGAGCGCGTCGGTGCGCCAGTACTTCGCGATCTCGTCGTACTCGCCGGTGACGTGCAGATCGGTCAGCTCGCGGTCGGCCAGCACCCGGTCGAACGCGGCGGCCAGGGCGGTGGCGCGGGCCGCCATCGGGGGAGCGTCGACGAACATCCCGACGACGTTGCGGGACAGCTGGAGCGCGTGCCGGCGGCCGTTCTCACGGAACCCGCGGGCGCCGGCGATCGCCTGCAGATGCCAGTCCGTCGGCGCCACGTAGATGACGTGGCCGTTGCCGCCGAGCCGCGACGACGGCCGGTAGAACTCGCGGGTCAGCTCGGTCGGCAGGTCGGCGTACTCACCGTGCAGGACCGGGATCCACCCGGTCAGCAGCGGCGCGGCTTGGTGGGTGAACCAGACCGCCGCCGGTGTGCCCTTCACGAAGTCCGGAAATGCCTCCGGCCGCAACGGCCGCAACGCCTCAGGATCGTCGGCCCAGGCCTTCAGCTGCGCCCGGATCCGGGACAGCCACGCGCCCGGCACCTCCCACGGTTCCTCCGCCGCCAGCACATCGAGAACCCGCGGTCTACGGACGTCGTCAGCCACCGATTTCCTTCCCCTGCGTCCACCAGCCGACCCAGTCTAGGACCCGACCGGGCGAACGGAGCGCAGGTCAGGCCGGGGTCAGGGTCAGGCTGATGCTGTTGATGCAGTAGCGCAGATCGGTGGGCGTACCGTAGCCCTCGCCCTCGAAGACGTGGCCGAGGTGGGAGCCGCAGTTGGCGCACCGGACCTCGACGCGCTTCATGCCGAGCGTGCTGTCCTCGATGTACTCGACGCGGTCCTCGGCCAGCGGCGCGAAGAACGACGGCCACCCGCAGTGCGAGTCGAACTTGGTCTCGCTCCGGAACAGCTCGGCGTCACAGGCCCGGCACTTGTAGACGCCGACCGTCTTGGTGTCGGTGTATTCGCCGACGAACGGCCGCTCGGTGCCGGCCTGTCGCAGCACGTGGAACTCGGCGGGGGACAGCTGCGCCTTCCACTCCGCGTCGGACTTCTGTACGGCGTACTGCTTGGTGTCATCAGTCACGACACCAGTATCGGTCGCCCGGGCAAGAAAACCCCGCCCGGGCGACCGACGTAAGACTCCGGTTACCGCACCCAGGACGGCAGCGGGATCAGCTTCACCACCTGCGGGTCGTGGTCGGAGATCTGGTCCGGGAACTCCGCGTTCATGTGTACGACGTCGTACGCCGACGCCGGCCGCAGGTTCTGCGAGATCAGGATCTGGTCGAGGATCTGGCTGTTGCCCTCGAACACGTAGCTGTACCGCTCCGGCAGCGGCAGGGTCCGCGGCAGGTCGATCAGCGCGGTCATGCCCGAGCCGACCAGGATGTCCGCGGTCTCGGACCAGTCGAAGTCGTTCAGGTCACCCAGCACGACGACGTTCGCGCCCGTGTCCTTGGCCAGGATCTGGTCCACGAACCCGCGCACCACCGCGGCCTGCTGGTGCCGCTTCTCCGCGGTGACCTGCACCGGCGGCTGGAAACGGCCCCACAGCGGGTTGTCACCGCCCTTGGAGCTGAAGTGGTTCACGACCACGAACACGGTCTGCCCGTGCCACTTGAACTCGCCCGCGAGCGGCACCCGGGTGGCGGCCCAGGCCGGGTTCGCCGGGTCGACGCGGCCCGGTGACGAGCTCAGGTGCGGCCGGCCCGCGGCGTCGGTGACGATCGTGGTGGCGACCGTCGAGCCGCCGCCCGGCCGGTCCACGAACTTCAACGGCTTGTCCGTCCGGTACAGGAAGGCGACCCGGATGTTGCCGCCCGGCTCACCGCCCTCGGCGTTGTTCACCGGGTCGATCTGCCGCCAGGCGTACTGCGGGCCGCCCGCCTTCACGATCGCCGCGGCGAGCAGGCCGAGCGTCTTGTCCGCGGTCGTCGTACCGGAGTTGACGGCGCCGTCGTCGTCCTGCACCTCCTCGAGACCGACGATGTCCGGCGACGCGAGGTTGTGGACGACGGCCTGCGCGAGCCCGTCGAACTTGGCGTCACCGTCGGACGGGTCCAGGTTCTCCACGTTGAACGTCGCCACCGACAGCTGCACCGGAGACGAGGCCTTGGTCGTCTCCCGCGTGACGCCGCCGTCGATCACGGTCGGCGTCGTGGTCGGCAGCAGCTTGAAGTTGCCGAACGAGTAGTCGAGGACACCCGTCACCACACCAGCCAGCTTGTCGCCGGTCTTGGCGTCCGGGATCGGCGTCAGCACGTCGTCCAGCAGCACCCGCTCCGGGTTGCTGTCGGTCTTCTGCAGCAGGATGCCGCCGCGCACCGTACGCACACCCGCGCCGGCCGCCACGACGGACAGCTCACGGAACGAGCTCGTCGGCCCGGTGACCTCCGGCTGGTCGATGCCCAGCCACATGCCCTCCAGCGACTCCCAGAAGTCGAGGCCGTCGGTGGCCGGGTCGAACGCGGTGCTCGTCGTCTCGACGTCGCCGGATGCGTCGTCCTCGATCACCGTCGACGGCGGCACCCGGCCGCCCGGGCCGACGATGGTCGGCGCCGGGACCGCGGCCGTGCCGGTCACGGTGACCTTCGTGTTGGTCAGCTCGGTGGTCGTCAGGTTCGTCGTACCGCCGGAACCGCCCGGCCGGAACTCGGCGACCGAGCCCTCGACCGTGACGGCGTCACCGACGGAGACCGTCGGCGCGGAGCTCGTGAACACGAACAGGCCCTCGCTGGTGGCCGGGTCGGCGTCCGGCTGCGGGTCCTGGAACCAGAAGCCGTTGCTGCCCTTGACCGTCACCACACCGGTGACGTTCGCGACCTTCTTGCCCTCCAGCGGAGAGCGGTGCGCGGCGCCCTGGATGTCGTGGATCTTCGCGTCGACGGGCGGCTCGGCGGGACCGCCGGTGAGCGTCCCCGGGGAGGGGTTGCCCGCGGCGAAGTCGGCGCTGTTGTTGTCGGTGTCGGCCTTCGGGTCGACCCGCGCGGCCGAGGTGGTGTTCGACAGACCCGGCGCCGGCGCGGTCTCGGAGTCGGTCGCGGTGCCGTAGCCGACGTAGTCCTTGACGGCCGGGTCCGCATGGCAGGTGGCGCCGCAGGCGAGCGCGGTCTGGTTGGTGACCAGGGCGATCTTGCCGCTGCTCGCGGACATCGGGATGGTCCCGGTCACGTTCGGCGTCGGCATCGGCTGGCCGTTGGCGCCGCCACCCTCCTGGACCAGGTACGCCGTACCCGGC
Organism: Kribbella sp. NPDC050459; assembly: GCF_040655315.1. Taxonomy (NCBI): domain Bacteria; kingdom Bacillati; phylum Actinomycetota; class Actinomycetes; order Propionibacteriales; family Kribbellaceae; genus Kribbella; species Kribbella sp. NPDC050459. The sequence goes on along the minus strand of NZ_JBFAJQ010000003.1, from coordinate 817,028 downwards.
GCGATGGTGCCGGTCAACTTGGTGACCTGCCACGACGAGCCGGTCGAGGACGCGTACTGGATCGACCAGCCGCTCACGTCGACCGGGGCCGAGCTGTTGTTGGTCAGCTCCACGAAGTCGTTCGTGTACGGCGCACCGCTGTTGCCGCCACCGCCGTACACCTCGGTGACGACCACGTCGGTGGACGCGGCGTCGGCAGGCCGGGCGACCAGTGCGGCGGCGCCGGCTAAGGCAAGACTTGAAGCGACCACGAGAGCGCCCACGCGGCGCCGTGGTAGGTACTGGGCAGACATGGCCCGGATTCTCACACCGGCACGCGGCCGTTCCAAGGTCCAACACGTGAACACCCGGTGCCCGTCCGAAAGGCACGGGTGATCATTCACCCGAGCGCGACCAGCCGGAACACCTCGACGGGCTCGGCCTTGCCCTTCAAGCTCACCAGTCCGAGCGACTCGGTGCGGGCCTGCGGCAGCAGCGCCTTCGTGGCCGCCCCGATCGCGACCGCCCCGCCCGGAGCCTTGCCCTCGATCCGCGACGCCACGTTCACCGTGTCGCCGATGACCGTGTGGGTCCGTCCGCCCTCCGTCCCGAGCAGGCTGACGGACGCGATCCCGCTGTTGACCCCCACCCGGAACTGCGGCCAGTTCGGGTGCGCCGCCCGGACGGCGGTGGCCGCCTCCTGCAGCGCCAGACCGGCCTCGGCCGCCCGCCGCGCGTGGTCAGGCTGGTCGCCGCGCTTGTTGAACGTGACCATCAGCGCGTCCCCGATGATCCGGTCCACGTCGCCGCCGTGCCGCCGGACCACCGGCGGTACGACGACCTCGAAGTACGTGTTGAGCATCGCCGTGACCTCGGCCGGCTCGTGCTGCTCGGAGAACGCGGTGAACCCCTGCAGGTCCGCGAACAGCACGCTCAGCTCGCGCTGCCCGGACACGGTGTCCTCCTGGTACAGGTCGGCGAACCGCTCCTCGTACCACTGGATCCGGACGCCCACGACGACCAGCACGAACGCGGAGAGCAGCAGCACGTGCCACTCCCACCACGACAGCGCCCAGTTGCGGGCGAACACCAGCGCGACCATCGCCTCCCCGAGCAACACGAACGCGGAGATCATCGACAGCAGCATGAGCGAGGGCCGAGCCCACCACGTCCGCAGGTACCGGGCCGCGGCGACGACGTACAGCAGGATGGTCGGTATGGCGAGCGCGGCGAGGATGCCGTCGGCAACCTCGGGAACGGCGCGGCCGTGCAGCGGCCACAACCGCAACACCGAGGCCAGTGCCCACAACGCCATCAGCACGAGCAGAGCGACCCGCAGCCTTCGACCCAACGTGATGCCGGAGACGGTCAGGCTCGACAGGAACGCGAACACCGACGCCAGCGCCACGCCTACCGGTGTGGCGAGCGTGAACCCGGCGTTGGGCGTGTCCAGGAGCACCTTCGGCGTCGCCAGCGCGTGCAGACCCAGGAACCCGGCGGCCGACAGGAATGCCAGCGACACGAACAGCACCCGCGCGTCACCCCGTCGTACGGCGGCCGCTCCGGTCGTGTAGGCGAGGACGGCGCTGAGCGCGGCGGTCAGCAGCACGAGCCAGAAGTGCGTGGGGTGGTGCTCGAAGTGCACGTCGAGCTGTGGCCTTTGCAGCAGCAGTATCAGGCCCGCGAGCGGGATCATCAGCACCAGCGCGGTCAGGCCGACCATCGCCGGTGAGTACACGAACCGGCGCTCAAGCATCCGAACGAACCTTGAGATGGGTGTGGATCTGCGAGACCACCACCGATCCCTCACCGACCGCGGACGCCACCCGCTTCACCGACGCGCTCCGCACGTCCCCGACCGCGAACAGCCCGGGCACCGTCGTCTCGTACGGCTGCGGCGGCCGCTCCTCGTGCCACCGGGGATCCGCCGCGGCGTCCGACCCGGTCAGCACGAACCCGTGCGGATCCCGTCCCACCTGCTCCGGCAGCCACTCGGTCCCGGGAACCGCACCGATCATCACGAACAATCCGTCGACCGGGATCGTCTCCTCGGCACCGGTCCGCCGGTCCCGCAGGACGACCTCCTGCAGCCGGCCCTCGCCGCCCCCGCCGACCACCTCGCTCGACGCCCGGACGGTGATGTTGTCCGCGGCGTCGATCGCGTCGATGAGGTACTGCGACATGCTCGCGGACAGGTCGTCGCCACGGATCACCAGCAGCACCCGGCGGCAGTACCGCGCGAGGTGCAGGACCGCCTGGCCGGCCGAGTTCCCGCCGCCGACCACGCACGCGTCCCGGTCCTTCAACCCGTGCGCCTCCGAGACGCTCGCGCCGTAGTACACCCCGGCCCCGACGAGCTTCTCCAGCGACGGTACGGCGAGGCGCCGGTAGGACACGCCGCTCGCCAGGACGACGGCCCGCGCCGTGACCTCGCCCAGTTCGCCGATCTCCGCGACGAACACGTCCCCGCGCTTCTCGAGCCGCTCCACCGTGCGCATCAGCAGGAAGTGCGCCCCGAACACCCACGCCTGCTGGTAGCCGCGCTGGGCCAGCTCCGAGCCGCGGATGCCCCGCGAGAACCCCAGGTAGTTGCGGATCAGCGAACTGGTGCCCGCCTGGCCGCCGATCGACTCGCGCTCGACGACCAGCGTCCGCAGCCCTTCCGACGACCCGTACACAGCCGCGGCCAGCCCACCCGGTCCGGCGCCGACGACCAGCAGGTCGAAGGACCTGTCCGCGTCGGGCGCGAGGGTGGTCGGGACGCCCCACGCCTCGGCGATCTCGACGTCGGTCGGATCGTGCAGGACCGTACCGCCGACCGCGGGCATCCACACCAGCACCCCGTCGCCGGGATCCGGCTCGCCGGTGAACTCCAGGACGTCGTTCGCGAGCGCCGAGCCGCTCTCCCGGAACGCGCTCGGGATCCCGTTGCGGGCCAGCAGGCTGCGCACCGCCTGACCGCGGACCGAGTTCGCGGCAGCGATCACGACCACCTCGCGCAGATTGGCGACCTCGAACCGCGACCACTCCTGGACGAACTCCGCCACCGTCCGGTGGAACAGCTCGTCGTGGGCGATCCACGGCTTCAGCACGTAGTAGTTGATGTCGCCGACCGACATCGCGGACAGGATCGCCGACGCCGTCGTCCGCTCCGCCCAGGCGCCCCACTCGATCAGCAGCGCGCGGCGTGCGTCGGGATGCAGTGTCCGCGACGCCGCGAGGATCTCGGCCCGCTCGTCGTCGGGCAGCGAATGGTCGACCATCACGACCGCGACCCGTTGCTCCCAGTCGCGCGCCCGCCGCAGGCAGTCGAGCGCGGCAGCTGCCGTCACTTCGCCGCGGACCCGGAAGTCCGCGCCGAAACCACGATCCAGCTCTGTCTCGCACCGCTCCAGACGCTCCGGGTCAGCGTCGACGACGAGCAGTACCGGCCGCGCGGTCCGTAGTCGCGGCCCCTCCCCGGAGTCCCCACCCATGTCTGTGACGGTAGGTCCGCACAAAGCAGAGGGCAATGCGATAACGGGGACAAAGCGTTTGTTCGTCGGGTCCTGTCCGCCCCAGTGGGACAGGACCCGACGAGACCTACTGCGTCAGTTGACGCTCACAGCGGACCAGGTGGCGGCGACCGCGGCCCGCTCCGGGCTGCTGGCGCCGTACAGGTCGGTGGCCGCGTTCAGCGTCGCGGTCCGGGCCTGCGCGTACGTCGTACCGCTGGTCATGTACGTCGACAGCGCGCGGAACCAGATCTTGCCGAGCTTGTCGCGCCCGATGCCGGCCAGCGTCGTGCCGTTGCAGGTCGACGCGTTGTGCGGCAGGCCGCCGATCGTCTTCGCGCCGGTGCCCTCGGCGAGCAGGTAGGCGAAGTGGTTCGCCACGCCCGAGGAGTAGTGCACGTCGAGATTGCCGACCCCGGACGACCAGCAGTCCGCGGAGTTGCCGTCCTTGCTCGGCTTGTCCATGAACCGCAGCGCCGGGCGGTCCTTCATGATCTCCTCGCCGATGTAGTAGTCACCGGGGTCGGAGGCGTTGTTGGAGTAGAACTCGACCAGGGTGCCGAAGTTGTCGCTGGTGGCCTCGTTCAGACCGCCGGACTCACCGGAGTAGGTCAGGTTCGCGGTGTGCTCGGTGACGCCGTGGGACATCTCGTGGCCGGCCACGTCGATCGAGACCAGCGGACCCGCGACGACGTTGTCGCCGTCGCCGTACGTCATCTGCTTGCCGTCCCAGAACGCGTTCACGTAGTTCGAGCCGTAGTGCACGCGGCTCGGGACGCCCTTGCCGTCGCCGAAGATGCCGTTGCGGCCGTGCACGTTCTTGTAGTAGTCGAACGTCGTCGCGGCGCCGTAGTGCGCGTCGACGGCCGCCGTGGCGCGGTCGGTGTTGACCCCGGTACCCCAGTGGTTGTCCGCGTCGGTGAACCGGGTCGGGGCCGTGCAGCCGAACCCGAACAGCTGGCACAGCAGCGAGTCGGTCTTGTTGTTCGCGTCGGCGGTGTAGCCGCCGCCGCGGGTGGCGTCGGTCAGCGTGTAGCCGCCGGTCGCCGTGGAGGTCTGCAGCGGCACGGTCCCGCTGTACAGGCTCTTGCCGTCGCCGGTCGCGGTCTCGATGTGCTGCTCGCTCACGAGCTTCGCGCCGGTCAGGGCGTCGACGGTCGTGGTGATGCGGCTCGGCGTGCCGTCGGCCTGGGTGCCGACCGCCGTGACCAGGTAGGCGAGCCGTGGCGCGCCCTTGCGGGCCTCGATCACCAGACTCGGCTTGCCGTCGGCCTTGAGGCCCTTGGCAACCGCCTTCGCGGTCGCGGTCGCGCTGCCGAGCTTCGGCGTCCGGCCGACGTTCGCGCTCTTGCTCAGCGTCAGGCTGGCGCCCTTGAAGGCGCCGTCCTTGGACTGGTGGACGACGACGTCGCCGCCGAGGACCGGGAGGCCGCCGATGGTGCGGTCCATCCGGACGTGGCTGGAGCCGTCCTGATCGACGATCACGTCCTTGACCACGAACGCGTCGGCCGTGGTGGCCCGCAGCGCGGTCAGGTTGCCGCTGATCGCCTCCTTGGCCTTGGCGACGGCCGCGGCGGGGCTGGGGACAGGGGACGCCGTCGGCGCTCCCGTTGCTGTGGTGGCGCTGGTCAGTCCGAGGGCGGTGGTGGTCGCCACTGCAGTCGCAGCGGCGAACAGGGCGGATCTGCTCATCCTCGCGCTCCTTGTCAGGTGTCCCGGAGGCCTCACGCCCCAGGAACGAGGTGCAGGAACGTTACCGCTCGGTCACCTACCGTGGCCAGAGGTCGAGAAAAGTTGCCGTTCCCGTGCGGCGCACGGAAATCCGGCCGCTGTGTCCGGCCGGGGCGATACGGTCGCTGCATGGCGAAGAGCACACCGGTGATGCTCACCGTGGGGGACCGTGAGGTCCGGGTGTCCAGTCCCGAGCGGGTGGTCTACGAGGCGACCGAGTGGGCTCCGGAGGTCACGAAGCTGCAGGTCTGCGGGTACTTCATCAGCGTCGCTCCCGCGTTCATGCACGCGTCCGGCGACCGGCCGGTCGCGCTGGAGCGCTGGCCCGGCGGGTGGCGCGAGGGGATGACGCTGTCGGTGGACGCGACCGGCCGGCAGACCGGAGACGGCTTCTACTCCAAGCGCCTTCCGAAGGGCGCGCCGGACTGGCTCGTGACCTGCAGGGTCCTGACCCCGAACGGCCGCCCGATCGACGAGCTGTGCCTGACCGAGCCCGCCGCGGCCGTGTGGGCGGCTCAGATGGGCACGCTGACCTTCCATCCATGGGCCGTCCGCAGCCGTGACCTCGAGCATCCCGACGAGCTGCGCATCGACCTCGACCCGCAGCCGGGCGCGACCTTCGCCGACGCGCGCCGGGTGGCCGGCGTCGCCCGGGAGCTCCTGGAGGAGCTGGGCCTGCGCGGGTACGCGAAGACCAGCGGCAACCGGGGCATCCACATCTACGTGCGGATCCGGCCGGAGTGGACCTTCGACGAGGTCCGGCACGCCGCGATCGGCCTCGGCCGCGAGCTCGAGCGCCGCGACGACGGCGTCACCACCGCCTGGTGGAAGGAGGAGCGCGGCGAGGCCTCGATCTTCCTCGACTTCAACCAGAACCTCCGCGACCGCACCGTCGCGGGCGCCTGGTCACTGCGGCCCCGGCCGGGCGCCCCGGTCAGTACGCCGGTGACCTGGGAGCGGCTCGCCGAGCTCGACGATCCGCGCGCCTTCAACCTGCACACAGTTCCGGAGTACCTCACCGACGGCGACCCGTGGGCCGGTATGGACGAAACGGCGTACCCGCTGGACGCCCTGCTGCGGCTGTGGGAGGAACTGCCCGGCGGCGAGCTGAACTTCCCGCCGGACTATCCGAAGATGCCGGGCGAGCCGCCGCGGGTCCAGCCGAGCAAGAAGGTCGCCGAGCACTGGGACGAGCAGGGCAATCGGATTGGTGACTGACGTCACCTCACAACCCGCCTGCCTACCTTGTCGGAATAGGTGTCATCAACCTGCTCATTCGCTAGGAGACACCTGTTATGGACGCTCGCCTGGATCTGTTCACCAACCCCGTCCTCGGCAAGTTCGTCAAGCACCTCAACACCGCGGCCCGGGGTGCGATGGACGCCGGCGTACCGCTGGCCACACTGGAGCTGGTGGAGCTGCGGGTCAGCCAGATCAACGGCTGCGCCTACTGCGTCGACATGCACTCGAAGGACCTCGCGCACCACGGCGAGACCGCGGTCCGGATCAACCTGGTCGCGACCTGGCGCGAAGCCACCGTCTACACCGAGGCGGAGCGCGCTGCGCTCGCGCTGGCCGAAGCCGGCACCCGGATCGCCGACGCCGCCGGCGGCGTTCCCGACGACGTCTGGCTGAACGCTGCCAAGCACTACGACGAGGAGCAGCTCGGCGCCCTGGTCGCGGCCATCGCCGGCATCAACACCTGGAACCGCCTCAACGTCATCACCCAGCAGCCGGCCGGCGACTACGTCCCCGGCCAGTGGGGGTGATGGAGGCTCTCAGAGAGCGCGGAGGGCGCCGCCGTCGATCGGGATGATCGCGCCGGTGACATACGACGCGGCGGGGGACAGGACGAACGCGGCGACGCGGCCGAACTCGTCGGGGGAGCCGTAGCGGCGCAGCGGGATGGTCTTCTCGGCGGCACGCCGGGCGGCGTCGGGGTCGGCGGACCTGCCGTCCAGCTCCTTCAGCCGGTCGGTGGCGATCCGGCCCGGCATCAGCCCGTTCACCCGGATCCCGTTCGGCCCGAGCTCGTCGGCCAGTGTCTTGGCCACCATGGCGAGCCCGGGCCGCAGGCCGTTCGAGATGGCCAGCCCGTTGATCGGCGACTTCACCGACGACGACAGCACGAACGCGATCGAGGTGTCCTCCGCGCCCGCCCGGGCGACCGCGCGAGCGATCCGCAGGCCGCCGAGGAACACGCTGTCGAACGCCGCCCGCCAGTCCTCCTCGTCGGTGTCCAGCGCCGTCCCGGCGCGCGGACCGCCGACGCTGATCAGCGCGCCGTGCAGCGCACCCCACTTGGCGATCGCGGTCGCGGCCAGCCGCTCCGCGCTGTCCGGGGCCGCGTTGTCGACCGGGATGCCCACGACGTTCTCGCCGAGCTCGGCGGCCGCGCGCGCGATCGATTCCTCGTTGCGGCTGGAGATGACCAGCCGGGCACCTTCGGCGGCCAGCGCCTTCGCGGTGGCGAAACCGAGCCCGGCGCTGGCGCCGGTGACGATGTAGGTGCGGTCGCGTAGTCCAAGGTCCACACCACCATCCTGCCGCACCGCCCCCGGCCGCGCACCTCGACCGTTCGTGGCCAACGGCAAACAGCGCGTCAGTCGCCGTGCTTCACGGGTTCCGGGGTTTCGTTGCGCGCAGCAACAACTGGCGGCTGCGGACCGGCGTCCCGGGTCTGCTGGCGGGAGAAGTACACCAGGCCGCCGAGCGCCAGCAGCGCGAAGAAGAACCACTGCAGCGCGTAGAAGAAGTGCGGCCCGTCGTCGATCTCCGGACCGGGGAACCCGCTGAACGCCGGGTCGTTGGCCGGTTCCTGCTTGTCGATCGTGAGGTAGCCGTCGTACAGGTCCAGCCCGAGCACCTTCGCGTAGTCGGGCCCGTTGATGAGCCGCGCCGTACCGTCGTCCGGGGTGCCGCCGTTCGTGCGGCCACCGCGCTCGCTGCGCTGCAGGCGGCCGGTGACGGTCACCTCACCGGCCGGCACCGGGGGAACGTGCAGCGGCATCAGCTCCGAGCTCTGCCGGGCCAGGAACCCGCGGTCGACGAGCACCGCCTTGCCGTCGGCGAGGACCAGCGGTGTGACGATCTCGAAGCCGGGCTTGTCCTGCACGTTGCGGTACTTCAGCACCACCTGCTTCGAGGCGTCGTACCGCCCGGTGACGACAGCGGTCCGCCACGCGTGCTGGTCACCCACGACACCCGGCGGGCCGACAATCTGGTCGATCGGCGCTGCGGGCGCCGCGAGGTTGGTCCGGGTCACCTCGTTGCGCGCCTTGCGTTCGTCGAGGCGGTGCAGCTGCCAGCGACCGAGCTGCACACACACGCCGGCGAGGAGGAGCACGCCGAGCGCGGCGGCGATCCAGCGGACGTTCATCAAGCGACCCACGTCTCGAACTTAAGCCATGCCCTGAAACGACCGGCGCGCGGCACGTACGCTGGGGGCGTGACGGTGACCCCGGAAGTGACGCGAACAGGGCTTGCGGACCGGTACGGCCGGGTCGCGACCGACCTGCGCGTCTCGCTCACGGACCGGTGCAACCTGCGGTGCACGTACTGCATGCCGGAAGAGGGCCTGGACTGGCTGGCGAAGCCCGAGCTGCTCACCGACGACGAGATCGTCCGCCTGGTGTCGATCGCCGTCACGCACCTGGGCGTGCACGAGATCCGCTTCACCGGCGGCGAACCGCTGCTGCGCCGCGGCCTGGTCGACATCGTCGCCCGGACGACGAGCCTCGACCCGCGCCCCGAGGTGTCGCTGACCACGAACGGGATCGGCCTGGCGCGCTCGGCGGCCGCGCTGAAGGAGGCCGGTCTGGACCGCGTGAACGTGAGCCTCGACACGGTCGACGCGGAGACGTTCCAGAAGCTCACCCGGCGGGACCGGCTGAAGGACGTGCTCGCGGGCCTGCAGGCCGCGCACGACGCCGGCCTGACGCCGGTGAAGGTGAATGCGGTCCTCATGCGCGGCGTGAACGACGCGGATGCGCCGCAGTTGCTGGAGTTCTGCCTCGAACGCGGCTACGAACTGCGGTTCATCGAGCAGATGCCGCTGGACGCCCAGCACGGCTGGGACCGGACGACGATGATCACCGCGGACGAGATCCTGGGCATGCTCACCGAGCGGTTCCACCTGACACCGGACGACGCCTCGAAGCGCGGCAGTGCGCCGGCCGAGTCGTTCCTGGTCGACGGCGGGCCGCGAACCGTCGGCATCATCGCCTCGGTGACGCGCCCGTTCTGCGGGGACTGCGACCGGGTCCGGTTGACCGCCGACGGCCAGGTCCGGGACTGCCTGTTCGCGCGCACCGAGTCGGACCTGCGGAGCGCGCTGCGGGCCGGCGCCGACGACGCCGAGCTGGCCGATCGCTGGCGTCGTGCGATGCTCAACAAACTGCCGGGTCACGGCATCAACGACCCGAGCTTCCTGCAACCCGCGCGGCCGATGTCCGCGATCGGCGGTTGACGGTCATACCGGCCCAATCCGGAAATGTGCTTTTTCGGTACTAGGTATTCACCTGACGAATGGCTCGACCTCGCGCAGGAATGACCGGCGCTCGAGGAAGTCGGACAAGCTGTCCTTGTGTTCGTCGCACGCCAGCCAGGTCTTGCGCCGGTCGGGGGTGTGGATCTTCGGGTTGTTCCACAGCAAGGCCCAGGTCGCCGGGTTCCCGCAGCCCTTGGCGGAGCAGACCGCAGGTGTGCCTTCTTCAGTCATCCGCGGGTGCCATTCCTCTGCATTCCTGATGTCTCAATAATCAATAGCCTGGGCAAAATGAAGCGACGTCGGACAGCCACGGGGGGAGCCGTCCGACGCCGCATCAAGTCCCTGAATTTCACTGATGAACTTCAGAGCACGCGGGAGATTCTGACACGGATCAGTCCAAGTTTTCCAGTCCCGGCCGAGATCACTTTTCGGTGTCGGCCGGACGGTCCTCGGAAGGGTCGCCGGAAGGGTCGTCGGGCGTGTCGTTGTCGGCCCGCACGACGACCGTCGGACGGTCCCCGATCGCGGGCCGGGCGGGCGCCACGTACGGGTCCGCGGCGGGCTGGGTCGAGGACCGGTGGGCGTTCGCCAGCACCACCGCGAAGTACGGCAGGGCGATCGCACCGACGACGAACAGCCAGCGCCACGGCGACGGCGTGACGACGGCGAGCACGAAGCAGACGATCCGGATCGACATCATCCACGCGTAGCGCACGATCCGGCTGTCCAGGTCCTCGGACCGGCCGGGCTGCGCGCTCGTCACCGAGATGACCGTGGCGTCGCTCCGCTCCTGGCGTTTCGACATCTATCCTCCTCACAACAACGGTACGCCGCGCCGGTTCGGCAACCGAGCCCGGGCGTGGCCAGGCTGGAGAGAGGTTCGTCATGACCGATCGCACCTACCGGGTCACCGAGATCGTGGGCACCTCGAAAGAGGGTCTGAACCAGGCGATCACCAACGGGATCACCCGTGCCGGGGAGACGCTGCGGCACCTCGACTGGTTCGAGGTGACCGACATCCGCGGCCACCTCTCCGACAACCAGATCGACCACTACCAGGTGACGATGAAGGTCGGCTTCCGGCTCGAAGACTCCTGACAGGTCCCGCGAAGTCGGGAGCACCCGCCCCGGTGGGATAGCGTTCCTCCGTCCGGCGATGTGAGGAGGGCTTGTGGGTAGGTCAGTGTTGGTGACCGGCGGTAGCCGCGGGATCGGGCTGGCGATCGCGACCGCATTCAAGGAAGCGGGCGACCAGGTCGCGGTCACGTACAACACCAGCCCGCCGCCGGAGGGCTTCCTCGGGGTCAAGTGCGACATCACCGACCAGGAGCAGGTCGACGCCGCGTTCGACACGATCGCGGAGCAGCACGGGCCGGTCGAGGTGCTGGTGGCCAACGCCGGCATCACCCGCGACACGCTGCTGCTGCGGATGTCCGACGACGACTGGGACGCGGTCCTGCAGACCAACCTCACCGGCTCGTTCCGGGTCGCCCGCCGGGCCGCGAAGGGCATGCTGCGGCTGCGCAAGGGCCGGATCGTGTTCATCTCGTCGGTGGTCGGCCTGCTCGGCTCGCCCGGCCAGGTGAACTACGCGGCCAGCAAGTCCGGCCTGATCGGCATGGCCCGCTCGATCGCCCGCGAGCTGGGCAGCCGCGGCATCACCGCGAACGTGGTCGCCCCCGGCTTCGTCGAGACCGACATGACCGCGGTGCTGCCGGAGGAGACCCAGAAGCAGTACCTGAGCCAGATCCCGCTCGGCCGCTTCGGCCTGACCGAAGAGATCGCGAACGCGGTCCGCTGGCTGTCGTCGGACGAGGCCGGCTACATCACCGGCGCGGTGATCCCGGTCGACGGCGGGATCGGGATGGGCAACTGATGGGCATCCTCGACGGCAAGCGGATCCTGGTCGCCGGAGTCACCCTCGACTCGTCGATCGGCTTCGCCACGGCCAAGGTCGCGCAGGAACAGGGCGCGACCGTGCTGATCTCGAACTTCGGCCGCGCGCTGAGCATCACCAAGCGGATCGCGAAGCGGCTGCCGACCGAGCCGCCGGTCCTGGAGCTCGACGTCACGAACGCCGAGCACCTGGCCGCGCTGCCGGACGCCGTCCGCGAGCACGTCGACGGGCTGGACGGGGTCGTGCACTCGATCGCGTACGGCAACCCGGAGACGATCCTCGGCGGCAAGTTCCTGGACGGCCCGTGGGACGACGTGGCGCAGGCCGTGCAGGTGTCGGCGTACAGCCTGAAGGCGCTCGCCGTCACCTGCGCGCCGCTGATGAGCCGCGGCGGCAGCGTCGTCGGGATGACCTTCGACGCGACCGTGGCCTGGCCCGGGTACGACTGGATGGGTGTGGCCAAGGCTGCCCTCGAATCCACCAACCGGTACCTGGCGCGGGACCTCGGCGCCCAGGGCATCCGCTGCAACCTGGTCTCGGCCGGTCCCCTGAAGACCCTGGCCGCGAAGGCGATCCCGGGCTTCGAGAAGTTCGAGGAGCCGTGGCTGGACCGGGCCCCGCTGGGCTGGGACCCGTCGGACCTCGAGCCCACCGGGCGGACCATCGTCGCCCTGCTCAGTGACTTCTTCCCCGCGACGACCGGCGAGATCGTGCACGTCGACGGCGGTTACCACGCGATGGGAGCGTAGTGGCAACGTCCTTGGTGGAGCTCCGCGTTCTCGACGGCGCCAACCTCTACTTCAGCCGCGCCGCGATCAAGCTGACGCTGGACGTGTCGGCGATCGCGGACGCGCCGGCACCGGCGGCGAAGGCGTACGCGCAGGCGATCGGTCTCGGCGCCACCCGTCCCGGCCGGATCGGGTCCGGCTTCCGGCAGCGGTTCGCGATCCGGGTCGTCGGCCACGTCGTCCGGCGGATCGCCCGCGAGGCCGGGATCGGCCGGATCGGGGTCCGGGTCCGGCCGGAGGCCGACGTACGGCGGCTCGTGGTGGCGTTCCCGTGGGCGCACGAGGGCCGCGCGCGGGCGCTCGGCGCCGCGATCGTCGAGGTGCTCGACGCGTTCGGTGCCGATGACCTGACCGAGTTGATCGCTTCGGTCGGCGAGCGGGTCCGGGACGAGCCGCCGGGCAACCCGCCGCCGACGCTGCGGCCGAAGGTGCCGGTGGTCGCGGTCACCGGGACGAACGGCAAGACCACCACGTCGCGGATGATCGCGCACATCGGGCGGGCCGCCGGGCTGCACGTCGGCTGGTCGAGCACCGACGGCGTGTACTTCGACGGCGAACTGGTGAAGTACGGCGACTTCTCGGGCCCGAGCGGCGCGGGACAGGTGCTGTCGCAGCCGGGCATCCAGCTCGCGGTCACCGAGACGGCCCGCGGCGGGATTCTGCGCCGCGGCATCGGCGTCGCGTACAACGACGTGTCGGTGGTGACCAACGTCACCGCGGACCACCTCGGCCTGGGCGGGATCGACACCGTCGACCAGCTCGCCGAGGTGAAGGCCGTGATCACCCAGATCACCCGGCCGCGCGGCTGGTGCGTGGTGAACGGCGACGACCCGCGGACGTTCGCGATGCGGCTGGGCTCGCCGGCCAAGTGCTGGGTGTTCTCCCGCGACCCCGACTCGCCGTCGATCCGGACCGTGCTCGACGAGGGCGGCCGCGCGACGACCGTGCTGGACGGGTTCGTCACGGTGCTCGACAACGCCCGCGACCCGGAGCCGCTGCTCAAGGTGGTCGACGTACCGATGACGCTGTCCGGGCTGTCGCACTACAACGTCGAGAACACGCTGGCCGCGGCGTCGGCGGCGCTCGGCCTCGGGTTGCCGCGGGCCGCCGTGATCGAGGGACTGAGCACGTTCGCGCCGAACGAGAACAACCCCGGCCGGATGAACATGTACTCGCTGCGCGGCTTCACCGTCGTCATCGACCTGGCGCACAACGAGGCCGGGCTGGAGGCGCTGCTCGAGATCATGAACGGCGTCCGGCCGGAAGGCGGCCGGCTGATGCTGGCGCTCGGATCGCCGGGGGACCGGGCCGACGACATGGTCGCGGCGCTCGGCGCGATGGGCGCGCGGGCCACCGACCGGGTGGCGATCGGCCACAAGAGCGACTACCTGCGCGGACGGCCGCCGGAGGAGCTCGAGGCGGTGTTCCGCGAGGGGGCCGCCTCGGTCGGCGTGACCGACGTACCGGCGTTCCCGACCGAGCTGGCGGCGGCGCAGGCGCTGGTCGCGGAGGCCCGGCCCGGCGACGTGGTGGCGGTGATGTCTCTGCAGCATCGGGCGAGTCTTGACGACTGGTTGCGGTCCGAGGGGGCTACTGTCGACACACCGGAGACCTTGAAGAGCAAGGTCGAGAGAGCCCAGCGCTAGCCCCTTCCGCCCCCGCAACGGGACTGTCGGGGTGGGAACGGGGTTGTGATGCGCTACCTGTGGTCGATCCCGGCCGCGGTGGTCGCCTGGTTCGTGGGCGGCTTCTCCGCGACCTACCTGAAGGGCCTGCCGGAGGGTACGACGTCCTTCGTGCCGCCGCGGATCGACCTCGTGGTGCTCGGCGGCTTCGCCGGCGGGGTGCTGGCGGGGCTGCTGATCGGGCGGATCCGGATCGCCGTACCGGTGGTGCTGGTCGTTGCCGCGGGCATGTGGTGGCTGACCGGGAACTCCTTCGGCGAGCGCGACCTGCTGATCACGTTGCTGGTGGCAAGCGCTCTCGGCGGGTTCTTCGGCGCCCTCGGCGCCCGCAGTTCGGTGGTCGCCGCGTTCGCGCTGGCGCTGCCGGTGGCCTGGAGCGCGCTGCGCCCGGCCGAGCAGCTGGCCGACTGGCGGTGGCTGTGGCAGCTCAACGGGCTGCTGGTCGGGGCCGGGCTCGCGCTCCTGCTGTACGTCGCGTGCTGGAAGCGCGGTTGGCGGTCGGTGGGGTCCTGGCTCCCGCTGGCCGGGTTCTACCTGGTCTGCTTCGGCATCGTGGCGTCGGTCCGGCTGGTCAGCCGGTCGACCGGGAAGCCGATGGACGCCGTCGGCAACGCCTCGACCGAGGCCTTCTTCCAGTCCTTCGAGCCGCTGCTGCGTGAGTACTGGCCGTGGATGGTGGTCGGCGTCCTGCTGGCGATCCCGATGGTGGCCCTCAAACTCCGCGCCCTGCCGCCGGCACCGCCGCCGCCGGACCCGTACGCCGATCGGTCCAACGACGCCGTCCTGTCCGACGACCTCGACTGGATCGACGAGATCGAACCGCGCCGGCGCCTGCTCGCCCGTCGGCAACACGCCGGAGAGGGCTCTCTAGGTGAAGGTTCAACCATAGGCTGATCGGTGTCCGGGAACCGCCCTTCCACACCTGGAGCACAGCTACCCGGTGCGACCTTGTTCAGCGTCCACGCGGGCCGGGCGCCTGCTGGCCGGTGGCGGTCAGCGGGGTGACGGAGGTGACGTCGGCCGCGTCGATGACCAGCGCGAAGAAGCGTAGGCGGCTGCTGTTCGGCGTACCGACGGCGTCGGTGTCGTAGGTCTTGCCGCCGGCGGTGACCCGGACCTTGCGTGCGTCGGCGGCCACGGCGCCCATGACCAGCGTGAGGTGCATCGGCGACGAGAGGTTCGGGACATCCGCCGGGACGGCCCGGTACTGCGCGAGTTGCCCTGGCTGCCAGTTCTCGGTGAAGCAGGCGTCGGCGCCGCCGAAGGCCTTCGCCGGACCTTCGTCGGTGACGACGAGGCAGCCGGACCTGATGTACGACGCGACTGCCCAGCTCTCGTTCGGGATGCTGCCCCGGGCGACGTAGAAAGCCGGTGCGTACTTGAGTGAGTCCGGCTGCGTCGTGAACGCCGGCTCGTCGGACCAGGGCGACGGAAGCGGGGTGTACTTGAAGTCGAGATGCTGGGTCTGCAGCGCGGGTGTAGGGGCCGTCGACGAAGAGGTGGCGACGCCTGGCTCCGCGGACCGCAGCGAGCCGAGCGCCGCGCTCGCCACCACGACGACCGCGGTCACCGCCGCCGCGGAGATCGCCGCGGCGGTGGTACGGCGACGTACCTGGCGGCGCTTGATCCGCAGTCGTACCGGCACGGCGGGGTCGGCGGGCTCGGGGCGCTCGGCGGTGAGCAGGGCCAACTTCGCGCCCAGCTCCGCGGGCAGTTGGTTCGGGTCGTCGGTCATCGGATCTCCTTTCCGGCCAGGTCGGCCAGCTCGTCCGGGGTGTCGAATGTGATGTCGACGCGGAGCGTCTCCAGGCCCCGCCGGGTGTGTTGCTTGACGGCTCCGACGGAGCATCCGAGGAGGTCGGCGACAGTCCGCTCGGGCAGGTCCTCGGCGTACCGGAGGTAGACGGCGGCGCGCTGGCGCGGGCTGAGGCGTGCCATCGCCTCGCGGAGGGCGAGGCGTTCCTCCACCTGCGTGGTGCCGGCGTCGACGGTGGATTCCGGCGGCGTGTCGGTCGGGTGTTCGCCGTGCCAGCGGCGGCGTCGTCCGGACAGGAAGGTGCTGGTGACGATCTTGCGGAGGTAGGCCTCGGGACTGCCGGTCCGCAGCTTCCGCCAGTGGAACCAGAGCTTGGTGAACGCGTCCTGCGCCAGGTCCTCGGCCTTCTGGTGGTCCAGGGTCAGGGCGTACGCGAGTCGTGCGGTCGCGCTCCACCGCGCGCGCACGAACTCGTCGAAGTCGTCCTCGGCTGTCATCCCCACACCCCTACAACGCCATGACGAGCGTCGCAGGGTGACAGGTCAGCTGAGAAGTTTCTGGCCGAGCCACTCGCCGGGCCGGAAACCGGGCGGGAGGGCGAAGACGGCGGAGCCGATGGTGGTCGTCCACTCGTTGAGGGCGTCGACGGCGTCCAGCCGGGTCAGCAGCGGGAGGAACTGGCCGGCGATGTCGACCTGGTGACTGAGGAAGATCAGGCCGGACTCGCGGGTCGCGCCGGTGTCGTGGACGTAGTTGAGGCCCTTGCGGAAGATCCGGCGGCCGTCGTTCTCGGAATGATGGGAGAGCCGGGCGTGGGCGTTCTGCGCGATGACCGGGCGGCCGTCGGCGTCGCGGGCCTCGAGGTCGAGGTCGTCGTGCTCGGCGGTGCCGGTCAGCGGTGCGCCGGTGGACAGTTTGCGGCCGACGGCGCGTTCCTGCTCGGAGCGGGTCAGCTCGTCCCAGGTGTCGAGGTTCATCCGGATCCGCCGGACGACGAGCGTCGTACCGTCGCGGAACCAGTCGGGGCCGTCGGCCGACCAGACGGTCCGGTCGAACTCCGGCGTACCGAAGGCGGGGTTCCCGGTGCCGTCGACCTGGCCGAAGAGGTTGCGGCCGGTGACCGGTTCGCCGTTCGCGCCGGTGCTGTCCCAGAAGCCGGTCTGCCGCCAGACCGGGGTCGCGAACGGCTTCGCGTCCGCGACCAGCCGCCGGACGGCATGCACCACGCTCACCGCATCGTCCGCGCCGACCATCACCAGCAGATCCCCGCCCGACCAACCGGCTTCCAGCCGGTCGTGCCGCATCACCGGCAGATCGTCCAGGCCGGCCGGCCGCTGTCCGGTCAGGTCGAACACCCGCGGCCCGAACCCGACCGTCACGGTCAGCCCTTTGTTCGCGACCGCCAACTCCGGCGCGGTGTCGCCGGGCGCCGGACGTCCGTCCGCCAGCGCGACGATGTCGTTGGTCCACAGCCGCATCAGGCGTCCCAGCCCGGCCCGATCCGTGGACAGCTTGAACGCCACCAGCTCGGCCGACGCCGGCGCCGCGCGTGCGATCCCCGCCTGATGCGTTCCGTACGGCGAGATCGCCCGCGCCGGAGGCTGCACCGTAGTCCGATCGGCGCCAACGGCAACAACACCTGTCGCGCCGGCCACGGCCCCAGCAGCAGCCACCCCGCCGAAGCCGAGCACCCGCCGCCGCGAGGGGCCGTTGGTGGGTGTGGTCATCGGGGAGTGGGGTGGTAGTGCTCTTCTTCTTCGGTGAAGGCTTTGACGGGGACTTTGAGGTCGTGAGTGGTGTTGTCGGAGAACTTCAGGGTGAGGGGCACCTCGTCACCGGGGTTCAGGGGGTGCTTCAGCGACATCAGCATGATGTGGTCGCCGCCGGGGGAGAGGTGGGCGTGGGATCCGGCGGGGACCGTGACCCCGCCGGTCTTCTCACGCATCACCATCTTGCCGTCCTGGGTCGCCATCTCGTGCAGCTGCACCACGCCGGCCACCGGTGAAGTTGCCGAGGTCAACTTCACGTCGGTGTCGCCGGGGTTGGTCAGCGCCATGAACGCGGCCGTCATCGTGGCGTCCTTCGCGCCGGTCGTCGCCCGCACCCACGCGTCCTCCACGAGTACGCCGGGGGTGCCGGCCGCGACCTCCTGCGTCGCATTCGATCCGCAACCGGCGAGCAGGAAGGGCACGAACAGCAGCAATAGCCTCGTCTTCACGCAACGGCCAACGAGACGTGCCCTAGGCAAGTTCCCGCGCGGGGTCCTCTGTGATCTCTTCGTCGGGTTGCACGAAGTCCGGGTCGCCGCCCTCGTCACCCGACCGGGCGCCGGCCTGCGCGAGATGCGACACCGATTCGAGCTCGGCGAGCACGGACTGGTGCTGATCGACGCACAACACCACGAGATCACCCGGGTTCGACCGCTCCAGCGCGAACCGGACCGCCTCGAGCTCATCGAGGACGACGTCCACCCGCCGGCACCGCGCGCCGTTGTCCATCGCGGCCCGCACCCCGGCCGTGACCAGCTCCGCCGACTCGCCGCGCTTGCGGCCCCGCAGCCGGGCGTCCTCGCGGACCACGACCACGTCGAAGTGCTGGGCCGCGACCTCGCCGAGCTCGCGGATGTCGTCGTCGCGCCGGTCGCCCGCGGTCGCGATCACGCCGATCCGCGACGGCCGCCCGACCTCGGACGACGCGCTCAGGCTCTCGCCGAGCCGGTCGACGAAGTCACCGAGCATCCGCATCGCGGGCGCGTTGTGGCAGTAGTCGACGATCACGCTGCGCCCGTCGACGTCGATCTCGTTCAGCCGGCCCGGCGACAGGTAGTACGACGTGTTGAACGTCCGCAGGCCCTGCCGGATGTCGTGCAGCGGCGCACCCGCCGCGAACGCCGCCGCCGCGGCCGCCATCGCGTTCTGCACGTTCATCATCGCCCGGCCGCCGAACGTTGCCGGCAGCAAGTGGGTCCACGCGAGCTGCATCGACCGGCGGCCGTGCTTGACGACGATCATGTCGCCGAGGTCCGACCGCTCCAGCACCACGGCGCGCCCGCCGCGGCGGCAGTGGCCCTCGATGTAGTCGCGGATCTCGCTGCCCTGCTCGGCCATGCTGAACCACACGACCTGCCCCGAGCACTTGCGCCGCATCTTCCGCACCAGCGGGTCGTCGGCGTTCAGTACGGCGTACCCGGTCCGCGGCACGGCCTCGACGAGCACGGCCTTCACATCGGCGAGCTGCTCGAGCGTCTCGATGCCGCGCAGCCCGAGGTGGTCGGGCTGGACGTTCAGCACGACGGCCACGTCGTTGCGCTCGTACCCGAGGCCCTCGCGCAGGATCCCGCCGCGCGCCACCTCGAACACCGCGAAGTCGACGCGCGGGTTCTGCAGCACCATCCGCGCGGACTTCGGGCCGGACGCGTCCTGCCGGATCACCAGCCGCTCGTCGATCACGATGCCGTCGGTGGACGTCATCCCGACCTTGCGGCCCATGCCCTTGAAGACATGGCTGATCATCCGCGAGGTCGTCGTCTTCCCGTTCGTCCCGGTCACCGCGACGATCGGGATCCGGCTGACCGCACCGGGCGGGAACAGCATGTCCACCACGGGTTTGGCGATGTACTGCGGTTCGCCGACCGTCGGGTTGGTGTGCATCCGGAACCCGGGCGCCGCGTTCACCTCGCAGATCGCGCCGCCGGTCTCGCGCACCGGCTGGGTGATGTCGGGGCAGATGAAGTCGATCCCGGCGATGTCGAGCCCGATCATCCGGGCCGCCTCCTCGGCGATCTCGACGTTCTCCGGGTGCGCCTCCCAGGTCCGGTCGATCGAGATCCCGCCGGTGGACATGTTGCCGGTGAGTGTCAGCTTCACCATCACGTCCTCGGGCGGTACGTCGTCCAGCTCGAACCCCTGGTCGCGGACCAGCTGGCGGGCCGCGTTGTTGATCGTGATCCGGGTGAGGATCTTCTCGTGCCCGACGCCGCGCCGCGGGTCGGCGTTGGTGATGTCGACCAGCTCGGCCACGGTGTGGATGCCGTCGCCGACGACGTGCGCGGGCACGCGCTCGGCGATCGCCTCCATCCGGCCGTTGATGATCAGGCACCGGTAGTCCTTGCCGGTGACGAAGTTCTCCACGATCACGAATCCGCGCCGGGACTGCTCGGCGGCGATCGGGAACGCTTCGCGGACGGCGTCCGCGTCCTGCAGGTTCAGGCAGACGCCGCGGCCATGGTTGCCGTCGAGCGGCTTGCACACCACCGGGTACCCGATCTTGTGCGCGACCGAGACCGCTTCCTCGACCGTCCGCACCGACTCCGAGCGCGGCACCGGCAGGCCGGCCGATGCGAGCAGCCGGGTGGTCAGGTCCTTGTCGCTGGCGACATCGACCGCGATCGAGCCGGTCTCCGACGTCATCGTGGCCCGGATCCGCTTCGCGTGCACGCCCTGCCCGAGCTGCACCAGGCTGGCCTTGTTGAGCCGGATCCACGGGATGTCGCGGGACACCGCCTCGTCCACGATCGCCTGCGTGGACGGGCCGAACGCGGTCCGCTCGGCCTGCTTGATGAACTTCTCCAGCTCGGTGGTGAAGTCGAACGCCGGCTGTCCATCCTTCATTTGGGGCTGGACGAGGTTGTTCACGAACCGGACGGCGAGTTCACCCGCCGCGAGCCCGACCGCCTCGTCGGCGTACGCGTAGACGATGTTGTAGACGCCAGGCGAGCCCTTCACCTGCCGCGTCTTGCCGCGACGCATGTCGTGGCCGGCCTCCTGCTGCAGTTGCAGCGAGACGTGCTCGGCGATGTGGCCGAGCCAGGTGCCTTCGTACAGCCGCTCGATGAACCCGCCCTTGCGGCCGCGGGAGCAGTGGTGCTGGTCGAGCCGGGGGAGGTCGCCGAGCAGCCGCTCGGTGAAGCCGGGGATCGTGTTCGACGGGAAGTTCTCCAGCGAGCCGAGGTCCACGACCAGGTGGATCGCGGGGTCGTAGCTCCAGACGTTGGGGCCGCGGTACACGCGGGTCTCGATGATCTTCAGGTCGGGGGCGGGCGTGCCGTGGGTTTCGGTCATTGGGGGGTCACTGTTCTGGGAGCGTGCGGTCGGGGGACGCAGGGTGCAGCGGGTCGGCGCCGGCCGCCTGTGTTGGTCTGGTCAGGGGCTCGGTCGCCTCCGGTCTGGATTCCCCGGCCGCGGCAGATTTATTCGCCCGGCGGCCCGCCCGCCGCTTCCGCTCGGCGTAGTACGCCGGTGACACCCCCTCCGCGGCGATCTCCTTCGCGAGCTTGCGCAGGTCCGCCTCGGCGGCCGCGAGCTCGGCGTACTCCGAGGCGGCCGGCTGCGGGCCGTACGACAGCAGCACCCGGTTCTGCAGGTCGAACGTCGCGGTCGCCGGCAGGACGTGCAGGACGACGCCGGACGCCAGGATCGGCTCGGACCGCTTGGCGTTGTGGGCGTTCGACGTGATCCGGGTGCCGTCGAAGATCGTCACGGCGCCGCGGCCGACGACCTCCAGGTGGCTGCCGCGGACGACCGCCGCGGTGTCCTCGTCGACGCCGATCCCGAGCAGGCCGGGGGACTGCGCGACCAGCGACAGCAGCCGGCCGTACCGGTTCCGCTGGGCGAAGTGCTGGTCGACGATCGCGCCCTGGACCAGGCCGAGACCGCCGGACAGCTGACTCATCCGCTGCCGCGGGGTGGCGCCGGAGCGGCCGAACGCGATCATGTGCTCGGCCAGGATGCTGGCGCCCGCCGACGTACCGCCGACGGCCGCGCCGCGTGCATGGGCGGCAGTGACCGCGCGGCCGAACGCCGTGCCGGTGACGACACCCGCGAGCTTGAGTTGGTTGCCGCCGGTCATGAAGATGCCGGTCGCGTCGTTCAGCGGGGCGATGAAGGCCGGGTCGTCGGCGTCCTCCCGGTTCTCCGGGCGGACGCCGACCACGCTCTCGGCGCCGAGGGCCGCGAACAGCGCGCGGTACACGTCGACGACGTCGGGGCCCAGCGCGGACGCGGTGGGCACCACCACGATCCGCGCCTTGGACCCGCCTGCCGCCTCGACGAACTCCTGCAGCACCGTCCGCTTCTTCAGCTTGTCCTCGGCGCCGCCGATGGCGAACAGGGCACCCGGCCCACCCTGCAGTTCTGACATAAGCCGAAGAATAGGTGCTAGGTACCTCAGTGGCCGAACGTGAACCAGTTCAGGTTGACGTAGTCGGCCGGCTGGCCGCTGGTGAAGGTGATGTAGACGTCGTGTGTGCCGGTCACGGACGCCATGTTGGCGGGGACGGTGCGCCAGGACTGCCAGCCGCCGGTGTTGGCGATCGCGAAGCTGCCGATCGGCGCGTTGCTGCGACTGTCCAGCCGTACTTCGACCAGCCCGCTGACCCCGCCCGCGGCACCGGACGCGACCCGCGCCACGAACTGCGTCGCCGCGGTACTGCCGAAGTCGATCCCGCGGTACAGCGCCCAGTCGCCGTTGCCGATCTGCTTCAGGTTCTGGCCGCCGCCGGTGTCGGTCGTGGTCTCCAGGCCCATGCCCGACTGCTGCGCGTACGACTCCGCCTGCAGGGTGCTGTACGCCGAGGAGCCGCCCGGCGGCGGTGTCGTCGGGGGAGTCGTCGTGCCGCCGCCCTTGGCGGTCACCGCGACATAGTCGACGACCATCGGCCGGTCCGGGACGGTCGAGGCGCGCGGCGTCGGCCCGTTCAGCGCGTCCGGGAACGCGCCGCCGATCGCGACGTTCAGCAGCACGAAGTAGCCGGCGTGCGAGGTCATGTTCGACCAGGTGTCGGCCGGGAACTGGCTCTGGCTGAGCGAATGGAACTGCTGGCCGTCGACGTACCAGCGCAACTGGTTCGGCGAGACCGACGTGTCCCACTCGAACCGGTAGGTGTGGAACCCGGACTGGCAGGTCGAGCCCGGGCACGCGCGGCTGGCGCCGAGGCCGGTGGTCTCGTTGCACGGGCCGCCGGGGTTCACGCCGCAGTGCAGCACGCCCCAGACCGAGTTGATCCCGTTGACGTTCTCCATGATGTCGAACTCGCCGATTCCCGGCCAGTTCCAGTAGTTCCCGCGGTACGGCGACCCGAGCGCCCAGAACGCCGGCCAGTAGCCGAGCGCGGCGTCGCCGGTGACGTTCGGCATCTGGATCCGGCTCTCGATCGCGAGGACCCCGCCGGACGGCGGCTTGAAGTCGCCGCGCTGGGTCTCGATCCGGGCCGACGTCCAGTTGCCGGCCGCGTCCCGGCGCGGCGTGATCCGGAGGTTCCCGGCACCGTCCAGGGACACGTTGTTCGGGCTGTTGGTGTAGTTCTGGATCTCGCCGGTGCCCCAGTTCCCGGGGCCGCCCGGGTAGCCGTGGCCGGTGTCGATGATCCAGTTCGAGCCCGACGGCAGACTGCCGCTGGGCCCGTTGAAGTCGTCACTCCACACCGTGGACCAGCCGGCGGGTGGAGTGGGTACGTCGGCCTGCGCGGCGACGCCGATCGAGACGACGGCGAGCAGCGGGACGACCAGGGCGAGTGCGAGGGGGCGGATCCGCATGTCGACCTCCAGGGGCGGTGGATGAGGCCAATGTGAGCGCTCTCACGGCGGTGTGTCAACAGCTCACAGCGCAGTCCGGTAAACCGTCGTGCTGCGGCGGACCGACATCCCGAGCCGCTCGTACATCGCGAGCGCCCCGGTGCCGGAGTGCGTCCAGAGCGTCAGCGTCTGCTTGCCCCGCCGCCCGGCGGCCGCCGCGGCATACGTGAGCAGTGCCCGCGCCAGCCCGCGGCCGCGGAAGTCCCGCCGGACGGCGACCTGGTCGACGTACCCGTCGGGGGAGTCGGGGAGCTCGAGGCTGATGACGGCGCCGACGATCTCGTCGCCGGCGACCGCGACCGGTGACGCCTCGGGGTCGAAGCTGGCGCGCTC
This sequence comes from Kribbella sp. NPDC050459, assembly GCF_040655315.1. Taxonomy (NCBI): domain Bacteria; kingdom Bacillati; phylum Actinomycetota; class Actinomycetes; order Propionibacteriales; family Kribbellaceae; genus Kribbella; species Kribbella sp. NPDC050459. The sequence goes on along the minus strand of NZ_JBFAJQ010000003.1, from coordinate 793,305 downwards.
GATACTCGTCCCGGCCCACTCGTCGTACTCGTGCCGCCGCGGCTGCCACTCGTCGAAGGCGTCCTGCACGACCTGGTGGACCGCGCGCGCGTCACCCGGCGCGAACGGCCGCAGCGTCACGCCTTCGGGCAGGACTGGTGCGTCGCCGGTGACTGGGCGTTCGAGCAACCAGTTGGTCGCCAGTACGTCGTACCCGCGGGCGCGGAGCAGGTCGGTGCCGGCCGTGTCCGCGTCGTCGACCGTCTGCGCCAGCCAATCGCTGCCGTGCTCGCGGGCGCGCGCCTCCGCCCAGTCGAGCAGCTGGGTCCCGAGGCCGCGACCGACGTACGACGGATGCACGTCGACCTGCGCGCGCCGCCCGCCGTGGACCCACGCCCAGGCGACGAGCTCACCGTCCGGCGCCTCGATCACGCGGGTGTCGAGCTCGAGGGTGATGAGCGGGCGCTGCAGGTCGGCGGCCACGGCGTCCGGACCCCGGTCGGTCTGTCCGTGCCAGAGCTGCTCGGCGGCGGCGATCAGCCGGTGGATCGCGGACGCGTCGTCAAGGGTTGCGGGGCGGTGCGTGAAGTCCATGCGACCGATCCTGCCGCATCGTCGTGATCAGGCGGGGGTGTCGGCGTCGGCCGCCTCGACCTCTTCGCGGGTGATGCCGAGCAGATAGAGGATCGTGTCCAGGTACGGCACGCTCAGGTGGGTGTCGGCGGCGGCGCGGACGACCGGCTTGGCGTTGAACGCGACGCCGAGGCCTGCGGCGGCCAGCATGTCCAGGTCGTTCGCGCCGTCGCCGATCGCTACGGTCTGGGTCAGCGGCGTACCGGACAGCTCGGCGAACCGGCGCAGCGCGGTCGCCTTGCCGGGCCGGTCGACGATCTCGCCGACGACACGGCCGGTGAGCGTGCCGTCGACGATCTCCAGCTCGTTGGCCTTCGCGTAGTCGATCCCGAGCTCCGCGGCCAGCTTGCCGGTGATCTGGCTGAACCCGCCGCTGACGATCGCGAACTGGTACCCGAGGCGCTTCAGCGTCCGGACCAGCGTGCGTGCGCCGGGCGCCAGCTCGATCGCGGCGTACACCTCGTCGAGGGCGGTCGCGGGCAGACCTTCGAGCGCCGCGACCCGGTGCCGCAGCGACTCGGCGAAGTCGAGCTCGCCGCGCATCGCCTGCTCGGTGACCGCGGCGACCTCGGCGAGCCGGCCGGCGTGCGCGGCGAGCATCTCGATGACCTCGCCCTGGATGAGCGTCGAGTCGACGTCCATCACGATCAGCCGCTTGGCCCGCCGGTACAACCCGCCGTCCTGGACGGCGATGTCGAGCTTCTGCCGGACGCCTTCCTGCGCGAGCACGGTCCGCAGCGCGTCCGGATCGGCGCCGGACACGGCGAACTCCATCGCGGTCACCGGGTAGCGCGCCATCCGGCTGATCCGGTCGATGTTGGCGCCGGTGTCGGCGATCCGCCCGGCGACCGCGGCCAGCCCGGCGGCCGACAGCGGGTGCCCGATCACGGTCACCTGGCTGCGGCCCTTGCGCCGCGGCTCGTTGTCGCCGACACCCTTCTTCACCGAGATGTCGACGTCCAGGACGTTCGCGAGCGCCTTCAGCTCGTCCTTCAGGTCCTTGTGGTCGCGCGGGGCGGAGAGCAGCACACCGAGGATCAGCCGGCCCCGGAGGACGACCTGCTCGGCGTCGATCACCTCGAGCCCGCGGGTCGCGAGCGTGGACAGCACCGCGGACGTCAGCCCCGGCCGGTCGGTGCCCGTCAACGTCACCAGCACCGTCGGCCGACCGGCCGCCGCCTTCTCAACCTCACTGAGCTCAGTCATCTCACCCGAACGCTACCCAACCCCCGCGCAGGGCGCCCCCACCGCCCGAATTCCGGCCACTTCGTGCACCAGATCCGCACGCCGAAGCGCCGCGCCACGGCCCCGGTGCACAAAGTCGCCTCGCCCGCGCCGAAGGGGCGCCGCGGCGGCGCGGCGGGGTGGCGCGCGGGGTGGGGTGGGTGGGGGTTAGGGCGCGGGTGGGGCGCAGGCGGCGACTAGGGCTCGGCGGGCGGCGGCTGCGAGGCCGAGGAGGGCGCGGCGCCGGGCGTCCGCCTCCGCGCCGGTCAGCGCGGCGCCGTCGTCCTCGAGGGCCGCGTCGGCGATCGCGAGGCAGCGGCGCGCGGTCGCGGCGGTCTTCACCGCGCGGGGTTCGTATCCCGGCGCCAGGTCGTCGCCGCGCCCGCGCCCGATCTTGCGGATGTCGATCAGCGCGTCCGCGACCTCGGGCTTCCAGCGCGCCACGTCCAGCGCGGCCAGCGACTCGGCCGCGTCGATCAGCGCCATCCGCAGCGCGCGGTCCGCCTCGCCGAAGTCCGCGGGCAGCGGCGACACCGCCGGCAGCACGGTCCACTGCACCGCGGGACCGACGTACGACGGAACCAGTCCGAGCTCCGGCCCCGTCAGGACGACGGCCTCGCCGGTCTCCAGCGCGGCCTCGTTGAACGGCGGCGGCCCGGCCAGGCCGATCGGGTCGCCGGGGATCGGCAGGGCGAGATGCGCCTGCGTCGTCCCCGCGGCGCGCAGCAGGTTCAGCGCGACCGGCAGTGTGGCCGGCTCGGGGTGTCCGGCGAGACCGGCCACGTGGTGACCGACGTCGTCGCCGAGGATCTTCTGCGCGGCGGTGTCGGGATCGCAGGCACCGGTCAGCATCGCGTTCGTCCAGACCGTGAACCGAAGCGAGGCGGAGGTCGTCAGCACGCCCGCAAGTCTCTCAGAGGGTGGTGGGTTCGTCGCGTGCCGGACCTGCGTCACTCACCAACCTGGGCGCCAGCTGAGTTGTGCGCCTGGCGAGCGCGTCGCACGGCGCCCGCACGTGGAGTTGGTGAGTGCTGGGAGTCCGCCGGCACCCGGAGAGGAGTCACCGAGGCGGACCCCTTAGGTTTTGAGCATGACTGCAGTGGTGGAGCTGGCCGGGGTGACGATCGTCCGCGGTGACTCGCGGCTGGTCGACGGGATCGACTGGACGATCGACGAGGCCGACCGGTGGGTGGTGATCGGGCCGAACGGCGCCGGCAAGACGACCCTGCTGCAGGTGCTCGCCGCACAGCTGCACCCGACGTCCGGTGTCGCCGGTCTGCTCGGTGAGGTGCTCGGCGCGGTCGACGTCTTCGAGCTGCGGCCGCGGATCGGCCTGACCAGCGCCGCGCTCGCGGACCGGCTGCCGAAGGGCGAGCGGGTGTCCGACGTCGTGGTCTCGGCGTCGTACGCCGTGCTCGGCCGCTGGATCGAGGAGTACGACGAGCTGGATCACGAGCGGGCCGCGGCGCTGCTGACCGAGCTCGGGATCGGACACCTGGCCGACCGGACGTTCGGCACGCTGTCCGAGGGGGAGCGGAAGCGGGTGCAGATCGCCCGGGCGCTGATGACCGACCCCGAGCTGATGCTGATGGACGAGCCCGCGGCCGGTCTCGACCTGACCGGACGGGAGCAGCTGGTCCGCTCGCTCAGCGCGATCGCGACCGCGGTCGGGGCGCCGGCGATGGTGCTCGTCACCCACCACGTGGAGGAGATCCCGCCCGGCTTCACCCACGCCCTGCTGCTCAAGCAGGGCCGCATCGTCGCCGCCGGCCCGATGGACGAGGCCCTCACCGCCGAGAACCTCAGCGAGACCTTCGACCTCGCCCTCACCCTCAAGCAGGAGGATGGCCGCTACACCGCCCGCGCCCTCTGACGCCGGATCCCAGCGGGCCGGTGACGCGTCGAAACACCTGCTGGGAGCCCCCGACGTGGATAGGCTTGGGAAATGATGGATTGGCTGCGGGACAACATGTGGGCGGCGTGGCTGACGATCGCCGCCGTCCTCGGCCTGGCCGAGCTGGCCTCGCTCGACTTCACGTTGCTGATGCTGGCCGCTGGTGCGCTCACCGCGGCCGGGGTGGCGGCGTTCTTCCCGGGGCTGCTCTGGCTGCAGATCGTCGTCGGGCTGGTCACCGCGGCCGCGATGCTCGCCGCGATCCGTCCGATGATCGTCCGGAAGATCCATCACGGCCAGGAGCTGAAGACCGGCTCGGCGCACGTGATCGGCCGCACCGGCACGGTGGTGAAGGAGATCCATCCCGACGGCGGCGGCTCGATCCGGCTCGGCGGCGAGCTCTGGACGGCCCGGCCGTACGACGAGGTGTCGACGATCGCGCCGGGGACCCGCGTCGAGGTGATGTCGATCGACGGCGCGACCGCGGTCGTGTACCCGGTCGGCGAACCGCTGCACCACCAGCTCGACGCCACCGAGCCGCCGAAGCCGAACGACCCGCCTCAGGTCTGAGCTGTCCGCGCAGTACTGTCGGAAGTAGGGCGGCAGGACCTACCCGACGCGCCGGGAACCGGTACGCGGGATGGCCCGTCCATACGGAAGACTGTCCGTCCTGAGCGTTCTGTCGAGTGGAGGGTCGAGTGACCGCGTTCCTCGTAGTGCTGGCATTGGTCGCCTTACTGGTGATCGTCACACTCATCAAGTCCGTCCGGGTGGTGCAGCAGCAGACCGTCGGCATCGTCGAACGGTTCGGTAAGTTCAAGACCGGCCTGCAGCCGGGGCTGAACCTGCTGACCCCGTTCGTCGACAAGGTCCGCTACACCATCGACATGCGCGAGCAGGTCGTCGCGTTCCCGCCGCAGGGCGTCATCACCGAGGACAACCTGATGGTGTCGATCGACTCCGTCATCTACTTCCAGGTGAACGACCCGGTGCGGGCGACGTACGAGATCTCCAACTACATCCAGGCGATCGAGCAGCTGACCATGACGACGCTGCGCAACATCATCGGCGGCATGGACCTGGAGCAGACGCTGACCTCGCGCGAGGAGATCAACGAGAAGCTCCGGTACGTGCTGGACGAGGCGACCGGCAAGTGGGGTATCCGGGTCAACCGGGTCGAGCTGCGCTCGATCGACCCGCCGCCGTCGATCCAGGACTCCATGGAGAAGCAGATGCGCGCCGACCGCGACAAGCGCGCCGCGATCCTCACCGCGGAAGGTATGCGGCAGTCGGCCGTCCTGTCCGCCGAGGGCCAGAAGCAGTCCGCGATCCTCACCGCCGAAGGTGACAAGCAGTCCCGCATCCTCCGTGCCGAGGCCGAGCGGCAGGCCCGGATCCTGAAGGCGCAGGGTGAGGCGCAGGCCATCACCACGGTCTTCAACGCGATCCACGCCGGCAAGCCGGACCAGGGTCTGCTCGCGTACCAGTACCTGCAGATGCTGCCGTCGATCGCCCAGGGCGACGCGAACAAGCTCTGGATCGTGCCGAGCGAGATCGGCGACGCGCTCAAGGGTCTCGGCAGCGCGGTCGGCCAGGTGGCCGGGATCGCGCAGCAGGCCGAGGGCAACTGGGAGGCGCCGCAGATCGAGAACGGCCAGGTGCCGGAGCTCGACACCGCCGGCGTCGGCAACGGCTCGGGTGGAGCCGCGGTGGCCGAGGCCGACAACGCCGTCCGCGAGGCGATCGCGGCGGCCGAGTCCGCGGCCGTCAGCACCCGCAGCCAGGCCGCGCCGACCACCCCGTCGGTCCCGCCGCCCGCTCCGACCCAGGAGCCCCCCGCGCAGGAACCCCCGCAGCGCTAAACCCCAACCACCACCCAGCCCGCCCGGCCCACCGGGCGGGCTGTTCAGCGGTCGGACAGTTCTGCGGTGCGGCGGTCAGGTGCGTAGAGTTCTTCAGCGATGACATGGTTCGAGGCGGTGTTCGTCCTGCTGGCGGGGATGGGCGCGGGAACGATCAACGCCGTGGTGGGGTCGGGCACGCTGCTCACCTTCCCCGCGTTGCTTGCCGTCGGCATCCCTCCGGTGCTGGCGAACGTCAGCAACACGGTCGGCCTGGCGCCCGGTACGGCGGCCGGCGCGATCGGCTACCGCCGCGAGCTCGAAGGGCAGCGCGGCCGGATGCTCCGGCTGGTGCCGGCGTCGCTGGCCGGCGGCATCGTCGGGGGAGTGCTGCTGCTCACGCTGCCGGACTCCGCGTTCCACGCCGTCGTGCCGGTGCTGATCCTGCTCGGCTGTCTGCTCGTCGCGTTCCAGCCGTGGCTGTCGAAGTTGATCAGCGCGCCGTCGCATCTGCATCGCGGGGCCTGGTGGGTGATCCCCGCCGTCTTCGCGACCGGTGTGTACGGCGGGTACTTCGGGGCCGCGCAAGGCGTGCTGCTGATGGCGATCCTCGGCCTCGGCCTCGACTCGAACCTGCAGCGGATGAACGGCCTGAAGAACGTCCTGGCCACGGTCGTGAACACCGTCGCCGCGATCCTGTTCGTGATCGTCTCCGACGTCGACTGGCTCGCCGCCGCGCTGATCGCGGCCGGCTCCACCATCGGCGGCTTCCTCGGCGCCCGCTACGGCCGCCGGCTGCCGCCGATCGCGTTGCGGACGCTGATCGTCTGCATCGGCGTCCTGGCCATCGTCACGATGGTGTTCTGAGTCCGGCGAGCAGCAGGTCGAGGCCGTAGTCGAACTGTTCGTCGCCCCCGGTCGTGCGCGCGAGCTCCGGCGCCAGCTCCACCACGGACGGGAAGTCCCGCGCGGACAGCGATTCCATCGACGCCCGCAACCGCCGCCAGGCCTCGGGATCACGGCGCTCGGCGGCCATCTGGATCTCCCACGACGTCGACCCCAAAACGTAGGTGAACAAGGTCGTATGGGTCCGCGCCGCCGTCTCCGGGGCGAACCCGGCCGCCCGCAGTACGCCGAGAAGTCCCTCCGCGACCCGGGCCGTCTCGTGACCGCTCAACGGGCGTCCCGCGAGTAGTTGCGCAAGGCAAGGGTGCTCGAGCATCAGCAGCCGAAGCGACCGGCAGACCGCGCGCACCTGGTCCGGCCACGGCACGTCCTGCGGGACGTCCGGCAGGAGACCCATCAGATGATCGCGGACGGCGTCGTACAGGTCGTCCTTGTTCCGGAAGTAGGTGTAGAGCGCCATCGGGCCGACGCCCAGCTCGGCGGCGACCCCGCGCAGGCTGAACGCGTCGGTGCCCTTCGCCTCCATCAGCTCGAGCGCGGTCCGCACGATCAGCTCCGCGCTCAGCGTGTTCCGCGGCGTCCGCGCCATGTGACCCAGCTCCCTTCGACCTCCATAACGTACAGTGTATAGTACGGTGTATGCGAGCCATTCAGATCACCGAGTTCGGCGGCCCAGAGGTCCTGAAGGTCAGCGACGTCCCGGAGCCGGTCGCCGGCGACGGGCAGGTCCTGATCACGGTCGACCGCGCGGGCATCAACTACGCGGACACCCACCAGGTCGAGAACAGCTACCTGTCGAAGACCGAGCTTCCGCTCATCCCGGGCGGCGAGGTCGTCGGGCACACGGCCGACGGTCGTCGTGTGGTCGCCCTGGTCGGTTCGGGCGGGTACGCCGAGCAGACGGTGGCGCACGCGCCGTACGCGTGGGACGTGCCGGAGGATGTGACCGACGGCCAGGCGCTCGCGCTCGCCCTGCAGGGCACCACCGCGTGGCACCTGCTGAAGACGTCGACGCACCTGCAGCCGGGGGAGTCCGTCCTCGTGCACGCCGGTGCCGGCGGTGTCGGCTCACTCGCTGTCCAGCTGGCCGAGCTGTGGGGCGCCGGCCGCGTGATCGCGACCGCCTCGACCGAGGAGAAGCGCAAGCAGGTCCTCGAGCTCGGCGCCGACAGCGCAATCGACGGGGCCATCGACGGTACGCCGGAGGGCCTGAAGCATCGCATCCTCGAGGCGAACGGCGGCAAGCCTGTGGACATCGTGCTCGAGATGGTCGGCGGCCAGACCCTGGACGAGTCGTTCGCCGCGCTGGCCCGCTTCGGCCGCCTGGTCACCTTCGGCGCCGCGTCCCGGCAGCAGGCCGCGCCGATCGACCCGGGCCGGTTGATGAAGGGCTCCAAGACCATCGCCGGCTTCTGGCTGGCCGACTGCTTCGCGAACCCGCAACTGCTCGGCGGTCCGCTCGCCGAGCTGTTCGACCTGACCGCGGCCGGCAAGCTCCGCCCGATCGTCGGCGGCGAGTATGCGCTGTCCGACGTCGCCACCGCCCACGAAGACATGCGAGCTCGCCGGACCGTCGGCAAGCTCCTGCTGGATCCCTCCCACTAGGAAGAAGTCACGATGACTGTCGCAGTAGAGAAGGTCTTGTACACCGCTCACGCCACCGCGCACGGCGGCCGCGACGGCAAGGTAGCCACCAACGACGGCAAGCTCGACGTCGTGGTCGCGCCGCCGGCCGAGATGGGCGGCACCGGCAACGGCACCAACCCCGAGCAGCTGTTCGCGGCGGGCTACGCGGCCTGCTTCCACAGCGCGCTGAAGGTCGTTGCGCGCAAGGCTCGTCTGGATGTCGACGGCTCGACCGTCACCGCCGAGGTCGGCATCGGCCCGATCAACGGCGGCGCCGGCTACGGCCTCGAGGTCGCTCTGGTGGTCAGTCTGCCCGGCCTGGACACCCCCACTGCCGAGGACCTGGTCGCGAAGGCACACCAGGTGTGCCCGTACTCCAACGCCACCCGCGGCAACATCAAGGTCGACCTCAAGGTCGCCTGAGCTACATCCTCGCGAGGGCCCGCAGCAGCAGGCCCTCGGTCGAGGACACCGGGGCCGCGGAGATCGTCAGCCCTTCCATGATCGCGACGTACTCGTCGACCTCCTCGAGCTTGTCGAGGTACATCGCGCTGGCCGCGTGCTCGATGTAGACGATGTCCGGCAGGTCGCCGTCGGGGAACCGCAGCAGGCTGAACGCGCCACCCGCACCCGGGTAGCCGACGCTGCTGAACGGCATCACCTGCAGGGTGATGTTCGGCTGCTGGGACCACTTGAGCAGGTGCTCGATCTGGGCCCGCATGACCTCCTCGCCGCCGACCGGCCGGTGCAGCACGGACTCGTCGATGACGACCCACAGCCGGGCCGGGTTCGGCCGGGTCAGGATCTGCTGCCGGGTGACCCGCAGCTCCACCCGCTGGTCGACCTCCTGGTTCGGCAGGAACGACTTGCCCATCTGGACGACGGCGCGCGCGTACTCCTCGGTCTGCAGCAGGCCCGGGACGAACATCACCTCGTACGTCCGGATCAGCGTCGCCGCGACCTCGAGGCCGACGTAGTTCGCGAACCAGCTCGGCATCACGTCGCCGTACCGCGACCACCAGCCCGGGTTGTTCGCGGCCCGGGCCAGTTCCATCAACCGGAACCGCTCGTCCTCGTCGGCCATCCCGTACAGCTCGAGCAGGTCGTTGACGTCGCGTTCCTTGAACCCGACGCGGCCGAGTTCCATCCGGCTGACCTTGGACTCCGAGGCCCGGATCTGCCAGCCCGCGTCGGCGCGACTGATCCCGGCGGATTCACGCATCCGCCGCAACTGCCCGCCGAGCATGATCCGGAGTGCCGTCGGTCCACCGTCGCCGCCGCTCACCGTCTGCTCACTCACCCTGACCCACGCCCAGCCACGCACCCATTTCAGCGGGAGATGCTACCGGCTGTCCACAGGTATCGCGCGGTCGGCGGTCCGGCGGCCGAAATGTTTGACGAGGAAGCGAGCATCCCGGTCCACGCCCTGGATGCTCGCGGACGCGATCGCGTACTGGAAGTCCAGCCCGAGGAAGTACAGCCCCGGTACGTCGGTGGACACGCCGCGCTCCTGCCGCGGCCGGCCGGCGTCGTCGAAGACCGGCAGGTCGATCCACCGGTGATCCGGATCCGACCCGGTGGACCAGACCACCGTCCGGACGTCGTCGAGGACGTCGCCGTCGGCGGTCACCGGCCGGCCGTGGCGGGTTCCCTCGATGCGCCCGATCCGCTCGATCCCGGCCGCGTCGAGGTGCTCGAGCTTGTTGCGGGTCAGCGGCAGCCCGTTGCGGACGGCGTTCGCGATCGCCTTGCGGCCCATCGGCGTACCGCGGGTCAGCACGTACTTGAACAGGAACATCACGATCGGCGTGAAGAAGTGCCCTGCCGTGGAGTCGATGTCGACGGGCACCTGTCCCGGGTGCCGGCCGGCGAGCAGGGTGCGGTGTGTCTTCACGGCCTCGAGCGCGATGTCGGTCCCGGAGTTGGCCGCACCAACGACCAGCACGGTCCCGTCCGCGAGCTGCGACGGGTTCCGGTACTCCATCGAGTGCAGCTGCGTGATCGATGGATCGAGCTGATCCGCGAACGACGGCCACCGCGGCACCGTATGCATGCCGGCCGCCACGACGACGTTGCCGGCCCGCCAGTCGCCGGCTGTCGTCTCCACCAGGAAGCCCTCGTCGTCCCGCGACAGCCGCGTCACCCGTACGCTGGTCCGCACCGGCAGCTCGTGATGTACGGCGTACTGCTCGAGGTAGTCGGCCATCTCGTCGCGGCTCGGGCAGTCCTGCGTGCCGATCCGCAGCCCCGGAAGGCTCGCGTACCGCGGCAGGCTGAACAGCCGCAGCGAGTCGTACCGTTGCCGCCAGCAGTCGCCGACGCGTTCGTTCCCGTCGAGGACGACGAAGTCCTCGCGATCCTTGTGCAGGTAGTACCCGATCGCCAGCCCGGCCTGTCCCGCGCCGATCACCACTGTTCCGACCTTGTCCATAACCCTCAAGGTAGGGCTCGGCCGTGGACTCGCACATCAACCGATGACGCCACTTCCCGGATGGCCAATGGTCATTTCTACCCAGTCAGTCCGTTCTCGTAGGCGTACGCCGTCGCGGCGGCCCGGCTGTTCACACCGAGCTTCACGAAGATGTTGCTGACGTGCCGGGCGACCGTGCGCTCACTCAGGAACAGCCGATCGGCGACGGCCCGGTTCGTCGCGCCGGTCGCGAGCAACCGCAGTACTTCGAGCTCTCGGGGACTGAGCCCGCTGCCGCGGTCCGACTCCAAGGCGGCGAGGTCGACCACCGCGCCGAGCCGCTCGAACACGGCCCGCGCGCTGTCGATCTCCATCTGCTCGGCGTCGACGTCGCCGAGCGCTCGGCACGCGCGCCCGACCAGCAACCGCGTGTGCGCGCCTTCGTACGGCATGTCGAGTTGCTGCCACAGCGACCACGCGCGTCGCAGCAACGGGATCGCGCCCTGGGGATCGCCGCACGCGATCCGCACCGCGCCCTCGCAGGACGCCGCCATTGCCTGCAGGTACGGCGAGTCCGCGCGCGCCAGCTCGGTCAGCTCGGCGGCCGCCTTGCGGGCGGTCTCGCGGTCGCCGCCGGAGACCGCGAGCTCCGCCCGCGCGGCGAGCAGCATCGGCCGGTTCGGGGAGAACGAGTCCTCGGCCAGGGCCCGCTCGAGGCCCGCGATCGCGACGTCGACCCGGCCCTGCCCGGCCCGCAGCAGGGCGAGACCGGGCTGGACATCCATCCCGTCCGCGGCTGCCGACAGGTACGCGCGTTCGGCGGCCTCGGCGTGCCCGCGACGGCGTTCGACCTCCGCGAGCCGGTACCAGGCCGAACCGACGGTGCCGGCTGAGAGCCGGCGGCACGCGTCCTCGGCCGCGTCGGCCGCATCGGACCAGGCGCCGCGGTACTGCAGGATCTGCGCGCGGTGCACCAGACACGCCCCGCGGTACGGGACGAGACCGGACTGCTGGTCGCACCAGCCGGTCAGCGCCTGTGTCCACTCCTGGGCGCGGCGGATGTCGTAGAGGTTCATGCACAGCGCGATCACCGAGCAGTACGCCATCCCGGCGACCTCCGGGCCGACCTGGCTGGCGGTCACGTGCACCATCGCCTCGTCCAGCGCCTTGAGCGCCTCGGCGCCGCGCCCGAGCATGTTCAGGCAGTTACCGCGGCCGAGAGCAGCCAGCACGATCGCGTCCGGCTCGGTCGCCCAGCCCATGTTCTGCTCGAACAGGGGGAGCGCGGCGGCCGGGTCGCCGGAGTTCATCCGCAGCGCGGCGTCGGCCATGGCGACCATCCCGGCCAGCTGCGGGCTGTCTTCGGGGATCAGCCGCTCGATCCGCGCCTGCCATCCAGCGGCCCGCGCGAGCTCGCCGTGCTGCTGCAGGTGGAACCCGAGCCAGAACCCACTGCGGAGCGCGGCCACCACGTCGCCGCGGGCGAGATGCTCCTCGTAGGCCCGCTCCCGGTACGCCGCGACCTCGTCGTCGCGCCCGAGCACGAAGGCGGCGACCGCGAGCCGGTCGAGGTCCGCGGGCGGCAGCGGCGCACGCCGGCCCGCCGCCGTCAGTTCGGCGTACTCGGCGGGCCAGTCGTGCTGCTCCATCGGGGCTCAGGCAGGGCTCGTCCGGGGTCAGTGCTGGGCGAGGTCCAGCACGGCCGCGGTCGGCAACGAGGCCAGCTCCGCGCCGTCGATCAGGATCTTCGAGCCGCGGATGCCGCTGCCGATCACCACCGGCCCGGCCCGCACGACCGCTTCGTCGACGAGCACCGGCCAGTCCGCGGGCAGCCCGATCGGCGTGATCCCGCCGTACTCCATGCCGGTCGTGCCGACCGCGTCGTCCTGCGCGGCGAACGAGATCTTCCGGACGCCGAGGTGCTTGCGGATCACGCCGTTCACGTCGGCGCGGTCCGTGGCCAGCACCAGCACCGCGGCGTACGACTCCTCGCCGGCGCGCTTGCCGAGCACGACCACGCAGTTCGCCGAGGCGGCCATCGGTACGTCGTACTCCGCGCAGAAGGCCGCGGTGTCGGCGAGCCCGGGGTCGATACCGGCCGCGTACGCCGGCAGGTCGCCGAGCGCGTCCCGCACTGGCGCCGCCAGCAGCTCCGGCACCTCGGCGGCCGGCTGCCAGTCCAGCTTGCCCAGCACCGGTGCGGTCACTGCTGCGCCGCCTTCACCAGGTCGGCGTACTCCGTGTGCTCGGCGAGGAAGTCCTGGTAGAACGGGCAGGCCGGCTTCACCCGGAGACCACCTGCGCGGGCGTCGTCGAGGGACTTGGTGGCGATCGTGCCGGCCACGCCGCGGCCGCGGAACTCCGGCAGCGTCTCGGCGTGGAGGAAGACGATTACGCCTGGGTGCAACCGGTAGTCGACGAAGCCCATCAGCGTGCCGTCGGCGTCGTGCGCCTCGTAGCGACTCTGCTCCTTGGCGTCCACCACGGTGATGTCGTTCTGCATGATCGCCACTCTAGCCACCGTCACCCAGCGTTTGAGGACCGTGACTGCCGGGGTACCGGCCGTTGGGCTTTCGACAACCACCGTCATGGTCCGGGAGGAGCTGGGATGAGCGAGCACGCGTTGGAGCACGGGAAGGCGATACCGAGTCTCGTGCCGGCCCGCATGGACCGGCTGCCGTGGACACGGTTCCACTGGATGATCGTCGTCGGTCTGGGCGTCTCCTGGATCCTGGACGGCCTCGAGATCCAGCTCGTCTCCCTGGTCGGGAACGTGCTGAAGGAGCCCGAGACGCTGCATCTGACCACCTCCGAGGTCGGTCTGATGGCGTCGGTCTACCTGGCCGGCGAGGTGGTCGGCGCGCTGCTGTTCGGCCGGCTGACCGACCGGCTCGGGCGCCGCAGCCTGTTCATCGTCACACTGCTCGTCTACCTGATCGCCTCCGGCGCGGCCGGGCTGTCCTGGAACCTCGGGTCGCTGCTGTTCTTCCGGTTCGTCGCCGGGATGGGCATCGGCGGCGAGTACGCCGCGATCAACTCCGCGATCGACGAGCTGATCCCGTCGCGGTACCGCGGCCGGGTCGACATCGGCGTGAACGGCACCTACTGGGCCGGCGCGCTGATCGGTTCGGCGGTCGGCCTGGTGTTCCTGAACACCGACATCGTCCCGATCGAGTGGGGCTGGCGGCTGTGCTTCCTGATCGGCCCGGTGCTGGGGCTGATCATCATCTACCTGCGCCGGCACATCCCGGAGAGCCCGCGCTGGCTGATGACGCACGGCCGGGTCGAGGAGGCCGAACGGACCGTCGACGACATCGAGGCGAAGGTCCGGCAGCAGGGCGGCGAGCTGCGCCAGGTCGGCGACGACGAGGCGATCGAGGTGGTCGACTACCCGCCGGTGACGTACCGCGAGATCGCCCGGGTGATGCTGCGCGACTACCGCAGCCGCTCGTTCCTCGGCTTCTCGATGATGGTCACCCAGGCGTTCCTCTACAACGCGATCTTCTTCACCTACGCGCTGGTGCTGAAGTCGTACTTCGGCCTGAACGACTCCAGCGTCGCGCTGTACTTCTTCCCGTTCGCGATCGGGAACCTGGCCGGGCCGCTGCTGCTCGGGCGCCTGTTCGACACCATCGGCCGCCGGAAGATGATCCTCGGCACCTACACGCTGGCCGCCGTTGTGCTGTTCATCACGGCGCTGCTGTTCAACGCCGGCGTTCTGAACGCCGCATCGCTGACCGGGTTGTGGTGCGTGGTGTTCTTCTTCGCGTCGGCCGGCGCGTCGTCGGCGTACCTGACGGTGAGCGAGATCTTCCCGATCGAGTTGCGCGGGCAGGCGATCTCGTTCTTCTTCGCGATCTCGCAGCTGACCGGCGGTGTGATCGCGCCGTTCCTGTTCGCCTCGCTGATCGGTGAGGGCGACCACCCGGCGCGCGGGCCGCTGACGGTCGGCTACATCATCGGCGCGGCCGTGATGCTGATCGGCGGCCTGATCGCCTGGTTCTTCGGCGTGGACGCGGAAGGCAAGTCGCTGGAGAACATCGCGACACCGCTGTCGTCGACGAGCGGGAGTACCCGCTTCCAGGGCGCGACGCCGCGGCTGCCGAGGGCTGAACGGCGGCGCGAACAGGAACCCTAAGATGACGTCGTGGGTTCGCTGCTGATCGCCGGTACGACGTCCGACGCCGGGAAGACGACCGTCGTCACCGGGCTGTGCCGGTGGCTGGCGCGACAGGGCGTCCGGGTCGCGCCGTACAAGGCGCAGAACATGTCGAACAACTCGATGGTCTGCGCGGACGGCACCGAGATCGGCCGCGCACAGTGGATCCAGGCCGTCGCGGCCGGCGCCGAACCCGAGGCGGCGATGAACCCGGTGCTGCTCAAACCCGGCAGCGACCGGCGCAGCCATGTGGTCCTGATGGGCCAGCCGTGGGGTGAGCTGTCCGCGCGCGGGTTCCTGACCGAGCGGGCCGAGCTGGCGAAGGCGGCGTTCGCGGCGTACGACGATCTCGCGTCGCGCTACGACGTCGTGATCAGTGAGGGCGCGGGCAGTCCGGCGGAGATCAACCTGCGGCAGTCGGACTACGTGAACATGGGCCTCGCACAGCACACGCGAGCGCCGGTCGTCGTGGTCGGCGACATCGACCGCGGCGGCGTGTTCGCGTCGATGTTCGGCACGGTCGCGCTGCTCGACGCCGCCGACCAGGCGCTGGTCAGCGGGTTCCTGGTGAACAAGTTCCGCGGCGACGTGTCGCTCCTGCAGCCGGGCATCGACATGCTGACCTCGGTCACGGGCCGCCCGACGTACGGTGTCCTGCCCTGGCTGCCCGAGCTCTGGCTGGACTCCGAGGACGCGCTCGACATCCCGGTACGGCGGACCTCGCCGGGCGACCTGCTGACGATCGCGGTCGTGCGGTTCCCGCGGATCAGCAACTTCACCGACCTCGACGCGCTCGCGGTCGAGCCGACCAACAGCGTGTTCTTCACGACGAGCCCGGCCGAGATCCGCGACGCCGACCTCGTCGTCCTGCCCGGCTCCCGTGCCACGGTCGCGGACCTGGCCTGGCTCCGCGCCCAGGGCCTGGCCGACGCGCTGACGGCACGGGTGGCCGAGCGCCGTCCGGTCCTGGGGATCTGCGGCGGGTATCAGGCGCTGGGCACAGTCGTCTCTGATCCCGACGGGGTGGAGACCGGGGGCGATCACCCCGGGCTGGGGTTGTTGCCCGTCGCAACGGTTTTCGGGCGGGAGAAGGTCCTGGCGCGGCCGGCGCCGACGGCGTACGAGATCCACCACGGCGTCGTCGACGTGATCGGCGACGCGCAGGAGTTCCCAGGTGGTTGTCGTGCCGGCACCGTGTGGGGAACCATCTGGCACGGTTTGCTGGACGACGACGCCGCCCGGCATGCCTTCCTGCGTGAGGTCGCGGAGCTCACCGGCAAGCCTGCGCCCGACGGTTCGGTCTCGTTCGCGGGGCTGCGCGAGGAGCGGCTGGACCGGCTGGCCGACATGATCGACGAGTACGCCGACACCGCCGCACTGCTGCGCCTGATCGAGAATGGCGCCCCCGTTGTTCCCTTCGTCCCGCCAGGAGCGCCATGAAGTCCCACCTGCAGCAGTACCTCCAGGACACGCGCGCGTTGCTGCTCGCGAAGCTCGACGGGATCAGCGAGTACGACCGCCGGCGCCCGCTCGTACCGTCCGGGACGAACCTGCTCGGCCTGGTGAAGCACCTCGTCGGCATCGAGTACGTCTATCTCGGCACCAGCGTCGGCCGCCCGCCGGCCGAGGTCCTGCCCTGGGAGGCGGACGGCTCGGTGTGGGAAGGCGCCGACCTGTGGGCGAAGCCGGACGAGTCGACCGAGTACATCACCGGCCTCTACCGCGAAGCCTGCGCGCACAGCGACCGCTCGATCGCCGAGCTCGACCTGGACCACCCCGCCGAAGTCCCGCACTGGGCCGAGGGCAAACGCGGTACGACGTTCGGCGCGCTGCTGGTCCGGGTCGTCGACGAGACGGCGCACCACGCCGGACACGCCGACATCGTCCGCGAACTGATCGACGGCCAGGGCGGCAAGGACGCGGACCTGCTCGACGAGGCCGGCTGGTCGGCGTACTACACCAAGATCCAGCGCGCCGCGGAGACGTTTCTGCAGGACCGCTAGCGTGGACGACTTCGAGCGCCTGCGTGGGCGGTTGTTCGGGATCGCGTATCGGATGACCGGTACCGCGACTGACGCCGAGGAGATCCTGCAGGACGCGTGGCTGCGCTGGCAGGACGTCGACCGCTCCTCGGTGCGGGACCCGGACGCGTACCTGGCGAAGGTCGTCACCAACCTGTCCATCAGGCAGCTCACGTCGGCACGGGCGCGGCGGGAGACGTACGTCGGTCAGTGGCTGCCGGAGCCGGTGCTGACCGGGCGGACCGAGTTCGACGCGCTCGGACCGCTCGACGTCGTCGCGGAGCGGGAGTCGGTGTCGTTCGCGCTGTTGCTCCTGCTCGAACGGCTGACACCGGCCGAGCGTGCGGCGTACGTGCTGCACGAGGCGTTCGCGTACGGCTACCGCGAGGTCGCCGAGCTGATCGGGACGTCCGAGGCGAACGCGCGTCAGTTGGCGTCGCGAGCCGGCAAGAAGCTGGCCGCGGACAAGCCACGGGATCAGCCGGTCGACCGCGCGGGCTGGCGGAAGCTGGTCGAGCGGTTCATCGCGGCCGCCCGGCTGGGGGAGATCGAAGAACTCGAGAAGCTGCTCGCGGCGGACGTGGTGTCCCGCGCGGACAGCGGCGGCAAGGTGTCCGCGGCCCGCAACGTGCTCACCGGGCGGGACCGGGTCGCTCGCTACCTCGCGGGAGCGCTGCAGCGGTTCGGCGGCGGCATCGAGGCACGGCTGGGCGAGGCGAACGGCGGCCCGGCGTTGATTGCCGTCGGCCCCGAAGGCGTGGTCGCGATCTGCTTCGTCGGCATCGGCCCGGACGGCGTCACCGACGTCCAGTTCGTGCTGAACCCGGAGAAACTCGCGTTCGCCGTCGGACAGCTGTCACGAATCGGAGGGCTGCCCGATCTGAGCTGGTGACCGAAAGGAATCCGATGAGCTCAATCCTCGTCACCGGCGGGACCGGTACGCTCGGCCGGCCGACCGTGACCCAGCTCGGCGCCGCCGGCCATCAGGTCCGCGTCCTCAGTCGCAGGCCCGGCCCCGGCCGGGTCGTTGCCGACCTCACCAGCGGTGTCGGGCTCGACGCCGCTGTCGACGGAGCCGACGTAATCGTCCATCTGGCCACCAGCCAGGGCCGGCGCGACGTCGAGCAGACCTGCAACCTCCTGGACGCCGTCAAGGGCGTCCAGCACCTGATCGTCATGTCGATCGCCGGCATCGACCGCATCCCGCTGGCGTACTACCGGTACAAGCTCGAGGCCGAGCGGCTGGTCGCCGGGTCGGGCGTGCCGTACACGATCCTGCGGGCGACTCAGTTCCACGACCTCGTCGACCGGGTCTTCACGGCGCAGCGCTTCGCGCCAATGATCCTCGCTCCGGCCGTCACCCTGCAGCCGATCTCGGTCGACGAAGTCGCCGTCCGGCTCGCCGAACTCGTGACCGCGCCGCCGGTCAACGGTCGCGCCGCCGATATCGGCGGCCCGGAGCGGCTGTCGGCGCGGGCCTTGGCGCAGCAGTGGAAGAAGGCCCGCTCGTCGCGCCGGCCCGTGCTGCCGGTGCGGGTTCCGGGGAAGACGTTCCGCGCCTTCGCCGACGGTGCTGCGACGGTCGACGGTCCGGCGTACGGGCGGATCACGTTCGCGGAGTACCTGCGATGAGGGCGTACGTTCGCGCGGTGCTGATCGCCTTCGCCGCGCTCCAGTTGGTCCTCGGGGTGTGGCTGACACTCGTGCCGAGGACGTTCTACGACCACGTGCCGACGGTCGACTGGGACCCGCCGTACGCCGAACACGCGTTCCGCGACTTCGGTGCGGCATCGCTGGGGCTGGCCATCGTCCTGATCGCCGCGGCGGTCCGCCTCGACCGGTTCCTCGCGACGCTGGCGCTGGTGGCCTATCTCGCGTTCTCCGTCCCGCACACGGTCTTCCACCTCGGTCATCTCGAACCTGACCATGTCGGCTGGTCGATCGTGCTCGCGCTGTCCGTGGGGCTGATGGTCGTGCTGCCGCTGACCGCGCTGGCCGGGACGCGCAGGATGACTTGACGACTGTGACAGTAGGACTGTCACAATAGCCCGCATGGGTCCACTCGAGGGCGTGAAGGTGGTCGAGCTGGCCGGTCTTGGCCCGGCGCCGTTCGCGTGCATGATGCTTGCCGAGCTCGGCGCCGAGGTGCTCCGCATCGACCGGCCCGGCGGCGGGCTGTCGATGGGGCCGCCGGAACTGGACTTGGTCAACCGCGGCCGTCGCAGTGCGGCCCTGGACCTGAAGCAGCCGGCCGCGGTCGACGTCGTACGGCGGCTGGTCGCGCAGGCCGACGTACTGGTCGAAGGCTTCCGGCCCGGGGTCGCCGAGCGGCTCGGGCTGGGACCGGCCGACTGTCGCGCGATCAACCCGCGGCTCGTTTACGGGCGGATGACCGGGTGGGGCCAGGACGGGCCGCTGGCGCAGGCCGCGGGACACGACATCGACTACCTCGCGGTGTCCGGCGCGCTGCACCTGATCGGGCGGGCAGGCGGGCCGCCGCAGGTCCCGGCGAACCTGCTCGGCGATTTCGCGGGCGGGTCGCTCTACCTCGTGATCGGCGTCCTCGCCGCGCTGCACGAGGCTCAGCGCAGCGGGCAGGGACAGGTGGTCGACGCGGCGATCGTCGACGGCTCGGCGCACCTGACCACGATGCTGCTCGGTGCGCTCGCGGCCGGTTCTTGGCAGCAGGAGCGCGGGACGAATCTGCTCGACACCGGGGCGCCGTTCTACGACGTGTACGAGACCGCCGACGGCAAGCACGTCGCGGTCGGCGCGCTCGAGCCGCAGTTCTACGCCGATCTGCTCGGCAAGCTCGGCCTGGACGCGCCGGACCGCGACGATCCGGCCAACTGGCCGGAGCTGCGCAAGGTCCTGGCCGAGACGTTCCGGCAGCGCACCCAGGCGGAGTGGACGGAGCTGTTCGACGGCTCGGACGCGTGCGTCGCGCCGGTGCTGCCGCTGGCCGGCGAGCATCCGCATCTCGTTGCCCGCGGCACCTTCGTCGACCATCACGGCGTCCGGCAGGCGGCGCCCGCGCCGCGCTTCGGCCGGACACCGACCAGCCTCGGCCCGCCGCCCGCGCGGCCGGGGGAGCACACCCGGGAGGCCCTGGCCGACTGGGGCATCACCGACCTCGACGACCTGCTGGAGTCCGGCGCCGCCGTCCAGACCTGAAAGGAACCCGCCCATGGAACGTCAGCTCTTCGACGCCGATCACGATGCCTTCCGCGAGACCGTCCGGTCGTTCTGCGACAAGGAGATCGTCCCGCACCACGACCGCTGGGAGGACGCCGGGATCGTGCCGCGCGAACTCTGGACCGCGGCCGGCGACGCGGGCCTGCTCGGCTTCATGATGCCGGAGGAGTACGGCGGGGGCGGGGTGCGGGACTTCCGGTTCAACGCGGTGCTGATCGAGGAGCTGACCAGGGTTCGCGCGAGCGGCGTCGGCTTCACGATCCACACCGACATCAACTCGGCGTACCTGCTGGACTATGCGACCGACGAGCAGAAGGCGCGCTGGTTGCCGGCGTTCTGCTCGGGGGAGACGATCACCGCGATCGCGATGACCGAGCCCGGTGCGGGCAGTGACCTGCAAGGCATCCAGACGACCGCGCGGCGCGACGGCGACCACTACGTGCTGAACGGGCAGAAGACCTTCATCTCCAACGGCATCCTGGCCGACCTGGTGATCGTCGTGGCCAAGACCGACCCGGACGCTGGCGCCCAGGGGATCTCGCTGATCGTCGTGGAGCGCGGCATGCCCGGCTTCGACCGCGGGCGGAACCTGGACAAGATCGGGCTCAAGGCGCAGGACACCGCCGAGCTGTTCTTCGACGACGTCCGGGTGCCGGTGGACAACCTGCTCGGCGAGGAGGGCAAGGGCTTCGTCTACTTGATGGAGAAGCTGCCCCAGGAGCGGCTGACGATCGCCGTGGTCGCGGCCGCGGCGTGCGAGAACATGCTCGACGAGACCCTGCGGTACGTGAAGGACCGCAAGGCGTTCGGCCGTCCGATCGGGTCGTTCCAGAACAGCCGCTTCGTCCTGGCCGAACTCGCCACCGAGACACAGATCGCCCGGGTCTTCGTCGACCGCTGCATCCAGGAGCTGAACGCCGGCACGCTGACCGTGGCCGAGGCCGCGATGGCCAAGTGGTGGACCACCGAGCTCCAGAAGAAGGTCGTCGACCGCTGCCTGCAACTCCACGGCGGCTACGGCTTCATGACCGAATACCCGATCGCCAAGGCCTACCTCGACACCCGCGTCCAGACCATCTACGGCGGCACCACCGAGATCATGAAGGAGATCATCGGCCGCACGATGGGCATCTGAGCCGGGTCACCGGGTCAGGCTGATCCGGCCTTCGACAACGTCGCCGGCCACCTCGGTCAGGCGGCGGTTGGTGGAGCGGGCGTAGGAGCGGAGTACGTCGAAGGCTTCGTCGACGCCCACGGAGAGTCGGTGGCTGAGGAAGCCCTTGGCCTGCTCGATCAGGATTCTGCTGGTGAGGGCCGTCTGCAGTTGCTCGGTGATGATCTCCTGCCGGGCCAGTGCCCGCTGGTGCACGATACCGATGGTTGCGGCGTCAGCCAGCGCCTGTCCGAGAACGACGGTGTCCGCGGTCAGCCGGCCCGCCCGTTCGCGGAACAGATTGACCGCGCCCAGCGTCGTGTTGCGGAGCCGCATCGGCAGCGCCTGGACCGAGCTGTAGCCGGCGTCGACGGCCGCCGTCGTGAACTCCGGCCACGGGCTCGACCCGTCGCGCAGGTCGGCGTACTGCGCCGGTTGCCCGGTCTTGAAAGCGTCGAGGCCGGGACCTTCGAGGTTCTGCAGCTGGCCGAGCTCGATCAGCCGCGCCTCCTCGCTGGACGCGGCGACCAGGTTCAGCACGCCGAGGTGATCGACGAGCAGGATGCCGCACGCCGACAGGTCCAGAAGCTCGCTGCAGCGGTCCGCGAGCCGGTCGAGAAACTCGATGATGTCGAAGTCGGCGACGAGGGTGTCGGACAGCTCGATGAATACCTCGCGCACTCGCCTGTCAGTCGCGCTCATGAGTCCTCCTGCTGCTCGCCATGCTGTGAGTCCGTCTCCTTCGTTCGCGGTGCGGTGTGGTCGATCTCGAAGCGCAGATCGCCCGCCATGACAGCGGCGGCGACCTCCTGCAAGGTCTGGCCGCTGCTGTAGGCGTGGGCCCTCAGCCGCGCGAGCGCGTCGGTGACACTGACACCGAGCTGCGCCGCGACCGCGCCGGTGGCCTGGTGCACTTCGGCACGCCGGTTGCTGAAGGCTGCCGAGACCACCTGCTCCGGGTCGGTGCCGGCCCCGACGCGGTCGTCGAGGGCCAGGACCAGTACGGCGTCGGCGTACACCAAGGCGTCCTGGAGCAGCTCTCCGGGCAGCGGGCCGCGCTCGGTCCGGTACACGGTCAGAACGCCGATCCGGGCTGCGCCGATGCCGATCGGGAACGCGAACGCGGCCGCGATGCCGCGCTCCATGGCGGCCGCGGTGAACGCGGGCCAGCGCCGCCCGGCGCCGAGGCCGCCGAGGTCGGATTCGAGGACCGGCGTGCCGCGCTGCAACGCGTCGCGGCTCGGGCCTTCGCCCAGGGTGAACTGCACCTCGTCCAGCTCGGCCGCTTCCGGACCGCTGGCGAGCAGCGGCTCCCAGGCGCCGCCGTCGCGGGTCATCGCGAATCCGGCACCGACCGCCGACATTGCCGTGGCGCACGCGCGGACAGCATGCGACAGCGTCGGGGACGTGCCCTCAGCGCGGGCGGAGGACCTGATCGCCCCCCACACCCTCGCACCGCGGTCAAGATCCACGTACCCCACCCAGATTCGAGCCGCCGCTGGGCGGATGCTCCACTCTAACGGCCGGATCATGATCTGGTGACTCATCGCAACACTGGCCTGATGGATTGTCTGGAGGGAACCCAGTACCCGTTCTTGTGCCCTTCACTCGCCCGCCGGGGTGCACGCCGTACGATGCGCTCATCAGCGTGTTCCCGAGCGGTGGCCGGGCGGCACACCGAGGGAGGGGTCGGCATGGACATTGTGTCACCAGGTTTCACAGGTCGGCGCGGGGGCGGCAACGACCTACCGCCGGGGCAGTACCTGACGCGGGACTTCCCGGTGCTGTCGGCAGGCCCGACGCCGCACATCCTGACCGATCACTGGGAGTTCACGGTCACCACGGAGACCGGCGAGAAGTACAAGTGGGACTGGGCGGCGCTGATGGCGTTGCCGTCCGAGGAGATCACCAAGGACATCCACTGTGTGACCCGGTGGTCCAAGCTGCAGACGACCTGGAAGGGCGTCTCGCTCGACACGCTGCTCGCGGACGTCGAGACCGGCGCGGACTTCGCGATGGCGCACAGCTACGGCGGGTACACCACGAACGTGCCGCTCGACGACCTGCTCGACGGGCAGTCCTGGATCGCCTACGAGTACGACGGGGACCCGCTCGATCCCGAGCACGGCGGACCCGCGCGGCTGCTCGTCCCGCACCTGTACTTCTGGAAGAGCGCCAAGTGGGTCCGCGGCCTGGTGCTGTCCGACACCGAGGACCTCGGCTTCTGGGAGACCGCCGGCTATCACGAGTACGGAGACCCATGGAAAGAACAGCGATACGCCGGCGACTGACGTGGCAGGTCGCCACGGTGGCCGAGGTACGGCGTGAGACCGCCACGGCGCGCACGATCGTGCTCGACGTACCGGACTGGCCGGGGCATCTCGCGGGTCAGCACCTCGACGTGCGGCTGACCGCGCCCGACGGGTACCGCGCCTCGCGGTCGTACTCGATCGCGTCGGCGTGGGACGGCTCGACGGTCGAGCTGACCGTCGAGGAGGTGCCCGACGGTGAGGTGTCGCCGTACCTCGTCGAGGTGCTGAAGGCCGGCGACCCGCTGGAGATCCGCGGGCCGGTCGGCGGCTGGTTCGTGTGGAAGCCCGGCCAGGAAGGACCGGTGCAGCTGATCGGCGGGGGATCGGGGGTCGTGCCGTTGCGGTCGATGCTGCGCGCGGCGGCCGGTTCCGGGACGCCGATGCGGCTGCTGTACTCCGTACGGCGGCCGGAGTCGGTGATCTACGTCCAGGACCTGAAGCAGCTGGCCGCGTCGGACGACGTCGACGTCCGGCTGGTGTACACCCGTGAGGCGCCGGCCGGGGAGCCGCGGGTGGGGCGGATCGACGCGGAGCTGATCGAGCAGTACGCGTTCGCGCCCGAGGACGGCGCGACGACGTACGTGTGCGGGCCGACGCCGTTCGTGGAGACGGTGGCGGATCTGCTGGTCGCGGCCGGTCACGACCCGGCCCGAGTCAGAACGGAGCGTTTCGGATGAGTGAAGCCAACTACCTGGACGGCAACGCGGCGGCCGGGGCCCTGAGCGAAGTGTTCGCCGTGGACCTGACCACCGCGACCGGCCAGTGCAACGGCTGCGGCCAGGTCGCCGTCTTCGCCGAGTCCCGCCTGTACGTCGACGCCCCCGGCATGGTTGCCCGCTGCAACGGCTGCGAGTCCGTGCTGCTCCGCGTCGTCAGCACCCCGGACAACACCTACCTGGACCTCCGCGGCCTCACCTACCTCCGCGTCCCCAACGCCTGATCACCTACTGGCGCGCTTGTGCTGGGTGCGCCGGATGGTGTCGCGCTGGGTTTCGCCGACGGCGCGTTCGTAGGCGAGGACCAGGCCCTGGATCGTGACCGGCTTGAAGCGCTCGACGAGGTGCTGGATGTGCTCCGGCGGGCCGCCGGAGTCGCGGTAGTGCGGCCAGACCTTGGTGCGGAACACCTCGGTCAGCTCCTCCGCGATCGCGCGGCCGTGCTCGGTAAAGATCCGGCCGGCCGCCAGCACCGCTTCGACCGGCAGGTCCAGGTCGAGCAGCTCGACGCCGAGGCTCAGGTGTGCGGTCGCGACCTGGAACACGTCCTCGTCCGGCGTCGGCTCGACCACCCCGAGCGCGACCAGCATCTCGATGTCGTCGTCGCTCAGCTCCCGCCCGGTACGCCGGACCAGCGCCGCGCGGTCGAGCGTTTCCGGCAGGTCCCGCATCCACGGCGTCAGCAGCGTGCGATGCAGCGCGATGTCCTGCGGTGTCGCGTCGGACGGGATCCGGTCCAGATAGCCCTCGATCGCCTGCAGCGTGAAGCCGTGCGCCTGCAGCTCCCGCACCAGGTCGAGCCGCGCGATGTGCTCCGGCCCGTAGTACCCCACCCGCCCGCGCCGGATCGGCGGCGGGATCAGCCCTCGTCCCGCGTAGAACCGCAACGTGCGCACCGTCATCCCGACCCGCGTCGACAGCTCGTCGACCGTCAAGGTCACGCCTTCGAATGATGCAGCCCCCGCCACTTCCGACATGGCGGAAATCATAACGAGTCGCCCTTGACCATCGTGACAGCACTACTGTCACAATCAGGCGTATGACCAGCGAAGCGTTCCTGTACGACGCGATCCGGACACCGCGCGGCAAGGGCAAACCCACCGGCGCGCTGCACGAGGTCAAGCCGATCCAGCTGATCACGGGACTGTTGACGGAGCTGCGCACCCGGCATCCCGGCCTGGATCCGGCCGCGATCGACGACGTGGTGCTCGGCGTCGTCACGCCGATCGGCGACCAGGGCATGGACATCGCGCGGACCGCCGTTCTGATGGCCGGCTATCCCGAGACGACCGGCGGCGTGCAGCTGAACCGGTTCTGCGCCTCGGGCCTGGAAGCGGTCAACCAGGCCGCGCAGCGGGTGCGGTCCGGCTGGGAGGACTTCATCCTGGCCGGCGGCGTCGAGTCGATGTCCCGGGTGAAGATGGGCTCCGACGGCGGCGCCTGGGCGATGGACCCGGAGACCGCGCTCGAGACCGGCTTCATCCCGCAGGGCATCAGCGCGGACCTGATCGCGACCATCGACGGCTTCTCCCGCACCGACGTCGACACGTACGCCGCCGAGTCGCACGCGCGGGCCGCGAAGGCCTGGGCCAACGGGTACTTCGCGCGCTCCGTCGTACCGGTGGTGGATCGCAACGGCCTGCGGATCCTCGACCACGACCAGCTGGTCCGGCCGGGGACGTCGGTCGAGACGCTGGCCGGTCTGCCGTTGTCGTTCGCGGCGATCGGGGAGCACGGCGGCTTCGACTCGGTCGCCCTGGAGAAGTACCTGACCGTCGAGCGGATCGAGCACGTACATCACGCGGGCAACTCGTCCGGCATCGTCGACGGCGCCGCGCTGGTTGCTGTTGGCAACGAGAAGGCCGGTGCGGCGCTCGGTCGGGCGCCGCGCGGACGGGTGGTCGCAACCGGTGTCAGTGGGGCCGATCCGACGATCATGCTGACCGGCCCGGCGCCGGCGGCCCGGAAGGCGCTGGCGCGCGCCGGGCTGGACGTGAGCGACATCGACCTGTTCGAGATGAACGAGGCGTTCGCGGCCGCGGTCATGCACTTCATGAAGGATCTCGGCGTACCGCACGAGAAGGTGAACGTGAACGGCGGTGCGATCGCGCTCGGGCACCCGCTCGGCGCCACCGGCGCGATGCTGATCGGAACCCTGCTGGACGAGCTGGAGCGGCGCGAGCTCCGCTACGGCCTGGCCACCCTGTGCGTCGGCGGCGGGATGGGCGTCGCGACGATCATCGAGAGGATCGCCGCATGATCGAGTGGAAGAACGACGCCGGTGTTGTGACGCTGACGCTGAACGACCCCTCCGCGTCCGCCAACACGATGAACGATGCTTATGTCGAGGCGATGGGCCGGACCGTCGACCGCTTGGTGGCCGAGAAGGCCCTGCTCAAGGGCGTGATCATCACCTCGGCGAAGTCCACGTTCTTCGCCGGCGGCAACCTGCAGATGCTGTCGCAGATCCAGCCCTCGGATGCCGCGCAGGTCTTCGAGACGATCGAGCTGGTCAAGAAGCAGCTACGCACGCTGGAGACGCTCGGTGTCCCCGTGGTCGCCGCGATCAACGGATCGGCGCTCGGCGGCGGCCTGGAGATCGCGCTCGCCTGCCACCGCCGGATCGTTGCCGACGACAACCGGATCGAGCTCGGGGTGCCGGAGGTGACGCTCGGCCTGCTGCCCGGCGGCGGGGGAGTGACCCGGGCGGTCCGGATGCTCGGCCTCCAGGACGCGCTGATGAAGGTGCTGCTCCAGGGCCAGCGGATGAAGCCCGCCCATGCTCTGAGCGTCGGCATCGTCGACGAGGTCGTCGCGGCCGCGGACCTGCTCGACGCGGCGCGTCGCTGGATCACGACGTACGACGGCGACGCGAAGCAGCCGTGGGACCGGGACGGGTACAAGCTCCCCGGCGGTACGCCGTCGTCGCCGAAGCTGGCCGCGTTCCTGCCGGCGTTCCCGGCGAATCTGCGCAAGCAGCTCAAGGGCGCGCCGTACCCGGCGCCGCGGGCGATCATGAGCGCCGCGGTCGAGGGCAGCCAGGTCGACTTCGAGACCGCCTCGCGGATCGAGTCGCGGTACTTCGTGTCGCTGGCGACCGGCCAGATCGCGAAGAACATGATCCAGGCGTTCTTCTTCGACCTGCAGGCGATCAACGCCGGCGGGTCGCGGCCGGCCGACGTGCCGAAGTATTCCGCGCGCAAGGTCGGGGTGCTCGGTGCGGGGATGATGGGCGCGGGAATCGCTTATGTGTGCGCGAAAGCCGGTCTCGAGGTTGTGCTCAAAGATGTTTCTTTGGAGGCGGCCGCGCGCGGAAAGGAATATTCCGAGGAGCTGCTCGCGAAACAGGTCGCCAAGGGCCGGACGACCGTTGCCGACGTCGAGGCGTTCCTGGGCCGGATCACGCCGACCGGCGACCCGAACGACCTGGCCGGGTGCGACCTGGTGATCGAGGCCGTCTTCGAGGACGGCGGGCTGAAGCAGAAGGTGTTCGCGGAGATCGCGGCCGTGGTCGAGCCCGACGCGCTGCTCTGCTCGAACACGTCCACGCTGCCGATCACCGCGCTTGCCGACGGCGTCGACCGGCCCGACGACTTCATCGGCATGCACTTCTTCTCGCCGGTCGACCGGATGCCGCTGGTCGAGCTGATCGTCGGCGCGAAGACCTCGGACCGGGCGATCGCGCGGGCGTACGACGTCGTACGGCAGATCAGGAAGACGCCGATCGTGGTCAACGACAGCCGCGGGTTCTTCACCTCGCGGGTGTTCGGCACGCTGGTGATGGAAGGCGCCGCGATGGTCGCCGAGGGCGTCGACCCGGTGACGATCGAGCGTGCCGCGACCCAGGCCGGGTTCCCGGCGCCGCCGCTGGCGATGCTCGACGAGGTCACGCTGACCCTGCCGCAGAAGATCCGGGACGCCGCGCGGGCGGCCGGTGACAGCGCGGGCGCCTTCGACGACCACCCCGGGATGGCGGTCACCGACCGGCTCGTCGACGAGTTCGGCCGCAAGGGGAAGGCGGCCGGCGCGGGGTTCTACGACTACCCGGCCGACGGGCCGAAGCGGTTGTGGCCCGGGCTGTGGGAGCAGTTCGGCGGGCAGACCGACGTACCGCTGATCGATCTCCAGGAGCGGATGCTGTTCGCGATGGCGCTGGAGACCGTCAAGTGCCTCGATGAGGGTGTGCTGCGGTCGGTGCCGGACGCCAACATCGGGTCGATCTTCGGGATCGGCTTCCCGCCGCTGCACGGCGGCGCGCTGCAGTACGTGAACGCCTACGGCCTGTCAGCCTTCGCGGAGCGGGCCCGTGAGCTGGCGGCGGCGTACGGCTCCCGGTTCGAGCCGCCGGCGCTGCTCGACCGCCTCGCGGCGGCGGGCGAGAACTTCGGCTGATCACGGGCCGATACCAACTCAAGCAAACTCCACACATTCGAACAAAGAACAGCGCGTCCGGTCTTGCGCCGGGCGCGCTTTTGAGACATTGTGCTGGCACTTCTACAACGATTGACCTGTAGTACGGTGTGCGAAAATCGGAGATGCTTAACCACGTTAAGTAACTCGGAACCGCTGGCGTCGTACCCCTGCGACGTCGCTCTCGGGAAGGTGGAATTCATGCCTGCTCATGTTCCGAACGCCGGTCTGACCCGGCGGGATCTGCTCAAGCGGACCGGTGGCCTGGCCGCCCTCGCCGCACTGACCGCGGCCTGTGGCGGAAACACCGGCCGGCCGTCCTCCTCCGGCGGCGGAGACGGCGGCGCCAAGGTGAACCTGTCGCAGTGGTACCACCAGTACGGCGAGACCGGGACTCAGCAGGCGGCGCTCAAGTACGCCAAGGCCTACACCGACGCGAACGTCGCCGTGCAGTGGACGCCGGGCGACTACGCCGCCAAGCTGTCCTCCGGGCTGCTGTCCAGCAAGGGCCCGGACGTGTTCGAGAGCCAGTTCAACATCGGCATGGTGAAGAGCAACCAGGTCGTCGCGCTCGACGACATCATGGCCGACGTCAAGGACGACTTCCTGCCCGGCGACCTGGCCACGAACACCATCGACGGCAAGATCTACGGCATCCGGATGATCATCGACCCGCAGGTCATCTACTACCGCAAGTCGATGCTGGACAAGGCCGGAATCAAGCCGCCGGAGACCGTCGACGACCTGATCGCCGCGGCCAAGGAACTGACCACGAACAAGGTCAAGGGCATCTTCGTCGGCAACGACGGCGGCAACGCGATGGGCGGCCCGGCGCTGTGGTCGTCCGGCGGCAGCTACCTGACCGAGGACAACAAGCCCGGCTTCACCGACCCCCGCGCCGCGACGGCGTTCGGTAAGCTGCACGAGCTCTACGCGAGCAAGAGTGTCCTGCTCGGCGCGCCCACCGACTGGTGGGACCCGACCGCGATCAACCAGGGCCTGGTGGCCATGCAGTGGATCGGCATGTGGGCCGTGCCGGGTATGCAGAAGGCGCTCGGCGACGACCTGGGCGTGATCCCGTTCCCGAAGCTGGACGCCGAGGGCAAGCCGGCTGTGTACTCCGGCGGCTGGACCCAGTTCGTGTCCGCCAAGAGCGCCAACGTCGACGCCGCGAAGAAGTTCGTCAAGTGGCTGTGGCTCGACAAGTCGGAGTACCAGGAGGACTGGTCGCTCAACTACGGCTTCCACATCCCGCCGCGCAAGAGCCTGGCCGCCAAGGCGTCCAAGCTGCAGAGCGGCGTCGCGGCCGACACGGTCAAGCTCAACCAGGACTACGGGCACACCGACAACCCGGCCTGGACTCCGAAGATGGGTACGGCGTTCACCGACATGCTCACCAACGTGATCAAGAAGGGAGCCGACCCAGCTGCCGAGATCGCCAAAGCCGAGAAGACCGTCAACGCCGAGCTCCAGCGGTTGTTCGGATGAGCGCTCCGGCCAAGACGTCCGCGGATCCCGCTGTCACTGGTGAGCAGCGGGAGACGCGGAAGCGCCGACACAAGGGCATCGCCGGGAACACCCTGTGGTTCTGGGTGTTCGTCGGCCCGTTCGTGATCGGGCTGCTGATCTTCTCGTACCTGCCCATCCTGTGGAGCCTGGTCCTCAGCTTCTTCGAGGCGTACAACACCGCGACCCCGTCGAAGTTCGTCGGGCTGCGCAACTACGTCGACATGCTGACCGACCACAACTTCCTGTCCAGCCTGGGCACGTTCACGATCTTCGCCGTGTTCATCGTGCCGCTGACGTTCGCGCTCTCGCTGGCGCTGGCGTTGCTGGTCAACCAGGTGAAGATCGCGCGGGCGTTCTTCCGGTCGGTGTTCTTCCTGCCGACCGCGTGCTCGTACGTCGTCGCGTCGCTGATCTGGAAGCTGTCGATCTTCAACGGCGTCCGGTTCGGGCTCGCGAACACGGTGCTCGGCTGGTTCGGCATCGACAACATCGCCTGGCTGTCGACGGTCGACCCGCCCTGGTACTGGATCCCGCTGGTGACGGTGCGGCTGTGGCTGCAGCTCGGGTTCTACATGATCCTGTTCATCGCCGGCCTGCAGCGGATCTCACCGACGCTGTACGAGGCGGCGTACGTCGACGGGGCGAAGCCCGGGTGGCAGGTGTTCCGCTACATCACGCTGCCGCAGCTGCGGGCGACGTCGGTCGCCGTCCTGATCCTGAACCTGATCGCGGCGTACCAGGCGTTCGACGAGTTCTACAACCTGGTCGGCAACGTGAACTACGCGCGGCCGCCGCTGGTCTACTTGTACGGCATCTCGCTCGGGTCGATCCAGGACCTCGGGCACGGATCGGCCGGCGCGTTGATCCTGGCGGTGATCATCATGCTCGTGACGCTGCTGCAGAACCGGATCTTCGGCCTCGGAAAGGCGGGCGACTGATGGCTGTCTCCGAGCGTACGACGGGAACCCCGCAGCCGATCGGCTTCAGCCGGAGCACGATGGGCGTCGTCGGGATGGTGCTGCGCTGGATCGCGCTGTTCGTCGCGGTCGTGCTGTTCCTGATCCCGTTCTACCTGATCCTCCGCAACGCGCTGTCCACCGAACAGGACATCACCGCGCCCGACTGGACGTTGTTCCCCTCGCACCTGCAGTGGAGCAACATCAGCGAGCTGTTCAACGACACCACGGTGCCGATGGCGCGGGCGCTGTACAACTCCGCCGTCGTCGCGATCCTCGGCACCGGCGGACAGTTGCTGCTGGCCTCGATGGCCGGCTACGGGCTGGCGCGGATCCCGTACCGGCACGCGGACAAGGTCTTCTATGCGATCGTCGCCACGCTGATGATCCCGGGCGCGGTGACCTTCATCCCGTCCTTCATCGTGGTGTCCTCGCTCGGGTGGGTCTCGTCGCTGCGCGGCCTGATCATCCCGACACTGTTCAGCGGGTTCGCGGCGTTCCTTTTCCGGCAGTATTTCCTCGGATTTCCGCGCGAGCTCGAGGAAGCGGCCCGGGTCGACGGCGCCGGGTACTTCGGGGTGTTCTGGCGGATCGTCGTACCGAACTCACTGCCGTTCTTCGCGGCCATCGCGGCGATCACGTTCATCGGCAACTGGAACTCGTTCCTGTGGCCGCTGGTGATCGGCCAGGACTCCTCGTCGTGGACCATCCAGGTGGCGATGTCGACCTTCATCACCGCCCAGACCATCAACATCCACGAACTGTTCATGGCCGTCGCGGTTTCCATCCTTCCGCTGGTGCTGATCTTCGCCTTCCTCCAGCGCTACCTCATCCAGGGCGTCACCCAGTCCGGCATCAAGGACTGACCCAGACCGGCGGGGAGTCCACCAGGCTCCCCGCCGCCCACCTCCGCGGCCCGAATCGGACACCCCTTCGCGGCGGGGATCAGTTGGGTCGGGTTGGGCGATCGGCGAGTTTCAGCCAGATGACGCCGGTGATGATGACCGTCAGCCAGATCGCCTTCGACGGGGTGAGGGACTCTTCGAAGAAGAGCGGGCCGAGGAGGGCGGCGCCGGCGGCTCCGATGCCGGCCCAGACGGCGTAGCCGATGCTGACCTCGATGGTGCGGAGGGCTCGGCTGAGGGCCCAGAGGGTGAGCAGGAAGAAGACGACCGCGACGGCCGACCAGGACCAGACGGTGAAGCCATGGCTGCCTCCGACCGAGAGTGCGTAGCCGACCTCGAACGCGCCGGCGAGCAGCAACGTGAGCCACGCCGTACGGGATGAATTCTTTGCCTCAGTCATGAGGGTGCTCCTTCAGGTGGTGAGTTGCAGGCCGGCCACTCCGGCGATGACGAGTGCGATGCCGATGGCTTTGCGCCAGGTGAGGCGCTGGCCGAAGACCAGAGCGCCGAGCAGGGTGATGCCTACTCCGGCCAGGGACGTCCACAGCGCGTACCCGACGCCGACGTCGAAGGTGAGCAGCGCGCGGCTGAGGAAGTAGGTGCCGAGCCCGCCGGTGACGAGCGTCGCGGCGGTCCAGCCGCGGTGCGTGAAGCCCTGCGCCTTGCCGGCGGCGATCGCGACGGCGATCTCGAACACGACGGCGATCGCGAGGTAGAGCCAGTGCATGAGGTTCCTTCCGGAAAGGGTGCGTCCTCCCGAGGGTGAAACTTCACACTGGTGTCAGGTGCAACACTGGGATCATGCGGATCGGAGAACTCGCGGAGGCCGGCGGCGTGAGCACGCGCTCACTGCGGTACTACGAGGAGCAGGGCCTGATCCGCTCGACCCGTACACCGGGTGGCTGGCGGGACTTCGACGCCTCGATGATCGAGCGGGTCGTGATGATCCAGCACCTGTACGCGGCGGGCCTGAGCAGCGGCATCATCGGCGAACTGCTCCCGTGCCTGGACGCCCCACCCGAGGAGCGCGCCGGCCTGCTGGAGGAACTGCTCGCTCAGGAGGTCCGGCGACTCCAGTCCAAACGCCGCGAGATAGACCGCGAACTCGACGTCCTCGAAGCCCTCCGCCAGGAAACCACCACACCGATCACACCCCGCTAGGTCGGAGCCCCTCGCCGCGCCGCCCAGAAGAAGGTGTGCCCAGAGGCTCCTTCGGGGACGAAGGTCTCACTCTCGACGGTGAGGCCCGCGTCCGTGAGCCACTTGCGGTAGGTCTCGGTGTCGGTGTGGCTCCACCACATGGGCGCGCCGCCGTCGAGCCAGTTGTCGTCGGTGCCGGTCCAAGCCGTGTGGCCCGTCGTACAGACGAAGCAGCCGCCGGGGCGGAGCCAGGTCCCGATCCGTGCGAGGAGTTGCGGCTGCTCGTCGAGCGGCAGGTGGATCAGCGCATAGAGCGAGACGATGGCGTCGAACGACGCGGGCGGGAACTCGAGCGACATCGCGTCGGCGTTGACGAACTCGGCCTCCGGTACGAGTTGCCGGGCGCGGCTGATCTGCACTTCGCTGATGTCGACGCCGACGACGTGATGACCGGCGGCGCTGAGCGCGCGGGCCATCGGAACCCCGCTGCCGCAGCCAAGATCGAGCACCCGGCTGCCTGGGGCGAGTCGGGCGAGCAGCTCCTCGATCCAGCTGGCGTACTTCGAGTCGGCGCCAGTCACCTCGTCGTACCTGTGTGACAGCACGTCGTACCCGCGCCGCACAATCTTTTTCGGGTCCTCCACCCGACCAAGCTACTTCTCGAGCAGGGCTTGGCGGGTGGAGCGTTGGGCCAGGGTTGCAGAGCGGTTGGCGGCGGAGTCGGCCAGGGTTTGGGTGCGCGGGCCGGGGGAGAGGTGGTCGACGTAGACCGTGCCGGCGAGGTGCTGGGTCTCGTGGATCAGGCAGCGGGCGAAGTAGCCGGAGGACTCGATCGTGAACGGGCGGCCCTCGACGTCGTGCGCGTGCAGCGTCGCGCGGGCCGGGCGGTCGAGGGCGGCGTTGGCGCCGGGGACGGAGAGGCAGCCTTCGGTGCCGGACTGGGTGCCGACCAAGGCGGTCGCGGTTTCGATGCGCGGGTTGAACGCGTGCCCGACGTGGCGGTCGCCGTACTCGTCGGTGAGGTCGTAGACGAACAGTTGCGCGTCGACGTCGACCTGGTTCGCGGCGAGGCCGCATCCCTCGGCGATCCACATCGTCGTGAACATGTCGTCGATCAGCCCGCTCCACCGCGCGGCGCCGTACTCGGTCACCGGCCGGCACGGGCGATGCAGGATCTCTTCGCCGTACTCCGTGACACGCAGCGGAGCGCCTCGCCGTACCTCGTCGGTCAGCTCGGGCAGGCGACGGCTCGGGCGGCCCAGGATGTACGTCGGCATGCAAAGACCGTACTCTGCAAAGTTCTAGCTTTGCAAAGCCAGGGCTAGGATGCCGCCATGGAGCCCAGTACGCCGAACCGCCGTGCCGTCGTCCGCGCGCATCCGCTGCGGGAGGCGCTGCTGGCGCTGATCGACCGGGACGGTACGACGACCTCGACGATCGCCGCGCGCGAACTGGGGGAGAGCACCGGGTCGTGCTCGTTCCACCTGCGCCGGCTGGAGGCCCTCGGGGTGATCGAGCCGGAGCCGGGCGCGGCGGGCCGGGTGAAGCCGTGGCGCCGGGTGCGCACCGAGCAGGCGGCGCTGAACCGCGAGCTCGAGGACACCGCGTACGCGAGCTGGCTGGCCGCGAAGACCTCCGACGACGAGGACTTCGCGTTCAGCGCGGTCGTCACCCTGGCGGACGGCGAACTCGCCGAACTCCGCGCCCGCCTGCACCGCGTCCTCCGCGACTTCACCACCGCCGAACCCACCACCGGATCCCCGACCGCGGTCATCATCCGCGCCTTCCCACTCCACGAGGGGCCCTAACGACAGGACGTATACCTGTAGTAGACCCACCGGCCACGCTCAAACAGCGCGGCACGGGGCGCCGAACCAGCCACACCTCCTGTCGTTAGGGCCGAACCGGTCCCGAGATCGTCAGCCGGTGGCCCTCGGACAGGACGAGGGTGAAGGTGCGGCGGTACCACGGTGTGTCCTCGGGCGGCGTGGAATCGACAAGGCCCGCGGCCCGGGCGGCGTCGTGGATCGGATCGACCAGCACGCCGACGTCGAGGGTCACTGTGGCGGGGGCGACATCGCCGCTCGCACGCCGTAGTTCCATGCCGCCCTGACCGTTCCACTCGGTGAATCCGAGCTGCACGAAATCATCGAGCTCGAACCGGACGTGCAATCCGAGCAGCTCGCACAGAAGCCGAGCCGTGCCAGGAACGTCGTTCACGAACAGCACCGGTGACATGCCGAACGTCACCGGATCCGTCGGCTCGGCGGCGTGCGCCATCACGACCGACTGCGCGATCTCGCCGTAGTACGTGCGCGGCAGCCGGCCGACGAGGTCCAGGCCCGCGTGCCGCGCGACGGCGATCGACCGTACGTTGCGTGAGTCGATCCACGCCTCGACGCCGATGATCGACGCTGCAGTAGATGGTCGACCACGGCCCGCGCCGCCTCGCTCATCAGGCCCGCGCCCCAGCGCTCGCGTCGCAGGTACCAGCTCATGCCCCGGATCGAGCTGCCCTGATCCGAGAACACCCCGATCACGCCGGCCGCGTCGTCCGCCGGGCGCACCCGCAGTACCCACGTCCACCCGCCGTTGTCCCCGAACTCTCCCGCGAGCCGCTCTCGCGATTCGTCCATCGACGCGGTCGGCGTCATGTACCCACCGCGCGCCCAGGCTGGATCCGAGAACATCGCGTGCAACGCGCCGAGGTCACGCTCGACGTCGAGCGCCACCAGGTCGAGTCGGGCCGTCTTCAGCATGGCGCTCCCGAGAAGTAGGTCATCAGCTGGCGTGTTTTGTGTCTACGGTCAGGGCTATGCGGATTGTGACGCGCGAGCAGGCCATCGCGTACCGGCTGCACGTCAATCACCTCGTCGATCGGTTGCCGGCCGAGTCCCACGCGGAGGCGGCGTACGTCGGCCTGCAGGACACCGCGCCGCGGGACGCGTTGCTCGGACTGTACGCACGGATGGCGGGATGTGTGCCGACGGATTGGGAGCACCCGTCGCTGATCCAGACGTACAGCCCGCGCGCGGCGGTGTATGTGCTGCCCGCGCGGGACTTCGGCGTCTTCACGCTCGGGCGACTCCCGCTGGATTCGCGACGGATCGACCGACTCGCCGAACAGGTGTGCCGGACGTTAGGCGGGCAGGAGCGGCGCGGCGCCGGCATCGAAGGATTGCGTGAGGCGTGTGCGAGCGGACGGATCGCGGTCCGCTGGGACACGTCGTCGCTCTGGGCCCGGGAGGTCCCACGACCGGAGATCGACGTCGCCGAGGCACGGCGGGAGCTGTGCCGCCGGCACGTTCGGTACTTCGGCCCCACCTCGGCGAAGGCCTTCGCGTGGTGGTCCGGCCTGCCACCGGCCGACGCGCGGACGGTGTGGGACCAACTGGCCGACGAACTGCTCGAGATCGACTTCGACGGCGTACCGGGCTGGGTGTTGCGGGCGGACGCGGACCGCGTGTGGTCGGCCGAGGCGCCGCGCGGCGTACGGCTGCTGGTGGTGCCCGAGCTGAGACTGTTCGGCCGGGATCGTGACGGCAGGTTCATCGCGCCCGGTCTGCGGGTGCTGACAAGCGCCGCCGATTCCTTCCACCCGAACGGTTTGCTCGTGGACGGGCGGATTGTCGGTGCGTGGGGCCGGAAGGGCGGCCGTGTCGACGTGGTGCTGACGGAGGAGCTCAGCAGGTCGCAGTACGGCGACTTGTGTGCGGAGGTGGAGGGCCTGCCGCTGCCGGATCTGCGGCTCTCAGTCCGCTGAGTCGAGGGGCTTGCGGGCGGTGCGGAACGTGGCGCGGAGGCGGTTGACGTCGACCTCGGGGAGGTGGTGTTCGACGAGGTCGTACGTCTCCTCGACGAGGTCGTGGAGGGTCTGGGCGCCGGTCGGGGCGGGCGAGGTGAAGACCGCGCGGACGCGGGCGGCGAGTGACGGTGGGGCCAGGGGGAGGTCGCGTTCCATGGTGTCGAGGCGTTTGAAGGCGAGGATGTGACCGCAGTACCGGCCGTTGAGGGCGTGCAGCACGGTCAGGAACTGGCCCGTGATGCGGACGAACTCGCGGGAGATCAGCAGCGGGTTCTCGCGTTCGATCAGCATCTGCAGGCGCCAAAACTTCTCGATGTTGCCGTCGTGTCGTACGACGGAGATCGCGAGGTCGCGCGGGTACGTCGCCACGCGTTCCTGCCACCGGGCCACGAGTTCGGGGCGGCGGCCGGTCACGTCGGTGCTGTCGACGAAGCCCTGCGCCAGCTGCAGGGTCGCGCCGTCGGGCCGGCCGGCCAGCAGGTCGTTCAAGGCGTTGTCGACCGACTCCGACAGGGTGTGCGCGACCTCGAGCATCAGGCCGTCGAGGTGCACCTGGTCGTCCCACGGAGGCGGCCCGTCGACGTTGAGCAGCCGGACCTCAGCCGGTACCGCTCGACGTTGGGCCGCCGTGGGCGGGCGTTCCCAGAACACCCCGACCTCGACGTCCGACCAGCGATCCGCGTCACCGCGGGCGGTCGACCCGCCCAGCATCACCGCGTCGACGCCGTCCAGAGCGGCGTACCAGTCGAGGAGCGGCCGCACCACCTGCCGTCGCCAGCGTGCC
Source organism: Kribbella sp. NPDC050459 (assembly GCF_040655315.1). Classification (NCBI taxonomy): domain Bacteria; kingdom Bacillati; phylum Actinomycetota; class Actinomycetes; order Propionibacteriales; family Kribbellaceae; genus Kribbella; species Kribbella sp. NPDC050459. The sequence goes on along the minus strand of NZ_JBFAJQ010000003.1, from coordinate 755,727 downwards.
GCGTCGGTCACCATCCCCGCAGTGAATCACGCTGACGGTTGACCGATCGGCAACAATCGGCACATGCCCGTTCCCACCTGCCCCTGCGGACAAGACCTGCCGTACGCCGCCTGCTGCGGCCGCCTCCATCGCGGCGAGGCGACGGCGCGCACCGCGGAGGAGCTGATGCGGTCCAGGTACGCCGCCTTCGTGATGCACGACGCGGCGTACCTGCGCAAGACCTGGTCCCTCACCACCCGCCCGGCCCGCATCGACTTCACCCCCGGCCAGAAGTGGACCGGCCTGGAGATCGTGAACGCAACCGGCGGCAGCCCCTTCCACACCGAAGGCACCGTCCAGTTCCGCGCCCACTACACCAGAAACGGCCACCCCGGCACCCAACAGGAAAACAGCACCTTCACCCGCGAAGCCGGCGAATGGGTGTACGTCGCGGCGCTCTGAGCGCTACGCCGGGATCTGGTACGTCGGGGTGAGGGTGGCTCGGGCGAGGGTGTGGAAGGCGAGGTTGAAGGCGACGACGGCGGGGGTGGCGTCCGGGTCTACGTCGAGGGCTTCTACGTCGATGGCGTGGACGACGAAGTAGTAGCGGTGGATCTGGTCGCCGGGCGGCGGGGCCGCGCCGCCGAAGTTCTTGGTGCCGAAGTCGTTGCGGACGTGGAAGGCGCCGTTGTCGAGGCGTTCGGTGGTGCCGGCGCCGGTGGGCAGTTCGGTGACGGTGACCGGGAGGTTGACCAGGGTCCAGTGCCAGAAGCCGGACACGATCGGGGCGTCAGGGTCGAAGCAGGACACCACGAACGCCTTGGTCTCCGCCGGGAACCCGGACCAGCTGAGCTGCGGCGACGTGTTCCCACCTGCGAACGCCTGGTCGTCGGACAGCAGCTTGCCGTCGGCGACGTCGGTGCTGGTGACGGTGAACGACCCGACCTCCGGCAGGAGTTTGTACGGGTCCGGTGCGACGGGGCGATCAAGCGACATCTGTAAACCCTCCGGCAGCTCGCGATGTGTGGTGATTCCGACACTACTGTCCACATCCTGCCGGTCCGTCCCGGGGCACACACTCGGAGATGCGAAGATCGGGACCGGCGCACCCGCCGAACGGATGGAGGACCTGGTGGACGAGTACCTGGAGCGGATCGCTCCGGCTGATCAGGCGGCGATGCGCGCGGCCGCGGAGCGGCACGCGCGGCTGACCAAACCGGCCGGCTCCCTCGGCGTCCTCGAGGACCTGTCCGTGAAGGTCGCCGGCATGACCGCTACGTACGCCGTGCCGGCCCCGGCCGTCGTCACGGTGTTCGCCGCCGACCACGGCGTCCATGCGCAGAACGTCTCCCCGTGGCCACAGGAAGTGACCGCCGCGATGCTGGCGAACTTCGCCGGCGGCGGCGCCGCGGTGAACGCGTTCGCCAAGAACAACGGCGTCGACGTCCGCGTCGTCGACGTCGGCGTCGCCACGCCGGTCGAGCAGCTCGACATCGTGCACGCGAAGGTCCGCCCCGGCACCCGCGACCTTGCGCAGACGGACGCGCTGACCGAGGACGAGGCGCGCGCGGCGATCGCCGTCGGCTTCGATCTGGCCGACCAGCTGGTCCGGGAGGGGTACCGCTGCCTGCTGACCGGTGACATGGGCATCGCCAACACCACCGCGTCCGCCGCGCTGATCGCGACCTTCACCGGCGCGACCGCCGACGCCGTCACCGGCCGCGGGACAGGGATCGACGACGCGGCCCTCGCGCACAAGACGGCCGTCGTCCGGGACGCGCTCGCGCTGCACGCCGTACCGTCGACCGAGCCGCTCAAGGCGCTGCAGGCGTACGGCGGCCTGGAGCACGCCGCCCTCGCCGGATACATCCTCGGCGCGGCGGCGAACCGCACACCGGTCATCCTCGACGGCGTGATCGCGGGCGCGGCCGCGCTCGTCGCCCAGGCGTTCCACCCGGCAGTGATCGACTACTGCGTCGCCGGACACCGGTCGGCCGAGCCCGGTCACGCGGTCGCGCTCAAGCAGCTCGGGCTGCAGCCGCTGGTCGACCTGGACCTGCGGCTCGGCGAGGGGACCGGCGCCGTGCTCGCGTACCCGATCCTGACCTGCGCCGTGCGGGCGCTCGCCGAGATGGCCACGTTCGAGGACGCGGGGATCACTTCGTGACGAACCAGTACCTGTCCGGCCTCGTCCTCGAAGGGCGGCGCGTGGTCGTCGTCGGCGGTGGCGGTGTCGCTCAGCGACGGCTGCCGCGGCTGCTCGAGGCGGGCGCGCGGATCGACCTCGTGTCACCGTCGATCACGCCGACGATCGAGGGGCTGCTCGGCAACCCCGCGCTGACCTGGATCGAGCGCGGGTACGCCGCTGGGGACCTGGACGGGGCGTGGTATGTCGTGGTCGCGACCGACGACGCCTCGGTCAACGACCAGGTGTCCGCGGAGGCGGAGGAGCGGCGGATCTTCTGCGTGCGGTCCGACGACCGGTCCCGCGCGACGGCGTGGACCCCCGCGTCCGGGCAGCACGACAACGTGACGATCGGTGTCCTGGGCGGCGGCGATCACCGCCGGTCGGCCGCCGTACGGGACGCGATTCTCGAAGGTCTGCGGGTCGGTGAGCTGGCGGCGCGGGACGTGGACCGGCGGCCGGGGGTGTACCTCGTCGGCGGGGGGCCTGGCGACCCGGACCTGATCACGGTGCGCGGACGGCGGTTGCTGGCGGAAGCGGACGTGGTGGTCGCGGACCGGTTGGCGCCGCAGCAGTTGCTGGACGAGCTGCACCCGGACGTCGAGCTGTTCGACGCGGCGAAGTTGCCGCGCGGGCGGGCCGCGCAGCAGGAGGAGATCAACCGGATCCTGGTCGATCGCGGGCTGCAGGGCAAGGTCGTCGTCCGGCTGAAGGGCGGGGACCCGTACGTCTTCGGGCGCGGCTTCGAGGAGGCGCTCGCCTGCGCGGCGGCCGGGGTGCCATGGACCGTGGTGCCGGGGATCACGAGCTCGATCTCGGTGCCGGCGGTGTCGGGGATCCCGGTCACGCACCGCGGCGTGACGCACGAGTTCACGGTCGTGTCGGGGCACATCCCGCCGTCGCACCCGGACTCGCTGGTGAACTGGGACGCGCTCGCCCACCTGCACGGGACGCTCGTCCTGCTGATGGCGGTCGAGAACCTGCCCGCCATCGCCGAACGGCTGATCGCCGCAGGCAAGCCGGCTGACACGCCGGCGGCGGCGATTGCCGACGGCACTCTTCCGGGCCAGCGGATGGTCACGTCCGACCTGGCCGGTATCGCCCAGACGATGGCGGACGACGGCGTCGGCGCCCCCGCAATCGTTGTCATCGGCAACGTGGTCGACGTCGCGGCGCAGGGCCGGACCGAGCCGGCGACCGGCGGGACGGTGGGGCAGGCGTGACGCTCGTCCCGGTCGAGGATGCCGGTGATGCGCGGCTGGCGGACTATGTCCGGTTGCGGGAGGTCAGTCTGCGGCGGTTGCTCGAGGAAGAGCACGGGTTGTTCATCGCCGAGGGGGACAAGGTGATCCGGCGGGCGGCCGACGCCGGGTACGAGCCGCGGTCGTTCCTGCTTGCGCCGCGCTGGCTGGACTCGCTGCAGGACGTGCTCGGGCAGTGGCCGGACAAGCCGGTGTACGTCGTCTCGGAGGAGCTGGCCGAGCAGGTCACCGGGTTCCACGTGCACCGCGGCGCGCTGGCGTCGTACAAGCGGCGGGCCGCCGTACCGCTCACCCAGTTGCTGACCGACGACGTGCGCCGGATCGCGATCTTCGACGACATCGTTGACCACACCAACGTCGGCGCCGGGTTCCGCGCCGCCGCGGCGCTCGGCGTCGGCCTCGTGCTGGTGACCCCGACCTGCGCCGACCCGCTGTACCGGCGCTCGATCAAGGTGTCGATGGGGACCGTCTTCCAGGTCCCGTGGACCCGGCTGCAGAGCTGGCCGGGCGACCTGCGGCAGCTGCAGGACAACGGGTACGTCGCGGCGGCGATGGCGCTCACCGACGACTCGATCACGCTCGACGAGCTCGCCGACCGCAAGGACGACAAGCTCGCGCTGATCTTCGGCACCGAGGGCCACGGCCTCAAACCGAACGTGCTGCGCCAGGCCGACCTGACGGTCCGGATCCCGATGGCCGGCGGCGTCGACTCCCTCAACGTCGCCTCCTCTGCCGCAGTGGCGTTCTACGCCACTCGCTGCTGAGGAGCCTCAGGCAGCGCGTACGCTGACCGCCATGAAGGCGGTCGGTGAGCTCGGGGCATTCCTCCGTGCCGAGCGGGCCCGGGTCGAGCCGTCGGCCGTCGGCCTGCCTGCCGGCGGGGATCGGCGCGTCGCCGGGTTGCGGCGCGAGGAGGTCGCCGTACTGGCGGTGGTCAGCGCCGACTACTACACGCGGCTCGAGCAGGGACGTGAGCGCAACCCGTCCGCGCAGGTGCTCAACGGGATCGCCCACGCGCTGCGGCTCGACCCGGATGCGCGCGCCCACCTGTTCCGGCTCGCCGGGATGGCGCCGACCCCGGCCCTCGGCGCCGCGCGGGACCAGGTTCACCCGGCGCTGCTGCAGTTGCTGGACAACTTCCCGCGCGCGGCGGCCTACGTGCTGGGTCCGGCGTACGACATCCTCGCGACGAACGCGGTCGCGCACGGTCTGCTGGCCCCGTTCGGGATGACGAACATGCTGCGGATGATGTTCGAGCATCCCGAGGCGCGGGAGATCTTCGGCGACTGGGAGACGGTCGTACGGCGGGCCGTGTACGCCGTGCGGTTCAACGCGGCGACGTATCCGGACGACCCGCAGATCAAGGCTCTGGTGGCGGACCTGCTCCCGCGATCGCCCGAGTTCCGCGCCCTGTGGGAGGACCGGACGGCGCGCGGATTCAGCCGCGCGTACAAGATCTTCCACCACCCGGAGGCCGGACGGATCGAGCTCACCTACCAGACCTTCGACGTCCGCGCCGCGCCGGGACAGCAGTTGCTCGTCGGTACGGCGGAGCCGGGCAGCGGGAGTGCGGAGGCACTGGCCCGGCTGGGCTGAGCTGCCTGGGTGCGGCGCACCCAGGAAGAGGCGACCTTCCCGGGGGCGGGAGTCCGATCGACGCTGTCGGTATGACAACCCTGAAGTACTCGACGTACGTCGCACCGTCCAAGCCGGCCGTCTCCGACGATCTGCCGCCGGGGGAGGTGCAGCGGATGTGGTCGCCGACCGCGGCCACGCTGATCTCCGGCGACCACGACGCCGTCCTGGTCGACCCGTTGATGACACAGGCCGAAGGCGAGGACCTGGCCGGCTGGATCGCCGCCACCGGGAAGAACCTCACCGCGATCTTCGTGACGCACAGCCACGGCGACCACTTCTTCGGCGCCGCGCCGGTCCTCGACCGCTTCCCGGAGGCCCGGCTCGTCGCGCTGCCGTCCGTCGTCGAGGGGATGCGCAAGCAGCTCACCCCACAGTGGCTGGACGGATTCTGGCGGGTGCGGTTCCCGGGCCAGCTGCCCGAGCGCCTGGTCGTCGCCGAGCCTTTGGACGGTGCCTTCACGCTGGAAGGCGAGGAGCTGACAGCGGTGGATCTCGGTCACACCGACACCGACGGTAGTTCGGCGTTGTACGTCCCGTCGATCGGGCTGGTCGTCGCGGGCGACGCCGTGTACGACGAAGTGCACCTCTACCTGGCGGAATCAGCTGCCGGCGGCCTCGACCACTGGCTGACCGCGCTCGACAAGCTCGAGGCCCTGGACCCGGTCGCCGTTGTCTCCGGGCACCGCCAGGCCGACGCGTCCGACGATCCGCGGTACATCGACGAGACCCGCCGGTACCTCAACACCTTCGCGCGCGCCGCGGCCGGGACCAGCACGGCGCTCGACCTCTACAACGCCGTACTCGAGAGCTACCCCGACCGGCTGAACCGCGGTGTGCTCTGGAACTCCGCGCGTGCTCTCAAAAGCAGTTGACCATGGTGATGACATAGTCCCGTGCCGAAAGTAGTGCTGATCACCGGGATGCAGGCCGCCGGGAAGTCGACGATCGCCCCGTTGCTGGCGGCGCGGATGGGGCCGCCGGCGGCGACGCTCGACGGCGATGTGTTCTACCGCGGCGTGGTCGCCGGGGCCGAGGTCATGACGCCGGAGCCGTCGGCCGAAGCGCTACGCCAGCTCCGGCTGCGGTACGACGCGAGCGCGCTGGTGGCGCAGCACTACGCGGACAACGGCTTCGACTTCGTGTGCAGCGACATCATCTTCGGCGAGGACGTCGAGCGCTGGTTCGCCCGGCTGCGCGACGTCGAGAAGTACCTCGTCGTGCTCGTCCCGACGGTCGAGTCGATCGTGCAGCGCGAGATCGGCCGCGGCGGCGCCAACTCGTACCGCGACTGGCAGGAACCGGGCGGCACGCTGGAGGACGCCGTACGGGCGCTCCAGACCGACCTCGACGAGACGCCGCGCCGGGGCCTGTGGCTGGACACCACCGGCCAGACGGCGGCCGAGAGCGTCGACGCGATCGACCTGGAGAAGGCTCGCTGGTAGCTCAGGTCGCGGGGGTGTCCTCGTGGTCGTGGTCGACCATGGGGGAGACGGGCCAGTCCGACGGGTATTCCGGGGCGAACTCCTCGGCTTCGGCGAACAGGCGCTTGCGGTACTTGCGGGACAGGCGGTCGCCGAAGACGGTGCCCTGCGTGTGGTCGGTCTCGTGCTGCAGACAGCGGGCGAGCAGGCCGTCGCCTTCGTACGTGACCGGCTGGTTGTGCTGGTCGACGCCGGTGACCCTGGCGAAGTCGGGACGGGCGCACTTGGTGAACGCGCCCGGCAGCGACAGGCAGCCCTCGTCGCCCTCGTCGAGGTTGCGGTCCTTGCCCTCCGGAAGCTCGAGCGTCGGGTTGCACACGACGCCCTGCTGGTGCTTGCCGTCCTTGTCCGGGCAGTCGAACACGAACAGCTGCAGGTCCACCCCGACCTGGTTCGCGGCGAGCCCGACGCCCTCGGCGGCGCGCATCGTCGCGACCATGTCGGCGACCAGCGTCTGCAGCTCGTCACCGAAGTCGGTGACCGGCTGATTGACCCGGTGCATGACGTCCGCACCCCAACGGGTGATAGGCCGCACCGAACCGTTCCCAGGCAACGTAGACATGCCGGAAATCCTATCCGCTGCCCCGCGCGACCTCCTTGAGCACCCACCAACCGTTTCCGGGTGGACCAGATGGTTGGTGGGTGCTCAAAGTGGCCCTGTTACTTGGCGTTGATTTCGTCGCGCCACGAGACCCACTCGCGGAGCAGGCCGAGGTCGTAGTCGGGGCCGGACGACGAGACCGTGAACAGCCGGGTGCCGACATCGAGCAGCGACTTGCCGATGTCCTCGGGCGACTTGTCGCCGACGCCCGCGGAGCGCTCGATCTCGCCCGGGTCGCGGCCGATCGTGCGGCAGTGCTCGTCGAGCACGGCGTGCTTGTGCGCGAGCGTCTCGGCGTCGCCGAACCCGTGCCAGATGTTCGCGTGCTTGGCGACCAGCTTCAGCGTCTTCTTCTCGCCGCCGCCGCCGATCAGCACCGGGATGTCCCGGGTCGGCTTCGGGTTCAGCTTCTCCCAGCGCTGCTCGATCCGCGGCAGCGCCTCGCCGAGGGCGTCCAGCCGGCCGCCCGCGGTGCCGAACTCGTACCCGTACTCGTCGTAGTCCTTCTCGAACCAGCCCGAGCCGATGCCGAAGATCAGCCGGCCGTCGCTGATGTGGTCGACCGTGCGCGCCATGTCGGCGAGCAGGTCGGGGTTGCGGTAGGAGTTGCAGGTCACCAGCGCGCCGAACTCGACCCGCTCGGTCGCCTCGGCCCAGGCGGCCAGCATCGTCCAGCACTCGAAGTGCAGGCCCTCGGGCTCACCGCTGAGCGGGTAGAAGTGGTCCCAGTTGAACACCACGTCGACGCCGATCTCCTCGGCCGCCGCCACGGTCCGCCGGATGTCGGCGTACTGGGCATGCTGGGGCTGGACCTGCAGACCGATCCGGGCGGGGAAGGCGCCGTACGGACGGTCGGTGGAATCGGAAGCAGTCATGCCCCCGATCCTATCCCTCGTTGCGGAGGACCCTCCGGATAGGTGTCACCGGGTGAAATACGCCGCCAGGTGACCGAGCATCATGGCGACGCCGGGCTCGATCGTGACGCGGTCGGCCGGGGTGCTGAAGCTTCGGTCGGGAGTTGGTCGGCGTAAACGGCGGCCCAGTCGCCGAGTGCGCGGATCGGTACCAGCAGATCGGTGCCGGCGGTGGTCAGCGAGTACTCGACGCGCGGCGGCGCCTCGGCGTACCGGCGGCGCTCGACGAGACCGTTGTGCTCGAGGCGGCGCAGGGTCTCGGTGAGGACCTTCTGGCTGATGCCGCCGATCTGTTCGCGGAGCCTGCCGGGACGAGCGGGACCGTCGGCGAGCGAGTACAGCACGACCATCGGCCAGCGTCCGCTGATCAGGTCGGCGGCGACGCGCGCCTGGCAGTCGGCGAAGAATCTCACGTCGTCCATTGTGCGTCGGTCGATAGGCACCCGGCGGTGCGGATCGAAGTGCCTACCGTCGAGTCCATGCGAATAGGAACACTGGGCAACGGAATGATGGCCGAGGCGCTCGCCACGCACTGGGTGTCGGCGGGGCACGACGTGATGATCGGTGGGCGGTCGGCGGACCGGGCCGGTGCGGTGGCCGGGCGGGTCGGTGCGGCGTCGGGGTCGTTGGCGGAGGCGGCGGCGTACGGCGAGATCGTGCTGCTGGCCGTGCCGGCGGAGGTCGCGGTGGCGGTTGCGCGGGAGGTGCCGGCCGGGAGGACGCTGGTCGATTGCACGAATGCCCTGGACCACCGGGACTTCACGCTGGCCCAGGACTCTGTTGCGGAAGCGGTCAGTGACGCTGTGCCGGGGGTGCGGGTGGTCAAGGCGTTCAACCTGGCGGCTGACGCGGTGTGGCGAAACCCGCCGCGCGGACTCGGGGTGCCGCTGTGCGGCGACGAGGGCGTCGAGCAGGTCGCGGAGTTGGTCGAGGCCCTCGGCTGCACACCGGTCCTCGCCGGCGGCCTCCGCCACGCGAAGTTGCTGGAGGCAACCGCAGCCCTGGCGATCGGCGTCTGGGTCGGTGGGGGAGACGTACGCGCGATGTTCCCAGCCCTGGCTGAAGCCTTTGGCACCGTCCCACCCAGCCAGTCCTAGGCTTCGCGGGTGTTACGTGTGGCCAGACGTAGGGTCCAGGTGGGGAACAGCAGGTAGGTGCCGGCCCAGCTGAAGCCGGCTGCGAAGGTCCAGGGTGGGGCGGTGTCCAGGTCGTCGATCCCCAGCAAGATCCCGGGTACGCCGAGCAGGCCGAGCGTCATCACCGCGCCGGCGATCAACCCCGCCCGCCGGAGCGAGCCTGATGCGGTGCCGAGGAGCCAGATTCCGATCAGAGCGAAGCCGAAGCTCGACCACAGGCCGGCGAGGTAGAAACCGGTGGTGTCGGTCATCACGAGGACTGTGCCGACAACCGTCAGCACGGCGCCGATGGCGGCGGCTCCGAGGAGGGCGAAGGCGCGTGCCGTGCGGCGCGGGGCGGCGTGCAAAGTCCACGCCAGGGCCACGCTCAACACGCCCAACACCGCATTGCCCACATCGTTGACGGCCCCGAGCGCATCGGCGCCCGCGTAGAAGAGGATCAGGCACAAACAGGTGGCGAGGCCCACGATCCCGTGGGCCAGCGCCACCGGCCGTACGGCGTCCGGCTCAGCGCTCACCCTTGGATGATCGCGCAAAGAGTTCGTTGAGGGCAGTCTGCGGGATCTGGCCGGCGGCGAAGGTGATCGTGCCGTGGGTGGCCAGTTCCTCGGCGCTGCGCCGGATGAAGCCGAGGGCGGCTCGCGCGATGCTGCCGCCGAGGCTGATCCGTGTGACACCGACCGACTGCAGATCGGCGACCGTCAGCGCCGACGTGCCCAGGCCGAGGACCACGTTCAGCGGGCCGTCGATCTCGGCGACCAGCGTGCGAATCGCGTCGAGATCGTTGACCCCAGGCACATAGAGGCAATCCGCACCCGCCGCGCGGAAGCGGTTCGCCCGGTCGATCGAGTCGGCCAGCGACGTCGGCGTCCGCAGCAGTTGCCCGTCGGTCCGTGCGGTCAGCACGAAGTCCGGTCCGGCCGCCTCCCGCGCCGCGACGATCCGCTCGACCGCGAGCCCGGCGTCGTACAGCTCCCGCCCGTCGTAGTCCTCGATGTTCCCGCCGGCCAGCCCCGCCTCGCGGGCCAGTGCGATCGTCTCCGCGACCCGCGCCGGCTCCACGCCGTACCCGTCCTCGAGATCCCCGTTCACCGGTACGCCGCTCGCGGCCGTGATCTCGCGGACCCGCTCGAACATCTGCTCCCGCGACACCGCCGGCGCGCCGTCCGGCAGCGTGTGATCGCCCTTCGCCAGCGAGAACGCGATCCCCGCGCTGGTGGTGGCGATCGCCGGGAACCCGGCCGCGGCGAGCAGCACCGCGCTCCCGGCGTCCCACGCGTTCGGCATCACGAACTGACCGGCATGCAACTCGCGGAAAGTCATGCCCCGAGTCTGTCACCCGAACGCTTCGGCGCCCGCCGAACTCAGTACAGGTAGAACGCCGGCCGGGCCATCGGCCGACCGATCAGGTGTTCGGGATCTTCTCCGCGGCGGCCTCGTCGAGTAGCCACAGTGTGCGGTTGCGGCCCTTCGGGCGGGCCGCTGGGACGTCACCCTCGGTCAGCGCCTTCGCGACCGCCTCGGCCTTGTCCGAGCCGGAGACAACGAACCAGACCTCACGGGCCCGGTTCAGCTGCGGCAGGGTCAGCGACACCCGAGTCGGCGGCGGCTTCGGCGAGTCGTGGACGGCGACCGCGGCCGCGTCCGTCACGCCGAGCTGCGGATACCCCGGGAACAGCGACGCCACGTGCCCGTCGGGCCCGACGCCGAGCATCAGTACGTCGAACGTCGGCGAACCCGCCGCGGCCAGATCCTCGGCGTACGCCGCAGCCGCCGCCTCGGCGCCCTGTCCCGTGTCGGCCGGCATCGGATGCACCCGTGCCGGATCGACGTCGAGGGCCGACAGGAAGGCGTCCCGAGCCTGCGTCTCGTTCCGCTCGGGGTCGCCGGACGGCAGGAACCGCTCGTCGCCCCACCAGAACTCGACCCGCCGCCAGTCGACCTCGACCCGCGCCGGCGACTCCGCGACCGCGCGGTACACCGCCGCGGCCACCCGGCCGCCGGTGAGCACGACCTGCGCGACCGCACCGGTGCTCTGGGCATCGACCAGCGCCGTGACGAAACGCGAAGCCACCGAGAACGCCAGGTCCCCGGCGTCGGAATGGATCAAGAGTTCCGGATCGACCGTCATCGCTTCGCCGCCTTCTTGGCAACCGTCTTCTTCGCTGCGGTCTTCTTCGCTGCGGTCTTCTTCGCAGCCGCCGGTTTCGGCGCCGTCTTCTTGGCAGCTGCCCGCTTTGCGGACGCCGGTTCCTTGCCGGCGCTCGAGGCGGCGACCTTCTTGCCGGCCGCGGTCACCTTCGCGGCGGTCGATTTCCGCGCCGTCTCACCGACCTTCTTGGCGTCGGCCGGCAGCGCGTCCCGCTCGCCCACGGTCGCGAGCGTCTTCGCGTACACGTCGTCGGGATCGAGCCGGCGCAGTTCCTCGCTCAGCAGCTCGGACGTCGTCCGCCGCTTCAGCGCCACCGGACGGTCCGGCTGACCGGGCACGCTGAACGTCGCGACCGCTCCGTCCGGCCGGGTCAACGCGATCGGGCCGGACGGCGTGAACAGCCGTACGGCAGTCACACCCGGCCCGCGCGAGTTGCGCTGCTCCACCGGCACCTTCAGCCGGGACTGCAGCCACGCGGCCATCAGGTCGGCGCTCGGGTTGCCCTTGGCGGCCGCGACCTCGGCCCCGGTCACCTTCGTCGGGTACTGGTCGAGGGCAGCGGCCATCAGCGCACGCCACGGCGTCAGCCGCGTCCACGCGAAGTCGGTGTCGCCCGGCGCGTAGCCCTCGGCGCGGGCGCTGTAGTCGATCGATGCCCGGCGGGTCGCCGCCGCGTCGGTCACCCGGCGCCGTCCGAGCCGGCCCAGCGGGTCCTCCGCGGGAACGCGCGGCCCGCCGCCCGGCCACCAGACGATGACGGGGGAGTCGGGCAGCAGCAGCGGCGTGATCACGGACTCCGGCACCTTCGCCAGCTCACCGTGCAGCCGCAGCAGCACCGCCTCGCCGGGGATGCCCTCGCCGACCCGCACCTCGGCGTCCAGCCCGGACGGGCCGCGCCCGGGGCGCAGGATCGCGACCAGAACCCGGGACGGGTGTTCGCGACCGGCCTCGTTCGCGGCCTTCATCGCGTCGTGGTGGGACGCCTCGTCGACGACCACCACGATGGTGCCGACCATGCCCATGGCCGGCGAGCCGGCGTTCCGCCGGGCCTTCAGCAGCGCCGACGCGATCTCGCTCGACGTGGTGTCGGTCAGGTCGATGATCATGGCCGCCTCCAGGCCCGTCCGTCGCGGGCAAGCATCTCGTGCGCCGAGTCCGGGCCCCAGCCGCCGGACGCGTACTGCTCCGGCTTGCCGTGCCGCTCCCAGTAGTCGAGCACCGGGTCGAGGATCTTCCAGCCCAGCTCGACCTCGGTGTGCTGCGGGAACAGCGGCGGGTCGCCGAGCAGTACGTCGAGGATCAGCCGCTCGTACGCCTCCGGGGAGGACTCGGTGAACGAGCCGCCGTACGCGAAGTCCATGTTCACGTCGCGGATCTCCATCGACGTGCCGGGCACCTTGGCGCCGAAGCGGACCGTGATGCCCTCGTCCGGCTGGATCCGCAGGACGAGCGCGTTCTGGCCGAGCTCCTCGGTCTCGGTCTTGGTGAACGGCAGGTGCGGCGCGCGCTTGAACATCACCGCGACCTCGGTGACGCGGCGGCCGAGCCGCTTGCCGGTCCGCAGGTAGAACGGGACGCCGGCCCAGCGCCGGGTGTCGACGTCGACCCGCAGCGCCGCGAACGTCTCCGTCGCGGACGACTCGGGGATGCCGTCCTCCTGCAGATAGCCCTTGACCTTCGTGCCGCCGGCCCAGCCGGCGGCGTACTGCCCGCGGGCGCTGTGCAGATCCAGCCGCTCGGGCAGCTGGACGGCGTTGAGCACCTTCTTCTTCTCCTGGCGCAGCGACCAGGCGTCGAAGCTGACCGGCTCCTCCATCGCGACCAGCGCGAGCAGCTGGAGCAAGTGGTTCTGGATCACGTCGCGCGCGGCGCCGATGCCGTCGTAGTACCCGGCGCGGCCGCCGATGCCGATGTCCTCGGCCATCGTGATCTGCACGTGGTCGACGTAGTTGCTGTTCCAGATCGGCTCGAACATCGCGTTCGCGAACCGCAGCGCGAGGATGTTCTGCACCGTCTCCTTGCCGAGGTAGTGGTCGATCCGGAAGACCGCCTCGGGCGGGAACACGGACTCGACCACCCGGTTCAGCTCGCGGGCACTCGTCAGGTCGTGACCGAACGGCTTCTCGATCACCACCCGCCGCCACGAGCCGGGGTGCTCGTCGGTCAGCCCGTGCTCGGACAGCTGCCGGACCACCTCCGGGAACAGCCCCGGTGGGATCGACAGGTAGAACGCGTGGTTGCCGCCGGTGCCGCGGGTCACGTCGAGCTCGTCGACGGTCTCCCGCAGCCGCTTGAACGCCTCGTCGTCGGTCAGGTCGCCCGGCACGAACCGGAAGCCCTCGGCGAGCTGCTGCCAGACCTCCTCACGGAAGGGGGTCCGGGCGTGCTCCTTCACCGAGTCGTGCACGATCTGGGCGAAGTCCTGGTTGGTGTAGTCCCGGCGGGCGAACCCCACCAGGGCGAAACCCGGGGGCAGCAGCCCCCGGTTCGCCAGGTCGTAGACCGCCGGCATCAGCTTCTTGCGGGCCAGGTCGCCGGTGACGCCGAAGATCACCAGGCTGCACGGCCCGGCGATCCTCGGCAGCCGCCGGTCCTGCGGATCGCGCAGCGGGTTCACCGGGCCGGCCGGCTCTTCGTTGAGCTCAGCGGTCATGGGCCGCTTTCCCTCCGAGTGTCGTTCTTACTGGAACAGGGACAACAGCTGCTGTACGCCGGCCGCCACGTCCGTGAGCTGCAGCCGCAGCACCGGACGCCCGCGCTCGGCCAGGACGTTCGCGTCACCGGCGGCCTGCGCCGAGATCAGCGTGCCGAACGTGAACGGACGGTCCGGGATCTCGACGTCGGTCGGGTGCGCACCGGTGATCTGCAGGTACACGCCCTCCGGGTGACCGCCCTTGTGGTACTGACCGGTCGAGTGCAGGAACCGCGGTCCCCAGCCGAAGGTCACCGGACGGCCCGTCCTGGTCGCCAGCGCCGGCCGGACCGCGAGCAGGTCGGCATCGCGCTCGGAGTCCAGGTACGCCATCACCGCGACGTAGCCCTTGTCCTCGAGCTTGCCGAGCAGCGCGTCCACCGCGCCCTGCAGCGAGTCGACACCGTCGAGCAGGCCCTCGGAACCGCGGACCTCGACAGCGCCTTCGGTGAAGGCCGCGGCCTCCGGCTCCGGCTGCGCGTCGAGCAGGCCACGGGCCGCCTTCTTCGCGCTCTCCACATCAGGCTGGTCGAACGGGTTGATGCCGAGCAGGTAGCCGGCCACCGCGGTCGCCATCTCCCAGAGCAGGAACTGGCCGCCCAGCGAGCCCGAGGTCAGCGCCGTCGGTACGCCGCTCGTCGCCTTCTCCGCGAGCAGGGCGTTGGTGAGGTCGGCGGCCTCGCTGGTCAGCTCCGGCGCGGTCACCTCGACCGCGACGGGCAGTACGCCGGTGCCGTTCTTGCCGGTGCTCTCCGCGATCAGCTGCTCGGCCCAGTCCGGGAACCCGACGATGTCGGAGCCGTCGGCCGTGATGATCGCCTTGTCCCGGCCGGCGCTCGCCGCGAGCACGGCGCCCAGCCACAGGGCCGGGTTGTCGGCGGAGTCGGCCTGCAACGCCGGCGCCGCCTCGGCCGCCTGGTCGAGGAGCTCGGCGATGTCGGCGCCGGCCAGACCGGACGGCACCAGGCCGAACGCGGTCAGCGCGCTGTACCGGCCGCCGACGTTCGGGTCGGCGAGGAACGTCTTGCGGTAGCCCTCGTCCGCAGACAGCTTCTCGAACGGCGACCCCGGGTCCGTCACGACGACGATCCGCGAGGCCGCGTCGATGCCCGCGTCCGTGAACGCCTTGGCGAAGGTCCGGCGGTGGCTGTCGGTCTCGACCGTGCCGCCGGACTTGCTGGACACCACGATCACCGTCTTCGACAGGTCACCGTCCAGTGCGCGCTTGACGACGCTCGGGTCGGTCGAGTCGAGGACGACGAGCTCCACGCCCGCCGTCCGGGTGATGACCTCCGGCGCCAGCGACGAGCCGCCCATGCCGGACAGCACGATCCGGTCCAGGCCCTCGGACCGCAGGTCGGCCTGCAGCGCCTCGATCTCGGCGAGCAGCGGACGCGACGTGTCGTGCAGGTCGACCCAGCCGAGCCGGATCGAGGCCTCGGACTCGGCCTCCGGGCCCCAGATCGTCGCGTCCTTCGCGGCGATCCGGGACGCGATCTTCGCGGCCACCAGCTTGTCGACGACCTCGGCCCAGTCGCCGTTCTGCGTCGATACCTTCGGAGTGCTCACTTGGCGGCCGCCTTCAGGGCCGCGGTCACGGTGTCCTGCAGCTCCGACCAGGACGCGTCGAACTTCGCGACGCCCTCGTCCTCGAGCACCTGCACGACCTCGTCGTAGGAGATGCCCAGCCGCTCCAGGTCGTCGATCACCTTGCGGTCGGCCGCGTAGTCGCCGCGGACCGTGTCACCGGTGATCTCGCTGTGCTCCTCGACCGCCTTGATCGTTGCCTCGGGCATCGTGTTGACGACGCCGCGGGTGACCAGGTTGTCGACGTACAGCGTGGGGGAGTACGACGGGTCCTTGGTGCCGGTCGACGCCCACAGCGGACGCTGCGGCTTCGCGCCGGCGGTCTCCAGTTCGCGCCAGCGGTCGGTGTCGAAGATCTCCTCGTACGCCTCGAAGGCCAGCCGGGCGTTGGCGATCGCCGCCTTGCCCTTCAGCGCCTTCGCCTCGTCGGTGCCGATCGCGTCCAGCCGCTTGTCGACCTCGGTGTCCACCCGGCTGACGAAGAACGACGCGACGCTGGCCATCTTGGTGACGTCGTGACCGTTCTCGACGGCCTGCTCCAGGCCGGTCAGGAACGCGTCCGCGACCGCCTTGTAACGCTCGAGCGAGAAGATCAGCGTCACGTTCACGCTGATCCCGGCGGCCAGCGTCTGGGTGATCGCCGGCAGGCCCGCCTTGGTGGCCGGGATCTTGATGAAGATGTTCTCCCGGCCGACGATGTCCCACAGCTGCTTGGCCTGCTCGACCGTCTTCGCGGTGTCGTGCGCGAGCGTCGGCTCGACCTCGATCGACACCCGGCCGTCCTGGCCCTCGGTGTCGTCGTACGTCGGCTTGAACACGTCGGCGCCGTCGCGGACGTCGCTGGTGGTGATCACCCGGATCGCCTCGTCGGTGGACACGCCCTGCGCGGCCAGCTTGCCGATCACCTCGGCGTACGCGTCGGCATCCGAGATCGCCTTCGCGAAGATCGTCGGGTTGGTGGTCACGCCGGTGACGTGCTTGTCCTCGATCATGGCTTGCAGGCTGCCGCTGGTCAGCCGCACACGGGACAGGTCGTCGAGCCAGATGGAGACACCCGCGTCGGCGAGTGCTTTCAAGCGATCGTTCATGGTTCCGATGCCTTCTTCCGGAATGTTCTGTTGTGGTGTCTTCAGTTGGCTTCGCTCGTGTCGGCCGGCCCGACCGGGCCCGCGGCCGCGCGCCCGGGCGGTACACCCGGTCCGCTGATCTTCGCGGCGGCGGCGATGCTGTCCCGCGCGGCCTGGACGACGGCGTCGGTGGTGATGCCGAACTCGTCGTACAGCGTCTGGTACGCCGCCGAGGCGCCGTAGTGCTCCACGCTCACGCTCCGGCCCGAGTCGCCGACGATGTCGTGCCAGCTCTGCGCGATCCCGGCCTCGACCGAGACCCGGGCCCGGACGTCCGCGGGGATGACGGTCTCGCGGTACGCGTCGTCCTGCTCGTCGAACCACTCGCGGGAGACCATCGAGACCACGCGGGCCTGGACGCCCTCCTCGGCCAGGACCTTGCGGGCCTCGACCGCGATCTGCAGCTCGGAGCCGGTGCCGATCAGCACGACGTCCGGGGTGCCCTCGGTGTCGAGCAGCACGTAGCCGCCCTTGTGCACGTTCTCGGTGGTGGCGAAGCCGTCCGTGCCGCGCGGGAAGGTCGGCACGTTCTGCCGGGTCAGCGCCAGGCCGGCCGGGCGGTCGGTGTGCTCGAGGATGGTCGCCCAGGCGGCGGCCGTCTCGTTCGCGTCACCGGGCCGGACGACGTCCAGGCCGGGGATCGCGCGCAGCGCCGACAGGTGCTCGATCGGCTGGTGCGTCGGGCCGTCCTCGCCGAGGCCGATCGAGTCGTGCGTCCACACGTACGTGACCGGGAGCTGCATCAGCGCGGCCAGCCGCACCGACGGGCGCATGTAGTCGGAGAAGACCAGGAACGTGCCGCCGTACGGGCGGGTCAGGCCGTGCAGGGCGATACCGTTCAGCACCGCGCCCATCGCGTGCTCGCGGATGCCGAAGTGCAGGACCCGGCCGTACTCGTCGCCGGAGAACTCCTTGGTCGAGTACTCCGCCGGGATGAACGACGGCTGACCCTTCGGGGTGGTGTTGTTCGAGCCGGCCAGGTCGGCCGAGCCGCCCCACAGCTCGGGCAGCTCCGGCGCGAGCTTGGTGAGCACGTCACCGGACGCGGCGCGGGTCGCAACGCCCTTGGCGTCGGCGTCCCAGCTCGGCAGCGCGTCCTTCCAGCCGGCCGGCAGCTCACGCTTCGACAGCCGGTCGAGCAGCGCGGCGCGCTCCGGGTTCGCGGCCTTCCACTCGTCGAACTTCGCGGTCCAGGCGACCTCCGCGGCCTTGCCGCGGTCCAGCGCCTCGCGGGTGTGCGCGATCACGTCGTCGGCGACCTGGAACGACTGCTCCGGGTCCCAGCCGAGGATCTTCTTGGTCGCGGCGACCTCGTCGGCGCCGAGCGCCGAGCCGTGGATCTTGCCGGTGTTCTGCTTGTTCGGGGCCGGCCAGCCGATGATCGTGTGCAGCCGGATGAAGCTCGGCTTGTCGGTGACCGCCTTCGCCGCCTCCAGCGCGTCGTACAGCGCCTGGACGTCCTCGTGGTAGCCGGTGCCACCCTGGGTCCAGTCGACGTCCTGGACGTGCCAGCCGTACGCCGCGTAGCGGGCCGCGACGTCCTCGGACAGCGCGATGTCGGTGTTGTCCTCGATCGAGATCTTGTTCGCGTCGTAGATGACCGTCAGGTTGCCGAGCTTCTGGGTGCCGGCCAGCGACGAGGCCTCGGACGCGACGCCTTCCTCGATGTCGCCGTCGGACGCGATCACGTAGACCTGGTGGTCGAACAGGCCCTCGCCCTTCGGGGCGTCGGGCTCCAGCAGGCCGCGCTCGCGGCGGGCCGCCATCGCCATACCGACCGCGTTGCCGACGCCCTGGCCGAGCGGGCCGGTGGTGGTCTCCACACCTGCGGTGTGCCGGTACTCCGGGTGGCCGGGGGTCTTGCTGCCCCAGGTCCGCAGCGACTTCAGGTCGTCCAGCTCCAGGCCGAAGCCGGCCAGGTACAGCTGGATGTAGAGGGTCAGGCTGGAGTGCCCCGCGGACAGCACGAATCGGTCGCGGCCGGCCCAGTGGGGGTCGGCCGGGTTGTGCCGCATGACCTTCTGGAACAGCAGGTACGCCGCCGGCGCCAGGCTCATCGCCGTACCGGGATGTCCGTTCCCCACCTTCTCGACCGCGTCCATCGCGAGCACCCGCACGGTGTCGACCGCGCGCTGGTCGAGCTCGGTCCATTCAAGCTTTGGGCTGGTCTTCTCCGTCACGCCGGCGGCGCTCCTCTCGATGGTCTTCCGATGTCGCCTCAGGGTGAGCCTACTGTGGCCGGGGCGTTCCCTTGCGCACCGCTCACTTGTTTGTCAACCGTTCGCCGACTCTGCCTGTTCCCCGACCTGTTCGGCCGCAGACACACGCGATCGGAGGGGGGTGGCAGAACCCTCCTACGGGGCGTCGTAGACTGCTGATTCGTCAGCGCCGGTGTTCCGGCGTCAACCCAGATTGTTCGAGGTGTTCGTGACGGCCGTCGACCCGCGTCCCGCCGCGACGTCGTACCCGACGCCGCTGCCGGACGCTACCGCTGTATCAGCTGCAACGGTGCGTCCGTCGGTGCGCGACGTGGTGAAGGCGTACGTCGGTCTGACCAAGCCGCGCATCATCGAGCTGCTGCTGATCACCACTGTGCCGGTGATGTTCCTGGCGGCCGGCGGTGTGCCCGGTCTGCAGGTGGTGGTCGCCACCCTGATCGGCGGCATCCTCGCCTCCGGCAGCGCGAACACCATCAACTGCGTGCTGGACCGCGACATCGACGAGCAGATGCGCCGCACCCGGCGCCGCCCGCTGCCGCGGCACGCGGTCAGCCCGCGCTCGGCGACCACGTTCGGCGTCGTGCTCGGCGTGCTGGCCACCCTCGAGCTCGGCTTCTTCGTGAACTGGCTCTCGTCCGGCCTGGCGCTGGCGGCGAACCTGTTCTACGTCTTCGGCTACACCATGGTGCTGAAGCGTCGCACCGTGCAGAACATCGTCTGGGGCGGGATCGCCGGCTGCTTCCCGACCCTGATCGGCTGGACCGCGGTCACCGGCAAGCTCGCCTGGACCCCGGTCGTGCTGTTCCTGGTGGTGTTCTTCTGGACGCCGCCGCACACCTGGTCGCTCGCGATGCGGTACCGCGAGGACTACGCGTCGGTGGACGTGCCGATGCTGCCCGTGGTCGCCACCCCGGTCGCCACCGCGCGGCAGATCATGGCGTACTCGGTGGTCATGGTGATCACGTCGATCGCGCTCTGGCCGATCGGCGACACCGGTTTCGTGTATCCGCTGGCCGCGATCGTGCTCGGCTTCGTGTTCCTGCGCGAGGCGCGCCGGTTGTTGCTGCGGGCCCATACCGGCGCGGACGGCGCCGCCCTGCGGCCGATGCGGCTGTTCCACTTCTCGAACATCTACCTCGCGCTGCTGTTCATCGCTGCGGCGATCGACCCGCTGCTGCACTGAGCGTCGCATGCCGGGTGCGGGGAGTTTTCCCCGTTGACCTGATCGTGATCTGATGTTGCGATGGGGTCCTGCCTGTGGAGGGGGATCCACGCCTGGGGAGGCGCTGCAGCAGGGGGATCTATGGGGGTACGAGCACGTATTGCCGCACTCGCGGCACTCGCGCTGGCAGGATCGGTACTGGTCGCGGGGCAGGCCGAGGCCGGGGGCAAGCACTCTTCGAGCTTGAAGCCGGTCGCAACGGGCCTGAACGGGCCGCGCGGAGTCTCGACGTACAAGAACTGGGTCGTCTACAGCGTCTCCGACGGGTCGGTGTACATGACCGACGGGCGGCGCACCCTGAAGCTCGGCACGGTGCCGGGCTCCGGCGGATTCGCGCCCGCGATCGACACCAACAAGTGGGGTACGACGTACGCGCTGACCGGCGCGGGCGGTGAACCGGGCCAGCCGCCGGTTCCGGGCGCTACGACCCTGTACCGGATGCGGTACGGCAAGTCGCCGGTCAAGATCGCCGACATCGGGGCGTACCAGAAGACGGACCCGGACCCGTACGACCAGGAGCAGAACCCGACGGACTCGAACCCGTTCGGCGTGGCGGCCCTGAACGACGGCACGGTCCTGGTTTCGGACGCGGCCGGCAACGACCTGCTCCGGGTCTGGCCGAACGGCCACATCAAGACGGTCGCGAAGCTCAAGCCGCGGGTGGTGAAGGTCCCGTCCGGTCTGCCCGCCACCGACCCGGAGGGCAACCCGCTGCCACCGGCGGGGACGCCGATCACCGCCGAGGCCGTTGCGACGTCCGTGACCGTCGGCTCCGACGGCTACTGGTACGTCGGCGAGCTCCGCGGCTTCCCGGCAACGCCGGGGACGTCGCAGATCTGGCGGATCAAGCCGGGCACGGTCGGTGCGATCTGCGACCCGGTCAAGCCGAACAAGGGCAAGTGCCAGCGGTACGCCGACGGCTACACGTCGATCGTCGACCTGGCCGGCGGTCCGCGGGGCGTGCTCGCGGTCGTCGAGCTCGACAAGGCCAGCTGGCTGAAGTTCGAGCTGAGCGGGCCGACGCACGGCGGCCTGTTCCTGCAGTACCCGGGCAAGAACCACCGGGCCGGCTACAAGCGTGAGCTGGTGAAGGATCAGCTGACACTGCCGGGCGGCACGGCCTTCAACCGGTGGGGCGGACTGTACGTCGCCGGACCGGTCTTCGGTCCTGGAGCCGTCTACAAGGTGAGGTACTGAGAGACGCGCGGGGCGCCCGTCAGGTGGCGGGTGTCCCGCGTTCGCCGTACACAGCGGTGACCAGGGCGATCAGCAGAGCGGCCAGGAACATGTGGACGAGCACGACGGGCCAGGGCAGGCCGGTGAAGTACTGCGTGAAACCGACGGCGCCCTGGAGCAGCTCGACGGCCAGCAGCCACGCAGCCAGCTTGCGGAGCGTCCGCGAGGTAGCCGTCACCCTGGTCGCGATCACCAGCGCGATCGAGATGCCGAACAGGCCGAAGACGACGTCGGCGTGCAACTGGCTGACGAGCTCCGGGTCGAAACCGTTGCGGCCGGTCTCCGGGTCGCCGGAGTGCGGACCGGCGCCGGTGACAACGGTGCCGAGGGCAACGGACAGCCAGACCGCCACCACACAGGCGGTGGCGAGCGCGCGGACCACCGGGGGAGTATGCGGGTAGGGGCTGGTGCGTGACCGGCGCATCATCGAGACCGTCAGCGTGATGATGATCGGCGAGACCAGGAAGTGCGCCGAGACGATCCACGGGTTCAGTCCGGTCAGCACGCTGATGCCGCCGATCACGCCCTGCAGCGGGACCCCGAGCGCGGCCGCGGTCGCGAGCCGCCGCAGGTCCCGCCGGACCGGGCGGTAGCGCATGACGACCAGCCAGGTGATGATCGCGACGATCGCGACGACGAACCCGAGCATCCGGTTGGTGAACTCGATCGCGCCGTGCACGCCGAGCGCGGCGTGCGGGACGTACGAGTCGTCGGTGCAGGACGGCCAGGTCGGGCAGCCGAGCCCCGAACCGGTCAGCCGGACCAGTCCGCCGGTGACCACGATGCCGATGTTCACCGCCACCGACGCCCAGCCCCAGCGCCGGACGACGTCCAGGCTCGGCTCGGGCACCAGTCGCCAGAATCCGCGCACTGGCTCGGTCTCTTGGGGCGGGGTCTCCGTCGTCATCACCGGCACACTCTAAAGGTCAGTCCCATTTGAAGGTCCGTGAGACCAGGTATCCGAGGACCGCGGCCCACAACGCCAGCGAGAGCGCGGCGGCCCACGGGATCACGCCCTCGACGGTGGAGTTCGCGATGCCGCTGGCCAGAGCCGCGCTCGGCAGCAGGCGGACGATGCCCTGCATGCCCTCGGGGTATTCGGTGACCGGCGTCATGATCGCGCCGCCCACGAGCAGTAGGAGGTACAGCAGGTTCGCCGCGGCGAGGGTTGCTTCCGCCCGGAGCAGGCCGGCCATCAGCAAGCCCAGTGACGCGAACGCCGCCGTACCGCACAGGACGGTGAGGATCACACCGAAGACCGCGGCGAATCCTCCGACAGGCTTCCAGCCGAGCGCGAACCCGGTGCCGATCAGCACCGCCAGCTGGATGGCCTGCACGATCAGGACCGCGCCGATCTTCCCCGCGAGCAGGCCCGTGCGGGACAGCGGGGAGGCGCCGAGGCGCTTGATGACGCCGTACCGCCGTTCGAAGCCGGTGGCGATCGCGAGCGACGTGAACGAGGACGACAGGACGGCCAGCGCGAGCACCCGCGGGACGGCCTCGTCGATCGGCCGGCCGCTGCCGAGGGGGAGCCGCTCACCGAGGCCGGTGCCGCCGAGCAGCAGGAGCAGGCCGAGCGGGATCACCAGCGCGAGCAGCAACTGCTCGCCGTTGCGGACGAGCAGCCTGAACTCCATCCGCGTGTGCGCGATCACCTTCCGTGTCCACGGCGCGCTGCCGGGCTGCGGGGCGTAGGTCGTCATTGCTTGCCCCTCGGCGTGGTGAGCTCGAGGAACACTTCCTCGAGCGACTTCGTGTGGTGCTGGGTCAGCTCGTCGGGCGTGCCGGACGCGATCACCTGGCCGGCCGACACCACGTGCACCTGGTCGGACAGCTGCTCGGCCTCGTCCATCGCGTGCGTGGTCAGCACCACCGTGACGCCGTCGGCGCGCAGGTCGCGGATCAGCTGCCAGATCTCCCGCCGGCCGTGCGGGTCGAGCCCGGTCGTCGGTTCGTCGAGGAAGGCGATCTCCGGCCTCCCCACGATCGCCAGCGCGAACGACAGCCGCTGCTTCTGCCCGCCCGAGAGCCGCCGGTACGGCGTGCGCCCGCAGCTGCCCAGGTCCAGGCGCTCCACGAGCGCGGGGATGTCGAGCGGGTGGGTGTGCAGCGTCGCGACGTACCGGAGCATCTCGACGGCGCGGACGCCCGACCAGGCGCCGCCCTCCTGCAGCATCACGCCGATCTTCGGCATCAGCTCGTCGTGGTCGGCGAGCGGGTCCAGGCCGAGCACCCGGACGCTGCCCGAGTCCGGGCGCCGGAAGCCCTCACACGTCTCCACGGTCGTGGTCTTGCCGGCACCGTTCGGGCCGAGCACGGCCGTCACCGTGCCGGCGGCTACGGTGAGACTGAGACCGTCGACCGCGGTCTTCTCGCCGTACCGCACGACGAGGTTGTCGATCTCCACCGCGACTGGCACAAACGCAGCATAGAGAACGCCCCGGAGTGACCTCGCTCACGCCTACCCCTGGAGTTCCGCGTGAGCGCGGAACGGTTAGGTGAACCTTATTTGAAGGCTCCGGGGAATTACGCGACACTGATGTTGTGAAAAATCCTGCGACCACCGGAGCCGTCAGCGGCGCCGCGCGGGACGAGTCCACCCGGGACCGGGTCGCCCGCTCGATCCTGACCAACGGCCCGTCCAGCGCCGCGGTGCTGGCCGAGCGGCTCGAGCTCACCCCGGCGGCGGTCCGCCGGCACCTGGACCACCTGCTCGACGAGGGCCTGGTGGAGTCCCGCGAGGAGCGCGTCTACGGCCCGCGCGGCCGCGGCCGCCCGGCGAAGGTGTTCGCGCTGACCGACACCGGCCGGCACGCCTTCCACCAGGCGTACGACGATCTGGCGGCCACCGCGATGCGGTTCATCGCCGAAGCGGGCGGTGACGACGCGATCACGGAGTTCGCCCGGCGCCGCGTCGCCGAGGTGGAGGAGCGGTACCGGGAGCTGCTCGCGCAGGCTCCCGAGAACAAGAAGGCGGAGGTGCTCGCCCAGGCCCTGACGGCCGACGGGTACGCCGCCTCCACGGCGGAGGCGGGCCACGGCGCCCAGCTCTGCCAGCACCACTGCCCGGTCGCGCACGTGGCCGAGCAGTTCCCCCAGCTGTGCGAGGCCGAGACCGAGGTGTTCTCGAGACTCCTCGGCAAGCACGTACAGCGTTTGGCCACCATCGCCCACGGCGACGGTGTGTGTACGACACACATCCCGGGCCCTGCCCCTGCGGCCCCTGTAACCGACAGCGAATCTGCGAGGACTACGCGATGACGCAAACCGCTCACCCCGAACTGGAAGGCCTCGGCAACTACCAGTACGGCTGGTCCGACTCCGACGCCGCCGGCGCGGTCGCTCAGCGCGGCTTGAGCGAGGACGTGGTGAGAGGCATCTCCACCCTCAAGAACGAGCCGGAGTGGATGCTCGACCTGCGCCTCAAGGGCCTGAAGCTCTTCGGCCGCAAGCCGATGCCGTCCTGGGGCGCCGACCTGTCCGGGATCGACTTCGACAACATCAAGTACTTCGTCCGGTCCACCGAGAAGCAGGCCACCTCCTGGGAGGAGCTGCCGCCGGACATCAAGAACACCTACGACAAGCTCGGCATCCCGGAGGCGGAGAAGCAGCGCCTGGTCGCCGGCGTCGCCGCGCAGTACGAGTCCGAGGTCGTCTACCACCAGATCCGCGAGGACCTGGAGGAGCAGGGTGTCATCTTCCTGGACACCGACACCGGCCTGAAGGAGCACCCGGAGCTCTTCAAGGAGTACTTCGGCTCGGTCATCCCGGTCGGCGACAACAAGTTCGCCTCGCTGAACACCGCGGTCTGGTCCGGCGGCTCGTTCATCTACGTCCCCAAGGGCGTCAAGGTGGACATCCCGCTGCAGGCCTACTTCCGGATCAACACCGAGAACATGGGCCAGTTCGAGCGGACGCTGATCATCGTCGACGAGGGCGCCTACGTGCACTACGTCGAGGGCTGCACCGCGCCGATCTACAAGTCCGACTCGCTGCACTCGGCGGTCGTCGAGATCATCGTGAAGAAGGGCGCCCGCTGCCGCTACACGACGATCCAGAACTGGTCGAACAACGTCTACAACCTGGTCACCAAGCGCGCCACCTGCGAGGAGGGCGCGACCATGGAGTGGATCGACGGCAACATCGGCTCCAAGGTGACGATGAAGTACCCGGCCGTGTACCTGATGGGCGAGCACGCCAAGGGCGAGACCCTGTCGGTCGCGTTCGCGGGTGAGGGCCAGCACCAGGACGCCGGCTCGAAGATGGTGCACAACGCGCCGTACACCTCCAGCTCGATCGTCTCGAAGTCGGTGGCCCGCGGCGGCGGCCGGACGTCGTACCGCGGTCTGGTCGAGGTGGCGCCGGGCTCGCACCACAGCAAGTCCACGGTGCGCTGTGACGCGCTGCTGGTCGACACCATCAGCCGTTCGGACACCTACCCGTACGTCGACGTCCGCGAGGACGATGTGGCGATGGGGCACGAGGCGACCGTGTCCAAGGTCAGCGACGACCAGCTCTTCTACCTGATGAGCCGGGGGATGGCCGAGGACGAGGCGATGGCGATGATCGTCCGCGGCTTCATCGAGCCGATCGCCCGCGAGCTCCCGATGGAGTACGCGCTGGAACTGAACCGACTGATCGAGCTGCAGATGGAAGGGGCCGTCGGCTGATGTCGACCTCTGAAACGCTTGTTGCTACCGGCAACAAGGCACACTCCCACGGGCCGGGGTCGCCGGTCCCGCTCCAGGCGCGGAGCGAGCGGCCGACGTCGTACGACGTGGCCGACTTCGCGGTGCCGAACGGGCGCGAGGAGGAGTGGCGCTTCACCCCGGTCAAGCAGCTCAAGGCGCTGTTCGAGGACGCGCCGGGCACCGAGACCCCGAAGATCGACGCCTCCGGTCCCGAGGGCGTCGTGATCGAGACCGTCGCCGCCGACGCGGTCAAGGTCGGTACGCCGCAGGACCGCTCCGCCGCCGTCGCCTGGACCCAGGCGCCCGAGGTGCTGGCGGTGCGGATCCCGGTCGAGGCCGAGCTGACCGAGCCCGTGCACGTGAACGTCGCCAGCCTCGGCGGCCGCGGCTTCAGCCACCTGATCGTCGAGGCCGGCCGGCACAGCAAGTCGATCGTGATCATCGACCATACCGGTGCCGGTGAGCTGAGCGGGAACGTCGAGATCAAGGTCGGCGACGGCGCGGACCTGCGGATCGTCTCGATCCAGCAGGCCGACCACGAGTCGATCCACCTCGGTCAGCACGACGCGCTGGTCGGCCGGGACGCGCGACTGCACCACGTCGCGGTCACCCTCGGCGGCAAGATCGTCCGGATCGGCACCAACGTCCGGTACGCCGGACCGGGCGGCGACGCCGAGCTCGTCGGGGTGTACTTCGCCGAGTCCGGCCAGCACCACGAGCACCGCCTGTTCGTCGACCACGAGGCGACGCACTGCAAGAGCAACGTGCTCTACAAGGGCGCGCTGGCCGGCGACAACGCCCGCTCGGTGTGGATCGGCGACGTGCTGATCCGGGCCGCGGCCGAGGGCACCGACACCTTCGAGCTGAACCGGAACCTGGTGCTCACCGACGGCGCCCGCGCCGACTCGGTGCCGAACCTGGAGATCGAGACCGGCGAGATCGAGGGCGCCGGGCACGCCTCGGCGACCGGCCGGTTCGACGATGAGCAGCTGTTCTACCTGCAGGCCCGCGGTATCCCCGAGGACGCCGCCCGGCGCCTCGTGGTGGCCGGCTTCTTCAACGACATCATCGGCAAGATCGGCGTCCCGGAGGTCTCCGACCGCCTGCATGACGTGATCGAGGAGAAGCTCGCCCGCGCGGCCGAGCTGAGCGAGTCGGCCAAGGCGGTCGTCGGCAAGTGAGCGACACGTTCGAGCGCGCCTGCGCCGCCGCCGACGTACCCGACGAGGGCGTGGTCCCGGTCGAGGTCGGCGGTGTCGAGGTCGCGGTCGTGAAGAGCGAGGGACAGTACTTCGCGGTGCGGGACGAGTGCTCGCACGCGCAGATCCAGCTGTCCGAGGGCGACGTCGGCGAGTGCGAGATCGAGTGCTGGCTGCACGGGTCGCGCTTCGACCTGCGCACCGGCGAGCCGACCAGCCTGCCCGCGTACGACCCGGTGCCGATCTACCCGGTGCGCCTCGACGGCGACGACGTCCTCGTCGACGTGAAGAACCCCATCAACCAGGCTTCCCTGTAAAACCCTACGGAGATAGAAGAAACCATGGCGACACTCGAGATCCGCGACCTGCAGGTGTCGGTCGACACCGAGGCCGGCCCGAAGCAGATCCTGCGCGGCGTCGACCTGACCATCGCCGGTGGTCAGACGCACGCGATCATGGGCCCGAACGGCTCCGGCAAGTCGACGCTGGCGTACTCGATCGCCGGGCACCCGAAGTACAACATCACCGGCGGCACCGTGACGCTGGACGGCGAGGACGTGCTGGGCATGTCCGTCGACGAGCGCGCCCGGGCCGGTCTGTTCCTGGCGATGCAGTACCCGGTCGAGGTGCCGGGGGTGTCGGTGGCGAACTTCCTGCGCACCGCGAAGACCGCGATCGACGGCGAGGCGCCGAAGCTGCGGACCTGGGTCAAGGACGTGAACACCGCGCTCGCCGAGCTGCAGATGGACCCCGAGTTCGCGCAGCGCAACGTCAACGAGGGCTTCTCCGGCGGTGAGAAGAAGCGTCACGAGATCGTCCAGCTCGAGCTGCTGAACCCGAAGATCGCGATCCTCGACGAGACCGACTCCGGCCTCGACATCGACGCGCTGAAGATCGTCTCCGAGGGCGTCAACCGGTTCGCCGGCCAGGGCGACAAGGGCATCCTGCTGATCACCCACTACACGCGCATCCTGCGCTACATCAAGCCGGACTTCGTGCACGTCTTCGTCGACGGCCGCGTCGCCGAGGAGGGTGGCCCGGAGCTGGCCGAGGAGCTGGAAGCCAACGGGTACGAGCGGTTCGTGAAGGCAGGCGCGTCCAAGTGACCGACGCCCGGACTTTCAGCAGTCCCTTGGACCTGCAGTCGGTCCGGGCGGACTTCCCGATCCTGTCCCGCGAACTCGCGGGCGGGTTCCCGCTGGTCTACCTGGACTCGGCGAACTCCTCGCAGAAGCCGCGCCAGGTGGTACAGGCGATCGAGGACCACTACCTGAAGCACAACGCGAACGTCGCCCGGGCCATGCACCAGCTCGGCGCCGAGGCGACCGCGGCGTACGAGGGCGGCCGGGACAAGGTCGCGGCCTTCATCGGCGCGCCGTCGCGGGACGAGATCGTCTTCACCAAGAACGCCTCCGAGGCGCTCAACCTGGCCGCGCACACCCTGGGTGCGTCGCTGAAGCCGGGCGATGTCGTGGTGATCTCCGAGATGGAGCACCACAGCAACATCGTCCCGTGGCAGCTGGCGTGTGAGCGCACCGGCGCGACGCTGAAGTGGTTCGGCGTGACCGAGGACGGGCGGCTCGACCTCAGCAACATCGAGGAGCTGCTCACCGAGGACACCAAGGTGGTCTCGCTGACCTGGGTGTCGAACGCGCTCGGCACGATCAACCCGATCACGGAGATCGCGGCCAAGGCGCACGCGGTCGGCGCGACCGTGGTCGTCGACGCCTCGCAGGCCGTCCCGCAGTTCCCGGTCGACGTCTCCACGCTGGGCGCGGACCTCCTGGTCTTCACCGGTCACAAGGTGGTCGGCCCGACCGGTATCGGCGTGCTCTGGGGCCGCTACGAGCTGCTCGCCGGGCTGCCGCCGTTCCTCGGCGGCGGCGAGATGATCGAGGTCGTGCGGATGACCGGTTCGACGTACGCGCCGCCGCCGGCCCGGTTCGAGGCCGGGACGCCGCCGATCGCGCAGGCGGTCGGCCTGGGTGCGGCCGTGGACTACCTGTCCGGGATCGGTATGGACAAGATCGCCGCGCACGAGCACGCGATCGTCGAGTACGCGCTGGAGGGGCTGAAGACCGTTCCGGGTCTGAAGCTGCTCGGCCCGACGGACGCCAAGGACCACGGCGGCGCGATCAGCTTCGAGCTGGACGGCGTGCACCCGCACGACGTGTCGACGGTTCTGGACACCCGGGGGATCGCCGTGCGGGCCGGTCACCACTGTGCGCGCCCGGTCCACGAGCGGTTCGGAATGCAATCGTCGACCAGAGCGTCTTTCTACCTGTACACGACTCCCGAGGAGATCGACGCGCTCGTCGACGGCCTCGGATTCGTCCGAAAATTCTTCAAGGTGGACTGATATGCAGCTCGACAGCCTGTACCAGGAGATCATCCTGGACCACTACCGGACCCCGCACCACGCGGGCCTCGCGGACCCGTACGACGTGGAGGTGCACCACGTGAACCCGTCCTGCGGGGACGAGGTCACGCTCCGGGTCGAGCTCGACGGCGACACCGTCAAGGGCGTCACGCACGACAGCGTCGGCTGCTCGATCAGCCAGGCCGCGACCTCGGTGATGACCGACCTGGTGATCGGCAAGCCGGTGTCGGAGGGGATGGCGACGTACGAGAAGTTCCTCGAGCTGATGCAGGGCCGGGGGAATGTCGAACCGGACGAAGAGGTTCTGGAGGACGGCGTCGCGTTCGCGGGCGTCGCGCAGTTCCCGGCCCGGGTGAAGTGTGCACTGCTGGGCTGGTCCGCGTGGCGGGACGCCACCGCGCAGGCCCTTGCAGCCGACCAAGGAGTGAGCAATGCCTGACCAGACCGACGAGAAGATCGAGCTGCCCGAGGTCGACCTCGAGGCGGCCGCCGCCCCGGCAGGGACGACACCGGCCAAGGTCGAGGACGTCACCGAGGCGCTGAAGGACGTCGTAGACCCCGAGCTCGGGATCAACGTCGTCGACCTCGGCCTGATCTACGGCATCACCGTCGACGACACCAGTACGGCGACCATCGACATGACGCTGACGTCGGCAGCCTGCCCGCTGACCGACGTGATCGAGGACCAGACCCGGATGGCGCTGGACGGCCTCGTCAACGACTTCCGGATCAACTGGGTCTGGATGCCGCCGTGGGGCCCGGAGAAGATCACCGACGACGGCCGCGACCAGCTGCGCGCCCTCGGCTTCAACGTGTGAAAACCGTCTCGGTGGCGCCGGGCCGACTGGACAGGTGGCTGGACGGCTTCGGTGAGCGCCACGGTGCGGTGCGGTACGACGTGACGCCGTCGAGCGTCACGTTGTCCGCGGAGGACGGTGCGTCTGCCGTCGTCGCCGTACCCTTCGAGCCCCTCGCGGTGTTGTCCCGCGAGGGGCTCGTCGCGCATGTCCTGCGGGACCGGCGGCTCGGCGTACTGCTGGTGCGGCGCGGCGGCTACGGCGCGGGAGTATTTGCCGGCGGCAAGCTTCTCGACTCGAAGGTCGGGTCGCGGCACGTGCAGGGGACGACCAAGGCGGGCGGCTGGTCACAGCAGCGGTACGCGCGCCGCCGGGACAACCAGGCGCGCGAGGCGTTCGCGGCGGCGACCGAGGTCGCGGTACGGATCCTCGCCCCGGCGCGCCTCGACGTCCTCGTCTGCGGGGGAGACCGGCGGGCGGTCGACACCGTGCTCGACGATCCTCGCCTGAAGGAGCTCGGCGCACTGGTGCGGCCGCCGTTCCTCGGCGTACCGGATCCGAAGCAGAAGGTTCTCGAGCAGGCCGGCGCCGACGCGTGCGCGATCCGCATCGACGTGGATCAGCCGGAGTAGCTGTCCCGGACGGCCAGCAGCCGGTCCAGCCGGAAACGTCCCGGGTCACGCTCCCGCTCGGCCCGCCCGGCGTCCGTCCAGAACGCTTCCGCGGGTACGGCGTCGCCGGCCCGCGGGACGAACTTCAGGACTTCCTGCACGGCCTGGCAGGCGTACGCCATCACGGCGCGAGCCGCCGCCGACCGGTCGTCGGCCGGCATCTCACCGGCGATGGCGTCCGCGATCGCCAGCCACTGCCCGGCATCGACAAGCTCCGAGGGTTCCGGCCCACCGAAGGTCGCCACCTCGTCAAGGAGCCCTTGGTACGGCGGTGAGAACAGGTACTCCCGCTCGGCGCCGCAGTTCGCACACGCGCCGACGTACCGCAGCGCTCCGTCGTCGATCGCGCGCTGCCAGACGGCGTCGTCCGAGCCGCAGTCCGGGCACGCAGTGAGGTCGAGGTAGAGCATCGCCTCGGCGGTCGTCCGGGCGATCGCGTACGGCGGGTCGTAGTCGTTCACTCGATCGTCATCCCGCTCGCAGGGTTGGTGGTGTGACTGCGGCGCATCGATGCGCCGGCGGCCCGGGAACGGCTCTTCCGCGAGTCGGTCTCGGCGAGGGCCGCTGCCGGGATGCCGCACTGTTGCAGTGCGTCGACGACCGCGCTGGTGAACCGCCGCGGCGGACCGTGCTGATGCAGGGCCTTGAGGTCGACCCGGCCCTCGGCGAGCAGCGCCAGCCGCGGGTGCAGCGTCGCGAATGCGGCTGCGAACCCGCCGTCGCCCCGGCCGGTCATGCTGCCGTCGGGATGGGCGACGTACATGGTCCGCCGGCCGTTGGTCTCCCGGATCGCGAGCCGGACGTTGACGTCGTCGCGCCGGGCCTGGTCCAGGGCGTCGACCAACGGCCGGTACGGGTGCTGCTCGTCGGCGTCCACGGTCACCTGGACGGTCGGGACCCGGCCCGGTCCGGCGTCGGCGGTCTGACCGGCCTCCATCCGCTCCCGCATCGCGTCGTACTCGTGCCGGTACATGGTCAGGTACGCCTCGCCGGACGCCGCGCGCCGCAGCGTGTCGGAGCGCTCGACCTTCGGCGCCTTCCCCGCGCGGAGGCGCAGGCGCTTGAAGTCCAGGTGGTAGTCGACGCGCACCTTCACCGTGACGACCTGACCGGACTCGTACACCCCGGTCTCATGCCGCGCCCCGACGGTGCCGGTGTCCTGCTGGCTGACCCTGCCGCTGCTGGACACGCTCGCGCTCACTTCGCCGCCCGGCGTACCGCCACCGATCGTCCTGGAGCCGGGCAACAATTGGCTGCTGCGCGCGGTCAACTGGCTGACCTTGAGCCCGCGGGTGTTCTCACCGAGCTGGGACGTCAGATCCTCGTCCGGATCCGACACCAGTTCCAGGCCCGAGACCTCGGCACGGACCCGGACCGTGACGACGCGCGCGGTCTCCCCGGGGACGGCGAGCGGTACGAGTTCGTGCCCCGACGCGCCGGCCATCTCCTGGAACTCGACCATCCGGTTCGCGGCGCCGAGCCGGGACTCCAGCGTCGTCGCGTGCATCCGGACGCCCTCCGGCGTCAGCAGATCCGCGCCGCCGAGACGTGCGCAGGCGACCTCGAACAACGTGTTGTCCTCAGCCTCGCCGGTCAGGTACGGCAGCGTGCCTTCGGGGAGGTAACGGTCAGGCAGTACGACGGAGCGGTGGTCCTGTGGCCCGAGCTGGGGCGGAGCGGAGTCGAGTACCGACGCGGGGACGGCGAGGTTCATCCGGCCGCTCGCAACCCGGGTCGTGGTGACGTCGGACGTCCCGCCCGGCTCCGCCGAGTCTTCGACCTCGACGAAGAGCTGGTAGTCCCGCTCGACGCGGGCCATGTCGAGCGTCAGGCCGGTGTTGATACCGGTGCCCGCCACGCTGGTCGACGCGGTGGTCGAGGTGCTCAGCTCCGCACCGACACCGGCGGTCGCCGGCAACTCGTCGGAGCCGGAGCCGTCGAGCGAGGCGCCGTACGCCGTGCCCTCGGTGACGCTGCGGCTTCGGTCGCTGAGCTTCCAGAGCTGCAGGAGGCCGAAGCCGGTGCCGCTCTGGCCCTGTGTCCCGCCGACTTCCGTGGTCGGCTCGCCGACGAACCTCAGCCGGAGACGAACCCGCAGGTTGCGCGTGCTCGCGCCGTGCCGGAACGGGAGCTCGCGGACGAAGCCGCGTGGGTCGAGCATGTCGTCGAGCTGGCTCCGCCAGCGCGTGCCCGCGAGGTCGCCGCGCAGTGCGTTGACCAGCACCGGGTCGTCCAGCGCCCGCTCGGCGTGCGTCGCCACCGCCGCGAAGACCTCCCGGAACGGGTCGGTGTCGTTGCCGTCCTGGTCCTGCAGCGAGGCCTGGGCGACCTGTGCGCCGCCCATCGTCCGGGCGTAGTGGCGGGGGAGAGGCGCCGAGACCCGTAGCCGGGCGAGATCCTCGGCACTGCGCAGTACGGCGTCGAGGCGCTGATCGGGCTGCTCCGGGAGACCGGCCGCCGTCCGCAGCGCTTTCGCCAGCACCTCGTTGGTGTGCCCAACGGCGAGGCCGTCGGTCGCGCCCCGCCTGTCGATCCGGTAGCGGCGCATCAGCGCGGTCGCAGTGCGGCGGGGGAGGACGAGGTTGCCGTTGATCACCCGCTCGACCGCGTCGGCCACCTGGTGCAGCGGGAGGTCCAGGTCGCCGCGCCCGTACGACAGGAGAGCGTCGCGCTCGGGAAGGGTCAGGAGTACGGCGCCGTTGTCGAGCGGGATGCTCTGCGGCGTGGCGCCGCCGGACCGCAGCTGGGCCTCGAGGACGAGATCACCGCAGAACTGGTAGTGCTGCCCGTCGCGCATCAGCGTGCGCTCGACGCCGGTGGTGGCCGATTCGGACCGGCTCGACGAGACGCTGGTCGTGCGGGTCAGCCCGAGCGCTGCGCCGTACGACTGCCCGTCGGCCGACACGGCCCCGCTACCGCCGCTGATCCCGGCAGTCGTGGCCGTGGAGGCGCCCGCCGTACTTCCTGTGGTCGCGAGCGTCACGTTCAACTCGGCGAGGATGGGCTGACCGGAACCGACGTACCGCAGGTTCTCGATCCGTGTGGTGAGGGTGAGGGTCCTCGGCCGCGGGGTGAGGCCGCGTTGCCGGATCGCGTCGAGCGGGTCCTCCGGCAGCGAACCGACCGCGAGGCTGGTGCGGTACTCGGTGGTGAGCAACTCCGGGCGGGCGATCAGGTTCCGTGGGGCGAGGAACGCGCTGAGGTGGTGCAGGGCCGCGCTGTCGGGGCGGCCGAGCGCCGGTACGGCGTCGGTCAGCCGGGTGATCGGGTCGCGGGCGTCGACGTGATGAATGGTTGCCGTCTGCAACAGGTTGGGCTCGACCTTGCCGCGGACGGCGACCGCGGTCTGCTCGGAGCCGCGGCAGAACTCGCCGTCGAGCCAGACCCGCGCACTGCCCTCGGACGAGGCCACCGCTACCGGCCCGTCGGAGGTGATCTCGCTGACCGTGATCGTGTGCGGTACGTCGAACACCGCGACCTGCGAGGCCGACTCGGCCACCGTCATCCGGTACGCGCCCCTGCTGGACGTCCAACTGAGCGAGCGGCCCTGCGACGTCCGGCCGACCGAGGCACCGGCTTTCGGAGTGGTGCCGGCCTCGCCGGTGGCCGGCGCGTTGCTCAGACCCAGCCGGGCCGACCACGGCAGGCTCTGCGCCCGGGTCCCGGTGCGTCCCGACGTACTGACGCCGATGTCGACGTTGACGACCATGTCGTTGTCCGCGACACCGATCGGCGTCACGCGGTCGAAGTGCTGCTCGAGGGTGATCTGGTAGGACCTGACCCGCGGCGGACGACCCGTGCGGTGCTCGGTGAGCTGGAACGTCAGCCGGTCCTGCGCGGCGTGGTCGTAGCCGGTCTCCAGGCGGTGCTTGGCGATCTGCTGGCACGCGCGTTCCCAGTTCTCCGCGCGGCTGAGTACGACGGCGGGGTCCTCGTTCGCGAGGCCGTCGGGCAGCGGCCGGCCATGCTCGTCGAGCGGCGGGATCATGCCCTGCTGCGACAGGTGCGCGAGGAACCCGTGCAGCGCCCGATCGGCGCCGGCGAGCTCGCGGATCATCGCCGGCCCGGCGCCGCGCAACTGCCCCGGGCCGTTGCCGAGCCAGGTCGGGAGCTGCAGCGCGGTGTCGGTCGGCACCGGGTCCCCGCGCAGCAGCAGCCGGCCGTCGGCACCACGTCGTACGGTGCCGTTCTCGTCTCGCACCAGGGCTGCCGTCGGAACCGGGAGGCCGTAGCGGAACGCGTCCCGCTCCGCGATCCGCAGGCAGGCGTCGCCATTGCCGTTGACCGTGAACGATCCGGCGCGATCGAGGCGGTGGACCGTGACCTTGTGCCGCAGACGCACCTTCACACCGACGGTCGGCGCCACTCGCTGGGTGCTCCACCGGCTGCCCAGGTCGGCGGTCGACGCGGTCTCCTCCTGACTGGTGTTCCGGCCCGCGCGCAGTCCTGGACCGAGGTCTGCGGTGGTCGAGCCCAGGTCGGAGATCGCCGTACTGGCCGTCAGACCGACGGTGCGCGACGAGCTGAAAGCCTGGCTGCCGGACGCGCCCGTGTTGCCGACGCGCCAGTGTTCGAGCTTGTGGTCCGGCGAGCTGTCGCTGGTCAGCTCGGCGGACTCCAGATCGACAGTCGTCTCCAGTTGGGCCCAGGCCACCGGCCGGCCGCCGTTCGTGATCAGCCGCCAGACCCCGCCGGGCCTGGTGGTCTCGTCCAGCCGGATCGTCCCGTCCTCGGCGATCAGGCTGCGGACCCGGTCGTGACCGACGCGGTCGACCGCGCCGAGGTGCTGCTGGAGCTCCGCCATCGTCCGATCGCACAGGTCGTTGAGACCGTCGACGCGGGTGGCCATGTGCTCGGGCATCGACGGACTGCGTTCCGCGGCCAGGCCGAGCGTCTCGAGACTGGTCGTCTCGGTCGGCGGCGGAACGGTGTAGGTGTGGATGAACCCGAGGTCGAGTGTGGTCGCGTCGCGGTCCGCGCCGGCGTCGACGACGCCGGGCTCCGACCATTCCGCGGTCGCCGAGTCGCGGATCCGCCAGATCCAGCGCGGCCGGTCCGCCCGGTACCGCAGGAACTCTCCGCGGAGCGCCTCGACCGCGCCGGTCTGGGCGAACTCGGTCGCGCCGCCGCTGACCGTCCGGCCGCGGCCCCGGGCCAGGTCGACCCCGGGGGAGACGAACGTGGCGGCGGCGCGCAGCTTGCTCGAGTCCGGCAGCGCCTCGGTCACGGACCGGAGGCTCGCGCTGGCCGTCGCACTGGAGTTCTGCGCCGCGGCGGTGGCGACGCTGAAGCCGCCCTGGACCACCTGCCCCACCTGGGCCTCGTCGATGGTCAGCGGGCTGTCAAGTACCTCGTGGAGCTCGCCGGGATCGAGCTGAAGAAGGATCTGGCGGACGCTGCCGGCTTCGTCGTCGATCGTCAGCACGAAGCCGTCGGGCGAGAGAATCCGGCGGCTCTCACCGCGCAGCGTCCGGTGCAGAACGTCCGGCGTGAAGCGGTCCGGTTCACGCAGCGCCGCGTTCAGCTCCTCGCACAACTTGGTCAAGTGGGGGAGCCGTCCCGACGGCAGACCGTTGTGCTGGACCTCCTTGTCCGGAAGGGTCGCGGCAGTCGCCTGCTCGTACGCCCGAACCTCCCGGACCGCAGCCTCGGCGTCTCCGCCCGCCGCCAGCGTGCGGCACACCTCTGCCGCGGCGCGGGCCTGGTCGGCGGCGGCGGTGCAGGCGGCGGCGATCTGGGTGTGGCGTTCGGCGACGCGGAGGCGTGCGACGCCGCGGACGCGGAGCCGCCGGGCGCGCTCGTTCGCGGACGCGTCCTGCAGGGCCGCCTCGGTGCCGGCGGCCTCGAACAGTTCGGCCGCCTGCCCGCGGGCGGCTTCCGCGCTCGCGGTCCGCACCGCGGCGCGGTGCGCGTGATCCGCTGCCGCGGACTCGAGTCCGGCGAGCTGTCGACCTACGCGTGCTTGGAAGCGCTCCTCCGGAGTCGTCACCGGCGTCGGCTCCGCGTCGTGTACGACGACGTGCACAGCGGCCCATGGGAAGCTCGGAGCAGGATGCCCACCCTGACGGATCGCCCCCGACAGGTTCCTCAGCTCCGCCTCGACGTCGGCGAGCGGCCGAAGCCCCAGCCCGTCCCGCGTCTCCCGCCACTCCACCCCGAGCCGGCGGAACTCCTCGTACTGCGCCTCCGCCCGCCGGTCCCGCTCCGCTCGGAGACTGCGCGCTTCCTCCCGAATTCCGCCCACCAGCCGACGGATCGCTCCGAAGAACCCGACCGCCCGCGCAGGTGCGGCGGATTCGTGCACGCCGCCGACGGGGCGGCGCGGCCGGCCGGGTGCGCGCAGTGTGGTGGGGGCTGGGGCTCGGGCTGTCAGGCGTTCGGCGTCTCGGACGAGGGCGCGGGTGTTGGCGACCAGGTCTTCTGCGAACGGGCGGTTGCGGCCCGTCCGGCGTGCTCGTGTGCTGCTCAGCCGGCGGAGGTCGGACTCCGACTCCAGGTGATTGCCGTCCAGGACGTGTTGCAGGAGAGCTTGGGCCTCGCGCACCTGTGGCTCGGGCAGGGCGGGGAGATCCAGGAGGGCGTCCAGGGCGGCGGTTGCGCCGTCGGACGGGTTCCCGCCGCGTGCGCGATCGAGCTCGGCCCCGACGAACGCCACCGCCTCGGCGACCAGCCGGTCATCGCCGACCGCGGCCGCGCGCCGTTCCAGCCGGCGTTCGAGCCGCCGCAGCGCTGTGCGGGCCGGCCGCTCACGGGAATGCCGCAACCGCAGCGTGCCGTCCCGAAGAGCGATCGCCTCGGGGGCGATCAGACCGATCGCGAGCCCGAGCGCCTGGCGCGCGCGAACTCGTGGGCTGTCCTCCGTGCCGGCAGCAGCCATCAACGCCAATCTCCCCGTTCGGATCCCCGGACCGGGAGATTACTCGCCGTAAATCCCACCACAATGGTTAACAATCGCCGGTGGGGTTCGTCACATCAGGAATCGCTGTACAAAGCCCGGAAGTCCGCGAGCGCGCCGCTGTAGGTCTCCAGGTCCTCCTCGAGCCGCGCCCTGGTCACGACGTGCGGGTCGTCCGCCTTGATGTCGGCGCCGTACGCGGTCCAGATCTCCGAGTCCGGAACCTCGTGCACCCCCTCGGGCAGGAACTTGATCGCCTCGGCGATCGCCTCCGCGGCGAGCTCGAAGTTCAGCGCGACGAGGTCGCGCTCCTTACCGGGCTCGCCGTTGTAGGCCATGTCCGCCTCGACGCCGCGCTCCCAGTACAGCCGTCCGACCGCGGTCCACTCCGCAGCGTCGATCAGCCGCGACCTGCCGAGGCCCCAGTGCGCCCCGATCAGCGTGGCCGACTTCTCCGAGGCATACGGGATCGTGATATCGCCGACCGGCGACGCGTAGGTCCAGGCGTCCGGGCCCTCGGTCAGGTTGACGCCGGGCTCGAAACCCGGCGCCGGTGTGAGCTCCACGCCGGGCTCCGCTCCCTCCTGCGCGCGGGTCAGGGCCACGTAGATGTCGGCCTCCATCAGAGTCCTCGCGGTCAGCATCGGTTATCTCGCTCCTGTTTCCCTGATCTGACTGGCCAGTTCGCCGTACGCGTCCCGAGTCACCAGCAACCGGTCCAGCCGGAAGCGCCCGGGCTCGGCCGCCCGCACCGCCTGTCCTTCCGGTGTCCAGAACTCGTCCTCCGGTACGGCGTCCGCGCCGGCCGGGACGAACTTGATCACCTCGACGACCGCGGCGCGCGCGACGGCCAGCACCCTACCGGCCTCGTCTGGAGCTGTGGGGACGGCGGCCGCCGCGGTGTCGGCCACGTCCAGCCACTGGCCCGCGTCGATGATCTCGGACGGCTCCGGGCCGCCGAACGTCGGCCAGCCCTGCACCGCGGTCTCCTGCGCGGGCAGCCCGAACAAGTACTCACGCTCGGCGCGGCACCCCGGGCAGACCGCCGCGTAGCTGCAGGCGGGCCCACCGTCGATCTGGACCAGCGTCTGCTCCCAGGGCGCCTCGACCGAACCGCAGTCCGGGCACGGATGCAGCTCGAGGTACAGCTGTGCCTCGTCCCAGGTGCGGGCCACCGCGAAGGCCATGAAGCCCCTCTCGTTCTCGGAGTACTGACACCGAAGTTGCCGTCATCGGCCTCACGGCCCGGACATCGACGGTCCCTGGCCGGGAGAGGCGATCGTCCGGCCCGAAACCGCCGAGGACCGCGCGCCCGGCCCGGTGACCGGCGGCAGCGACCGCGCCGCCGTCGTGTAGTCGAGCGCCTTCAGCACGTCCCGCGGGACGCCGGCGGCCTCCAGTTCGCCGGCCACCTTCGCGCTGAAGCTGCCGTCCGGTCCGGACGTGTTGTACAGCTCGCGCAGGTCGACCCGTCCCTCGGCCATCAGCGCCAGGTTCGGGTGCAGGGTCGCGAACGCCGACGCGAAACCGCCGTCGCGGTCGCCGAGGAGACGCGCCGGGATGTTCCGTTCGGGGTCGGCGGGAGTGGCCTTGTACTTCCGCTCGGTGCCGTCGGCCTGCTGGACCAGCAGCACCACGGGCCTGCCTTCGGTCCGGGCCCGATCGAGGGCGGCGAGCAGCGGGCGGTACGGCTGGTAGACGGCGCCGTCCTTGCCCTGCCCGTACTCGGTCGCGGTGATGTCCGGCCGTCCGAAATCCGCCGGCCGGGCCTCCAGCCGTGCGTTGGCCAGTACCGAGTCGAGCGTCGCGCCGGCCTCCATCTGCCGGAGTCCCTCGAGGTACTGGTGGCGGAGCATCCGGACGAACATCTCACCGCGCGCCAGGTTCGGCAGGTTGGTGGAGTTCCGTACGACGGGTTCGCCACGGCCGCTGTCGGTCGTCTCCCGGACCGTGGCGCCGTACACCACCGGGATCCGGACCGTGACCAGCTGGCCCTCGGTGAACCTGCTGGTCTCCAGGCGGGTGCCGTTCTGGTCCGAGGACTGTTCCTTGACCTGTTCACCGATCGAACCGCCGACCGACACGAGTCCGCCGTCGACACCCCCGGACCCCGTGAGCGGGGTCAGCCGATTGCTGCTGGTCGCCGAGCGGTACGCCTCCTGGCGGCGCCAGACGCGGCCCACCTGACCGTCGACCACCGGCCCGTGCAGCTCCCAGCCGACCGCGGTCGCGTTGATCTCGACGCTGACCGTCGTACGCCCGTTGCCCGGCTCCGCCATCGGCTGCAGGGCGATCCCGCCACCGAGCAACCGGCCCGCCTTCGCCTTCAGCGCGGTCGGCTTGAGGTTCGACCGGATCAGGTGGCGGTACTCCGCGACGAACCTCGGCCCGTAGCGCTTGCGCAATTCGTCGGTCAGGTTCTCGGCGAGCTCGTTGCGCCGGGCGCCGCCGCGGGCGTGCAGCGCGGCGCGGATCGGGACCGCGCCTTCCGGGAGTTCGATCGGGCGGTGCTCCGCCCGTTCCTCGAGCTCCGGCTGGGTCTGCGGACGCGGGCCGTCCATCAGGTCGCCGCGCGGCACCAGCATCTTCACGACGGCCCGCACCTGCCGGGGTTCGGACACGCTGGTGACGTCGTCCGGGTCGATCCGGCCGAGCTTCCAGCGGGCGCTGGCCATCGCGGCCGCACCGGCATTGCGGACCCGTACGACCCGGGTCTCGAACACGATGGTCCGCTGCACCTCGACCAGTTCGTGGCCGTGCCGGTCGATCGTGGCGTTCTGCTCGCCGCCGCCGCCCGACTGCGTCTTGCTCTGGTCCGTCGAGACGCCCAGTGAGCCGTCCCCGAGCGCGCCGGGGGTCTTGCCGTCGACACCGGCCGAGATGGTGACGGTGTGGCTCGCCGACCGGTCGAGCTGCTTGTAGTCGTAGTTCTGCCCGATGCCGTAGGTCTCCGGCTTCGGGTACAGGGGAGTGCCGTCCTTCTTGACCGGTACGCCGTCGGTGGTGAACCCGCCCTCGTACCAGGCCGCCGTCTGGACGAAGAACACGTCCGGGCGTTCCTGGCCCTGGATCGGAACCTCGATCGGCGCTTCGAGCCCGCCGGCGCCGAGCATGTCGTCGAGATTGCCCTGGAAGCCGTCCTCGCTGAGGTCGACGTCCAGCGCGTTCTGCAGCAGCCGGCTCGCATTCCGCAGGCCCGGGGCCAGCTCGTCGACCTGCGGTTCGACCAGCTCGCGCAGGTCGACCCGGCGGTCGGTGCCCTCGACGGTGATCGACTCGATCTGGGCCGCGCCGAGGCTGTCCTCGTAGGCCTCGGACGCATGCGCGTCGCGGCGCTGGTCCGCCTGCGCCTCGACACGTCTCGCCGTTGACTCGAAGCGCTTGGGCTCGGTCGAGGAGCGGGAAGCCCGGACCCGTCCGTGCTTGCGAAGCTTGGCTGTCAGGAGCTCGGTGGTGTGCTCGGCCGCCAAACCGGTGGTGACACCCTCCTTCTCCTTCGCGTAGCGGACGAGGAAGCGACTCGCGACCCGCTGGCTGATCGGCAGCTTGTCGTTCAGGTACCGCTCGGCGGCGTCGGCGGCCACCCACACCGGCAGATCCAGCTTCCCGGCGCCGTAGAGCTCCAGCGCCCGCCGCTCGGCCATCGCCTTCTGCACCACCGCGTCCGGCAGCTCGATCGACCGAACCACCTGACCGTTGTGGACGATGTCTGCGGTCATCTTGTGCCGCTCGATGAACTCGTGGTGTGTGCCCGTGTTGACCAGCAGTCGCTCGTCGCCGGACGTCTCGCTGGTCGTGACGGACTCCGAGCGACCGCCGGTGCGGCCGACCGAGAGCCCACCGGACGTCGCGGCGCCGCCGGCCTCGGTCACGCCGAGCCGGGCGTCGCCGCTGACGCCGCCGCCCGCGGACCGGCCGGAAGTGGACCCGACGTCGGTCATCGTGAAGTTGATGTCCAGGGTGTTCTGCTGGCTCATCGCCACGTGCGTGAGGCTGACCGCCTCACCCCGGATCACGATCTCGTACTCCTGCGGCAGCAGCGTCCCGTCCTCGAGCGCATGCGCCGGACTCCCGGGCGCGCGCACCACGGTGAACGGCAGCCGGTACTTGCCGTTCAGCCACTCGCGGTTCGCGACCAGGCTGGCCGGCGACAGGTCCTCGTGCAGCGAGGCCAGCGCCGTCGAATCGGACCGGATCGCCGGGATCGCCTTGCACAGCACGTCCGCCGCGTTCCCGGCGTCGACCGCGACCGGGAAGGCCTGCTCGACCGCCTGGTGGTGCGGCGGCTCGGGGTCCTTCTCGTACACCGGGGTGTCGGCCCGCGTCATCGCGCTGTCGTACGCGACCTCCATGCTGCCCTGGACGTCGGCGATCGGCTCGGCGTCACCCTTGTCGGTGATCTCCGCGAACGTGATCCGGAGGTTCTGCTTGATCCGGTCCATCGGCTCGGTGCTCTCGCTGAGCGTGACGCGGTTGACGCGTCGCCCGGCGGTCCAGCTGAAGCTGCGGCCGATCGCGTTCCGGCTGAACTTGAACCCGAGCCGCCCCGCCCAGCCACGGCGTCCTTCGTCGGGGCCGTCGGAGGCGCCGGCCCCGGCGGACAGCGGCACGCCGCGGGACCGGCTGGACGTCCGCCCGGTGGCCCGGGAGCTGATGCCGAGAATCACGGCGTTCTCGTTCGTGCTCGTCCCGCGGCCCTCGACCGGGAACTGGTCGTTCGCGTCCGTCTCCTGGGTGACCGACAGCCGGAACGGCCGCCAGCGCGGCGTACCGGCGACGCCGTGGTCCTCGAGCATCACGATCAGGCCGCCCTGACAGGCCTGGTTGATGCCGGCCTCGATCCGCGGCGCGCTGATGTTCTGCCGGACCCGCTCGTAGTTGGCGAGCTGCTGCGCGGTCGCCGGCTCACCCGGTCGCGCCACCAGGCCCATCTCGGCGAGCTGCGTCAGCGCCTGCAGCTGTGCCTGATCGGCGCCCTGCAGGTTCTGCGCCAGGGCCTTGCCGACACCGCGGAGCTGGTTCTCGCCGCGGCCCATCCACGGCGGCATCTTCTGCGGCGCCGTCGACGGCGCCGCGTCGCCCCGGAGCAGCACCCGCCCTTGCGGATCCAGCTTCGGCGTCTTGCCGTCGTCCTCCCACAGCACGGCGTTGCGGTCCGCGCGACCGCCCGCACGGAGCAGGTCGTTCTCCGCGACCCGGACCAGCGCCTTGGCCTCGCCGGTCTCGACGATCGATTCGGCCAACTTGTCGCCGACCTTGCGCAGCGTCGCGCGGACGTTCAGACCCAGCAGCACGCCCTGGGTCGGGCCCTGGTTGCGGTGCACGACCGGGGTGATCGCGGTCATGCTGACGGCCTGGCCGCCGGAGCGGGACACGTTGCGTCCGGCCGACACACTCGGCCCGACGCTGATCGGGGTGCCGAACACGTTGTTCAGCGCACTCGCCGCGGCCACCGGGCTCACCTTCGAGGGCGTGCCGGGGAACCCGACCGAGCCGGTGCCGGTGACCGACGCGGTGTACGTCTGGCTCGCGTTGACGCCGGCGAAGTCGACGAGGACCTCTTCCTGCCACATCTCCGGGCTGGACTCACCGACGAGTTCGGCCTTGCCCCAGACGGGTTCGACCTCCCAGGTGAGTTCGTACTCCGTCCCGCCGCGGGCGGGGATCCGCCGGGTGATGCCGCCCGGCTGACTCATCTCGCGCAACAGCCGGTGCGAGTCGTTGACCATCAGGCCGGCGATGTGGTCGTACGAGGCCCGGTCCAGGTCGCCGTACTGCTGCTGGGTCCTGCGGAACAGGCGGTCGGTGACGTCGTGCAGTCCGGTGATGCTGGTGACCGCGTGCCGCGGGAACTCGCCGGTGACGTCCTTCCCGTGGCCGATCCCCGCGAGCGTGACGGTGTCCGTCGGGGCCTGCACCGTATACGCGCTGGACACCCACGTCTGCTGCCGGCCGGCGTCGACGGTCTCGACCGCGGACCAGGGCTCGGTGGGGGAGCGGCGTACCTGGATCTCGAACTTGCCGGACCACTCG
Source organism: Kribbella sp. NPDC050459 (assembly GCF_040655315.1). Classification (NCBI taxonomy): domain Bacteria; kingdom Bacillati; phylum Actinomycetota; class Actinomycetes; order Propionibacteriales; family Kribbellaceae; genus Kribbella; species Kribbella sp. NPDC050459. The sequence continues at coordinate 711,630 of NZ_JBFAJQ010000003.1, read as the reverse complement.
TAAAGGATCGACTCGCCGCGGTTGTCATCGACCCAGCCGGACTGGTGGTGCGCCGTCGCGCCGCTGCTCTCGGCGAGCGAACGGCCGCGCGACACCTCGACGCGGGGCGACACGAGCTGCGAGGCGGCGTGCACCGGCGTACCGGGTGCGGCCATCGCCAGGAACGGGCCGATGTTGACGCCGACATTGACGTTCGTCGAATGGGTGTCGGTGGTGCCGAAGCCGGTCCCGCCCTCGCCGAGCGTGCCGGACATCTGCTCGGCCATCCGGAAGTCGATCTGGTCGAGTTCGGTGATGTCCTCGGCGATCGCCACCACCCGGAACTCGGCCAGCTCCGCGGCCGGCGTGCCGGCGTCGTCGGGGATCGGGAGCTGCATCCCGTCACGCGACATCAGCCGCCGGTACTCCGCCGCGGGCATCGGCACCGGGGAGCGGTCCGGAATCCGTGCGGTGATGCCTTCCCTGGCCAGCACCCGGTTGATGTCGTCGACCGGGAGCCGGAGCTGGTCGCCCTCCGGGACGCCGGTCATCAGCAGGTCCTTGGTCGGCATCGCCTGGCCGAGACTGCGCTCGTACACCGCCACCTGCTGCTTCGCGGCGGCAGACAGATCGGCGAGCCTGGCCTGCGGGCCGTTCGCGTCGATCTCGGTGAGCAGCGCCTCGTACCCGGCCAGGGCGGCCCGGGCGTCGGCGGCGGCCTGGTCGTAGGCCCCGGCGATCTCGGTGTGCCGGCCGGCCCGGTTCTGCGCCTTCTCGGCGTCTTTGCGCAGCTGCCGCGCGCGCTCCGGCGCACCGCGGTCGCGGGCCTTGTCCTCCGCAGTGGCGTCCTTCTCCTTCTTCGCGGCCTCGCGGGTCGCGGTTCTGGAGGTACCGCGTTTGCGCTGCGCCTTCGCGTCGAGATCCGCGACCGCGGCCTGGAGCGTCTCGATCTGGGTGACGACCTGACCGCGCAGGTGCGCGGGCGTGTTCCGGGCGGGCTTCGCCGCGGCCTCGGCCCGCGCGGCGGCCCGCCCGACGGCGGCCGCGTCGGGCGTGACGACCACACCGGCGGTCCAGGGAAGCGCCGGCTCGGCGCCACCGTGCCGGCGAATCGTCCGGCCGAGAGCCTCGATGTCGCGTTGGAGATCGGCGACGCTCCGCGGCCCGCTCGGCTGCCCGTTCGCCAAGGTCTCGGCGCGGGCTTCGTGCCAATCCCGGACCAGCCCCTCGAAGGCCGCCTCGTCCGCGTGCAACCGGCGGTCGCGGCGCTCGTGGCTGAAGACGGACCGCAGCTTGCCCAGGAGACCACGGGACGGCCCGGCCTCCGCGGCGGCGATCTCCTGGGTCATCAGCGCCAGTTGGTGCGTGTAGACGTAGCGAACCTGCTCGTCGCTGAGCCCGGCCGGGATCCGCAGGACGCTCGGGTCGTTCTCGGTGCCGGCCCGGATGACGCCCTGGCCCATCGCGCCCAGGACGGTGTCGCCGATCTCGATCCGGAGCCGGTGCGGTACGTCGGACGTCGTCGTCTGCAGGACGGCCTGGCCGGAGCCGTGGTCGACGGCCGGCCGATCGGTGACCGATGCGGCCAGGGACCGGCGGTCCATCGCCGCGAGCACGTTCAGCGCGTGCGTCTCGGTGAGCTGCGGCTGCGAGCTCGGACGATTGCCGATGGCCAGACCGGTGCCGCGGATCTGCGCGGTCCAGACCCGCCGGCCTTCCGCGCTGCGGTGGCGGCTGCCGACCTGGGCGCGACGGCGTCCGCGGCGGAGCGCTACGGACGGCGTACCGACGCCGAGGAGTTCGGCGTCGCGGTTGATCGCGGCCGAGGCGGAGACGATCGTCGACGTCGCGTGGCTGTTCGGCGCGGTCAGCCGGGCCAGCCGGGCGGCCGACGCCGGGTCGTCCGGTGCCGCGCCGCTGAGGGCGACGCGCAGCAGCGCATCCGCCTCGGCGCGGCGGGACTGGGCCAGCCCCGGGACCTGCAGGTACCGGTCGAGGGCGTCGGCGGCGCCGCGCGCCGGCAGTTCGCCGCGCGCCACAGCCACCTCGGCACCCACCGCTGTCACGGCCTCCGCCAGCAGCCGGTCCTCGCTGATCCGGTCCGCGGCCCGTTGGGCGAGCAGTTCCTCGATCGCGCGCATCGCGCGCGCGGTCAGCAGATCGTCGCGGGTGGTCAACCGGACCCGCCCGTCCCGCAGCGGTACCGCCGAGGGGTACAGGATCCCGAGCGCGTTTCCGACGGCCCATTGGGCGCGAGTCGTCGGATCTGCGGCGGACAACGTCGGTGTAGTCAGCCGAATCACCTCTCCCGTGAGAGGCCTGGTGCTCACCAGTTGTCACCAGGACCCTCTGGTTCCGGAATTTAGCAAACAAACGGTTACTCGCCAGCAACTCGAACCACCCGAACTGTTAACGATTTACGCCGGGGGGTCCGCCTAGGATCGAGTCCATGTGGGAGAAGCTGGGAGATTCCGATTGGAACATCCCTCAGGCTCGTAGCACGGTCGCGCAGCTGCGGCACCACGCCGGTGACGGCCGGGAGTACGACGGCATCGAGCTGTTCCTCGCGCTCTGCGAGTACCTCGACCTGCTGCACGGCAAGCACGGGTTCGACTACTTCCGCACCGGTGCCGAGCAAGCGGCGCTGGCCGCGGCGGTCCAGGAGGCCCGCGGACCGCGGATCGAGCCGGACCCCGACACGGACCGGCTCGTCCAGCCGGTCAACGCGGCCGTCACGCTGGCCGAGGGACGGGACCTCGTGGTGTGGCTGGAAGGACGGCCGGGCTGGGAGCGTCAGGTCGGGCTGTGCCTGCGCGCCATGTATGCCTATCTAGACCAGTTGTACGGCGGGCCGGGCACCTTCAACCAGCTGCTCCGGCCCGACGAGCTGGAGCGGGTCGCGGCGCGGTAACGGCAGTGGCCGGCTGGCGCGGATGGCACCTCGCTGCCATTACGGTAGGCGCGTGAGTCTCTCGTCCTCCACGCGTACCTCTTCCCCAGGCGCCCGCGCAGCGGGCCGATCGACGGGTGGCGCGGCGACCCGCCTCCCGGGCAGCCGGGAACGGCGCCCCGCCCTGGCCGCGCTCGCGGTGATCCTGATCCTGCTCGGCGCTGCCGGGTCCGCCTTGATCGCGTTGAACAGCGGCAACCGCTCCGACTTCGTCGCGGTCGCCGACACGCTCCCGCCCGGCCACAAGCTGGAGTCCAAGGACTTCTCCCGCGGTGACCTGGCCGGCGCCACCGGCGGGCTGATCCCGTGGTCGGAGGCGAACAAGTACCTCGGCCGCTACACCAAAACCTGGCTGTACAAGGACCAGTTCGTCACCCCGGACAGCCTCACCAAGGAGGGTGAGCAGCCGATCCCGGCCGGCGGTGCGCTCGTCGGTGTCACCCTCGAGGCCGGGCGCGCGCCGTCGGACGGACTCCTCGTCGGCGACGTCGTCAAGGTCATCCGGGTGCCTTCGGCCAACCAGGAAGGTGCCGCGGTCCCGCTGGTCAGCGCGGCCAAGGTGACCTCGACGGTCGGTGCGATCACCGACAGCAAGACGAGTGCGAACAGCTCGCTCAACGTGACGATCATGATCCCGGCGGACGACATCACGACGGTCGCGGCCGCGGCAGCCGCCAAGACCCTGGTCCTGGTGAAGCTGGCGCCGGGCACCACGCCGGACGTCGAACGTAGCGGGGCCAACTGATGGCACTGGTGGCACTGGCGAGCGCAAAGGGCTCGCCCGGCGTGACCACGGCAAGTCTGGTCTTCGGCGCGCTCTGGCCGCGGCAGGTGCTGCTGGCCGAGTGCGACCCGGCCGGCAGTGACGTGGCGATCCGGATGACCGGCCCGGCCGGCGCCGCGCTGAACTCCGACCGCGGCCTGGTCAGTCTGGCCGCGGCGAGCCGCAAGGGCCTGGGGGACGAGGTCATCCTCGCGCACAGCCAGCAGCTCGACGGCGGTCTCGACGTACTGCTCGGCGTGCGCTCGCCGGAGCAGGTGGGTGGCATGGGCGGCCTCTGGCACCCGCTCGGCATCTCCTTCAACCAGATGCAGCACGGCGACGTGCTGGCCGACTGCGGGCGGATCGGTGCGTCCTCGCCGCAGCTGCCGGTCATCCAGTCCGCCCGCCTCGTCGTCCTGGTGTGTACGGCGACCGGCTCGTCGGTGGCGCACCTGCGGGAGCGGCTGTCGACGCTGGTGCACCACGTCGACGCACAGCTCGGCGTGGTCGTCGTGGCCGACCCGAAGCAGCGCGACGGCGTGAAGCAGGTCTGGTCCGTGCTGGATGCGATGTCCCTGCCGGTCCGGCACCGCTGGCACCTGGCGTACGACCCGGCCGGTGCGGCGTTCTTCGACGGGCGCGGCCACGGCCGGCTCGACAAGACCCAGCTGATCCGGTCCGCGACCGCGATCACCGCCGAGATGGCGTCGCTGGTGTCCGCGCCGCCGCCGCAGGACTTCGACATGGCCAACGCCGCGTTCCCGCCGGGTGATTACCGGTGAGCGCTGATCAGGAGCTGGTCCGCAAACTGCGCGTCCAGGTCGCGGAGCGGCTGAACGAGCAGCGCCGCCGCGACCAGGTGAACGGCGTACCTCCGATGAGCGCGGAGGACGAGCGGGAGTACGCGCGGTCGCTGATCGTGCAGGTGCTCGAGGACTACGCGCGGTACGAGCTGGCCGAGGGCCGGACGCCGCCGACCCCGGACGACGACGCGCAGATCGCCGGCGCGATCCACTCGGCGCTGTTCGGCGTCGGCCGGCTGCAGCCGCTGATCGACGACCCCGAGGTCGAGAACATCGACATCAACGGCTGCGACCAGATCTTCGTGCAGTACGGCGACGGCCGCGAGGAGACCCCGGGGCCGGTGGCCGAGAGCGACGACGAACTGGTCGAGCTGATCCAGGTGCTGGCGGCGCACGCCGGCCTGACCAGCCGCCCGTTCGACTCGGCGAACCCGCAGCTGGACCTGCGGCTGCCGGACGGGTCCCGCCTGTCGGCGGTGATGGGCGTGACGTCGCGGCCCGCGGTCTCGATCCGGCGGGCCCGGCTCGGCAAAGTGTTCCTGAAGGACCTGGTCGCCAACGGCACGCTGACCGACGACGTCGGCTCGTTCCTGCGCGCGGCGGTCGCGGCGCGCAAGAACATCATGATCGCCGGCGCGACGAACTCCGGGAAGACGACGCTGCTGCGCGCGCTGGCCAACGAGATCCAGCCGCACGAGCGGCTGATCACCGTCGAGCGCTCGCTCGAGCTCGGCCTCGGCGAGTTCAAGGACTTGCACCCGAACGTGGTCGCGTTCGAGGAGCGGCTGCCGAACTCCGAGGGCGTCGGCCTGGTGAGCATGGCCGACCTGGTCCGCCGCTCGCTGCGCATGAACCCGTCGCGCGTCATCGTCGGTGAGGTGCTCGGCGACGAGATCGTCACGATGCTGAACGCGATGAGCCAGGGCAACGACGGCTCGCTGTCGACGATCCACTCGAACAGCTCGATGGAGGTGTTCAACCGGATCAGCACGTACGCGATCCAGGCGATGGAGCGGCTGCCGATGGACGCCACGCAGATGCTGATCGCCGGCGCGCTCGACTTCGTCGTGTTCGTCCGCAAGCACAACGACTACTCGCGCGGCGGCGGCCTCAGCCGGTACGTCGAGAGCATCCGGGAGGTCACCGGATGGGACGGCCGGGTGCTGTCCGGCGAGGTGTTCGCCCCGGGACCGGACGGCCGCGCCGCGGCGCACGCGCCGATCGCCTGCATGGACGAGCTCGAGCACTTCGGGTACCAGCCGCTCGTCCACGGAACGTGGGCGTGAGGCAGTGAGCGAGCGGAGCGAGGTCACCATCAAGCACAGTCCGATTCGTGCCTCGTCGGCGCCCGGAGCGAAGCGAGGACGCCGATGAGCGACAGGACTCTGGGGGCGCTGTTGTGCGGCGCGGTGGTCGGCGGCGCGGTGATGCTGCTGATCGTCGCGCTCCGCGGCACCGAGCCGAAGGACGAGACCCCGTCGCTGTTCCGCAACCGCGGCGCCGACCACCGCAAGAACATGATCCGGCTCGGCGCCGCGCTCGCGGTCGGCCTGCTCGTGCTGGTGGTGACCCGCTGGCTCGTGCTCGCGGTCGCCCTCGGCCTGCTGGCCGGGATGGCGGACCGGTTCTTCGGCGGCACCGGTGAGGAACGCCGGGCGATCGACCGCCTGGACGCGCTCGCCAGCTGGACCGAGGCGCTGCGCGACACCATCGCCGGCGCGGTCGGCCTGGAACAGGCGATCCCGGCCACCGCGGTGAACGCGGCGCCCGCGATCAAGCCCAGCCTGAACCTGCTCGTCGACCGGCTGCGGATCCGCGAACCGTTGCCTTCAGCCCTGATGCGGTTCGCCGACGACCTTGACGACCCGTCCGCCGACCTGATCGTCGCCGCCCTGGTGCTGAACGCCAGGCTGCGCGGTCCCGGTCTGCGGGAGGTGCTCGGCGCGCTGGCGGACTCGGCCCGCGAGGAGCTCGACGTACGGCGGAAGGTGGCGGCGGAGCGCCGGTCCACCCGGCGCAGCGTCCAAGTGGTGGTCGCGATCACGCTGGTGATGGCTGCCAGCCAGGTGCTGTTCAATTCGGCGTACATGGCGCCGTACACGAGCTTCATCGGCCAGGTCGTGCTGACGGTGGTGATCGGGCTCTACGCGCTCGGCCTGCTGTGGCTGCGGCGGCTGGCGAAGATCGAGGTGCCGGAGCGGTTCCTGATCGGCGTCGTCGACGACCGGTCGAACCGGCCGGGGAGCGAGCGGATGGAAACGGTGAGCGGATGACCTGGGCCTTCATCACCGGCGGTATCGCCGGCCTCGGTGTGTACGTGCTGGTCCGGATGTTCATCAAGCCACGGGCCAACGTGCTGTCCACGATCGCGCGGATCGACGCGGGCCGCGGTGGCTACATGAGCGGTGCCACCACCAGCGCCGCCGGCGAGCGGCGGCTCGGCGGGGTCGACCGGGCGCGGGAGACCCTGGGCCGTCGGCTGGAGGCGGAGGCCAACGCGCGCGGCTGGGCGTTCGGCAGACTGCGCAGCGACCTCGCGGTGATGAACCGGCCGTTCGCCGCGATGCTCGCCACCAAGGTGTTCTTCGCACTCGGCGCGATGATCTTCATCCCGATCGTGCTGTTCCTGTTCTCCGCGATCGGGATCACGGCGCCCGGCCCGGCGCCGGCGATCGTGACGCTGGCGTTCATGGCGCTGGCCTTCTTCCTGCCCGACCTGGCACTGCGGCAGGAGGCGGAGAAGCGGCGCCGGGACTTCCGGCACGTGGTCGGCAGCTTCCTGGACCTGGTCGCGATGAACCTCGCCGGCGGCCGCGGTCTGCCCGAGGCGCTGATGACCGCGTCGACGATCGGCGAACACTGGGCGATGGCCCGGATCCGGCAGGCCCTGGCGAACGCGCGGCTGATCGGCATCACGCCGTGGGACGCGATGGCCCGGCTGGGCGAGGACCTCGGCGTCGAGGAACTGCGCGACCTGGCCTCGGCGCTCGCCCTGGCCGGTGACGAGGGCGCGAAGATCCGCTCCTCGCTGCTCGCCCGGGCGGCGTCGCTGCGGCGCAAGGAGCTGGCCGACGTGGAAGGCAAGGCGGGTGAGCGCTCCCAGTCGATGCTGGTCGCGCAGCTCGTCATGATCGCGGCGTTCTTCCTGTTCCTGGGCTTCCCGGCCGGCGCGGCGATCCTCGGAAGTTGATCCGGACAATGCGGGCGGCAAGGGATCCGTTGGACGGAATGGTCCGTCGAACCCGGCATACTGAGGCCTGCTTCGGCCTCACGATCTGGAAGGCATGCGAATGACCTCGGAGTTGATGTTCTGGCGCACGATGGCCGGCTATGCAGTTGCCCGGGCGCAGGCCCAGCGGGCCCGTGCCAAGCAGGGCCACACCGAGCTGGGCGCGTCCGCGCTCGAATGGGCGATCATCTCGGGGATCCTGGTCGTCGCCGCGCTCGCGATCGGTGCCGTGGTGAAGAAGGTCATCGACAAGCACACCGCCGACATCGACAAGGGCTGACGGACAGATCCATGCGGCTGGGGCGGCTGAGTCGGCCGGAGCGGAAGGGCGTTCGGCGGAGACGGTCGGAGCGAGGTGTCAGCACGCTCGAGCTGGCCATCCTCGCGCCGGCGATCCTCACCCTGATCTTCGTCTCCATCCAGACCGCCCTGTGGCTGTACGGGCGGTCCGTCGCGCTGAACGCGGCGCAGGAGGGCGTCTCCCGGCTGCGGCTGGTGCAGCCGCCCGTCTACACCACGGCCGTGGGGGAGAAGGTGCGGGCGGACATCCAGTCGTACGCGCAGCAGCTCGGCGGTACGACGCTGCGGAATGCCACCGTGCCGTTCCCGGCGTACAACACCCCGGAACGCACGGTCTCGTTCACGGTCACCGGCGACACCGTCTCGCTGGTGCCGGGACTGACGCTGAAGGTGAGCCGGACCGCCACCGGTCCGATCGAGCAGTTCGACGCCGACAAGTGAGGATGCGGATGCTGGGGGTTCGCCGGTTACTTGCCCGGCGTCGTGAGCGCGGCACGCTGGCGCTGGAGATGGTCATCCTGGCGCCCGTGCTGCTGGCGCTGTTCATGTTCTTGCTCGCCTGCGGGCGGTACTTCCAGACGTCCTCGCTGCTGGAGGGCGCTGCCCGGGACGGCGCCCGCGGGGCCAGCCAGGCGCGGTCGCTGCAAGAGGGCCAGGGCCGCGTCGACCAGGCCGTCACCGCCGCGATGAGCCAGGCGGTGGAGTCCTGCAAGCAGTCCGCCTCGGGTTCGATCACGACCGGGTTCACGGCCGGTTCGCCGCTGTCGGTCGAGGTCACCTGCACGATCAACTACCGCGACCTGGGGCTGCTCGGTCTCGGCGGCGACACGAAGATCACCAAGCGCTTCACGTCCTCGCTCGACCCGTACCGGGGGGTGCGCGGTGACGGCTCGTAAGCTCGTGGACTTCTTCCGGATCGATGCCCGGCGCAACCACCGGCGCATCCCGCGCGGTGCGCTGAGCCCCGCGGTCGCGATCCTCGCGGTGATGATCTTCACCCTGGCCGGCCTGGTCATCGACGGCGGCCGCCAGCTCGGCGCCCGCTCCCGGGCGATCGGCTACGCCCAGGAAGCCGCCCGCGTCGGCGCCGCCGCCATCCAGCTGAACGTCGCCGAGGCCAAGATCGACACCGCCAAGGCAGCCGCCGCGATCACCGAGTTCTGCGGCCAGGTCCGCTCCAACGACCCCGCGGTCACGGCCTGCCGCCCCACCACGCTGACCGACAAAGAGGTCGACATCCAGGTCGACATCGCCAACAAAACAACGTTCTTAGGCCTCGTCGGCAAACAATCCCTCAAAGCCACCGGCACCGGCCAGGCCCACGCCGAACAAGGCATCACCAAGGCCGACGACAGCCCCACCATCCCCTCGATCGTGGTGAACCCAACCACCGACGGCCCCGGCGCACCCACGAGCAACCCCCGCCCGCCCACGATCGACCTGCCGTGTCCGACCTGGACCCTCGGTTCGCCGACCCCGATCTGGACGCTGTCGCCGTTCCCGTTCCCGGCGACCTGCTCCCCGAACGTGACCCCGACGCCGGATCCTTCCGGGACCCCGCCGACCGACAGCCCGTCAGGCCCCACCAGCCCGCCGTCCAGCGGGCGCTAGACCCGGAGGATTCTCTTCGTGCGTAGGTTTGCCCTCCCGGCCGCCGTGGTGGCGGGTGTCCTGCTGCTGAGTGCCTGCAGCAAGGACTCGAACGACGGCGGCCGCCCGGTCCCGGTCGGCGGCGACTCCGGTACGACGTCGTCGTCGAGCGCGCCTTCGGCCGAACCCAGCACGACCACGAGCGCGCCGACAGAGCCCGTCGCGACCGCGAAGCCGACCGCCCAAGCCAAGCAGGTGATCGTGCAGCCCGGGAACTTCGCGTCCAACCCCGCCGTCCAAGGCCTCGTGACCAGCTACCCGCTGTACTTCCAGGCCCTGGTGTCGAAGGACGACACCATCCTGAAGAGGCGCTTCCCGTCCTTCTTCTACGCCGACGTGTCGCAGGAGATCGCGGATGCCAAGCGCAACGGCTGGGTGATGAAGCCGCCGGGAAGTGTGGTGGTGGTCGGCGCGGCCAGCACACAGGACGGCACCGTGGCGGTTCAGATGTGCCGTTCGCAGACCGCGCAGTACTGGGATCCGAAGGCGCGGAAGTGGGTGGTCGTCGCTCCGAACGGTTCGCCGGAGGTCTTCGAGATGATCAAGACCGGGCTGGGCTGGCTGCCGTACCGCGTGGCCACCAGCAAGGGCGTCAACTGCGCCGGAATGCGATATCCGGCCTAGTCCGGAAGCCTGGCATTCGAGGTTGCGAAGAGGTGACGGGGCACTGGGCACCGGGCATGATGCCCCTGGTCGAAGATAATCTGCGGGAAGACGAGTCTGGGGAGTGAGGATGCACAATCGAGTAGGTCGCACACTGCTCGTCCTGAGCGTTGTACTCGCACTACTCACGGCGGTCTCCGCCACCACAGCTACCGCAGACACGATCCAGACCGGGAACAAGGTCTGCAGCATGTACGTGAACTCGGTCGGCTTCGGTGCGTACTGCAGCTCCGGCAAGGCTTACACAGGCGGCCAGCCGCCTCCGACGTGGCGCGAGCGCCTGCGCGGCAGACCGTTCGTGCCGTGCCGTGATTTCGACATCCCTGAGGGCATCAGGCTGCCGCGGGCGCCGGAAGGCAAGATGTGGGTGCTGCGGATCACGATCACCGACTACACGCTCGACAGCTACAACGGCGGACCTGAGGCTCACCTGGAGCGGGCATACGTCGCGGTCGGCCCCGAGGAGCGCGCCCAGTGCCCGTTCCCGGACTACATGAACCAGTTCTGGTGGCCCTTCAAAAGCACCTATCCTCCGCCGGCGCTGCAGATCATGCCGACCTACACACCGCGCGTGAACGTTCCCGCCTACTTCACCCTGACCCCGGAAAGTTCGATAGCGGTCAAGAGCGACATCGGCAAGTACACGCCGGAGGAGATGACCAGCGGGTACTTCGACCCGAAGCACAATCTCACGATGCAGGGCATGGTCGTGCGGCTGACGATCGACCCCGGTGACGGCACCGGCCCGTTCAAGTGCGCCGCCGGTGTGACGCCGGTCGACGACCCCGACGGATACGACCAGTCGAAGGATCCGAACGACCAGGTCAACCCCTGTAAGCACGTCTACAAGAAGTCCAGTGCGAGTCAGCCGGACGGGATGTACACGGTGAAGCTGACGATCACCTGGGAGGTCTCGTACTGGGTCGGCAAGGACGCCGGTGGGTGGAATCCGATCGGTCAGGCGAACGTGACTGCTGTGCAGCGGCTGCCTGTGCAGGAAGTTCAGGCTATTGGTGGCTGATGGTGGGGGTATGGAGGCGTGATGGTTAGGACGAACGAGCCTGTGCAGGCGGCGCGGTTGCCGCAGCGGCGGTCGGGGAGTCCGGGGGCGGATCGGCTGAAGGGCTTCGTCGCGCTGCTCGCGATCCTGGCGATCGTCGGCGGTGTGCCGTACGTGCTGCTGCGCTTCTTCGGTACGCCGTGGCCGGACACGATGCCCAGCAAGAGCATGCTGTTCAGCGAGCTGAGCGTCGAGACCGTGCTGGGCATCATCGCGTTCTTCATCTGGATCGCGTGGCTGCACTTCGTGGTCTGCTTGGTCGCGGAGGCGGTCGCTGAGATCCGCGGCCTCGGGCTCTCGCCGCGGGTCCCGCTCGGCGGCGGTTCGCAGGTGCTGGCCCGTCGCCTGATCGGCACCGTCGTACTGATCGCCGCGGGTGCCGGTGTCAGCCTGCCGGTCGCGAGCGCGGTCACCACGGGCGGCCCGGCCGCGCCGACGTCCGTGAGTGTGAAGCACGAGTCCTCGGGGTCGCAGTTCCGGCAGACCGAGGCGGCGAGCACGGTCCTCAGCGGCAGCAGCCAGCACTCGAAGACGAGCGTCGGCGTCCGGACGAACAACGACCACAAGGGTCAGGTCGTCAAGTACACCGAGGTCCGCCCGCCGTCGGGACGCAACTACGACTGCCTGTGGGACATCGCCGAGCGCTACCTGGGCGAGGGCCGTCGGTACAAGGAGATCTACGACCTCAACAAGAACAAGCTGCAGCCCGACGGCCGCCGGCTGACCAACCCGGACCTGATCCTGCCGGGCTGGCAGGTGCGGCTGCCCGCGGACGCCAAGGGCCCGGGCGTGCACACAGTCCGCGTGAGCATCGGCGACCACACCAAGTCGACGGTCAGCACCAAGACGACCAAGTCGACCACCGAGACCAGGACGGCGGTCAAGCCGAAGGTCACGGTCGAGAACAAGACCGAGACCAGGACGACGCCCGAGACGAAGACGACCGGCCCGGGACGTTTCTCCGAGCAAGGGATGGAGAAGCCGTCGTCGATCGGGATCGGCAGCGCGAAGAACGATCCGGGTGCGAAGAACGTCAAGCCGGGGGAGCCGAGCGTCACCGTCGAGCCGCATGCGCCGGGCGCCGGCCAGTCCGAGCACGGCGAACCGGCCGCGGGTGGCACCCGCGTCCCGGAGGCGACTCCGGTCGCGGCCGACGACGGCATCAGCCTGCAGGAAGCCGGGATGTACGGGTTCGGCGCGACGCTGCTCGCGGCCGGTCTGGCACTGGCGCTGAAGCGCCGCCGCGGCTGGGCGCAGGGCCCCGGCCCGAAGGCTGCCGGTCACCGGCAGACCGAGGTCGGCCTGCGGCTGGCGTCGGACGTGCCGACCGCCCAGTTCGTCGACAACTCGTTGCGCAAGCTGGGTGCGGACATGACCCAGCTGCAGCGGCCGATGCCGAAGGTCGTCGCCGCGCTGGTGACCGACAGGGCGCTCACTCTCGTCCTCGACCCGTACGGCGCGCAGCCCGAGCCCCCCGGCCCGTGGCAGGCGATCGCCGACGGCACCCGGTGGACGCTGCGCCGCGGCTACGGCCCGACCGGTGAGGTCAACGCGCCGGCGCCGTACCCGACGCTGGTCACGGTCGGGCAGAACGCCGACGGCGCCACGGTGCTGATCGACCTCGACACGGCGAACGGCATCGTCGCGTTCGGCGGCGTGAACAACGCCTCCCGCGACGTGGTCGGATCGCTCGCGGTCGAGCTCGCGACGAACCTGTGGTCCGAGGGCGCGCACATCAGCATGGTCGGGTTCGGCGACGACCTGTCGTCGTTGGCGCCGGCGCGGCTCAGCTACTGGGTCCGCCTCGACGACGCGATGGGCGAGGTCGTACGGCGCACCGAGGCGCAGGTGCAGGCCTGCCAGCGTCGGGACGCCGGCTCGGTCGCCGAGGCCCGGATGACGCATCCGGACGCGGCGCTGTGGGGCCCGGAGGTCATCTTCCTGTCCGCGCCGCCGTCGCCGGAGGAGCAGGACCAGCTGAACCGGCTGGCCGCCGACACCAAGCGCAGCATCTCGGCGGTCGTGGTCGGCGACGTGCTGAACTCGCCGTGGCGGTTCGTCGTGGACGAGAAGAACCAGGCCGTCTGCCGGCTGCTCGGTCTCGAGGTGGACGCGCACAGCGTCAACCCGGAGCAGTTCGCCGACCTGGTCGCGCTGTTCGACGCGGCCGAGGCCGATGCGCGCGACAAGCGCCGGTCGGAGCAGGACATGCCGGCGTACGAGTTCTCCACCATGGATCTGAGCCGGCCGGCTCCGGTCGAGGTGGACCTGCTCGGGCCGGTCGAGGTCGACGCCCGCGGGGTCATCGACGACGGCCGGGTCGCGCTGTCGACGGAGATCATCGCGTTCCTGGCCAGCCAGGACTACGGCGTCCACCCGAACGTGCTCGCCGGTGCGATCTGGCCGCGCGGCATCAGCCAGGAGCTGCGCGACGCGGCGCTGGAGCACACCCGGCGCTGGGTCGGTGTGGACGCGATGTATGCCGACGAGTCCGGCCGCTGGATGCTCAACCGCAGCGTCGTCCGGGTCGACTGGGACGTGTTCCGCACGCTCGCGAAGCAGGCGTCGATGATCGACGACCCGCGCGGCCCGCTGTCGACGGCGCTCAGCCTGGTGCATGGCCCCGCCTGGTCCAACCTGCCCGGCGGACGCTACTCGTGGCTCGCCGCGTCCGGCATCGAGCGCAGGATGGCGGAGGCCGTCGTCGACGCCGCACTGCGGCTCGCCGAGGCGTCGCTCAACCACAACGACGGCACCATGGCCCGCACGGCCCTCCAGACCGGCCTGAGCTTCTCGCCGGCGTCGGAGGAACTGTGGCGAGCCACACTCCGCCTGGCCGCCCACTTCGGCACCACCGCCGACGTCACCAACGTGGCCGGCCAGATGTACGCCGCCCTCACCCGCCACGGCGGCCCCCGCGGCCCCGAGGCGGAAACCGACGCCCTGGTGGACGAACTACTCCCGGGCTACCACCGCCCGGCCCAGGTCGCCTGACGCGCTCGTGACAGCAGTCGGATTGTCGTTGCAACAAGCTGCAATTCGACTGCGGAGCGTGCCTGCACGTTGCTAGAGTTTGCCTGCTCCGGGGGCCGCTCTAGCTGGGGGTTTCAGTGCAGTCAATTGCACGAATACTTCTGTCGTTATGCCTGATTCTCGGCCTCGCGAATTCTCTGGCACCGGCCGCCGAGGCGGATTCGGCCGGACAAAGCCGGAATGTCGCGGCCACCGCGACGACGGTGCCCAACGCTGGGCCCGGACAATACCTGCCGTTGTCGCCACCACAGCGAATGCTGGACACCGGAACGGGTATCGGCGTCCCAACCACGACGCCGGTCCCCGCCCAGGGAACCGTGACGGTCCAGTTCACCGGCCGCAAAGGCGTCCCCACGACCGGAGTCAGCGCCGTCCAGGTGAACATCGTCACCATCTCGCCGACGGCGACCGGGTCGATGTTCGCCTGGCCGGCCGGTGAGGCCGCGCCGAGCGCGCCGAACTTCTACTTCTACGCGAACAGCGGATTGACCTCGTCGTCCTCGACGGTTCGGGTGAACTCCGCGGGTGCGATCAGCTTCAAGAACGGCAGCGCCGGCACGGTCCGGATCCTCGCCGACGTGACGGGCTACTACACCGACGCATCGTCGCAGGCATCCGGCAACCGCTTCGTCCCGCTGCGCCAGGCGCGGGTCATCGACACCAGGAGCCGGATCGGGGTAACGACCAACACGCCGGTCCCGGCCAACTCCGCGATCACCGTCACCATCGCGTCGAAGGGTGGTCTGCCGGCGGCGGCGAACATCACCGCCGCCGTCGTCAACGTCACCGCCTGGACGCCGACGGGCGGCGGTGGATGGACGTTGTACCCAGGCGGCAGCGCCCGCCCCAGCGCCTACCACGGCAACTTCGGCGCCGCGAAGCCGTACACGAACAGTGCCGTCGTCCAGCTCTCGAGCACCGGCAGCCTGACGCTCTTCAATGTCTCCTCGGGCACGACGCACTACACCGTCGACGTCGTCGGCTACTTCACGGCCGCGACGAATCCCGCGGCGATCTCGTTGCGATCCGTCCCCGTCGCGCAGCAGCGCGTGCTCGACTCAGGTTCGGCGGCGTTGGTACCTGTCAACGGCGTACAGACTCTGCAGCTCTTCGGTCGAGCCGGTCTCCCGGCGAGCGGCGTGACGTTCGCTGCCCTGCGAGTGACTGCCTACGGCTCGACCACCAGTGGTGAGGTCGTGACGTATCCGGGGAACGAGACCCGGCCGACCGGAGTGACGGACGTTGCGCCGCCGTCCGCCAACACGCTCTCCTTCAACCTGGTCTGGGCCCGTGTCAGCCCCACCGGAACGGTCAGCATCGTCAACGGCACCAACGCCGGCGTTCGCCTGTACGTCGACATCCAGGCGTACGCCGTCGCGCCGTCGAAGCCGCAGCCGCCGCTCCACGTCACCGGAGGCGCCCGCGACCGGGCCGTGGAGGTCCGCTGGGATCCGCCGGCCGACTCGGGGGATCTCCCGATCGCTGGATACGACATACTGACGTCTCCCGGGGGTCAGACTGCGTCGACCAGCACTGGCACCTCCGTCGTCGTGCAGGGACTCACGAACGGTACTGCGTACACGTTCCAGGTTCGCGCGAAGACAGCGGCGGGCGCGTCGGACTACTCCGCGGCGTCGCAGGCGATCAAGCCGGCGGCGCCCGCTCCACCCGGCGCGCCGTTCATCACGAACACTCTCGGTCGGGACAGCGAGGCGGTGGTGACGTGGTCCGCACCAGAGGGCGCGGTCGATCAGGTGGCCAGTTACAAGGTCACGACAGTCCCGGCCACGACGCCGGTGACTGTTGCTGGTGACCAACACAGTGCAACACTGCCCAGCCTGACGAACGGCCAGCTCTACAAAGTCGTGGTCACGGCAACGAACGCCAACGGCTCGACGGCGTCGATGGCAGTTCCGGTGATCCCGAAGGTTGCCGAAGTCCCCCTGAAACCAATGGATCTCGCACTCTTCCAGCTCGACGGCCGCCTGGACATCCAGTGGGTCCAACCGGCCGACGGCGGCGCCGACATCCTCGACTACGAGGTCACCGCCAACCCAGGGGACCACCGGATTGTCATCCCCGCCGGCACGACCGTGACCGGTTTCACCGGCCTCGACAACGGCACGATGTACACCGTCAAGGTCCGAGCCCGCAACAAAACCGGTACCGGCGACTGGTCCGTGGCGACCGGCACGCCATCAGCGACCCGGCCGCCCAACGCACCAACCGATCTGCAAGCCTCAGTCGCCGAGAACGGCACGATCACCGTGGCCTGGGAACCGCCGATCGACACCGGCTCCGCCCCGATCACGGGCTACCGCGTGACGGTCAGCCCCGGCGGACGGGTCGTCGACACGACCTCGCTGTCCGCCGCGGTCGACGGGCTCGATCAGCAGACGCAGTACACCTTCGTCGTCTCGGCGCTGAACATGCACGGCGCCGGCCTGCCGACAGCAGCTTCCAGGCCGATCAAGCCGACCATCGCCGTTGCCCAGGACCCGATCGTCCTGACCGCTGACTCGATGAGCCGAATCGCGAACGTTGGCACCACGAGCATCTCCGTGACCAATCCGAACGCACAGCTCAACGCCATCCAGGCGGGCGCCATCGTCGTCGCCACCTCGAGCCCAGCAACCCCAGAGGGACTGCTCCGCAAGGTCCTACGGGTCGACACCGGCACGGTCTTGGTCTTCCAAACCGAAGACGCGTCGTTGCCCGACGTCGTGTCCGATGGCGCCTTGTCCCGCGACATCAAGATCAAGGACTCCGACGGCCTGCGGTTCCAGCAAGAGACTCCGGGCGCGACGCTGCGGCACCCGACGGTGAAGGGCAAGACGCTACGGCAGGGAGCCCCGCGAGCCCGCGCCGGCACCTCGGCAACAGTCGACCCGCCGACCTTCGGGCTGCACGACGGAAAGTTCACTTTCGAGTTCTCCGCGGACATCGACCATGGTGTGCACGTGGAGATCGCGGGCTCGCTGGATCCGTCGTTCGAGGTCAACGGCGGACCCGGCTCGCCCCAGAGCGAGTACACGATCAAGGCCGACACCAACATCGAGTACAGGGTCGACCAGTCGTTCTGGAGAGGCGAGAAGGAACGCCGCATCCCGATTGGGCACCTGCGGGGCGCCTGCGTTGCGGTGTACCTCGGCCGTCTCCCGGTCGAAATGTGTCCGGGCGTCGACGTGTACGTGGTGCTGACCGTCGAAGGCCGAGCAGGCATCAGACTCGTCGGCCATTCATCCGGTCAGTTCGGAGATCGCATTCGCCGCAACGGCAACACGCTGAGCGATGAGCCGTTCGGCGACCAGAGCCTGGTCTCCGAACCGCACCTCGACGCGTTCGGCAACATCGACGAAACGCTCGCCCTCGAACCCGACATCATGCTGCTGTTCTACGGAACGGCCGGTCCGTACATCACCGCAAAGCCGTACGCTCGGGCCGAGGCGGACACAGACAAGAACCCGTTCATCGCAGGTTTCCTCGGAGTCCAACTCACTGGTGGTCTGACGGCAGATCTGGCCACGAAGAACGTCCTGCACCAGCAGTTCGAAGGGTTCCGCTGGGAGCAGCAGGTCTTCGACTCGGGTGGACCGATCCGCAACGTGCTGATTGATCCGCCGAGCGCGGAGTTGGCAGTGGGCGAGACGATCGACTTCAACAGCCGTATCTTCGGCTATCCGGACGAGCCCGCGACATGGAGCGTCGTGAAGGGACCCGGGACCGTCACCCAGGACGGAGTCTACGACGCGGTCGCCGATGGCGTCGTGAAGGTTCAGGCCCTGGTCCCGCCGAACGGCGACCACGGCGAGCTCACGGCGGAAGCCGGGATCTATGTCGGCCCTCATGTCCCGACCCCACCCCGAGACGTCACCGCCACCCCCGGCAACCTGGCCGCCCTGGTCACCTGGCGGGAGCCCTCGCAGCCAGGTGGCAACCCCATCGACCACTATGTCCTGACCACCGAGCCGGACACAGGCTCGCACACCGTCCCCGGTTCGAACCTGAGCACGGTCATCGGTGGCCTACGGGCCGGCGTCAGCTACACGGTCAGCGTCTTCGCTGTCACCGCCGCTGGGCAGAGCGGGCCTGGTACGTCGCAGCCGGTCGTCGCCGGTAGTCCGTTGATCGACAATCCGGGCGCCAACGATCTGATGCGCGGGATGGACGGGAAGACGAGCACCGTCGGGGTCGAGCTCTCCGACGACGGCCGCTACGCGTTCTTCCCGTTGAGCCTGACCCCGGACGAGGTCGGGCCGCCCGGGATCCCGCGGGACGGCAACTTCTACCTCGTCCGTAGAGACCTGGCCAACGGCGAGGTCGAGCTGGCCTCGCGTGCGGCGGACGCCCGTTCACCACAGATGATCTCAGCGGCGGTCGACCCGTTATCCGGTGGCTTCGGTCGTCCGAAGCCGAAGCTCGCGAGCGCTGCCAATGGCCGCTATATCGCCTACATCGTGGATGGGGACGGTCCGGCGCGCAAGGTCATGGTCTACGACTTCGACGAGCACGCGGTGTGGACTGCCGACCCGGGAATCTCGGCACCTGTCGAGCGCATCGCGCTGTCGGACTCCGGAAGCATCTTGGCCTTGAATACTCTGGTCGAGGACCCTGGATACCCGCAGGGGGATGTTCGAAAGATATTCCGGGCAGTTAAGGGCAGCGCGGTCCAGCGGATCGACATGTGTACGTCGAGTCTGGTCTGCGATTCCGCCAACATGACCGGGATGCCGGGTGACGGCAATACCATCGTCTATACGATGACGGTGAACGACAATCGGAGTCCTTACTTCAACGGAGCCAACGAATACGTGTTCTACAATGCGTCGACCGGTCAGGTGAGTATGCCGTACTACAAGATGGGTGGGTTGTCGTTCGGCCCGATGCAGCTGAGCCGGGACGGCCGGTACTTCATTTCCAATGCCCTTCTCATGAAGGGCTTCGATCCCGACTCGTCCGCAGTCGTGGTCAAACGCCTTGGGACTGGCGTGGTCACCGAATCCGACATTGTTCAGGGTGGATACTACTGGGATATTCCCGGTGTGCCGTTGGCTGTCAGTAACGATGCCAACATCTTGGCGTGGGAGCCCGGCGCCAGCGACGTGGTTCCAGCTCGGCCGGGTCATTTCGTGGTGCAGGACCGGGCCGATGGGACTCGCGTGTCCGTCCAGGATCCGGCGCCGTTCCCGCCGTTCACCATCTGGTCGATGACCATGACGCCGGACGGGAGCATGGTCGCCTGGCTCCCCGGGACGTCCACCACCGATCCCGATCCGGCGCACCCATTGGCGCAACGGATCGGATAGGTACCGCAAACCGCCCCTGGACTCCGCGGAGTCCAGGGGCGGTTTCGTTCACTGGAGTTACAGCGGGTTGGCGGACCAGGTGTCGCAGGCGGTCATGTCGCCGGAGTCCATGCCTTTGGTGAACCAGCGCATGCGTTGTTCGGCGGTGCCGTGGCTGAAGCTTTCCGGGGTGACCTGGCCCTGGGTCTTCTGCTGGATGCGGTCGTCGCCGACCGAGGCGGCGGCATCCAGGCCGCGGGCGATGTCGTCCTCGCTCAGCTCGGTGATCAGCGGCTGGCCGCTGCTGTTCGGGACCGTGGTCGCGTGGTTGGTCCAGATGCCGGCCAGGCAGTCGGCCTGGAGTTCGGAGCGGACCGAGTCGGACGCCGGGCCGTTGCGGGACTTGATCCGGTCGAGGATGCCGTACAGGTTCTGGATGTGGTGGCCGTACTCGTGCGCCACGACGTACGCCTCGGCGAACTCGCCGCCGCGCGCGCCCAGGTCGTTCTGCAGCGTCTGGAAGAACCCGATGTCCAGGTAGACCCGCTTGTCCGGCGGGCAGTAGAACGGGCCGACCGCGCTCGTCGCCGGGCCGCAGCCGGTGTTCACCGAGCCCTCGAAGACCCGCATCGGCGCCCGCGTGTACTTCTTGCCGCGGCGCGGGAGCTCCGCGGCCCAGAAGCTCTCGATCGAGTTCTGGTAGAAGACGAACCGGCAGTCCGAGTTCGACTGCAGGTCGCTGCCCTTCTTGCACGAGTCGAGGTTGCCCGCCGCCGTGTTCCGCGCCGCCGGCTCGTCGCTGCCACCTCCGCCTGGCAGGCCGCCGGACAGGAGCAGGATCACGACCAGCAGGATGATGCCGCCGATACCGCCGCCGACCGGGATCATCCCGCCCGGCAGACCGCTGCGGCCGCCGCCACCACTGCCGCGGGTGTCCTCGACGCCGCTGGTGTCGAGATCCGCCTCCGGATTGAATTTCATCCCACCTACACTAGACCTCAGTGCGGGGGATTTCGGCGTGCCGTGACACCGCCGTATCGACCAGTTGCCGAGTGTAAGGACGCGCCCGAACCCCGATGATCACTGTCTCCCATCTCGAGGTTCGCGTCGGTGCCCGCCAACTGCTCGCGCCCGCGTCGTTCCGGGTCGGCCCCGGCGACAAGGTCGGTCTGGTCGGCCGCAACGGCGCCGGGAAGACCACGCTGACCAAGATCCTCGCCGGTGAGGGCCTGCCGGCCAGCGGCACCGTCACGTCGTCGGGCGAGATCGGTTACCTGCCGCAGGACCCGCGTACCGGCGACCTCGACGTCCTGGCGCGGGACCGGATCCTGTCCGCCCGCGGCCTGGACGAGGTCGTCCGGCGGATGCGCTCGGCCGAGAAGTCGATGGCCAGCGCGGACGAGAAGACGCGCGCCAAGGGCATGCGGCGGTACGAGCGCGCCGAGGCGGACCTGCACGCCGCCGGCGGGTACGCGGCCGAGTCCGAGGCGGCCCGGATCGCGGCGAACCTCGGCCTCCCGGACCGCGTGCTCGGCCAGCCGCTGTCGACTCTGTCGGGTGGTCAGCGCCGCCGCGTCGAGCTGGCCCGGATCCTGTTCGCGCAGGCCGAGACGCTGCTGCTCGACGAGCCGACCAACCACCTGGACGCCGACTCGATCATCTGGCTGCGCGACTTCCTGAAGTCGTACGCCGGTGGCGTGATCATGATCAGCCACGACGTGAACCTGCTCGAGGAGACCGTCACCCGGGTGTTCCACCTGGACGCGAACCGCGCCGAGATCGACGTCTACAACGTCGGCTGGAAGGCGTACCTGAGCCAGCGCGAGACCGACGAGCGCCGCCGCAAGCGCGAGCGGGCGAACGCGGAGAAGAAGGCGTCGCAGCTGGTCGACCAGGCGAACAAGATGCGCGCGAAGGCGACCAAGGCGACCGCCGCGCAGCAGATGCTGCGGCGCGCCGAACAGCTGATGTCGTCGCTGGAGGAGGAGCGCCAGTCCGACCGGGTCGCGAAGATCGCGTTCCCGACGCCGGCGCCGTGCGGTAAGACGCCGCTGATGGCGCGTGAGCTGTCGAAGTCGTACGGCTCGCTGGAGATCTTCACCGACGTCGACCTGGCGATCGACAAGGGCTCCCGGGTGGTGGTGCTCGGCCTGAACGGCGCCGGCAAGACCACGCTGCTGCGGATCCTCGGCGGGATCGAGAAGGCCGACACCGGTGAGGTGATCGACGGCCACGGCCTCAAGCTCGGGTACTACGCCCAGGAGCACGAGACCCTGGACGTGAACCGCACGGTGCTGGAGAACATGAAGACCGCCGCCCCGGACCTGAACGAGACCCAGGCGCGCAGTGTGCTCGGCTCGTTCCTGTTCACCGGCGACGACGCGGACAAGCCGGCCAGGGTGCTGTCCGGCGGCGAGAAGACCCGCCTCGCCCTCGCCACGCTGGTCGTGTCCGCGGCGAACGTCCTGCTCCTCGACGAGCCGACCAACAACCTCGACCCGGCCTCCCGCGCCGAGGTGCTGAACGCGATCCGCTCGTACACGGGCGCGATCGTGCTGGTCACGCACGACGAGGGCGCCGTCGAGGCGCTCGAGCCCGAGCGTGTCGTGCTGCTCCCGGACGGCGTCGAGGACCTCTGGACGAGCGAGTACGCCGACCTGATCTCGCTCGCCTGATTACTTCCGGGTAATATCCGCGCCATGACAGGTCTGCGGTTGACGGTGGACGGGCCGGTGGCCCGGGTGGTGCTGGATCGGCCTGAGGTGCGGAACGCGCAGACGCCGGCGATGTGGAGCGCGCTGGCCGACTTCGGTACGGCGCTGCCGCCCGAGGTGCGGGTGGTCGTCGTGTCGGGGGAGGGGCCGTCGTTCTCGGCGGGACTCGACCGGCGGCTGATCATGGGGGAGAACGACCTGGGCCAGGAGCCGCTGCTGACGCTCGGAGCGAAGCCGACCGACGAGGTCCTGGAGCTGATCGCGACCTTCCAGTCCGGCTTCTCCTGGCTGCGGCGCCCCGAGATCGTCAGCATCGCCGCGGTGCAGGGGCATGCGGTCGGGGCCGGCTTCCAGCTCGCGCTGGCCTGCGACCTGCGGGTCGTCACGCCGGATGCGCGCTTCAGCATGCGCGAGCCGTCGCTCGGGCTGGTCCCGGACCTCGGCGGCACCAAGCCGCTCGTCGAGCTGATCGGCTACTCCCGGGCGCTGGAGATCTGCACGACCAGCCGCTGGGTCGAGGCCGCGGAGGCGAAGGAGCTCGGCCTCGCGAACATCGTCGTACCGGCGGACGAGCTGGAGGCGACGGTGAAGGACCTGTCCGACGCGCTGCTCGGGCCGTTGCCGGGAGCGATCCGCGAGACCAAGGCTTTGCTGCTCGGTGCCGCGGACCGCTCGTACGACGACCAGCTCAGGTTCGAGCGGGAGGCGCAGGAACGCCGTCTGAAGGAGCTCCTGGCCGCCTTCGGCTAGTGCCAGTTGCTGACCGGTACGTCGTTCGGCGCCGGGTCGCCCTTGCCGGTCTCGACGTACTGCTTGAGGCTCATCAGGAACGTCGCCCACTTCGTGCTGCAGTGGTACATGAAGTCGACCGGCTCCCGCCAACCCTCGTGCTTGAACAGGACGATCGCGTACTCGTCGGCCTGGGAGAGTCGGAAGCTGACGTGCGTGCCGATCCACTCCTCCGGCCCGCCGACGACCTCCCAGCGGACAAGTTCCGGCGCGGTCTCCAGGATCTTCATGTCGAACCCGTCGCCGCCCGCGCTGGCGAAGCGGAACTCGATGACGCCGTCGGGGTCGCCCTTGGTGTCCTCGGTCCACCAGCCGGCCAGGCCGTCGAGGGTGGTGAGAGCCGCGTGTACGTCCTTCACCGGCGCAATGACGCCGACCCTGTGCAGGATGTCGCTCATGATTGTTCCCCTTTTCGTTGTTCGATTGACTCGGCGATGCGCTTGATCCGCTGCAGCCGCCGGTCCCACGTCGCGGTGACGTCGGTAAGTTGGTTGATCGCGCGGGCGAGCTGTTCGTCGTCCACGGTGTAGCGGCGTTCGCGCCCGGACGGCGTGGAGTGCACGAGTCCGGCCCGGTCGAGAACGCCGAGGTGTTTCGCGACCGCCTGCCGGGTGACCGGCAGCTTGTCGCTGAGACTGGTCGCCGTGCCGCCGCCGTCGGCCAGCAGCAGGTCGAGCATCCGCCGCCGGGTCGGGTCGCCGATCGCCGACCAGAGCTCGTCGTCGATCACGGCCGGTGCGCCAGCCGGTCCACGTACGGCGCGATGCGGGGGAGGAAGTAGTCCCAGCCGCTGGTGTGGTCCTCGAGCACCGCGTCGGACTTGGCGGCTTCGTCGTACCCGGTCTCGGCGAACCGGAGCAGCGTGCCGCCGTCGACCGGGACGAGGTCGAACGTCACCAGCACCGAGTTCTCCGCGGTGGCGACCTCGCCGTCGTAGTCCCAGCGGAACGTGAACCGGCGCGGCGGCTCGGCCTCGATCACCGTCACCGGAACCGTCATCATGCCGTCGTCCTGCTTGAAACCGATGGTCCCGGTCGCGCCCGGCACGGCGTCGAGCTCGGCCTCGTCCGGCCACCACTCGCGCAGGTGCTCGGGCGAGCTGACCACCTCGTACACCACCTCCGGCGCGGCCGCGATCCGGATCTCCCGCTCGATGCTCCTGGTCATGCCCCTCATCCTTTCGCAACCTTTGGTTGCTCATGACTGTAGACCATCGCCGCCGGGATGCGCAACCAAAAGTTGCGGGAAGTGTGCGCGGGCACCGGATGTTGAGAAGATCAGGCGAAAGGGAGGCCGGATGTCGGGAATGATGCGCCCCGGAATGGGTGCGATGGGCTGGCGGCGCCAGGACACGTCGGTGCTGGAGCAGAAGCTGGCCAAGGGCACGCTGCGGCGGATCGTCCGGTTCGCCAAGCCGTACCGCTGGCACATCACGGCGTTCCTGCTGCTGGTGATCGTCTCGGCGTTCCTGGTGATCGCGTCGCCGCTGCTGTTCAAGAAGATCGTCGACGACGGGATCTCCAAGGGGAACGCCGGCCTGGTCACCGCGCTCGCGCTGATCGTCGCGTTGCTCGCGGTCGTGGAGGCAGTTCTCGGCCTCGTGCAGCGCTGGTTCTCGGCGCGGATCGGTGAAGGGCTGATCTTCGACCTGCGGACCAGGGTGTTCGCGCACGTGCAGCGGATGCCGGTCGCGTTCTTCACCCGGACCCAGACCGGCGCGCTGGTCTCGCGGCTGAACAACGACGTGATCGGCGCCCAGCAGGCCTTCACCTCGACACTGTCCGGCGTGGTCTCGAACGTCATCAGCCTGATCCTGGTCGTCGGCGCGATGCTGGCGCTGAGCTGGCAGTTGACCGTCGTCGCGATCCTGATGCTGCCGATCTTCCTGATCCCGGCGCGCGTGCTGGGCCGGCGGCTCGCCGCGATGACCCGGGAGCAGATGCAACTGAACGCCGAGATGTCGACCGCGATGACCGAGCGGTTCAGTGTCGGCGGCGCGCTGCTGGTCACGCTGTTCGGCCGCCCGTCGATCGAGAACGCCGACTTCGGCGAGCGGGCCGGCAGGGTCCGCGACCTGGGGATCCGGATCGCGATGCTCGGCCGCGTGTTCTTCACCGCGCTGACCCTGGTCGCCGCGCTGGCGACCGCCCTGGTGTACGGCGTGGGCGGCAACCTGGCCGTCCGCGAGACGCTGACGATCGGCACCCTGCTCGCGCTCGTCGCGCTGCTCGGCCGGCTGTACGGTCCGTTGACCGCGCTCTCCAACGTCCGTGTCGACGTGATGACCGCGCTGGTGTCGTTCGAGCGGGTCTTCGAGGTGCTCGACCTCGAGCCGATGATCAAGGACGCGCCGGACGCCGAGGATCTCCCGGGCGACGCGGCGAGTGTCGAGTTCGAGCACGTCGCGTTCTCGTACCCGACGGCGGAGCAGGTCTCACTGGCGAGCCTCGAGTCCGTCGCGGTTCTCGACAAGCGCGTCTCCGCGCAGGTCCTCGGCGACGTCAGCTTCGCGGTCCAGCCCGGCCAGATGGTCGCCCTCGTGGGGCCGTCGGGCGCCGGCAAGACCACGATCACGAACCTGGTCGCCCGGCTGTACGACGTGAGCGGGGGAGTGGTCCGCGTCGGCGGCCGCGACGTACGAGACGTCACGCTGCAGTCCCTGCACGACACCATCGGGTACGTCACGCAGGACGCGCACATGTTCCACGACACGATCCGCGCCAACCTGGTCTACGCGAAGCCGGGCGCCACCGAGGACGAGATGATCGCCGCGCTGCGGGCCGCGCAGATCTGGGACCTGGTCGCTGCGCTGCCGGACGGGCTGGACACCGTCGTCGGCGACCGCGGCCACCGGTTGTCCGGTGGCGAGCGGCAACGGCTCGCGATCGCCCGGTTGTTGCTGAAGGCGCCGAAGATCGTCGTCCTCGACGAGGCCACCGCGCACCTGGACTCCGAGTCCGAGGTCGCCGTCCAGCGGGCGCTGGACACCGCGCTGGAGGGTCGTACGTCGCTGGTCATCGCGCA
Source organism: Kribbella sp. NPDC050459 (assembly GCF_040655315.1). Taxonomy (NCBI): domain Bacteria; kingdom Bacillati; phylum Actinomycetota; class Actinomycetes; order Propionibacteriales; family Kribbellaceae; genus Kribbella; species Kribbella sp. NPDC050459. The sequence continues at coordinate 685,388 of NZ_JBFAJQ010000003.1, read as the reverse complement.
CCGGCTGTCGACGGTGCGGAACGCGGACCAGATCCTGGTGGTTGACCACGGCAACATCGTCGAGCGCGGCACGCACGAGCAGCTGCTCGCGGCCGGCGGCGAGTACGCTGATCTGTACTCCACGCAGTTCAGAGAGTCGGATGCGGCGGCAGGTGTCTGATGATCAAGTTAGGGCTCGTTCTCGCGGCCGGGTACGCCGGGTTCAAGCTTGCATACCACTCCGAGGACGGCCGTCATTACGGCCGCACGGGTGAGCGTGCGGTCCGTACGACGCTGGCCCTGCTGATCGCCAGCCTGGCCGGCGGCATCACGTACGCGGCTCTGCTCCCGCACTAGCCGGCCGGGAGTCGTGCTCCAGCAGGTGGAGCACGGGGACACCGAGGTGTCGGCGGGCCGAGGTCGTCCAGTCGAGGTGGAAGAACTCCGCGACGATGTGCGGGCGGGTCAGGATGATCACCTCGCGGCCCTGGACGTGCTGAACGGTCGCGACCAGGGCGTCGATCGGCCGGTCGTGCGAGATCCCGCCCTCGGCGTTCCGGCCGAGGTCGCGGAGCCGCTGCACACTGCGCCCGGTGCAGCCCTTCGCCTCGGTGTCGATCGCCTTCTGAGCCTCGGCGAGGTCTTCGCGCTGGCCGGCCAGGCCCGGCCCATAGAGGTCCGCGGTCCCGAGCGCGCTGATCGACGCCTCGACGCCGGCCTCCGCGTTGTGGCAGGGCACCAGCACGTGGTACCTGACCGGCTCGGGCATGTCCTGATGGAGTTCGACGACGCGTTTCGCGTCAGGTTCGGACAGTTCCTGTTCGACGAGCAGTACGACGTCGTACATCGTGCCACCTCCGCTGCTTACCGGTCGGTACACCTCCATAGTGCCCCCGTCCGGGCCGAAAGTATTCAACTGGATCGTTGCAGTCTCCGGCGTCCGTACGTCCGCAGCGCCCGGAGCAGGTCGACCTCCCGGAAGGCGGGCCAGTACAGGTCGCAGAACTCGATCTCCGAGCCGGTCGCCTGCCACAGCAGGAAGTCCGACATCCGCAGCTCGCCGCTGGTCCGGATCACCAGCTCGGGGTCCGGCAGGCCCGGGACGTACAGGTGCCGGCTGATGTCGTCCTCGCTCAGCGCGTCCGCGACGTCCTCGATCGACCGCCCGTCCGCGGCCGCCTGGTCGAGCACCGACCGCACGGCGTCCAGCACCTCGAGCCGCCCGCTGTACGCGATCGCGATGGTCAGGTCACCGGCGTCCGGGCGGTCGCGGGTCTCCTCGACGGCCTCCTTCAGCGCACGCGCCGTTGAATCCGGCAACAGATCCAGCTGACCGGCCGATCCGTACGTCGTCGTAGCCGGCCCGCTTCGCCCAGCGCCGGTTCCCGTCCATCGCGATCGCGACGTGCTGCGGCATCGGCAGACCGGCGAGCTGGCGCCTGAGGAGGCGCGTGTAAAGGCCGTAGAGCATCAGCGCTGGGCGCTGGAGAGGACGTCGGCCAGGTCGAACTTCACCGGCTCCTCCAGCTGCTCGTACGTGCAGGACTCCGGCGTACGGTCCGGGCGCCAGCGGACGAACTGTGCGGTGTGGCGGAAGCGGATGCCTTCCATGTGGTCGTAGCGAACCTCGACGACCAGCTCCGGCCGCAGCGGCACGAACGACAGGTCCTTGCCGGCCTGCCACCGGCTGCCCTCGGCGTTGCGCGGCGTCCGGACGCCCTCCTCCTGCTTCGCCCACGCCCACGGGTGGTCGTCGAACGTGGTGACCAGCGGCTGCATTTCCTGGAAGAGCTCCTTGCGGCGCTCGAGCGGGAAGGCGCCGATCACGCCGACGCTCGCCAGCGTGCCGTCGTCGTTGTAGAGGCCGAGCAGGAGCGAGCCGATCCGGTCCGGGCCGCTCTTGTGCAGCCGGTAGCCGGCGACGACGCAGTCCGCCGTACGCTCCGGCTTGACCTTGAACATCACCCGCTTGTCGGGCTGGTACGTGCCGTCGAGCGGCTTCGCGATCAGCCCGTCCAGGCCGGCGCCCTCGAACTGCTCGAACCACTGCGCCGCGGTCTCGGGGTCGGCCGTCGCGGGGGTGACGTGGATCGGTTCCTTCACGGTCGCGAGCGCGTCCAGCAGCGCCGCGCGGCGCTCGCTGAACGGGCGCTCGGTGTAGTCGTCGTCGCCGAGCGCGAGCAGGTCGAACGCGACGAACCGGGCCGGCGTCTTCTCCGACAGCATGTTCACCCGGCTCGCCGCCGGGTGGATGCGCTGCTGCAGCACCTCGAAGTCCAGGCGGTCGCCGGACGCGCCGATCACGATGATCTCGCCGTCGATCGCGCAGCGCTCCGGGAGGTTGGCCTTCACCGCCTCGACCAGCTCGGGGAAGTAGCGCGTCATCGGCTTCTCGTTCCGGCTGCCGATCTCCACCTCGTCGCCGTCGCGGAAGATGATCGACCGGAAGCCGTCCCACTTCGGCTCGTAGGACATCTCACCGCGCGGGATCTCCTTCACCGGCTTGGCGAGCATCGGCTTGACCGGCGGCATCACAGGCAGTCGCATCCCGTCATTCTGTCCCACCGCACGGACAGTCTCCAGGAACCGGCTGTCACGGTGCCGTGATGGGCCGCGGTGGACAGTGAACCGGTGGCCACGGACAATCTGCCCATGAGCTCGGTTGGGGTGCCGTGGACGCGTCCGTCGGACGCCGACCGCGACCGTGCCCTGGCGATCCTCCGCGACGGCGCCGGCTCCGGCCGCCTGTCCCACGACACGTTCATCCGCCGGATGAACTTCGTCCTCCGCGCCCAGAGCCGCGGCGAACTCGCCGACGCCGTCCGCGACCTCCCAGGCGGCGACCGGGGCGCCGCCACCTGGTTGCGCGACCTCCGCGCCCGCATCCCGCGCCTACGAGCCGCCCGTATCCCGACCGGCGCGCTGCCTCGCCTCAGCCTGGTCCGCCGTACGGATGCCTCTCCTCTGCCTGCGCTTGCCCTGCCCGCGCCCGGCTCACCGACCGTGCGGATCGGCCGGGGTCCTGGCGCGACGCTCCGCCTGCCCGACGAGTCCGTGTCGCGGGCCCATGCCGAGCTGCGGTACGTCGACGACGGTTGGATGCTCCGCGACCTCGGCTCCATGAACGGGACTTGCGTCAACGACCTCCGCATCACGACCACCGTGCGGGTCCGGCCGGGGGACCGGGTCGGGTTCGGCGCGGTGCAATTCACGCTGACTTGGCTGCAGTAGTTGCATCCGGTACCTGGGTACAGGTTTACCGTCGATCCATGGACGAGATCTCGCAGTTCTGCACATTGCCCACCGCGGAGCGGCCGTTCCGCGTCGCCGAGTTCGACCAGTTGTTCGCCGACCACCTGCTGCGCGCCGAGCGCGTGGACCCGCAGACGCTCGACCTGACGCTGGATCCGGAGTCGCTGGCCACGGTCGAGGACCTCACCGCCCGCGAGACCGAGTGCTGTTCGTTCTTCACCTTCACGCTCGAACTTCGCCTCCGTGTCACGGTCCCGCCGACCCAGACCGCCGTACTCGACGGCTTCCTGTCATGAGATCGAGCGAGGTGGCCGCGGCCGCCGGGGTGAACCTGCAGACCCTGCGGTACTACGAACGCCGCGGCCTGCTCGACGAGCCGTCCCGAACCCTCGGCGGCCACCGCATCTACCCGGACGACGCGGTCACCACCCTGCGCGTGATCAAGGCCGCGCAACGCCTCGGATTCACGCTCGCCGAGGTGTCCGACCTGCTCGACACCGCCCGCCATCGCCACCGGCGCGGCGAGGGAGCCGGCCTCCAGGCCCGCGCCCGCGGGAAACTGGCCGACGTGGAAGCCAAGCTCGCCGACCTCACCGTGATCGCCGAAACCCTCCGAGCCGCCGTCGCCGCCGGTTGCGAAGACCTCGAAACCTGCGCCGGCAACCCCGACTGCCCGATCCCGTTCCCGGAGATCGCCCCGTGACGGTCCTGAAGTCCGTCGCCCTCTTCGTCCTCGCGGCCGTCGCCGAGATCGGCGGCGCCTGGCTGATCTGGCAAGGCTGGCGCGAACACCGCGGCCTCCTCTGGATCGCCGGCGGAATAGTTGCCCTAGGCGCCTACGGCTTCGTCGCCACCTTCCAGCCCGACCCCCACTTCGGCCGAATCCTCGCCGCCTACGGCGGCATCTTCGTCGCCGGCTCCCTCGCCTGGGGCGTCCTCGTCGACCACTTCAAACCCGACCGCTACGACCTCCTCGGCGCCACCATCTGCCTCCTGGGCGTCCTCGTCATCATGTACGCCCCAAGGAGCTCCTGAGTCTCGTGTGCTGCTGTGGTGAAGTGCTGGCGGTGGCGTATCGGGAGGACTTTCTCGGCATTCGTCGACGACCGGGCGGTCTGGTCCGCGTTGTTGCAGACCGACGGATCGTTGGAGACTCGGATGCTGCGACTATTGGGCGAGTGACCATGGATGCGCTGTACCCGGATCCGCCGCATCTGACGATCGCGGTGTGGGTGGCCGAGAACGAGGAACTGACCTTCGGACGAGCCTGTGACACCGTGGGTGAATTGGGGCTTGTGCCGTCGGGCGTGGTCGAGGTGGCGCCGCGTGGGCGGCGGTTCGGGATGGTGCAGGATCTGGAGGACCGCTCGACCGTGCGGCTCGGGCCTGTGGAGCTCGAGTCGATGCTGCACGGAGGGGATCCGGTCTCGCGCTCGTTGAAGGCCGGGTATCGCGGCGGGCGCCTGGGCACGGTGGTCGTGGAACACCTGTTCGGGACGGACGGGGAGGCGCATCCGGTGGCAGTCTCGGTGTCGGCCGACGCGCTGGGAGTGCCGGAGAACCTTTGGAAGACGCAGGACCGGAATGCGGCGTACAGGCTGGCTGGTTGGGCGACGAACGTACTGCGGGAGCTCGCCGGGCGCACCGGAGCGGTCTATGGAGCGATCGCCGTCGAGGAGACTCTGCCGACTCCGAGCGCTCTGCGCACAGGCGCTCCGATCGCCAGCCTTCCGTTCCTGTCGGCTGAGCTTCCAGCGAGGGTCCTGGACAAGTTCCATGCCGCGTTCGGCCGAACCCAGCCCGTCCACTGGGCGGAGGGCACCTTCTTCCCCGGCTGGAAGCCCTTTGCCCGCGGGAATCCGGCGGCCGTTGACCAGGCCGCTCTGACGGCAGCCTCGGCCGCCCTCGGCAATGCGCTCACGCTCGGCGAGTTGTGGTGAAGGACTTGGCGCCGTTTCTCGTGTTGGCGGAGGCGGTGGCGGAGGGGCGGTTGGCGGCGGGGGAGTTCATGCGGTTGTGTCTGCCGTTGTTCTCGAACACGCCAGGGTCGTTCGAATCGCAGGAGCGGTTTCGGGCCGCGCAGGATCTGTTCTTTGTGGCGGACGACTACTGGGAGAGTCCTGGGGAGACGCCGTCGGATTTGCTGACGGCGGAGCAGGTGCGGGAGAAGGCTGCGGCGATCGCCGTACGGATGCGTTCGCTGGTGGAGGTGTGATGCGGGAAGCGGAGAGCTTTGTGTCGTTGGCGGAGGCGGTGGCGGAGGGGCGGTTGTCGGCGCGGGAGTTCAAGGTGTTGTGCCGGCCGTTGTTCCAGTTTTCGCATTGTCACTTCTTGTCGCGTGAGGAGTTTGTCGCGGCGCGGGACCTGTTCTTCGTGTCGGACGAGTACTGGGACGGTGCAGGAGACCCGCCGCCGGACCACTTGACGGCCGCCGAGGTCCGAGCGAAGGTCGCGGAGATCGCCGTACGGTTGAGAACGTTGATGACAGAGGACGAGCAACGGATCCGCTTACGAGAAAGCCGTGCAGAGGATCCTGGCGAGAGCTTGGCATGAGACGTCGGCAGTCGATCGGAGAGTGCCGGTGAAGGGATTGGCGCCGTTTCTCGTGCTGGCGGACGCGGTGGCCGAGGGACGATTGTCGGCGGGTGAGTTCATGCGGTTGTGTCTGCCGCTCTTCAAATACACGCCTGGGTCGTTCGAGTCGGTCGAGCGATTCGAGGTTGCGCAGGATCTGTTCATCGTGGCGAACGATTTCTGGGAGAGTCCGGGGGAGACGCCGTCGGATCTGTTGACGGCGGAGCAGGTGCGGGAGAAGGCTGCGGCGATCGCCGTACGGATGCGGTCGGTGATGGCAGCCGACGAGGAGAGAATCCGGCTGTTGGAAGCCGCGGATGGGGATTGAGCGTGTCCTGATCGGAGGGTAGGTGGACATAGTGGAGTTGTGGACCCGACCGGGTGAGGCCGGAGCGTCCGCAAAGGTGGCGATTGACCACGAGAGGCTCGCGGAACATGGTCGGCCGTGGACCTTGGTCGTGTCGGGACCGGCGCTCGGCGACGGTGTCTTCGTTCGTGCCGAGGAGGGCTCGCTCGATCGGTGTCTCGAGGTCGGCCTGTCCCGGCTGATCGGTCGTGGCGGCGAGTGGGCCTGGTTGTCCGAGTACCTACCCGGCTCTTCAGGCCGATGATGCAGATTCGGGCGAGGAACAGGCTTCTGATGTGGAAGTCGATCGTCGCCGCTCGGAGGGTTTGTGGTTCCGCAGACAACGAGTCGTGGGCCTGGGTGATTCCGCTGAAGGCCGGGAACTTCAGGATCCGGGCGTTCGACGTACGTCGCGAGCTGCTGGCCAACGCCGACGACCTCTGGGACGGCAACCTGTCGATCGTGCACGACGAGTTCGTCGCGACGATCGACGAGGTTGATGACGCCGTCAGGCGGACCGGGGCTGATCCGAAGGAGTTGGATGCGCCGTGGAAGTGTGACTTCCCTCTGTGAGCAGGACGACCTTGCCGATGGTGGCTCGGGTTTCCAGGGACTTGTGGGCGGCTGCGGCTTCGGACAGGGGGAAGGTTGTGGTGAGGGCCTTCCAGCGGCCGGTGGTGGTTTCTTCCAGGGCGGCTGATTCGAGGGCTCGGAGGTGGCGGGTCAGTTTGGCGCCGATTGCCCAGCCGGCGGTCAGGCCTCGGGTCATCAGGTCTTCGTGGGTGAACTCGATGGGGCCGCCGCCGGACCAGCCGAACATCAGGGCTCGGCCGCCGGTGCCGAGGAGGTTGAAGGCTTGCTGGCCGTTGGGGCCGCCGACGCCGTCGAGGAGCAGGGTGATCTCGCGGTCGCCGAGTTCGGACTTCAGTGTTGTGGCCCAATCCGGGTCGCGGTAGTCGATGGCGAACTGCGCTCCGAGCGAGCGGACCGTTTCCACCTTCGACGGGCCGCCGGCCTGGCCGATCGCCACCGCGCCGGCGTTGCGCGCCGACTGGATCAGGTAGCTGCCGATTCCGCCCGCCGCGGAGGTGACGAGTACGACGTCGTCCGCGGTGAGATGCGCCTGGTTGAGGATTCCGGCGGTGGTCCGGCCGGTGCCGATCGCGGCGACCGCCTGTGCGGCGTCGACGTGGTCCGCCAGTTCGTACAGTGACTCGACCTTCGCCACCGCGCGTTCGGCGTACCCGCCCGGCACCATCCCGAGATGGACCACGACCCGCTTGCCGATCCACGACGGGTCGACATCCGGGCCGACCGCGCTGACCCGGCCCGCCACCTCGCGGCCCGGTACGGTCGGCAACGAAGGCACCGGGATCGGGCTGTCGTCGTTCGTGCCGGCGCGGATCATCGTGTCGACGAGATGGACCCCGGCCGCCTCCACCTCGACGAGCACCATGCCGCTGCCCGCAACGGGATCCGGCACCTCCTCGTACACCAGGTTCTCCGCCGGACCGAATGCATGCAATCTGATCGCTTTCACAACCGTCACGCTAGAACCTCAAGAATGATTGAGGTCAACCACTGCCACTTCCTTACGCGTTGTGTACCAAAGTTCGCTCCGAGGGAGGGCGATGTGCTTGTGCGGCAGGCAGGGCTGCCTGGAGAGTCTGGCGGCCCCCGCGGCGGTGGTCGCGCGGGCCGGTGAGGACGCGGCGCTGGCCGACAAGCTCGGTCTGCGCGGTCGCCAACTCTCGGCCCGCTCCGACTTTGCCAAGATCGCGCGGCTGGCCGCGGGCGGGGATGCGCGGTGCCTGGAGTTGATCGAGGAGTCCGCGACGTACCTGGCGAAGGCGCTGCTCTCCATCACCAACCTGCTCGACCTTGACCAGATCATCCTGGCCGGTCCCGGTTTCAGTGAGGCCGGCGACATCTACGCCTGCGTCGCGGCCCAGGAGATCAACCGCCTCTCCTACGGCCGGGCCATGCGCCCGACCCGTGTAGGGCTCTCCAAGCTAGGCCCGAGCGCCGCGGCGCTGGGCGCCGCCTCCCTGGTACTCCACAGCAACTAACCCCCACCAAACGCACGAGCCTGACCAGGCGGGTCCCGGCTTCTTCGAGGGTCGTGCTGGCCTGCAGATCCCGAGGGCGGACGTGGGTCACTCAGTAACCGGGCGGTTCGGGGCCCTGGGGACGCGACACGCCGTGGTTCGGTGGGTTTAGTGAGTGCTGGGGGTCCGCGGGTGTGAGTGCGGTGGTCGGTGCGTCGAGGATGCGGACCGCCAGGCCAACACAATCGGCCCCAGACCACTGGTCCTACGCGGGCTGGGGGCCTTTCTGGCCGATTGTGATGGCCTGCAGATCCGGACGGCGGACGTGGGTCACTCAGCAACCGGGCGGTTGGGGGCCTCGGGTACGCGACACGCCGTGGTTCGGTGGGGTTAGCGAGTGCTGGCGGTCCGCGTGCGTGAGTGCGGCGGTCGCAGCCTCAGGGGCGCGACATGCCGTGGTTGGAGTTGGAGGGAGTGCTGGCGGGGACGTCAGTCGTGAGTGAGGAAGTTCTCCAGCCAGCGGCCGCTCTTCTTGACGATGCGTTGCTGGGTTGCGTAGTCGACGTACACGATGCCGAAGCGGCGGCTGTAGCCCCAGGACCATTCGAAGTTGTCCAGGAGTGACCAGGCGAAGTAGCCCTTGAGCGGGAAGCCTTCGGTGACCAGGTCTTGGCAGACGGCGACGTGTTGCTGGAGGTAGTCGAGGCGCTCGTCGTCCTCGACCGCGCCGTCGGCGTTCACGAAGTCCGGGTACGCCGACCCGTTCTCGGTCACGTACAACGGCAGGCCCGGCGCCATCTTGTTGATCGTCACGAGGATGTCGCGCAGCCCGCTCGCCTGGATCGGCCAGCCCATCTGGGTGACCGGGAGACCGGTGTCGACGGCAACAACGTTCTCACTGCCGGGTTGCGTGGATGCGACCGGCGACGAGATCGCCCCGTCCGGCGCGGCGACAGTGGTCGGGCAGTAGTAGTTGACACCGATGAAGTCGAGCGGCGCCGAGATCACCGGGAGGTCGGCGGACTGCTCAGCGAACCACGCGGTCGTCCCGGTGTCTTCCAGTACGTCGGCCGGGTACGCGCCGGACAGCAACGGCTCCAGGAACAGCCGGTTCCGCAGCCCGTCGATCCGGCGGGCAGCGTCGCGATCAGCAGGGGAGTCGGTCGCGGCGTGGATCGGCGCCGGGTTCAACGCGATCCCGTACGTCCCGCCCTCGGACCGGATCGCGTCGAGCGCCAGCCCGTGACCGAGCAACAAGTGATGCACAGCCTTCAACGCCCCGGCGCCCTCGGTCCGCCCCGGCGCGTGCTCGCCGTTGCCGTACCCGAGGAACGCCGAGCACCACGGCTCGTTCAGCGTCATCCAGTGCTTGACCACGTCCGACAGTGCGTCGTGCGTGACGGCGGCGTAGTCGCGGAATCGCTCGGCCGTGTCGCGCACCAGCCAGCCGCCGGCGTCCTCCAGCGGCTGCGGCAGGTCCCAGTGGTAGAGCGTCGCGTACGGCGTGACGCCGTTCGCTAGACATGTCTCGGCGAGCCGCCGGTAGAAGTCCAGTCCGGCGGCGTTCACCGAGCCGGACCCGTCCGGGACGATCCGCGGCCAGGCGATCGAGAAGCGGTACGCGTTCAGCCCGAGGTCCGCCAGCAGCCGGATGTCCTCGGCGAACCGGTGGTAGTGGTCGTCCGCCACATCACCGTTGGTGCCGTCCGCGATCCGGCCCGGCGTGTGAGCGAACGTGTCCCAGATGCTCGGACCCCGCCCGTCCGCGGCGACCGCGCCCTCGACCTGGTACGACGCGGTCGCCGCGCCCCACGTGAATCCGCTCGGGAAGCCGTTCGTCACGTCGTCTCCTTCTCCACCCAGTACTGCTTGCTCGGCAACAGGCTACCTAACCGGTTAAGCAACTCCTGGGGCAGGTCCGCATCGCGGGCCGCGAGCAGCGCGTCGACGCGGGCCGGCTTGGTAATGCCGACGACCGTCCCGGCGATGCCCGGGTCGTCCATCGAGTGCCGGAGCGCGGCCGTCGCGAGGTCGATCCCGTACTCGCCGCACGCCTTGTCCAGCTCCGCCACCGCCTCGAGCAGCGCGGGCGGCGCCTCACGGTAGGCGTACTTCGTGGCGCCGGCCGGGTTGGCGAGAATCCCGCCGCCGTAGATCGCGGCGTTCACCACCGCGATGCCTTCCGAACGGGCGCGCTCGAAGATCCTGCCGGCCGAGTGGTCGACGAGGCTCCACCGGTTGTGCACGAGCAGTACCTCGAAACCGCCGAGATCGAGGTAGCGGGACAGCTCCCGGGTGTCGCCGCCCGCGAGCCCGACGTGCCCGATCTCCCCGTCGGCACGCAGTTGCATCAAGGTGTCCACGGCATCCCGCATCGACTCGAAGTCATGGGCCTCCGGATCGTGCAGGTACACCAGTGGCAGCTCGTCCAGCCCCAGCCGTTCCTTGCTCTCGGCAACACTCGCCCGGACTCGCGCGCCCGAGTAGTCGCCGTCCTTCGCGTCCACCTTCGTCGCGACGAGAAAGCCGGACGGCAGCCCGCCGTACTCCCGGATCGCCTGGCCGATCCGGGTCTCGCTGGCACCGTCGCCGTACCCGTTGGAGGTGTCGATCCAGGTGAGCGGGCTGTCGAACACCCGCAGTACCAGGTCGATCGCCTCCTGCGAGGTGACGTCGTACCCGAACACCGCGGGCATCCCCGCGATGCCGCTGCCGCCCGCACAGACGGCCGAAACGGTCAGACCGGTGGAACCAAGGGGCCGCAGCCAGTTGTCAGTCATGCGCCGGAGCCTACGGCGAACGCGTCAGGGTCACACGAGGCTTTCCACTCCTTGGCCTGGCTTAGGGTGGGGCGCATGGTGGTGCGGTTGAGTGAGCGGACGCCGGTCGTGAGTTCGGATCGGTTGTTGTCGGAGTGTGTGCCGCCGCCGCGATTCGCGGACGTCAGGTTCAGCACGTATCGCCCGGACCCGGAGGAGCCGTCCCAGGCCGAGGTGCTGACCGTCCTGACCGAACGCGCCGCGTACCTTGCAACGCCCCGGCCCGCTCCGGCCCGTTCCCTCTGGTCCCGGTTCCGGCCCGCCCCGGCAGCCCCAGGCAAACCGGGCATCTATCTGGACGGCGGATTCGGCGTCGGCAAGACTCATCTCCTCGCATCGCTGTGGCACGAGGCGGCCGGCCCGAAGATGTACTGCACGTTCGTCGAGCTCACCAACCTGGTCGGCGCGCTCGGATTGCGCACCGCGGTCGAGGTGCTGTCGTCGTACCGGCTGATCTGCATCGACGAGTTCGAGCTCGACGATCCCGGCGACACGATGCTGATCTCCCGGCTGCTGGGTCAACTGGTCGAGGCAGGCGTGGAGCTCGCCGCCACCTCGAACACGCTGCCCGACAAGCTCGGCGAAGGCCGGTTCCAAGCGGTCGATTTCCTCCGCGAGATCCAGAGTCTCGCCGCCCGGTTCGACGTACGGCGGGTGGACGGCCCGGACTACCGGCATCGCGGTCTCCCGGTGGCGCCGGACCCGTGGCCGGACGAGAAGGTCGAGCAGGAGGCCACGCTCCGGGCGAACGCGTCCTGCGACCATTTCGTCGACCTGCACCGGCACCTGGCCGAGCTGCACCCGAGCAAGTACGGCGCGCTGCTGGACGGGGTCGAGACCGTCGCGATCACCGACGTCCGGCCGCTGACCGACGAGAACGTGGCGTTGCGGATCGTGGTGCTGGCCGACCGGATGTACGACCGGAACCTGCCGCTGCTCGCCGGCGGCGTCCCGCTCGACCAGCTGTTCTCGGCCGAGATGCTGAAGGGCGGCTATCGCAAGAAGTACCTGCGCGCCCTGTCGAGGTTGATCGCGTTGGCCCGTGCCGCATGATTCCCTGAGGGCATGCGTACGGTCCGGCTCGGCGTAGGCGTTGTCCTGGCGGTCTTCTTCGCCTGGCTGGTCTGGCGTGCGTCGACCGACGATGGCTTCCGCTTCATCTGGAACCGCGACGAAGGCGAGTTCATGATCTTCGTCGCAGCTGTAGGTCTCGCCGCCCTCTTGGTGATCGCTACCGCTGTGCAACCGTCGCGTTCCCGGGCCGATGCGGATGCGGGCGGCGGGCGATGGCTGGTCCGCGCGGCCGGTTATCTGTGCGCGGCCACGGTCCTGATGTTGATCGCGCTCGGCGTCGGCACGGCGTACTACGACGCCACCGACTGCCCCGCCGGTGGCGGGGACTGCCTGTCCTTGCTCGGCGGCATGATGTGGAGCCTCGCCTCGCTGGCGATCAGCGCAGTCGTCGTCGTGGTCGTCGAGCTGGTGCTGCTGCGCCGCCGGCGGCAACGTCGTGCCGGAAGCCGGTGAACGTCCGCCGATCTCGGGATCCGATGAGGCAGGATGAGCAGATGGCGAAGCAGAAGAAGGGCCAGAAGGCGGCCGATGGGGGACTGCGGGAGCAGCTGCGGGTGCCGGTCGGCGAAGTGGACCTGACGACCTACGACACCCGCGCGACGCCGGGGTTCAGCGGCACCAAGGACGACGGCAAGCTCGCGCTGGAGAACCTCGGCGCCGAGGTCTCGGACTGGCAGGAGCGGCTGTTCGCCGAGGGACGCACCGGCGGTGAGCGGAGCGTCCTGCTGGTGCTGCAGGGGATGGACACCTCCGGCAAGGGCGGGGTGATCCGGCACGGCGCGGGGCTGATGGACCCGCAGGGCCTGAAGATCACGTCGTTCAAGGCGCCGACGCCGGCCGAGAAGCGCCGCGGGTTCCTGTGGCGGATCCGGCAGGCGGTGCCGGACCAGGGGATGATCGGGATCTTGGACCGGTCGCACTACGAGGACGTGCTGATCGCCCGGGTGCGCGAGCTGGTCACGCCGAACGTGTGGACCCGGCGGTACGACCAGATCAACGACTTCGAGGCTGAGCTGACCGCGAGCGGCGTGACGATCGTGAAGTGCTACCTGCACATCTCGCCGCAGGAGCAGCGGGTCCGGCTGCAGGCCCGGCTCGACGACCCGACCAAGCACTGGAAGTACAACCCCGGCGATGTCGACGAGCGGCAGCTGTGGCCCGACTACATGGACGCGTACCACGCCGCGATCGAGCGCTGTAACACGTCGGACGCGCCCTGGTACGTCGTCCCGAGCGACCGCAAGTGGTACCGCAACTGGGCCGTCACGACGATCCTCCTCGAGACCCTCGCGGAGCTGAACCCGCAATGGCCGGCGGCCGATTTCGACGTCGCCAAGGAGAAGAAGCGGCTCGCCGCGACCTGAGTCAGGGGCGGTGAGCTGCTCAGCCGTCGGGGTCGATGTGGTGGCGCCGGAGCAGTTCGCGGAGCATGGCCACCTGCTCGTGGAGGCGTTCGTTCTCGTCGAGGACGGCGTTGAGCTCCGCGAGCAGGTGATGCCGGCGGCCGTACGTCGTCCAGGTGTTGCCGGGGTCCTCGGCCAGCATGCCGGTGACGAGTGACTCCGACCGCTGCCGCCAGTTCATCCGCTTCTCGAGCTTGCGGCGGACCTCGTCGGTGCTCTCGGCGAGCTTGGTGATGATCTGCCCGCCGACGCCGTCGCCGTCATGGAGGACGCCGAGCAGCAGGTGCTCCGGCCCGACCTGCTCCGCGCCGCGGGCCCGCGCCTCGCCCCAGGCGAACTCGAAGGTGCTCTTGGCGCGCGGCGTGAAGGGGATCGCTCCGGCGGACGCCCCGCTGCGGCCGCGGCCGATGATCTCCACGACCAGGTCCCGCACCGCCGGCGCGGTGATCCCCAGGTCGGCGAGCACGCGCGCCGCGACGCCCTGGCCCGACGTGATCAGCCCGAGCAGCAGATGCTCGGTGCCGACGTACACATGGTCGAGGCTGCGCGCCTCCTCCTGGGCCAGCACGATCACGTGCCGCGCCGCTTCGCTGAACTGCTCGTACATCGGATCTCCCCTCCACCAGTCCTGTAGCAGGTCACCGAGACCGTCGAGCAACTCGATCTGCAGGTGCTCCTGCAGGTCCTCGGGCGTGACCGGGTGATGCTCGAGCCGGCTGCGGACGAAGGCCGCGGCCTCGTCGCTGCCGGCCTCGCCCGCTGCGATGCGGTCGAGGAACTCGTCCACGTCGGTCACCGGCTCGAGCTGCAGGTCGGCCCGGTTCAGCGACACGAACTGCAGCACCACGGCCACCGCCACGACCCGGTTGGCCCCGTCGAACGGTCGGGCCCGCACCAGCCCGGCGAGCAGTGCCCCCGCCGCCTCGGCCAGCCCGCCGGTCGCCCGTACGTCGTCCAGCACCCGGTCGATCGCGTCGAGGTCCGACCGCCGTACGACGTCGTCGGAGGCGCAGCGCAGCACGCGCGCGGCGACGGCGAGAACGTCGTACCGCCCGAGGTGGCGCATCAGTCGTCCCCGCGCAGCCGGCGTAACGACTCCTCGTGCCGCACGAGGTTCTCCTCGAGCAGCGCGCTGAACCGGTCGTCCTGACGGCGCTGGTCCACCAGCGCCGCGATCGCCTCGCGCGCCACGTCCGACACCGAGCGACCCTCCACCGCGGCCACGGTCTGCAGCCGGTCGGCGAGCTCCGGGTCGAGCCGGAGCAGGATGTTCTTGGTCGCGTCCTTCGCCATAGCTAGCAAGATATCACGCTATCGCCGAGAGGCACTGCCAGTACCTGGACCGAGAGGGTCTCCCTGCCGGTGGGCCTCCACTCCTACGGTGAAGCCAACAGCATCCGGCCTGAGGAGACACCATGCATGTGCGTACGCTCGGTCAAGGTCTGCAGGTGTCCGCGGTCGGTCTCGGCTGCATGGGCATGTCGCAGAGCTACGGCCCCAACCCCGGTGACCGCGACGACATGATCGGCGTGATCCGGTACGCCGTCGAGCACGCCGGCGTCACCTTCTTCGACACCGCCGAGGTGTACGGGCCGTACGTCAACGAGGAACTGGTCGGCGAGGCACTGGCGCCGATGCGCGACCAGGTGGTGATCGCGACCAAGTTCGGGTGGGACATCCAGGACGGCAAGATGGTCGGGACGAACTCGCGCCCGGAGCAGATCCGGCGGGTCGCGGACGAGTCCCTGCAACGGCTCGGGATCGACGTCATCGACCTCTTTTACCAGCACCGGGTGGATCCCGAGGTGCCGATCGAGGACGTCGCCGGGGCGGTCGCCGAGCTGGTGCGGGCCGGGAAGGTGCGTCACTTCGGCCTGTCCGAAGCGGGCGCCGCGACGATCCGCCGGGCCCACGCCGTACATCCCGTCACGGCCGTGCAGAGCGAGTACTCGCTGTGGACCCGAGACCCCGAGCCGGAGGTGCTGCCCACGTGTGCCGAACTCGGCATCGGGTTCGTGCCGTTCAGTCCGCTGGGCAAGGGCTTCCTGACCGGCACGGTCGGTACGTCGACCGAGTTCACCGCCGGCGACATCCGCACCAGGGTGCCGCGGTTCGAGGCCGGCAACCTGAGCGCCAACGAGGCCCTGGTGAGCTACGTCCGGTCCCTCGCGGAGCCGAAGGGCTGTACGCCGGGGCAGGTGGCGCTGGCCTGGCTGCTCGCCCAGCAGCCGTGGATCGTTCCGATTCCCGGCACCCGTCGCCGCGGCCGGGTGGACGAGAACACCGGCGCGACCGGGATCGCGCTGTCGGCCGACGAGATCGCCGACCTCGATGCACTGGCCGCCCGCGTCGGCGTCCAAGGCGACCGCTACAACCCCGCAGGCATGGCGATGGTCGGTCTCTGAGAACTCCCCGGCCCGACCGTCGGTCGGGTCATAGGGTGACCGCATGACGAGTCTGCGGGCGGACGTGGTGGTCGTCGGGTTGGGTGCGTTCGGGTCGGCGGCGCTGTGGCGGCTGGCGGCGCGCGGGGTCGACGTGGTCGGGATCGAGCGGCAGGCGATCGGGCACGCGTTCGGCTCGTCGCACGGGACGACGCGGCTGTTCCGCGTGGCGTGTATGGAGCATCCCGGGCTGACCGCGATCGCGCGGACGTCGCTGGCGTTGTGGACCGAGCTGGGGGAGCGGACCGGCGAGACGTACGTCCGCCAGACCGGCTCGCTGAACGTCGGCGCTCCGGCGAGCCGCCCGGTGACCGGTGCCCGGCGGGCCGCGGGCGCACGGACGACGGATCTCTCGCACGACGAGCTGGCCGAGCGCTTCCCGCAGTACGCACTCGCGGACGACGACATCGCCGTCTGGGATCCGGACGCGGGGATCTGCTACGCGGAGCCGGCCGTACGAGCACACGTCGCGGAGGCTCAGCGGTTGGGGGCGACCGTCTATCCGCACACGATGGTGACGGCGATCGACGTCCGCCCGGACGGGGTGACGGTGCGGACGCCGACGACCAGCATCACCGCCGAGCAGGTCGTCGTCAGCACCGGCGCCTGGCTGAGCAAGCTCGTCCCGGGGCTGCCGCTGTCACCGCGCCGGACGCCGTTGTTCTGGTTCCAGCCGAAGGATCCGGCCGCGGAGGCGTTCCAGCTGCGGAACTTCCCGTCGTTCATCTGGGAGTTCGCCGACGGCCGCGGACTGTGGGGGCACGGGTCCGACGAGGACTTCCTCGTGAAGGTCGGCCTCGACGGCGCCGAGCGCGACCGGGATGTCGACCCCGACGAGCTCGACCGCTACATCCACCCGCGCAAGGACATCGCCGAGCTGTCCGCCGCGATCGCGCAGCACTTCCCGGAGCTCGACCCCGAGCCGGTGAAGGTGATGCCGTGCATGGTCACGGACTCGCCCGACGGGCAGTTCCTGGCCGGGCGGTACGACGAGCGCGTGGTGATCGCCGGCGGCGACAGCGGGCACGGCTTCAAGCACTGCGCCGGTCTCGGCGAGCTGCTGGCGCAGATCACGACGAAGGAGACGCCCTCCACTGACGTCTCCTTCGTCGACCCGCACCGGTTCTAGGCCGTCCGGACGAGCTCCGGGCGGGCGATGACCGGGCGCGGGGCCGGCTCGAGGGTGAGCAGGTCCAGGCCGGCCACGCCGTAGCGGAGCAGGACCAGCCGGGCCACCTCGGCGCTCACGCCCAGCGGCGCGGACACGGCGACCGCGCCGGCCCGGCGTGAGGTGGTTTCGGCCTGGTCCGGGAGCACCCCGGGCGCGAGGAACAGCGAGCCGACCGCCACGTGGCGGCGACCCTCCAGGCGCCATTGGAGCACCGCCTCGGCGGGAGACGGGGATGCGGCAGCGACGAACGCGGCGGTCACCGGCAGCTTGTGACGCTGGCCCCACAGCCGCGCGAGGCGGGTCACGCTCGCGTTCGCGTGCGAATCGCTGGAACCGGCGCAGGCCAGCACCATCGCGTCCAGCTCCCGTACCCGGCCGTCCTTCAGCTCCGCGCGCATCCGGCGGTCGAGGACGTCGAGCAGCGTGTCGTCGTACCCGAGCACGTCGGAGGCGATGATCCGCAGGTTCGGGAACCGGGTCCGGGCCTCGTCGACGACGGCCGGTACGTCGATCTTGGCGTGGTACGCCGACGACAGCAGCAGCGGGAGGACGACGACCTCTTCGACGCCCTCGGCGGCGAGCTTGCCGATCACCTGGTACGGCGTGGGCGGGCAGTGGTCGAGGAAGGAGGCTTCGATCCGCAGGTCGTCCCGCATCCCGCGCAGGCACGTGACGAGCGAGTGGACGGTGGCGGCCGAACGCGGGTCGCGGCTGCCGTGGGCGAGGATCACGAGCGCTGGAGCAGTCACAGCAGTTCCCCTTCTTCGTCGTCGATCATGCCGGCTGCGAGTGTCCACCCGTCGTGGGCGTCGATCAGCAGGAACGATCCGGTGATGGCGTTGCTGGAGTACGGATCGGCGGCCAGCGGTGCGGCGACCTTGAGCTGCACCTTGCCGATGTCGTTGAGGCCCAGCTCGGTGGCATCGATGACGCCGAGCGTGTCGAGGTCCAGCGCCCCGGTGATCTTGGTGACGATCGCCTGCGCGGTCGTCGTGGTGTGCTTGATCAGCACTCGGGCTCCGACCGTCAGCGGCCGGTCGGACAGCCAGCTGACGGTGGCGGCCAGTTCCCGGCGGGTGCCGGGGGAGGCCTCGGCGGCCACGATCACCGAGCCGCGAGCGACGTCGATGTCGTCGGCGAGCCGGACGGTGACCGCCTCGCCGGCGACCGCGGACGGCCGCTCGGCCACCGCGGTCGAGGTGGCGGTGACGACCGGGCGGTCGATACCGGCGATCGACGTACGGCGGCCCGCGGGCAGCACGATGACCGGGTCGCCGACCGTGACCGTGCCGGAGGCAACAGTGCCGGTGTAGCCGCGGTAGTCGCGGTACTCGTCGTCGGTCTGCGGCCGGATCACGTACTGCACCGGGAAGCGCAGCGGTTGCGTCGAGGTGTCGGTGCGGCCGGTCGCGTTCTCCAGGAGCTCGAGCAGGGTCGGCCCGTCGTACCAGGCGGTCTCGGCGGACCGCTCGACGACGTTGTCGCCGGCGAGCGCGGACACCGGGATGGCTTGCAGGTCGGCGATGCCGAGCTGGTCGGCGACCTCGCCGACGTCCTTGGCGATCTTGGTGTACACGGCCTCGTCGTAGCCGACCAGGTCGATCTTGTTGACCGCGAGGACGACGTGCGGGACCCGGAGCAGGCCGGCGACGGCGAGGTGCCGGCGGGTCTGCTCGAGGACGCCGTGGCGGGCGTCGACCAGGATGATGACGACGTCGGCGGTGGAGGCGCCGGTCACGGTGTTGCGGGTGTACTGCACGTGCCCGGGGCAGTCGGCCAGGATGAACGACCGCTTGTCGGTGGCGAAGTACCGGTAGGCGACGTCGATCGTGATGCCCTGCTCCCGCTCGGCCCGCAGGCCGTCGGTGAGCAGCGCGAAGTCGAAGTCACCGCCGCGCGCCTCGGACACGGTCTTCACGTGCGCGATCTGGTCGGCGAGGATCGCCTTGCAGTCGTGCAGCAGCCGGCCGACCAGCGTCGACTTCCCGTCGTCGACCGAGCCCGCGGTCGCGAGCCGCAGCAGGCCGCGCTGGGCGAGCCGCTCTGTCGGAGTGCTCATCAGAAGTACCCCTCTCGCTTGCGGTCTTCCATCGCGGCCTCGCTGACGCGGTCGTCGGCCCGGGTCGCGCCGCGCTCGGTCAGTTCGCTCGCGGCGACCTCGACGACCACCTCGGCCGCGGACGAGGCGCCGCTGGCCACCGCGCCGGTGCAGGACATGTCGCCGACGGTCCGGTACCGAACGATGCGCTTGGCAACCGTTTCGCCGTCGCGGGGCTGCGAGTACGGGCCGACGGCCAGCAGCATGCCGTCGCGCTCGAACACGTCCCGCTCGTGCGCGTAGTAGATGCTCGGCAGCTCGATGCCCTCGCGCTCGATGTAGTTCCAGACGTCCAGCTCGGTCCAGTTCGACAGCGGGAACACCCGGACGTGCTCACCCGGGCGGTGCTTGCCGTTGTACAGCGACCACAGCTCCGGGCGCTGGTTGCGCGGGTCCCACTGCCCGAACTCGTCGCGCAGGCTGAAGATCCGCTCCTTCGCCCGCGCCCGCTCCTCGTCGCGGCGGCCGCCGCCGAACACCGCGTCGAAGCGGTGCCCGTTGATGGCGTCCAGCAACGGGACCGTCTGCAACGGGTTCCGGGTGCCGTCCGCGCGCTCGCGCAGCCGGCCGTCGGCGAGGTACTCCTCGACGCTCGCGACCTCGAGCCGCAGCCCGAGCTGCCGCACGACCGCGTCACGGTACTCGAGCACTTCGGGGAAGTTGTGGCCGGTGTCGACGTGCAGCAACGTGAACGGCACGCCGGCCGGCGCGAACGCCTTCCGCGCCAGGTGCAGCATGACGATCGAGTCCTTGCCACCGGAGAACAGGATCACCGGCCGCTCGAACTCCGCCGCCACCTCGCGGAACACGAAGATCGATTCGCTCTCGAGAGCATCGAGCTCAGTCACTGTGCTTGTTACCGGGACGGTCATGTGTGCAACCCGCATTCCACCTTGCCGGTGCCGGCCCAGCGGCCGCTGCGCGGGTCCTCACCGGGCGCGACGCGCTGCGTGCACGGCTCGCAGCCGATCGACGGGTAGCCGTCGTACTGCAGCAGGTTCACGAGTACGCCGTTGTCCTGGATGTAGCCGTCCAGGTCCTCCTGCGTCCACGGCGCGATCGGGTTGAGCTTCACCATGTCGCGCTTCTCGTCGTACTCGACGAGCGGCGTGTTGGCCCGCGTCGGCGCCTCCTCGCGGCGGATGCCGGTGACCCAGGCCTTGTAGCCGGACAGGTACCGGTTCAGCGGCTCGACCTTGCGCAGCGCGCAGCACTTGTTCGGGTCGCGGTCGTGCAGCTTCTCGCCGTACTCTGCGTCCTGCTCCGCGACCGTCTGCCGCGGGGTCGCGTTGATCAGGTGGATCGGCAGCGTGGCCGCGACCGCGTCCCGGGTCCCGATCGTCTCGGCGAAGTGGTAGCCGGTGTCCAGGAACAGGACGTCGACGCCCGGCGCCGCCTGCGCCGCCAGGTGCGGGAGCGCACCGTCGGCCATCGAGGCGGTGACGACGAGCTCGTCGCCGAACGTCTCCCGTGCCCACGCGAGCACCTCGACCGCCGACGCGTCGGCGAGCCGTTCGTTCGCCTCCTCGGCGATCGTCTTCAAGTCACTCATTCCACCGTCACCCGCAACCCGATCATCTTCAGCTGGAACACCCGTGCACACGGCCGGCACTCCCACGTGCCATGGCCGTCCTCGGAGGGCCTGAGGTCCTCGTCTCCGCAGTACGGGCAGTAGAGGGGCGCCGCACGTTCGCTCATGTCAGTGCCTCCTCGTCCGCTCGGGTGACCCACTGGGCGAAGCGCTCGCCCTCGTTGCGCTCCTTCAGGTAGTTCTGGGTGACACGCTCCACGTAGTCGGTGAGGTCGTCGGCGGTGACCTTGTGGCCGCGGAGCTTGCGGCCGAACCCGGCGTCCAGCCCGAGGCCGCCGCCGAGGTGCACCTGGTAGCCGGGCACCTGGTGGCCGTCGGCGTCGAGGACCAGCTGGCCCTTCAGGCCGATGTCCGCGACCTGGATCCGGGCGCAGGAGTTCGGGCAGCCGTTGACGTTCACCGTGATCGGTACGTCGAGCTCGGGGATCCGCTCCTCGAGCTCGTTGATCAGCTGCGCGGCCTTGGCCTTGGTCTCGACGATCGCCAGCTTGCAGAACTCGATACCGGTGCAGGCCATCGTGTTCCGCCGCCACGCCGACGGGTTCGCCTGGTACCCGAGTGCGTCCAGCTCGGCGACGAGCGAGTCGACCTGCGACTCCTCCACGTCCAGCACCAGCAGCTTCTGCTGCGCGGTCGTCCGGATCCGGTTCGACCCGTGCCGCGCGACGACGTCCGCGACCTGCGCGAGCGACGTACCCGAGACCCGGCCGACGACCGGCGCGACGCCGACGAAGTACTTGCCGTCCTTCTGCTTGTGTACGCCGACGTGGTCGCCCTGGACGGCCGGCACCTCGGGCGCCGGGCCGTCGATCAGCTTGCGCTTGAGGTACTTCTCCTCGAGCACCTCGCGGAACTTCTCCACACCCCAGTCGGCGAGCAGGAACTTCAGCCGGGCCCGGTTGCGCAGCCGGCGGTAGCCGTAGTCGCGGAAGATGCTGGTGACGCCCCACCAGGCCTGCGCGACCTCGTCGCGCGGGATCCAGGTGCCGAGCCGCTGCGCGAGCATCGGATTCGTCGACAGGCCGCCGCCGACCCACAGGTCGAAGCCCGGGCCGTGCTCGGGGTGCACCACACCGACGAACGCGATGTCGTTCACCTCGGGGACGACGTCGTGCGACGGGTGCCCGGTGAGCGCGGTCTTGAACTTGCGCGGCAGGTTGGAGAACTCATTCGAGCCGATGTACTTCTCGACGATCTCGTCGATGGCCGGCGTCGGGTCGATGATCTCGTCCGCGGCGATCCCCGCCACCGGGCTGGCGATCACCACCCGCGGCACGTCACCGCAGGCCTCGGTCGTGTACAGGCCGACCGCCTCGAGCCGCTGCCAGATGGCCGGCACGTCCTCGATCGCGATCCAGTGCAGCTGGATGTTCTGCCGGTCCGTGATGTCCGCGGTGTCGCGCGCGTACGTCGTGGAGATCTCCGCGATCACCCGGAGCTGCTCGGCGGTCAGCTGGCCGCCCTCGACCCGGACCCGCATCATGAAGTAGCGGTCGTCCAGCTCCTCCGGCTCGAGCGTCGCGGTCTTGCCGCCGTCGATCCCGGGCTTGCGCTGCGTGTACAGACCCCACCAGCGGAACCGGCCGCGCAGGTCGGCGGGGTCGATCGAGTCGAAGCCGCGGTGCGCGTAGACGTTCTCGATCCGGGCCCGGACGTTCAGGCCGTCGTCGTTCTTCTTGTTCTCTTCGTTCTTGTTGAGCGGCTCGCGGTATCCGAGTGCCCACTGGCCTTCGCCCTTGCCTTTGCGGGGGCGGGCCGGTTTCCGGGCAGCAGAGGTGACGCCGGCAGTCATCGGGGGCGTGTCCTTGTCCTCGTGACAGGTGCTCACCTGCGAGCGGCAGATCGAAGCGTCGTCGGTTCGATGCGTTCCGCGCGGTGCGCACCCAGCGGTGATCGGGGGTGATCAGGGGGCCGTCGTTGGCCCGGGCAGGGTGGCTGTCAGAACATCGAAGGACAACAGATGGCGCTGCGCATCCGCCCGAGGTCGACATGAATGCGACCTACGAGGTGGGTGGAGAGGGCAGCGAGCATGTCCACAAGCGTCAGCGTCAGAGCCTGACAAATCAACTCCCATTCCTACATCGTGAGACCCGATCTCACGATGTGGCTATGTCTACCAGTCTGCTGGAGATTGATTCTGCTACCGAACGCAGTCCGCAAGAACTCTTGTGCAAGAGTTCTTGTGCGACGTACTCTGCTCGTCATGACGCCCGCCAACCGCCGGACCGTGACGCCGTCCGTGCTCGCCGCCATGCACCATCCGCTGCGCCGCCGGCTGCTCGACCTGCTGTCCGTCGACGGTCCCGCGACCGCCTCCGCGCTGGCCGCCGCGACCGGAGAACTTGTCGGCAACATCAGCCATCACCTGAAGGTTCTCGCGTCCGCGGGCGTGATCGCCGAAGCCCCGGAGCTGGCGCGGAACCGCCGCGAACGCTGGTGGAAGCTCGGCGACACCTCGGAGTACTCGTGGTCGATCGCCGACGCGCAGGGGGACCCGGCCGGCGAGCTCGTCGCGGCCACCGCCGAGGACGCGAACCTCGCCCACCACGTCGGCAAGGTGCGGCAGTGGTTCGACATCCGGCACGAGTTCGGCGAGCCCTGGGTGCGGGCGGCGTACGCGACCGAGAGATGGCTCACATTGACGCCCGACCAGCTCGTCGAGCTGAGCGAGCGGGTCGAGGACCTGGTCCGGGAGTACCACGACAATCCCGCCGAGGGTGACGACGCGCACCGCGTCTTCTTCTTCGCCCACGCCGTCCCTGCCCGCCCGTGACCACCGAGGTCTTCCCGCCGCTCCGGAGAGACCATCGGGTGCACGGATGGATCGCGTCGGCCGCGGTCTCGCAGGCCGGGGACATGGCGTGGTACGTCGGACTCGCGTGGAGCGCCGCCCAGATCACGACCCCGGCGGGCGCCGGACTGGTGATGGGCGTCGGCGCCCTGCCGAAGGCGCTCGTCCTGCTGTACGGCGGCGCGCTGGCCGACCGGTTCGACGGCCGCCGGACGATGATCCTGGCCAACCTCGCGCGGATCGTCGTACTCACCCTCGCCGCGTCGGCCGTGGCGATCTGGGGTCTGTCCCTGGCGCTCCTGCTGACGGTCGCTGTCGTCTTCGGTGCCGTCGACGCGCTCTACACACCGGCCTCGGGGACGCTGCCGCGGCGGATGGTCCGCTCGGAGGACCTGGTGAAGCTGTCGGCCGGCTCGCAACTGGCGCAGCGGCTCGCGATCTTCGCAGGCGCTCCGCTCGGCGGCCTGCTGGTCGCGCACGGCGGGCTGATCACGGTGATGATCGTCGACGCGGCGTCGTTCGTGGTGATCGCGCTGGCGCTCGCCTTCCTGGTGAAGCCCCGGCTCCCGCAGCCGGTGTCGGTGGGGCGGTCGATCCGCGCGGACCTGCGCGACGGCTTCGGCTACCTGAAGCGGGACGTCCGGGCGCGGACGCTGGTGATCGCGTTCTCCGGGCTGAATCTGTGCGTCGGCCCGATCCTCGCCGTCGGTCTGGTGCAACGCACCCACTCCGCGGGCTGGGGCTCGGCCTGGTACGGCTGGTTCGAGGCGTGTTCCGGGGTCGCCGCCGCGGTCGGTGCGCTGGTGGCGATGCGGTGGAAGCCGGCCGACCTCGCGCGATCCGGTCTGCTCGCACTCGTCGTCCAGGCGGCCGGTTGCGCAATGATCGGGCTGATGCCGAAGCTCGGTGTCTTCGTCGCGATGGCGATGATCGGTTGCACGGCCGGGATCGCGTCGGCGCAGTTGTCGGCGGCGTTCCAGCAGTCGGTCGCCCCGGCGTACCTCGGTCGCAGCTTCAGCATCGTGAACCTGTCCGACGAGGCCCTGATGCCCGTCGCGATGACCGGCTTCGGAGCCTTGATCAGCCTCTCGAGCATTCCGGTCGCCTGCGCGCTCGTCGCATCGTTGTTCGCGGCCCTGGTCCTGTGGGCGGCGGCCAGGGTCAATCGCTGAACTCATGTGCAGGGTCGACAGGACATGTCCGCCTTCCGCGCGGGTTGTCCCGCGTGCGCGTGCCGGATCGGGATGGATACGTCCTGTCGAGCTTGCACGCCCGCGTCGATCGCGTCGCCGCTGCCGTAAACTCGCGCAGGTGTCCGGCTGGGAGAGCGTCCGCGAATTCACCGTCGGTACGGTCGAGCTGCCGGCTACGCCGAAGCGCAAGAAGATCGGCTGGGGGCCGAAGGCGATCCGGGTGCCGCAGGGCGGGAAGCACGACCGGGTGCTCGCGGCGTGTGCATATGCCGGGCCGGAACACTCGCTGTACCTCGACGCCGAACTGACCCGGCTGCTGTGCGTCGCCGTAGCGGCGGGTCCCGACTCCTGGACCGTGCGCGATGCCGACGGTTCATCTCTCGGCTCCATCACCCGCATCCCGTCGACGCGGCCGTTGCTGCGCCCGAACTGGCGTATCGACCAGCCCGGCCGTCCGGAGATCGTCGGACGCACCGAGTGGTTGAGCGGCGACGCCAAACAACTTGCCGAGAAGGCTGCGGGCCGGATCTTCACCGGCGTCCTCGACGCCCTCACCAGCTTCGGCGCCGACGGCGGCGACCAGCCCACCAAGGAACGCGTCCTCGAATGGCGAGCCGGCGACGACGTCGTCATGTTGTCCGAAGCAACCAAATCGATCACGATCAAAGCTCCGTGGCTGGATCGCCGGCTCCCCTTCGCGTACGCCCTCGTCGCCGGATGACAGCTCGTGAGACCGCGGCGTCGGTGCGGTCGGGCAGTGTGGCCGCGCTCGAGGTTGTCGAGGCCGCTCTCGACGCCGCTCGGCGGCTGGATCCTCTGCTGCACTTCGTCGAGGAGCTCGACGCGGAGGGGGCGCGGCGGGCGGCGGAGCGGTTGGAGCCGACCGGGGCACTGGCAGGCGTGCCGTTCTTGATCAAGGCGCGGACGCCGCCCGAGTCGCCGATCCTGGAGCGCCTGGTCACGGCCGGCGCGATCCCGATCGGGTGGGCGACGCGGGCGCGGCCGGGTGCCGTCTCGCTGACGTTCGGGTGGAACGGGCGGGAGTACACCCGGAATCCGTGGGATCCCGAGCGCTCACCCGGCGGTTCGACCGCAGGGGGAGCGGCCGCGGTGGCGGCAGGCGTCGTACCGCTCGCGACCGGTGGTGACAGCGGCGGATCGTTGCGGATCCCGACGGCGTTCTGCGGGATCGTCGGGTTCAAGGGCACGTACGGGCGCGTGCCGCGGCCGGGTGGGCGCGGGCTCGGCGGACTGACCACGGCCGGCGTGATCGGCGCGGACCTCGACGACGTCGTCCTCGCGACGAGCATCGCCAGCGGGCCGCACCGCCTCGACCCGTCGGCCCTGCCGCACTGGCCGGTACCGACCGAGCCCACCCGGCGGTGGCGGGTTGCGTACTTCTCGACGCTGGGCGCCTGTCCCGCAGAGGAAGGCGTCGATCGCGTACTGCGTGAACGCCTGGCGGCGACTGACGTGCAGGTGGTCGACGTACCGTTGAAGCTCGCACCCACGGACGAGGCGTGGCCGGTCCTGTCGGCGCTCGACAACGGACGGGGCGCGGAGGCTGCCGCAGCCAACCGGGCCCGTGAGATCCGGGACCACAACAACAGGGCGCTCGCCGACCTCTTCGCGGAGGTCGACGTCCTGGTGACGCCGACGACGCTGACCGTTGCCCACGGCTACGACCAGCACGAGCAGAGCATCGTGACCGGCGATCCGTGCTGGGTCTTCAACGTGACCGGTCATCCGGCGGTGAGCGTCCCGGCCGGTCTGTCGAACGGCCTCCCGGTCGGGATGCAGGTCGTCGCCCCGCACGGCGCCGACGCCGTCGCTCTCGCCGCGGCCCGTCAGCTGCAGGCAGACCTCTCAGCACCCCCGATCAGCACAACCTGCAAGTAGGGCTCAACGAACGGGGCCGTCCGGCCGGCGTGGATGATCCGCGCGGGCGCCGTGCGACGTCGTACTGCCGGCTTCCGGCACGCCGGCCGAGGGTCGTGGCGCGGCGGTCAAGGGTGGCAGAGCGCGCTCCACGGTGTTGGCGACCTCGATCGCGGAGGCACGGTGCCGGTCCGGCGTGGTCTCACCGCGAGCGGTCGGCGAGCGCAGCGCTTCGGGTTTCGTGAAGTCGGCGACGGCTGCGACCACCTCGGGCGTGTAGACGTCCTCGTACGTCGTGGGCGCCGCAGCGGGCTCGGCCGGGGGTCGGACGACCTCCTTCAGCTCGGTCCGGAAGAACTTGACCAGCTCCTTCGCCCGGAGGAACCGGCTGCGGCGAAGGACTGCCTGCTCGCCGGCGAGCGAGGCGGTCTGCCGCCAGTTCACGTCGAACACGACCCGCCCGCGCTGGAACCCCACGTTCGTCTCGCCACCGGCGTACCCGCGTGCGTTGCCGTGCGTGAAGAACGAGCTGTAGAAGGCTCCCTCGTCCTCGTACTTCAGCACGTTCCACGCCCGGAATGGATCCGTCGGCAGGTCACCCCGCACCCAGGCCTCGTCCATCAGCGCGTGCGACGTCGCGTTCAGCGGCCGATGCCCGACGTACCGGTACTGCGGTCGCTCGCCGCGCCGGCGCCGCTCGTACTCGGCGATGATCTGCGGCCACTCGTCCGCGGACACCGCCCGCGCCAGCCGGGAGGCGAACGACGTCCGCGCGCGCAACTCGGCCCGCGACGTGACGGGATGATCGGTGCGCCCGGTCATCGTCTCGAGCTTGTCCATCGCGAAGGTGCCGCCGTGCGGAGCCACCCGCTCCCAGCGGGTCACCCGGAACGACGGACGGTTCCGCCCGCCGGTCACCGCGTTGAGCGCGCGCAGCGCACCGATCGCGGCACGGTACAGCGGGACCCGGCGGCGCATGATGCGGGTCTCCCACGCGGTGCGGTAGTCGCTGTCCAGCCACGCCGTACCGACGAGCCGCTTCGCCTCGCGGCGGTTCACCGTGAGTGTGCCGAGCGCCAGTTCTTGATCATCTGGTCCATGTCGGCGTGGATGAAGGCGAAGAAGTCGGCCGCCTCGGTGAGGCGGCGGCCGACGGGGGAGTCCTCGCCGAACAGCGACGCGCCGGAGCGGCTGGTCGACTCCCACTCGCTGAGGGCCAGGTTGCGGCGCTCGAGGATCGCCGCGAAGACGTCCTCGCGGATCCGGTAGTGGTCCTTGCGTGAGCCCGGCAGCCGCTCGCGGGAGATGAAGGAGACCTGGAGCAGCTGCCGGACGGCGCCGGACACGGCGGGCTGGCTGATCTTCAGCGACTCGGCGAGCTCGGCCGCCGTCATCGTGCCGGTGGGGCTGACCAGCATCGCGCCCATCACCCGCGCCGACATCGTCGGCACGCCGCTGTTCGCCAGCACGCCCGCGAAGCGCTCGACGAACTGGCTGACTGCCTCCCGGCTCGGTTCCTCCGCCATGGTTGAAGCTTACAGTAATCTGATCTATCGCAACTATCACAAACTTCTGATATTTTGAATTTCATGACCTCGACCATCGGCACTTCCTCGCCGGCGCTCACCGGTGCGCGGCGCTTCGGAGTCCTCATCGCCCTGTGTCTCGCCGTCCTCGTCCTCGGCCTGGACACCACCGTGCTCAACGTCGCCCTCCCGACGCTCTCCCAGGACCTGGACGCGTCCACGAGCCAGCTGCAATGGATGGCGAACAGCTACAACCTGGTGCTCGCCGCGCTGCTGCTGCCGGCCGGGCTGCTCGGCGACCGGTACGGCCGGCGCAGGATCATCGCGATCGCGCTGTCCCTGTTCGGGCTGGCGTCCGTCGCCTGCGCGCTGTCGGACTCGGCCGGTCAGCTGA
Source organism: Kribbella sp. NPDC050459 (assembly GCF_040655315.1). NCBI lineage: Bacteria > Bacillati > Actinomycetota > Actinomycetes > Propionibacteriales > Kribbellaceae > Kribbella > Kribbella sp. NPDC050459. The sequence goes on along the minus strand of NZ_JBFAJQ010000003.1, from coordinate 656,807 downwards.
TCGCCGCCCGGGCGTTCCTCGGGATCGGCGCGGCGATGATCGTCCCGGTCGCGCTGTCGCTGATCACCGTGCTGTTCCGCACCGCGGAGGAGCGGAAGAAGGCGATCGGGTTCTTCGTCGTTGCCAACAGCATCGGTATGCCGCTGGGCCCGATCGTCGGCGGCCTGCTGCTCGACCACGCCGGCTGGCAGTGGATCTTCGTGATCAACGTGCCGATCGCGTTCCTCGCCGCATTCGCCGTCACGCTGCTCGTCCCGGAGAGCCGCAGCTCGAACCGCCCGGCCATCGACTGGCCCGGCATCGTCTTGTCCAGCGCGGGTCTGGCCGCTCTGGTGTACGGCGTGACGAAGGCCGGCGAGACGTCCTGGGGTGACGGCGTCACGATCGTGTACCTCGCGCTGGCCGTCGTCCTGATCGGCGCGTTCCTGCTCTGGCAGCGGCGGGCCGCCGGTCCGCTGATCGAGCTGCGATTGTTCAGCGAGAAGGTGTTCACCGGCGGCGCCGTACTGCTGACGGTCTCGGTGTTCGCGATCTTCGGGCTGCTGTTCACGATGCCGCAGTACTTCCAGGGCATCAACGGGTCCGACGCGCTGCACACCGGGCTGAAGCTGCTGCCGTTCATCGGCGGCATGACGGTCGGCGCGAAGCTGGCCGAACCGGTCGAGGCCCGCGTCGGCACCCGGCTGGTCGTGATGACCGGTTTCGCGGTGATGGCGGCCGGGTTCGTGCTCGGCGCCTTCACCGACCTCGGCACCGGGTACGGCTACACCGCGACCTGGTTCGCCGTGGTCGGCTTCGGCCTCGGGTGCTCGATGCCGCAGGCAATGAACGCGGCGCTCGGCGTCCTCGACCCGGAGCGGGCCGGCACCGGATCGGGCCTGCTGCAGGCGTTCCGCCAGGTCGGCGGCACGGTGGGAGTCGCCGTCCTCGGCACCGTCCTGAACTCGGTCTATCGCCACGACGTCGACACCGCAGGTCTGCCGGCGCAGGCAGCGGACGCGGTCGAGAAGAGCCTCGGCGGCGGACTCGCGGTGGCCGCGAAGACGGGGTCGGCCGACCTCGCGAACAGCGTGCGCGACGCCTTCCTCACCAGCCTGAACACCACGATGTGGGTGTCCGCCGGCATCGCTGTCACCGGCGCGGTCCTCGCGGCCGTACTGATGCCGAAGCGTGCCGCGAAACCGTCGCCGGACGTCCTGATGGGTGTGCAGGACTCCTGATCACACGACACAGCGCCCGCTCCACGGGGGGAGCGGGCGCTGGTTTGCGTGTCAGTTGAGCACGAGGCCCGGGTACAGCGGGAACTTCTCGAGCATCTCGGCCGAGGCGGCCTTGGTCTTGTCGGCGACGCCGTCGGCCAGCACGTACTTCGCCTTGGACGGTGCGCCCGCAGAGGTGGTCGTCGGCGTGGTCGCGGAGAGCACGTCGACGATCAGCTCGGCGACCCGGTCGAACTCGTCGGCGCCGAAGCCGCGCGTGGTGAGCGCCGGCGTACCGATCCGGACGCCCGACGTGTACCAGGCGCCGTTCGGGTCGCGCGGGACGGCGTTGCGGTTGGTGACGATGCCCGCGTCGAGCAGCGCGGACTCGGCCTGCCGGCCGGTGACGCCGTACGACGAGACGTCGAGCAGGACCAGGTGGTTCTCGGTGCCGTCCGTCACCAGCTTGACGCCGCGCTTCATCAGACCCTCGGCAAGCGTGACCGCGTTGTCGGCGACCGCCTGCGCGTACTGCTGGAACGAGGGCTGCCGCGCCTCGGCCAGCGCGACGGCCTTCGCGGCCATCGTCTGGCTGAGCGGGCCGCCCAGGACCATCGGGCAGCCGCGGTCGACGGACTCGGCGTACTCCGGCTGGCACAGGACCATGCCGCCGCGCGGGCCGCGCAGCGACTTGTGCGTCGTGGTCGTCGTGACGTGCGCGTGCGGGACCGGGTCGAAGTCGCCGGTGAAGACCTTGCCCGCGACCAGGCCGGCGAAGTGCGCCATGTCGACCATCAGGGTCGCGCCGACCTCGTCGGCGATCTCGCGCATTGTCGCGAAGTTCACCTTGCGCGGGTACGCCGAGTAGCCGGCGATCAGGATCAGCGGCTTGAACTCGCGGGCCTTGCGGGCGACGTCGTCGTAGTCGAGCAGGCCGGTCGCCGGGTCGGTGCCGTAGGAGTGCTGGTTGAACATCTTGCCGGAGATGTTCGGCCGGAAACCGTGCGTCAGGTGACCGCCGGCGTCCAGCGACATACCGAGCATCTTCTGGTCGCCGAGCGCCTTGCGGAGCTTGGTCCAGTCCTCCTCGCTCAGGTCGTTGACGTGCTTCGCGCCCGCCTCGGCCAGCGCCGGGGACTCGATCCGCTGGGCCAGGATCGCCCAGAACGCGACCAGGTTCGCGTCGATGCCGGAGTGCGGCTGGACGTAGGCGTGCGGCGCGTCGAACAGGGCCCGCGCGTGGTCGGCCGCGGTCTGCTCGACGGTGTCGACGTTCTGGCAGCCGGCGTAGAAGCGGTGCCCGATGGTGCCCTCGGCGTACTTGTCCGACAGCCAGTTGCCCATCGTGAGCAAGGTGGCGGGGGAGGCGTAGTTCTCGCTCGCGATCAGCTTCAGCGAGGACCGCTGGTCGGCCAGCTCGGCCTTGATCGCGCCGGCGATGGTGGGCTCCACCGCGGCGATCACCTGCAGCGCGTTGTTGTACGCGGCCGACGCGGCGGCGGCGTCGAAGGGTTGAGTCATCGTTGTCTCTCCTGCGGTTGCAGTGGGTCGCCGGCACCCAGGCGCACGGTGCCCGCGTTCTTCGCTCCCCGGTGGTTCTCCACCTAGCGCGCCAGTCGCGACGCCTCACCCTATCGCGCGCTCGAGGATCCGATCGAACGGCGTCGTGCGCGGCAGCGTCCCGAACACTCCGCCCCAGTCACCCGCCAGCCGCGACGCGACGAATGCGTCCGCGACCTCGGGCGCGGAATGCCGGATCAGCAACGATGCCTGGAGGCAAAGAGCCATCTGTCCGGCCAGCCTGCGCGCGCCCGCTTCGGCATTCTCGGTGTCAGCAAGCGCTTGCAGTACGTCGTTCACCGCCGCGTCCAGCCGCTGATCGGCACCCTGAACGGCAGCCATCTCCGTCAGCCACGCGTCGAGCGACTCCGGGCGGCGCAGCGCCCGCAGGACGTCGAGCGCGTTGACGTTGCCTGATCCTTCCCAGATCGAGTTCAGCGGCGACTCCCGGTAGAGCAGCGGCAGCCCGGACTCCTCGACGTACCCGTTCCCGCCGAGGCATTCCAGCGCCTCGGCCACCATGAACGGCGTCCGCTTGCACACCCAGAACTTCGCGAGCGGCAGCGCGATCCGCCGGAACGCCGCCTGCTGCGGGTCGCCCGCGGTCGCGGCGTCCACCGCGGCGGCCAGGCGCATCCCCAGGGCCGTCGCCGCCTCGGACTCGATCGCGAGATCCGCCAACACGTTCTGCATGGCCGGCTTGTCCGCCAGCAACCCACCGAACGCGCTCCGGTGCCGCGTATGCCAAGCAGCCTCGACCAGCGCCCGCCGCTGCAGGGCCGCGGAGCCGAGCACACAGTCCAGACGGGTCGCCGCGACCATCTCGATGATCGTCCGCACCCCGGCGCCCTCGTCTCCCAGCCGGTACCCGATGGTGCCGTGGAACTCGACCTCCGACGACGCGTTCGACCGGTTCCCGAGCTTGTCCTTGAGCCGCTGCAGCGCGAACGGGTTCCGGTTGCCGTCGGCAAGAACCCGCGGTACGACGAAGCAGCTCAGTCCGTCCGGCGCCTGCGCCAGGACCAGGAAGAGGTCCACCTGCGGCGCGGAGCAGAACCACTTGTGCCCGTTCAGCTGGTACACGTCCCCGGCCGGGGTCGCGGTCGTGAGGTTCGCCCGGACGTCGGAGCCGCCCTGCTTCTCGGTCATCCCCATCCCCGCGAGTACGCCGTGCTTCGCCGCGACCGGCAACCGCCGTACGTCGTACCGGGTCGACGCCAGTTGCGGGACCCATTCCTTGGCGAGCTGCTCGTCCGCCCTGAGCGCCGGCACCGCGGCGTACGTCATCGAGATCGGGCAGCCGTGCCCGGGCTCGACCTGCGACCACAGGTAGAACCCCGCGGCGCGGGTCAGGTGTGGCGCCGGGTGGTCGCTCGGCTGTGTCGTCCAGGGCGCGGCCTGGAGCCCGAACCCGACGGCCTGCTCCATCAGCCAGTGCCACGACGGGTGGAACTCGACCTCGTCGATCCGGTTCCCGTAGCGGTCGTGGGTGCGCAGGACCGGCGGGTTCTGGTTCGCGGGGAGGGCGTGCGCACGGGCCTCCTCGGAGCCCGCGAGCTCGCCGATCCGGCCGAGTCCGGGATCCGCCGTCAGGTCGGCGTACGGACGCAGAGCGTCACCGAGGGGCCGGTCCTGGGTGAAGAAGTTCACGCCCCGCAGTGGGGGAGCCTGATTCGTTACCGCGAATGGGTCCGCCATGTCAGTACGGTAAGCGGTATGGCACGTTCTGGGGCAGGACCCACTGGTGGGAGCTCCCTCTCATTGGCATGGGTTCGCAAGGTCCCCGCGACGACCTGGAAGCTGCTCACCCAGACGGTCGGCGTCTGTCTGCGCTACCGGGTCACCGGACTCGCGGCCGAGGGGGCGTTCTTCGCGATCCTCTCGCTGCCGCCGCTGATCTTCGGGCTGGCCGGCTCGCTCGGTTACATCGCGAGCAAGTGGTTCGAGGTCGAGACGATCAACGACATCAAGCAGCAGATCGTCGACCTGGCCGCCCGGGCGCTGACCGACGACTCGATCAAGAACGTCATCGCGCCGACCCTCGACCAGGTGCTGAACGGCGGCCGGCCGGACGTCATCTCGATCGGTTTCGTGCTGGCCCTGTGGTCCGGCAGCCGCGCGCTGAACGTGTTCGTCGACACCATCACGATCATGTACGGGATGGGCGGCAAGCGGGGCATCGTCCGGACCCGGGCGCTGTCGTTCTCGCTGTACTGCGCGGCCCTCGTCATCGGGGTCATCGTCCTGCCGCTGGTGCTGGCCGGACCGAACGCGGTCGACGCGCTGCTGCCGCACCGGCTGGACTTCCTGAACCAGCTGTACTGGCCGGTGGTCACGATCCTGTCCGCGGGCTTCCTGAACACCCTGTACCACCTGTCGGTCCCGATCCGGACGCCGTGGGTCTCCGACCTGCCCGGCTCGTTCCTGGCGCTGTCGATCTGGATCCTGGGCAGCTTCGTGCTCCGGTGGATCCTGCAGAGCACGGTCGGCGGTACGTCGATCTACGGGCCGCTGGCCGCGCCGATCGCGGTCCTGATGTGGCTCTACATGACCGCGATCGCCGTACTCATCGGCGCCGCGCTGAACGCGGTCGTGGACCGGCTGTGGCCGCACAAGGCGCAGGTCGCAGAGGTCAAGAACGTCGCGACGGTCGAGGAGGCCGGCGACGAGGTCGAGCCGGTGATGAGGGCGGAGTCGGAGCCGCACCACGACCACACGCTGACCCCGGTGATGGAGGAGGAGCGGCCCGAGGCGCAGCTCGGCCGGAAGATCGAGAAGCTCGCCGAGCGGCCACGCAATGCCGTCCCTCGACCGAAGGCTGAGCCGAAGCCTGAGCCTGAAGCTCAAGGTGAGACCGAGGCCGCGCGCAAGCCGGCCTCGGTCGGAAAATCCGGTGCGCAGGGTGACACCGACGACCTAGGCTGACGGCATCGCGACACACGGTCCCCGGCTCGGGACCGCTGGAACCGGAAGGAGGCAACCGCCATGAGCTTTCAACAGGCCCGTCGGGCCGTTGTCTCCTACACCGTCCGTCCGCTGACCTGATCCCGCGGCCGGACCCTCGGAAAGGTTCGCCGCATGTCAGCCACACTTCAGGCCCTGGGACTCGACAGTTCCACGGCCGAGTTTCTGCAGTCCGTCCCGGAGGACCTCGTTCCGGGACGCGTCGCCCGGGTCGACAAGGGCCTGGCGACGGTCTTCACCGAGGACGGTCCGGTCCGCGCGAGCTGGTCCGGGGCGCTGCTCGCCGAGATCGCCTCCGACGCCCAGGCCGGCCCCTGCACAGGGGACTGGGTCGTCCTGCGGTTCTGGCCGGACGACCGGATCACGCTCGAGTCGGTGCTGCCGCGCCGGACCACGATCGTGCGCGCCGAGGTCGGCGGCTCGTCGCGCGGGCAGGTGCTCGCCGCCAACGTCGACGTGATCGCCATCGTCGTCGGTCTGGTCCCGGAGCCGAACATCGTCCGCATCGAGCGGTTCCTGGCGCTGGCCTGGGAGAGCGGTGCACGGCCGGTCGTCGTACTGACCAAGTCCGACCTCGTCGGGGACGCCGAGTCGCTGGCCGAGGACGTGGCGCTCGCCGCGCCGGGTGCCGACGTACTGGTGTGCAGCGCGACCACGGGTGCGGGCATCGACGACGTACGGGCGCTGCTCGACGGGAACGCCACATTGGCGCTGCTCGGCTCGAGTGGTGCCGGCAAGTCGTCGCTGGTGAATGCTCTCGCCGGCGTGGAGCTGCTGGACGTTCAGGAGATCCGCGAGGACGGCAAGGGCCGCCATACGTCGGTACGGCGCGAGCTGATCGTGCTGCCCGCGGGCGGGGTCGTCATCGACACGCCCGGGCTGCGGGGGATCGGCCTGCAGGAGAGCGGCGAAGGACTGGCCGCGGCGTTCCCCGACATCACGTCGCTGGCGGAGCAGTGCAAGTTCAAGGACTGCTCACATGTGATGGAGCCCGGGTGCGCGGTGCAGGCGGCGCTGGAGGACGGGTCGTTGCCGTACCGGCGCTACGACAGCTGGGTGAAGCTGCAGCGCGAAGCGGCGTACATGGCTCGTCGGGCCGACGCGCGGCTGCGGGCGCAGGCGAAGAAGGACTGGGTGCGGGCCAGCAAGTCGTACCGACGGGACATCAAGCCTCGCGGTTGATGAAAGGATCGGTCCCATGAACCGATCTGTGCTGGTGACGGGGGCTTCGCGGGGGATCGGCGCGGCGGCGGCGCGGGCGTTCGCTGCCGCGGGTGATCGCGTAGCCGTTCACTACAGCTCCTCGCCGGACGCCGCGGCCCAGGTCCTGAAGGAGCTTCCCGGGACGGGGCACGTGATGGTCCAGGCCGACCTCGCCGACCCGGAGGCGATCCGGACCGCGGTCGACGACGCGGCGCGGACGCTCGGCGGGATCGACGTCCTGGTGAACAACGCCGGCGTGTACCACCCGCACCGGATCCGCGAGTCGACGTACGCCGAATGGCAGCAGGCGTGGACGGACACGCTCGCCGTGAATCTCGTTGGCCCGTCCAACGTCACCTGGTGCGCGGTCCGGCACATGCCGCGCGGCGGGCGGATCGTGAACGTGTCGTCGCGCGGCGCGTTCCGCGGCGAGCCGAACCAGCCGGCGTACGGTGCCTCGAAGGCGGCGATCGTCTCCTTCACGCAGTCGCTGGCGCGGGCGCTCGGGCCGGACGGGATCGCGGTCACCGCGATCGCGCCGGGCTGGACCGTGACGGACATGGCCGCGGTGAACCTGGCCGGCGACGGGTACGACCGGCGCCGGCTGGAGAGCCCGCTCGAACGCGTGGCCGATCCGTCCGAGGTCGCCGCCGCGATCCTGTACCTGGCATCGCCCGAGGCCGAGTTCGCCACCGGGACCGTGCTGGACTTCAACGGAGGTTCGTACCTGCGGATGTAAATGCGTTCGCCCGACGGCGGGGGACTGGTTAAGGTCCTCCTCGTGCATCGCATCATCACTCCGCCGGCCGCCGCTTAGCGGACGGCTGCTCTCGCGCCCAGGTCGTCGGCCTGGGCTTCTTCGGGCTGTTCGCAGACGCCTCGACCATTCGTTGCGAACACCTTCCCGGAGTGTCCCATGCACCACCGTCTCTCGACGAGGCGTGCCCTCGTCGCCATCATCGCCGCCGCCGTCGCCTGGGGCACCGGCGGCCCGACCGGCGCCCTTCTCACCCAGCAGGGCCTCACACCACTCGCCGTCTCCTTCTGGCGCCTGGCATCCGCCGCCCTCTGGCTGATCCTTGCCCGCCTCCTCACCCGCCGTACCCCGGTTCGTCCGTTGGTGGCGGCCGGCTCGGTGCGTCATGTGCTGAGCGGCTTGGGTTTGGCTGTCTGCCAGCTCGGCTACTTCACCGCGATCCCGCGCGTCGGCGTCGGAACAGCCACGGTGATCGCCCTGGGCGCCGCGCCGATCCTTGTCGCCGTCGCCGCCCGCGAACGACTGACGCCGGCCCTCTTCGTGGCTGTCGCAGGCCTCGGCCTGCTGTCGGCAACCGCCGGCACGACCAGTCTCACCGGCATAGCAGCAGCCGTAGCCTCTGCCGCGGGCTACACACTGACAACACTCCTGAACCGCAACACCCCAGACCCCGTCACCGCTGCACTCCTGGGCTTCGCCGTCGGCGCCGCCTTCCTCGCCCCCTTCGCCGCCCTCCCGGCCACACTCACCGGCTGGCTACTGATCGCGTACTTCGGTCTGGTCCCGACGGCGTTCGCGTACACGCTTTTCTACACAGGCCTGAAGACCCTGAAAGCCTCGACAGCCGCCACCATCGCCCTGCTGGAACCGGTCGTCGCCGCAGCCATCGGCATCCTCGCCTTCCACGAACGGCTCACCACCCCAGCCCTCGTAGGAGCCGCAATCCTCCTAGCAGCAATCGCCGCTCAGTCCCGCGGCGCACGCAACTGAACCACCCCAGCCCCGGGGACAGGCGCCGCCGCCAACCGAGGCGGCGGCGCCTGCCCCGCGGATGAGTCGGCTGCCCAACCCAGCCCTGTCGCCGAACTCACCCCTCACGGGTGCGCCAACTGCCCAACCTGACAAGCGCCGTCCGTACGAGCCGGCGAACCCAACTCACGCGGGTGAGCCGACCGCCCGACGTGACCACT
>NZ_JBFAJQ010000003.1:0-647837 GCF_040655315.1 Kribbella sp. NPDC050459 | reverse complement strand
TCTGCCGCCGTGCCGAACCCGAGCGGGTGAGTTGGCCGCCGAACCCGGGCACTGCCGCCGTGCCGAACCCGAGCGGGTGAGTTGGCCGCCGAACCCGGGCACTGCCGCCGTGCCGAACCCGAGCGGGTGAGTTGGCCGCCGAACCCGACCACTGCCGCCGTGCCGAACCCGAGCGGGTGAGTCGACCGCCCAACCCGACCACTGCCGCCGTACCCAACGCACGCGGGTGAGCTGACCGCCCAACCCAAACCACCGCCGCCGAGCGAAGCGACGGCGCAGGGGGTGCGGGTGGCCGAGCCCCCGCCGGCGGCAAGCGAAGCGCAGCCGCACAACACGACGAAGGCGACCCGGTCCACGCTCTCCGCGGACACGAGTCGCCTATCGACTTCGTGGACGATACTGGGATCGAACCAGTGACCTCTTCCGTGTCAGGGAAGCGCGCTACCGCTGCGCCAATCGTCCGTCTGGAACCCGATGAGGTTCTCGAGGTGGAGACGGGATTCGAACCCGTGTACACGGCTTTGCAGGCCGTTGCCTCGCCTCTCGGCCACTCCACCACTGAGGCCTTTTCCCTTGTGAGGACGGTGGCCTGCCGAACCCTCTCCGAGCGGACGACCGGGTTCGAACCGGCGACCTCAACCTTGGCAAGGTTGCGCTCTACCAACTGAGCTACGTCCGCGCTTCGCTCCGGGGCGTTTCCGCTCGGTGCGAGAGCAGAACAGTAGCGCACTTTCCGTCCGGACAAAAACCGGATTCCGCTGTGTCGCGACGAGCGCGAGGAGTGCCCCATCCGTCACACGAGTCCCATCTGTTCTGTCCACTCGCCACGCCGCCGGATCACCCCTTCAAGGTCACCAGATCGACGCTTTCCAGGTACTCCGTGTCGCCTCGGAGATCGATCGCCGCGACACGCCCGTCGGCCACGGTGAAAGAGAACACAATCAGCGGTTCGCCCCGTCGCATCCACACCAGCCCGGGCCAGCCGTCGACGAGCACCAGCTTCGCCGCCGCGGCCCGCCCGGAGAACTCGTGTGCGACACGCTCCGCGCCCGCGAGCACCTCCGCCGCCGGCCCGCCGTACGCCGCGGCGCCCGCATCCGCGCGGACGACGACCTCCGGATCGAGCACCCGCAACAGTCCCGAGAAGTCGGCGCCCCGGGCCGCGGCGAGGAACGCGGTGACGACCTCTTTCTGTCGCTGTACGTCGACCTCGGCCGGCTCCGGCGTACCGCGGACGCGCCGTCGCGCCCGGCTGGCGATCTGCCGCGCGGCGGCCGGCGACTTCCCGATGATCGGCGCGATGTCCTCGAACGGCACCGCGAAAAGGTCGTGCAGCACGAACGCGAGCCGCTCGGCCGGCGACAGCGTCTCGAGCACGACGAGCAACGCCAGCCCGACCGAATCCGCCTGTACTGCTTCGAGTTCAGGATCCGGTACGACGTCGTCCGCGAGCCCCGGCGCGTGATCGCCGACCGGCAGCTCGGGTCGCCCGCGCCGCGCACGCAGCATGTCGAGACAGATCCGCCCGACCACGGTGGTCAGCCAGCCGCCCAGGTTGTCGATCGTCGCGCTGTCGCTGCGGCTGAGCCGGATCCAGGTTTCCTGGACCGCGTCCTCGGCCTCCGGCTCGGACCCGAGGATCCGGTACGCGACGGCCCGCAGCCGGTCCCGGTTCTGCTCGAACCGCGTCGCCAGCCACTCGTCCCCGCTCATCGCGACCACATCCTTCACCTGTCACACTGACCGGCCGAGCGCCGTCAGATGATTGACGGACCACGAGCACAACATGTGACAGAGGAGCGAGCGATGACGGCAGCACCCCGCCCGTTGGACGTGCGCAAGCAGGACACCTTGGCCCGTCTCGAGCAGGACGTCGACGCCTGGGTGTCCACCGCTTCGCCGGACGGCACGCCGTACCTGATGCCGCTCTCGTTCCTGTGGAGCGACGGGACGCTGCTGCTGTCGACCGCGCGGACCAACCCGACCGGGCGCAACCTGCTGGCGAACCCCGTCGTACAGCTGGCGCTGGGGGAGGTGCGCGACGTGATCCATGTGACCGGCACCGTCGAGGTCGTCGAGCCGTCGGACGCCGAGGGCCAGGCGTTCGCCGAGAAGGCCGGCTTCGACCCGCGGCCGCTGGGCAACTACCCGTTCTTCCGCGTGACGCCGACGCGGATCCAGGCCTGGCGTGAGGTCAACGAACTCAAGGACCGCGCGTTGATGGACGACGGCGCTTGGGTCGTGTGAGCCACGGGCCCGGGTTAGTCTCCGGTCATGGCGCAGGGGGACATCGACAGGATCGCTGAGCAGACCGGGTTCTCGGGGGTGGTCTGGACAGACCGAGGAGGCCAGGTCGAGTTCGCGAAGGCCTATGGGCTGGCGAACCGCGCTTACCGCGTTCCCAACTCGCTGGACACCAGGTTCGGCATCGCCAGCGGGAGCAAGGGATTCACCGCCCTCGCGGTGCTGTCATTGGTGGAAGACGGCGTGCTGGAGTTGAGTACGACCGCGCGATCCCTGCTCGGCAAGGATCTGCCGCTGATCGCGGACGACGTCACTGTCGAACATCTGCTCACGCACACCTCCGGTATCGGCGACTACCTGGACGAGGAGGCCGACACCGAGATCACCGAGTATGTGATCGGCGCGGCGCACGAGCTGACTACCACCGAGGCTTTCCTGCCCCTGCTGGACCGGCATCCGACCAAGTTTCGTGCCGGTGAGCGGTTCGGCTACTGCAACGGCGGCTTCGTGGTCCTTGCCCTGCTCGCGGAACGGGTCAGCGGCGTCGGGTACCACGAGCTGGTCCGGGAGCGCGTGCTCGGCCCAGCCGGCATGACCAGGACCGAGTTCCTCCGCTCCGACGAGCTACCCGCCGACGCGGCCGTGGGGTATCTGCCGCTGGACGGAGTGGATCGGTCGAACGTGTTCCACCTGCCGGTGCTGGCCAACGGCGACGGAGGCATCCACACCACCGCGGCCGACATGTCCACGTTCTGGCGCGCGTTTTTTGCCGGCGAGATCGTGGATCGCGTCGAAGACGTCGTACGGCCGCGTTGCGCCGTACCCGAGGACGCGCGGCGCTACGGTCTCGGCTTCTGGCTGCACGAAAGCACCGACACGGTAATGCTGATCGGGGCAGACGCCGGCGCCTCGTTCAAGTCCACGCACGACCCACGGACCGGCAGGACCTGCACCGTGCTGTCCAACACCTCACCCGGCGCCTGGCCGATCGTCCGCGCTCTGACGGCCTGAGGGCCCCCTGGCGGGCTGCGGTCGATTGATGCCGCCGTACATCAAGACCTTGGTCTGGGTCTGCACCGAGTACTTCGGCTACTACTCGCAGAACGGTGGGGCCTTCGGTTCGACCCTGGAGGAACTCCTCACCGGAGCCGCTCCTGGGGCCGGCAGCGGAACCGAGTCCTCCTGCGGTACCAGCACTGGCCAGGGACTGGGCAGACTTCGGGGCATAGCCACAGCTGACGATCACCTGGGCGCATCCGAACGGAACCTTCGGATACTTCGGGTCCGGCTAGTCGAGCGTCTCCGCCGTCCGACCCGCACAGACAAGCTGACTGCCCGACCTGACGAGTGGGCTCGAGAGGCAAGGCAACCCCACCCATTTGACCGCCCACCTGACAACCGCGGGCGAGAGGCGCGGCGAACCCGACCTCTGCAGGTGAGCTGACTGCCCAACCTCATCCACCAGGGGCGAGCCCGGCGAACCAGAGCTCCGCAGGTGAGCGCACTGCTCAGCGGGCGCAGCGCCGCCGAGTGGAGCGGCGAACCTCAACCCCCGCAGGTGAGCTGACTGCCCAGCGCTGCCAACCCGGTGAGTGTCTCGGCGAATTCAACCCACGCAGGTGAGCTGGCCGCCCAACCCCAACCACCGCCGCCGAGCGCAGCGACGGCACAGGGGATGCGGGTGGCGGAGCCCCCGCCGGCGGCAAGCGAAGCGCAGCCGCACAAAACGACGGAGGCGACGCGGCTCGCGCATTCCGCGAGCACACGCCGCCTATCGATTTCGTGGGCGATACTGGGTTCGAACCAGTGACCTCTTCGGTGTGAACGAAGCGCGCTACCACTGCGCCAATCGCCCGAGGTGGTGCTGATGTTTCTTATGTGGTGTTGCGGGTGAAACCATAGCGCATGATGAAGCGACGATCTAATCGGGCCGGGCTACTCTTGCTGCAGGACGGAGATCCCGTCGCGTTGGAGACGTGATTGTGACTTTCTCGCACGACACCGAGCAGGCGCTCGGGACGCTGGTCCGGCTCGTCAACACCATGCCCGGACCGAACAGTCAGGTCGACTCGCTGGAGACCCTGGAGGATCTGGAGAAGTTCGTCCAGGAACGGGAGTTCAGCGCTGTCGACATGCTGACGGAGAAGGACCTGGCCGAGGTCCGGGACCTGCGCCCGCTGTTCGCGCCGGTGTTCACCACGGATTCCGACGCGTCCGCGGCGACGATGATCAACGCGATCATCGCGCGTGGGACGTCGACTCCGCGGCTGACCAACCACGACGGGCACCCGTGGCACATCCACTACTCCCGCGACGGCGCGTCGCTGGCCTGCCGGATCACAGTGGAGTGCGGGATCGCGCTCGCCCAGGTGATCTCCGCGGGTGAACGCGAACGCCTGCGCCGCTGCGAGGCGCCGGACTGCGACGACGCCTTGATCGACCTGTCGCGCAACCGTTCGAAGCGGTACTGCGACGCCAGGACGTGCGGCAACCGCTTGCACGTCGCGGCGTACCGCGAGCGCCGCAAGGCCTCCGGCGAGTAACTCGGGAACGAACGCCGGCCTGGGGAGGATTGTCCGCCCGATCAGGGACGAATTCCTCCCCAGGCCGGCGTCTGTCAGGGGTTGGGGTTCTCCGCGGAGCGTTCCGCGAAGATCTTCGCGACCTGCGCGGTGATGGTGCCGGGCGCCGGCAGGTCGCGGTCGTCGACACGCTGGATGCCCTGGACGTCACGAGTTGTCGATGTGAGGAAGATCTCCTCGGCCTCGAACAGCCGCTCCAGCGGCACGTCGCGCTCGACGCCGCCGAACCACTCCAGCACGAGCGCGCGCGTCACGCCGGCCAGTGCACCCGATGCGAGCGTCGGCGTGACCAGCTCACCGTCGTACACGCAGAAGATGTTCGAGCCGGTGCCCTCGCTGAGGTTGCCGATCGTGTTCGCGAAGATCGCTTCACTGCCGCCGCGTTCCTTCGCGTACGCGAGCGCGCGGACGTTCTCGGCGTACGACGTGGTCTTCAGACCGGCCACCGCGCTGCGCTCGTTGCGTACCCACGGCACGGTCACGATCGCCGACACCGGCGACGGGCGCTTGATCTCCTGCGTCGCGACCAGCACGGTCGGCCCCGACGTACCGCGGTCCGACGACAGCGGCGAGACCCCGCCGGTGTACGTGATCCGCAGCCGGCCGAACGGGATCCCCGGATCGGCCTCGACCACGGCGTCGATCCCCGCCTCGATCGCCGCGACGTCCGGCGCCGGGAGGCCGAGCCCGACCGCCGAACGGACCAGCCGGTCGAGATGCCGCCGGACCGCGAACGGGCGGCCGCTCTCGATCTTGATCGTCTCGAAGACGCCGTCGCCGGTGGTCAGCCCGTGGTCCAGCGGCGAGACCGTCGCCTCGTCGTCCAGCAAGGCGCCGTTGAGCCAGATACGCATGTGGTGCTCCTTCCGGGAATCACCTTAGTGCGCAGGTGATCCGGGGCCGCGAGGCAGTCCGGAGGTGAGCAGTTGATGACCGTACGTCGACCTGTGGGGGACCCCGGTTTTTGAACTGGGGCGGAGATGGGCTAATGTTCTTCTCGCGCCGGGGACATCGAAACCGGGCGCAATGCGGACGTAGCTCAGTTGGTAGAGCGCAACCTTGCCAAGGTTGAGGTCGCCGGTTCGAACCCGGTCGTCCGCTCGGAGAGGGTTCGGCAGGCCAGCTTTCTCAGTGGTGGAGTGGCCGAGAGGCGAGGCAACGGCCTGCAAAGCCGTGTACACGGGTTCGAATCCCGTCTCCACCTCGAGAACCTCAATCAGGTTCCAGACGGACGATTGGCGCAGCGGTAGCGCGCTTCCCTGACACGGAAGAGGTCACTGGTTCGATCCCAGTATCGTCCACCAAATTTCAAAGGCAGGCAGACAGGGCCCCTCCCGGTGATCTGGGAGGGGTCTTTCGTTGCGTGGCCACTGGGCGCGTGTCTTCACTTCCGGCGTCCGCCCGGATCACGTCGTCCAGATCGCCGAGTCGTACTCGAAACCGGGCGTGAACTCGAAGACGATGTCCTTGGGATTCGAGACCCCGAAGGCGACCTTGTACCGCGCCTGCCGGCCGTCGAGGATCTTCGTGTCCGGTGAGCCGTTGATGCCGTGGGCCGAGTCGAAGATCTCGTCACCCTCGACGTCGCCACTCTGAACGGTGGCAGTGGCCGTCGAAGGATCGAACGCCTTGCCGGACCTGTTCACGATCGTGATCGTGAACTGAACAGCGTGCTTGAAGCTCTCGCCGCCGAATCCGGTATCTGACCGCCGGTATACCTTCGGCGCGGACACAGTTGCGGAGATGCCGTTCTCCCAGGTGAACGCCTTGCCGAACGTGACGGTGGTTTCAGAGGTGGACGGTTCGTCGGTCGGCGCCGGCGTCTCGCTGGTAGGTGCCGAGGTCGCTGTCGACTCGGGAAGTGCGTTGGTGCCCGTCGGTTGCGTATCAGCCGGATTGCCTGCCACCCCGCCACACGCCACCAGGCCAATGACAACCATTCCGGATACCAGTGCCGTGAGGATGCTCCGCCTCACTTGATCGTTCCGCCGCGGATGCTGCTGAGACATGCTCGTGTCCCCCCTCCCCGTAATGCGGTCTGCCCGCACTGAGCTGAACCGCGAGATCCGGGCTCCTCTCCTCGTGAGGGAACACGGAGTGTTACCTACTTCGTGTGTAGGTGGGAGCCGAACGGCGACCAAGGGCTGTCAGGCCCGGCGACGCTGGTCGAAAGTCCCGGGACCTCGACCTTGGGGTGTGCCAGGTCGACAGGACGTGTGTGGTCATTTCGCGGGGGTTGGGCGGTGGCTGAGCGTGGCGAGAAGGGCTGGGCGGCGAGACGTCCTGTCGAGGTTGCTCGCGAGGGGCTGGACGCCGGACTCGATCGGCCAGTGGGCGGACTTCACGAACGGCAGGCTGGCGAAACCGGCCGGATGCCGAGATCTTGTTTGATGAGCAGCGAACAGATGTATGATCACGATCAAACAGATAGAGGGATGGTGAGATCGTGCGGGCGTTGGAGCAGCCTTCGTTGGACGGGCCCGGGGTGATGCGGGTCGTGGACGTTCCGGTGCCGGTGGTGGGGCCGGATGAGGTGCTCGTGAAGGTTGGTGCCGCCGGCGTGAACTTCGCCGACGTGATGCAGACCCGGGGCACGTACGACGGCGGTCCCAAGCCGCCGTACGTCGCGGGCTTCGAGGCCGCAGGCACCGTCGTCGCCCTGGGCGAGGACGTGACGCGGGTGGCTGTAGGAGACCACGTCATCGGCACAGGCCCCGGGGCGTTTGCGGAGTACATGGTGATGGCAGCGGACGCTGTCGTGCCTGTGCCGGCCGGGCGGAGTGATGAGGAAGCGCTCGGGCTTGTGCTCAACTGGGCCACCGCGCTTGTGTCGCTCCGTCTGGGGCAGCTCCGCGCGGGTGACTTTGTGCTGATCCATGCGGCGGCTGGTGGTGTCGGGCAGGCTGCGGTGCGGATCGCGAGGTACTACGGTGCGAGCGTCATCGCGACCGCGTCCGCCGCGAAGCACGACGTCGTACGGCGGCTTGGCGCGGATCATGTCATCGACTACCGGAACGCGGATCTGGTCGCCGAGGTGGGAAGGCTGACGGACGGACGCGGCGCCGACATCGTGCTCGAATCAGTCGGCGGTGACACGTTTGGGCAGAGCGTCGAGGTCGCGCGCCGGGTGACGGGGAAGGTTGTCGTGATCGGGGCCGCGGCGGGCGAAGCCTCGATCAGCAACCGGGAGCTCAACTTCCGGCACCCGGTGCACGTGATCGGCCAGCACCTGACCACCACGATCCGGCACGCGCCGGAGCTGTTCGCGAAGGTCCTCGCAGAGCTCGACGAGCTGATCGAGGCCGGCGTCTACCCACCCGGCCGCCCGACCGTCTACGACCTCGCCGACGGCCCGAAGGCGCTGAGCGAACTCGAGGCCCGCGCCACCGTCGGCAAACTCGCACTCAGGCCCTAGGCCCTGTCGACGATCGACTGCGCGACCCGGAAGCCCAGGTCCTCGATCGCGAATGTCGGGTGTGACCGGCGGCGGACGGTGGAGCCGATCGAGCGGTCTTCGTCGGCGAAGCCGCCGCCGCGGAAGATCCGGTACGAGCCGTAGGTCTCCGGGTCGTACAGGTCCCAGCACCACTCCCACACGTTGCCGAGCATGTCGTGGAACCCCCACGCGTTCGGCGCGCGCAGGCCGACCGGATGCGGGTGTCCGCCGGAGTTCGCGGCGTACCAGGCGATCTCGTCGAGTGGCCCGTAGCGATAGCCGGGCGTGCCGGCGGTGCACGCGTACTGCCATTCGGCCTCGGTGGGCAGGCGGTAGCCGGGCGAGGACCGATCCCACGCGACCTGCTCGCCGTCGATCGCATAGGCGAGCGGCAACCCGGCGTCCGCCGACATCTGGTTGCACAAGGCAACGGCGTCGTACCAGCTCACGCCGGTGAGCGGCACGCCGTCCCGCGCGACCGGGTACGGGGCGAGCCGGAAGGCCGGCAGATCCACAGGCCAGCGCCTGCCCACCCGGTCGTCGCGCAGGAACAGCAATCCAGCTGGTACGTCGAGCATCCCGCAACCGTAAGCGGATCAGTAGAACTGCCGGACCTTCGGCCACAACGTGGACCAGGCCTCGGCGGGTGCGGAGCACAGGACGAGCGCGGTCCCGTCCTCGTCGTTCGCCACGATGCTGTCGATCGTGCCGACCTGCTCGCAGTCCCGGAAGTACGACTCGAAGGTCGGCGTCCGTTCGAGCTCGACGAGGAGGACCGGGCCGGTGTTGGTGTCCGGTGGTCGCGCCCAATCCCAGAAACTCATGTGCGCGGAGTACGGCGACGGCAGCCCGTGCGCGGGCCCGTAGCGCACGAGTGCACCGGCCTCGCCGTAGTTCCCGGTGAACAGCGTCGCCGTCGATCGCTCACCAACAGGGATCCGATCCCAGACGTCGGCGACGGACGCGGCGAAGGCCGGCCAGCCGATCTGCTCGCCTTGCTCCTTGTTCACCGGGATGACGTAGTCCGCGGCCGACGCGGGCAGCACCGGAAGGGTGAACACGGCGGAGGTCAGCGCGGTCAGCGTCAGACCGACGACAGCGACACCGCGGTGCCGACCGATCCAGCGAAGCGTCGGCTCACAACCAGCCGCCACAAGCACCAGCAGCAGCGGCAGCGCGTAGTACGACTTGCCCCCGGCCGCGAGGACGATGACGCACAGCACCGGGTAGGCGAGGGCGACGGCCCGCGCCCACGGCAGCTCACGCCAGATCCGGCGGAACCCGGCGATCCAGACCGGGACCAGGAACGGTGACAGCTGCAGGATCTGGAGTGGGACGAACATGATCCGGTTCTCGGTGCCGTCGTCCTCGCTGATGCCGCCGGCCACCTTGAGCTGCGGCCAGTCGTGCTGGAACTGCCACAGCACGTTGGGCAGGGCGATCAGCCCTGCGACGGCCACACCTGCGAGGACCCACCAGGAACGCAGTACGCCGCGCGGACCGACGATCAGCAGCGACACGAACAGGGCGCCGATCGGCAGCACGACGAGGTACTTGTTCTCCAGCGCGATCCCGGCCGTCAGGCCGAGCGCGAGCCACCAACGGCCGTCGCCCGTCCGCAGCAGCTTCACGGCGAACAGACCGATCAGCATCCAGGCGAGCAGGTCGTACGTCGCGGTGGACACGAGATGCCCGACGCCGAGGACGAAGCCGGAGACGGCGGCGCAGACCGCGGCCAGGATCTGCCCGCGTCGCTCGCTGCCGAACTCGCGGGCGATCAGCGCGACGACCACGATCGTCGCGACGGTGCTCACCGTCGACACCACCCGCAGCCCCATCACGGTGTCACCGAAGACCGCGGTCGAGACGCGCGCGATGAACGGGGTCAGCGGCGGCTGGTCGACGTACCCCCAACTGAGGTGCCGGCCGGCGACCATGAAGTACAGCTCGTCGCGGTGGTAGCCGTAGCGCCCGGACAGCGCGGTCAGCACCGCACCGACGATCAGCGCAACGGTCGTCACGGGCCGGGCCGCGAATGCGGCCACCGGAGGGCGCGTCATGACGGAATGGTGCCAGCCGCAGGGGTTAGCCACCACCTAGTTCAACCACCGGGGCTCCGACTCGCGTTCCAGCAGGACGACCCGACCGGCGAGCGAGTCGTCCGCCACGAAATCGACCACCGCGTCGGTGACCGCCTCGAGTGGGACCAGCGCCTGGCCGCGCTCGGCCGGCGGGAGTGCCGCGCGCTCGCGGATCCCGCGTGGCGTGGCGACCCAGTCGGGGACCACGCAGTTCACCCGGACGCCGTCGAGGTCGGGCAACGTGGTCGTGAAGCGGATCAAGGCCGCCTTCGCCGCGCCGTACTCAGGGGACACGTGCTGCCCGAAGCCCACCCCAGCCGTGGAGCCGACATTCACCACGGCGCCGCCGCCCGCCGCCCGCATCCCCGGGATCGCCAGCTGGGTGGTCAGCATCGGAGCGCGGAGATTCACGTCCAGCGCCGCTGTCCAGCGCTCGACCGAGGCCTCCGGGAAGCACGGCCGCAGCACCGCGCCGCCGCCGGCGTTGTTGACCAGGATCTGCGGCCGGCACGCCATCAGCTCGCGCACGGCGTCGTCGTCGCGCACGTCGACCTGGACGAACCGCGCCGTCGGCCCGATCAGCGCGCGGGTCTCCTCGCCGCCTGCCGCATCGAGGTCGGCGACCACGACCGACGCGCCCGCGGCGCCCAGCCGGGCGGCGATCGCCCGGCCGATCCCGACGGCGGCTCCGGTGACCACTGCAGTCTTGCCTGCGATGTCCATGGTCAGCACGGTGCCACCGCCCACCGACAGTTCCCGTGGATGATTGGATATGTCAACCGGACAAGTCATGAGGGGGAGGCGCTGTGGCACTGCTGTACGAGCGGATCTGTGATCACGTGCTGGAGCAGCTCCGCCGCGGCACGTTGCGGCCGGGCGACCGGGTGCCGTCGGAGATGGAGCTCGCCGCGCAGTTCGCGGTCAGCCGGATCACCTCCAAGCGTGCGCTGGAGGTGCTGCGGGAAGCCGGCCTGGTCGAGCGTGTCCGCGGCAAGGGCACGTTCGTCGTACCCCGGCTGCCCGACCTCACCGAGCTGACCGTCCCGCTCCGGTCGAACCCACGGCGCGAGACGCTCTCGATCGCCTACATCGTGCCGTCGATGTCGGAGGCGTTCGGGCTGGACCTCCTCAACACCATCGAGGAGCGCTGCGCGGAGCAGGGCGCCCATCTGGTGATCCGGCGGACGCACGGGCGTCAGACCGACGAGGAGAAGGCCGTCGACTCGCTGGTGGCCACGGTGGACGGTCTGATCGTGTTCCCGGTGTACGGCGACTTCTACAACGCCAGCCTGCTCCGGCAGGTGCTGGACGGCTTCCCGGTCGTGCTGGTCGACCGCCAGTTGTCCGGTATCCCGGTGTCCGCCGTACTGACGGACAACGTCGCCGCCGCTCGGGCGCTGACGCAGCGGCTGCTGACCCAGGGACATGAACACATCGCGTTCGTCTCGCCGCCGCCGGTGAACACGTCCTCGATCGAGGAGCGGCTGGAGGGCTTCCGCTCTGCCTTCGGCGACCGTGGCCGTCCGTACGAGCTGACCGACCTGCGCAGCACGCTGCCCGGTTCGACGACCACCGAGAGCGTCCGGGCGGACATGGACACCATCCGGGCGTTCCGCGAGCAGCGGCCCGAGGTGACGGCGTACTTCGCCTGTGAGTACAACCTGGCCCGCATGGTCGACAGGGCACTGGGCGGTGATCGGGTGGTCGCGTGTTTCGACTCGCCGGGCGACTCCATCGGCGGACCGCCGTACTTGCACGTGCGCCAGAACCAGACGGAAATGGGCCGCCTCGCCGTGGACCTCCTGCTGGCCCAGTTGCGCGGCGAACCGGTGCCGACGCTGTCTTACGTACCGTTCGAGCTGATCGACGCCGAGACCTGACTTTCGGCAGTACGGCGGGCGTGCTGCGACTGTGTAGCGTCTACGCCATGAAGTGGCGGCGCCTGGGGGACGCGGGTCTGTGGGCCGCGCTGAGCCTTCTCGTGCTCGCGGAGAGCGGCGCGCGCCACGATCCGTACTGGTTTCGGGCCGCCTGCCTCGCTGTTCTGGCGTTCGCTGTCTTCGGCCGGCGGAAGTGGCCGCTGGTCGCTCTGTGCGTCGTGGCGTGGACGGAAATCGTCGTGCTCGCCTTCGCGCTCGGTACGACGAACGGCGTCCAGATCGCGCTGGTACCGGCGATCAGTCTCCTGAGCTATCTGGCCGGGCGCAGGGAGACACAGCTCAAGCACTTCGTCCTGCTCTGCAGCTGGTCGCTGCTCGGGATGCTGGTGCTTGCACTGACGATGCGTAGGGGAGCGCAGGCAACAGAGGCGATCCTGACCTGGCTGATGCTGCTCCTGCTCGCACTGCTCCTGGTTGTGCTGCCTTGGTTGATGGGCCGGTACCGGGCGCAGCAGGCCTTGCTGGCGTCGGCCGGCTGGGAGCGGGCCGAGCGGATCGAGCGCGAACAGCAGATGGAGATCGACCAGGAGCGGCTGCGCGAGCGGTCCCGGATCGCCGAGGACATGCACGATTCGGTCGGTCACGAGCTCAGCCTGATCGCGCTGCGCGCGGCCGCCCTCGAGCTCGACCCGTCGCTCCCGGAGGAGCACCGGCGGGCCGCGGGTGAGCTCCGCGAGTCGGCGGCGACCGCCACGGAGCGACTGGGCGAGATCGTCGGCGTACTGAGGGACCAGGACGCACCGACCGTGCCGCACGACGAGACGGTGCGTGCGTTGGTGGACAGGGCGGCAGCGTCCGGTCTGGCGGTGCGGCTGACAGAGGAGATCGACGGCGTACTGGCGCCGATGGTCGACCGCGCCGTACACCGCGTGGTCCAGGAATCGCTGACGAACGCGAGCAAACACGCACCTGGCGCGGCCGTGACCGTCAGCGTGACGACGCACGAGGACGACGTACGGGTGGCGGTGGTGGACACCGGTGCGACCCAGGTAGTGGCCGCGCCGTCAGGTGGGCGTGGGCTCGACGGGCTGCGTGAGCGGGTCCGGCTGGCCGGCGGTTCGCTCGCGGCGGGACCGCGTCCGGGTGGTGGGTTCGAGGTCAGTGCCACGATGCCCCGCGCCGGCGGCCGACCGGAGCCACCCACTGCGGCGGTGGAGCGTGCCACGGTACGGCGTAGCGCACAGCGTGGCCTCATCACCGCGATTGCCGCGCCCGTCCTGCTGGGCGCCGTCGTCGGTGCGGTTGCCCTTGGCTACTACCTCGTCGCCGGCTACAGCGCGATCCTGCGTCCGGCGCAGTACGACGCACTCACCGTCGGCCAGTCAGAGGCGGACGTCGCGAAGCTGCTGCCACGGATGCAGATGATCGACCCGCCGGGGGAGAGCTACCACGCTCCGGTCGGATGGAGCTGCCGGTACTACCGCCCGGCGGCCCCATTCTCCGCCAATTACGTCTACCGCTTGTGTTTCGCCGACGGCGCATTGGTCGCCAAGGCCGTCGTACAGAGCGGATCTGTTCCACCGACACCGGAAGGCAATCGATGATCAGGGTGATGCTCGCCGACGACGAGGCGATGGTGCGGGCCGGGGTCCGCGCGATCCTCGGCACCGACGACGAGATCGAGGTCGTCGCCGAAGCGGCCGACGGCGTCGAGGCCGTCGAAGCGGTACGGCGGCACCGGCCGGACGTCGCCGTGCTCGACATCCGGATGCCGCGGATGGACGGACTCGCCGCCGGCGCGGAGATCCGGCGGACCGTACCGGAGACGGCGGTCGTCGTCCTCACCACGTTCTCGGAGGACGCCTACATCGCCCGCGCGCTCGGCGACGGCGCGAGCGGCTTCCTGCTCAAGTCGGGCGATCCGCGCGAACTCATCGCCGGGCTGAAGGCGGTCGCCGACGGCGCCGCGTACCTGTCTCCCAAGGTCGCGCAGCGGGTGATCGCCGAGCTGAGCGCCGGCGCGGGCGGCGGCGCGATGGCGCGGGCGGCGGCCGCCAAGGAGCAGGTCAGTACCTTGACTCCGCGCGAGCTCGAGGTGCTCGGACTGCTCGGTGCCGGAATGTCGAACGCCGAGATCGCGGCGCGGCTGTTCCTGGTCGAGGGGACCGTGAAGGCGTACGTCAGCGCGATCCTGTTGCGGCTGCGGGTGAAGAACCGGGTCCAGGCCGCGATCGTCGCCTACGAAGCCGGGCTGGTCACGGGCTGACGCACAGTGGGGTACTGGTGCGGAACCGTCACCGGACGCTCCGGGTCGTGACGTTGTGAGGACACCCGGTCATGGGATAGTGGACCCTCCCGGGGGCCCTCACATCCTCCGGGCCACCCAGCAAGCCTCAGGGGCCACCCGCCCCCTCTCACAGAATCGGGGATCCAGGTCGTGACCGACTCGCACACCTCCGGACAGCACAAGGACCGGGAAGCGGCGGCGGCCGAGGTCCGGAGAATGTGGCAGCCGACCCCCTCCTGGACCCAGCCGGACCCGAACCAGTCGCCGGACGCCGACCAGGTCGAGGAGACCGACGAGCAGGAGGACGCGCTCTCGCGGACCGACTCGTGGGGAGTGGCTCCGAAGCCCGTGGACCAGCCGGCGCCGTGGACGCAGCCGCAGAGCCAGCCCGCGCCGTCCTGGACCCAGCCGGCCGCCGAGTCCGGTGCGGCGTCGTGGAGCCAGCCCGAGGAGCAGGACGACGAGTTGGCTGTCGACGGCGAGGCGGCGTCGACCGGGGCAGCCGACAGCGCTGCTCCGGAGACGGGCCAGAGCACCCCGGTGTTCGGGGGTTCCTCGTTCCACGGCTCCGGGCACGACGACCAGGGCGGTCAGCCGCAGGGCGGTCAGCCGCAGGGTGGCCAGCTCCCGCAGGGGCCGGCGCAGCACGCCGCCGGTCAAGCCGGTCAGCCTGGTCAGCCCGCTCAGCCTGTCCAACACGGCCAGCCCGGTCAGCCGCTGTCGCAGGCCGCTCAGCAGTTCTTCCCGCAGGGCGTCCCCGGTCAGCAAGCGCAGCAGCCGCCGCAGAACCTGTCGTACCGTGCCGACGAGCTGATCCAGGCGTTGCCGTTGCCGCGGGAGGCTCCGGCCGAGCGCGGTATGCGCAGCGTGCTGAAGCTGCGGCCCGGTAGCTCGGAGCGTTCCGAGCGGATCGCGCGGGCGACCGCCGCGACGGCCTTCCGGCGTCCGGTGACGATCGTCGTGGCGAACCCGAAGGGCGGCTCGGGCAAGACGCCGACCACGCTGCTGCTGTCCGGTGCGCTCGGGCAGGCGCGCGGCGGCGGGGTCGTGGCCTGGGACAACAACGAGCTGCGCGGCAACATGCACCTGCGCACCCACGACACGAACTCGCGGTCCACCGTCACGGACATGCTGCAGGCGATGCCGATGCTGACCCAGCCGGACGCGCGGCTCGGGGACGTCGCGGCGTACCTGCGGCACCAGGTCGCCGGTCAGTACGACGTGCTGACGTCCGCGACCACGACGTACGCGCAGATCGAGGCCAAGGACTTCGACCAGATCCACCGCCTGCTGAGCCGGTTCTACAAGGTGCTCGTGATCGACACCGGCAACAACGAGGGCTCCAGCAACTGGCGCGAGGCGATGAAGGCGGCCGACGCCCTCGTCATCCCGATCAAGTGGAAGAGCCTGTCCTGCGCGGCCGCCGTACAGATGCTGGAGGAGCTCGACAACCAGGGCCCGGAGGCGCAGCGGCTGATCCGCCGCGCGATCATCGCGGTCTCGAACGGTCCCGGCGACGTGAACAAGGAGGTCGAGAAGCAGCTCCGGCCGTACTTCGAGTCCCGCGCCGCCGCCGTCGTCGACATCCCGACCGACATGCACATCGCCGCCGAGGGACCGCTCGACCACTCCGCGCTGCAGCCCGGCACCCGCCGCGCGGCGCTCGATCTGGCCGCCAGGGCGTCCGAGCAGATCACGATCGCGCTGAACACCCCGCGCTGAGCGGGGTCAGCACTCCCCGGAGGTGGTTCCTGCCGGTACGAGGGCGCTGACGCTGAAGACAGTGCTGCTCCTGCTGTGCTTGGCCTGGCAGAGCTGGAGTCCGCCGACGTAGGCGCGTGCTCCGGCTGCCTCGCCGGCCGCGAACCACTGCGTCGCCAGCGGCCTCCGGTCGCCGGCCGGCCCAGCGTTGCCGGTCAGTGCCGCGAAGATGTGCTCCTGGAGGGTGCGAGCCGCCGTCCAGGAGCCGGCCCGGATCCCGATCACGTGGATGCCGTCGACGCTGCTGATCGCGGTCACCAGGTCCGAGTCCCGGATGCAGTTCTGGACGCTTCTGCTGTTGGAACTGGTGCAGGTGAACCCGTCGGCGGTGGCGGCGCCGGCCACCTGCTCGGCGGTTCCGGCGAACGCATGGTCGGGGAGCGTCGGCCACTTCCAGCCCTTCCGCTCCAGATCCATTCCGCCGAAGCCCTCGAGCCCGGCGCTCAGCACGGTGGCCGACCCCCAAGCGGTCCGGTGCTCGCCGCTCTTGGCGAGCAGGCCGGTCAGCTCGCCGGCGCCACTGGCTGCGGCGAAGTCCCCGACGACGGCCTCGAGGTCCGGCTTGGCCTGCGGGGCGTCGGCAGGGTCGGTGTACGCGATGTCGAACGACGCCGAGACCAGCTGACCGTCCGGCGTCGCGGTGAAGTCCGCCTTGATGTCGTGGGTGGCGTCCTTGCGGTAGCAGCCCCGGACAACCAGCGGCTTGTTGTCCGGGTACAGGTCGGAGCAGACCAGCCCGCGCTTGCGCAGCGCCCCGGTGAGGACCTGCGCCTGGCCCGTTGCCTGCCCGGCGGTGTCCGGTACGACGTACTGCGCGTCCGGCCCGCCCTGGTCCGAGCTGCAAGCGACAAGGAGCAGCGCCACAGCGGCGACGAGGATCTTGGGACTACGGAGGATTCCGGGCACGACCACACAGTGTGACAGCCCGCGGGGTCGGTCAGCGGTCGATCAGTTCGGGCTCACGTTCGACCTGAGGTTGAGCTTTGCGGAGGCGGTGGCGGACCAGTTCGACGACGAGCGTGACCGCCAGCGCGAGGCCGATCCCGAGGACGACGCCCTTCAGCGGGTTGTCCTCGAAGGCCTTGCCGCCGATGTAGCCGACGAGGGTGCAGTACAGGCCCCAACTGGCGGCGGCCAGGGCCGCGAAGGGCGTGAAGCTGCGCAGCGGGTAGCGCACCGATCCCATCGTCAGCGTGACCGCCGTCCGGCCGCCGGGGATGTAGCGGGCGACCACGAGGACCAGACCGCCACGCTCGGCCAGCGCGCGGCGGGCCCACACGACGGCCGCGTGCCGTTTGGTGCCTGGCTTCATCCGGTCGAGCAGCCGCCCGCCGGCGCCGCGGCCGAGCGCGTACGACACGTGGTCGCCGACGAACGCGCCGATCACGGAGACCACGATCACGGCGTACAGGTTCGGCTCGCCGGTGGCCGCGGCGAACACGCCGGCGGTGACGACCAGGGTCTCGCTGGGGATCGCCGGGAAGAACCCGTCCAGCGTGGCGAACCCCCACAACGCGAGATAGATCCACCACGAGGACATCAACTCTTCGGCGAAGTGCAGGATCGCGTCGGTCATACCGAAGAACCTAGAAATCCGGCCTGCCGCGGCACATCGGACGAGCGGCTGGTCCCGACCCCTACTTTCGTCAGGTGAGTCGATACCATTCGTGGCGTGACCGGCAATCGGGCCGGTCGGGAACCGAGGAGTGAACGTGTCGGAAGTCAAGGTCCATCTGATCGGCGTCGAGGGCGAGGCTGAGCGGAGTGTGACCGAGACGACGACGATCGGGGAGCTGTTCGCCGGGATCTTCGGCCAGGACCGCTCCGCCATCGCCGCCCGGGTCAACGGTGAGCTGCGGGACCTGTCCCGGGTGGTCGCCGACGGCGACGAGATCGAGCCGGTCAAGGCGTCGTCGGAGGACGGCCGGGCGATCATCCGGCACTCGACCGCGCACGTCCTCGCCCAGGCGGTGCAGGACCTGTTCCCGGAGGCCAAGCTCGGCATCGGCCCGCCGGTGGAGAACGGGTTCTACTACGACTTCGACGTGCCGACGCCGTTCACGCCGGAGGACCTGACCAAGCTCGAGAAGAAGATGCAGCAGATCATCAAGGAGCGGCAGCGGTTCAGCCGCCGGGTGGTCTCCGACGACGACGCACGCACCGAGCTGGCGAGCGAGCCCTACAAGCTCGAGCTGATCGGCATCAAGGGCTCCGCGGCGGACGCGGCCGAGGGCGCGAGCGTCGAGGTCGGCGGCGGCGAGCTGACGATCTACGACAACATCCGGCGCGACGACAGCGTCGCCTGGAAGGACCTGTGCCGCGGGCCGCACGTCCCCGCCACGGGGTATCTCGGCAACTTCAAGCTGATGCGCACCGCCGCGGCGTACTGGCGAGGAAGTGAGAAGAACCCGCAGCTGCAGCGGATCTACGGCACCGCGTGGGAGTCACGCGACGAGCTGAAGGCCCACCTGACCCGGCTCGAGGAGGCCGCCAAGCGCGACCACCGCAAGCTGGGCACCGAGCTCGACCTGTTCAGCTTCCCGGACGAGATCGGCTCCGGCCTGGCCGTCTTCCACCCGAAGGGCGGTGTGCTGCGCAAGGTGATGGAGGACTACTCCCGCCAGCGGCACGTCGAGGACGACTACGAGTTCGTCTACTCGCCGCACATCACCAAGGGCCAGCTGTTCGAGACCTCCGGGCACCTCGACTGGTACGCCGACGGCATGTACCCGCCCATGCACCTGGACGAGGAGCGCGGCGCGGACGGGCAGATCCGCAAGCAGGGCCAGGACTACTACCTGAAGCCGATGAACTGCCCGATGCACAACCTGATCTTCGCCGCCCGCGGCCGGTCGTACCGGGAGCTGCCGCTGCGGCTGTTCGAGTTCGGCACGGTGTACCGGCTGGAGAAGTCCGGCGTCGTGCACGGCATGACCCGGGCCCGCGGCTTCACGCAGGACGACGCGCACATCTACTGCACCCGGGAGCAGATGCGCGACGAGCTGCGCAACCTGCTCACCTTCGTGCTCGGCCTGCTCGCCGACTACGGCCTGGACGACTTCTACCTGGAGCTGTCCACCAAGAACCCGGACAAGTTCGTCGGCTCCGACGAGGTCTGGGAGGAGGCCACCGCGACGTTGCGCGAGGTCGCCGAGGGCTCCGGTCTGGAGCTGGTCCCGGACCCGGGCGGCGCCGCGTTCTACGGCCCGAAGATCTCCGTCCAGGCCAAGGACGCGATCGGCCGGACCTGGCAGATGTCGACGATCCAGCTGGACTTCAACCTGCCCGAGCGGTTCGAGCTCGAGTACACCGCGCCGGACGGCTCCCGGCAGCGGCCGGTGATGATCCACCGCGCACTGTTCGGCTCGATCGAGCGGTTCGTCGCGGTGCTCACCGAGCACTACGCCGGCGCCTTCCCGCCCTGGCTGGCCCCGATCCAGGTGGTCGGCATCCCGGTGACCGACGGGCACGTGGACTACCTGTTCGACGTCGCGAAGCAGCTGAAGGCGGAGGGGATACGGGTCGAGGTCGACGCCTCCGACGACCGGATGCAGAAGAAGATCCGGAACGCCCAGAAGGCGAAGACGCCGTACATGCTGATCGCCGGCGACGAGGACATGGCCGCCGGGTCGGTCTCGTTCCGGTACCGCGACGGCACGCAGAAGAACGGCGTACCGATCGCGGACGCGGTCGCGGAGATCGTCGAGTCCGTGAAGAAGCGCGTCCAGGTATGACGGAGCGGGTATGAGCGAGCACCCCGGATCGCCGTACGAGCCCGAGGAGCTGGTGCGGCAGGACGGCGTCGGGGTGCCGGACCCGTTCATGCGGTTGTGGACGCCGCACCGGATGGCCTATATCGAGGGCGAGAACAAGCCGACCAGCTCCGAGGCCGGGGCGGGGTGCCCGTTCTGCCGGCTCCCGGGGCTGCCGGACGTGGACGCGCTGATCGTGCACCGCGG
Organism: Kribbella sp. NPDC050459; assembly: GCF_040655315.1. NCBI lineage: Bacteria > Bacillati > Actinomycetota > Actinomycetes > Propionibacteriales > Kribbellaceae > Kribbella > Kribbella sp. NPDC050459. The sequence continues at coordinate 627,607 of NZ_JBFAJQ010000003.1, read as the reverse complement.
CGAGGCGGCGTACGCCGTGCTCAACCTGTATCCGTACAACCCGGGGCACCTGATGGTCGTGCCCTACCGGCACGTCGCCGACTACACCGAGCTGACCGACGCCGAGGTCGCGGACGTCTCGACGCTGACCCGCGAGGCGATGCAGGCGGTCCGCACGGTGTCGGCGGCGCAGGGCTTCAACATCGGCATGAACCAGGGCGAGATCGCCGGCGCCGGCATCGCCGGTCACCTGCACCAGCACGTCGTACCGCGGTGGTCGGGGGACACCAACTTCATGCCCGCGATCGCGCACACGAAGGTCCTCCCGCAACTCCTCGCCGACACCCGGGCGCTGCTCGCGAAGTCCTGGCCGTAAACGGCAGATCGCCCACGCGGGATCACTCACCGGCGCGGGCCTGACCGGTGAAGGTCAGCGCAGGAAGAGCGGGAGCATCGGGTCGACCAGGGTGGTCAGGGTGTCGAGGGTGACCTCGCGTGGCGGGTTGGTCAGGGCCGTGACCCGGACGACGCGGCGGCCCTGGCGGAAGACGAGTTCGCCGGCCTCGGGGAGGTAGTAGCCGGGCTGGCCGATCGGCGCGAACCGGGGCGGCGGCACCTGCTGCGCTTCCGGGATCGTCGCCTGGTCGAACGCCTCCACGATCGACACGGTCGCGTCGTACGTTCCCCAGACGCACGTCAGCGCGCCCTTCACCCGGTAGTCCCGCCGCAGCTGCACCCGCAGCTGGATGAACCGCTCGGCGGCCGAGGTCGACAGCTGACAGGTCTCGTCCGCCTGCCGGGCCGGCCGCAGGGTGCGCGGTACGGCGTCCCGCGCGGCGAGCGCGATAGTGACCGCGCGTGCCTTCTCGATCCCGTCGGCGGGATCGCGGTCGATGCCACCGGCCGGCGTGATCCGCACTGCGCGGTCGCCGACCCGGAAGACGATCCGCGACTCGCTGATGGTTGCTTCCGGCCCGAGCTCCGGGAGCTCGGCGACCGACCCGGGGTTCTCCACGAGCCGGCTGAGCGTGTCCGGCTGGATCGGCAGCGCGCTCACGCCGATCGTGACCGGCAGGTCCCCGAGCAGCAGCGTGCAGAGGTCCATCGCCGGGAGTCCGCCGTCGTTCCAGGCGTTCGGCTTCGCCGTGACCGGGCCGCGGAACTTGGCGGTCAGGGTGCGCGTGATCGCCGTACACACCTGCGGCCCGGGCGCTCCCGACGTACCGTCCAGGCCCTCGGCCTGCGGGGGAGCGATCACGGTCGGGACGATCACCCTGGGTGGCACCGGGGCGGGAGCGGTCCCGTTGGCGCGCTGGGCGACCGAGCAGCCGCTGGCGGCAAGCAGGAGGACAAGCGCGCCCGCGAGCTGCGTGCGACCCATGGCGGCCACCTCCTCACCCTCCAGCATCCCCTGCCAACGGACGCCGCGCAGGCCGAAACCCGTGCCTTGTCGCCTGATGGTGACCTCGGTGAACTACGATCGCGTCGCCATGCTTAACAGATTCCGGCAGTTCTGGACCAAGGTGATCACGCCGATCGCCACCCTCCTGCTCAAGCTCGGCGTGAGCGCCGACATGGTCACGCTGGTGGGCACCATCGGTGTGTCCGCGGGAGCGCTGATCTTCTTCCCGCGCGGCCAGCTGTGGATCGGCGTCCTGGTGATCACGGCGTTCGTGTTCTCGGACCTGATCGACGGCTACATGGCCCGGACGTCGGGGACGTCGTCGAAGTGGGGCTCGTTCCTCGACTCGACGCTGGACCGGATCGCCGATGGCGCCGTGTACGGCGGCCTGGTGATGTTCTACGCGAACTCGCGGGCCGGCGACTCGACCCTGATGGCGGCCGTGACGCTGTGGGCGCTGGTGATGGGCGCGGTCACGTCGTACGCGCGGGCCAAGGCGGAGAGCCTCGGGCTGAAGGCGAGCGGCGGCCTCGCCGAGCGGGCCGACCGGCTGGTGTTCACGCTGGTCCTGGCGTTCTTCTCGGACATCTTCGACCTGCCGATCCTGCTCGAGATCGTGATCTGGTACGTCGCCGCGGCCAGCACGATCACCGTCATCCAGCGCTCGCTGTCCGTGCGCAAGCAGGTGCTGGCCGACCCGTCGAACTCCGGACTCGACACGCCGCCGCCGGACACCAAGGCCTGATGGAGAGCGGTCGGCAGCGGGCCGTCGACCTCGCTTTCGCGCTCGCCTGGACCCTGGTCCGGCGCCTGCCCGAGCGGACCGTCACCTGGCTGTTCCGGCAGGCCGCCGACCGCACGTTCCGCCGCAACGGCCGCGGCGTACGGCGGTTGCGCGGCAACCTGGCCGCGGTCCACCCGGACGCCACCGAGGCGGAGCTCGACGAACTCACCCGCGCCGGCCTGCGCTCGTACCTGCGCTACTGGCAGGAGGCGTTCCGCCTGCCCGAGTGGACCCGCGAGGAGATCGTCGGCAGCGTGCGGACGGTCAACGAGAAGGTGCTGCGGGACGCGTACGCCGCCGGGCAGGGCGTGATCTGCGCACTGCCGCACTTGGCGAACTACGACCATGCCGGCGCGTGGGCCGGGCTGACCGGCATGCCGGTCTCGACCGTGGCCGAACGGCTGCAGCCGGAGTCGCTGTTCGACCGCTTTATCGCCTACCGCAAGAAGCTCGGCATGGAGGTCCTGCCGCTGACGGGTGGCGACGAGGACGTGACCGGCGTGCTCGCGGACCGGCTCCGCGCCGGCGGTTTCGTCTGCCTCGTCGCCGACCGTGACCTGTCCGAGCGGGGTGTGCCGGTCACGTTCTTCGGCCGCCCGTCCCGGATGCCCGTCGGACCCGCCACGCTGAGCCTGAAGACGGGCGCGCCGCTGATCCCGGCGACGCTGCACTACGAAGGCCGCGACCTGGTGATCACCTTCCACGACGTCGTGGAGCCGGACGGCGGCGTGGCGGCGATGACCCAGCGGTGCGCGGACGCGTTCGCCGTGGGAATCGCCGAGCACCCCCAGGACTGGCACATGCTGCAGAGGATTTTCCTGGAGGAGTAACAATCCTGCTGTGAGGATCGGCGTGGTGTGTCCGTACTCGCTGGGCACGCCCGGCGGGGTGCAGAACCACGTCCGCGACCTGGCCGAGGCGCTGCTGGCGCTCGGCCACGAGGTCTCGGTCCTCGCCCCGGTGGACGCTGCGGACGCGGTCCCGCCGTACGTCGTCTCGTCCGGCCGGGCCGTCGGCGTGCCGTACAACGGGTCGGTGGCCCGGGTGACGTTCGGGCCGCGGACGGCCGCCCGGGTGAAGAGCTGGCTCGCCGACGGGCACTTCGACGTCGTCCACGTCCACGAGCCGACCACGCCGAGCGCGTCGATCATCGCGCTGTGGTCCGCGGACGGGCCGTTCGTCGCCACCTTCCACACCTGGCAGGTGCGGTCCCGGGCGATGAGTGTGGCGGCCGGCCTACTCCGGCCGGCGCTGGAGAAGATCGACGCCCGGATCGCGGTGTCCGAGAACGCCCGCTCGATGATGGTCCAGCACATCGGCGGTGAGGCCGTGGTGATCCCGAACGGGCTGTACACCGCCCGGTTCAAGGGCAGTCCGCGGCCGGAGTGGATGGGGGAGGACGGCACGATCAGCTTCCTCGGCCGGCTGGACGAACCGCGCAAGGGCCTCGGCGTGCTGCTGGCCGCCGTCCCCGCGTTGCTGGCCGAGAGGCCGCGGCTGAAGATCCTCGTCGCCGGCTCGGGGCAGGCCGAGGAGACGCTGCCGCCGCGGTACCACGACAACGTGCTGTTCCTGGGCCCGATCGACGACGAGGCCCGCGCCGACATGCTGGCCGGCTCGGACCTGTACGTCGCTCCGCATCTCGGCGGCGAGAGCTTCGGCATCGTCCTGCTGGAAGCGATGGCGGCAGGTGCCCCGGTGCTGGCGAGCGACCTGCCCGCGTTCCGGCAGGTCCTGGAAGGCGGGCACCTGGGGGAGTTGTTCGAGCCGGGCGACTCCGGCGAGCTGGCGGCCCGCGCCCTCCGGCTCCTGCGCAGACCCGAGGAGCGCGAGCAACTGCGCGCGTTGGGGCTGGCCACCGTGCCGAAGTACGACTGGTCGGCCCTGCTTCCCGAGCTGCTGTCCGTCTACGAGCTGGTCGCCCGCCGGTAGCGCTCGGCCAGCCGGTCGAGGTACGCCGCCAACTCCGGCGGACCGTCCTGAATCACGAAATCCACATCCAGCAGCGCCAGGTGTACTGCGAGGCTCTGCACCGTGTCAGAGCCCGTCTGCAGCAGGCAGCTCCGCTCGTCGATCGGCTCGATCGTCCCGACGGCAGGCGTCAACTGCTCGGCCAGCACAGCAGCGGGTACGGCGACCGTCACCGACGCTCGGTAGCGCCACGCCGCCGCGGACACGCGACGCGACACGTACGCCGCCACGTCGCCGCCCTCGGGCAGCTCGCGCGGTCCGAACCGCGGCCCGGTCGGGATCCGTGGACGGACCCGGTCGACCCTGAACGTCCGCCAGTCCTGTCTCTCGAGGTCGAAGGCGACCAGGTACCAGCGCCGGCCCCAGTTGACCAGCCGATGCGGCTCCGTCCGCCGAAGAGTCGGCGATCCGGAGTGCGACAGGTAGTCGAAGCGCAGCTGCTCACGGTCCCGGCAGAGCGCCGCCAGCTGCGTCAGCAGTTCGGGGTCGACCTGCGGTCCGGGCTCGTCCGGCGGCACCTGCACGGTGAAACTCGCGAGCGTGTTGACCCGGCGCCGCAGCCGCGAGGGCAGGACCTGTTCGAGCTTGGTCAGCGCCCGCAACGACATCTCCTCGACACCGGCGATGCCGGCCGCCTTCCGCAGGCCGATGACCACTGCCACGGCCTCGTCGTCGTCCAGCAGCAACGGCGGCAGCGCGGCGCCGGCCCCCAGCCGGTACCCGCCGACGGATCCACGGGTGGCGTCGACCGGATAGCCGAGGGACCGCAGCCGCTCGACGTCGCTGCGCACTGTCCGTGGGCTGACCTGCAACTTCTCGGCCAGCTCTGCACCGGTCCAGTCGCGCGGAGACTGCAGCAACGTGAGCAGTTTCAGCAGCCGCGCCGAGGTCTCGATCATGCTCGGAAGTCTGGCAGACCATTAGGAAGATAACTCGCCTAATTGGCTTCTAGCGTGAGAGCCATGACGAACAACACCGAGATCCGGCCCTTCCGCATCGACATTCCGCAGGCCGACCTGGACGACCTGCGCGACCGCCTGACCCGCACCCGGTGGGCGAGTGAGCTCGACATCGACTACACCGACGCCGTCCAGACCGGGCCGCTGCCGCCCGAATGGGAGTACGGCGTGCCGCTGTCCTACGTGCGCCGCCTGACCGAGCAGTGGCTGACGTCGTACGACTGGCGGAAGTGGGAGGAGCGGCTGAACTCGTACCCGCAGTTCGTCACCGAGATCGACGGGCAGAACGTGCACTTCTTCCATGTCCGCTCGGCGGACCCGAACGCGATCCCGCTGGTCCTCACGCACGGCTGGCCGAACACCTCGCTCGAGTACTTCGACCTGATCGAGCCGCTCACCAACCCGCGCAACGGCGAGCAGGCGTTCCATGTGGTGATCCCGTCGGTCCCCGGCTTCGGCTTCTCCGGCCCGACCAAGGACCGCGGCTGGAACAGGTACCGCGTGGCCGGCGCCTGGGCCGAGTTGATGCGCCGGCTGGGCTACGAGCGGTACGGCGCCCACGGCAACGACGGCGGGTCCTACGTGTCCCCCGAGGTCGGGCGGATCGACCCGGAGCACGTGATCGGCGTCCACGTGACGCAACTGTTCTCGTTCCCGAGTGGAGACCCGGCGGAGCTGGAGAACCTCACCGAGGAGGAGCAGGGCTATCTACAGTTCCTGCAGTACTTCAACGACAACCTGGGCGCATACGCGAAGCTGCAGGAGCAGGCGCCGCAGAACATCGCGCACGCGCTGGCGGATTCACCGACCGGTCAGCTCTCGTGGATCGCCCAACTGCTCAGCTCCTGCTCCGACGAGCACGTCCTGACCAACGCGACGATCTACTGGCTGACGAACACCGGTGCGTCGTCGGCACGCTTCTACTACGAGGACAAGCACGCCGAGCACCCGAAGGAGCCGACTACCGCGCCGACCGCGCTGGCCAGCTTCGCGTTCGACTTCCGTCCGCTGCGCCGGTTCGCCGAGCGGGACCACGCGAACATCGTGTCCTGGCACGAGTTCGACCGCGGCAGCCACTGGGCCACCCAGGACGCACCGGACCTGCTGCTGCAGGACCTTCGCGAATTCTTCGCCGGGCGATAAGGCTCAGGCGAGCTTGGCGGCCGTCGCGTTGATCTCGTCCAGGTCCCCGGGCGTCGGGTGCCAGGGGAGCTGGAGGGGGTCGTCCTTGTAGCGCGGGATCACGTGCAGGTGGGTGTGGAACACCGACTGCCACGCCTCGGCGCCGATGCAGCTGAGCACGTTGGCTCCGTCGGCGTCGAGCCGGTCGATCACGCGGGCGACCAGGGACTGGGCGAGCAGGGTCGCGCCGGTGAGGTCCTCGGGAGCGGCTTCGCGGAGATCGGCCGAGTGCGCCCGCGGCACCACGAGCAGGTGCCCGGTCGTCCCGGGGTTGATGTCCATGAAGGCGATCGCCCGGTCGTTCTCAGCGACCTGCGTGGAGGGGATGGTGCCGGCCACGATCCCGCAGAAGATGCAGTTCTCGCTCATCCGCACAGGCTATACACTGCGCGAGCCGAACCCCTGCCCATCTGTGTCGTACTAGGAGCCCGATGCCGGACGAACTCCTGCGCCCGACCGTCGGTGCCGGCGTGGACATGTCCGCGCGCCCGTGGCGGCTGATGTCCCAGACGTACGTCGCGTTCTTCGGCGGCGTGCTCGCGTCCACGGCGGTGGCCTACCTGAACGCCGGCCGGCTCGGTGTCGACGCCGCCAAGCGCCGGCTGATCCTGCTCACCGGCCTGGCCGGCCTGCTGGCCGTGATCGGCGTCTTCGTCCTGCTGTACGGCGACAGCGGCGTCACGTCCGGTCTCCGGGTGAGCATCCGCGTCGTCGCCGTCCTGTGCTGCCTGGCCCAGCTCCGGCTGCAGCGGCCGATGGACCGCGCGTTCCAGCTGCGCGGCACGGACTACGGATCGCTGTGGGGCATGGGGATCGCAGCGACGATCGGCGGCGCGGTCGCCGAGGCCTTGATCCTCCTCCTGGTGACGGTGGTGCTGTGAACGATCCGAGTGAGGCCCGCCTGCGGATGGCCGCGCACTGGCTGCAGATCGGCCGCCCCGAGCGGGTGCTCGACGAGCTGCAGGGGCTGTCCGGTGACGCCGCGGTCGACTACCGCGCATACCTGTTCCGCGGCGCGGCCCTGCATGCGCTCGACCGGAACGCCGAGGCGATCGACGTCCTGCGGGACGGCCTCACCCTGCACGGGCCGTTCCCGGCGATGCTGCACGTCCTCGGGTCGTCGCTGCGGTCGGAGGGGCGCCTGCCCGAGGCGGAAGCGGCGTTCCTGCAGGGCCTGAGCCTCGACCCGAACGATCCCGACCTGCTGATCGGGTACGCGCACGTCTGCCTCGCGGCCGGACAGGCCGAGAAGGCGAGCGCCCTGGTCGAGCGGGCCGCGTCCCATGCCCCGGAGAGCGTCGCGGTCTCGGCGGCGCGCGCCCAGGTGGCGTTCGCGCTCGGCAAGGACCGCGACATGCACCGGCACAGCACCGAGGCGCTGGCGCACGACCCCGAGGACCCGAACGCGCGGGCCCTGCACGGTACGGCGTCGATGCTCACCGGTGACTCGCGGTCCGGGTACCGCTCGCTGGCCTCGGCGGCCGCGGCCCAGCCGGGTGACGCGGACCTGCGCGCCGCCGCCCGCGAGGCGAAGATGTTCAACCACCCGCTGATGCTGCCGCTGCGGCCGTTCGCGCGGTTCAACCCGCTGGTCGTCTGGGTCGCCGCGGTCGCGGTCATCTACGGCCTGCGGATCGCCGGGCTCGCGCCGCTGTCCTTCGCGTTCGCCATGTTCTGGCTCGGATTCTGCGTCTACTCGTGGGTGGTCCCGCCACTGGTCCGCCGTTGGCTCAACCGAAAGTGGGGTTCATGAGTAACGACCGGATCGACGCGCTGCGCAAGGCCGTCGACGGCAACCCGGACGACGTGCTGCTGCGGCTCGTGCTGGCGGAGTCGCTGGTCGCGGCCGGCGAGACCGAGGAGGCGCTCGACCAGTACGTCGTCCTGCTGGACCAGTACGGCCTGCCGGACGACCAGTTCGTACCCGTCGGTGAGCTGGCCGCGGCGAACGGGCGGCTTGCCCTGCTGCGGAACCTGCTCGAAGCGGCGCGCCAGCAGGGCGTGGTCGAGGGGACCGGGCGGCTCCAGCAGCTCGTCGACGGCATGATCTCCGAGCGCAGCGGCGTCCGGATCAAGGTCGGCCCGGAGGACGAGCAGGACCCGCTGGTCCTGGACACCCCGAAGGAGACCACCACCTTCGATCAGGTGGGCGGCATGGAGGAGATCAAGCGGGTCATCCACCGGATGGTGATCCTCCCGCTGAGCCGCCCGGAGCTGTACGAGAAGTACGGGCGGAAGTCCGGCGGCGGCGTGATGCTCTACGGACCGCCCGGCTGCGGCAAGACGCTGCTGGCCCGGGCGACCGCGGGGGAGTGCGGGCTGCCATTCGTCAACGTCCGCATCGAGGACGTGATGGACCCGTACCTCGGGGTGTCCGAGCGCAACCTGCACGCCGCGTTCGAGCGCGCCCGGGCCAACGCGCCGTGCGTGCTGTTCCTCGACGAGCTGGACGCGCTCGCGTTCGCCCGCCACAAGCACGGCGGGTCCGAGGCGCGCCGGCTGGTCGACGTCCTGCTGCAGGAGCTCGACGCGATCGGCTCGGAGAACGAGGGCCTGCTCGTGCTCGCCGCCACCAACGCGCCGTGGGACGTGGACGAGGCGATGCTCCGCCCCGGCCGCTTCGACCGGGTGATCTTCGTGCCGCCGCCGGACGAGCCGGCCCGCGCCGACATCCTGTCCGTGCTGACCAAGGACGTGCCGGCCGACGGTCTCGACCTGAAGGCGCTCGCCGGGCAGACCGCGATGTTCAGCGGCGCGGACCTGCGCGCGCTGATCGAGCGCGGCGTCGACAAGGTCATCGACGAGGCGCTGTCGACCGGCGGCGAGCCGCCGCTGGCGATGCCGCACCTCGCCGACGCGCTGACCGCGGTGAAGCCGTCGACCCTCGACTGGCTGCACCGCGTGCGCTCGTACATCGAGTTCGCCAACCAGAGCGAGCGGTACGACGACGTGGCGGCGTACCTCAAGTCCCGTGACGTACGCCGCCGCCTCAGCTAACTCTTCAGCTTGGCCGCCGCCGACTCGGGCATCGCCTCGTAGCGGGAGAACTCCCGGGTGAACGACGCCGAACCGTGCGACAGCGAGCGGAGGTCGATGGTGTAGCGGGTGATCTCCACCTGCGGCACCTCGGCCTTCACCAGCGTCCTGTTCTCGCCGATCTTGTCGGTGCCGAGCAGCCGCCCGCGCCGGCCGGACAGGTCGCTCATCACGGCGCCCACCAAGTCGTCCGGCACCAGCACCGAGACCAGGTCGACGGGCTCGAGCATCGCCACCCGCGAGGCGGCCGCCGCCTCCCGCAACGCCAGGCTGCCGGCCATCTGGAACGCCATGTCCGACGAGTCGACGCTGTGCGCCTTGCCGTCGAGCAGCGTGACGCGGATGTCGACCATCGGGTACCCGGCCGCGACGCCCTTCTCCATCTGCGCCCGGACGCCCTTCTCCACGCTCGGGATGAACTGCCGCGGCACCGCGCCGCCGACCACCTTGTCGACGAACTCGAACCCGGTGCCCTCCGGCATCGGCTCGACCTCGATGTCGCAGACGGCGTACTGACCGTGGCCACCGGACTGCTTCACGTGCCGGCCGTGCCCCTTCGCCGGCCCGCCGAACGTCTCCCGGAGCGGGACCCGCAGCTCCACGGTGTCCACCGTGACGCCGTACCGGTTCGCCAGGGCGTCCAGGACGACGTCGGCATGCGCCTCGCCCATGCACCACAGCACGATCTGGTGGGTCTCCGGGTTCTGCTCGATCCGCAGCGTCGGGTCCTCGGCGGCCAGCCGCTGCAACCCCACCCCGAGCTTGTCCTCGTCGGTCTTCGCGTGCGCCTGGACGGCGATCGGCAGCAGCGGCTCCGGCATCGTCCACGGCTTGAGCAGCAGCGGATCCGCCTTGTCGGAGAGCGTGTCACCGGTCTCCGCTCTGGTCAGCCGGCCGACCGCGCACATGTCCCCGGCGACCACCGCGCCCGCGGGCCGCTGGTTCTTGCCGAGCGGGAACGACAGCGTGCCGATCCGCTCGTCCTCGTCGTGGTCCTCGTGCCCGTGCGACGCGCCGCTCTGTGCACCCTTCTGGGCGCCCTCCTGGCCACCGTTCTGGGCGCCGAAGAACGACGTGAAATGGCCCGACACGTGAACCGTCGCGTCGGGCCTGATGGTGCCGGAGAACACCCGCACCAGGCTGACCCTCCCGACGTACGGGTCCGACGTCGTCTTCACCACCTCGGCCAGCAGCGGACCGGCGGGGTCGCAGGTGACGCCTTGGCGGGCGACGCCGTGCGGCGTGAAGACCTCCGGGATCGTGTGCTCGGGCGGCGACGGGAAGCCGCTGGTGATCACCTCGAGCAGCTCCAGCGTGCCGACGCCGGACGCGCTGCAGACCGGGACGACCGGGAAGAACGAGCCACGCGCGACCGCGTGCTCGAGGTCCTCGATCAGGATCTTCTGGTCGATCTCCTCGCCGCCGAGGTAGCGGTCCATCAGCGATTCGTCCTCGGACTCCTCGATGATGCCCTCGATCAGCGAGCCGCGCAGTTCCTCGATCTGGTCGCCGTACGACGGGTCCGGCGCGGAGGTCGACCGCTTGCCGCCGGCGTACTCGTAGTAGGTCTGGGAGAGCAGCCCGATCAGCCCGTCACCAGCGGGCAGGTACAGCGGCAGCACCTTGTCGCCGAACGCGGCCTGGGCGGTGCCGAGCGCGTTCTGGTAGTTCGCCCGGGCGTGGTCGAGTTTGGTGATCACGACGGCGCGCGGCATCCCGACCTCGTCGCACTCCTGCCAGACCGTCCGGGTCGGCTCGTCGACGCCCTCGCTCGCCGAGATCACGAACAGCGCACAGTCCGCGGCGCGCAGACCGGCCCGCAGCTCGCCGACGAAATCGGCGTACCCCGGCGTGTCGATCAGGTTCACCTTCACCGTGCCGTTGACACCGGCGTGCGGGAGCGAGGCCAGCGACAGGCCGACCGAGCGCTGCTGCCGGATCTCGGCGTCGTCGAAGTCGCACACCGTGGTTCCGTCCAGGACGGTGCCGGGTCTGTTCAGGACTCCGGAGGCCACCAGCAGGGCCTCGACGAGGGTGGTCTTGCCGGCGCCCGACGGGCCGACCAGAACCACGTTGCGGATGGCGGCCGGGCTGTCCACAGCGGGCGCGGCTCCGGTGCCTTGGGAAGTGTTCGTCTTGTCAGCCATGACGTTCCTCCTGGTCCACCCACGATTCCGCTAACCGTCACTTCGCACAAGGCCCATCAGGTCCCGGATTCGTGACCGCCTCCGCCACCCGGACCCCGCTCCTCGGTAGGGTCACGGGCATGCGTAGGGCACTCGGGGTAGTCGTCGGCCTGTTGTTCGCGGTCCTGGCACTGGCCGGCTTCGCGGTACCGGCGAGCGCCGGCCCGGCGGAGGCCGGGGACGAGATCGAGAACTTCGCGATCGACTACCAGGTGTCCATGGACGGCGTGCTGCACGTCACCGAGACGATCGACTACCGCTTCGCGGACAGCGGCCGGCACGGCATCTACCGCGACCTGGTGATCCGCGAGCCGTACAAGGACGACAAGTCGAAGGACCAGGAGTACCGGGTCTCGAACATCAAGGTGTCGTCACCCAGCGGCGCGCCGTCCGAGTTCACCGAGGACACCTACACCGGCAACCAGGGCCGCTACCAGGAGCTGCAGCTCAGGATCGGATCCGCGGACAAGACGATTCCCGGCACGCAGGCGACGTACGTGATCAAGTACGACGTGCGCGGCGCGCTACGGCACTTCGACGACCACAGCGAGCTGTACTGGGACGCGACCGGCACGGCCTGGAGCGCAGACATCAACCAGGTCGACATCAAGGTGACCGTTCCGGGCGGAGTCCAGAAGACCTCCTGCTTCCAGGGCGGGATCGGCTCCACCGAGGAGTGCACGAGCACGGTCAGCGGCGAGCAGGGCGTCTTCGGCGCGACCGACCTCGCGCGTGGCGAGGGCATGACGATCGTCGCCGGAATCCCCGCCGGCGCGGTCCAGAACGACACCCCGATCGTGGTCGACCCGCCGAGCTGGCTCGAGCGCAACGGGGTGTCCTGGCTGTCGCTGATCGGCTCCGGCATCGTGACCGCGGCCGCGATCGTGCTCGCCGCGCTCTACGCCAAGCTCGGCAACAAGGACCAGCGGTACGCCGGGATGCCGCCGGGCACGTTCCCGCCGGACGGTTTCGCCGCGCAACCGGTCCAGGACGACCTGAGCGAGGACCAGATCCCGGTCGCGTTCGCGCCGCCGAGGATCCCGGTCGCCGAGGGCGGCCTGCTGATCGACGCGAAGGCGACGACCACGGAGACGGCCGCGACGCTGATCGACATGGCGGTCCGCGGCGGTGTCCGGATCGACAACGACGGCGACTCGCAGAAGGCGGTGCTGCTGAACCCGGCGGCCGCGACCGCTCCGCACGAGCAGGCGCTGATGCTGGGCCTGTTCCCGGGCCTGCAGCCCGGCACGGAGGTGCAGTTGCGCCGCGGTGCGGTGGGCGACAACACCATGCGGAACGCGCACAACGCCATGATCAAGGCGCTCCGCGACCAGGTGAAGGCCCGCGAGTGGTACCTGCGGATGCCGCGGGCCGGCGGCGGCTCGGCGTTCAAGAACGGCTTCGGCTGCGCGTGCATGGCGATGATCGGCATCTGGGTCGTCGGCGGCGGGATCTTCGGGACCGTCGCCAGCGCCGCGACCGGCGGTTTCGGCCGGGCCGTCGTGGTGGCGGTCCCGGTGCTCGCGGTGATCGTTGCCATCGGCCTCTGGATTGCGATCCGGGGCCGCGGGCAACGGAACCCGGCCGGCCGGGCGGTGACCGACCAGCTGATCGGCTTCCGGAAGTACCTGGCCACCGCCGAGGCGGACCAGCTGCGCTTCGAGGAGGGGGAGGACATCTTCTCGAGGTACCTGCCCTGGGCGATCGCGTTCGGCCTGGCCGACCGCTGGCAGAAGGTGTGCGAGCAGCTCGTCGCCGCGGGCCGGATCCCGGCGGACCCGTACTGGTACTCCGGCCCGTCCTACTACACGTCGGGCTGGACGGCCGGGGCCGTCGGCTCTTCCGTCGCCAGCAGCTTCGACCCGCCGCCGACGCCGTCGAGCTCGGGCGGTGGCGGCGGGAGCTCGTCCGGCTTCAGCGGCGGCTCGTCCGGCGGCGGTGGCGGCGGCGGAGGCGGCGGGAGCTGGTAGCTCAGACGGCGCCGCCGGCCGTGGCTGGGGCGGTCGGGTCCGCGGCGGCCTCGCCGACGGCCTCGCGGGCCAGGAAGTCCTCGAGGTGGAAGAGGTTGTCGCCGGCCCGCTTGGCGACGTTCACCAGCGTCTTCATCGTGGACACCTCCTCGACCTGCTCCTTGAGGAACCACTGCATGAACTGCTCACCGATGTAGTCGCTCTCGTCACGCGCCGTCCGCGCCAGCGTCTCGATCTGCTTGGTGACGGTGATCTCCTGCGCCAGCGCGAGCTCGAGCGGCGCGAGCGCGTCCTTGAACTCGGACTCGACCTCGCCGACGGACGGGATCTGCGGCCGGACGTCGTTGTCCAGCAGGTACTGGACCATCATCATCGCGTGGTTGCGCTCTTCCAGCGACTGCTTGTAGAAGTGTGCGGCCAGCCGGGGCAGATCCTGCTCGTCGTACCAGACAGCGACCGCCACGTACTGCTGCGAGGCGGTGAATTCGTTCCGGATCTGTTCCTGCAGGAGTTTCTCGTACGTGCTCATGCCGTCAATCTAACGGCCATCCGGCGAATACACACGCTTGGCGAGCCTGACCTAACCGGCGCGATTCCGTCCCAGCTCGACGACCTCCACGACACCTCCGGGCAGGCCGATCCGCACCGTCGTCCCGTCGACGATCACATCGATGCCCTCGGCAAGCGCTTCCGGCCGCAACGCGTCCCGGGTCAGCAGCACGGCGTTCACCAGCACCAGCGGCTCGCCGCGATGCGGTGCGGTCAGGTACGGCGTCGCCGAGTGCGCCCCGAACGGGTTCACCCCGAGCCCGCGGTGCACGCCCGCCTCGTCGTACCCGTGCAGGCCGACCACCGCGGACACCAGGCCGTCGGCGTTCCGCGCCGCCGCGGCCACGTCGCTGACCGTTGCCGCTGGCAAAGACTCGCCGGCGACCGCGAAGCCGCCGCTGCGCACGAGCGCCCCGGCCGGACCCTCGACCAGCGCACACCTGATCTCCCAGCCGCTGCGCACCACGGACGTGATCTCGATCGCCCACGGTCCCTCGGAGCCGAGCCAGGCGTTGTGCCACGACGACGCCGTCCGCCCGTCGACGCCGAGCCGCCGGATCCGCCCGCGACCGCTGGCCGTCCCGTCGGGTGAGACCAGCGAGATCAGGTTGTCGACGTGCGGCTCGTGATCGGACAGGTCCGGCCCCGCGTGGTTCGCGTACGCCAGCCGGTTGTAGTGCGGGTCACCCGCCGGCTCCACGCCATCCGGCTCCGCCACCGGCGCGTGGTCGGCGCCGTGGTTGACCAGTTGCACCACCTGGTCGTGGCGGCTCCCGTGCAGGATCCAGCCCGGCTCCGGCATCGCCTTCAACTGGTCCGCGTCGTCGAGCGGGACGGAGTCCTCCGGGTCCGACCAGACCGGGTGCTCCGGCGGCAGGATCAGCCCGACGAACCCCTTCGAGGCCCAGTACGGCGAGCCAGGTCCTGAGTACTGCTGCGTGGTCGGCAGGAACGTGTCGTACCACCCCAGCGTCAGCACGCCGCGCTCGTCCGGCACGCCGTGCTGCACGAAGTGCCGCGCGATCCCGGAGCACAGCCGCCGCGTCTCGCCCGGCGTCAACGGCGTCGAGTCGAGCAGCGCGCCCATCCAGTACGGCGCCGCGGCCGCCATCCGGTACGTCAGCGACCGGCCCTGGTAGATCGGGGCGCCGTCGTTGCCGACCAGGTGGACGGCGTCGTCCAGGAAGAGCTTGATCCGCTCCTTGTAGAGCTTCAGCCGGTCCTCGTACTGCGCTCCCGGTGTGGCGGCGGCCATCCGCGCCCACAGGCCCGGGTACAGGTGCATCGCCCAGCCGATGTAGTTGTCGAAGTTCTGTCCGTCGCCGTCGGAGTACCACCCGTTGCCGACGTACCAGTCCTCGATCCGGTCGAGGCCGGCGTCGATGTCGCTCTGCTCGAAGGGCGCGCCGACGGACGCGAGGAACTGCTCACTGACGACCTGGAACAGCCGCCAGTTGTTGTCGTGCGTCGTCGAGTTGTTGAACCCGCCGAGCCACTCCGCCACGTGTTCCTGCGCGCGGGTGTCGAGCCGGTCCCAGATCCACTCGCGGGTTTCGTGCAGCGACACCGCGATCGCCGCGGCCTCGACCATCTGCTGCGACCTAGGGGTCAGCCGCAGCCACGCCTCCGGGTGGTCCGGGTTCGCGCCGTTCGTGACGCCGCGCGCGTAGCGCTCGATCAGCTGCTCACAGCCCTTGCCCTGGACGCCGGCGATCCGGAACGCGGCGAGCATGAACGACCGCGCGAAACCTTCCAGCGCGTCCGACGCCGTACCGGACCGGCTCGGCCGGCCGGGCAGCTCGACCAGGGAAGCGCCGGGGGAGAAGTACGGCACGAGCGAGTCGAGCAGGTGATCGGCGAGCGCCTCCCAGTGCGCCCGCACCCATCCGGTCTGGCGCGACAGCTCGCGGTCGGTGTCGGGCAGGATCAGGCTGGTCATCGGGCCTCCCGGTCTGGACTGAGGAGCGTAGGGAGCGAAGCGACTGGAGCGACGAGGGAAGACCGGGAGTGACAGCCCGATGGCCCGCCGCGCCGGAGGCGCGGCAATGACGCAGTCATGCGAGTCTCCCGAGTTCGGAGGGGCTGATGGCGTGTTCGAGCGGCCGGCCGGTCGCGAGGCGTTCGAGTTCGCCGACGGCGAGCTCGCCGAGCCGGGCGATCTCGTTGCCGACGGCACCGGCGACGTGCGGGGTGACGAAGACGTTCGGGAGGTCGAGCAGCGGCGAGTCCGGCGGCAGCGGCTCGGGGTCGGTGACGTCGAGGATCGCGTCGATCCGGCCGGTCGCGCACTCACGGATCAGCGCCTCGGAGTCAATGATCTTGCCGCGGGCGGTGTTGATCAGCGAGGAGCCGTCCTTGAGCAGCCCGAGCAGGCGCGCGTCCACCAGGCCGACGGTCTCCGGGAGCAGCGGAGCGTGCACGCTGAGGATGTCGCTGCGCCGGAAAAGCGTGTCGTTGTCGACCAGCTCCGCGCCCAGCGCTGCGGCGTCGTCCACGGTCAGGTACGGATCGCTGATCAGCACCTCGAGGTCGAACCCGCGCAACCGCTCCGCGACCATCTTCGCGATCCGGGACGCCCCCAGCAGGCCGACCGTCGTCCCGTAGCTGCCCGGCATCCCGTGCGGGTCCGCCTTGCGCCGCTCCAACCGGTACTGCGCCGCGAGCCGGAACGCCCGCTTCCCGGCCAGCACGATCGCGGCGACCGTGAACTCGGCGACCGGCTGTGCGTTCGCGGTGGCCGCCGACGAGACCTGGATGCCGCGGTCGAACGCGGACGGGTCGACGATCGCCTTGACGGAGCCGGCCGCGTGCAGGATCGCCTGCAGCTTCGGCGCCGCGTCGAGCACCTCCGGGCCGATCCGCGGGCAGCCCCAGCCGGTGAGCAGCACGTCGACGTCCGGGAGCGCCGCCCGGACGGCGGGGTCGGCGAGAAAGCTGGTCCCGGGGCCGACCGGCAGCACGGTGGCGATCGCGTCGAGGCGCTGCCGGACCCGCGGTACGAGGACGCGGTCCCGGCTGGCGTCGTTCATCGCCAGCATGACGGTCAGGGCGGAATCTGGTTCGCGGCTCACGACGACAACTTAGCAAGCGCTTTCCGCAGCTGTCTCGCCGACCGCCGAGTCTTGGAACATCCTGAATCTTTCCGGCGGCCGGAATTACCGCGCGACGTCGCGGCGTTGGTCAAGGTAGAACTACCTCTCGGCCATGATGAAGGAGACGACGATGCTGCGACCGGACGACCTCTACGAGATCGTCGACGAGTCGGTGGCGACCGGCCCGGCGGCGACGCCGAAGGTGCTGGTGCACTCGCTGGACGGGTTCATGGACGCCGGCCAGGCCGGCCGCGTGACCGCGGACCACCTGCTCGAGGTGCTGGACCACCGGTTGCTCGCGCGGTTCGACGTCGACCTGCTGCACGACTACCGGGCCCGGCGGCCCGAGGTGACGTTCGCCGAGGACCGGTTCACCGACTACGACCCGCCGCACCTGAACCTGCACCTGGTGACCGACGACGCGGGGGTCGATTTCCTGCTGCTCGAGGGCGCCGAGCCGGACAACCACTGGGACCGGTTCGCCGGGGCGATGCGCCAGCTCATCGAGCTGTTCAACGTGACGCTCACGATCGGCGTACACGGCATTCCGATGGGTGTGCCGCACACCCGGCCGCTCGGCCTGACCGCGCACGCGACGCGGCCCGAGCTGGTCACCCGGTCGAACATCTGGGACGGCGAGATGCGGCTGCCCGCGAGCGCCGGGACGATGCTGCAGGTCCGCCTGGGCGAGGCCGGCAAGGACGCGATGGGCTTCGCCGTCCACGTGCCGCACTACCTGGCCGAGAACCGCTTCCCGGGCGCCGCGCTCGCGCTCGTGCACGCGATCTCCGCCGCGACCGGCCTGCTGCTCCCTAGTAAGGCCCTGCTCGACGAGGCCGCCGTCACCGGCCGGCTGGTCGACGAGCAGGTCGAGGCTTCCGAGGACGCCAGCGCGGTCGTCAAGGCGCTCGAGACGCAGTACGACGCGGCCGAGGGCTCACTCAGCCGCAAGAGCCTGCTCGCCGACTCCACCCCGTCCGCCGACGAGCTCGGCGCCGAGGTCGAGCAGTTCCTCGCCGAGCTGAACCGCGACGACAACGACTAACGCCGCACCACCCGCCCACCCACTGCCCGCACGGCGGACACGCCCGGCCACCCTCGGCATTTGCCTGGTACACCAGCCAAATGCTGGGTTTGTCACCGCTGTTCAGGCTGACAAACCCCACATTTGCCTGGTCCGCCAGGCAAATGGGAGCGCGCGGCGGGACGGACGTGATGGTTTCCACAGCAGGTACGGCGGTGTGCGGGGCCTGAGGCTGTCAGGATGAGGCATGCCTGAGTCGTTGGAGGATCTGGTCGAGCTGCTCGACCTGGAGAAGATCGACGTCGACCTGTTCCGTGGTCGTCAGCCGCAGACCTCGATGCAGCGGGTGTTCGGCGGACAGGTGCTCGGCCAGGCGCTCGCGGCGGCCGCGCGGTCCGTCGACCCCGAGCGCGTCGTGCACTCGCTGCACGGGTACTTCCTGCGCGCCGGTGACACGTCGGTACCGATCGTGTACCGAGCGGAGCCGACGCGCGACGGCGGCTCGTTCAGCAGCCGCCGGGTGGTGGCGTCGCAGCACGGGAAGCCGATCTTCTACATGTCCGCGTCGTTCCAGCGGCCGGAGCCCGGCCTGGACCACCAGGACCCGATGCCCGACGACGCCGTACCGCCGGAGGAGGCGCCGCGGCTTGCGACCGTCCTGGAAGCGCAGTCGGGCCGCCCGGCCGCCGACTGGGATCGTGAGTGGGCGGCGCTCGACGTACGGCTGGCCGGCGTCACCGGCCGCCAGTTCTGGATCCGTGCCGCCGGCAAGCTTCCCGACGACCCGGCGCTGCACGCTTGCGTACTGGCCTACGCCAGCGACCTGACGCTGCTCGGCGCGAGTCTGCTCCCGCACGGCATCGTGATCGGCGACCGCCGCGTCCAGCCCGCTTCGCTCGACCACGCGCTCTGGTTCCACCGCCCGTTCCGCGCCGACGAGTGGCTTCTGTACGACCAGTCCTCGCCGTCGGCGTCCGGAGCTCGAGGGTTCGCCACCGGCCGGCTGTACACCGAGCACGGCAACCTCGTCGCCTCGGTCGCGCAGGAGGGACTCATTCGTCCCGTCGGTCTCGACTCCGATCTGCTAACGTAGACACGTGTTCAAGCGCGCAGTAGTGACGACGACGCCGGAGTTTGTCCCGGCGCGCTGACACCTGACTGTCGACCGAAGCCCCGGGGCGAGTGCCCCGGGGCTTCGTCGTTCCCGTGGTCGCTCGCCCCTTCTCAGACGAGGAGACCACCATGTTTGACCACCGCAAAGTCGGCCGCGAACTCGGCCTGTTCGACTCCGACCCGCTGATCGGTGCGGGCCTGCCCTACTGGCTACCCGCGGGCGCCGCGGTACGCCGCGCGCTGGAGAGCTACATCGCCGAGGTCGAGCGAAGAGCCGGCTATCAGCAGGTGTACTCGCCGGTGCTCGCCAAGAAGGAGCTGTACGAGATCTCCGGGCACTGGGCGAAGTACCACGACGACATGTATCCGCCGATGGAGATGGGCGGTGAGGAACTCGTCCTGCGGCCGAGCATCTGCCCGCACCACGCCCTGATGTTCCGCTCCCGCTCGCACTCGTACCGCGAACTGCCACTGCGGATGTCCGAACTGGGCGGCCAGTACCGCGCCGAGTTGTCGGGCGCGATCGGCGGCCTCAGCCGGGTCCGCGCGATGCAGCTGAACGACGCGCACATCTTCTGCCGGCTCGACCAGGTCGCCTCCGAGGCCGCCTCGGCGCTGGACCTGATCAACCAGGCGTACGCGGACATGGGCATCAGCGCCTCGCGCTACGTGCTCGCGCTGCCGGCTGTCGATGCGGAGTTCAACAGCCCGTCGAGCAAGTACGTCGGTGACGCGGCCAGCTGGGCCGAGGCTGCCGAGATCCTGCGTGAGGTGCTGAAGAACGCAGGCGTCGCGTTCGAGGACGCGCCGGGGGACGCGGCGTTCTACGGGCCGAAGATCGACATCCAGATGGAGGATTCGGCCGGCCGGGAGTTCAGTCTGTCGACCGTCCAGATCGACTTCCACCAGCCGGCCGCGTTCGGCCTCGAGTACATCGGTGCCGACGGCAACAAGCACCGGCCGGTGATGGTGCACCGGGCGATCGTGGGCAGCATCGAGCGCGCGATGGCGCAGCTGATCGAGGTGCACGGCGGTGCGTTCCCGGCGTGGCTGGCGCCGGTCCAGCTCGTCGTCCTGCCGATCTCCGACGACGAGGAGAAGCTCGCCGTCGAGGTCGCGCGGCGGGCGTCGGACCGGGGCTTGCGGGTGGAGGTCGCGCACGCCGACGAGGGCAGTCTGGGCGCCCGCATCCGCGAGAACCGGCTGGCGCCGTACGCCGCGGTCATCGGCGCCCGCGAGGCCGCGGCCGGTGCGCTGGCAGTCCGGGAGCGCGACGGCAACCGTTGGGATCCCGCCCCGATCGGCGAGGTTCTCGACCGGGTCAGGGCAGAAGCCGATCCCCAGGCCCTCGCAATCGATCGTTCGGAGCCGGCGTGAGCGTGCCCGCGCCGCGAGGGCGCGGTGGTTATGGCCTGGAGATCAGCTCTCCTGCAGCTGACCGATCAGGTGGGTCACGTCGTGCGACTCGTCGTAGAGCGCGAAGTCGATCGTCTTGCCGGTCTGCTGGTGGCCGAACCCGACGCGGGACGGGAGCAGCAACGGCTTACGGAAGTCCACGCGGACCGTGAAGGCGTCCGGCAGCTCGCCGGCCCGCTGGATCGACGCCAGCGCGGCGGCCTTGGCCCACATGCCGTGGGCGATCTGGCGCGGGAACCCGAACGCCTGAGCGGTCAGCTTGAACAGGTGGATCGGGTTCCGGTCGCCGGACGCTGAGGCGTACCGGCGGCCGAGGTTGCCGCGCAGGTCCCACCACGCGGTCGGGCTCAGCACCGGGTCGGGCAGCAGGTCGGCGTGCGCGTCGGGCGTCCCGGACGAGCGGCTGAGCAGCGTGGTGAGATCGCTCCACACCAGCTCGTTGCCGACGAAGACCTCGCTGATCACGTCGAAGACGGTGCCCTTGGGGTGCGGGCGCTCCGGCGTACTGTGCACGCGGATCGCCGGCTCGGCGTGCAGCGGGATCGGCCGCTTCTGCGTGATCGTGTTGGACAGGTGCACGATCCCCATTGGCTTGTACGGGAACGACGGGTCCGACATCAGGTCCAGGTGCAGCGGGAACGCGAGCACGTGCGGGTACGTCGGGGGCAGCGCGGGCCCCGCCTGGAAGCCGGTGACCTCCCGGTAGGCCTGGAGATGGTCCTGGTCGATCGCGGACCGGGGCAGCTCGAGCGTCAGCCCGTCCTCGTCCGGCTCGTAGTCGGCGCGCCGCAGGGTGGCCTTGACGGTCCGCGCGTACAGCGAGCCGAGGCCGGGGGAGTCGTCGTACCGTCGGATCGGCATGTCAGGCGCCCAGCATGCTCTGGCCGCAGACCCGGACGACGTTGCCGGTCACGCCGGCCGAGGCCGGATCCGCGAACCAGGCGATCGTCTCGGCCACATCGATCGGCAGGCCGCCCTGCTGCAGCGAGTTGATCCGCCGCCCGACCTCGCGGATCGCGAACGGGATCTTCGCGGTCATCTCGGTCTCGATGAACCCGGGCGCGACGGCGTTGATCCGGATCTGCCGCTCCGCGAGCACCGGCGCCAGCGCCTGCACCAGACCGATCACGCCGGCCTTCGAGGTCGCGTAGTTCGTCTGGCCGTTGTTGCCGGCGATCCCGGCCATCGACGACACCCCGATGATCGAGCCGCCGTCGCGCAGCGCCCCGGAATCCACCAGGTGCTTGGTGATCCGCTCCGGCGCCCGGAGGTTCACGTCGAGTACGGCGTCCCAGGCGTCGGTGCGCATGTTGACGAGCCGCCGGTCCCGGGTGATGCCCGCGTTGTGGACGACGATGTCGAGACCGCCGTGCTGCTCCTGCGCGTGCGCCGCGATCCGCTGCGCCGCGTCGACCGCGGTGACGTCGAGGAGCAGCTCGGTGCCGCCGATCCGGGAGATCACCTTGCGCAGCGGGTCCGCGTTCTGCGGTACGTCGACGCCGATCACGGTCGCACCGTCGCGGGCCAGGGTGCCGGCGATACTCGCGCCGATGCCCCGAGCCGCGCCGGTGACGAGGGCGACCCGGCCGCTCAGGGGCCGGGTCGGGTCGTTGCTGACCAGGGGACCGGTGCCGATCCGCGCGACCTGGCCGTCGACGTACGCCGACTTGGGGGAGAGGAAGAAGCGGAGCGTCGAGTCGAGCTGCTCGTGCGCGTCCGGGGCGACGTACACGAGGTTGACCGTGGCACCGCGCTTGACCTCCTTGGCCAGGCTCCGCGTGAAGCCTTCGAGAGCGCGCTGCGCGACCTGCTGCTCGGCGGAACTCGCGAGCTCCGGCGTACGGCCGACGACGATGACCCGGCCGGCCGGGGCCAGCTGGCGGACGAGCGGGGAGAAGAAGCGCTGCAGGCTGGTCAGGTCCGCGGTCGAGGCAGCTCCGGTCGCGTCGAAGACGAGCGCCTTCGGCCGGATCTCGCTCGACGCGACGCCCTCGGTCGCCGTACTGAACGCGGCGCCGATGTCGCGCAGCAGCGCCTGGACCGCCTTGCCGGCGTCGGTCTCGCCGATCGCGCCGAAGACGACCGGCCCGTCGATCACCGGTGCGCCCTCGGTCCAGCGGGGCAGCGGCAGCGGGTCGGGCAGACCCAGGTTCTTCACCAGCGTCTTGCCGAGCGGCGTCCGGGTGAAGGTCTGGTAGCGATCCGTCATCTCAGCTCCTACTTCTCGAGGATGGCGACGACACCCTGGCCGCCCGCGGCGCAGATCGAGATCAACCCGCGGCCGCCACCGTTCTCGTCCAGTTGCTTGGCCAGCGCGGCGACGATCCGCCCGCCGGTCGCCGCGAACGGATGGCCCGCGGCGAGCGAGCTGCCGTTCACGTTCAGCTTGTCCCGGTCGATCTCCCCGAGCGGCGCGTCCAGGCCGAGCCGCTCCTTGCAGAAGATCGGATCCTCCCACGCCTTCAGGGTGGACAACACCTGCGACGCGAACGCCTCGTGGATCTCGTAGTAGTCGAAGTCCTGCAGCGTGAGCCCGGCGCGCTGCAGCATCCGCGGTACGGCGTACGCGGGGGCCATCAGCAGACCCTCGGCGCCCTTCACGTAGTCGACCGCGGCGGTCTGGGAGTGGGTCAGGTACGCGAGCGGACGCAGCCCGTGCTGCTCCGCCCACTCGTCGGTGCTCAACAGAACTGTCGAGGCGCCGTCCGTGAGCGGCGTCGAGTTGCCGGCCGTCATCGTCGCGGTCTCGCCCTTGCCGAACACGGGCTTCAGCTTGGCCAGCTTCTCGAGCGTGGTGTCGGGTCGCAGGTTCTGGTCCTTCTCGAGGCCCAGGTACGGCGTGATCAGGTCGTCCTGGAAGCCACGGTCGTACGACTTCGCGAGATTTACATGCGAGCGGTAGGCCAGCTCGTCCTGCGCCTCGCGGCTGATGCCCCACTCCAGCGCGGTCAGCGCCGCGTGCTCGCCCATCGACTTGCGGGTCCGCGGCTCGGCGTTGCGGGGGATCTCCGGTACGACGTCCTTCGGGCGGACCCGGGCCAGCACCTTCAGGCGGTCCGGGTACGTCTTCGCGCGGTTCAGGTCGAGCAGGATGTTGCGCAGCCGGTCGTTGACCGCGACCGGCGCGTCGGACGCGGTGTCGACGCCGCCCGCGATGCCGGCGTCGATCTGGCCGAGCGCGATCTTGTTGCCGACCAGGATCGCCGCCTCCAGCCCGGTGCCGCAGGCCTGCTGGATGTCGTACGCCGGGGTGGTCGGGGCGAGCTTGGACCCGAGGACCACCTCGCGCACCATGTTCCAGTCGCGGGCGTGCTTGAGGACCGCGCCGGCGACGACCTCACCGACCTCCTGGCCGCCCAGGCCGGCGCGGTCGACGAGACCGTTCAGCGCGGCGGTGAGCATGTCGGAGTTGGAGGCGTGCCGGTAGGTCTTGTCCTGCCGGGCGAAGGGAATCCGGTTGCCGGCGACGACAGCCACCTTGCGGGTCTCGGTCACGATGTCTCTCCTGCTCTGGCGGAGCGGGTGGTGGGTTTCTTGGCTGCTGTCTTCTGATTCAGGGCCTTGCGGCCGACCGCGGTGGCGAGCGTGGCGGTGATCGCCGTCGACCGGACGGTGCCGACATCGGCATGATGCACCACCGGATGCCCCGGTTGGCTGCCCGACACGATCAGCCCGACTCTTGCCATGTGCAACGATCCGAGCGTCTGGGTGTAGAGGTGGTTCGCCAGGTAGGCGGTGTCGACCTCGTCGAAGACGCCCGCACGCTGGCCGGCCGTCAGGACCTTGGCGATCCGGTCCAGCGCGGCCGCCATCGCCGTACCGAGCTTGATCATCACCGGCTCGGTGATCTCGCCGAACAGTTCCTCGCCGGTCCTGCGCAAGAGGCTCATCGCGCAGTCGGTGAACGCCGGGTAGTCGAGGCAGAAGTCGACGAACGTCTCGCTGAGCGCCTTGAGCCGGTTGAGCGGCGCTCTCCGCGGACTGTCGTTCTGCTCCAGCAAGTCGTCGAGCTCGTGGAGATAGTCGACCAGCGTGAGCGCGAACAGCTCTTCCTTGCCGGCGAAGTGCCGGTAGATGAGGGCCTTGTTGATCCCGACCCGCTTGGCGATATCGTCGATCTGAGCGTCGATCGTGCCGCGCTCGTCGAACAGCTCGCGGGTGGCGCGGATGATGTCCCGCTCCCGGTCGCGACGACGCTCCGCCGTGGTCCGGCGGCGTCCGATCGCGAGCAGCGCGGAGCTCATACGTCGATCTTAGCCACAGTGGTACCCGTTGGTGCAAACGACAGTTACACTCGTCGGTAACTTCCCGGATTCGTGAGGATGGTTGATGAGCGACCCTGTGGTGTCCGCAGACGTGATGGCGCTGGCCGGCGAGCTCGGCGCCGAGCGCTCCAAGCCCGAGTGGAACACGTTCTCGCTGGCGATCAACGACGAGCAGCGCGAGATCCGCGACTGGGCCCACACGTTCGCCGCCGAGGTCATCCGGCCCGCCGCGGCCGAGTGGGACGAGCGCGAGGAAACGCCGTGGCCGATCATCCAGGAGGCCGCCAAGGTCGGCATCTACGGCCTGGACACGAACGTCAACCTCTTCGTCGACCCGAGCGGCCTGCTGATGCCGCTCGTCCACGAGGAACTGTTCTGGGGCGACGCCGGCATCGCGATGTCGCTGAAGGGCACCGGCCTGGCCTCGTCCGCGATCTTCTCCAACGGCACGCCGGAGCAGTGGAGCCAGTGGATGGGCCGCTGCTACGGGACGCCCGACGACGTACGCGTGGCCGCGTTCTGCTCTTCGGAGCCGGGAGCTGGGTCGGACGTGTCCGCGATCCGTACGCGGGCCGTCTTCGACGAGCGTTCCAACGAGTGGGTCATCAACGGGCAGAAGGCGTGGGCCACGAACGGCGGCATCGCCGACATCCACGTCGTCGTCGCCACCGTCGACCCGTCACTGGGTACCAAGGGCCAGGCCGCGTTCGTCGTACCCAAGTCCGAGGTCCGCGGCCTGGAACAGGGCACGAAATTGCGGAAGCACGGCCTGCGCGCCTCCCACACCGCGGACGTCTTCTTCGACAACGTCCGCATCCCCGCCGGGAACGTCCTCGGCGGCAAGGAGAAGTTGGACGCCCGCATCGCCCGCGCCCACGAGGCCCGCGCCGCCGCCGGCTCAGGATCCTCCGCCGCGGCCGGGCGCAACGCCTCGATGGCCACGTTCGAAATCACCCGCCACATCGTCGGCGCTCAGGCCGTCGGCATCGCCCGCGCCGCGTACGAGGTCGCCCTCGACTACGCCAAGACCCGCGAACAGTTCGGCCGCCCCATCGTCGACAACCAGGGCATCGCCTTCAAACTCGCCGACATGGCCCTGGAAATCGACGCCGCCCGCCTCCTGGTCTGGCGCGCCGCCAACATGTCCGCCGCCCTCATGCGCGGCGAAACCCCCGACTACCGCCACGGCGAAGGCTCCATGGCCAAACTCAAAGCCGGCGAAGTAGCCGTCCACGTCACCGAACAAGCCATCCAAATCCTCGGCGGCAACGGCTACACCCGCGAATACCCAGTAGAACGCATGCACCGAGACGCCAAGATCTACACCATCTTCGAAGGCACCTCCGAAATCCAGCGCCTAGTCATCGCCCGCGCCATCTCGGGGATGCGCATCCGCTAGGTGTTTCCGCAGGTCAAAGGCTGATTCCAGGGTCTTCCGGGTACAGGCCGCCGTCCGCCTCCCAAGAGATAGTGGGGGAGTGTACGGCGGCCTGCTCCGTGACTGCTCCGTGAGATTTGAGTGAGAAGACAGCAGCCAGTCGGCCATCTACGGCCTTCCGCGCCCGCTCGTGCGATGACGGAAGCATGTGGGTGTAGAGCCTCAGTGTGAACCCGGGATTGCTGTGGCCCAGGTACTCCGCCAGCTCCTTGATGTTGACACCGTCAGCGAGGGTGATGCTCGCGTAGTAGTGCCGCAGCGCGTGCATCCCGTTCTCCCGGCTGGAGACGTACTGCCGCCGACCACGCCGGTCTGTCTTCGGCTCGGCGATCACACCCGCGAAGTACAGCGCCGGCTTCCAGACCAACTCGTCGTACGTCCGAGCCCGAATGTGCTTGTCATCGGTCCACCGGAACATGAGTTTCACAATCCGCGGCTCGCCGTCCGTCTTCTCCCAAGGCAAGCTGTACGGGCGTGGCTTGTGAGCATCGATGTGCTCCCTCAGGACGAGCGCGGTCCCCTCCGACATCGGAACCGTTCGCTCGGTGTCGTTCTTCGGCAAAGCAAACACGAACTCGCGCCCGAGCTTCTTCACCTGTCGCCGGACGTGAATGACCATCTCGTCGAAGTCGATGTCCTCCTCTGCCAATCCGAAGAGCTCGCCCTGCCGCAAACCACACGCCGCACCCACGGACGCGATCGGCCGGTACACAGGTGCGTGCCCTTCGACGATCCGAAGGACTACCTCGTCGCTCCGCGCGACCGTTCTCCCGCTCTTCTCTGCGGGCACCTTGACTGCTCGCCCCTTGGCTGGGTTCTTCTTGATTGCTTCGTCATCGACCGCGATCTCGAGCGTTCCATGCAGGACGAGGTACGCCGTACGCGCGGTCGACGGACCGAACCGCGCGTCCAGGTCGGCAACCCATGACGCGATCTCCGACGGCTTGATCGTCCGCAGCTGTCGACGCCCGAACACCGGATCCACATGCAACCTCAGCGACGACTCATACCTGATCAGCGATGCTGGATCCACCACCCGCGAAGCCAACCACCGGTCCGCAATCTCCCCAAACCGAACCTTCCCAGCCTCCGGATCGATGTACTCCCCACGCTCCCGATCCGTCTCCATAGCGTTGGCATGCCGCTCAGCCGGCCCCTTGGTACTGAACGCCTTCGTCCGCCCCCGCCCCTCCGGATCCACCCACCCCGCCAACCACCGCTTCCCCTTTCCCCACCGCTCATTCCGAACCCGCGCCACACTCCCGTCAGCCTGCTCCACCGGCCGAGTCCACAGATCCTTCACATAAGCCACCGCACCGCACCTCCGTCGTAGTCGATGTGCGGCAGTTCAACGTGTGAGGTCGGACGACTTCGCTGGATCGATGGGCACAGCAGACCGTCGATGCAGTCGACGACCTGCTGCCTTCCTCAGCGGCTGGCGACCAACTGCGCTCGGCAGCTGACGGTGAGTGCCCGTCGGGATATTGGTGGCGGCGGCCGTACGCATCGGAGATTGGTGCGATGACGGCCGATGTCGGGCGGCTGCAGCGCTCTGTCTACCGCGCCGCCGACGAGCCGCGCGCCCTCGGACGCGTGGATGAGCATTTCTCGCGAGAGCGAGTCGCGCGTTTAGACCACGGGCTACCTATGAGTCAGTCTGTGCGTCGTGTCCGCCTCGACAGCGAACCGGTTGTCGCTGATGTGGATCAGGCGAAGCGTGGGCGGCGTACCTTGCGGCCACGGGGCCTGGCCGGTCCGGAGAAGCCAGCGTCCGAGCGCGGCGCTTCGGAGTTCACTGCACGTCCGCCAGAACGAGGCAGACAGCGAGACTGTGACTTCACCTTCGCCCGGAACCGTCAACAGAATGTCGGTCCATTCCGGATCGAAGAGGCCGTCGCGGTCCGCGATGCGAATCTTTAGCCCGTATCCGGCACCGGACCGATGGTGTGCGCCGTTGTTCCATGCTCGAACTTGCATCCCTGTCACCTCCGGAGATCGATCGACCCGGCGTTGGACTGGCGATAGTTCCCTCAGGCTGGATGGCCATCGTGAAGGTATGCCACCGTCTGCGATTCGGCGGCCTTAAGCGCGGCGTCCAGGCGGAGCCAGACGTACGGGCGGAGGCGTTGTTGGGCCTGCTCTAGTTCGAGGAAGCCGTACCGCCGCAACTCGTCGCGGTCGGGTTCCAGCCGCGCAATCTGCTCGGCTGGCAGTTGTCCGGCGTCGAAGACGAACATCAACGAGTCGTCCCAGGGGCCGTGGGGCGACACCCAATCGATGCAGGCAAGCGCGAGCCGGTTCGGCACCAGTTCGAGGTTGAGCTCTTCTCGCAGCTCTCGGATGAGGCCGTTGATCGGTGGCTCGTTGGCCTCGATCATGCCGCCCGGGAGGTCCCAGTCGGGCTTGTAATCGGGGTCGACGAGAAGGATTCGGTCTTGCTCATCGCGGATGATTGCGTCTGCGCCGACGCGCTTGCGGGCTTGTTTGGCGTTGCCCTCGGCCAGGTGTTTTCGCCAGGCCTCGGGGTCGCGTCGGTAGAGCGGTTCGTCGGCGGTCACCGTGGTGTCGCCTGAGCTTCGAATGCGTCTGAGCTGATCCACAGCTGGAGCCAGACTCGTTGGCGCAGGGTGTCCGCGAGGAGCTGTCTCGTTTCGCTCACTGTTGGCAAGTCGGCGTACGGCGACAGTTGATCGTGGATGTCCCTCAGCTGCTGAACGACGAGCTGGGAGCCGAGCGATTGGGTTGAATTGATGACGTCACGCGTGACGCGGCACGCCTCTTCAGCCTCGCCTTGTTCAATCAGGGAAGCGATCAGGAAGAGCTGTCCGAACGCGTGGCTGCGTGTGCGACTGGACGGGCGGAGTTCGAGGATCAGCTGCGCGTGCTCCTGCGCCTCCGCCGGCTTCCCGAGCTGACGCATGCATCGCGCCGCCTCGCTTGCGAGGCTTCCACGGTCGAAGTGGCTGACCCAATCGGACGGCGCCCCTTCGTGGAGTCCGCCGAGCGCAGCTTCAGCCTGTCCCAGAAGTACGCGGGTCTCCCGATCGTCTCCAAGGGCGGCTCGTCCCCTGGCTTTCATTGCCAGAAGACGAGCAGCCAACTCGGGATTCCGAGGGCCTTCGGCGAGCGCATCTTGGCCGGCTTGGGCGAAGCGAACGGCGCCGTGCGGGTCGACTCGATGGTGCGCGAGGTGGCTGAGACTGGCGAGTATGTGGACGCCGAGTTGGCGGTCCTGGCCGGCTTTGGAGAGGTGGAAGGCGCGCAGGAAGTGGCTGTACGCGCGGTCGTCGCGGCCTGCGTCGTGAGCCATCCAGCCGGCCATCTCGGTCAGCCCTGCAGCGGCTGTGAAGACAGCTGGGTCTTCGACCACGAGGTTGCCGCCGAACAGCCGCGGGCCTACCTGTGTGTGCAGGTACTTGACCACGGCGGTGTACAGGTGGCCGCCACCCACCTGCCGGTCAGCGGACCGGAAGGCCTGCATCGCGAGTACGTCTGGCCCGTCATTGCGCTTCGGCAAGGCTGCGGTGGCCGCATGTGGCTGCAGACGCAGAGCTGCGGAAGGCGGGGGAGTGGGCCCGGTTCGAATGGCCTCCGGCTCCGACGTCGGTTCTGGACTCGGGAACGCTTCCAGCCGCGCCGCGAAGCGCGACCTTTCGTCATCGGTCGCTGCCGCAAGGAGCGTGTCCAGACCTTCTTGATTGATCGGTCTCGGGCGGATGTTGGCTCCGCCGGCTTCCCATCGGGAGACCATGCGCTCGCTCACACCGATCCGTTGGGCGAACTCGCGAATGCTCAGGCGCTGCGACTCGCGCAGCGCCCGTACTTCGCGGCCGGACCAGGCCTGGACCATCACGGCCTCAGTTTCGCACTGTCCAAGGTGCCGCTCCACTTGAACCCCGCCGTGCAGGTTCGGCGGAAGTTCAGGGCTGCGTCAGTGGCAGTCCATGGTGCGTGCTGTGCGGTCTGCTGGACGCTTGTCCGTACCGAGCAACAGCCAGATCAGCCAGTGAACACCAACGGGGTTACAGACAGATGCGAGTCGCCTTCGGGTACTTCAAGAAGCATTTCCTGATGAGCGACCGCGAGATCGCGGCGCGTCGGCGAGCGATTGTCGATTGCGCCGGAGTGAACGATTGTGCGCTTGTCGCTATCTTCATCGATGAGCTGGAGACTGCGCCAGAAGAGCTGCACAAGGCGCTCACTACCGTCATGGAGGTCGACGAGGGCGTCCTGATCCTGCCGAACCTTCTCCATCTCGCGGCGGCCGGAAATCCGATCGAGCTTCGCCAGCACCTCCTCGCCAGCCACATCGAAGTCCTGCTGTCCGAGGTTCCCAAACAGGCGGGGCGGGTGTGCTGAGAGGGGTTCCCTCCTCAATGACCCCTGCACTCCGCGCCCGTTCCGCCCTCCATCAGAGCCTCGCCGCCGGATCTCCTCACGGATCACGGTCGAGGATCTGAGCCGGCGCGGTTGGCGCTGACACCTCTCAGCGCCAACCGAGCCGGTGCATCTGTCGCGGACCGGTTGGTGAGCTAGGGCGGTATCGCCGAGCTCCGCGTGCGCCGCATCTCGAACACCGATACTCGCCGTGCGGCTACATCCGATCCCACCGGCGGTACGGGTCTCGAGCCGATATCAGGCGCGTTTGTGCGCGGTTCAGGGCTTCGCGGAGTGTTGCATTGGCGCGCTGAAGCTCACTGACTTGGCGCTGCAAACGGCCGACCTCCGCGAGCAGCACGGCCACGTGTTCGGCCTCAATTGCCTCCGCCGACCGTACCTGTCGGCGGCTTCGCCAGTGACGGAGGCGGCACCGATCCGAGCAGAAGCGTTGGTCAGATCTGGCTGCGGTGAAGGCGTCGCCGCAGTGCTCACAGACGTGTTGGCGGGTGGTCAGATCGTGCCCGAACGGGGGCTGCAAGTCGTCCATGCCTACTCAACGTGCAGCCCGCAGAAGTATCGGATTACTCGTTGCAGATTGGTGAAACTCCTCGGGTGCCAGATGTGTAACGGCTTGCGACTTCGTCGCTGCGGCGGTGGATGAGAATCGGGGCGTGCCGTCCGGCGACGTCGAGTCACACTGGTGCGGGTGAGCCCGTAGATGTGTAAGGCGCGGGGTCTTCGGGTGCCGGTGGATTGTTGCTGCGAGCACGTGGGTCTGTGTCCTGGCAGAGAGCCCTCCGGATGGCGCGCGGCCGCGGGTGTCGCGGGTCGGAGTCAAGGCCGGAGGGAGTGCTCGATGGAGGTGTTGTTCGAGCGGGTGGCGGGCTTGGATGTGGGCAAGGCGTCGGTCACCGTTTGCGTGCGGGTTCGGGGTCGGCGGCAGGAGAGCCGTTCGTCGCAGACGAGGACGTTTAAGACTGCGATTGGGTCGCTGCGGGTGATGCGGGGCTGGTTGGTCGAGTGCGGTGTGACGGTCGCGGCGATGGAGTCGACGTGGACGTATTGGAAGCCGCCGTTCTACTGTTTCGAGGAGGTCGAGAAGCGGACCAGCGCTGGCTGCCCTACGGCCGGACGCGGACTCCCCGGTCTTGACAACCTCGCACCCCATTGGTCTCAAGAGCGCTTGGCGATCGTCACGATCCGCGTGCTGGGACGGGCCATATTCAGACCCTCGGTAGTCGTGCTCAGTGTCGTCGCTGTCTACTCATCTGCTGCAGCCTGCAGGACGGACGTTGCTCGATGGGTGACTCGCACGTGCGCGGCGTGATTGCGCGCGAGCGGGGAGACGAGCGGGTGGTCATGACCGTCTTTCAGCAAGCTCCGTAAGCCACCCGGCGCTGCAGCCGCAGCGCCGGGTCACGTGAGCGGACCTCGGTGTTTGCGTCCACGTACTTCAAGACCGCGTAGATGGTCGCATGAAATTCGAAGGCGTCTTGGCGGCGAGTAACATAACCGCCGATGCGGATTTGCGATGATTAGCACAGTCTGTCCAAACACTGACGACGACGTCGTCGCCAGCTAGGGTTCTGTGACGCCGGAGCTGCCCGCGAGACGCGTGACCGAGATATGTAAGGAGCCTTTTGAACAGCACGAGTCACGGCCGGATTGTATCCCTGATCTGGGCCATCGCCGATGACGTCTTGCGTGACTTGTATGTTCGTGGCAAGTACCGAGACGTCATCCTCCCCTTCACCGTTCTCCGTCGGCTCGACAGCGTGCTGGAGCCGACCCGCGATAACGTTGCGGAGACCAACAAGGCGCTCACCGCCGCCGGCATCGTGAACAAGGACGCTGCGCTGCGCCAGGCCGCCGGCCAGGACTTCTACAACACATCCGGCTTCACGCTGCGCGACCTGCGCTCGATCAGCAGCGCCGCACGGTTCAAGCTCGACTTCGAGGCCTACCTCGACGGCTTTTCCCCGAACGTGCAGGAGATCCTCGACAACTTCGAGTTCCGCAACCAGATCCCCCGGCTGACGAAGGCCGACGCGCTCGGCACGCTCATCGAGAAGTTCCTCGACCCGGGCCTCGATCTCACACCTCGTGGTCTGGACAACCACGGCATGGGCACCGTCTTCGAGGAGCTCGTACGCCGGTTCAATGAGGAGAACAACGAGGAGGCCGGCGAGCACTGGACCCCGCGCGACGCCGTCCGGCTGATGACTCGACTGATGTTTGAGCCGATCGCCGACCAGATCCAGTCCGGTAGCTACTTGCTCTACGACGGCGCTATGGGCACTGGCGGCATGCTCACCGTCGCCGAGGAGACGCTTCAGCAACTCACCGCAGAGCGCGGCCACAAGGTCAAGACCCACCTCTTCGGCCAGGAGATCAACGCCGAGACCTACGCCATCGCCAAGGCCGACCTGATCCTCAAGGGGGAAGGGGAGGCGGCGGATAATGTCGTCGGTGGCCCGCAGTGGTCGACTCTTTCGAATGACGCGTTCGCCAGTCGCGAGTTCGACTTCATGCTGTCGAACCCGCCCTATGGTAAGAGCTGGAAGACCGACCAGGAGCGCATGGGCGGCGCCAAGAACATCCGGGACGCGCGGTTCATAGTTGAGCACGCCGGCGACCCGGAGTTCTCTCTAGTGACCCGCAGCAGCGATGGCCAGATGATGTTCCTGGCGAACCTGATCTCCAAGATGAAGCACAACACAGCGCTCGGCAGCCGGATCGCTGAGGTCCACAACGGGTCCTCGCTCTTCACTGGGGATGCGGGCCAGGGCGAGAGCAACATCCGTCGCTGGGTGATCGAGAACGACTGGCTGGAGGCGATCGTCGCCCTGCCGCTCAAGATGTTCTACAACACCGGCATCGCCACTTACGTTTGGGTGCTCAGCAACCGCAAGGAGGAGCGTCGCAAGGGCAAGGTGCAGCTTATTGACGCCACCGGTTGGTTCACCCCACTGCGAAAGAACCTCGGTGACAAGGGCGTCGAGCTCACTCCTAGTGACATCGACCGTGTGCTGAAGACCTTCATGGCCTTCGATGACGCCGACGACCCGGATCACTCGAAGATCTTCAACAACCGCGACTTTGGCTACTCCAAGATCGTCGTCGAGCGACCGCTGCGCGTCGTCGGTTCCGATGAGGGGCGCGTCTACAGGGCGGCCGAGATCAAGAAGCTCAAGGAGGAAGGCAAGCGCGACGAGAACGCGCCGGCCATCATCAAGAAGGTCCTGCCGCTCTCGGCCAAACCGGACCCGCTGCACGGTCTCTTCGAGACCGTCGTCGACGGCAAGACCCGTGTCGTCCAGTACGAGCCCGACACCGACCTGCGCGACTCCGAGCAGGTGCCCCTGAATGAGCCCTCAGGCGAGTACGCCGACGGCATCGAGGCCTTCTTCCGGCGGGAGGTTCTCCCGTATGCGTCGGACGCGTGGATTGACGAGACTAAGACCAAGATCGGCTACGAGATCTCGTTCACCCGGCACTTCTACAAGCGCGCGTCCATGCGGACGCTTGCCGAGATCCAGGCGGACATCCGAGCGCTCGAAGCGGAGACCGAAGACCTCATCGCCGAGATCGCAGGAGGCGGCCAGTGAGCGACGTAGAGCGGAGCATCGACGGCGTCGCGAAAACGGTGGCCGGCGTCCTCGCCAACCAGAAGTACTCCATCGACTACTACCAGCGGGAGTACAAGTGGGAGTCGAAGCAGATCGCGGAGCTTGTCGCCGACCTCACGACGAAGTTCCTGGACCTCTACGAGCCTGACCACGCGCGCAAGGACGTCGCGAAGTACCCGGGCTACTACCTCGGTTCCATCATCATCTCGCAGAAGGGCAGCGAGCCGTTCGTCGTTGACGGTCAGCAGCGGCTGACCAGCCTGACCCTGCTCCTTACGTTCCTTCGGCGACTGCAGCAGGACCGATCCGACAAGGTCGACGTCGACCCGCTGATCTTCTCGGAGAAGTTCGGCGAGAAGTCCTTCAACCTCGACGTGGCCGATCGCAACGACTGCATGAGCGCCCTCTTCGAGGACGGCGGCTACGAACCGAAGCCAGATGACCCCGAGTCGGTCCACACACTCGTCGCTCGCTACGAGGAGCTCGACGGGCTCTTCCCGAACGAGCTTCGTGAGGCGGCATTGCCCTTCTTCGTCGACTGGCTGAAGGACCGCGTGCAGCTCGTTCAGATCACCGCGTACGCCGACGACGACGCCTACGCGATCTTCGAGACCATGAACGACCGCGGCCTCAAGCTCACGCCCGCCGACATGCTCAAGGGCTACCTGCTCGCCAACATCGAGGACGGCACCCCGCGCACCAAGGCCAACGACCTATGGCGCAAGCGGCTCCGAGAGCTCGCCGAGAAGGCTGAGGAGGCGAGCTCGGACTTTCTCAAGACCTGGCTCCGGAGCCAGTACTCCACCAAGATCCGTGAACGCAAGAAGGACGCCCGCCCCGAGGACTGGGACCGCATCGGCACCGAGTTCCATCGCTGGCTCCGCGGCGACTACGAGCGCGTAGGCCTCACCACCCGCCAGGCGTACTACGACTTCGTCACGATCGACTTCGACTTTTACAGCCGGCAGTACGAAAGGACCATCGACGCCGCCCAGGGCGCCTTCGACTCAGGCAGCCCCCTGCGGTTCATCCGCTACAACGCCGACCACCGCTTCACGCTCCAGGACCAATTGCTCCTCGCGCCACTGCGAGTTGCCGACGATCCGGCGACGATCGATCGGAAGCTCGAGTTGGTCGGCCGCTTCGCCGACATCCTGCTGGCGTGGCGCATCTGGAACTTCCGAGCCACTGACTACTCAACCATGCAGTACGCCATGTTCACGGTCATGCGCGACATTCGCGGGCTCGACGTCCCCGACCTCGCCAAGACGCTCCACGGCTACCTGATGGGTGTCGCGGAGACCTTCGATAGCAATGACGACCTCTACGTCCACCAGCAGAACCGCGGCCAACTACACAAGATCTTGGCGCGGATGACCGACTTCATCACGGTCTCGTCCGGGCAGGCCTCGAACTACATCGAGCTCACCAACGCCGCCAAGGTGAAGTACGAGGTCGAGCACATCTGGGCCGATCACCCCGAGCGGCATACCGACGAGTTCAGCCACGAGGCCGACTTCGCCCGCCACCGGAACCGGATCGGCGACCTGCTCCTGCTGCCAAAACAGTTCAATGCCAGCTACAACGACGACCCGTACGAGAAGAAGCGCCCGCACTACTTCGGCCAGAACCTCCTCGCAGCTAGTCTCAACGCGCTCACCTACGATAAGAACCCAGGCTTCATCGCTTTCACCAAGGTGAGCGCCCTACCCTTCAAGGCCTACGACGAGTTCAAGGCCGCCGATGTCATCGAGCGCGGCAAGCTCTACCGCGCGATTGCCAAGCAGGTATGGAACCCCGACGACCTACTCGCTGTTGCGCAGGGCGGTGCCTGATGTTCGCCAAGTTGCGGCCTTATGGGCAGAGCGCATCCAGTCCTATCGCTTGGGCGCCAGAGTTGCCTGCTCACTGGGCCGTTCGGCGGGCGAAGTCGCTGTTCGCCAAAGTCGAGCGTGAACCGAGAGCCGACGACGGCGTCGTGACCTGTTTTCGGGACGGCGTTGTCACCCTGCGCAGTCGGCGTCGGACGACGGGCTTTACCGAATCCTTGAAGGAGATTGGCTACCAGGGGATTCGGAATGGCGACCTCGTCATTCACGCCATGGATGCGTTCGCTGGAGCCGCTGGCGTGTCTGACAGTGACGGGAAGGCCACCCCTGTCTACAGCGTCTGCGTCCCACGTGGGGACGCCAACCCGCACTACTACGCGGCCGTCGTTCGTGAGATGGCTCGGAGCATGTGGATCCAGGCTCTGTCACGTGGCATCAGAGAGCGATCGACCGACTTCCGATTCGACACCTTCGCAACTCAGATGCTGCCGGTCCCTCCGGCCGATGAGCAGGCAGCCATCGTCAAGTACCTCGCCCACGCCAACGCCCGCATCGACAAGGCCATCGCCGCCAAGCGTCGCCTCATTGCGCTGCTGCTCGAGTCTCGGGCACAAGCGGTCGACACCCTTGTCCTTGGCCGCGAAATGTCCGAGAGAGCCGCCTCCTCTTCGCCTTGGCTGGACTCAATACCGGTGGGATGGCAATGGCGGCGGTGCCGCACATTGACATCCTTCGTGACGTCGGGCTCTCGCGGCTGGGCTGAGTACTACTCCGAGGACGGGCCCATGTTCCTCCAGAGCGGCAACCTCGGGCGGCAGCTGGACCTGAAGCTCGGCGAAGTGCAGCGGGTTGCTCTGCCGTCATCGATGACCGAGGGGCTGCGGACGAGGGTCGAGGGCCGCGACATCCTCATCTGCATCACGGGCGCCTTGACCGGCAATGTCGCGCTGGTTCCTCAGGACTGGGACGAGGAGGCGTACATCAACCAACACGTAGCTCTGGTGAGGCCTCGTCACGACGTAGTGAACGCGGAGTTCCTTGGCTACGCGATGAAGAGTCTGCCGAGCCAAGTCCAGTTCCGCGGCAGCGAATACGGCGGAACGAAACAGGGGCTGGGCCTAGACGAGGTCAAGAACCTCGAAGTCCTGGTTCCGTCGTTGAATGAGCAACAAGCCATCGTCGAGGAGATCAGGGTCGATACGCGGCGTATCGACGCAGCAATCGTGCGTGCGGAGCGTGAGGTCGCCTTGCTCGCAGAGTTCAGGGCCTGCCTCGTCGCAGACGTGGTGACCGGCCAGGTCGACGTGCGCGCTATATCGGCATCCCTCGTGGAGATGGACCTGGAGCGGCCCGCGGTTGATCGGCCGGCTGACGTCGAAGACTTGATGGAGATGAG
Source organism: Kribbella sp. NPDC050459 (assembly GCF_040655315.1). Lineage (NCBI taxonomy): Bacteria > Bacillati > Actinomycetota > Actinomycetes > Propionibacteriales > Kribbellaceae > Kribbella > Kribbella sp. NPDC050459. The sequence goes on along the minus strand of NZ_JBFAJQ010000003.1, from coordinate 590,007 downwards.
CGAGGTCTGAGTTATGTCGCTGATGAACGAGGAGAGCCTCGAAGCGCTGATCGTCCGGCAGATGGTCGAGGGCGGCTGGGAGCAGGGCGCCGCGACCGACTACGAGCCGGCGTACGCACTGGACCTGCCCCGGCTCACCACGTTCATCGAGGCGACTCAACCCGATCTGGTCGAAGCTCTGTCGCTGCGTGAAGCGACCTCGACGCGGCATGAATTTCTCTCCCGGCTCCAGGGGGAGATCACGCGCCACGGCGTCGTGCACGTGCTGCGTAAGGGCGTCGACCACCGGCAGCACCATGTCGACTTCTTCTTCCCGACTCCGACACCGGGCAATGCGAAGGCGATCGAGCTGTTCGCGGCCAACTGTTTTACGGTGACCCGGCAAGTCCACTACAGCGTGACCGCAACTGGGCTCTCGCTCGATCTGGTGGCGTTCATAAATGGGCTGCCAGTCTTCACCCTCGAGCTCAAGAACAACATCACCAAGCAGACATTCGACGATGCGGTCGACCAGTACAAGCGCGACAGAGATCCCCGCGAGCTGCTGTTTCAATTCGGCCGCTGCATCGCGCACTTCGCCCTTGACGACCAGCAGGTCCGGTTCTGCACCCAGCTCAAGGGCAACCAGTCGTGGTTCCTCCCGTTCGACAAGGGCTGGAACGACGGCGCCGGCAACCCGCCGAACCCCGACGGCCTCAAGACCGACTATCTGTGGCGCGAGATCCTCGCGCCGGCCAGCCTGGCCAATGTCGTTGCGAACTACGCCCAGATCGTCACGACGAAGAACCCCCGCACGGGCAAGAAGGCCTCAAGCCAGATCTTCCCGCGCTACCACCAGCTCGATGTCGTTCGGAAGCTCCTCGCCGACGTGGAGTCGCACGGCCCCGGCCGCCAGTACCTCATCCAGCACTCGGCTGGGAGCGGTAAGTCAAACTCCATCGCGTGGCTCACCCATCAGCTCACCGAGGCCAAGCACGACGAAGCCAACGCCTTCGAGTCGGTCATCGTGGTCACCGACAGGGTCATCCTGGATAGTCAGCTGAAGGAGACAATCAAGTCCTTTATGCAGGTCGGTTCGACGGTTGTACACGCCGACCGCTCCGGTGACTTGCGCAAGGCGATTCAGGCCGGCCGCAAAATCATCGTCACCACGGTCCAGAAGTTCCCCTACATCCTCGACGACATCGGCAAGGACCACCGCGACCGCACCTTCGCGGTCATCATCGACGAGGCTCACTCCAGCCAGGGCGGCAAGACTGCCGCGGCCATCTCGATGGCACTGGCGTCCGGCGGTGCCGCCGAGGACGACGAGACCGTCGAGGACGCGATCAACCGGATCCTCGAGTCCAAGAAGATGCTCCCGAACGCGAGCTACTTCGCGTTCACCGCGACCCCGAAGAACAAGACCCTGCAAATGTTCGGTGAACCGTTCCCCCACGAGGGCGGTACCGGCTACCGGCCCTTCCACAGCTACACGATGAAGCAGGCCATCCAGGAGCGGTTCATCGTCGACGTCCTGGAGAACTTTACTGCCGTCCCCAGCTACTACAAGCTGATGAAGACCATCGAGGACGATCCCGAGTTCGACACCAGGCGCGCCTCCAAGAAGCTCCGCGCGTTCGTCGAAGGCAACGAGCACGCCATCCGACTCAAGGCGGAGATCATGGTCGACCACTTCCACAGCCAGGTCATCGCCAAGCACAAGATCGGTGGCCAGGCCCGGGCAATGGTCGTGACTAGCTTGATCCCGCGCTGCGTCGAGTACTTCCACGCGATCAGCGCCTACCTTAGCGAGCGCAAGAGTCCCTACAAGGCAATTGTCGCCTTCTCCGGCGAGCACGAGTACAAGGGCATTAAGGTCACCGAAGCTAGCCTCAATGGCTTCCCCAGCAAGGACATCGCCGACCAGATTCGGGACGATCCGTACCGTTTCCTGGTCTGCGCCGACAAGTTCCAGACCGGCTATGACGAGCCACTCCTTCACACAATGTACGTCGACAAGACATTGTCCAGCGTAAAGGCCGTCCAGACGCTCTCGCGGCTGAATCGTGCGCATCCGGCGAAGCACGATGCGTTTGTCCTCGACTTCGCCAACACTGCCGAAGACATTGAGCGAGCTTTCACTCCCTACTACCGCACTACGGTGTTGAGCCAGGAGACCGATCCCAACAAGCTTCATGACTTGGTCGCTGACCTCAATGCGTGCGGGGTCTACAGCCCGGAGTCGGTCGACAAGTTCGTCGAGCTCTACCTCCAGGGGGTGGATCGCGACCAGTTGGACCCGATCCTCGACGTCTGCGTCGCGGAGTATCTTGAGTTGCCGGACGAGGACGACCAAGTCGGCTTCAAGGGGACCGCCAAAGTTTTCACGCGCACGTACAACTTCCTCTCCAGCGTGCTGCCTTTCGGGAACCCGCAGTGGGAGAAACTCTCGATCTTCCTCGACCACCTGATCCCAAAGCTTCCTGCGCCACGGGAGGACGACCTGTCAGCCGGAATCCTCGAGACCATCGACATGGAGTCGTACCGGGTCGAGAAGCGTGAGGCTATGAGGATCGCGCTCGCAGACGACGAGGGCGAGCTGGCACCCGTGCCTGCGTCCGGCGGCGGTCACACCGCCGACCCGGAACTCGAGCGACTGTCCAGCATTCTGCAGACGTTCAACGACCAGTTCGGCAACATCGAGTGGACTGACGCCGACCGGGTTCGGCGCCTCATCACCGAGGAAATCCCGCGTAAGGTCGCCGAGGACGAGGCCTACCAGAACGCCCAGAAGAACAACGACCCCGCCAATGCTCGGGTCGAGCATGACCGCGCACTCGGTCGGGTCATGATGGCCGTCCTCAGGGACGACACGGAGCTCTTCAAGCAGTTCAGCGACAACGAGGGGTTCCGCAGGTGGCTCTCGGACGCCGTGTTCCACTCGACGTACGGAAAGTCGGCATGAGGTCGGACTCTTCGGGGTCGATCCAACCGCCATTGCGTACTGGGCAGCGCGCCGCCAGCTAGTGCAACCTTGCCGGTCCGATGCCGGTCAGGCGTCGCAGAGCGTGCGCTGTCCGGTCGCGTCTCCGAGTCGGTTGGACGCGATCCGGACAGTTGCCTTTAGCAATCACCTGCTCCGTCACAGCTCCGTGGGACACTGACGATCACCGATCAGGCTTGATCATCGTTGAGAGGCAAACCTGCAGGCGTCGCGTCCTAGATGCAGCAGTCTGTGAGGGTGGAAGAGATCTACACCATCTTCGAAGGCACCTCGGAAATCCAGCGCCTGGTCATTGCCCGAGCGATCTCAGGCATGCGCATCAGGTAATAAGAAGCCCCCCGTGCTACGAAGGTGCTTCGGTCGCTCCGGTCCCTCCCGCACCTGCTACGCGCGCTGCCCACCCACCCCCGGGCTTGGCGCCAGAGCGTTTGTTGCCGGCTGGCGCCCGCGTCTGGCTCGCCGGCGGTTGTAAGGGGGACGGCTGAGCGCGATGACCAAGTAGACCGACTGCTCACGCGGCTGGCTCGGCTGCGCGTGCGAATGGTTCAGACCGCTGGCTCGCCCGCCACACATGCACCGGCAATAGATCTAGGGGTGCCGCGGTGAAACAGCGAACCTCGGAGTGGTCAGTCCCAGAGGGTTAGGCGGTCCCAGGTGTGTTTGGTGGTGAAGTGGCGGCGGTTCTCGGACCACTGGGAGAGGGCTTCTGCGACGTCGGCTAGGTCGACGTCCTGGACCTGGTAGTGGTGTTGCGGTGAGCCGTCGCGGTATTCGAGGGTGAGAGTTCCGTTGTCGTTGCGTGCTTGGGCGAAGACGTGGTCTCGGCCGCTGTCGACGACTATGTAGTCGTCGAAGTTGCGTAGTTCCTGCGATAGGAAGGGCATCCAGCGGTCGGGTAGGGCTACTGTGCCGTGCGGGGTGGTGATGGTCACCTCACCGTGGTTGACAGGTGGGCTCGGCGCCTTTTGAGGGTCGAAGAAGACTAGGTCGTGTTCTTGTGCGAGTCGCTTCGCGACTGCTTCGACTTCGTTGGCCCGGCTGTAGGTGACCGCGACGTACAGAATCGGGCCCGAGCAATTGCTGCTCGGACCGCCCGCTGCCCAGGGAGTGTCGTCGTCTGGGAACTGGGCGGCCAAGGCTTCGGCGTACGCGTGGATCCTTGGGGTCGGCGCAACCAGGTCGGCCTCGACGTACCGGGTGAACAGCTCTTCGAAGGTGGCCGCAGGACCGTGCTCGCCGGTGGATGCGTCGGTCTCCCAGATCGCGAAGTCATAGCTCACTCGGCGGAGTATGTCAGTTGGTGTAGGACCGCTCCAGTGCCAGGGCCAGGCGCTGCTTCCACGATTCGGCGCTGCCTTCGATGGTGGGGTATTCGTCCAGGAAGTTCTGCCAGTCGACGTCCCATCCGAGAACGGTGGTCGGCCCGAAGCCTTGGCTGCCGCCGTCGGCTGCGAGCACTGCCTGGATCAGTGTGGGGGAGATGTCGGTCGACTCGGCCAGCAGCACGGCGTCGTACAGGTCCTTGCCCTGTGGGTAGGCGTCAGAATGCAGCCAGAGGAGTTTCCAGGCCAGTGAGAGCTCGGGGCCGGCCGTGAGGAGCCAGGCGTCGCCTATCGGCAGGCGCTGCGGCTCCATGGGCAGTTCCTCGTTGTAGACGAAGTCGAGCTGCACCGAGCCGGTCAGGCCTTCGTGTTCGTACGGAAAGACCAACCGACGGCCGGGGACGCGCTCGTACGTCCAGATCTCGTCGCGGGCCGCCTTCGCGGACTGAAGGCCGGGGCCGGGGTCGGCTGCCACTGCGGCGATCACGTCGTCGAGGAGACGCAGTCCTTCTGGGCTGTCGAAGCCGATGCTAGGCGGTTGGACGACGAAGTCGAGGTCTCCCGGCTCGCGGGCCTGTTCGCCGAACCACTCGCGCAGGGCGACGCTGCCGCGCAGTACGAGTCTGCCGGCCCAGTCGGAAGCGGCGATCAAGCGCAGAAGGTGATCGATCGCCGCTTGGCGCGTGGACCGCCAGCGCGCCGCCAGTTCCGGGTCGTCAAAGGTTGGCTGACCGGCCCGATAGGCGTGCGGATACTGCTTGAGCGCCGGGTCGAAGGCGGCCCGCTGCTGCACAGAGGGCTCAGGCAACGGCAGGTAGGTCGCTGGATAGTCGGGTTGCCCAGCGGGCGCCCGCCGGGCGCTGTCCTCGTACGGGGTGGTGCCCGGCCTTACCTCCTCCAGCCAGCCGCTATCCAGGCTCAGCAGGCTGTCGAGGACGACGTATTCCTCTTCGACCTCCAGAATCTGGTAGCCGTTCAGCGCAACCAATAGGCGATCGAGCCGTGCCGTGGCGGTGTTCCTCCCGGCCCGGTGACAGCGCTGAGTGGCGAACCGCTCGTGCCGGCCGTCGTCGCGCTGCCGGCGGGCGTTCCGAGACAACCTCGCCTGGTGCGGTTCGAGCAGCCGGGCGAGCGAAACGAGCGTCGTGGCCGTGGCGTCGGGCAGAAGCAGCTTCACATGATGCTCGAAGTAGCGGCCGTCGACTGCGTCCGCGTCCTTCTCGGGCACACCGTCGTTCCAGGGCGCGGCCTCGACCTTGGTCCTGACCACGGAGAAGTGCTCCGCCCGCATCCGGTCACTCCACTCGCGGCTGACCCGCTCGACCTCCTCGAGCGTGCCGCTCGCCCGCACTGTCACCATTGGCTGCTTGGGAGACTGTCCGCGGTCGAGCTCGATGTCGCTGAACTTCAGCCCGTGGCTCGCCGCGAACGCGGCGACGTCGTCGGAGGTCCACGTGGTCGTCCGGAACTCGCCGCCGGTCCGGTCGACGGTGACGCCCGACCTTGTGGTCGTCAGGTGGATCTCGAAGTCGCCGGTGATGTCACGCACCTGGTCATCGTGTCAGCTGTCGGGAGGCAACAGCGAGTGCCGCCTTCATGTAGCTGGGTAGACCCTAGAGCGAGTGCTCCTTGTCTGTTGACTTCCGGACCTGATTTCGCCGGGTGCCGCGCGCGGTCTCGAGCAACAATCGCAAGGCGTTGGGGTCGGCCTCGAACTCGACGTCCCGGTCGACGGCCTGATCGAGGTTGTCCGCAAGCCTGTGGTGCGCAGGATCACCTCCGGCGAAAGCTCATGAACCCCAGGCGCCTACGCTGCGATTTGTACCTACTAATTTGGTCTCACGCGTCTGGTGTCGTGTGCCCACATTGCGATCTCCACGCGGTTGCGTGCGCCGAGTTTGGTCATCAGCGATGCGACGTGGGACTTGACCGTGCTCAGGCCGACGAAGAGCTCGGTGGCGATCTCGGCGTTGGTCCGGCCCCGTGCCACCAGTGCGAGCACCTCCTCCTCGCGGTCGGTGAGCGGGTCGATGGGTTGGACCGGGACGACTGGCGACCGGTCGGCGAAGGTTGCCAGGAGGCGGCGGGTGACGTTGGGGGCGATCAGCGCGTCGCCGTTGGCTGCCGCGTGGATGGCCTGTACGAGGAGCTGCGGACCGGCGTCTTTGAGCAGGAAGCCGCGGGCGCCGGCGCGGAGGGCGCCTAGGACGTACTCGTCGAGGTCGAAGGTGGTGATCACGACGACCGCCATCGGGTCCGGCACGTCCGGCCCGGCCAGGCGCCGGGTCACCTCGACGCCGTCGAGCCCGGGCATCCGGATGTCGACGAGGAGGACATCGGGACGCAGGCGGTTCGCCAGGTCGAGCGCCTCGAGCCCGTCTGCTGCTTCCCCCACGACGTCGATGTCGGGTTGCGCGCCGAGGATCATCACCAACCCGGTCCGGACCAAGTCCTGGTCGTCGGCTACGACAACACGGATGCTCATCCCAACGCCTCCACCGGCAGCACGGCCTCGACCACCCAGCCACCGCCGGGCCCCGGGCCCGCGGAGAGCGATCCGCCGAGGAGCTGGGCGCGTTCGGCCATGCCCAGCAGGCCGAACCCAGGCCCGGGGGCCGGCCCCGGCTCGGTCTGTCCGTCGTCGCTGACACGCAGCCTGACCGCGTCGCCCTCCCGGCGTACGTCGATCCCGACGCGGGTCGCGCTCCGGGCGTGCCGTACGGCGTTGGTCAGCGACTCCTGCGCGAGCCGATAGAGCGCGGCGTCCACGGGTCGCGCCAGCCGGGTCAACGAACCGTCCAGCGAGACCTCGACGGTGGGCGTCGCGTCCGCGCGCGCCAGGGCAGGCAGGTCCGCGACACCCAGCTGTGGTGAGTAGGCGACGCCTTCCTCCTCACGCAGTACCCGCACCATGGATCTCATCTCCGCCAGGGTTCGCGACGCTTCGCTCTCGATCGCCGCCAGGACATCGGCAGCCTTCTCAGGCTGGATGCCGGCGACCACGCGACCGGCCTGCGCCTGCACCGCGATGGCCGAGACGTGGTGGGCCACGGTGTCGTGCAGCTCGCGCGCCAGCGCCACCCGCTCCTGATTGCGGATCTCGCGCTGTCGGCGATGCCAGAGGTCCGCGCGGTAGCGGAACACCACCGCGAGGGCGACGAACAACAGCAAGAGGACGCTCCCGCCGAAAATCTCGGACCGGCTCGCGGAGGAGGCGTACATCCCCAGTACGACGACAACCGTCACGAACGCCGTCCCCACGACGATCTCCCGGCCTGAGCCCCACCGCACCAGGGAGTAGAGCAGGATCACGACGGCCGTCATGGAGTCGAGGCCGAGATCCCCGGCGTGCGTAGTCAGTTGGAGGACCGAGAGCAGCCCGGCGACGCCCCACCCGACCAGGGCAGCCATCAGGGGGCGGCGCCGCCGCCAGAGCAGTGCAGGCATCAGCGCCAGGGCGAGCACCGTCACAAGGGGTCGCCAGGCCAAGCCCGGCCGAGCGATGCCCTCGACCAAGGCGGCGGCCGCGAGCACGCCCACCAGCAGCCAGTCGAGCCGGCCGATGGGTGGGGCGTCAGCAGGCCGCGGCTCATGCCAGATGGAGCGCCGGATAGTGACCACGGCTCCAGCCTAGGGATCGGGCGCGCCTCGGCGTACCCGCCGAAAGAACTAGAGACAGACCATGCCATCGGCCAGGCGAACCCCAGCCTCCAGGCCGAGGCGCCCGCCGCCGGGCTGGGCGACCGTGGACCTATCGATCCTCACCACGACAACGGAGCCCACGATGAGAACACGTCAACCCGCCACCGTCACACTGCAAGACCAGCCGATCCCGGTGCGAGCCAAGCTCGCCGCAGCGTGGACGAGCTTCATGTTCCTCTACGCCTACGTGGACATTCTCAACTTCTTCACCCCCGGCGTCGTCGAAGACATCCTCGACGGCAGGGTCTTCGAGTTCGACCTCTCCCAGACCTTTTCGACCGCGGCGCTGACCCTCGTGGCCATCCCGGCCCTCATGGTCGTGGTGTCGATGACGCTGCCCGCCAGGGTGAACCGCACCACGAACCTCATCGTGGCAGCGCTCTACGTCCCCGTCACGGCATTCAACGTGGTGGGTGGGTCCTGGCTGTTCTTCTACGGCCTCGGCGTCGTCCTGGAATTGATCCTTCTCGCCCTCATCCTGCGGTTCGCCTGGACCTGGCCCCGCACCGCACCGTCGGCGACCATGACGACCAGCCCGGACCGTGAAGCGCTGGAAATGACATAACGCCACGTCAAATGAGTGTCGCCCTTTCTGCACGTCTGTCTGACGTACCGCGCCTGGTCAGGCGTCAGCCAGGGCCGTCGCCGAGTCGCGGACGACGAGTTCGGGCTCGGGATCGGCGATGATGCCGCCGGCGCAGGGTCGTCCCGCCATCAGCTCGTACAGCCCCTCGACGCCGGCGCGGCCGAGCTCGTACAGGGGCATCCGGACCGCGGTCACGGCTGGGCGCAGGTGTTCCATCAGGCCGACGTCGTGGATCCCGACCACAGACAGCTGGTCGGGTACGGCGATGCCGAGATCCCGGGCGGCGGCCAGTACCCCGACGGCGCTCATGACGTTGTTCACCACGACTGCGGTCGGCGCGGCCGGCAGTTGCAGCGCCTGTCGCAGCCCGTCGGCGCCGGCCTGCTCACCGAATCCGGTGGCCAGGTGCGGCGCCGGTTCCAGGCCGGCCTGCTGCATCTCCTGCTGATATCCGAGGTAACGCTGCTGGAACGCGTGCCCGGTCGCCCCGCCGATGAAGACGATTCGGCGATGGCGCAGGTTGAGCAGGAACCGGGTCGCGACCTCGCCCGCGCGGCGGTCGTCGATGCCGACCCAAGGGTGGTCCTGGGCGTAGTCGAGGCTGAGGATCGGCTTGGGGTGGGAGCGAAGCTCGGCCATCACGTCGTCGTCGAACAGTGAGTCGTCCCGGATCAGGATGCCGTCGACGGTGCCGTGGCTGAGCAGCCGGGTGACGAACTGGCTGCCTGAGCGCATCGTCTCGGCGTCGCCGAGCAGGACTGTCCCGCCGCGCTCGGCCGCGGCCGCGTAGACGCCGCGCAGCAGCTGGGCGTAGACGGGATTGTCGAGCTTGTGGAGGATCAGCGCGATCATGCCGGTGCGGTTGAGCCGCAGGGACCGGGCCGCCTGGTTGGGCTGGTAGTCGAGGGTTTCCATGGCCTGGAGGACCCGCGCACGGGTGGCCTCGCTCATCCGGGTGTGGGTCGTGCCGTTGAGCACGGCCGACACCACCGCGACCGATACCCCGGCTGTGCGGGCGATGTCCCGTTGCGTTGTCACGCTTGCCTGTCTCCCTCGAACCGTTGACGTAACGTCGCAATCAAATCTGCGGTGAATTAACGATACGTCACCTAACTGGCCTCGGCTCGGAACCGGGCCGGTCAACCGCCGCGCACCCCTGGACCGACCGTGCGAACCGTCGGGGTGCTTGGGCGCTGGTGGGTGCAGTCGAAGGACTCAGCAAGAACTCTCACGTGTCATGAGGAGATGGGATGCAACGAAGACTTCTTCGGCGGAGCACTCGCCGCCGTGCGCGTGCGTGGGCTGCGACGACAGTCGCGCTGGCTCTGCTGGCGACGAGCCTGTCGCCGGCCCGGGCCGCCACGAGCGACATGTCGGATCTCGGCGAGCTGCTCGACTTGACGCGTCCGGGGCTCGCCCGCGTGGCGGCGGAGCTTGCCGCCGGCGACGAGGCGGGCGCCGCGGCCGAGCTCAAGGTCTACTACGCGGGGCGCTCGGGCATCGATTATCCGGGTGTGGGCGGGGAAGGAGGCGGCGACGCGACCGCCGACGAATTGGCGGCGGGGATCTTCCGGTTCGGCACCGTGACCCGTGACTTCTACGACGATGCCGCGCAGCGGATCGACGTGGACTGGGCGGACCTCTGGGGCGGGACGGAGACCATCCCAGGGAGCGCACAGGTCCTGATGAGCGACTTCGCGTTCATGTCGACGCTGACGAGCGCTTATCTGAAGGAGAGCGACCCGCAGAAGCGTGCGGCGTACGCGTCGGCGTGGATGGACATCTCACTGGACTTCTTCGCCGACAATCCGAGCTGGCCGCAGAACCGCAACCTGTCGGGCGGCAAGCGGCTGGCCCAGCTCGTCAGCGCGTTCTCCGTGTTCAGGACGGAGCCGAGCATCGACGCGAAGGACCTCGTGGCGTATCTGTCCGGCGTGCACGCGACGACGGAGCTGCTCGCGACTGTGCTGCAGATCCATGTCGGAAACAACTGGTACGTCTCGATGGCCCGCGCGATCTACGTCTCGGCGGTCTATCTGCCCGAGTTCAAGGCGTCCTTCGTCTGGGAGCCGTTCGTGGTGCGCTCTGTCGAGCGGTTCCTGCGCGCCTGGGTGAAGGGCGACGGTGTGTACCGCGAGCCGACGTTCAACTATCAGGCCTACGTGGCGGATCTGATCAACACGATGATCCAAGTCGCGGATGCCAACGGGCGAACCCTGCCAGACGGGATTGTTCAGTCAGCGGATTGGATCGCGGATGCGCTGTTCGCGACCCGTCAGCCGAATCTCGAGCCCGCGCTCGTCGGCGACTCTCCGAACACGGACGCGGGCACGAGCGCGATTCGCAAGACCGGTGAGCGTAACTCCTGGTCCGACTTCACCTGGGTCGCCTCCGGGCGCACCGAGGGGACCCTCCCGACGCTGTCGTCCACGGTGTTTCCGATCAGCTATGCGGTCCAGCGGTCCGGGTGGGACGCCGATGCCCGGTACATGCTGATCAACAACCAGAACTCCAGCTATACGGCCTCCCATCGGCATCCCGACGACCTCAGCCTGGTGATGGCGGCGTACGGGCGCCCGCTGATCGTCGACCCCGGAGCGGGCGACTACAGCGCCACCCCGACCAACGACTGGATGCGCCGCACGACCGAGGCGCACAACACCATCGAGGTCGACGGACAACCACAGCCCGCCGGCTTGCCCCGCTCGACGTCGCTGTGGCGCTCGAACGCGGGCCTCGACATCTACCGCGGTAAGACGCAGGCCTACCGGCCAATCGCGCACGATCGCGTCGTCTACTTCGTCAAGCCCGGCTTCTGGGTCGTCTCCGACGACCTCACGGGTGACACCGGCGCACACGACTACCGGCAGCTCTGGCACTTCCCTGGCGATCCGGTCACCGTCGACCCGAACACGAACGTCGCCACGGTCGGGTTCGACACAGTGCCCGGCGCCGCACCAGTTGCCGGCGTGCAGCTCGTCCCCGTGGCCCCGGCCGGCGCCGATCTCACGTCGAACGTCCACAAGAACGGTGCCGTGCGCGTCGGCGAGCAGGTTCTCACCGACGTCGACTATCTGTCGTACGACTGGTCCGCCTCCGGCGCCACAGGAGTGGACACGGTCGTAGTTCCCGGCAAGGCCGGCGCCGCGCCCTCGGTCAAGGCGTCGCGCATCGAACTGCCCCAGGTAGATCACTCCATGGCCAGCGCGATGAAGATCGACCTGCCGAAAGCGACCGGCCGCTTCTACCTGTCGCGCGAGGCGATTCCCTCGGCGAGGCAGTTCGGGGATGCCGCGACCAACGCCGAGACCGCCTACATCGAGCGTGCCAAGGGCGGCGGGCTGACGCGGTACGCGCTGACCCAGGGATCGTCGCTGGTCGACGACGGGGACACCGTCGTCAAAGCCTCCGGAGTCGTGTCCGACCTCAGTGTGGAACTGCAGGGCGCTACCGCCCGGATCTCGCTCGGAGACCCCTTCACCGGCACCCTCACGATCAACGCACCGAAGGCACGCGCGGTGAAGATCAACGGCATCCCGACCGCGTTCGCCCGCACCGGCGACCTCGTCACCGTCTCGGCCAAGGCGGCCTTCGCCCCGAAGCCGTTGCTCAACGAGGAGTTCACCGACGCGAGCCTGGACAGCACCGCCTATGACTTCAACGGCTCCCTTGACGGCTGGACGCCGGTCCAGGGCACCTGGACGCTGGGCGGCGCGCAGCCAGACACGCAGCTGGTGCAGACCTCGAGTACGGACACGCAGTCGTTGGCGGTGCAGCAGGACGTACCGGACGACGTGGTCGTGACTGCCGACATCGTTCCGGGGACACGAAACCAGACGACGGCAACGACCGGTCTCGCGTTCCGCTACCACGATTCCCGCAACTACTACCGGGCCGATGTCGTCAGTACGTCGGGCGGCGCGAAGCTGCAGCTCGTGAAGGTTTACAACGCGACGTCTACGCTCCTCGCGGAGAAGGAGCTGCCCATCAACGCAGACAGCGCGCACACGTTGACCGTTTCAGCAGTCGGGAAGCATCTGATCGCCACAGTGGGCAACACGTCGATCTCCGCAGATGACACGCAATTGCCGACGGGTGGTGCCGCCGCCTCCACGAACGGCCGGTCCGCGGCCTTCGACAACATCACGATCAAGGAAGGGCTCGACCAGGCCAATTGGCGGGGTATCGCAGGAAAGGCGTCCGTCAACTCGGGTCAGTTGAAGCTCACGCCTACCGACGGCAGGGCGCACGTACTGGCCGACTCGACGTTGCCGTCACGCTTCTCCGAGACGTGCGACTATGCCGCGAAGGTCAGGGTCACGATCAATGGATCCGTCGGCACCGCGGGCATCTCGCTGCGAGACACCTCGGACTCCTACGGGTACCGGATCCACCTCGGCAAGACGAGCAACAGAACTCAGTACGCGAGTATCGTCCGCGAAGCTCACGCCTCGGGTCCGGTCACGGTGGGCACGGTGTCCCTCAGCAACCCGTTGACAGGTCCCGTCGAGCTTGGTGCAGCGGTCCACGGCGACCGCATCACCGTGACGCTGAACGGCGTTCAGATCCTGGAGGGTCGCGACACCGTGGTCCGGAACGGCGGCGTCGGGCTCTACGCATCCACGGAGAGCACGTTCGAGAACGTCACTGTCGCACGCTCCTGCGAGGGACGGCGATGACGATGTGATCACGTGGGGCCTCGGGACAGAACGCTTGATCTCCGGCAGAGATCTGGTTCGTCCTGGGCCTCACCCACTGCGTATGACGAGACTGTCGGCGTCAAGGGCGGGTGCCGTTACGCTGGCGGCATGACCACGATCAAGGACGTTGCGATGCGGGCCGGGGTGTCCACGGCCGTGGTTTCCGCGGTGATCTCCGGGGCTCGCGGCAACATCCGGATGAGCGAGGCGACCCGGCTCCGCGTCGAGCAGGCGATCCAGGACACGGGCTATCGCGTCAACCACGCCGCGCAGTCGCTGCGACTGTCCAGATCGGGTGTGATCGCAGCGGTGGTGCCGAAGATCGCGAACCCGGTCTTCGAGTTGGCGATTCGTGGCATGCACGCGGCCGCCGAGGAACACGGTGACGTGCTGTTGCTGGCCGACGCACTGTGGATCGAGCCGGGCAGCCACCTGATGAGCCGGATCGTCGGCACGGGCATGGTCGACGGGGTGTTGTTGCGGTCCACCCAGTGGGGGACCGAGACCGCTGAGGAACTCACCAAGCGGTCGATCCCGTACGTGATCCTGCAGAACCCGCGCCCGGACGACTCCGTGTCGGTGTGGATCGACGACGCGGCCGGGATCGGTCTGGCCACGACGCACCTGCTGGGTCTCGGGCACCGCCGCATCGCACTGGTCGGCGGCCCCCTCGTCCCGATCGCCAGTAGCGCCCGGGTCGACGGCTACCGCTCGGCGTTGCGGGCAGCGGGTGTGCGCTTCGACCGGTCGCTGATCAAGCAGGTCGGCTACGAGCCGCCGGATCTGGCGACCGCGACGCGCGAGCTCCTCGGCTCGGCCCGGCCGCCGTCCGCGCTGATCATCGACAACATCGTCGCGGCACCGGGAGCGATCGCGGCGATTCTCGATCTCGGCCTGCGGATTCCCGCCGATCTGTCGATCGTCGTGTACCAGGATCTGCCTATCGCCGACGCCATGCGGCCCGCACCGAGCACGGTCCGGATGCCTGTGCAGCAAGCCGGAATGCGCGCCTATACGACACTGCGCCGGATGATCGACGGCCGCCGCGTCCAGTCGGCACTGGTGACGCGGCCGGCGCCGAAACTGATCGATCGAGGATCGACAGCACCGTACGCCGGCTGAGCGCCCACCTGCCGAGAAGTCACCGTCGACGCATTCGTCGGACCTTGATTAACCGATGAATCACCGGCATGATGCTCGCCGTAGCTCCGAATCGACCGTAGGCCCACCGCTGCTCGGGATGGGCTGGACAGGGAATTCCTCATGGTTCACGTCGTTCTCGTCTCCGGCTGGCAAACCGTCAACATCGGCGACGTCGCCCATACGCCAGGCGCGCTCCGGGCCTTTCAGCGCTACGCACCGGAAGCGAAGCTGACGCTGTGGGCCCTCAGCATCGACGAGAACGTACGGCAGATGCTCGGCCGCTACTTTCCGGACGTCGAGATCGTCGAGGACCGGGTCGTGCCCGGCGAGCCGCTCAGCCCGGAGCTGGACCGGTTGTTTGCCGAAGGCGACCTTTTGGTCCACGGGTCGGGGCCATCGCTCGTTGCCCAGGTGGAGGTCGCCGAATGGCATCGGCGGACCGGAAAGCCGCACGGCATCTTCGGTGTGACAGTAGATCCGCTCCGGCCGTACGGCTCGACGCTGGCGCGGGCGGCGAGCATGATCAGCGCGATCGACGGTGACCTGCTCACCGAACTCCAGCGCGAGGTGCTCGACACGGCCACGTTCGTCTATTGCCGGGATTCGTTGACCGAGCGGTTCCTGGCCGGCCAGGACCTCGGGGCGCCCGCGATCGCGTTCGGTCCGGACGCCACCGTCATGTTCGACGTGGTCGACGACGGCGACGGCCAGGCGGTCCTCGCGGAGTACGGGTTGAAGCCCGGACGCTTCCTCTGCGTCGTACCGCGGCTGCGTTTCACGCCGTACCACCAGATCCGGAACTACCCACCCGCAGCCGAGGATGTTCGCCGGACGGCCTACAACGCGGGCTATCTGAAGTCCGACCTGGACGTTCTGCGGCAGACCGTGATCGGGTGGGTGCGAGCCACTGGCGAGCCGGCGCTCGTCGTGCCGGAGATGAGCTACGCGATGGAAATCGCCGAGGCGGAGTTCGCGGGGACGTTCCCTGCCGACGTGGCCGACCTGGTTCACATCCTGCCGCGGTTCTGGGACCTGACCGAGGCGGCCGCGGTGTACCGGCAGGCCGGCGCGGTCGTGAGCATGGAATGCCACTCACCTCTGATCGCCTTGGCGGAAGGTGTTCCGTCGGTCTACCTGCGTCAGCCGACCGACACGATCAAGGGCCAGATGTACAACGATCTCGGACTGCCGTTCGTCGAGCTGGGACCTGGGGCCGACGCTGCGGCCGGGCAACTCCTGCAGAAGATCGCCGACGATCGGCCGGCCGCGGCCGAAGTCGCGCGGCAGGCGCGGGACGGCGCGCAGGAGCGCGTGCGGGGGATGGTCGAGGGCGCCGTCGCAGCGGTCGGCAGCAGGATCCGCTGATGTCGTCGGGGACCAAGGTGCGGCCGAGGGCCGGCGCAGATCCCGGTGCGCCTGCCGCCCGCGAGACCAGCGTCCGCGGGCAGCTCGCGGCCCGATGGCACCGGGACCGGGTGCTGCTCGTGCTCGCGGTACCGGGCGTGATCGTCCTGGTTCTGTTCCACTACCTGCCGCTGCTGGGCAACGTGATCGCCTTCCAGGACTACCAGCCGTTCCTCGGCATCAGCGGATCGGATTTCGTTGGCCTGAGCAACTTCTCGGTCATCTTCAACGGTGACCCGGAGTTCCTGAACGCGCTCGTCAACACGTTGATCATCACGATGGTCCAAGTGCTGTTCGTGTTCCCGCTGCCGATCGCGCTGGCCCTGGTACTCAACACGATGCTGAACGAACGAGCCAAGCGGCTGACGCAGTCGATCCTCTACCTGCCGCACTTCCTGTCCTGGGTCATCGTCGTGGCGCTGTTCCAGCAGATGTTCGGCAACGGCGGAATGCTGAACGAGTGGCTGCGTTCCGCGGACCTGGGAACCTTCCAGATCATCGGCGTACCGGAGCTGTTCAAACTGCTGATCACGTCGCAAGTGATCTGGAAGGACACCGGCTGGTCGACCATCATCTTCCTGGCCGCGCTGTCCAAGGTCGACCTGAACCTGTACGAGGCGGCGGCGATCGACCGGGCCGGCCCGCTCCGGCAGCTGTGGCACGTCACACTGCCCGCGATCCGGCCCGTGATCGTCCTGCTGCTGATCCTGCGGCTGGGTGATTCGCTCACGGTCGGTTTCGAGCAGATCCTCCTGCAGCAGGGTCCGGTCGGCGCGCAGGCTTCCGAGGTGCTCGACACCTACGTCTACAACAACGGGATCATCGGCGGGAACTGGGGTGTCTCGGCCGCGGTCGGCCTGGTGAAGGGCGTCGTCGGCGTGGTTCTCGTCCTCGGGGCGAACCGGTTCGCCCACGCCATGGGGGAGCGAGGGGTGTACTCGAAATGACCGGACTGCTGGAAACCACCGCTGAACGCCGGGCTCGGCGCAACCGTCACCCGGCGTCGGACGAGCGGCCTGCCTGGATGGGACGGCAACCGCGCTGGGCGACCGCGGCGCGCGGTGGACTGCTGACCGTGGCCTGCCTCGCGGTGATCGTGCCGTTCGTCGCCGTCGTGATGACGAGTCTGGCGCCGCAACGCGATATCAGCGCGCGCGGGGGACTCGTGCTCTTCACCAGCGAGCCGTCGCTCGCGGCGTACCGGGCCGTTCTGTCGGGAGGAGTGGTGACGCGGGCCCTCAGCGTGTCGGTCGCGGTCACCGCTGTCGGCACTGTGCTGTCGCTGGCCTGCACCATCATGCTCGCGTACGCCCTGTCGAGGCCGGGATCGCTGTTGCACAAGCCCATCCTGCTGATGACACTGTTCACCCTCTTGTTCAATCCGGGCATGATCCCGATGTACCTGATCGTCAAGCAGCTCGGCCTGATCGACAACCTGGCGGCGTTGATCCTGCCGGTGGTGGTCAACGCCTTCAACGTGATCGTGATGCGGTCCTTCTTCCTCGAGCTTCCCGGTGAGCTGACCGAGTCGGCGAAGATCGACGGGGCCGGCGAACTCCGGATCCTCACCCTCATCGTCCTGCCGCTCTCGAAGGCCGTCGTCGCGGTGGTCGGCTTGTTCTACGCCGTCGCCTACTGGAACGCGTTCTTCTCTGCCCTGCTCTACCTGCCGTCGCCGGAGAAGTGGCCGCTGCAGCTGGTCCTGCGAACGTTCGTCGTGAACCAGACACCGCTCGGTACGGACGAGCTCTCGGCGTCGACCGAGTCGCTGCCGCCCCAGGCGTCGATCCAGATGGCGATTCTGGTCATGTCCGTCATCCCGATCCTGATCATCTACCCGTTCATCCAGAAGCACTTCAGCAAGGGACTTCTGATCGGCGCCGTCAAAGGCTGATCGACCGGACGCCCGCCATGAGGAGGGAACCGTAACCATGGATGCGTTTTCGCGCCGTACGTTGCTCAAAGGGCTGTCCGCGGCAGCCGTCGCCGGTGCCGCCGGATCAGGTCTCGGCTGCTCCGCCAAGACGACGGCGGGAACCTCCGGCCGCATCGGAGCTGACGTTCTCCCGGCGTTCGCCAAGGCCGGGAACGCCGAACCCGCGCTGAAGAGCGCAAGCCCGCTCGGCATGAGCGGGTACTTCGAGTACCCGCCGAATCCCGTCGCGTCGGTCAGCAAGCCCCCGCTGTCGGGTGGCCAGATCTCCGCCCTCACCTACACCTTCGACCCGGTGGCGCCCGGCAAGTCCGACAATCCGCTGTGGCAGGAGGTCGACAAGCGACTTGGTGGAAAGCTCGACATCACGTACGCGCCGGCGGCTGACTACGCTCAACGGTTCGCGACGACCGTGGCCGGCGGAGACCTGCCCGACCTGGTGTCGATCTACGGCTCGGTGCAGCAGCTGCCCGCGTTGCTGAAGGCAAAGTTCACCGACTTGACCGAGTACCTGTCGGGCGATGCCGTCAAGGACTATCCGAACCTGGCGGGTCTGTCCACCGACTCGTGGCGCAAGACCGTGTACGGCAACGCCCTGTGGGGAGTACCGATCGCCCGGGTACCGATCCCGTCGGTCGCCTGGATCCGCGCCGACCTCGTCGCCGGTACCGGACTGCCCGCGCAGCCCAAGGACATCGGAGAGTTCAAGGCACTGCTGAAGGGGCTGACCAACGAGCGCAAGTCCCGCTGGGCCTGCGGCGATCCGGGCAGCACTCTGACCATGATCGCCGCGTCCTTGGGCATCCCCGGCAGCTGGAGCGAGGACGGCGGGAAGTTCACCTCCAACATCGAACTCGAGGCGTACGAGAAGGCGCTGGCCGACACCCGCGAGCTGGCCGACGCCGGCGTCTTCCATCCGGACGGCCTGGTGGCGTCCAACAACCAGCGCAACGACTGGTTCACCAACGGGACCACCCCGATCGTCTTCGGCGGGTACGCCGGCTGGAGCAAGTACGAGATGTGGGGAGCCGAGGTACCGGGCTTCAAGCTCGGGTCTCTTCCGATGTTCGGCTACGACGCGGCGAGCAAGCCCGTCCATCCGCGGGGGAGTGCAGCTCAGGCGTTCACCGCTGTCACCCGCGCCGAACCGGACCGGGTTCGCGAGGTGCTCCGGGTCCTCGATTGGCTCGCCGCGCCGTTCGGATCTTCCGAGTACCTCCTGCGCAACTTCGGGATCGAGGGGCAGACGTACAAGTTGGAGGGCAGCGACCCGATCGTGAACTCGCGCGGCCAGAATCTGCGGCTGGTGCCGTTCGGGTACGTCAGCGGACCGACCCTGGCCATCTACGACCCGGGCCGGCGCGATGTCGCCCAGGCCCGCTTCGACTACCAGGAAGCCGCGCTGCCGATTCTCGCGCCTGATCCGACCCAGGGCCTGTACTCCGAGACCGATGCGGCCAAGGGTCTGCAGTTGGGCAAGGACCTGACCGATACACGGAACGGCATCCTGGCCGGACGCGCACCCGTCTCGAGCTGGAAGGCGGCCGTGACCAAGTGGCGCAACGGCGGCGGCGACAAGATCCGGTCCGAGTTCGAACAGGCTTTCTCGGAGGCGGGACCCAAGTGAGCCGTCAGCTGGTCACCCTGGCCGACGAGTTCCTGGCCGGTCAGCCGTATTCCATCCTCGACCGGGAGCCGTCGGACTGGGCCGGAGACGCCCACGACTACTACTCGGTCGGCAACTACTCCTGGCCGAATCCGGAGACAGCCGACGGTCTGCCGTACATCAGGGTCGACGGCCGGCGGAACCCGGACGCGTGGAGCGATCGCTACGACAAACGGCGGTTCCGGCAGACGGCCGCGGCCGTCAACACCCTGGTGCAAGCCCACCTCCGAACCGGCGAGGCGCGCTACGCCGATGCCGCGGAGGCACGTCTCGAACGCTGGTTCCTGGACCCGGCGACCGCGATGCGCCCCAACTTCGCTCACGCTGCCGCGCTGCCCGGTCAGCACGACGGTGCGGCGATCGGGCAGATCGAGGCGACGCTCCTGACCGACCTCCTGGACCACGTCGACCTGCTGGTGAAGGCCGGACGATTCACCGAACGCCTCCCACTCCTGCAGGACTGGTTCGCCGAGTTGACCCACTGGATGCGGTCGAGCGAACTCGGCCGGCAGGAAGAACGGATGACCAACAACCACGGAGTTTGGTGGGACGCGCAGGTACTGCGTTATCTGCAGTTCGTCGATGATCGGGCCGCGCTCACCAAGATCCTCGATCGGTTCGACATCCGGCTGCGCCACATTGCTCGCGGCGGCGCACTCCCGAGAGAACTGGCTCGTCCCGACTCGTTGCTCTACACCATCTACTGTCTGAGAGCCTTCGCCGTCTGCTGTCGGGTCGCAGCTGCTGCAGGCCGCGACCTGTGGAATGCGCCCGCCGAACCCGGCTTCGGCAGTCTCCGCGACGCGTTCCACTTCTGGGCAGGCCATGCCGACGACGACCGCCGCTGGATCTGGCCGCGGCAGCCCTCGGACCTGGACAGAACCGCTCTGTGGCTCGCCGACGAAGCCGCCGCCGTCTACCAGACTCCGAGCCTCACAGCGTTCGCAGAGACCCTGCGAAGGCAAGACCTACCCGCCCCCGAGATCCCGTCAACCGCAGCCCTGGAACACCTCCCGACCTTTAAGGAGTGACACAGATGCAGATCCCCGCCCCAAGTCGACGTGCTCGACACACGATGGCTCTCACCGTGGCGTTGACCCTGAGCGCCTCGGTGGGTTTCGCCGCAGTGACGAACTCAGGAACCGCCAGCGCGGCAGCAGCCGCGGTGCCCAGCTATTCGGCGGGTATCGCGGGTGAGAGCTGGACGATCGAGAACGCCAGTGCGTGCAGTGCGACGCTGGGCGCCGGCGGCAACCTCCGGGAGGGCGCAGGCTGGTTTCCTGGCAAGTGTCAGGGAGCGGGGCAGGCACCCCAGATCACCGGGACCTCGGACGCGCGGGCGTTGACGTTCCGCACGGACAAAGACTTCGAGTACGAAGGCGCCATCGTCGAGGACCCCGCCAAGAACACCTGGAAGGACGCTGCCGGGAATACTCTCCGGGACCGCTCGGAGCTGGCGACCGGGTGGGACCTGCCGTTCCACACCGACGTGTGGGTCGGGTTCGACGTTCGCATCCCCGAGGGCGTCGATGACGTGACGGGCAGCGGGGCGTACGTGCTGCAGCTGTGGCAGTGCACCGCGAACCCGATCGGCGGCGTGCGCATCCAGTCCGGTGCCGGCAACGGGCACAACCTCCAGTTCGTCCGCCGGGGCGAGGAGCCGGGCACGGACTACAACACCTCGATGGCGACCAAGAGCGTCGGGACCAACGAGTGGCATTCCTTCGTCATCAAGTATCACGTGGAGCCCTACCACGACGGCGCGCCGAAGGGGAGTATCGCGGTGTATCACAAGAGAGTCGGAGCGACCACCGTCGAGGAGAAGCTCTTCGAGCAGGACGAGTACTTCGGCTACGCGACGCGCTCCAGGTGCGCCGACGACTCCTTCAAGAACGAATTCAGGATCAAGTTCGGTATGTACAAGGACTACCAGCCGAGCGCGACGTTCCGTTCCGACTTCCGGAACGTGAGGGTCGGCGCGAGCAAGGCGGCGGTGCAGCCCTACAACCGCGGCTGACTTGCCCCTGTTACGTCTCGGTGATCAGTCGGTGGCTATGCGGTGAGGCGGTCTGCTTCGGATAGTAGGAGGTGGCCGAAGGGCTGGAAGTCGATGGTGTGGGCGTAGAGGCCGCTGATGACTCGGTGGATGGTGCCCCATTCCCAGATGGCGGTGGCGTCGACGCCTGTGCGGGGGGCGAGGCGCTCGGTCCGGGCTCGCAGGTCGTCGCCGAGGTCTGGGTTGCAGCGGACGATGGTGCCGAGGTCGCAGGCGGGTTCGGCTCGTAGGCCGGTTGGATCGATGAGCTTGTAGGTGCCGTCGCTCGCCTGGAGGGCGTTCATTTCGTGGATGTCGCCGTGGACCAGGACTGCGGTGCGGTCGTCGTGGGCGGCGCGACGGCGGTTCATGCAGTTCAGGGCGTCCTTCACGGTGGCCGGTGAACATGGTCGGCCGGCCTGCTCCCACAGTTTGGGCAGCCGGTCGGCGTACTGCTCGGCCAAGGTCGCGCCGGTGGGAAGGTCGATGTCGGGAGCGATCGGACGCCACAGGCGAACCGCCACGTCGCACAGCAGGTTGTGGCGGCTTGTGGGGTCGGGCACGACGTCGTACATCGGAGCACCGAGGCGCTCCAGCAGAAGGGCTTGTCGACCCAGGTCCTCGCGCAGCAGCTTGGCGCATCCCGCCCCGTCTGCGAGGCGCAACGCCGCGGCTTCGTGCCTGATGTCGCGACCTGGCACGCCGATCTTGAGGACCGCCGGGGTTCCGTCAGCGAGCGTCACCTCGACGGCCAGTGCGGCGTGACCGCCCGCGAAGCTGGGGCCGATCGCCAGAGACCACTCCTGGGCCAGCGAGTCGACCAGGCCGGGCAACTCGTCAAGCCAAGAGTCGTTCCCGTCGGCCATGACCGTTTTGCGAACCTGGTCAGGGATGTCGAGGCTCATGCCGTCAGCCTGGTGAGAGAGCCTCCGGGTGGCGCGCATGTCACCTTGTGGTCGCCTGACGGCCACCTGGCGGATGGGACGACTGCATACGGTCCCGATGTTTCGTCCGATCGGAAAGGCCCGTAATGATCAGGAAAAAGGCTTTTGTGGCTGCGTTCGCCGCTGCCACGGTGATTGCCGCGGCGGGGATGGCCTCGGCCGCCGCCAGCGGTGCGTTCGACTCTGCTCAGGCCGGTGACGCCGGCAAGCACAACCCGCAGCCGCAGCGCGGGCCGAAGAACGTGATCTTCTTCCTCGGCGACGGCATGGGGACGCAGGAGATCACCGCGGCGCGGTACTACCAGGGCGTGCGGAACAAGCTGAACGTCGACCGCGCGCGCTACACCGGCTTCGACACGACGTGGTCGGTGAAGCCTGGCGTCAAGGCGCCGTACCTGCCGGATTACGACCCGGACTCGGCTTCCACCGGGTCGAGCTGGGCGACCGGCAAGAAGACGATCGACGAGCGGATCTCGCAGGGCCCGAGCAGCGCAGAGAACGTGCCGGGTACGAACTACGAGACGGTGCTGGAGCTGGCGCAGAAGCGCGGCCTGAAGGTCGGCGACGTCTCCACCGCCGAGATCACCGACGCGACTCCCGCCGTGCTGGCCTCGCACATGTCGCTGCGCGGTTGCCAGGGCCCGGCCGACATGGCGGCCTGCCCGAAGGAGACCAAGGCGGCCGGTGGCCTCGGGTCGATCGCGGAGCAGGAGGTCGATCACAAGGTCGACGTACTGCTCGGTGGTGGCCGTGGCCGGTTCGAGCAGCAGATCACCGGCGGCCCGTACGCCGGTAAGACCGTGGTCGACCAGGCCAAGGCGAACGGCGTCCAGTACGTCACCGACGCGGCCGGACTGAAGTCGGCGAAGGCCGGCAAGCCGGTGCTGGGCCTGTTCACCAAGAGCAACATGTCGCTGGAGTGGAGCGGCCCGGCCGCCGCGCTCGGCAAGGGCGGTGCGGCGCAGTCCTGCCAGGAGAACCAGCGCCCGGCGAGCGAGCCGAGCCTCGCGGACATGACCTCGAAGGCGATCAGCCTGCTGGAGAACAAGAAGGGCTTCTTCCTGCAGGTCGAGGGCGCCTCGATCGACAAGCAGGACCACGCCACGAACGCCTGCGGCCAGATCGGTGAGACGGTCAACTTCGACAAGGCGATCGGTGTCGCGCTCGACTACCAGAAGACGCACCCGGACACGCTGGTCGTCGTCACCGCGGACCACTCGCACACGAGCCAGATCGTCGGCGAGGACGCCTCCGGGACCGGTCTGCCGACCGGTTACTCGACCAACTTGACGACCAAGGACGGTCAGACGCTGACGCTGACCTACGGTACGGCGGGGTTCGGCGGCGACGGCAAGGCGCCGGTCGCGAGCGGCCCGAGCCAGCAGCACACCGGCGCCGTCGTGCCGGTCTGGGCCAACGGACCGGGTGCCGAGGCGGTTCTCGGCACGAACGATCACACGCACCTGTTCGACGTACTCCAGGGCAGGTGAACGACAGAGTGGTCTGACCACCCCGGAACAGCAGGCGCCCCGGGGTTGTCACCTCGGGGCGCCTCGGCTACGGATGCGAGTCTGGGTGTGCTGACCGACCAGATCAATACAGTCTTGGCTTAATTCAGGCTGGGCTGTATCGTCTTGCGCATGAGTGACGGACTGGCTGTTGCGGTGGATGCGGCGGCGTTGGGTCGTGTCGGGGTCGCGTTGGCGGATGAGAATCGGCGGCGGTTGTTGCTGGCGCTGCTGAATGAGCCCGGGTTTCCTTCGGATCTGGCTGATCAGTTGGGGATGACTCGGGGGAACGTGTCGAACCATCTCGCTTGTCTGCGGGGCTGTGGGCTGGTGCGGACTGTCCAGGTCGGGCGGCGGGTGCGGTACGAGTTGGCTGATCCGAAGCTTGCGCACGCGTTGGCGGATCTGGCCGCGCTTGTCCTGCTCGTCGACCATCAGGGTGCGGCGGGTGAGGTCTGCGGGCCTGAGGACTACGACTGCGTGGACGAGGTCTCTGGTGGCTGACGCTTGCTGCGCGACCGACGGGCCGGTGCTGTCGGAGGAAGAGGGCGCGCCGCCGGCCGCGATCTGGCAGGTGCGCGAGCTGCAGGTGGCGGCGGTGGCCGCGGTGCTGCTCCTGGCCGCGCTCTTCGTACCGTCCGATGTGGCGCGGCTTCTCGAGCTTGCGGCGCTGATTGCTGGTGCGACGACGTTCGTGCCGGGGACCGTGCGTGCGTTGCTGCGTGGGCGGATCGGCGTCGGTCTGTTGATGACACTCGCCGCGGTCGGCGCGGTTGCCTTGGGCAATTATGGCGAGGCGGCGATGCTGGCGGTGCTGTTCTCGATCGCCGAGGGCCTTGAAGGGTACGCCGTTGCGCGGACGCAGCACGGATTGCGTGCGTTGCTGAGTCTGGTGCCGCCGTCGGCGACCGTCCTGCGTGGCGGCGTTGAAGTGGTGGTTGGGCCGGAGGAGTTGCGGCTCGGGGATGTGCTTGTGGTGAAGCCGGGAGAGCGGATCGCGACGGACGGCGTGGTGTCGTCCGGGCGGAGTTCGCTGGACACGTCGGTGGTCACTGGTGAGTCGGTGCCGGTGGAGGTCGGAGTCGGCGCGGAGGTGTTCGCCGGGACGGTTAATGGGGCCGGCGTACTCGAGGTGACTGTGACGGCCACGGCGGAGGACAACTCGCTGGCACGGCTGGTCCACATCGTGCACGAGGCTCAGGAACGTAAGGGTGCGAGTCAGCGGCTGGCTGAGAGGTTCGCCAGGCCGCTGGTGCCCGGTGTGCTGGTGCTGGCCGCTGTGGTTGCCGGTTTGGGGAGTCTTCTGGGTGATCCCGGTGTGTGGATCGAGCGGTCGCTGGTGGTTTTGGTGGCGGCGGCGCCGTGTGCGTTCGCGCTGTCGGTGCCGGTCGCGGTCGTGGCGGCGATCGGGGCTGCGTCGAAGGCCGGCGTACTGCTCAAGGGTGGTGCTGCGGTCGAGGCGCTCGGCGCGATCCGCGTGGTCGCGCTCGACAAGACCGGGACTTTGACTCGCAACGAGCCGACGGTGATTGAGGTCGTGGCGGTGTCCGGCGAGGATCGGTCGAGGGTGTTGTCGGTGGCGGCCGCTTTGGAAGCGCGGAGCGAGCATCCGCTGGCTGCCGCGATTCTGGCGGCCACCGACGTGGTGACGCCGGGGGGCGATGTCGAGGCGGTGCCCGGCCACGGGCTTCAGGGTACGGTCGCTGGGCGTCGGGCTCGGTTGGGGAAGCCCGGGTTCATCGCGGCCGGCGCGATGGTCGCCGACGTCGGGCGGCTGCAGGATGCTGGGGCGACTGTGGTGCTGGTCGAGTACGACGGCGTACTGCTCGGCGCGGTTGCGGTGCGCGACGAGATCCGGCCTGAGGCTGCCGAGGCGATCGCGATGCTGCGGAGTCAGGGCGTTGACGTGGTGATGCTGACTGGCGACAACGCTCGTACGGCGGTCGCGATCGGCGCGCAGGCCGGGATCGAGGACGTGCGTGCTGAGTTGCTACCGGAGGACAAGGCGCGCATCGTGACTGAGTTGAAGACGCGTGGTCCGGTGGCAATGGTGGGTGACGGCATCAACGACGCGCCGGCGCTGGCGACCGCAGATGCCGGGATCGCGATGGGGGCGATGGGTAGCGACGTGGCGATCGAGGCCGCCGACGTGGCGTTGATGGGTGAGGATCTGCGCCGGCTGCCGGATGCGATCGCGCACGCCCGGGCGGCGCGGCGGATCTTCACGCAGAACCTGGTGCTGTCCGGAGGGATTCTGGTTGCACTGGTGCCGCTGGCCGCGACCGGCGTACTGGGCCTGGCTGCGGTGGTCGCGTCGCACGAGCTCGCCGAGGTGCTGGTGATCGGCAACGGCATTCGTGCTGGCCGGAAGAAGCGTCTGCCCACACACCGGGCGCTTCGTGCGGCGCAGGCGGCGAGGACCGTCCGGGCCCCGGAGCCCGTCGTGGTACCAGCCGGCCGGTCACTCCTGTCGCTCAGCGCCGCTCCCGCCGCGACATGCTGCGGAGAAGGCCCGTGCACCTGCGACCACGCCTGACCTGACGCACGCGCTGTGTGTGGTGCGGGGTGTCCGAACCTCCCGCACGACGCGAGCATGCTCACTGGCTGGTGAGCTTAGGCGTAGGCTCGGCGGTAGGTGTTTCGGATGCTGCGCACAAACCGATCGGATCGTGCTCGGCGCCGTCGACTGGACCGTCGTTCGGGGTACGGCGCTGGGTATGGCTGTGAGTGGGTGTTGATTGGGAACAGCCGGGAATGGGTGTGCCGCCAGGCAAGCGGGCGGACGCTGGAGTTGGCGGTTGGCAGCGGGTTGAACCTTCGGTGGTATCCGGGCGACCTCGAAGTGGTTGCGGTGGACATCGACCGCGAGCGCGTCGAGGTCGCGGGGGAGCGGCTGCATGCGCTGGGCCGAGCAGTTCGCGTGGCTGTTGCCGACGGTCAGCGGCTGCCCTTCGACGACGATTCGTTCGACGCCGTGGTCTGCACCTTGGCCATCTGCGACGTGGACGACCGGGCGGCGACCCTGGCCGAGGCCTACCGCGTGATCCGGCCTGGAGGCGAGGTGGTGTTGCTCGACCACTTCGAGAAGCGCTGGTGGCACGGTCGGCCGGCGACCGTCGGCGAGCGGGTCGGCTTCACGCTGGTGGAGCGTCGGCGACTGTGGGCCGGCTACTTCGAACGCGTTCGGCTGCGAAAGCCGATCGAAGGCTCAGCCAGCTGACCCCGCGCCGCGCGGCCGGGTCGGCGTCGCCGGGTGTACGACGGGCAACCCGGCCGCGTGCCACGCCTGGAACCCGCCGGCGATGTCGGTACTGCGGAGCAAGCCGAGTTCCCGGAGCGACTCGGCGGCGAGGCTCGACGAGTAGCCGCCTTCGCAGAGCACAATCCACCGGATGCCGGACGACACGGCTTCGGGGATGCGCGACGCGCTCGACGGATCGAGCCGCCACTCGAGGTGGTTCCGCTCGATCACGATCGCCCCGGGCACCTCACCGGCCGCGCGGCGCTGGTACTCGGGCCGCGTGTCCACGATGTACGCCGTACCGCGCCGCACTGCCTCGAAGGCCTGCGCCGGAGTAAGGCGCGGAAGCCCGGCCTGGACCTGCGTCACCCGCTCGTCGATCGCCATCAGACGATCCGCGCAGCCGCCGCGAGTTGGCCGATCGCCGCGCCGATCTCCTCGGCTGTCGTCGAGCGGCCGAGGGACAGCCTGATTGCGCCGAGGGCCCGGTCGCGGTCGAGGCCCATCGCGGTGAGGACGGGTGACGGCTCCGGGTCGCCGCTGTGGCAGGCCGATCCGGTGGAGGCGGCGATGCCGGGCGCGTTGCGGAGTACGTCGGCACCGGTCGTCCGGTCGATGCTGAGGTTGAGCGTGTTCGGCAGCCGGAGCGCCAGCGGGCCGTTGACGTGCACGCGCCCGGGGAGCTCGGCAGTCAGCTCATCCTGCAAGGTGTCACGCAGTTTCTGGATCCGGTGGCGGTCGTTGAGATGCTCGGCTGCCAGCCGGGCGGCAACTCCGAGTCCGACGGCGAGGGCGACGTTCTCGGTCCCCGCGCGCACGCCGTACTCCTGCCCGCCGCCGTACACCAACGGCTCCAGCTGTACGCCGGCCCGCACGAAGAGCGCGCCGACGCCCTTGGGGGCGTACATCTTGTGACCCGCGACCGTCACCAGGTCGATGCCCAAGGCATCGACATCGAACGGCAGCTTGCCGAGGATCTGCGCCGCGTCCGAGTGGAAGATCACGCCCCGGTCATGTGCCGCCGGCACCAGATCGGCGAGCGGTTGCAGTGCCCCGGTCTCGTTGTTGGCCGCCATGATCGAGACCAGCACAGTCCGTGACGTGATCGCGGCCTCGAGGTCGCCGGGGTCGACCAGGCCGAAGCTGTCGACCGGCAGGTACGTGACCTCGACGCCGTGCCACCGCTCGAGCGCCTGGCAGGATCGGAGGACGGCGGGATGCTCGGTGACCTGCGTGACGACGTGCGGTCGGGCGGCGTCCGCGGCGAGGACAGTGCCGCGGACGGCGAGGTTGTCGGCCTCCGATCCCGAGCCCGTGAAGATGACGTGGCCGTTGCCCGTACCGAGCAGAGCGGCGAGCTCACGCCGGGCCAGATCCAGCGCGGCCCGGGGCTCGGCGCCGTACGAGTGCTCGCTGGACGGATTGCCGAAGCTGTCGCCGAGATAGGGAAGCAGCGCCGCTGTGACGGCCGGGTCGATCGGTGTGGTCGCGTTGTGGTCCAGATAGATCATCGCTTCCCCCTTGGCAGATCGCTGGTACGACGAGGGTGGGTCTCGTACATGCGCAGCGCGACGACGAGACCCGAGAGCGCGGTAACGGCCGCCACCACCCCCACGGCAGCGCGCACGCCCCAGAGGTCGGCGATCACGCCGGCCAGGACCGCGCCGATCGCGAAGCCGCCGTCGCGCCACAGCCGGTAGACGCCGACGGCTCGGGCTCTCCAGGCCGGATGGGCGACGTCGCCGATGCTGGCGAGCAGGGTCGGGTACACCATGGCGGTGCCGATGCCGAGCAGTACGGCGGCGGCGGCCCAGAGCGCGAAGGAGCTGACTGCCGCGATCACGGCCAGTGCCACGGCCTGGACGAGCATGCCGCCCGTGATCATCCGCTTGCGGCCCCGGCGGTCCGACAGCGGACCGGTGACAAGTTGCCCAAGGCCCCAGACTGCGGGGTAGAGGGCGGCGAGGATCCCGATGCGCGCCACGGACAGTCCCGCGGTGGCGAACAGGATCGGGAACAGGCCCCAGGCGAGCCCGTCGTTGAGGTTGTTGACCATCCCCGCCTGACTGGCCGACGACAGCGCGGGCTCCGTCAGAGTCGTCCGTGTGAACACCTCCTGATCGGTCAGTTCGCCGCGACTGTGGTGACCCGCGGCCTCGAGCTGCGCGTGGTCGCGTGTTTCCCGTACGGCGAGCGCGGACAGCCCGAGGCCGAGGGCGGCGTACGAGAGTCCGAGCAGGAACGGCGCCGGCCGGAGCCCGTGACGGGCCGCGAGGTAGCCCGTCGCGAGCGCGGTCACCGCGACGGCGACATACCCGGCCGCCTCGTTCAGCCCCATCGCGAGCCCGCGCCGTTCGGGTCCGGCCAGGTCGATCTTCATGATCACGGTCGTCGACCAGGTGAGTCCCTGGCTCATACCGAGCAGGATGTTGGCGACGATGACCCATCCCCAGGACGGCGCCCAGATCAGCAGCAGCGGAACGGGGACCGCGATCAGCCAGCCCGCGACCAGCACGGGTTTGCGGCCGAACCGGTCGGACCAGGTGCCGGCGAAGTAGTTCGTCGCGGCCTTCGTCAGTCCGAAGGCCAGGACATAGGTGAGCAGGAAGGTGTAGCCGGTCAGGTCGAAGGTTTCGCCGGCGAGCAGCGGCAGCACGGTGCGTTCCTGGCCGAGCATGCCGCCGACGAGCGCGTTGACCGCGACGAGCAGGCTGAACTGCGCGAGGTTCGCACGGATCCCGAGCCGCATCACGTCACCAGTTCACGTCCGGTCGCGGCGGCCCAGTCGTCGGCGCCACCTGTGAGTACGGCGAGGTCTCGGTGCCCGGCGCGTTCGAGCACACTCGCCGCGCTCATCGCGCGTTCGCCGTGTCCGCACATGACAACCAGCGGCTCACTTCGTACCTCGACGGCTCGCTGGGGGACGGCGCCGAGTTCGATGTGCTGCGCGCCGGGCAGGTGACCGGCGGCGAATTCGGACTCCTGCCGTACGTCGAGAACCGCGCCGTCGACCTGGTGCGCGGCGACCAGCCGGGTGCGGGTCAGCGGACCGTCCCACTGGTCGATGCCGACGTCTCCGGCCAGCCGATAGCCGATCTTGGCCGCCTGCCAGGCGATCTCGTCGGCATCCTGATCGGTGCCCCGGACAACGATCAGCGGCCGGTCGTCCGGTGCCAGCCAACCCAGCCAGGTGGCGAAACCCGGCCGCAACGGGATCGACAACGCGCCCGGCACATGGCCCGTGGCGAAGTCGCGCATCGGTCGTACGTCGACCAGTTCGGCGCCTTCGGCGAGGAACGCCCGTACCTTGCCGATCGCGAGCGGCTGCAGAGCAGGAGTCCGGTCGAGCAACGGGCCTCGCCGGTTGCGCTCTGCGAGCCGGAGGAAGTACGGCGGGAAGCTGCCCAGCGACCCGAGCAACGCCGCCACGAACTCGTCCTCGCCGTCGACCTGCAGCAACGGATTCGTCGCCCGCTCGCGGCCGATCGTGCTGACCCGGTCCGCACCGGGCGGCGCCGAGCAGAACGAACCCGCTCCATGGGTCGGCCAGACCACGACGTCGTCGGGCAGCTCGAGGAGGCGCCGCAGCGAGGCGTACTGCGCGCGGGCGAGCGCCTCGGTCCGGTCGGGGGAGACGAGGTCGGTCCGGGCCGCGGCGCCGACGATGAGCGAGCCGCCGGTGAAGACGCCGAGCGGGCGCTCGCCGTCGAGCAGCAGGAACGAGAGGTGTTCGTGCGTGTGGCCCGGCGTAGCGAGAGCTTGCATCCGCAGGCCGCCGAGGTCGACCTCGTCGCCGTCGCGCAGACCGCGATGCCCGAACGTACGCCGGCCGGCCGCGGAGGCGAGCACCTCGGCGCCGTTGCTTACGGCGAACTGACGCGCGCCGGACAGGAAGTCCGCATGGAGGTGCGTGTCCGCCGCGAACGCCACGGTCAGCCGGCGACGCTCGGCCGCGGCGCCGACGGCGCGCAGGTCGAGACCGGCGTCCACCACCAGCGCCCGCCCGTCGCCGAGATCGACGAGGTACGACGAGTTGCCGAGTCCTTCGTCCACGACCGGTACTACGGTCATCTTCCCCTCCGTCCTCTTCAAGAGGACCCCCACATTTGGAGTATTGCAAGAGAAGGTTTGGATATGTTGGTCAGGAGGCTGGGGCCTGGGCGAGCACGCAGCGAAGGCGCTGGCGAGCGGCCGGCGGGCCGAGCTGGTCGACGTCCTGGCCCAGGGGGAGCGGCCGGTCGAGGAACTCGCTGCCGAGATCGGCCCGTCGGTCGCGAACACGTCGCATCACCTGCAGCGGCTTCTCCGCGCGCGTCTCGTCCGCACCCGTCGTTCCGGGACGCACATCTACTACGCGCTCGCGAGTCCGTCGGTCGTCACTCTGTGGCTGTCGCTGCGCGCGGCGGGTGAGGCGCATGTGGTCGGACTCGGCTGGCCCGGGACCTCCGCGACCGTGCGGAGCTGCGGACATGACCCGCGACGAGTTGACGAAGCGGCTGCAGGCGGGTGACCTCGACATCCGGCCGGCACCGGAGTACGCGTCCGGACACCTGCCCGGTGCGGTTTCGTTGCCGATCGATCAGCTACGCGAACGCCTTGACGAGGTCCGCGGCGGCGGGTCTGCCGGTCGAACACCGGCCGTGACACTGCGTTGGCTACGCTTGGCGACACCATGGACAGGTTCGGGGCAGCGCGGCTGGTGATGCGTGGGCTGGCGTTGGTTGCTGCCCTCGTTGCCGTGTGCGCGTTCCACAGTTCTGCCTCGGAGCCGGCTGAGTTGTCAGCGCCCGTGGTCGTGGCGGAGCTGATCGGCCCGCTGCACCTGGACACGAACGACGTGCCGAGCGCGGTCCCGGCAGCCGAGCAGCACGCGCACCTGCTGGGCGCGATCCTGCTGGGTGCGTCGGTGGTGTTGCTGCTGGCACTGGTGGCCAAGGCGTTGGGCCTGGTCGCTTATGCCGTCGACGATCTGTGGCGTACGCCGACGTGGTTGGGCGCGGCCGATCCGCCGCGGTCGACGGCTCCTTCTTTGACGCAGCTCTGCGTACTCCGGACGTAAACCGGCATCGCGCGAGTGGCCGTGCTGGCCGCCGTACTGCTGGCTGGTTGTGGCGACGGCGGCGCGTTGGTGAAGGCCGAGTCCGGGCAGACCGTCCGGGTCGCCGCGACCAGCGACGTGGCTGACTCCCTGCACGTCCACGGCTACGACAAGACGCTCGACCTGAAGCCGGGCAAGACGGCGTCGCTCCAGTTCACGGCCGACACCAAGGGGTCGTTCGAGGTCGAGACGCGCGAGAGCGGCAAGCTCGCCTTCCGTCTCCAAGTCTCGTGACGCTGCCGCTGCACGGGATCGGCGGCCGTCAGGACCTGCCGGTTCCGTTCGAGCTGGCACCGGCCTGCCCGGCGTGAACGACGACATCGTGAACCTGTCCGGCGTGATCGCCGGCATCCAGGTCGGCGCGGTGGTCGGCTACACGACCGGCGGCCTCCTCCTGCCTTTCTCCCAGTAAGGACTCAACTATGAGCACCAATGCCCGGATCTCTCTCGGTATCGCGGTGGCGTTCGCCGTCGTACTCGGTGTCTTGTTCGCGGTGAACGGCCGCGAGCAGGAGACGCCCGCGGCCGCGGCACCGAACGAACGGCTCGTACGGCCGGACAGTCATCGACTCGGCACGGCCGCCGACGGCAAGGTCACCTTCGTCGAGTTCCTCGACTTCGAGTGCGAGGCGTGCCGGGCGGCGTTCCCGGCCGTCGAGCAACTACGCAAGACCTACGCCGGGCGGGTGACGTTCGTCGTCCGCTACTTCCCGCTCCCCGGCCATTTCAACGCCGAGCGCGCCGCACGAGCAGTCGAGGCGGCGGCCGCCCAGGGCAAGTTCGAGGCGATGTACCAGAAGATGTACGAGACCCAGGCCGAGTGGGGTGAGCAGCGGGTGCCCGCCGACGACCGCTTCCGCGGGTACGCCGATGCGCTCGGGCTGGACCTGGCCGCGTGGGCCAAGGCCTACCAGGACCCTGCGACCCTCGACGCATCAAGAAAGACATCACCGACGGCGAATCCCTCGGCGTCACGGGCACCCCGACCTTCTACCTCAACGGCGAGAAGCTGGAACCGGAATCGGCCGAGGACTTGATCGCGAGCATCGATGCCGCCCTCGAGTAACCGCCCACCGGCGTGGATCCTGGTGATCGGCGGGGCGGTTGGGCTGAGCGCGGCGATCGTCCTGACGGTCGAGAAGATCGCGTTGCTGCGCGACCCGTCGTACGTGCCGTCGTGCAGCATCAACCCGGTGCTGTCGTGCGGATCGGTCATGTCGACACCCCAGGCCTCGGCCTTCGGCGTCCCGAACTCGCTCCTCGGCATCGCCGGATTCGCGATCGTCACCACGATCGGAGCGGCGCTCCTCGCCGGCGCGTCGTTCCAACGGTGGTTCTGGCTCGGCCTTCAGGCCGGGGTGACCTTCGGCGCGGCGTTCGTCCACTGGCTGATCTTCCAGAGCCTGTACCGAATCGGCGCCCTCTGCCCGTACTGCATGGCTGTCTGGGCGGTGACGATACCGATCTTCTGGTACGTCACCCTCCACAACTTCCCGAGGTTTCCGGCCGCGCGCTACCACGCCGTCGTACTCACCCTGTGGACTGTCACCGTCATCTCATTGATCACCGAGAGATTCTGGCCCTACTGGCGAACTCTCCTGTAGCAGCAGCGGAGCGGAGCAGACCCACGCGTGCTACGCGGCCGCTCCGGTCGCTCCGCTCCCTCCCACCCCCGGCCAACCGGTACACAAAAGGAGACTCGACCCGACGTCGGCCTCGGACCCGCCGCCCGCGACGCGATGTGCTCAGGCAGCGTCAACTCGGGCACCGAAACGTTAAGCGGACCCGGCTTCGGGTGGGGGCATCGCCGGGTGCAGTGAGGTGTGCGAAGTGCTCCCGGTGAAACGGCGGGGACGGCCGCGGGGCGTGGGGAGAATGACCGCGAGTGACACATCTGCGTGCCTCGCCCTCCTTGAGCCGAGGGAGGAGGGGCGACGATGTGCGCAAGCGCTCCGCACCGAGCTCCGAGGGTTCTACGTTCGCCTCCTACTCGAGCTCGTCAAACAGGCACGCGTCCTGAACGCCGATCCATCGCCGAGTTCCCCGGCTGTCGGTCCGGCTGAGCTCAGACGCTCAGCAGCCGACCTTTGGGAAGTGGAGGCACAGGTCACCGCCATCGAAGGCCAGGAGATCTCCCAACGACCTGCGGGCGCCGGCCGCCAGTTGTTGAGAGACGCAATGCAGCGCCAGTTGGGAGTGAAGCCAGAAGCTGAATCTCCACAATCACACCTTGGGCCGCACCCACGCCCGGCCGCCTTCACCGGCCACGCCGCATGGGTCAGGAGTTCCCGGCGATCGGCGAGAGAACAACGTCGCGGCGCTGCCTGTTGGGCCGCAGGTGCGATGGCGCTCATGATCATTGGTCCAGCAACGAGCAGTTGGCGCTCCGGCCGCCGGGTTTGCGGCGAGCCGAGGTGGTGAGCGCTGCCGGTCAATGGGTGCTGACAATCGAAGAGCCGAAGGGAGACCGGCCTGCTGGCGCACTGGATTGGCGCCAGCCGGCCAGTCGGCGTCATGGTCAGAGGTTCCAGTACGCGAGGATGGCGCCGATGTGGGCAGGGTCGTGGATCCACTTGTCGCGGTTGATCGGGGTGCCGAGGTGGCGGCGGAGGTCGGCTCTTGGGTGTGGGGGCAGGTCGGGGTCCGTGAGGAGGCCGAGCCACTTTCGGCCACGGTTCTCGATGATGTAGACGACCTGTTGCGGTGCCCAGACGCCAACGCCTGCCTCGATCTGGCAGACCAGGTGGCCGTCGTCGAACTCGTCCTCGGCGTACACCTCTAGCCACTCGAGCACGAGGCGGTCGGATGCCGACACTGTTTGCTCCGCAGCCTGCTGCGAACGAGCGACGCTCTTGGGAACTGAGTGTGTGACCGCCGAATCCACGAACATCAGCCGATGGAGCGGTCGCGGGACGATCGTCGTCCACCGGGTAGGTCGGGTCGATCGCGGCCGGATTCTGAACAGCGGGATCAGATCCTCGGCTTCCCCCGCGGTCAGGCGAGCGCTTGCCGAGGCCCATCGGTCGATCATGTCCAAGCTCGACCGACGTACCGCGCTGTCGTCCGTGAGCAGGGCAGCTTCCTGCAGATGGTTCGTGGAGTTGATCGAGGCATTGGCGGAGCCAATCATCGCGTGCGAGTCCGTGACGATCATCTTCGCGTGAAGATCTGGGTGCGACCAGACCTTCACGCCTGAGCGAATCCAGCGCAGCAGCAGTGCCGGATCCGTGGCGCCCCCCGCGATCGCCTCCTCGCTTGCGTCGACAACGATCCGGTCCTCTCCCTGTAAGGGCAGCACGCCGGCTGAGGTGACGTAGGCGATTGCGATGTCTCGGCGCTGTGCTGATACGAGATACGGGCGCAGACGGGACCAGATGTCGGATCCGCCGATGAGTTCCTGCATTCGCACAGCTTGTCAGGAAGCCACTCGATGTGAGGGGTCGGGTTGCTGACGCCGCCCGGCTGCTGGAGGAGCATGTCGCAAGTGCAGCAACAAAACTGGAGAGTCTCGCATCAAGGTGGGTATGGAGCTTGGTTGGCGGTGCCGGCCAAGTTGGTAAGACGGCCGGCCTTGTCGGTGCTGTCCGAGTGGTGCGCCATGCCCTGGGGGCTAGGAGAGTTGCTCTCCGACGTCATGCTGGCGGACCCACAATGTGTCGCCGGAGGCGACAGGTGACCGGTGTGGGTACCGGTGCAATCCAGGGGGTAGTGATGGTCGAGTCAACGAATTCAAGTCGCGTCGACATGAACGGGCACGCGGCTCCGACGGCCGCGGAGGCACACTCGCCGAACGGTGATCAAGCGCAGCGGAAACAGACGTCATGGGGCGAGCTCGTCCCGGAACCGGTCGACACCGCTCCCGCCTACGTGCGGAATCGGTACCTGAAGTCTCAGACGAACGTTCTGGTCGCTCGCTACGCGCAGCTCCGAGGCGACTTGATCGTCTCGATCGGACCTGGTCGCGGCTGGACGGCGGATCCGGAGAGCGACGGAGATGTGGTGAAGGTCTCGGAGAGCCTCAAGGCGGCAAAGAAGGAACTCGACCGGCCGAACAAGCCGAATCTTCCGCTCGTCGCCAACTACTTGTCCCAGGCCGAGCGGTCCCTCATCGCCTTGTATCCGGAGAGGATCCTGGCACACAAGGCCGGCCTGGTGGTGGAGGAACTGAAAGAGGTCGCGCCGGAACAGGGGCGACTGATCGACGACCTCGAGTCACGGATCCAGGCCGCGCGAGAAGGCCGGACCCCTGAGGCGACGCGCCACGTCCTGCAGGATGCGCGGCGGAAGCTCGACGAGGTGGAGGCGGAGGTCCTGATCCAGGAGGAGCTGCAGGAGGCCCGGCTGTCCAGGGCCTGGTGGTACCTGATCGGTGCGTTGCTGATCATCCTTGTCGCAGTACCGATCACGACCGAGATCAAGAAGGTCAACGATCACGTTGTGTGGCCGGTCCTCTACGCGCCACAGGTGCTCCGTGACGGCCGTCTGAACGACATCATGTTCCTTGTGCTCGGAGCGATCGGGCTCGCCTTGGTGGGTGCCACCGGCGGCATCCTCTCCGGCATGTTCAGCGTGCGCAATTCCCGTGCGAAGCTGAACGACTACCGAACCAGTACGCTCAACGTCGGCCTGAGGCCGTTGATCGGCGCGACTGCGGCGATCTGCGTGTGCCTGTTCCTGACCTGGGGAACGATCAACGGCATCGAGGTCACCAGCAAGGGGACGTTTGCCATCGCAGCCTTCCTGGCCGGTTTCTCTGAGCGGTACTTCCTGCGATTCCTCCACGGTCAGGAGTCGGCAGCGCTGGAGCAGATCGAACGCGACGCGCCGCAAACAAGTCGCCCACAAGGTTGACGCTGACGCACTGCCTGGCCTGGACCAGCCGAACAACCCCAGCCCGTCAGTCGAGGGTCGGTAGGACAGGGATGGTTCGGGGGAGGTTGGTCAGGTTGAGGGCGGTTTGCAAGGGGGAGTTCGGGGGGACGACGAGGCGGAGTTGCTGGCGGCGGTCGTTGAGGCGTTCGGCGAGGTGGAAGAGGATGGCTATGCCGGAGCTGTCGAGGTAGGTGGTCGGGGTCAGGTCGATGGTGATGGTGGTTGCGTCGGGAGAGACGATGTCGCTGATCGCGTCTCTGACTTCGATCGCGTTCGTGAGGTCCACTTCGCCGCAGAGTCTGACAACTTGTGTGTCGTCGGTCGTTCGGACGTCGACGACCTCGTACTCGGTCATCGTGTTATCCCCACGGTGTGCCGCATGCGGATCGTCGTGCCGTTCAGGCCGGTAGCGACGTCGACGGAGGTCATGAGGCCGCGGATCAGGGTCAGGCCCAGTCCACCGCCGCGGTCTGCCGGGCGGCGCCAGCGGCCGTGGTCGCGGACTGTCAGTTCGACGGCGCCGTCCAGGAGTCTCGCTTCGACCTGCAGGTCGCCGGACGAGGCTCCGTACGCGTGGCGTACGACGTTGCTGCACGCCTCCCCGCAGGCGATCGTGATCTCTCCGGCGTCGCGGTCGCCGATCCCTGACTCGCGGAGCCAGCGGCGCAGCGCGTGCCGGACCTGGAAGAGCACGCGTGCGTCGGCCGGGACTGCGAGGGACAGCGGCGTTCCGGCCAGCACCAAGGGCCGGAGTCCGATCAACGCGATGTCGTCGGCGACCTGGCCGTCCTCCGGGAGGGCCTTGAGGAGATGGTCGCAGAGCGCGCCGAGGTCGGAGCCCGCGACCGCGGACGCCTCGGTGAGCAACTGATCGAGGCCGTCCTGGATCGACTCCGTGCGCTTCTCGATCAGCCCGTCGGTGTAGAGCAGCAAGGTCGCTCCGGGCCGTAGCTGCTGCGTTTCCTCGGCATGGTCCCAGTGCGCGAGTACGCCGAGCGGTGGCGCCAGCCCGCCGTCCAGGTAGCGCGTGTCGTCGCCGTCGACGAGGAGGGCGGGTGGATGCCCGGCGTTCGTGAACCGTACGGTGCCGGCGGCCGGGTCGTACAGGACGTACAGCAACGTCACCATCTCGGCCATCGGCAGCTCGCGGACCAGTTCGTGCAGACCATGCAGCACCGCGGCGGGGGAGGGATCGCGGACGGCGTACGCCCGGACCGCCATCCTGAGCTGGGCCATGGCGGCCGCGGCCTGCAGACCGTGCCCGGCGACATCACCGATGACGAGTCCGATCAGGCCGCCGCGTAACTGGATCACGTCGTACCAGTCGCCGCCGACGTGCAGGTCAGCGGTCGCCGGAACGTAGCGGGCGGCCACGGCCACGCCGGGCATGTCGGGCATTCGGTCCGGCAGCAGGTTGGTTTGCAGCGTCTCCGCGATCTGGTGCTCTCGATGGGCCCGCGCCTCCTCGAGGCCCAGCTGCGCGGTGCGACTCCTGACGCGCTCCTCCAGCTCGGCGGCCGCGGCCATCAGCGCGCCGATGAACCGCATCCGCTCACTCACGAGCGCGGCGAGGAGGAACGACGTGAGCGCGACGGTGGCGTTGAACGCCTGCAGTGTCAGCATCTGCGCGAGCAGTGACCTCCCCGCGAACGGGCCGAGTCCGTGCGTTGCCGACCAGGTCGCGATCAGCGAGGCCGTCAGGGCGGCGGGCGCTGCTCCGCGCAGCTGCAGACGCCACGCGGCCCAGCCGAGCAGTGGCAGCACCAGGAACATCAGCTGCGGGTCGGTGTACGTCGTCCACATCGTCACCGCCGTGGTGAGCGCGAGGACGATCGCGGCTTCGAACCAGCGTGCGGCCGGCCACGGCTCCAGCTCCCGGAACAGCGGGATACACAGCAGGAACGGAGCGACGGTGAGAACGCCCATCGCGTCCCCGGTCCACCAGACCGCCCACGCAGAGGCCAGCTGACCGGTGCGTTGCGAGGCGATGAAGGTGACGGAGCCGATGGTGGCGCTGATCGTCATGCTGGCCAGCGCGCCCAGGAAGACGATCCCCAGCACGTCCCGGAGGCGATCGAGCTGACGCCGGAACCCGGTTCGCTCGAGTACGGTCGCCGCCACCAGCGGGGCGATCGTGTTGCCGAAGGCGGTGAGCAGCGCCGGTACGAAACCGGCACTGATCGGCAGGTTCACGGCCAGAGCTGCCAGCGCGACGCCCGGCCACATCGACCTGCCCAGAACCAGGAACGCCGCCAGTGCGATGCCGCTGGGCGGCCACAGCGGCGTGACGTTCTGCTCGACCAGCGAGAGGCTGAGGCCCAGGCGCGCGCCGAGGTAGTAGGCCACGCCGACCAGGACCCCGGCTGCCGCTCTGCGGCCCAGATCTGCCGGCAGACGCAGCCTGGTTGCCGTCCAGATCGAGGGAACTCCCGCGCGCCCAGCCATGGACCTTGCCCAACTCTCCGGCCCGGGCCGAGCGCCACGTCGCCTTAGCTCATAGCACGATGGAAAACCGGGCTACGTCAAGCCACCAAGCGCAGCTGATCTCCTTGTGCGACGAAGGCGTTCCTGAGAGTGATGGCGGTTTGTTTACCTCGCGCACATCTGCGGTGCTTTCGGTATTCGGGCCAGGTCGGCCGGCGGCTCACACGATGGGTGCCGGCTCCGCCGAGTAGCGAAGCCACCCCATCGTGTGAGGAGGAATCGTGATACGCAAGCGCATCGCGGCCGTGGTGTGTGCTGCGGCTGCTGTCGTCGCTTCGGTGACGGTCGTTCACGGCAGTTCGTCCACCGCGCAGGCGGCGGCCGCCGTCCCGGTCTTCGACCACATCGTGCTGGTGATGTTCGAGAACCACGCGTACTCGCAGATCAACGGCAGCTCCAGCGCCCCGACGTTCAACAGCCTGGCAAGCCAAGGCGCCAAGTTCACGCAGGCGTACGGCGTGACGCATCCCAGCGAGCCCAACTACCTGGCGATCTTCTCGGGGAAGACCCAGGGCGTCACCGACGACAGCTGCCCGCACACCTTCAGCGGCAACAACCTCGGCAGCCAGCTGATCGACGCGGGCAAGACGTTCAAGGGCTACTCCGAGAGCATGCCGTCCGACGGCTACACGGGCTGCTCGAGCGGCGAGTACCGGCGTAAACACAACGGCTGGGTCAACTTCAGCACCGTGCCCGCGGGGAGCAACCTGCGGTACTCCGTCTTCCCGAGCTCGGCCAACTACGCCAGCCTGCCGACCGTGTCGTTCGTCAGCCCGAACATGTGCAACGACATGCACGACTGCTCGGTCGGCACCGGTGACACCTGGCTGAAGAACAACCTGAGCGCGTACGCGTCCTGGGCGAAGACCCACAACAGCCTGCTCATCATCACCTTCGACGAGGACAACGGCGGGTCGTCGAACCACATCTTCACCGCCTTCGTCGGCGCGCACACCCAGGCGGGCAGCTTCTCCAACCAGATCAACCACTACAACGTCCTGAGCACCATCGAGAGCGCGTACGGCCTGACGCACCTGAACTCGGCCGCGGAGATCACCAACGTCTGGAACTGATCACCGGCCCCGCTCGCGGCGCGGTCGCGAGCGGGGTCCCCATCGCCCCGGAGGTGATCCTCGTGTACCTGTCCTCGATCGACCGTCCGCACATCGCAGGCCCGTCCCGCCGGCGATCGCTGTTCCTGGTGAGCGGCAATGTCCTCGCGCTGGGCGCGGTCAGCCTGATCACCGACATCTCGTCGGAGATGGTGACCGCGGTGCTGCCGGTGTACCTGATGATCGGCCTGCACCTGAGCCCCGCGGCGTACGGCGTGGTCGACGGCACCTACACCGGCGCGACCGCTCTGTTGCGGCTCGTCGGCGGGTACGTCGCCGACCGGACGCGCCGGCGCAAGTTCGTCGCCGGACTCGGCTACGGCTTCTCGGCGGTGGCGAAACTCGGCCTCCTCGCGGCCGGCAGTACCGTCGGCGCGATCGGTGCCGTGATCGCGATCGACCGGACGGGTAAGGGCCTGCGGACCGCACCCCGGGATGCGCTGATCACTCTGTCGACGCAGCCGCAGTACTACGGCCGCGCGTTCGGGGTGCATCGGATGATGGACACTGTCGGAGCATTCGCAGGACCGCTCGTCGCGCTCGGCATCCTGGCGGCAACGGCGCAGGCGTACGACGCGGTGTTCGTGGCGAGCTTCTGCATCGCGGCGTTCGGCGTCCTCGTGCTGGTGTTGTTCGTACGGGATCGCCGCGGCACGCAGCCGCCGAAGGGCGTCGTGAAGCCGACGGCGCTGGGCGATCTGCTGCGGATCTCGCCGGTACGACGGCTCGTGCTGGCGGCCTGCCTGGCCGGAACGGTGACCATCGGCGACGGCTTCGTCTACCTATTGCTGCAGCGGCGGGAGGAGCTGAGTGTCGGCTGGTTCCCGTTGCTTGCTGTCGGCACCAATCTCTCCTATCTCCTGCTCGCCGCACCGCTGGGTGTGCTGGCCGACAGGATCGGCCGGCAGAAGGTGGTGCTGGCTGGATACTCCGCTTTGCTGCTGGTGTACCTGCTGTTGTTCGGCCCGCTCGGCGGGTGGCCGCTGCTGGTTGTCGTATTGACGCTGTACGGCGTCTTCTACGCCGCCACGGACGGCGTACTGATCGCGCTGGCCGGGCCGGTGCTGCCCAGCGGTGTACGGACGACGGGAATCGCGCTGATCCAGACCGGACAGGCGCTGTCGTACCTGGTGTCATCGGTGCTGTTCGGGTTGGCGTGGACGGTGTGGGGTCCCACTACAGCGATCCAGGTAGCTGCGGCGCTGGTCGCGGTCGCCTTGCTCGTGGTCGGCTTGCTGTTGCGTGGAATCTCCGCAACGGAGCAGCCGGCATGACCCGGCGGACGGTGCTCGCCGTGGTCGGGGCCGTTGTGCTGACCACGGTCGCGGTCGGGTACGGCGTACTCACGACCGCGCGCGACCGTACGACGGTGGCCGCGGCCAACACGCCGAGCCTCACAGGCCCGCGGATCATGTTTCGCAGCACGGCATCGGACAGCAAGGGTCACCTGGCGCTGATCGCCAAGGACGATCCGGCTGGGCCGCGCTCGGTGTCCGCGCTGACCTGCTTACGGGTCTACGCGGCGGGAGGCACCGGCACCTGCCTTCGTCAGGACGGCGCGCTGACCACCTTCCAGATCGCGATCCTGGACCGGAGCCTGAACGTGGCGAAAGCCATCCCGCTGGTCGGGGTACCGAATCGCACCAGGGTGTCCGGCGACGGGCGGCTGGTGGCGTGGACCGTGTTCGTCGCGGGCGACTCCTACAACCACGGCCGCTTCTCCACCCGCGCCGGGCTGATCGACCTGGGGTCCGGAGACATGGTCGACTCGCTCGAGTTCCTCTCGGTCACACTGGACGGCCACCCCTACACGGCTCCCGACCTCAACTTCTGGGGGATCACCTTCACCGCCGACGACAACCACTTCTACGCCACGATGTCCACCCGCGGGCACCGGTACCTGGTCGAAGGCGACATCGCGGCGAAGACCGTGCGGACCGTCGCGAAGAACGTCGAGTGTCCGTCGCTGTCACCGGACGGCCGGCGGATCGCGTTCAAGTCGGCGGTCGACGGCGATCCCGCGAAGGGCTGGCAGTTGTCCGTGCTCGACCTGTCCTCGGGCGCGCGAACGCCGCTGGCTGAAACCCGCAGCGTGGACGATCAGCCCGCCTGGCTGGACCCGAACACTATCGGGTACGCCGTACCGCGCGCCGCGGGCGACTCGGACGTCTGGACCGTCCCCGCCGACGGCTCCGGCAGCCCGCGCCTCCTCATCCCACACGCCGAGTCCCCGGCTGCCCTCGGCTGAAGGACCCGGTCGCCTCGTTAGGGTGGTTGGCGTGACCGGGGGTTTCGAAGGATGGCCGCGCGACGCGTTCGACGTGTTGTTGCGGCTCGAGGGGGAGCCTTCGGTGGGGGTTCGGGAGGAATGCCGGCGGGAGCGGGAGGAGCTGGTACGGCGGCCGATGGTCGAGTTGCTCGACGTGGTGGCCGCCGCGGATCCGGCGTACGAGGACTTCTCGGTGTGGGGGTACGGCGATGTACTGCTGCGGGCGTGGCAGCGGCAGAGTGCGATTGTCCGGTTGGCCCGGAACGTCGAGCTGGGGATTCGGTTCGATCTCGACGGGGTGGAGGTCGGCCTGGCGTGGTGGTACGCGCCGTCGGAGCAGATCGAGCGGTATCGGGCGGCGGTTGCGGACGCCGGTACCGGGCCTCGGCTGGTTGCCATCCTCAGGCGGCTCGAGCAGGAAGAGTTCGTGATCTCGGGGGATCTGCTGAAGCGGCCGTTGCGTGGGTATCCGGTGGATCATCCGCGGGCGGAGCTGCTGCGGCACAGGTCGGTGATCGCGTCGCGGGCGCTCGGTTGTGACGACTGGGTGCACACCCCGGCTGCCGCGGATCGAGTGCTTGCGGCGTTCGCCCAGTTGCGCCCGCTGGCGCGGTGGCTCGTCAGGAATGTGTCGGCCGGTGTGTGACGAGGAAGGGCGCGAGATGGCACACAAGGCCGAGTTTCGGCTCTCGGAGAATCCGTGGGCGCCGGCCGCCGTCATCGAAGAGGTCAACGCGCGGACGGGCAGTGGGCTGGTGCTGACCGGGATCGCGGATCAGGTCGGCGGCACCAGTAGCGCTGCGTTCGTGGCGTGGCCGGATGGGCGTGCGGCCGCGATGACGCGAACTCGGACGAGGCTGCCGATCATGCGGCAGACGGCGACCGTGCTGAACGACGTACGCCGCCGAGGTCTGCCCGTTCCGGAGCATCAGTTGGTGGTGGAGCTGGCCGATGGGTACGTCGTCGTTGTGCAGGAGAGGTTGCCGGGCCGGCATGTGGACGCGCTCGACGCGGCCACGAGTGCCGCGTTCGTTGCGATGAACAACCGTTTCGCCGATCTGCTCCGCGACCATCCACGCGTGCCCCGGCCACGAGCGTTTCCCGACGGCACGACGGGGTACGGCGCGTTCGAGCGCACCGTCGGGCAGCTGGGCGGACGAGGTCGGCGACTGCTGGAACGGCTGCTCGAGGCCGACGGCGGGCAGCCCTTCCGGATGACGGGCGATGATCTCGTGCACACCGACTACACACCGGGCAACGTCCTT
This sequence comes from Kribbella sp. NPDC050459, assembly GCF_040655315.1. NCBI lineage: Bacteria > Bacillati > Actinomycetota > Actinomycetes > Propionibacteriales > Kribbellaceae > Kribbella > Kribbella sp. NPDC050459. The sequence continues at coordinate 545,737 of NZ_JBFAJQ010000003.1, read as the reverse complement.
TTCGATGCCGATGGCAACATCAGTGGCGTGGTCGACTGGAACTCCGGCGTCGCACGCGGCGACCGGCGCTACGCGCTCCTGCAGATGCAGTCGAACATGAATCAGATCGACGCGGAACTCGCCCAGCTCACCCCGGAGACGAGGCTCAGTTACCAGGCGCATTGGGTGGTCGACCAGGTGCACGACTCGGTCCTCAAAGGCTTCCCGCCAGAGCGCGTCGAGCTCGACGTCGCACGGGCAGAGAAGGCCCTCGGCTGAGGTCCTCATCCGCAGCAGGGATTCACGAGGTGGTCGGCGGTCCCGAAGCGGCGATCTTGCGGTGGGTGGAAGGGGATGTTCCCAGCGCGGCGCGGAAGGCTTCGGTGAAGGACGACTCGGAGTGGTAGCCGACGGCGCGGGCTACCTGGGCCACTGACTGCTCGGAGTGCAGGAGGAGGTCGGCTGCGGCCATCATGCGGATCGTGGTGAGTACGGTCGCCACTGTGCTACCGGTTCGGGCGGTGAAGTGGCGGACGAAGGTTGCCCGGGACATCGATGCCTCGGCGGCCAGCCGGTCGATCGTCCATTTTTCGGACGGGCGGTCGACGACGGCGGAGATCGCCCGGCCGAGGGCGTCGTCGCCCATGGCGGTCCACAACGCCGGTGTACCGAGCCGTTGGTCCGGTCGGCTGCGCAAGGCCATGCCGAGCAGCGCGTCCAGCAGGGCGGCGACGATCGCGGCGGTGCCGGGGCCGTTGAAGCGGGCCTCGGTGCGGAGGACTTCGGCCAGTTCGAGCGCGGCCGGGTCGAGTGACACCTCGACCGCGGACGGCATCAGCCGGAACAGCAAGGCCCCGGCACCCGGACCGAACAAGTAGTGACCGCAGAACAGATCCAAGGTCGGTTCGGCGCCGACCGTCTGCCGGGTCACGAAGCCGGCGCCTTGCTCGACGGTCGTCGGTAAGTCAGGCCCGGCTGCACTGACCCGGTGCGCGTCACCGTGCGGGAGCAGGAGGAGATCGCCCCGGCTGAGTTCGATGCTCACGGCACCGGTCGTCACGGTGCAGCTCCCGTCGAGGACGAGGTGGAACGGCACCGCCCCGGGGGCCGCTGCCGGATGATTCGACGCGTAGTGACCGGCCAGCAGGCAGCGGACGTCGACGACGCCCTCGAGGCGGGCCAGCCGGATCAGGCGGCTCAGACTGTCCATGAGCCGATTCCGGGCAGAGATGATCCGCCGGCGGGTGGCCGCGGGCCGGGCAGTCGCGAAATGCTGGTCAGATGGACACGCACTTCGATCTCCTGGTCATCGGGTTCGGCAAGGGCGGGAAGACGCTGGCCGCCACGCTCGGGCGGCTCGGCCGCCGGGTCGCCATGATCGAGCAGTCGGACCAGATGTACGGCGGGACCTGCATCAACATCGGCTGCGTGCCGACCAAGTCACTCGTGTACCACGCCGAGCACCGCACCGCGGCCGCCCCCGGCGAGCAGCACCGGACCGCCGTCGAGGCCACCCGCGAACTCACCACCAAGCTGCGCGGCGCGAACTTCAGCATGCTGGACACCATCGACACGGTAACGGTGATCACCGGCCGCGCCGAGTTCCTCGACCCGACGTCGGTGCGGGTCACCGCGGGCGACGACGTCCTCACGCTGACCGCGGACACCATCGTGATCAACACCGGCGCGGTCCCGACCGTCCCGGACATCCCCGGGCTGCGCGACAGCGCGCACGCCCTGGTCAGCACCGACCTGATCACGATCGAGCACCTGCCGAAGCGGCTGGCGATCCTCGGCGGCGGGTACGTCGGGGTGGAGTTCGCCTCGATCTACGCCCAGTTCGGCAGCGCGGTGACGGTACTGGACTCGGCGTCGCGGGTGATGCCGCGCGAGGACGCAGACATCGCCGAGACCGCGACCGAGATCCTCCGCGGCGCGGGCGCCGAGTTCCTGTTCGACGTACGGGTCACCAGGGTGCGCGACCTCGACAACGGCGTGGAGATCACGTACGACGCCGGCGGTACGGCGCACACGCTCGCGGCCGACAAGGTGCTGGTGGCAACCGGACGGGCTCCGGCCACCGAAGGACTCGGGCTGGACAAGGCCGGGGTCCGCACCACGCCGACCGGCGCGGTCGCCGTGGACGACCAGCTCCGCACCAGCCGGCCGCACATCTTCGCGGTCGGCGACGTGAACGGCGGACCGCAGTTCACCTACATCTCGCTCGACGACAGCCGGATCGTGGCCGACCAGCTGATCGGCGACGGCCGGCGCTCCACCGCCGACCGGACGGTCGTGCCGTACACGGTGTTCATGAGCCCGGCGCTGTCGCGGGTCGGCCTGACCGAGGACCAGGCGCGGGAGCGCGGGCTGCCGGTGAAGATCCTGGAGAAGGCGATCGCCGACATCGCCGCGATGCCGCGCGCCAAGATCGTGGAGGAGACCCGCGGGCGGATGAAGTTCGTCGTCCACCGCGAGACCGACCGCGTGCTCGGCGCGGCGTTGCTGAGCGTCGACTCGCAGGAGCTGATCAACACGGTTGCGCTGGCGATGCGTCACGACGTGACCGCGCGTGAGTTGCGCGACGCGATCTACACCCACCCGTCGTCCACCGAGGCATTCAACGAGGTGCTCGGCACGCCGCCCCGGGGGCAGTGAGAGGCCCGGTACGTACACCTGCACGATCGTGATCGATCCGTAGCCGGGCTCCCGTGTCAGACCAGGGAGGTTCGCACTGCTTGGCAGTATGCCAGGACCAGGTGGGGTGCGTTGGGAGAGCCGGGCGGGACCGCGCTGCGGGCGGCCCGGGAGAGTTCGGTGACGGCCCAGTGGGTGGTCGCGGCGCAGGCCATGATCTTCAGGCACTCGTCGAGATCGGTGGCGGTCATCGTGAGGAGTTCGTCGAGGGCTTCCCGGAGTTTCGTCCGGGCGACCAGGATCTCGCGGGCGTTGTAGCGGCCGAGGTTGCGGTAGGCAACGAAGCTCGCGGTGTCGAAGAACTGGTTGAGGGTCGACTCCCGGGGGTAGCTGGGGTAGCGCTCGTGGAAGGCGAGCAGGGCCGCCGGCATCTCCTTGGCCAGCCCGGGCTTCGCGTACCACAGGACGCCGACCGGGGTGTCGTAGGTGAAGGTGCCCGCACCCTTGGTGAAGAAGCCGATGTTGACGGTTCGCGGCGAGTACGCCGGGACGCGGGAGCCGCTCGGCGCCGCGCGGAGCGGGTCGAGGCTGATGTCGATCCGGATGTCGCACTCGCTGGGGGCGATCGCGATCGCCTTGCCGAGCGACGTGGTCGCGTCGCCCGGGCCGGAGTCGGCGTCGACGCAGACGATCTCGGTGATCTCGGACATCCGGAGCAGTTCGACCAGGCCGGTGTTCTCCCAGTGGCCGCCGTCGGTCAGGTAGAGGTACGGGTCGTCCAGGTCGTGAATCCCGAAGAACTCCTTGAACAGGTAGCCGAGCCCGGTGTTCGGATAGCGCAGGTCGGGTGCGTCCTGCAGGTTCGCGGCCTCGAGTTGGGTGATGAACCGCGGGTTGGCGATCCAGACGCCGAGCCGGATGTTGAAGAACGTCAGCAGCATGCTGGTCGGCCCGATCTGGAACCGGCCCATCGCCGGTGAGACGGCGGCGCTGGAGATGGCCACCGCCATCATCGTCGTGATCCGCTTGTGCAGCTTCGCGCCGAGCCGGTCGAGCACCCGGGTGGACGCGGCGAATTCCAGCGTGTTGCCGCGGCCGTCCTGGGGCAGGTGCAACGTGGTCCGCTCGGGATCGAACGTCACGCTGAGCGCCGGAGTGCCGTAGTGGGTCCGGACGGCGCGCGAACTCACGGTGCTGGTCGTGCACACCACGAGCGGCGTACGGACGGCCGTCGTGCCGTTGTTGAAGGCGAACAGGCCGGGCTCACGCTTCGTCTGGTCGGCGCCGGCGACGTCGTCGTTCTCGTACGGATGCACGGTGGCGTCGCCGTCCGCGTCCGCGGTCCGGTAGGTCGCGTAGGCCAGGCGCAGCTTGCCGCGGTAGAACGGCGCCAGCGCCCAGGTCTCGGGGCTGGGGCCGAGGACCGCCAGGACCACGAGCCCGACCGCCAGAACCCAGTTCCAGCCGGATTGCCAGCTGACCAGGTCGTTCCCCGACCAGGTCACGCCGTTCTTGGCCGCGGTCCAGGTCGACAGCGCCGCCAGACCCAGCGCGACCACGATGAACGCGAACCCGCCGAGCTTGGGCGCGAAGCGGGCGGCCGGCTTCCGGAGAATGCGGACGACCGAGCCCACGACGCCGGCGCTGGCAGCCGCGGTGGCGACCAGCGCGGGCAAGGACAGGTAGGCGACCGCGCCGACGAGTTCGACGAAGGCCCAGATCGTCAGGGCGAGCAACGCCCCGATGGCGAGCGCGGCGTACGCGCCTCTCTTGAGAGTCCGCAGCGTCAGTCGCGCCCACGCCTGGTTCTGGGCAGTGCCGATGAGGAGCCGGCCCGCCAGCACCCAGAGCAGCAGCACGGCGAATCCGGCGACCAGGAAGACGATTCCGGGCAGCGCGAGCGAATGCTCCGTGACGAGGTCGTGCATCGAGCCCTTCGGCAGCGTGCCGTCCTCGCCGGTGAATGCGCGCAGCGCCCAGCCCACCGGCCGGGTGATCGCCCAGAGCATGCTCAGCAGCACCACCACGTTGACGGTCAGTCCGGCGATGATCGTCGCGAACACGGCCGGCCGGTACGACGCCTGGCTCGCCGCGCTCTCGGCCTTCCTGGTCGCATTCGTCGCCGCCGGGTCGGTGTCGGAGCCGCGGGGCTCGTTCGATGCGAGGTACCCGAGGTTGTCGACGAGATGCCGCTCTTCCGCGGTGAGCCACCCGCTGTCCTGCCACTCCCACGGCACCGGGTTGAGCGCGTCAGGACCGATCCGGGCAGGATTCCCGCCGTCGGTGGTCTGGTAGCTGGAGCGAGAGATGCTCCAGCCCGCAGCCAGGTTCGAGCCTCCGGACACGGCGGTGACCGCGCGCGCCCCGGACCAGCCGAGTACGCCGTCGTCGAGCGCCTGCAGTGCGCCGAGGCTGATCGAGGATGCCCGGATCCCGCCGCCGGACAGCGCGATGCCGTACTGCGCCGTACCCAGCGGGGCGGTGCCGCGCTGCGTCTGCTTGCCTTCCGCCTGCTGGGTGACCTCCTGCGAAGGTGGTTCCTTCGCGACCGTGGCGGCCGCCTTGCGCGCGTACCTGGGCAGCGCCCACGAGGCGAGCCGGACCCAGCGCGGCGTCGACCACCACGCGAACGCACCGGCCGTGACGTAGACGACGGCGACGAGCAGGATGGCGAACTTCACCCAGGCACAGATCGCGACGAACTGCCACGCCCGGTCCGACGATCCGGCGGACAGCATCAGGATGTTCTCGACGATGTCGAAGGCGCCGGCCACGAAGACCGAGATGAGCACGGTGATGCGTGCCCGGCGCAGCGCGGGCAGGCGGAAGTACGCGCCGGCCCAGAAGACCAGCAGGGCGAGCAGGAGAACGTACGAGATGATGAACCAGAAGTCCTGCTGGACGGCTCGCGTGAACGCGGCGTCGCACCCACACTCCCTCCACGCCTTGCTGCTGCCGGACAGTTCGATGTCGACCATCGAGGTCGATTGATCCTTGAGACTCGCCGCGGCGCCGAAGTGCGCGGCCGTCAGCGCGGCGAGAACCAGCGCGGCCCAGCGCAGTACGGCGAACCAGTAGGGCAGGTTCTCGAGGCGCGCGAGGATCCGTCCGGCCCAGACGGGGATGGTGCGCCCCTCGATGCGGGCAGCCGCGAGGAGGACGATCCCGGTCAGCAGGATGGTGACGAACAGCAGCACGATCCAGAACGCGTCCGGCAGGAAGTCCCCGAGCCGATCGCCGAGCAGAGCCACGGCGACCCCGAAGACGGCGAGGCCCACGATCAGCCAGAACACGCGGCGCCCGTAGTGGAACGTGACGTCCGTCTCCGGCGCAAGTCCGCCGGTCGGCGGATCCAGAAGAATCGCCATGATGCTGCACCCCCGGGGGTTGTCGGCACGCGTTCGTGCTCACTGATAAGAGCGACGAGACGACCGACTGATACGGCTCCCGCGCTGGATTGGCCCGTGGTGACGTCACATTTCCGCATCGGTCGGGCGGTGCGGTCGAGGTTGGCGTGCAACAGGCATCAAGTGGCCGCGTAACGGTGGACCGCCACCGGGTGGCGAGCGGAGGCTTGCTTCATGATCACGGAAGACCAGCAGCGGACGTTTGTCTTGGTACCTGGAGCCTGGCATGGGGCGTGGGCCTGGGACGGCATCGTGGCCCGGCTTCGACGAGCCGGTCATCGGACCGTCGCCGTCACGCTCGACGGCCTGGAGCCGGATCCGTCACCCGACGGCGCCAGGGCGAACTTGGACACCCACATCGATCGAGTGCTCGTGGCTTTGGAGAGCTGCGGCCCCGGGCCGATCACCTTGTGCGGCCACAGCTATGCAGGGCTGGTGATCGCCGGTGCCGCGGACCGATCCGAGCGCGCTGTCGAGCGGCTCGTTTTCTGCGACGCGTTCGTGCCGGCCGACGGGGACTCCTGGTGGGACCTGGCCAACGACCACTACCGGGACCGCATCATCGCGGGGGTCGGGACGGACGGCCGCACAGTGGCTCCGTCCGCCGACACGGACCCGAGGAGGCGGCCACATCCCGTCGCCTCGTTCCTCCAACGACTCCGGCTCGGCGACGGCATCGATCGGGTGGCCCGACGAACCCTGATCCACGCCTCCGCGTGGGAGGCCACGCCGTTCCAGAACCAGTACGAACGCCTCCGCACCGACCCCGCCTGGGAAGTCCACGACCTGCCAGTAGGCCACGCTGTCTACAACGAAGCCCCCGACGACCTCACGTCCATCCTGACCGGGGGCCGGCAGAGGTCAGCGGGTTCGGCGGTTGAGGAGGCGTTTGAGGAAGGGGAGTAGGGCTGCGGTGGCGAGGAGGGTGAGTAGACGACGGCGGTGGGGACGCCGGGCAGTACGGCGAGGAGGACCGTGGCGCGGAGCGTCCATGGCTCGACGTCCTTGGCGCGGGCGGCGAAGCGTACGGCGCGCTCGCTCGTCGTGAACATCTTGATGATGCCGAGGCCCCACCGGCGGCCGGTCCACCAGGTGAGCCAGTCGAACTTCACCATCCCGGCCGCGCCGGCGACGACGACCAGCCACAGATCCGCGGCCGGCGGAACCGTCCCACGGCACGAACCTCCGCCACCCGGCCGCCGGCTGCTCCGACTCGGTCATTCGGCACTCCTGCGCAGCTATCTCGAACAGTGGTGTACGAGATAGCCTAACAGGCAGTTCGGACAGAGGTGTTCGAGTTAGCGAGATCAGGCGTGGAACTGATTGTCAGCCGCAACAACCGGACTGGTTGGCGGGCTTCTCGTCGATGATCGTGAGCAGACCGCCGCTGATGCCCGTCGCCAGGCCGCGGCTGGTCGGCGCGGAGACGGCTTGGGGCGCCGGGCCGCAGCAGCCGCCGGCCTCGTCGTCGGAGCCGCCGTACGCGAGGTTGGAGGAGCAGACGCCGGTCTCTGGCAGGTCGAGCTGGACGTCGCGGGCGGCGTCCCAGTCGCCGGCCAGCGCGGCGGCGACCGAGCGGGCCTGTTCGTAGCCGGTGGCGAGCAGGAAGGTCGGGGCCCGTCCGTACGACTTCGCGCCGATGGCGTAGTAGCCGGGCTCGGGGTGGGTGAGCTCGTCGGCGCCGTGCGGCGGGACCGTGCCGCAGGAGTGCTGGTTCGGGTCGATGAGCGGCGCGAGGGCGCGGGTCGAGCCGAGGATCGGGTCCAGGTCGAGGCGCAGCTCGGACACGATGTCGTGGTCGGGCCGGAAGCCGGTCGAGTTCACCACCGTGTCCGCGACGACGCGACGGTCTCCGGCCGCCAGTTCGATCCGGGCGTTCGTCGAGATCGACTCGATCCGGAACGAGCTGACCAGTTCGACGCGGCCCGACTGCACCAGGGCGTGGAGCCGGCTGCCGAGCGCGCCGCGCGCGGGTAGTTCGTCGGCGTCGCCACCGCCGTACGTCCGCGCCTGGTCGGAACCGCGCACGACCCACACGATCTCGGTGCCCGGGACCTGCTCGGCGAGCTCGCCCAGGTCGAGGAGCGTGGTGGCGGCCGAGTGGCCGGCGCCGACAACCGCCGTACGACGGCCTGCGAAGCGCTCCCGGTCGCGGCCGAGGACGTCGGGCAGGGCCGGTGAGATGAACGCGGCCGCCTGCTGCTCGCCGCGCGCCGGGATTCCCGAGCCGCCGAGGACGTTGGGGCGGCGCCAGGTCCCGGCGGCGTCAACGACTGCGGAGGCGAGCAGTTCGGTGCCGTCGGCGAGGCGGACGAGGTACGGCGCGTTCTCGCGGCCGGCGGTGCGGATCCGGTCGAAGCCGACGCGCGTGATGGCCGCCACCGGGGAGTTGTACCGGATCTTGTCGGTCAGGGCCGCGGTCTTCGACAGCGGGGCGAGGTAGCTGTCGATCAGGTCGCCACCGGTGGGGAGCGTGTCGAGGTCCGGCTCGGTCCAGCCGCCCGCCTGCTCCAGTAGGCGCCGGGCCGCGGAGTCGATGTCGTAACGCCAGGGGCTGAACAGCTTCACGTGCCGCCACTCGTCGATCGCGGACGCGACCGAGGGGCCGGCCTCGAGGACGATGAAGTCGAGCTCGCGCTCGGACAGCTGCGCAGCCGCGGCGAGGCCGATCGGCCCGGCGCCGACAACCACGACCGGCAGGTCAGGCGTAGTGGTGTTCATAGGGTTCTCCAGGTGTGCAGGGGTTGTCAGCGCATCAGGTGCGGCCCGCCGGGTGTCGGCGGCCTTGACTTGATGTTCATCTAATCAACGTCACCCACCTTGCCTCTTGATTCGACAAGAGTCAAGATAGATATATGTCGAAACAGGAGATCTCGCTCGTGACCGGTGGCGGCTGCTGCGCGCCGATCTCGGAGGCGGCGCTGGATCCGGCCGCGGCCGCCGAGGGCGCCACGGTGTTCAAGGCCCTGGCCGACCCGATCCGGTTGCGGCTGATGTCGATCATCGCGTCGGCCGGCGGTGAACTGTGCGTCTGCGACATCACGCCGCAGTTCGAGGTGTCCGGCCCGACGATCTCCCACCACCTCCGCGTGCTCCGCGAAGCCGGCCTTGTCGACTGCGAGCGCCGCGGCACCTGGGTCTACTACTGGCCGATGCCCGACCGCCTGCGCTGGCTGTCCGCACTGCTGTCCGCTCCGGCGCCGGTCGCCGCACCCCGGTAGGTGCTGGCGTGGATTGACACTCATCTACTAGCTCAACCATCATTGACTCAATGAGTACTGAGCGAATGCGGAGGGCGCGTGTGCACGCGGCCCTCGGGGATCCGGCGCGACTGGCGATCGTGGACACGCTGGTTGCCGGCGACGCCGCTCCGGGCGAGCTGAGTGTGGCGCTGGACCTGCCGACGAACCTCGTCGCGCATCACCTGAAGGTCCTGGAAGGCGCAGGCGTCGTGGTCCGGACACGGTCCGAGGGCGACAAGCGGCGTACCTACGTGCGGCTGCGTCCGGAGGCGATCGCCGCGATCGCCACCCCGGTGCCGACGGCGGCCAACCGGGTGGTCTTCGTCTGTACGCACAACTCGGCCCGCTCCCAGTTGGCCGCAGCCATCTGGTCCCGCCGCAGCGAGATCCCGGTGGCGTCCGCCGGCACCGCGCCCGCCGAGCGCGTGCACCCGCGGGCGCTGAAGATCGCCCGCCGCCACGGCCTCGATCCAGCCGGCTGGCGGACCGCGCGCCTGCGCGACGTCGTAAGCCGGGACGACCTGCTGATCGCGGTGTGCGACAACGCGTACGAGGACCTGCGGCCCGAGGAGCGTCCGCGGCTGCACTGGTCGATCCCGGACCCGGCACCGGTCGACACCGACGCCGCGTTCGATGCCGCCTACACCGAACTCGCCGGCCGCATCGACCGATTGGCGCCCGCCCTGACCCGGAGCACCCGATGACGGGGGTGTTGACGCGGCGGGTGGTAGCCGAAGCGCTTGGTACCGGACTGCTGGTGACAGTGGTCGTGGGCTCGGGCATTGCGGCGGCAAGGCTGTCCCCGGGTGATACCGGATTGCAGCTGCTCGAGAACGCGTTCGCGACCGCGTTGGGGCTCGCGGTGCTGATCCTGATGCTGGGCCCGGTGTCCGGCGCGCACTTCAACCCGGTCGTGTCCGCCGTCGATTGCTGGCTGGGCCGGCGAAGTGGCGACGGGTTGGCCGTGCGGGACCTGGCCGCGTACGTCCCCGCGCAGGTCCTCGGGGCGATCGCGGGCGCCGTGCTGGCGAATCTGATGTTCGGCGAGGAAGCGGTCTCGTGGTCGGTCACGCAGCGATCGGCAGGTCAGCTGTGGATCGGTGAGTCGGTGGCGACCGCCGGACTGATCATGCTCGTCTTCTCGCTGGCCCGGTCAGGCCGGTCCGCCGCGGCGCCGGCGGCCGTCGGCGCGTACATCGGGTCGGCGTACTGGTTCACGTCGTCGACATCCTTCGCAAACCCCGCGGTCACCATCGGACGGGCGTTCAGCGACACCTTCGCGGGGATCGCGCCCGGATCAGTGCCGGCCTTCGTGGTCTTCCAGGTGGTCGGCGCGATCGTCGGCACCCTGCTGCTCGTCGTGCTCTATCCCGTCGCGGGTGGCGCGGCGGGCGAGGTCGTCGTACCCCGCACAGAGTCTGGAGTCGGTTCGTGAGTAAGCCTGTGGTTCTGTTCGTCTGCGTGCACAATGCCGGTCGGTCCCAGATGGCTGCCGGGTGGTTGCGGCAGCTGGCGGGGGATGCGGTCGATGTCCGGTCGGCCGGGTCGGCGCCGAAGGACGAGATCAACCCGGTCGCGGTCGAGGCGATGCGCGAGGTCGGGATCGACATCACCGGCAACGTGCCGCAGTTGCTGGAGTACGACACCGCCAAGGACAGCGACGTCATCGTCACGATGGGCTGCGGCGACGCCTGCCCGGTCTTCCCCGGCAAGCGGTACGAGGACTGGGAGCTGACCGACCCGGCCGGGCAGCCGATCGAGGTCGTCCGTCAGGTCCGCGACGAGATCCGCGCCCGCATCGAGAAACTCCTCACCGAACTGCAGCTCGGCTAACCGCAACGCCGGGGGCGGCGGGGGTGTTGTCAAGCTGTTGGTGGCGAGACAAGCCGTGGTGGGTGGGGACCTGGTATTACCTGTCTCCAGCCACCGTTGCTTGTCTCGGGTCCCGGTTCGGGGCTTCCCGCCGAACGGCGTTGCGGCTAACCCTGTCCGAGCGTCAGCTGGCGGCGGTGGAAGTCGTAGTGCTGGGTGGGGAAGTGGTAGACGTCGGCCAGCGTCATGTAGTCCTCGAAGAACGGGTCCCAGCGGGTCGGGTAGTGCATGCCCCGCTCCAGGTCCGCGTCGGTCTCGGCGTCGAGGCGGCGGTGGAGCTTGTCGACGACGCGGTCGAAGAGGGCGACCATGCGAGCGGGTCTCAGGGTGCGCCCACCGGCGTACGAGCCGAGGTAGTTGATCTCGTCGAAGGGGCGGGTCACGGCGTTCAGCAGCCGGGCGTAGCCGCGACTGGCCCCGCGCGGTAGCCGGCCGAAAACGCGGACGAGCCCGAGCAGTGCGCGGGTGATCAGGTAGCCCAGCAGCATGTGGAAGAGCAGTTCGCGGTTGGTCCAGCGCGTGCCGTTGGACGGTTTCCGCAGGGCTGCGTCGTCCGACGACTCGACCAGGCGCCGGAAGTCCGCACGGGCACGCTCGAGTTCGTCGTGCACGGACAGCCTGTCCACGGATTCATCATCCTCCATATCGGGTGATTGGCCGGGCGCGAACTGGTCCTACTGTTCGAGATGAGCAGAAGAAGGGTGCCGTCGTGGCTTCGGACCGGGACTTGCCGATCGTCTTTCGCGAGGTGCGCGTCGTGGACGTGCGCAACGGCCGCGTCGGTGACCCGGCGCAGGTCGTCGTGCGCGACGGGATCATCGAGAGCGTCGACGCCGGGGGCGAGGTGCCCTCCGGCGCGCGCGTGATCGCGGGGGAGGGGCGCACCCTGATTCCGGGATTGATCGACGCGCACTGGCACTCGCTGTTCGCCGCCGCGCCGCTGACCCTGGCGATGACCGGTGACGTCGGATTCCTGCACATCCTCGCGGCCACGACGGCTCGCGACACGGTGCTGCGGGGTTTCACCACGGTCCGCGACGCGGGCGGCCCGTCGTTCGGCCTGAAGCAGGCGATCGACTCGGGCCTCGTCCCCGGTCCGCGGATCTTCCCGTCGGGCGCGATGATCTCGCAGACCGGCGGCCACGGCGACTTCCGCTCCCGGCACGAGATCCCGCGTGGCCGGGCCGGTCAGCTGAGTCACGCGGAACTGGTTGGCGCCGTCCGGATCGCCGACGGCGTGGACGCGGTCTTCGAGGCGGCCCGGGAGCAGCTGATGCTCGGCGCCTCGCAGCTGAAGCTGATGGCCGGCGGCGGAGTCGCATCGGCGTACGACCCGCTGGACGTCACGCAGTACACCGAGGCCGAGCTGCACGCGGCCGTCGACGCCGCGGAGAACTGGGGCACCTACGTGATGGTGCACGCCTACACGCCCCGGGCCGTCCAGCAGGCGATCCGGGCGGGGGTGAGATGCATCGAGCACGGTCAACTGCTCGACGACGACACCGTCGAGCTGATGGCCGAGAACGACGTCTGGTGGTCGCTCCAGCCGTTCCTGGACGACGAGGACGCGATTGCGGTGCCGCCGCACAGCCAGGCCAAGTTCGAGCAGATGGTGGTCGGCACCGAGACGGCGTACGAACTGGCCAGGAAACACGACGTCCGCGTGGCCTGGGGGACCGACACCTTGTTCGAACCCGCCCTGGCGGCGAAGCAGGGCAAACAGCTCGCGAAGCTGACCCGCTGGTTCTCACCGGCCGAGGTGCTGGCGATGGCGACGGTCACGAACGCCGAGCTCCTGGCGCTGTCCGGTGCGCGCAATCCGTACCCAGGCGTCCTCGGTGTCGTCGAAGAGGGCGCACTGGCCGACCTGATCCTCGTGAACGGCAACCCGCTGGACGACATCCAGCTCCTGGCCGCACCCGAGACCGCCTTCGCACTGATCATGAAACAAGGAGACGTCGTCTCCGACGCAGGAGGCTTCCTGTGAACCAAGCGCTGATGAATTCCTTGACCGATGCCGAGCGGCTGCTGATCGCCGAGACGGATCGGGACGCGTTGAGCGCGCTGGACGAGGACGAGCTGCTGGAGCTGCACCAGCGGATCCGGCGGGCGCGCACGAAGTACGTGAAGAACTACCGCCGCGGCGCCAGCCTGTCCGTCGCCACGGCCGGGGGGCGCGGCATGGCCTATCCCACGAACCAGCGGGACCGCGGCAAGGCCGAGCTCTTCGAGGACGCGCTGGCGCGGGTCAGCAGGGAGGTGGCGACGGCCGCCCGGCGGGCTGCGAACGAACTGCGCAGCGAGCGGATCGCGGCGTCGAAGACGACTGCCGCCGGCCCCGCTCCGGCGGCAAGGAGTACGACGTCCCGGCCGGCGCGCGCCGCTGACGGACCGCCGCGGGCGACCAAGACCACCGGTGGGTTGAAGAAGGACGCGTCAACCCGGGCCGCCGGCGCACGCCGCCAGGCCAAGCGCGACAAGAAGTGAGCAGGCGGATGGGCGAGGCGACTGACCGGCGACCGCTGCGCAGGCACGGGGCGATGAAGGCCGTCGCGCTGGTGGCCGCGCTGGTGCTGGTCGGCCTGACGTACTCCGCCGTGGTGCCGAACGGCGCGGCCGGAGCCGATGGGCCGCAGTCCCAGCAGATCGAGGAAGGGCGCCGGCTCTTCGCGGTCGGCTGCGCCAGCTGTCACGGACTGCACGCCGAAGGCGGGACGAACGGCGAGGGACGGCAGGCCGGCCCGTCGCTGATCGGGGTCGGTGCGGCCGCGGTCGACTTCCAGGTCAGCACCGGGCGGATGCCGGCGGCCCAGCCCGGCGCCCAGATCCCGCAGAAGCCACCGGTCTACACCGAGGAGGAGACCGCGGCACTGGCGGCGTACGTCGCCTCGCTCGCCCCCGGCCCGGCGATCCCGCCGCCGGAGGCGTACGACGTGAGCAAGGCGACGCAGTCGGACATCGTCCGCGGCGGCGAGCTGTTCCGGACCAACTGCACGGCCTGTCACAATTTCGCCGGGCGGGGCGGCGCGTTGCCGAACGGGCGCTACGCGCCGTCGCTGATGCACACGTCGCCGCGCAACATGTACCAGGCGATGCTGACCGGTCCGCAGCAGATGCCGGTCTTCTCCGACGCGGTCCTGCTCCCCGAGGACAAGCGCGCGATCATCGCCTACGTGACGCAGCTGCAGCAGCAGGACAACCCCGGAGGCTTCCCGCTGGGACGGGTCGGCCCGGTGTCGGAGGGTTTGTGGGGATGGCTGGTCGGCATCGGCCTGCTCGTCGTCGCCGCCGTCTGGATCGGCGCCAAGGTGCCCCGGATCCCCCGTAAAGGGTGAGGTTGCGAAGTCACCTCAATCGGTGGAGCCGTCCCACTACCGACAGTTGATGGAATGAGGCGCTCGGCGCCCCGGGTCGAGCCATCAGCCCCAGGAGAGGAACCGGCATGACCCATCTTGTGGTGCTCGGCCTGAACAGTCGCGACGACGCCGAGCGGGTGCTCGAGGTGACCGACGATCTCGCCAAGCAGCAACTGTTGCAGCGCGAGGACGCCGCGATCGCCTACAAGGACAGCAAGGGCAAGGTGCGGATCCAGCAGACGATGAACCTGACCGGCGCCGGCGCGGCCGGCGGCGCGCTCTGGGGCACGTTGCTCGGGCTGATCTTCCTGAACCCGCTGGCCGGGTTCGCCGTCGGCGCGGCCAGTGGCGCGATCGCCGGCAAGCTCACCGACATCGGCATCAACGACCAGCTGATCAAGGACGTCGGCCGTGAGCTGCAGGACGACCACGCCGCGGTGTTCCTGCTCGCCAGGTCGGCGACCGTGGATCGCGTGATCGACGCGCTCAAACCGTTCGGCCCGACGGTCATCCAGACGAACCTGACCAAGGAGCGCGAGGAAGAGCTCGTCCAGGCCCTGCAGAGCTGATCAAGCCCCGTCCGGAGGAGACGTCGTGACGACCACCCCAGACGACTTCGACCCGATTCCTTCCACCCGTCGCCGGCCGGCGGTCGGCGTCGGCACCCTGAAACAGGCCGTGGCCGAGGCGGACGCGCTCGCCGTTCCGGTGGCGGTCGGCAGGCCGCCCGCCGAGGAGCTGGGCGTCGACGCCGCGGGTCTCGCGGCGGCCGGCTTCACCGCGCAGCGTGGTCAGACGTTGGTGCGGCCTACGGTGGACGGACCGGTCCGCGTCGCCGTCGGCATCGGTTCGCCGGACCGGCTCGACAGCACGCTGGTCCGGGACCTGGCCGCCGAGTTCGCCCGGGCCGTCCCGTGGCACAAGCGGCTCGCGATCGAGGTCCCCTCCCGGGACTCCGCGCTGCCGGTCGCGGCGTACGCGCAGGCCGTGACGGAGGGCGTGCTGCTCGCCCGCTGGCGGTACTTCGTGGGCCGCGACGCCGAGGAGCCGACACTCGACTCGCTGCTGGTCATCGCCGGCGACGACGAGGCCGACGAGGCCGCGGCGGGTGTCGAGCGCGGCCGGGTGGTCGCCGCGGCGTGCAGCCTCGGCCGTGACCTGGCGAACTGCCCGGCCAGCACGCTGTCCGCGGTCCGGATGGCCGAGGTCGCGCTCGAGGTCGGTCCGGCGGCGGGCCTGGAGGTGGAGGTCTTCGACAAGGACCAGCTGATCGAGATGGGGTGCGGCGGGATCCTCGGCGTCAACCGCGGCAGCGTGGACCCGCCGCGGATGGTCCGGCTCCGGTACCAGCCGGCCGAACCCACCGGCCGGATCACGCTGGTCGGCAAGGGCGTCATGTACGACTCCGGCGGCATCAGCCTGAAGCCGAGCGACGAGTCGCACGCGCAGATGAAGAACGACATGACCGGCGCCGCCGCCGTCCTGGCGTCGATGACCGCGCTGCGTGCGCTGGGGTGCACGACAGCCGTGACCGGCTACCTGATGTGCACCGACAACATGCCGTCCGGATCGGCGATGAAGCTCGGCGACGTGCTGAGGATGCGCAACGGCACCACGGTCGAGGTGCTGAACACCGACGCCGAAGGACGCCTGGTGATGGCCGACGCCCTCGCCCTGGCGACCGAGGAGCCGGTGGACGCGATCGTCGACATCGCCACGCTGACGGGCGCCTGCCTGCGCACCTTCGGCGTCGAGATCGCCGGCGTGATGGGCAACCACCAGGACGTCGTCGAGCAGCTGCGGCGCGCCGGGGACAGCGTCGACGAACAGGTCTGGGAGCTGCCGCTGCACCGCCCGTACCGCACGCAGCTCGACTCGTCGATCGCCGACCTGACGAACATGGGCGGCGTCAACGCCGGGTCCATCACCGCGGCGCTGTTCCTCGAGGAGTTCGTCGCCGGCCGGCCGTGGGCGCACGTCGACATCGCGGGTACGGCGCAACTCCCGGCGCCGCGGACCTGGCGGAACAAGGGCGCGACCGGCTTCGGCACCAAGCTGCTGATCGAGTTCGCCCTCGGGTTCACGCGGCCTTCCGGGGACTGAGCCGTGAACGCGAGAGGGGTCGAGGACAAGCACGCCAAACCGGGCGCGATGCAACGGCTGCTGGACGGGATCGAGCGGGTCGGCAACAAGGTCCCGCACCCGGCGCTGATCTTCCTGGCGCTGATCGTGATCGTCATCGTGTTGTCCCAGATCCTGTCCTGGGCCGGCACCAGCGTCACCACCGAGATCGCCGAACCGGGGACGGCCCAGGTCGCGCCGGAGTACCCCGGGGGCACGAGTGTGCCGGGCAACGACGCCCCGCCGGCGCCGCCCGTGCCGGAATTCGAGGTGCGGCACGAGACCATCACCGCCGAGAGTCTGCTGACCGGTGACGGGATCCGGTTCATCTTCACGACCGCGGTGCAGAACTTCAACGACTTCGGTGTGGTCGCGGTCATCCTGGTCGCGATGATCGGCGTCGGCGTCGCCGAGGAGGCGGGCCTGATCGCCGCGCTGATCCGGAAGATGGTGAAGGTCGCACCGAAGGCGTTGATCACCTTCATCATCGTGCTGCTCGGCGGCATCTCCAGCGTGGCGTCCGACGCCGGCTACCTGGTGCTGATCCCGTTGGGCGCGGCCGCGTTCGCGTCCCTCGGGCGGCACCCGCTGGCCGGCATCGCGGCGGCGTACGCCGGTGTCAGCGCCGCCTTCTTCGTCAACATCCTGATCACGCCCGCCGACGGCATCATCACCGAGGTCACCAACGAGACGATCGGGCTGGTCGCGCCGGACGTGGACCTGAACGTCACCCACAACCTCTACTTCAGCATCGCCGCGACGCTGTTCTGCGCCGTGGTGATGACGGTGATCACCGAGCGGCTGCTGGAGCCGCGGCTCGGCAAGTACGACCCCGCCGAGGCGCCGTCCGACGCACCGGTCGACCACCAGCCGACGGAGGAGGAGATGCGGCTGGAGTCGCGCGGGCTGCGGTGGTCGGTGTACTACCTGCTGGTCGCGATCGCGATCGTGTCGGCGCTGACCTTCATCCCGGGGGCCCCGCTGCGCAACCCGGAGACCGGAGAGATCTTCGGGTCCTCGCCGTTCATGGGCAGCCTGCTGTTCATCATCTCGATGCTGTTCCTGGCCGCCGGGCTCGGCTACGGCCGCGGAGCGAAGTCCCTGACCGGCAGTACGAACGTCATCAACGCGATCGTCAAGACCTTCAACGGGCTCGGCGGGCTGATCTTCCTGATGCTGCTGATCGCCCAGTTCATTGCCTACTTCAACTACACCAACATGTCCACACTGGCCGCGACCGGGCTGGCCGACCTGCTCGAGCGGGCCGACATCGGCGCGCTGCCGCTGCTGATCGGCTTCATCCTGCTCGTGTTCCTGATCGACCTGATCATGCCGGGTGTGATCCCGAAGTGGGCGATCCTGGCGCCGATCTTCGTGCCGCTGTTCTTCCGGCTCGGCATCGCGCCGCAGACCGTGGTCGCGGCCTACCGCGTCGGTGACGGGCCGGCCAACGTCATCACGCCGCTGATGGTGTACCTGCCGTTCATCGTGCTGGTCTGCCAGCGGTACCGGAAGAAGGCCGGTATGGGCACGGTGGTGTCGATGATGCTGCCCTACACCGGGATCGTGCTGGTCGCCTGGACCCTGTTCTACGTCCTCTGGTACGTCCTCGGGATTCCGTGGGGCCCGGACGCCCCGGTGCACCTCGGCTAGGCGGCGGCGATGGACGACGGGACGCTGAGCCTGGTCATCCTCGGCCTCACCGTTGCGCTGTTCGTATGGCACCGGCTGCCGGTCGAGGTGGTCGCCGTACTGACGGCGCTGGCGTTGTGGGCGACCGGCGTGGTCGGGTTCCCCGAGATCCTCGCGGGTTTCGGGGACCCGGTGGTGATCTTCATCGCCACGCTGTTCGTGGTCAGCGAGGGCATCGACTCGACCGGCGTGACCGCCTGGGCCGGTCAGGTCATCGTGCAGCACGCCGGAACGACGCGGGCCCGGGTGCTCGTCGCCGTCACGCTCCTGTCCGCGGTGCTGACAGCATTCATCACCCTGAACGGGGCGGTCGCCGCACTGCTTCCGCTCGTCGTGGTCCTCGCGACACGCATCGGTGAACTGCCGTCCCGGCTGCTGATGCCGCTGAGCTTCGCGGGCAGCGCGGGATCCCTGCTGATGCTGACCGGTACGCCGGTGAACATCATCGTCTCCGAAGCGGCCGGGGACGCCGGCGCCGGGCCCTTCGGGTTCTTCTCGTTCGCGATCGTGGGTGTTCCGCTCGTCGTCGGGACCATCGCGATCTCGGTGCTCCTCGGGCCCCGCCTGCTCCCGGCCACCCGCCCGGCGCATCCGGCGGCCGACCTGGCCGTCCATGCGGAGACGCTCGACAGCCATTACGCGCTGACCGACAGGTTCTACCGGTTGCGGGTGCGCGAACTCTCGCCGCTGCTCGGCCTCGGCGTCGAGGAGGTCGACCTCGCGGCGTACCCGGCAGTCACCATCGTGGGCCTTCAGGACGGCCGCGGCCGCGCCCGGACGGACTCCGCCATCGACGTCGACGACATGCTCGTCGTGACCGGGCCGAACGACCAGGTGCACAGCCTGACCGCGGCCGCGTCGCTGGCCGTCAGTACGACGACGGCCCCCGCGGCGGAGCTGATGAACCGGGAAGCAGGTGTCGTCGAGGCCGTCATCCCGCCGCGGTCGTCGCTGGTCGGCGAAACGGTGTTCCCCGGGATGCTCCGCAGCCGCGACCTGGCGATCATCGCGGTCCAGCGGATGGGCAAGGACCGCGGCAACCGGCAGACGGAGCTCGCCGAAGGCGACGCGATCCTGGTGCACGGGCCGTGGGCCGCCCTGGACGAGCTGATGCGCGATCGCGACGTGCTGCTGGTGGACTCGCCCGAACTCGTCCGCCGGCAGGCGATCCCGTGGGGATCCAAGGCGTCGGTCGCGGTCGCGATCCTGGCCGCGATGATCGTGCTGCTGGCGACCGGTCTGGTCCCGCCGGCGATGGCGGGACTGCTGGCCGCCCTCGCGATGATCCTGACGAAGGTGGTCGTCCCGCGCCAGGCGTACCGGGCGATCTCGTGGCAGATCATCGTGATGATCGGCGCCCTGATCCCGCTGTCCGGCGCCATCCAGTCCAGCGGCGCGGCGGACCGGATCGCCGATCTCGTCATCGACGCGGTCGGCGCGGGCCGCCCGTACCTGTTGCTCCTGGCGCTGTTCGCGCTGACCGCGACGCTCGGCCAGATGGTGAGCAACACCGCCACCGTGCTGATCGTGACACCGATCGCGGTCGCGGCGGCACAAGGCACCGCCACCTCCGTCAAGCCGGTGCTGATGGTCGTCGCCGTCGCAGGTGCCGCCTCGCTCCTGACCCCGATCTCCACTCCCGGGAACATGATGATCATGAGCCCGGCGGGCTACCGCTTCGGCGACTACTGGCGGCTGGGCATCATCGTCATGGCGTGGTGGCTGCTCATGGCGCTGCTGATCGTCCCGCTGGTGTGGCGGTTCTGACATGCTCGACCGGTACGTCTCCACCGGCGGCCTGCCCGGCACCGCCACGGTCGACCGTCTGGTGCGTACGGCGTACGAGCGGTTCCGTGACGTCGCCGACGGAGCCGTGTCGGAGGTCTACCCGGCGCTGGCCCAGGTCGACCCGGACGCGTTCGGCGTCTGCATCGCGGCGACCGACGGCCGGTGCTTCGAGGCAGGCGACGCGCGGCGGCCGTTCACCATCATGAGTGTCGCGAAGCCTTTCGTGTTCGCGCTGGTGGCTCAGGCGCTCGGCGTCGAAGCGGTGCGGCAACTGGTCGGGGTCAACGCCACCGGGCTGCCGTTCAACTCGGTCCAGGCCGTCGACCAGTCGGAGGGCGGGCGAACCAACCCGATGGTCAACCCGGGCGCGATCGCGACGACCAGTCTCACGCCGGGCGACTCGCCGGACGGGCGTTGGCAGTTCCTCGCCGACGGCTTGTCCGCTTTCGCCGGCCGGGAGCTCGAGCTCGATTCCGGCATACTCTCGTCCGCCTTGGCGACCAACCATCGCAACCGGGCGCTCGCCGCGCTGCTGACGAGTGTCGGCGGCCTCGCCGGTGATCCGGCCGAAGCTGTCGACCTCTACACGAGACAGAGCTGTCTGAGCGTCACGGCAGCGGACCTCGCGATGATGGGCGCGACGCTCGCGGACGGCGGCGTGTGCCCCGCCACGCAGCAGCGAGTCGTCGGTGCGGACGTCGCGCGCGTGACCTTGGCCGTCATGACGATCGCCGGCCTGTACGAGACGTCGGGCGACTGGCTGCTCGATGTCGGGGTGCCGGGCAAGAGCGGGATCGGCGGCGGCATCGTCACCGTCTCGCCCGGCAAGGGTGCGCTGGGCACTTATGGCCCGCGGCTCGATGCCGCCGGCAACAGCGTCACGGGCGGGCTCGCGGCGCGGTTCCTGGCGAGCAGCCTCGGTCTCGATCTGCTCGCCTCCCAGCCCGTCGCGCCCGTGTGAGCGCCCACTGAGCGCTTACTGGTCGGCCAGCGTGAGCGTCGTGGTCGCCGGGGTCTCGCCGCGTACGTACGACAGCTTCAGGGTGTCTCCGGCCTTCCGGGTCAGCGTCGCCACCACGATCTGCTCGCTGCTCACGGCCGGCTCGCCGTCGATCTGCGTGATGATGTCGCCCGGCCGGAGCCCGGCCGCCACGGCCGGACCGCCCGGGTCGACGGACAGGACGAACAACCCGGCGCCGGACGGCAGCTCCTGGACCTGGAGCCCGGTGGTCGGATGGCCCGGCCGGCCGGTGGCGATGAGCTGGTCGGCGATCGGTTTCGCCAGGTCGACGGGAATGGCGAAACCGAGCCCGACACTCCCGCCGCCGCTGACGCCGGCCGCGTTCGGGACCGTCGCGATGGCGGCATTGACGCCGACGAGACGTCCCGAGCAGTCCACCAGCGCGCCGCCGCTGTTGCCGGGGTTGATCGCGGCATCGGTCTGGATCGCGCCGATCAGGTGATGGGTCACGTTGTCGCCGGGTACCGGGACGTAGCGGTCGAGCGCGCTGACGATCCCGGAGGTGACCGTACTGGCCAGGCCGAGCGGAGCGCCGAGCGCGACGACGGGCTGACCGACCTCGAGCGCCTGTGAGGATCCGGTGGCGATCACGGGATATTTCTTGGCCTCGTCGGCCGCCTTGAGCACGGCCAGGTCGGTGCTCGGGTCGCGTCCGACGATCGTGGCGTCCGAGCTGTGGCCGTCGCTGTACCGGACCGCGACGGAGCCGCCGCCCGCGGCGACCGAGATGACGTGGTCGTTGGTGAGGATGTAGCCGCCCTCTTTGAAGATCTGCCCCGAACCGGTACCGGCCGCGGCGCCGCGCCGGGCGGAGATCGTGACGATCGACGGCAGGACCTGGTCGGCGACCGGAACGGCCCGGCACATCGCCGTACCGGTGTCGCTGCCGCTCGCCGTCGCGGCGCCGCTGTCCCGCCGTACGGCGACGAAGATCACCGCGGTGACGAGCGCGCCGGCGACGGCACCGGCGATGAGCGTGAGCAGCGGCCGGTGGGCGAGACGGCTCCACCAGGCGTGGGACCCAGGGGCCGGCGATCCGCTGTCTGGCTGGGCCATCTCGACCTCCTCGGAAGAGTTTCGTCGCGCGGGGGCACCTCACCCGGTCCGGGTGACCGCGCCGCCGGGTCAGGTGGAGGACGGGAGCTGGACCACCTCGATGATCGTGATCCCGAGGGTGTCCAGGTGGTTGAGCACGCCGGTCAGGGCCGACTGGTCCTCGAGGTCGCCGTGCAGGACCGTCTGGGCGGGTTCCCGATTCGCCATCAGGGAGGGAAACACCTTGGTCAGCTCCGGCGACAGGTCGCCCTTGACCCGAATCACGTAATGAGCCATGACACTGCCCTCTTCCACGTCCGACAGCATGACTCTGCTGCGTGGACCGCCCGAGAACATCACCCGTGCCGGGGGAGCGGTCAGAGCAGACCGATGGAGCGAGCTGTGCGCAGGGCCGCCGACCGCTTGTCGACGCCCAGTTTCCGGTACAGCGACAGCAGATGCGTCTTCACGGTGTTCTCCGTGATGAACAGCGACTGGGCGATCTCGGCGTACGAGCTTCCGAGGGCCAGTTCGTCCAGGACCTCGGCCTCCCGCGCGGTGAAGCGGATCGTCGCTCCGTTGACGACGGCGTCCAGCGGCCGCGGCGGCTGCGCCGGTGCGATGTCCACGGTCGGGATGACCGGGACGAATCCGCCCCGGGAGCGCCGGTGCGCCTGGTAATGGGAGAGCTTGTCGAGCGCGGTGGACGCGAACGGGTGCGCGGCCGGCGCCGCGGTGTGTCGCTGCAGCAGGTCCATGAACCTCGGTTCGAGGCCGGCCATCGCGAGCGGGTGCAGCAGGTGTTGCGGGGCGACGTCGTTGAGGAGGTCCGCCAGCGCCTCCTCGGCCGCCGCGTCCTCCTCGATGCGGAGCAGGAGGATCGTACGGAAGGCCTTGACCGACGCGGCGAGCGCCGGATGGACCCCGGGCAGCACCAGCGCGGCGTCCACCGCGTCCAGGGTGCTGCGGACGTCGCCCTCGCCGATCGAGTCGACGGCTTTCGCGAGCGCGGCCTCGGCAGTGTTGCCGGAGGTCTCGAGGACGCCGATCTGCGCCGCGACCGAGGCCCGGTCACCGACCAGGACCGCGACCCACAGGCGCAGCAGCGCCAGGTCACGCACCAGGAACGCCGGCATCGGCCCCGAGTTCGGCGGGTCGGACGCCAGCTGCAGACGGGCCTCGTCGAGCTCGCCGTCCTCGATCACCGTGATCGTCCGCAGCGTCTCCCGCAGCGCGGCGACGAGGATGTCGGTGCTCGACGCGTCCACCGCCGTCGTCGCGTGGTGCCAGCGCCGCGCCTCGTCGAGATCGAGGCGGTTGAACGCTGCCAGCCCGAGTACGAGCTGCGCCCGGACGACGTACTCGTCCGACAACCCGTGGCTCGCCGCGGCGTCGAGAGCCGACTGGGCCGATCGGGCGGCGCTCCCGGCCTGGCCACGGGTCAGCTCGAGGACCGCCCGGTCCGCCAGTCCGGCGGCGACCAGCTGGGGATGATGTGCCATCCGGGCGGTCACCAGGACGTCGTCGAGGTGGCTGAGCGCGTCGTCGACGCGATTCGCCAGCATCTCCGCCTCGGCGAGCTCCACGAGCAGCCAGGCCAGCCGCTCCAGCCCGATGATCGCGCGCCGGTCGCTCTGGCCCCAGGCGCGTTCGAGCAAGCGTTTGGCCGCCTCGATCGCGTCGTCGACGTCGTCCCAGCCGAAGCGTGACTGCCACAGGCGCAGCAGCAGGACGTCGGCCTCGAGAGCGCTCTCTTCCGGGCCTGACCCGGCTGCGGACAGCAGGGCGGTCGCGCGGCTCGCGTCCATCACGGCCCCGGTCAGATCGCCGGTCAGGCGCCGAAGGATCCCGCGGACGCCGAGAAGATGCGTGTGCGTGTCGAGGTAGTCGTCCGGCAGCGCGTCGAATGCCGCCGCCACCAGGTCGAGGTCGCCGGCCGCCAGGATCGCCGGACCGTGGTCCAGCAACGTCCGGGCGATCAGAACCGGTTCAGCGGCCGCGAGCGCATGCCCGAGCGCCCGGTTGGCGTCGCCGTGATGCTCGAAGTAGACGGCGGCCCGGCGGTGCGCCGCGAGGACGCGTTTCGCATCGTCGGACCCGACCGCGACGAGGCGTCTGAGCAACTCGACCAGCAGCGGGTGGTAGCGGTACGTCGTCCCCGTGTCGGGCTCCTCGCCGTACGCCGTGACGAGGAGACCGCTGGCGGCCAGGTCGGCGAGCAAGGCGCCGGCGTCCTTGTCCCCGCTCAGCACGGTGGCGAGCCGCGAGGTGACGTCGGGCTCGCCGAAGGTGCAGACCAGGACGTTCTGGGTCCGCTCGTCGAGCATGTTGAAGCTCTCGCCGAGCAGGAGGTCGAGCACCGGCCGCTCGGTCAGCACCGGCGCCTGCGCGTCGCCCGAACCCCCGATCGCGCGCGCTCCGAGGACCAGCGCCGCCGCCCAGCCCGCAGCCTTCTCCTGGAGCAGGTCGACCTCGACCTGGCTGGCTCCCGCGGCGTGAGCGCGGACGAGGGCGGCCGCCTCGGCGTCCCGGAAGAGCAGATCCCGTGCGCGCAGGATCGACGCCATGCCGTGCACTTCGAGTTCGACGACCGGCAGCGGAAGGTCGTAGCGACTCGCGATCAGCAGCCGGACGTGACTCGCGGCGCCCGGCAGCAGGGCCGCGAGGAGACCGGACAGCTGCTCGAGCGCGCCGGCGGGCAGGAGGTGCGCGTCGTCGATGATCACGAGCTCCGAGTCGTCCGCGGGCATCAGCAACTCGTCGAGCGCCGCCGGGACGCCGGTCGCACTGACCCAGCGGATCGGGCTTTCGGACCGCGCCGCCCAGTCCGCGAGCAGGACGGTCTTGCCGGTTCCGGCCGGCGCGACGAGCATCGTCAGCGGTTGCCGGAATCCCCGGTCCAGCGCCCTGTGCAGACGCTCGCGGGTCACCAGCGTTCGCGGCGGGCGGGGCGCCGGGCCCGAAGGAGGCCGCACGGTTCGGTGAGTCGACCGGCGACCGGCCACCTCCGGTTGCGGCGCCATCGCCGTCCGCCTCCCCCCTGAGACTCGTCGCCTGTCCAACTCCGCGGTTCGCTCGCCATCTCTTCGATCGAGACTAACTGGTCCGGATCGATTGCGGGAGGCATCGAGCCCGCGCGGCAGGCCGGCGTGGCGGGGTTGATTGACGGCTCAGTTTTCGGCGCCGGCCGGTAGGGAGGCGGCGATCTCGTGCGACCAGGCGCGGATCTCGGCCCAGTCCCTGGAGTCGGTGGTGAGGCGTTCGAGGTCGGGGTGGTGGACGACCGCGTCAGGCTGGAGGTTCCCGGCGAACGTCTTGATCGGGGGTGCGGCGACCAGGCGGGCCAGGCGGGCCACGTCCGGCGGGACGGGCTGGTCCTGGTGGCTGATGACACCCACCGGGCCCGAGTGGAACAGCCACACACGCCGGGCGCGCAGCCGGCGCTCGTGCCGGCGGAGGAAGCGGACGGCCTCGGGCAGCCAGTGCCCCTGGTAGATCGCGCTGCCCAGGACGACCACGTCGTACGGCGTGACCGCCTGGACGGCGCCGAGTTCGCGGACGTCGACCTGGAGACCGGCCGCGCGGAGTTCGGAGCCGACCGCGGCGGCGATCCCGGCGGTCGCGCCCATCTTGGTCGCGTAGGTGACCAGCACCTTCTCGGACATCAGCGGCTCCTTCTCGTGCTTTGCCCGGCTCCCTCCTCGGCCTGGCGCCGTTCCTTGTAGAGCTCGGCGCCGAGGTGCCGCAGGACGGCTTGTTCGGCCACGGGCGAGCTGTACCGCCGGCGGGCGGCGGCGCGTCGGGCGTCGGCCTGGGTGCGGTGCTTCTCGTAGTCGCTCATGGCTGCCTCCTCTCTTACGCCTCCAGCACACGCCCGGCCGGGTACGCGCGGCAGGGCAGAAGTTCCCGCGCTTCAGGTCCGGACGGCCCTGGCAGGTCGCCGGCGGTCCTCCGAGGATGGCCGGGACAGCGGAAGTCTGCCGGGGCGGAAGGACGAGATCATGATCATCAGTAGGCGATGGCGGGTGGACATCTACGTCGACGAGCACGAGGACGACCGGACGACGCGGGCGGAGGCCCGGTTGCACACCGGGGACAACACCCACCTGGTCGGGACCGGCGCCTCGCACCGGAACCCGACCGACACCGAGATCGCCGAGATCGGCGACGAGCTGGCCGTCGCGAGGGCGCTGTCGGACCTCGCGCACAAGCTGCTGCACGCCGCGGCCTCGGACATCGAGGCGATCACCCACGAGCGCGTTCGCCTGCACGGCTGACGCCGACCGGCCCGTTCCGATCGGGACGTTGGCCTCTGGGACCCGTAGATAACCCGTTCGACCCTCATCTGCATCGCTGCCGTTCGGCGGCGGTGCAGAAGGGGGGAAGAACGATGAGATTCAAACGGGCGTACTGCGTCATCGTTGGGATCGCCGTTCTGCTGCTGGGGGCGGGAACGACGGCCGGTGCCAGCCGGGCACCGTCAGCAACGCCGGCGACCACGACGGGCATCACGATCGATCCGGCATCGGAGGACCCGGGGGAGTCCCAGTTCGTGCCGGGCGCGAGCAACGTCGTACCAGCGACGGCCGCGCCGGCCACGGACATCGGCACCGCGGCGGTCCAGAGCCTGGCGGCACCGTTCTACGCGTGCCCCGGCTACAGCGGGCTCGAGAAGACGAATCCGTTGGCGAATCTGTACGCCGACAAGTTCACCTGGGGACCGTACGCGGCGTACAAGGTCGGTAACGGCGGCGGCAACATCAACTGGTCGCTGAATCCGTACAAGAACGCCAGCTGGTACATGTGGTTCCACTCGCTTCGTTGGCTCGGCCAAGGAATCGCGGCCGCGAGCACGGGCAACCTGACGGCGCTGACGCGGGTGAACACGATCGCCTACGACTGGTACCGCGACAATCCGTACTCGTGGAAGGCGAACGTCGGCGCGTGGGAGTCCACCATGCACCGCACGAACGTGCTGATCTGCCTGCGGCAGGCGATCCTGTCCGGGCTGAAAGTCACCACAGTCCCGGCTCGGTACGCGTGGGTGGACGCGGCCCTGCTCAGTCACGCACGGTTCCTCACCAACTACTGGAGCGGCGCGTGGAACCACGGCACCGACGAGAGCATCGCGCTCTTCGGCGTTGGCGTCACCCTCAATCGCAGCGACTACAAGAACCTCGCCGTCAAACGTCTCGCGGCCGGCATCACCACCTCGATCGACGCGCAAGGTTCCACGAACGAGCAGTCGACGGGGTACGCGGCGTTCAACTACCAGCTGTGGGGCCGGGCGATCGCCGTCCTGCAGAACGGCGGTGTCTCTCCCGGTACGACGATCCAGACGCGCCGCGCACTGCTGGCGAAGTGGCTGACGCTGGCGACGAACTCAGTCGGCCGGCTGCCCCAGATCGGCGACACCGAACTCCAGGCGACCTACCCGTACGCGGGGACGCCGATGGAGTACGCCGGTTCACTGGGTACGAAGGGCACCGCGCCGCTGTGGCGGGTCGGGGTCTACTCGGCGGGCTACGTGTTCGGCCGGACCGGGTGGGGCACCGATCCCACGAGGGGCTTCAGGGGCGAGTCGGCGTACAGCATCAGGTACGGCCCGCCGCGCGCGTTCCACGGACACTTCGACCACACCGGCATCACCTACACCGCCCGTGGTCGCGACATCGTCATCAACGGCGGGTACGCGGCGTACAACGCGGGAGTCTGGCGTACCTGGACGCTCGGCCCCAGTGCGCACAGCATGATGACGACACCGATGTCGACGTACACGAACCCGACCACCAGGCTGGCGGCGTACTCGGTGAAAGCCACGTCGGAGTCCTACGTGTTCACCGACGCACCGGGCAGCGGGATCAGCCGGGTACGGCGGGTTCTGGTGCTGAAGAACCCGGACCTGATCGTGACGTGGGACGTTGCCTCCGCGCGGACCGCTCAGTCGTTCCAGACGCTGTGGCACCTGCCGTCCGATCAGCGCGCGACCGTCTACTCGCGGACGACCGCAACCGCGATCGCGGCAGGTGACAGCACGAGGACGGTCCTGTTCCAGGTGCCGTTCAAGCAGGCCCTGCCGGCCGGAGCGACGTTGGTGAAGCAGGGGCAGAGCAGCCCGATCCAGGGCTGGACCTACCCGAGCAGTTACGTTCGGAGGTCCGCACCGACGATCATGATGGCTCGCTCCGGCAAGACGGCGTCGATCCTGTCGTTCGTCGTCCCGGTCCGGGCGTCCGGAGCGGTCACCTTCAAGGCGCGCTCGTCCGGTTCGACCTTCATCGTCTCGCTGAACGTGGGCGGTAAGGCGGCAGCCATCGCGATCTCCGGCGGCGGTTCGCTCTACCGAGCCGGCTGACGGCGGTGACCAGACCAGGCACCGAGGCCAGTGCGGCCGCGTACAGGACCTCGGTGCCTGTCACTGCCTGCAGCCCGAGAAGGTCGCGCAGCGGAGCGAGGATCAGCGGCAGCACCTGGGCCGCCACGGCGCCGGCGACCGCGAGGTCGAGGAAGCGGAAGCGTCGGCCGCCCGACGGGGTCGGCCGGCGCAACGCCAGCGCGACACCGAGCTGGGCAAGCCCGAGGACGAGGTAGCTCAGGGTCTGCCACGGCGCACCGGCGCTGCGGGCCCAGAGGGCCGCGGTCAGCGTCACGGTCGCGATCAGGGCGCCGGTCCACGCGATTCGTTGCCACAGGCCCGCACCGAGGATCTGCTCCTGCGGCGACCGCGGCGGTTGCCGCATGGCCCGCGGATCGGCGGGTTCGGCGCCGATCGCGACGCCGGGCAGACCGTGCGTGAGCATGTTGATCCACAGGATCTGCCCGGGCAGCAGCGGTACGGCGAAGCCGAGCAGCGGACCGATCAGCATCACCAGCACCTCGGCGAGGCCGCCGCCGAGCGCGTACCGCAGGAAGGTGCGGATGTTGGTGTAGATCCGCCGGCCTTCCTCGATCGCGGCCTCGACCGTGCCGAGGTCGTCGTCGGTCAGCACCAGGTCGGCGGCCTGGCGGGCCACCTCGGTGCCGCCGCGGCCCATCGCGACGCCGATGTCGGCGCGCCGCAGCGCGGGCGCGTCGTTGACGCCGTCGCCGGTCATCGCGACGACGTGCCCCTTGGCCTGCCAGGCGCGGACGATGCCGAACTTCTGCTCGGGCCGGATCCGCGCGAACACCCGGCCGGCGGTCGGGTCCTGGCCGGCGTCGATGTCGGCTCCGGTGACGACCTGGCCGTCGTGGACACCGACGCGTTCGGCGACCGCGAGCGCGGTGCCGGGGGCGTCGCCGGTGATCAGCAGCAGGCCGATGCCGGCCCGGCCGAACGACGCGACCACCTCGGCGGCGTTGTGCCGCACGGGATCGGTGATCGCGACCAGCCCGGCCAGCCGCAGGCCGTTCTCGGTCCGGGGCGCACCGGGCGGCAGGGCGTTGTCGGCGACCGCCAGCACGCGGTACCCGGCCTCCGACAGCTCCGCGGCGACGGCCTTCGCCCGCGCGATGTCGCCGTACGGCGTGACGTCGGCGGTGAGCATGACCTCGGGTGCTCCCTTGCCGATGACGAGAAGGTCGTCGCTGCCGGGCTGTTCATGGAACGTGGTCATCCGTTTGCGGGTGCTGTCGAACGGCACCTCGTGGGTCCGCGGATACGCGGCGCGCAGCTCGTCGGGGTCGACCGATCCGCGGTGCGCGAGGGTCAGGAGCGCGGCCTCGGTCGGATCGCCGATCGGCTGCCAGGCAGCACGGTCGGCAGTGTCGGCAGTGTCGGCAGTGTCGGCGGGGTCGGCGGCCGGCGGCCGGAGCGCAGCGTCGTTGCACAAGGCAACGTCACGCAGCAGTCGCCGGACGGCGCCGGAACCGGGCGGCCGGAGCTCGCCGGCAGGTTCGTAGCCGACGCCGGTCGCGGTGGCTGCGCCCGACTCGGTCCAGAGCTGCTCGGCCTGCATGATGCCCTCGGTGAGCGTCCCGGTCTTGTCGGTCGCGACCACGGTCACCGCGCCGAGTGTCTCGACGGCCGGCAGTTTGCGGACGACCGCGGCGCGTTGCGCCATGCGGTGCGCGCCGATCGCGAGCGCGAGGGTGACCACCGCGGGGAGCGATTCGGGGACGGCGGCCACCGTCAGGCTCACCGCGGTCACGACCATGCTCAGGAGCGGCAGCCCGCGGACCAGGCCGGCTACGGCGACGATCGCGGAGAGCGCGACGACGACGATGCTCAGCGTCCGGCTGAGCCCAGCGAGCCTGCGTTGCAACGGCGTCGCTCGTGGGCGCTGGTTCGACAGTAGTGCGGCGATCTGGCCGAGTGCGCTGCCAGGTCCCGTCCGGGTGACGGTGCCGGTGCCGCGGCCGCGAGTGACGACGGTTCCGGCGAACACCTCGCCGGCTGGGTCCTTCTCGACCGGAACGGATTCGCCGGTGAGGGTGGACTCGTCGGCCTGCAGCTGGACCGCGTCGAACAGGACGAGATCGGCCGGTACGACGTCACCCGCCTGGAGCAGGACCACGTCGTCGGGTACGACGTCGGCGGCGGGCACCACGGTGGTGTGGCCGCTGCGCCGTACGGTGGCGTGCGGCGCCGCCAGGCGGCTGAGCGCGGCGAGCGCGTGCTCGGCGCGGATCTCCTGGACGACGCCGACGGTGGTGTTGAGGATGACGACGACCAGGATGACCGCCAGGTCGGTGTAGTCGCGCAGGCTCGCGGTGAGGATCGCGGCCGCGATCAGGAGCAGGATCATCGGATCCCGCAGCTGGACGAGGACCCGCAGCCACGGCGACGGCGGCCGCGGTGCCGGAATGCTGTTCGGTCCGTGCTCGACAAGCCGCAGTGCGGCCTGCTCCGCGGACAAGCCACGCGGAGAGGTCTGCTGAACGGTCATCGGCGAACTACGGCGTCATGCCGCGGGCGGCCCCGGTCGAGCAGGTCCAGTGCGAGGACGAGCAACAGGCTGCACATGAAGGCGGCGAGCAGCAGCTCGACGCCGCCCGTCGCGGCGAGCGCGATGGTCAGGACGTAGAGCACCAGGGCCAGCCCGGCTGCGCCGGCCTCGACGCGTCCGAGCCGGGTCGTGCGCTGACCGCCACGGATCACCCAGAAGGCGAGGCCACCCAGGAAAAAACCGGTGGACGCCATGGCGCGCGGGTCGTCGATCAACGGTACGTCGCTGTCGACCAGGTAGCCGACGTACGGCACCAGGACGGCCAGCAGCAGCACCACGGCGAGGATGTCGCGGACGCGGAGGCGCATCGCATTCACCTCCGACCGGACCGCGGCCGGGGGATCGAGACGATCGTCCAGCCGGCGGCGAAGAGGACCACCAGTGTGGTCCGGAGGGCGTCGGACCAGTCACTGGTCCAGACGGCGGTGGCGAGGACCTGGGGGAAGAACGCGATCCAGACGAGGATCTCGGCCACCAGCGGCAGGTCACGGATCCAGGCGGCCAGATCGTCCAGACGGCCCTGGGAGAGCA
This sequence comes from Kribbella sp. NPDC050459, assembly GCF_040655315.1. Taxonomy (NCBI): domain Bacteria; kingdom Bacillati; phylum Actinomycetota; class Actinomycetes; order Propionibacteriales; family Kribbellaceae; genus Kribbella; species Kribbella sp. NPDC050459. Next base: position 514,129 of record NZ_JBFAJQ010000003.1, on the reverse strand, counting down.
GGACGAAGAAGACGATCCACAGCCCGGTCATCCAGACGAACCATCCGGTCGACGACGGAGGCACCCGCCGTACTCCGCGGGTCGCGTTGGCGGTCGACGGCTTGGACATGGCGACTCCCTTCGGCAGGCTCGGGGCGGCGGCCGCAGGGGACGACGCCGTCCTCACTTCGAGCATCCGTCGCGGGGCGCGCCGTCACAGGGGGCGTTGGACCTGTTTCAGCGGGCCGGTCAGCGGGCCAGGACGCCGAGGTTCTTGCCGATCACTCCGTCGACTCCGAGGCGTTGCGCGTCGGCGAGGTCGGCCGCGGTGTCGACCGGCCAGGTGAACACGACGTCGGCGGTCCGTCGCAGCTCGGTCACCGTCTCGGGTGTGAGCAGCCGCCGGTGGACGCAGACGCCGTACGCCGGCCGCCGCCGGAGCCGGGCGCGCACCCGCCTGAGGCCGCGGCGGCTTCCGGCCGACAGGACGAGCCGCACATTCGCCAGGTCGCGAAAGGCGCGGAGCATCCACCAGTGCTGGGTGCAGACGGTGATCGCGGTCCCGGGCAGCTCGGCCGCCAGCCGCCGCGCGAGCCACGGATGGATCCCTTTGAGATCCAGCATCAACCGCGGATCGCCGTCGGCCGCCGTCAGCAGCTCGTGGAGCTCGGGCACCCGTACGTCGCGGCGCCGCACGAGCTCGCCGCGCTCCCACAGCCACCACGGCCCGAGCGTCTTGCGGTGCCGCACTTCCAAGCGGCCGCGATATGCATGGATATCGGCCTCGACGAGGTCGGCGCCGCCGTCGAGGGCGGACCGCAGCAGGCCGAGGTCGTTGCCGGCGCGGTGTGCGATGGCGAGTGGTCGCATCATGCCGTCTCGGGGTGCCGTTCGGTGAACCAGCCGCGCCAGCGCAGGAACATCAGGCTGCCGCCGATCAGCAACGCCGGGATCCAGTACAGCAACGTGGTCAGTGCGACCGCACCGAACGCCTCGCGCCACGAGACGCCGATCGCGGCCAGGCCGGCGACGAGGGCTCCGTCCCGCGGACTGGCGCCGTGGACACCGGGCAGTACGCCGGCCACCTGGCTCGCGCCGAACACCGCCACCAGCTGCAGCCCGGGCACCGGGCCGCCGACCGCGGCGATGGCTCCGACGAGCAGACCGAGGATCGTCGCCTGGTAGCCGATCGACAGCAGCACGCCGAGCGCGAACACCTTCGGCGACGGCCACGGCCAGCGGCCGGTGAGGCTCGGACGCCGGCGTCGTACGACGAGGGCCGCCACCAGGACCAGCGCCGCGGCGCCGAGAGCGATCGCCAGCACCGTCCACGGCAGCGTCACTCCGGTGACCGCCACCGCGACGACCAGACCGACCGCGCCGACGAAGCGGTCCAGCGCGACCTCGGCGGCCGCGCTGGCCCGGCGTACTCCGGTGGTCTCGAGCCGATGCACCCGCCACAGGTCGGCGCCGGCGTGCCAGGGCGTGATCAGCCCGAGGATCTCGCTCTCCGCGTACGCACGCAGGTGCCAGCGGCGGGTCCGGCCGCTGGTCGAGATCGCGTGCCACCGCAGCGGACACAGGATGTACTTGCCGATCGCGAACGGCAGCAGACCGAGCACCGCCGGTAGTACGGCGGTGTGCGGGACGCGTTCGACGTTCCACAGCGAGACAACGACCGCTGTGACCAGCGCGACGAGGCGCACGCCGCGATGAGTGATGATCTTTCGGCCGCCACGCCCCAGACGTGTGAAATGTTCTCGGCCCAGTTGCATGAGGGGTCCTTCCGGGGCCTCCGGTGCGACGCACGGTGACGCGCCACCCGGCAATGCGATGCCAGGACCATAACCGGCCGATGCAAATCCGGCATCTCGGCGCCTGTCGTGGACCTTCGTCCCGGCCCGGCCGGGCGCTATGCCTCTAGGTCGCGGGACCGGCCGGTTGCCAGCGTGGACGAAGGAGGTGCGGCCGATGGTGGCAGGGGATCTGACAGCGGTGCTGCGGGCGACGGACCGGATGCGTCACGTGGCTCGCGAGCTGCTCGTGATCACGGCGGCGATCCTGTTGTACTTCGCGGTTCGCGGACTGATGACGACGCGGATCGACACCGCCTACCGCAACGCCGAGAACGTCGTCGCCCTGGAGCAGTCGACCGGGATCTTCGTCGAACCGCGGCTGCAGGAGACCGTGATCCAGCACGGCTGGCTGGCCGAACTGTTCGGATACATCTATATCTACGGGCACTGGCCGGTGCTGCTGGTCACGCTGCTGTGGTTGCTGATCCGGCAACGGGAGGCGTACCGGATGTTCCGCAACGCGATGCTGCTGTCCGGTGCGATCGGGCTGGTGATCTTCGCGGCGTTCCCGGTCGCGCCGCCGCGGTTCCTGACGGCGTACGGCTTCGTCGACACGGTCGCCGAGCGCACGTCGGCGTACCGGGTCCTGCAGCCGCCGGCCTTCGTGAACCAGTACGCGGCCGTGCCGAGCCTGCACTTCGGCTGGAACCTGCTGATGGGGATCGCGGTCGCGAGCCTGGGCGCGCACTGGATCATCCGTTTGTTCGGTTGGCTGATGCCGGTGCTGATGTTCTGCGCGATCGTGCTGACCGCCAACCACTACATCGTCGACGGCCTCGCCGGCGGAGCGATCGCGCTGCTCGGGCTGCTGGTCGGCTACCGCCTGGGCAGGAAGCCGCGCTGGGCTCGCAGGCTCAGATAGCACAGGCCCGCCGCCGGGACCGGCGCCCAGAACTGGAGCAGCCGCCAGGACAGGACGGCGAGGACGGCGGTTTCGCCAGGGACGCCGAAGCCGATCAGGGTCGAGATCGCGATCCCCTCGACGATCGCGATGCCGCCGGGCGTGAGCGGAACGGCGGCGGCCAGGTTCGCGGCGCAGTACGCGAGCAGCAGCGGCACCGGACCGACGAGTTCGCCGTACGCGAGCAGGAAGGTCCAGAGCACGGCCGCGTCCAGAAGCCAGTTCAGCGTTCCCCAGATCAGGAAGGCCTTGCGGACCGCGCGGGCGGCCACCAGGTCACGCAGCCGGAGCGCGACCGACGTCACCCACGGCCGCACGCGGCGAGGGAGCCGGCGCAGGAGCACCCGCAGCACGCGCGCCGCGAACCGTTCGACGGCGGAACGTTCCCGGACAGCGAGGACGCCGGCGGCGATCGTGACGAGCCCGATCAGGAACATCGCCAGGTACGCCGGCGTCGCGTCGCGCAGGAACAGGGCCGGGATCGAGGTCAGCCAGGCGATCAGGAGCAGCGCGAGGTACGAACCGATGGCCTCGGCCGTGATCGTCGCGGTGATGTCCGTGGTTCGCGCCCCGCCCGACTGGAGCAGCCGGAAGCGGAGCGCGGTCGCCGTCGCCGCGCCGCCGGGTACGACGTGGCTCACGCCGTACCCGGTGACGTCGGAGCGCAGGATCCACGAGAACCGGACCCGGCTCCCACCCAGCAGCGCGCGGGTCACGAGCGAGTAGCTGACCAGGCTCGCGGCCTCGAGTGCGACCGCGGCGACGATCCAGAGCGGCCCGAGCCGCGTGACCCGATCGAGGGAGTCCCGCGCGGGAGCCAGCTTCGGGAGGACGACGTACTCGATCAGGGCGACCAGCAGGACGAGGGAGACCGCGGACCAGACCCGGCGGTACCGGACCGGCACGGTCCCCGTCGCGCTGCGCATGCGTCGCTCCTTCCTCTCCGCAGCTTCGTTCTCCGAACGCCGCCGGGGGAGGGCCGAAGGTCCGGGGCGTTCCGGTGCGGAGGGCCCTGCTCCGGTGACCGTCCGCGAGGTGTGGTGGAAGTGCAAGTGAAGGCGACAGGAAGGAGACACCATGGCGAGCACGCTGCAGCACAGGGACAACCGCCGGCAGTTCGCGGAACTGTTCGACTGGGCCGAGGGCCTGCCGAGCCTGTTCACGATGCCGGCGACGCTGCGCGGCGTCCGGATCGAGGAGTTCGCCGACGGCGACAAGTACGTCGTCCGTGCCGAGCTGCCCGGCCTGAATCCGGACAAGGACATCAAGGTCGAGGTCGCGAACGGCATGCTGACCGTCACCGCGACCCGTCAGCAGGAAGAGCGCGAAGGTACCCGCTCGGAGTTCCACTACGGCACGCTCACCCGCCGGGTGCTGCTGCCGGAGGGCGCGGACGAGCAGGCCGTCGTCGCGAAGTACGGGGCCGGGATCCTCGAAGTGACCGTGCCGATCTCGGCGAAGGCCGCCGAGACCCGCACCATCACGATCGAGCACACCGACTGAAGCCCTCCGACCCGGCCCGGCCCGGTGCACCGGGCCGGGCCCAGAAAGGACCTGACCATGAGACGGTTGGTGATCCTCGGTGGCGGGACGGCCGGCACCATGGTGGCCAACAAGCTGCGCCGCCGCCTGCCGCTCGACGACTGGCGCATCACCGTGATCGACGGCCAACGCGATCACCTCTACCAGCCCGGTCTGCTGTTCGTCCCCTTCGGCGGGCGGGAGGATCTGCTGAAACCGCGCCGCCGGCTGCTGCGGAACGGGATCCAGCTGCTGATCGGCGAGATCGCCGCCGTCGACCCGGAGCGGAAGTCCGTCCGGCTGTCCGACGGCGAGGTGGTCTGCTACGACTACCTGGTCGTCGCCACCGGCACCAGCCCGCGGCCGGACCAGACTCCCGGCCTGCTGGGCAGCCAATGGCATCGCACGATCCACGACTTCTACACCTACGACGGCGCCTTCGCGCTCCGCGACGCCCTGCAGGGTTTCACCGGCGGCCGCCTCGTCGTCCACGTCGTGGAACAACCGATCAAGTGCCCTGTCGCGCCGCTGGAGTTCACCTTCCTCGCCGAGGCGTTCTTCCGCCGGCGGGAGATGCGCGACCAGGTCGAGCTGGTCTACGTGACACCGCTGGACGGCGCGTTCACCAAGCCGATCGCGGCGCGGTACCTGGGCGGGCTGCTCGACGACCGCAAGATCGCGGTCGAGACCGATTTCCTGGTCGAGCGGGTCGACGCCGACCGGAAGGTACTGGTCAGCTACGACGAGCGTGAGATCGGGTACGACCTGCTCGTCACGGTGCCGCTGAACATGGGTGCGGACTTCGTCGGAGCCTCCGGGCTCGGCGACGAGCTGAACTACGTCCCGGTGGACAAGGGCACCCTGCAGTCCACGGCACACCCGGACATCTTCGCGGTTGGCGACGCCAACGACCTGCCGACGTCGAAGGCCGGCTCGGTGGCGCACTTCTCCGCCGAGGTGTTCGTGGCGAACTTCTGCCAGTACGTCGAGGGGCGCGCGATGACGCACCGCTTCGACGGACACGCCAACTGCTTCGTCGAGACCGGCGACGGCAAGGGCCTGCTGATCGACTTCGACTACGACACCGAACCGCTGCCCGGCCGCTACCCGCTGGGCGGACTCGGGCCGCTGTCTCTGCTCCGCGAGACGAAGGCGAACCACTGGGGCAAGCTCGCGTTCCGCTGGATCTACTGGAACCTGCTGCTCCCGGGGCACCGCCTGCCGGTCCCCACCCGGATGTCGATGAGCGGCAAACACCGACCGGACGAGGAGGTCCGACCATGACCACCGTGCAGCCTTCGATCCACCCTTCGATCCATACCGACGCGGAAGGTTTCCTCACCGAGTACGACGAGTGGACCGAGGAACTCGCCGGACAGCTCGCCGCGCGGATCGGCATCGAGCTCACCGACGAGCACTGGAAGGCGATCCGGTTCCTGCGTCAGGACTACCCGGCGCACGGCGAGACCGCGACGCTGCGCCGGGTGTCGACCCTGGCCGGCATCCCCGTGAAGCAACTGTTCGTGCTGTTCCCGGGCAAGCCGGCCAAGAAGATGGCGTACGTCGCCGGCCTGCCGAAACCCCGCGGTTGTGTCTGAGGAGGACACCATGACCACGACCATTGACACCTCGTCGCTGGTGACGCCGGACTTCGGCGACGCGGCGACCGAGGGCCGCAAGCTGGCCATCATCTGCTCCAAGGGCAACCTGGACATGGCCTACCCGGGCCTGATCCTGGCCAACGCCGCGCTCGGCGAAGGCGTGGAGACGCACCTGTTCTTCACGTTCTGGGGTTTCGACATGATCACCAAGTCGCGGATGCACGACCTGAAGTTCACGATGCTCGGCAACACCGCGACGCACCTGCCGCAGGGCCTCGGCGGCCTGCCCGGGATGACCGCGATGGCGACGCACCAGATGAAGAAGCAGATCCAGGAGATCGGCGTCCCCGACGTCCCCGAGTTCCTCGAGCAGATCGTCGCCTCCGGCGGTCACCTCTGGGCGTGCCGGATGTCGGCCGACATGATGCACCTCGACGAGTCGGACCTGTCCGAGGACGTCGAAGGCATCATCAGTGCCGCCGACTTCATCGAGAAGACCGACGGCGCCCAGATCATCTTCATCTGAGTACCCGGAGGTGTCAGCCGCCGGCCGCGGCGGCCGGGATGATGGCGACCGGGCAGTCGGCGTGGTGCAGAACGGTCTGGCTGACCGAGCCGATGAGCATGCCCGCGAAGCCGCCGCGGCCGCGCGCGCCCAGCACGATCAGCGCGGCGTCGGACGACAGGCGCAGGATGTGCTCGGCGGGATGGCCGGTGATGTGGACCAGCTCGGCGTCGTGCCCGCCGCGGGCGTGGACGGCCTCGCGGAGTTCGTTCTCGCTGATCCGGTGCAACGCGGTCCCGGCGGGTTCGGCGGCGATCACCCGGACGGCGAGATCGTGCCGGCGCGCGTGCTCCAGCCCGAAGTCCAGGGCAGTGTCGCTGGCCGGCGAACCGTCGTACCCGATGACCACCCGGACGCCGGCCATGCTGCCGAGATCGGGCCGTACGACGACCACCGGGCAGCGGGCGTTCGCGGCCAGGTCGAGCCCCGTGGAGCCAACGAGGGCGCCGATCATCAGGCCGAGGCCGCGGCTGCCGATCACCACGACCGCCGCCGAGCCGGACGCCTTGACCAGCGCCGCGGAGGGCGAGCCGCTCTCGATCCGGGAGTCGATGACGATCCCCGGCATCAGCCCGCGGGCCTGGGCGACCGCCTTGTAGACGACCTCCCCGGCCTGCGCCGGCGCGCTGCCCGGGGCGAGGGCGTAGACCAGATGCAGCGGGCTCCGCAGCGCCGCGGCCTCCTGCGTGCCCCATTTGATCGCGACGTCCGCCGCGGGGGAGCCGTCGATGCCGACGACGACCGGGAGGTGCTTCATCCGATCCTCCGGGAGTGGACGGGCGCGGTGCCCGCGCGGCCGGTGGGGATGCCGTCGCCGGCCTGGAGCAGTTCCCGCAACCGGCCGATGAAACGCGCCGCCGGCGCGCCGTCGACGACGTCGTGGTCGACGCTGACCGTCAGCTGCAGGAACTCGCGTTCCACCAGCGTGCCCTGGAAGACGATCGGCCGCCGGGCGATTCCGCCCACCACGACGCTCAGGGTGTGCAGCTGGAAGCCGATGCCCCAGCCCGCTCCGGCGCCGAACATGCCGACCGCCGTGACACCCACGGTGCCCGCCAGCGACTGCTGACGGTGGGGGAGCCGGTGGAGGGCTCCGAGCAGGGGAACCCGGACGAAGCCGGGCAGCAACAGGTACGCGTGCACCCATGGCGCCTTGTGCACCGACGGGCTGAGATGCGGGTCGGTCTTGACCGCGTGGATCTCCTGGTGGAGGTCCTTGATCGCGCGGCGGCCGGCGTCGCGGAGCACATGCGTGAACGCGAACGGCTGCCCGTCGACCTCGACCTCGATCGGCAGCCCCACGTCGACCTGGTCGAACACGACCTCCCGGCCGCGCAGGTTGCGGTACGCCTGAATGCCCGGATCCGCGGCGACCGCCGCGGCGACGCAATGGATCACGAAGGCGGTGAACCACTGGTCGGCCTGCTCGCGGCGCAAGGCGTCGCGCGCCGACGTGACGTCGACCTCGAACAGGCCGTGGATGGCGTGCCTGCGCCGTGCGGCGCGCCCGGTATCGATGACCAACTGCCGTACCCACGGCACAGCTCTGATCTGTGCGCCCACGGTCCACCTCCTGGAGCCGATCTGACCCGAGCATCGGCCTCCGGGGCCGCCGTCCGCACCGGCCGTCGGTCCTCTCCGTGCAGGACCTTGGACTCTCAGACGGATCTTCAGTCGCGCAGGCGGGCCGCGTGGTCGGGCACCTGGGTCTGCATCTCCCGCGGCGTACGTTCGTACCCCTTCGACGGCGGCCGCGGCGGCAGCGCGAGCGGCGGCCGCTGCACCTCGTGGTACGGGACCGTCGACAGCAGGTGCGCGATCATGTTGATCCGCGCGGAGCGTTTGTCCTCGCTCTCCACGACGTACCAGGGCGCCTCCGGGATGTCGGTGTGGACGAACATCTCGTCCTTGGCACGCGAGTAGTCCTCCCAGCGGGTGATCGACTCCAGGTCCATCGGGGACAGCTTCCAGCGCCGCATCGGGTCCTCGAGCCGGCTGCGGAACCGCCGTTCCTGCTCGCTGTCGCTGACCGAGAACCAGTACTTGCGCAGCAGGACGCCGTCCTCCACCAGTTGCCGCTCGAAGATCGGGCACTGGTGCAGGAACCGGGCGTACTCCTGGTTGGTGCAGAACCCCATCACGCGTTCCACCCCGGCGCGGTTGTACCAGCTGCGGTCGAACAGGGCGATCTCGCCGGCCGCCGGCAGGTGTTCGACGTACCGCTGGAAGTACCACTCGGTGCGTTGCCGCTCGGTCGGGGCGGGCAGCGCGACGATCCGCGCGACGCGGGGATTGAGGTACTCCGTGACGCGTTTGATCGTGCTGCCCTTGCCAGCGGCGTCGCGCCCCTCGAAGACGACCACGAGCCGGGCGCCCTCCACGCGCACCCACTCCTGCAACTTCACCAGCTCGGCCTGCAGCCGCAGCAATTCGCGCTCGTAGGCCTTCTTCGGCAACTTCTCCATCCCTGAACAATGCCGCATTCCGGCACCCGCCGGACAGGTCTTTCGGCCCTACGAGCGACGTCCCGGCGGCTGTTCGCTCGAAGGGCACGACGCGCCGATCCGAAGGAGCAGGGCCATGCAGTACGTCGCACCCAACCGTTCTGAGGCCCCCGAGTCCCTGAGGCCGGCCGGTCGCATCACCGCCACCGAGGCTGCCCGCCAAGCGATCCGTCACCTGACCGACACCCGCGGGGCGCCGGTGATGTTCGTCCAGTTCGCCGACCGCGGTGCCGGGAGCACCCCGATGTGTTACCCGGAGCACGAGTTCCCGGTCCGTCCGGGTGACGTGCTGCTCGGCGAGATCGAGGGCAGCCCGTTCTACATCGACCGGCGGCTCGACCAGGCCTGGGGCCAGGACGCGGTCCTGCTCGACATCGCGTCCGGCGGTCCGGCGGGGTTCTCGCTTCCCGCCGGGCTCGGCGGCCACTTCGTCACCCGGCCGGCCGGTCGTGTGCGCGCATCCGATTCCCGTCCGTCCGAAAGGTCTGAAAGGACTGTCATGAAAGCAGCTGTCGTCACCGACTTCACGAAACCGCTGGAGATCCAGGAGGTACCGATTCCCGAGCCCGGGCCGGGTGAGGTGCTGGTACGGATGGAGACCAGCGGGCTCTGCCACACCGACATCCACGCCGCGCACGGTGACTGGCCGGTGAAGCCCAGTCCGCCGTTCGTGCCCGGACACGAGGGCGTCGGGATCGTCGAGAAGCTCGGCGACGGCGTGACGGAGCGGGCGGTCGGTGACCGGGTCGCGATCGCGTGGCTCGGCTACGCGTGCGGGAAGTGCCGCTACTGCATCGGCGGGTGGGAGACGCTCTGCCTCGAGCAGCGCAACTCGGGCTACTCCGTGAACGGCAGCTTCGCCGAGTACGCCGTCCTGCCCGCCGCGTTCGCGAACCCGGTGCCGGACGAGGTCTCCTCCCGGGACGCCGCGCCGCTGACCTGCGCCGGCGTGACGACGTACAAGGCGATCCGGGTGGCCGGTGTCGCGCCGGCCGAGACCGTGGCGATCTTCGGCGTCGGCGGACTGGGGCACCTGGCGCTGCAGTACGCGCGGATCGCCGGCGGCGTGACGGTCGCCGTCGACATCGAGGACAGCAAGCTCGAGATGGCCAAGCAACTCGGTGCGGATCACCTGGTGAACGCGGCCACCACCGATCCGGTCGAGGCGATCCAGGCACTCGGCGGCGCCGACGTCGCGGTCGCTCTGGCGGCTGATCCGCGGTCGTTCGACCAGGCGTTCCGGTCGCTGCGCCGGGGCGGACGGCTGGTCTGCGTCGCGCTGCCGGCCGGCGACGGCGCACTGAGCCTGCCGATCTTCGACACGGTGCTGAACGGCAAGACCGTGATCGGTTCGATCGTCGGTACCCGCAACGATCTGGCCGACGTCTTCGCGCTGCACGCGGCGGGCCGGACCAAGGTGATCGCCGTCGACCGCACGCTCGATGACGTCAACCAGTCGATCGAGGCCGTCCTGGCCGGCGACATCCCGGCCCGCGTGGTGTTCCGGTTCTGAACCTGCTGACGAAGGTGGTCGGGATGGACGAGATGCTGAGCGAGCAGGACCGGAAGGCGCTGCTGGCGGCCGCGGTGCTGGCGCCGTCGATGCACAACACGCAGCCGTGGCGGTTCCGGTTCGCGGACCGGGCGGTCGAGGTGTACCGGGACCGGGAGCGCGAGCTGCCGGCGGAGGATCCGTCGCGGCGGATGCTGTTCGTGTCGCTCGGCGCGGCGATCTTCAACCTCCGGGTGGCCGCGGCCGCCCGGGGGATGGGGTCGGTGGTCAGGCATCTCGTCGATCAGCGGCGGCCGGACCTGGTCGCCGTCGTGGAGCTCGAGGCGGCGCCGAACGATCCGATGGCGGCGCTCGCGCCGTACCTGACCGAGCGCCGGACGAACCGGGAGCCGTTCACCGAGCAGCGGCTGCCGGCGCAGCTGCGGGTCGAGCTCGACCTGTGCGCCCGCGTCGAGGGCGCGGTCCTGCAGTGGATCGACAAGCCGACCCGGCGCTGGTGGTTGCAGATGGCAACGAACGAGGCGGTGACCGCGGACGACGAGGACAAGGCGCGGACGGCCGAGCGCCGGCGCTGGGTCGGTGGCGACCGGACCGCCGACGGGGTCCCGTCGAGCGCGCTGGGTTCACGGGCCGCGGGTGGCGCCCCGGTCGTCCGGGACCTGGCCGCGACCGAGGCGGACGCGGCGCGGCCGGCGGCCGACTTCGAGCGGGAGCCGCAGCTGGCGGTGCTCGCGACCCGGTTCGACGGGCCGATCGAGTGGCTGCGCGCCGGACAGGCCCTGGAACACGTCCTGCTGGAGGCCACCGCCCGCGGGGTTTCGACCTCGATGCTGAACCAGGCGATCGAGCACGAGGAACTCCGCGGCGAGATCAACGATCCCCTCGGGCCGTGGCAGCGTCCGCAGTCGGTGATCCGGTTCGGCTACGGCACGCAGGTCCGGCCGACGCCGAGGCGCCCGGCCGAGGACGTACTGCTCGGCGACTGAGGTGGGCCCGGTGGTCCGCCAAGGTCGGGACCTTGGGCCCTGACCACGGGGGCCCGGAAGGCCGAACCTGGTGTGCAGGGGGAGCCGCAGCCAGGAGGGGTGTGTTCATGAGTGCCGCCAAGCAACGGTCCGGGGAACTGTGGGTGCTCATGCAGACGCGTCGGCTCGGGATCGGCCGCAACGCCATGCGGCGTCGGTCCGACAGGCTCGAGAGCACGCTGCTGTGGTGTGCGCTGATCGCTGCGCTGCTGATGCTTCCGATCGGAGCGGCGACCGGCAACGCCGTACGGAACACGCTCGACGCCTCGTCGCAGCGGCAGCGGGCGGCGCTGCACGAGGTGCGGGCGCAGACCCTGGAGAGCGCCGAGCACGACGTGCCGAGTGTGCCCGGGGACGTACTGACCGTCATCAAGGTTGGGTACGTCGACGCCCAAGGCGCCCAACGCGAGGGCTACACGACCGTCGTCCGCGGTACCAAGTCCGGCGCCGGCGTGACGGTGTGGCTCGACCGGTCCGGCGCCATCGTCGCCGCGCCGCGCTCCACGTCGGACGACGCGGCGTACGGCGCCACCGCGGGGACGTTCACCGTCCTCGGCTCGTGGTTGCTGCTGTGGGGCCTGTTCCGCCTTGCCCGGGTCCCGCTGGACCGTCGCCGCCTGCGGGCCTGGGACGCCGAGTGGAGGACGATCGCCCCACGCTGGCTGCGCGGCCAGAAATAGGCGGCCAGAAATGAGCGGCGTCAGCGGCGGCGCTGGATCCGGTCCATCGCGGACCGCACCGCGCTCTCGCTCGGCTGCGGCCAGAACACGTCCCACGCGTGGAAGGTCAGGCCGATGCCCCAGCCGAACAGCAGGAAGGCCGGCCAGAAGAACCCTGCGCCGGTCAGGTACCAGATGACCACCAGGAACGTGTTCACCATCAGGTAGGCGAGGACGTGACCGGCCAGGTCACGACGCTTGTGCAGCTCCTCGACCGCCTGCTCGCGCAACTTCTCGTCGGCGTCGGCCGGCAGCGGCCGATCGACGACCTTCTCGTCCATCACTGCCTCCTTGCTCATCATCTCCACCGTGCGCTGCCGCCGGGTGGGCGGTCAGGGGAGCAAGACGTGCCTTCGGCGGGACCTTCGGCCCTGCTGGTCCGGCCCGATCCGGTTCGACGCTGGCAGGGACGGATGACGCACAGACAACGGACGCAGGGGAGGACGTGATGAGTACGACGACGTACCCGGTCCGGGTGGACGGGGCACTCGACGACCGGCTGAATCGCTGGTTGTGGCTGGTGAAGTGGGTGCTGGTGATCCCGCACCTGTTCGTGCTGGCGGTGTTGTGGATCGCGTTCGCGCTGCTGAGTTTCGTGGCGTTCTTCGCGATCCTGTTCACCGGCCGGTACCCGCGGGGCATCTTCGAGTTCAACGTCGGGGTACTGCGCTGGTCGTGGCGGGTGCAGTTCTACGCGTACGGCGCTCTGGGCACGGACAAGTACCCGCCGTTCACGCTGCAGGACGTGCCGGACTACCCGGCGCACCTCGAGGTGAAGTACCCCGAGCACCTGTCGCGCGGCCTGGTGCTGGTCAAGTGGTGGTTGCTGGCGATCCCGCAGTACATCGTGGTCGCTTTCTTCGTCGGCAGCGGGACCTGGTTCGCGACGCAGGCGGACGACCGGTTCTGGGCCTGGAGCGGCGGGCTGGTGGGTCTGCTCGTCCTGGTGGCGGCGATCGTGCTGCTGTTCACCGGGCAGTACCCGCGCTCGGTCTTCGACCTGGTGCTCGGGATGAACCGCTGGGTGTTGCGGGTGGCGGCGTACGCCGGGTTGATGGTCGACCAGTACCCGCCGTTCCGCCTCGACATGGGCGGTGACGACCCCGGGACCACAAGGCTGCACGAGCCGCCGCCCGGCGGCCCGCCGCTCGCCGACCGGCCGCAGGACCGGCCGATCCAGTCCGGGCCGTCAGGCCCGCCGGGACAGTCAGGGCCGCCGCCGGCGCCGCCCGGGCAGTCAGGGCCGCGGATGACAGCCGGACGGGTCGTCGCGCTGGTCCTCGGCATCGTCGTGACGCTGGCCTCGGTCCTCGGCCTGACCGTCGGCGGGACGCTGGCCTGGCTCGACGAGGGCCGCCGGGACTCGGCCGGCTTCGTCAACTCCGGCCACGTGACGCTGAGCACCAGCGGCTACGCGCTGGTCAGCGAGAACATCACGATCGACGCCGGCGCGACGAACGTCCCACGGGACTGGTTCGGTGACGCACGGGTTCGGGTGGCCTCGACCGAGGGCATCCCGGTGTTCGTCGGCCTGGCGAGGTCGGCCGACGTGCGGACGTACCTGAACGGTGTCGGCTACGCGACCGTCCGGTCGATCGGCATGAACCGGCCGGCGTACGTCGACCACGCCGGCGGTCCGCCGCCGGTGCCGCCGACCGAGGCCGGCATCTGGCGGGTCCAGGCCTCCGGTCCGGGGGAGCAGTCGATCACCTGGCCGATCGACAACGGCGAGTGGACGCTCGTCGTGATGGCCGCCGACGGCAGCGGGAACGTCACGGTCCGCGCGGATGCCGGCGCGACCGCACCCGCGCTGGAGTGGGTCTGGATCGTGGTGCTCGTGAGCGCCGGTCTGACGCTGCTGCTGGGGCTGGCCATGGTGGTGCTCGCGGTCGTCCGGCGGCCGCAGCCGGGACCTTCGGCCCTGCAAGCACCGCCGCCTTCGCCGATGCAATGAGAAGGAGGAACACAGCCGACCGACGGAGGGGCCGATCATGAGCGTACGAGTGGGGATCAACGGGTTCGGGCGGATCGGGCGGGATTACCTGCGCTGTGTGCTCGAGCGCGGATCCAGCGGCATCGAGGTGGTGGCGGTCAACGACATCGCCGCACCGGAGACGCTCGCGCACCTGCTCCGCTACGACTCGACGTACGGCCCCCTGAAGGTGGAGGTCGGTCACACCGGGAACACGATCACGGTCGGCGGCCGGCGGCTGCGCGCGACCGCCGAGCGTGATCCGGCCCGGCTGGACTGGGCCGCGGTCGGCGCCGACATCGTGATCGAGTCGACCGGGAAGTTCCGCACCCGCGACGGCGCCGGCGCGCACCTGATCGCCGGCGCCCGCAAGGTGATCCTGTCGGTGCCCGGCAAGGACGTCGACGCGACCGTCGTCCTCGGCGTGAACGAGGACGACTACGACCCGGCGGCGCACGACGTCGTCTCGAACGCCTCGTGCACGACGAACTGCGTGGCGCCGATGGTGTCGGTGCTGCACCGGGCGTTCGGCGTCGAGCGCGGGCTGATGACGACGATCCACAGTTACACCAACGACCAGGTGCTGCTGGACTCCCCGCACAAGGACCTGCGGCGCGGCCGGTCCGGCGCCGTCAACCTGATCCCGACCAGCACCGGCGCGGCCCGCGCGGTCGGGCTGGTGATCCCGGAGCTGGCCGGGAAGATCGACGGCGTCGCGGTCCGGGTGCCGATCGAGGACGGCTCGCTCACCGACCTCGCGGCCGAGGTCTCCCGGCCGGTCACGGTCGAGCAGGTGAACCAGGCGTTCGCCGAGGCCGCGGCCGGTCCGCTGAAGGGGATCCTGCGCTACACCACGGATCCGATCGTGTCGCGCGACATCGTCGGCGACCCGGCGTCGTGCATCTTCGACGCGCAGCTCACCCAGGTCCAGGACCACCTGGTCAAGGTCTTCGGTTGGTACGACAACGAGTGGGGCTACACGAGCCGTCTGGTCGACCTGACCGAGCTCGTCGCCGCCTCGCTCTGACCAGCAGCTCTGGAGGAGAGATGAACACCGAGTACGTCGTACGGCTCGACGGCGACGTCGGATCGGAGCGGGTCGGGGTGAAGGCTGCCCGGCTGGCTGCGCTGGCCGGCGAGGGCATCCGCGTGCCCGACGGGTTCGCGCTGACCGCGGCGGCGTACCGCGAGTTCGTCCGCGAGACCCGGCTCGACCCGTTGATCGCGCAGTGGATCCGCCGCTTCCGGGCCGGCTGCGATCTGGTCGTGGCCGCCGCGGAGATCCGCACGGCGTTCCGCGACGCGCCGATGCCGCCGGCGCTCGCCGAGGAGATCCTGACCGCGTACGACGAGCTGGGCGGCGACGGCACCGACGTCGCGGTCCGGTGCAGCCCCGTCGACGGGGCGGACGGTGTGCAGGACGAGGTGTTCCTGCACCTGCGCACCGGCGCGGACGTGGTCGCGGCCTGCCGGCGGTGCTTCGCGTCGCTGTTCGGCACGGTCGCCGTCGGCAACCGTGAGGCCATGGGCCTGGACCACCTCGACGCCGTGATGCCGGTGACCGTGCAGACCATGGTGCGCGCCGACCTCGGCGCCTCCGGTACGGCGCGGGGCGAGAGCACGTTCGTCCGGATCCGGGCGACCTGGGGTCTGGGCGAGCCGCCCGCCGGTGACGCCGACCTGTACTCGGTCCACCCCGGCGGCCGGCCGCTGATCGTGCGGCACCGCGGCGCCAAGCTGACCAAGGTCGTGTATGGCGACCCGCGCGGGACGCGGACCGTTCCGACGACGTACGACGAGCGGATGGCTCTGGTGCTGACCGACGACGAGCTGCAGCAGATCGCCGCCTGGTCGGTGGCCGCCGACCAGCACTTCCGGCGCCCGATGGCGCTGGAGTGGGCCAAGGACGGGGTGACCGGGAGCCTCTTCGTGGTCGAGGTCCGTCCGTGGGCGGTGCCCACGGTGACCATCGCCGCGCGCGGCCGGTCCGCCGCCGTCCCGCGGCGCGGGTGACGGCCGTGTTCGAGATCCGGATCCACGGCCGCGGCGGCCAGGGAGTGGTGACGACCGCCGAGCTGTTGTCGGTCGCCGCGTTCACCGAGGGCCGGCACGCGCAGGCGTTCCCGACCTTCGGCTCCGAGCGCACGGGCGCTCCGGTCGTCGGGTTCTGCCGGATCGGTGACCGTCCGATCCGGACCCACGAACCGGTGGCGGAGCCGGACGCGCTGATCGTCCAGGACGCCACGCTGATCCATCACATCGACGTGTTCGGCGGTCTCGGCGACGACGGGTACCTGCTGATCAACACGTCCTGTTCGCTCGCGGAGCTCGGGCTGGATGCTTTCGTCCGGCGGTTCCGTCCCGGACGGGTGCTGACGGTGCCGGCCACCGAGCTGGCCCTGACCCATCTGGGCCGTCCGTTGCCGGGTGCCGTCCTGCTCGGCGCGTTCGCCGCGCTGACCGGGCAGGTGCGGCCGGAGTCGGTCGTCGCCGTCGTCCGGGAACGCTTCACCGGACAGGTTGCCGAGGGCAACGTCGCGGCCGTTCGCGCGGCCTACGACCTGGCCCGGGCGACCCTCGAGGAGGCAGCTCATGCGCTCACAGATTGAGGGCTCGCGCGCAGTCGCGGAAACCGTCGCGCGCTGCCGTCCCGAGGTGATCTGCGCGTACCCGATCTCGCCGCAGACCCATATCGTGGAGGCGCTCAGCGTGCTGGTCGCCTCCGGCCGGCTCGCACCGTGCGAGTTCGTGAACGTCGAGTCGGAGTTCGCCGCGATGTCGGTCGCGATCGGCGCGTCGGCGACCGGCGCCCGCGCGTACACCGCGACCGCCAGTCAGGGCCTGCTCTACATGGCCGAGGCGCTGTTCAACGCGTCGGGGCTCGGCCTGCCGATCGTCATGACGGTGGCGAACCGGGCGATCGGCGCCCCGATCAACATCTGGAACGACCACAGCGACGCGATGTCGCAACGCGACTCCGGCTGGATCCAGCTGTACGCCGAGAGCAACCAGGAGGCGGCCGACCTGCATGTGCAGGCGTTCCGGATCGCCGAGGAGCTGTCGCTTCCGGTGATGGTGTGCATGGACGGGTTCGTGCTGACGCACGCGGTCGAGGGCGTCGACGTACCGTCGCAGGAGCAGGTCGACGCGATCCTGCCGCCGTACCGGCCGCGGCAGGTGCTCGATCCCGACGCCCCGATGACGATCGGCGCGATGGTCGGGCCGGACGCGTTCATGGAGGTCCGCTACCTCGCGCACCAGCGGCACCGGGAGGCGCTGACGGTGATTCCGAGGATCGCCGACGAGTTCGCGCAGGAGTTCTGGCGGAGCTCCGGCGGTCTGGTCCGGCCGTACGGATGCCTGGGCTCGGACACGGTGGTGGTGGCGCTCGGCTCGGTGCTGGGCACGCTGAAGGACACCGTCGACGAGCTCCGCGCGGAAGGTCTGAGCATCGGGGTTCTCGGTGTGACGACGTTCCGGCCGTTCCCGTCGAGTGCCGTGCGGGCCGTGCTGCGCGGCGCTCGCCGGGTGGTCGTGCTCGAGCGGGCGCTCGCGGTGGGGATGGGCGGCATCGTCGCCGCGGACGTCCGGGGGAGCGTGCCGGAGGCGTCGATCGCGACGGTGATCGCGGGTCTCGGCGGGCGGCCGGTGACGAAGGCGTCGCTGCGGGCGATGCTGACCGATGCCGCCGCCGGCCGTCTCGACCCGTTGACCTTCCTGGATCTCAAGGACGACGTGGTCGAGCGCGAACTGCGCCGTACGGGCTGAGCAGCGATCGGAGGAGGCATCATGCCTGCGGAACGGATCAAGTTCTACCAGACCGGCAGCTTCGCGGTCGGGAACCGGCTGCTCGCCCCCGACCAGCGCGCGGTACAGGCCGACGCCGACCGCACCAACTCGCTGACCATGGGCCACCGCGCCTGTCAGGGCTGCGGTGAGGCGCTCGGCGCACGGTACGTGCTGGACGCCGTGATGCGCGCTGCCGGCAGCCGAGCGGTGACGGTGAACGCCACCGGCTGCCTGGAGGTCTTCTCCACGCCGTACCCCGAGTCGTCATGGCGGGTCGCGTGGCTGCATTCCCTGTTCGGCAACGCGCCCGCGGTGGCTACCGGTGTCGCCGCCGCTTTGAAGGCGAAGGGCCGCACCGACGTCCGCGTGGTCGGCCAGGGCGGTGACGGCGGCACGGTCGACATCGGTATGGCGTGCCTGTCCGGCATGTTCGAGCGCAACGACGACGTGCTGTACGTCTGTTACGACAACGGCGGCTACATGAACACCGGTGTCCAGCGGTCCGGGGCCACTCCGCACGGGGCCGTGACCACCACGACTCCGGCCGGGAACTCGTTCGGCCAGGGCAAGAGCCTCCCGCTGATCGCGATGGCGCACCGGATCCCGTACGTCGCCACCGCGACCGTCGCCGACCTGCGCGACCTGGAGTACAAGGTGACCAAGGCGATGGGGTATCACGGCGCGCGCTATCTGCACGTGCTCGTGCCGTGCCCGCTCGGCTGGCGGACCGCGTCCGACGAGACGATCCGGATCGCCCGGCTGGCCACCGAGACCGGGATCTTCCCGGTGTTCGAGGCCGTCGACGGTGAGGTGACCGATGTGACGCGGATCCGCAGGCTCCGCCCGGTGGTCGACTACCTGCGGCCGCAGGGCCGGTTCGCGCACCTGTTCGGCGACACCCCGAGCGACGACCTGATCAGCCGGATCCAGGCCGAGGCGGACCGCACCGTCCGCACCTTCGGCCTGACCGAACCCGACGAGGTGATGTAGATGCCTGAGGCAAACAGCGTGCACCCGTACGCGATCACGCTGGACGTCGGATCGAGCCTGGCCAACAAGACCGGTTCGTGGCGGACCGAGCGGCCGGTGTACCTGGACCGGATGCCGCCCTGCAACGACGCGTGCCCGGCCGGGGAGAACATCCAGGAGTGGCTGGCGCACGCCGAGGAAGGCGACTACGAGGCCGCCTGGCGCCGGATCATGGTGGACAACCCGTTCCCGGCGGTCATGGGCCGGGTCTGCTACCGGCCGTGCGAGACCGCCTGCAACCGGGCGACGCTCGACGAACCGGTCGGGATCAACTCGGTCGAGCGCTTCCTGGGCGACGAGGCGATCAAGCAGGGCTGGTCCGTCGCGGTCGAGGCCGCGCCGACCGGCAAGCGGGTGCTGATCGTCGGTGCGGGCCCGTCCGGGCTCTCCGCGGCGTACCACCTGGCGCGGTTCGGTCACGAGGTGACGGTGCGGGACGACTCGCCGGACGCCGGCGGCATGATGCGGTACGGCATCCCGTCGTACCGGCTGCCGCGGGACGTCGTCGACGCCGAGATCCGCCGGATCGCCGACCTCGGCGTCCGGCTCGAGCTCGGCCGCGCGGTCACCGACCTGGACAATGAACTGGACGCGTTCGACGCCGTGTTCCTGGCGGTCGGCGCGCACATCGGCCGCCGGGCCGACATCCCGGCCGGCGACTCCGCGCGCATCGTCGACGCGGTGTCGATGCTGGCCGGCCTGGAGAAGGGCGAGCGGCCGTTGCTGGGTCGCCGGGTCGCGGTGTACGGCGGCGGCAACACCGCGATGGACGTCGCCCGGACCGCGCGGCGGCTCGGCGCCGCGGACGCGGTCGTGGTGTACCGGCGGACCCGCGAGCGGATGCCGGCCCACGACATCGAGGTCCAGGAGGCGCTCGAGGAAGGCGTTCGGATGCGCTGGCTGTCGACCATCGTGTACGCCGGGGACGACCGGGTGCGGATCGAGAAGATGCGCCTCGACGAGTCCGGGTTCCCGCAGCCGACCGGCGAGTTCGAGGAGCTGGACGCGGACTCGGTGGTGCTCGCCCTCGGGCAGCAGGCCGACCTGGCGCTCGTCGCGGACCTTCCCGAGGTGACCGTCGCCGACGGCGTCGTGCAGGTGGACTCCGCGATGATGACGGGCCGGGCGGGCTTGTTCGCGGGTGGCGACATGGTGCCCGGCGAACGGACCGTCACGGTGGCCGTCGGCCACGGGAAGCAGGCCGCGCGGAACATCGACGCGTGGCTGCGGGGTACGGCGTACACGCATCCGGACCGGCCGGAGCTCGCGACGTACGAGCGGCTGAACACCTGGTACTACTCGGACGCGCCGGCGACCGTACGGCCGCAGCTGGACGTCGCGCGCCGGATCACGACGTTCGACGAGGTGACCGCCGGACTGACCGCCGAGACCGCACTGTTCGAGGCCCGGCGCTGCTTGTCGTGCGGCAACTGCCTGGAGTGCGACAACTGCTTCGGCGTCTGCCCCGACAACGCCGTCATCAAGCTCGGGCCCGGCAAGCTCTACGAGATCGACCTGGACTTCTGCAAGGGCTGCGGCCTCTGTGCCGCCGAGTGCCCGAGCGGAGCCATCACCATGGTCCGTGAGCGTTCGTGACGGGCGCGGTGGAGCCGAGCAGGGCGTAATGGCCGTCGAAGCGGGCGTACAGGGCGTGAAGGCGGCCGGTGAACTTCTCGGTGAAGATGTCGACGGGCGCGCCGGTGAGGTCGAGCCGGGCGACGGCCTGCGGGATGGTGCTCCACTCGGCGACGGCGAGCGCGATCGGGGGTGAGGTGGCCTCGAGGCCGAGCGGGTTCGGCCGGGACTGGAAGATCCGGTAGCGGCCGGGGCCGGAGCGCATCACGATGCTGTCCTGGCGGCTGTACTTCTCGCGGAACAGGTGGAAGCGGTAGTCCATCGCCTCCAGAACGGTGATCGCCTCGGCCGCCGTCATCGCCGTCGGGTGGCAGCCCTTGTGACGGGTCACGCGCCGGCCGGCCGGCGGCAGCAGCTCGGGCGGCGAGGGCGGCGGCAGGGTGGTGACCTGTTGCCGCAGGCACTCGGCGAGCACGGACGGGAACAGGTGCAACTGCTCGATGGTGCGGGTCGCGAGCAGGCTGACGAGGTCGGACATCGTGGCGGCGGCGACCTGCGCGCGGACGCGATGACCGCCGCTCAGCTGGACGTCGATCTGGGCGACCAGCGGCCGGAGCAGACCGGGCTCGGTCAAGCGCGTGAGTCGCACCCGGCTGTGCGGCGCCCAGGTCCCGAGGATCGGAGCCAGGTGCTCGCGGACCACCGCCGCGGCGTCGGTCGGCAGGATCCCCGCCGTACTGACCGAGATCGCGGCGACCGCCCGCAGCGGTACCACGCGTAACGGCACCGCGCCATGACTCTCAGTGCTCATCGTCCCCCCTGATCTCGGCCACAGCCCCCACGGTCGCACCGTGCCCGCCCGGAGGGCAGGTCCGTTGGGCCCCGAAACAGGGCCGTTGGTCCCTGCCACGACGGGCGTTCCGGCGGTCAGGATCGGGGGCACGGCGAGAGGAGCTTCCGTGGACGGGTCCGGCAAGGTACGGCGGTTCGAGGGGCGGCCGATCGTGGTCGGCTACGACGGCTCGGCGGCGAGCGACGCGGCGGCGCGCTGGGCCGCGGGGGCGGCGCAGCGGGTCGGGCGCCGGGTGCGGATGATCCATGTGATGCCCTGGCCGGCCCTGCGCGGCAGCGGCGGCGCCGCGGTCGCGCTCGGCACGGATGCCCTCGGGCGCGCGGCCGAGCGGCTGCTGGACAAGTCCTGCCGGGACATCCGTCACGCATACCCCGGTGTGCTGATCGACGCCGAGGTCGTGATCGGCGACCCGGTTCCGGTGCTGCTGCGGGAAGCCGCCGGCGCCTCGTTGCTGGTGCTCGGCTCCCGCGGTCTGGGCGAACTGCGTGAGCTCGCCGGAGGCTCGGTGATGGCTCATATCGCCACCCATGCGACCAGCCCGGTCGTCGTCGTACCGGCGGACTGGCAGCCGCGGCCGGAAGGCCCGCGCCAGGTCGTCGTCGGTGTCGACGGATCGGCGGAGAGCTGGAACGCGGTCGCGTTCGGGTTCGAGTTCGCCGAGCAGACCGACGCCTCGGTCACGGCCGTGCTCGCGTGGCACGACCCGCAGAGCACCGGCCCCGGCGACATGCTGTTCCCGGTCCACGACCTCAACGCACTGGAGGAGGACAGCGCCGTCCTGCTGAGCGAGGCGGTCGCCGGTCAGACGGTCGACCATCCGGACGTCAAGGTCACCGAGACAGTCGTGCACGGGGCGCCGTCGAGGGTGCTGGAGGACGAGTCTCGCGACGCCGACCTGCTCGTCGTAGGATCGCGCGGCCGAGGCCGGATCCGCGGCTTCCTGCTCGGATCTGTGAGCCGCGCCGTCCTGCACCACGCGACCTGCCCGGTAGCTGTCGTGCGCTGAACCGTCGGCCCTACCCAGCACAGGACATTCGGCCCTGCCGAGCGCGGACCGTACGACAGACGCTGGACATATGAAGACATCCGCCAGCGATCGACGGTCGATGTCGAATCTCGTCGACCACTGGCTGGCCGATGGCCTCATCACGTCCGCGCAGGCCGACCGGATGCGCGCCGAACTCGACGGTAGTCCGCACCCCGTCGCGCACGACATTCCGGCCGACGGCCGCGGCCGTACGTCATTGGTGGTGGAAGCCCTCGCGTACCTCGGCGGCGTGATCGTGATGGTGGCCGCCGGCTTGATCAGTGCGCAGTACTGGAGCGAGCTGGGAGACACAGGTCAACTCGCCGTCGTCGGAGGTGCCGCGGCCGCGTTGCTGCTGGCCGGAGCCTTGGTCCCGGTCCACAGCGCTCCTGGTGTCCGGCTGCGGTCCGTGCTGTGGCTGCTGTGCACCGCAGGTACCGGGGCGTTCCTCGCGCTGTTCGCCGATCTCGTCCTGGAGTTGGACGGTAGCGCGATCGGAATGGTCGCCGGTGGGGGAGCTGCCGTGCTCGCCGCGGTGCTCTGGTGGCGCCTGCCCGGCCTCGCGCAGCAGGCGGCCTTCTTCGTGGCCACGATGGTCGCGGCCGGGGCGACCGTCGCCCAGCTGACCACCGACCCTCACCTCCCGGGGCTGGCCGTCTGGACCACCGGAGGGATCTGGTTCCTGCTCGGGTGGTTCGGAACGGTGCAGCCGCGCCGCGAGGTCCAGGCGCTGGCGGCCGCCGCCGCGCTGATCGGCGCGTTGATGACACTGCCGACGACCGTCGGGATGGTGCTCGCGCTGTGCACTGTCGTGGCCGTCGTGGTGCTGGCAGTGGTCGTCCGCGACCTGCTGCTGCTCGCGGTGGGTGCGCTCGGCGCCCTGAACGTCCTGCCGGTCGTGGTCAACGAGTGGTTCCCGGGCGAACTCGCGGCCCCGCTGGTGCTGCTGGTCGTCGGCGCCCTGCTCGTCACGGCCGCGGTCTACACAGCCAAGCGAGGGAAGGGCCACAACCGTGACTGAGCCCCTCGATCAACGTCGACTGCCCATCGGTCCAAGGTCCCGGCGGAACCGGGCCCGTCGCCTCTGCCGTCCGGAATGCGGCGGGACGACAGTGGACGTGGGGCTGAGTGAGTGGAGGTAAGCATCATGCAGACCAGGCCGGCTCTGAACGAACTCGGCTTGAACGCCGGCAAGAAGGCGCGGTTGCGGCGAATCCTGTTCGACCACGGCCTGCGCAACGGTACGGCGCTGTTCCTTCCGTACGACCAGGGTCTCGAGCACGGGCCGCGCGACTTCTTCGCGAACCCGGTTGCGTCGGACCCGGCATACATCATGAAACTGGCGATCGCCGGCGAGTTCAACGGGGTCGCGCTGCAGATCGGGCTGGCGGAGAAGTTCTTCTGGGACTACGCCGGTGAGATCCCGCTGATCCTGAAGCTGAACGGCAAGACCGACATCCCGCCGGACGCCGCCGCGCTGTCCCCGGTGCACGCGAGTGTCGAGGACGCCGTCCGGCTGGGCGCCGACGCGGTCGGCTACACGCTGTACGTCGGATCGCCCGCGCAGGAGGCGGACTTCGCGCAGTACCGGACGATCCGTGCCGACGCCGAGCGGTTCGGCATGCCGCTCGTCGTCTGGGCGTACCCGCGGGGCTCGGCGATCGAGGCGAAGGGCGGCAAGGACTCGTTCTACGCCGTCGACTACGCCGCGCGGGTCGCGAGCGAGCTGGGCGCGGATGTGGTGAAGGTGAACTTCCCGCACCCGGACAAGCGCGACGCCGTCAAGCCGCCGTACGAGGAGATCTTCTCGCCGCAGCAGGCGATCGACGGCGTGGTCCGCTCCGCCAACCGCACGCTGGTGCTGGTCTCCGGCGGCGAGCGGGCCGGCGACGACGCGATGTACCGCAAGGCCGAGCAGGCGATGGACGCCGGCGGGCTCGGGCTGATCTTCGGCCGCAACGTCTGGCAGCGCGGGTACGACGAGTCGCTGGCCTTCGTCGACGGCCTCAAGGAAATCCTCGTCCAGCACCCCAGTCGATGAAAGGAATTCCCGTCATGTCGAAGTACATCCTCGTCGGTGTGGACGACTCGCCCGAGGCGCAGATCGCGCTGCACTGGGCCGTGGAGGCCGCCGCGGAGCGCGATCTGCCGGTCCGGGTGGTCCGTGCGTACCTGGACGAGGCCAGCCGCTGGCCGGCTGTCGGGGCCGAGGGGTATCTCCCGCCGCCGATGCCGCTCGACAGGTTCGAGCACGAGCTGAACGCCGCGGTGCGGTACGCCCGCGACCGGCTCGGGTACGAGCGCGGCTCGGGATGGCTGGCGAACACCGATCCGTCGGACGCGCTGCTGACCGAGGCGGAGCACGCCGAGCTGGTGGTCGTCGGGACCCGCTCGCGGAACAAG
Source organism: Kribbella sp. NPDC050459 (assembly GCF_040655315.1). Lineage (NCBI taxonomy): Bacteria > Bacillati > Actinomycetota > Actinomycetes > Propionibacteriales > Kribbellaceae > Kribbella > Kribbella sp. NPDC050459. The sequence goes on along the minus strand of NZ_JBFAJQ010000003.1, from coordinate 489,297 downwards.
ATGTCGGCCGCGTTCCTGGGCTCGGTGGCGACCGCGGTCGCGGCGAAGGCGCCGTGCTCGGTTGTCGTCGTCCGCGGCGAACGCCGCGCCGGACCCGTTGTCGTAGGCAACGACGGGTCGCCGGACTCGGAGAACGCCCTGAGCTTCGCCTTCGAGGAGGCGGCGCGGACCGGTGAGCGGCTGGAGGTCGTGTACTGCTGGCAGCCGCAGGCCGACCACACGGCGTCGATCGACAGCACCGAGGAGCTGTTGACGAACTGGCTCGCGGAGAGCCTGGAGCCGTACCGGGACAAGTTCCCCACGGTCACCGTGCACGCGTCCGTCGTGGCGGGCCGGGCCGCTGCGCGACTGATCGAGTGGTCCGCGACCGCCTCGCTCGTCGTGGTCGGCTCCCGGGGCCGCGGCGGCGTGGCCGGGCTGCTGATGGGCTCGGTCAGTCAGAGTCTTCTCCACCATGCGGCGTCGCCGGTCGCGATCGTCCGCCGGGCCAAGGAGTCATGATGCGTCACTACCTGACGGCCTCGGACGTGATGACCAAGGACGTCGTCACCGTTGCCGAGGACACGCCCTTCAAGACCGTCGCCGCCGTCCTGGCCGAGCACCACATCAGCGCGGTGCCCGTGCGCAGCACGTTCGGCGGTGTCGTCGGCATCATCTCCGAGACCGACCTGCTGCGGAAGGAGGAGTTCCAGCGCCGGCCGCGCCGACCCTGGCAGCGCGGCGGGACGCGGACCAAGGCGGACGCGACGACGGCCCAGCTGCTGATGTCCAGCCCGGCCGTGACGATCGAAGGCGGCTGCACGCTGGACGAGGCCGCCCGGTTGATGGCGGCACGCCGGATCACCCGGCTGGTCGTGATGGACGGCGACGAGCTCGCCGGCATCGTGACCCGGTCCGATCTGCTGCGCGCCTTCCTCGCTCCGGATCAGGAGATCCTGGCCCGGGTCCGCCGCGATGTCGTCGAACGGCAACTGTGGGACGAACCGCTGGCTGTCCAGATCGACGTACTCGAAGGTGTCGTGACGCTGTCTGGACAGGTCCCGCAGCGCAGCACCGCCGCGCTGGCCGGCAGCCTGGTCGCGGGCGTGGACGGCGTGGTCGGCGTTCGCAACGAGCTGACCTGGGAGTTCGACGACACGGCCCGCGCGGCCGGACCGTTCTACTGACATATCCGGAGCCGGGCGGAAGGAGGCGGTCCCGACGCTGAACGCGGTGTTCGACTGGCTGGCCGGCCTTCCGCCGTGGCTGGTGATCACGGTGGCCGGTCTACTGCCGGCGCTCGAGGCATCGACCTTCCTCGGCCTGGTCGTCCCTGGTGAGACCGCGGTCATCATCGGCGGAGTCGCGGCCCACTCCGGCGCCCTGCCGCTGTGGGCGGTGATGGTCGCCGCCGCGGTCGGTGCGGTCGTCGGCGACCAGATCGGATTCGTCGTCGGCAGACGTCACGGCCCGGCGCTGCTCGGCCGGCTGCCGGGCAGGTTTCGCCGTCGTGAGCAGATCGATCGAACGCTGGCACTGATCGCCCGCCGCGGCGCCGCCGCGGTCGTGCTCGGGCGCTGGACCGCGGCCTTCCGCGCACTTGTGCCGGGAATCGCGGGCATGAGTCGCATGCGGCGCTCGCACTTCACCGTCGCCAACGTGATCGGCGGCGTCGCCTGGGCCGTCCTCGTCGCCGCCGGCGGCTACCTCGCCGGAGCCTCGTACCGCGCCCTCGAACAACGCCTCGGCCTCGTGAGCGGGCTCCTGCTGGGCACCTTCGTCGTCGCCGTGACCGTTGCCCTGCTCGTGGCCCACCGTCGCCGTCGGCGCCGGCGTGACCCCTGAGCACGCCGCGCGGGAGGATCGGGTTCCGCCGGGCGTTCGGTGACCGTCGTACCGTTGCGTCATGGTGCCGCGTCGGAGTTGGGTCGAGCAGATCATGGGACTGCCGATCAGCGTGCTCGCGCGCGGCGGGGCGGCGGGGTCCGCGCGGGCGGAGGCCGCGGCGCGAGAGGTGTTCGCGGAGTTGGTGGAGATCGATCGCGTGTTCTCGCCGTACCGGGAGGACAGTGCGGTGAGTCTGCTGGCGCGGGGCGAGGTGAGCTGGGACTCCGTCGACGCGGTGGTGCGAGAGGTCGCCGAGCGGTGCCTGGCCGCGCGGGAGGCGACCGGTGGATTGTTCGACGCGCAGGTGCCCGGCGCCGCCTGGGACCCTTCGGGGCTGGTGAAAGGGTGGGCTGTCGAGCGGGCCGGTGAACGACTGCGGGTGGCCGGCGGGGTGGACTGGTGCCTGAACGCCGGCGGCGACGTCCTCGTGGTGTGTCCGAGCGGCGAGCCGTTCACCGTGGGCATCCAGGATCCGCGTGATCCCGGCCAGGTGATCGCCGGGGTGCCGCGGACCGGGGGAGCGGTCGCGACGAGTGGGACGGCTGCCCGGGGCGCGCACCTGTACGACCCGAGGACCGGCCGTCCGGCCGGCACGCGGTGGCTGTCGGTGTCGGTGACCGGTCCGTCGCTGGAGTGCGCCGACGTGCTCGCGACGGCGGCCTTCGTGGCCGGTGACGACTGGCCCACCGTGTTGCCGCCGGGCTACGAGGGGCTCGGTGTTCTTGCTGACGGCAACTTGTTCGCCACGGCGGGCTGGGGGCAGGTGTGACGTCGAGGATCCTGGTGATCGAGGACGACGCCGACCTGGCCCGCCTCCTGGAGCGGGTGCTCACCGACGAGGGGTACGCCGTCACGTGGGCGCCCGACGGTCAACGGGGACTGCATCTGGCGCTGACGCAGCCGGTGGACGCCATGATCGTCGACCGTGGCCTGCCCGCTGTGGAGGGCCTGGACCTGATCGCGCGGTTGCGGAGCCGCGGCGTCGGTACGCCGATCCTCGTGCTGTCGGCACGGAACAGCACCGCGGACCGGGTCGACGGCCTCGACGCGGGCGCCGAGGACTACCTGACGAAGCCTTTCGAGCTGACGGAGCTGCTGGCCCGCGTGCGCGCGTTGCTCAGGCGTCATCTGGATCATGCCGTCGAGCTCGCCGTACCGGGTGGTGCGCTGGACCTGGCCGCCCGGTCGGTCAGGCGGACCGACGGCGGATCCGTGGAGTTGTCGGAGCGGGAGGCCACGTTGCTCGGGCTGCTGGCGGCGCGGCCCGCGGCGGTGTTCAGCCGGGCGGAGTTGCTCGACCGCGTGTTCGACGCGGCCGAGTCGGAGACCGTCGTCGACACCTACGTGCACTACTGCCGCCGCAAGCTCGGGCGTGACGTCATCAAGACCGTACGTGGGCTCGGCTACCGGTTGGGGAAGCTGTGAGCGGCAGCCCGATCGGTGACGAGGTCCTGGTACGCCGGGCCGGTCGCGGCGTCGCCGTCCAAGCAGCGGCTCTGGTCGCCTTGGCGATGCTGCTGCTGATTGCCCTTGTCACCGTGGTCGTCGTGCGCGGTCAGGCCGGCGCGGCGGACGACCTGCTCCGGTCGGCCATCACGACCGCCGACGACGTAGGCGATCCACCGGCAGGGACCTGGCTGGTCATGAGTGGGCCGTCCGGCACGTCGAGCTCACCAGGCCTGCCCGACGAGCTGGCGCCGGAGCTGGAGGCGCTGCGGGGCCAGGCCACGGAACAGATCAAGGTCATCACGGTCGAGAACGACGACGGCGAGTACCGCATCGCCACCGGTCTCGTGAAAGACCGGCCGGTGCAAGCGGTACTGAACCTCGCGACGGCCCACAAAGAGCGCGCCCGCCTTCTGCAGGCGATGGGGCTCGCGACCGTCCTCGCGCTGCTGCTGGCCGGCCTGCTGGGCGTGCTGATCGGGCGGCGCGCCGTCCGGCCGTTGGCGCAGGCCCTCAGTCTGCAGCGTGCGTTCGTGGCCGACGCCGGGCACGAGCTGCGGACGCCGCTGACGCTGCTGAGCACGCGTGCGCAGGTCCTCGAGAGAGCCCTGCGACGCAACGGCGCCGAGGACCAGTTGCTCGACGACGCGCGCGGCGTGGTCGGTGACACGCGCCGGCTCGCCGAGGTCGTCGACGACTTGCTGGCCGCGGCCGATCCGCGCGGCGCCGAGGACCACGAGCCGGTCGACCTGGCACGGATCGCGCAGGATGTCGCCGCGGCGGCGGGCGCGCACGCCGAGCAGGCCGGGGTGCGGCTGCGGTGGACCGCGGAGGACGGCCCTGCGGCCGCGCTGGGGTCGCCGAGCGCGGTCCGGCGGGCCACGATGGCGCTCGTCGACAACGCGATCGACCACACGCCACGCGACGGCGACGTCCGGATCGACGTCCGCCGCCGGCGCGGCGAGGTGATCCTCGCCGTGAGCGACACCGGCCCGGGGATCGGTCCGGAGGCCGCGCAGCGTGTCCTGCGCCGTTTCGACTCCGGTGGCCACCGGTCCGGCCGGAAACACTACGGCCTCGGGCTGGCGCTCGCCCACGACGTCGCGAACCGGCTCGGCGGGCAGCTCCGGCTCGTTCCGAGCGAGATCGGCGCGACCTTCGAACTCGTGCTGCCCGCGCTCGCGGACGACGGTCCAAGGAAGGTCTAAGATTCCGCGGTCATCGTCGCAGTATGACGAACCGCGGTGCTGCACAGGTGGCGAACCGGCCGCGCATCGCGCATGTCCGCAGGCGACCGCGACGGACGCCGTCCTGGTGGCGGGACCTGACCGGTGTGCTCTGCTGGGCGAGCGTGCTGGTGGTCGTGGCGCTGTGGGTGTCCGGGCGCGGCGTCCAGACGCTCCTGAACGGTCCGGCTGATCTGTTCACGTCGCTCGGGCGGCTGTCCGGGCTGGTGGCCGCGGATCTGCTGCTCGTGCAGGTGTTCCTGATGGCGCGGGTGCCGATGATCGAGCGGAGCTACGGTCAGGACGAGCTGGCGCGGCGGCACCGCCTGGTCGGCTTCTGGTCGTTCAACCTCCTGCTGGTCCACATCGCCGCGATCCTCGTCGGCTACACGATGCGCGATCACAACAACGTCCTGCGTGAGACGTGGACCGTGGTCACGACGTACGGCGGGATGTTGCTGGCCGCGGCGGCGAGTGTCGCGTTGACCGTGGTCGTGCTCACGTCGATCAAGGTCGCGCGGCGGGCGCTGCGGTACGAGTCGTGGCACCTGCTGCACCTTTACGCGTACGTGGGCGTCGGGCTGTCGATTCCGCACGAGATCTGGACCGGTGCGGATTTCACGACCTCTCGGCTCGCGCAGGTGTACTGGTGGTCGGCGTACGGCGCCGCGCTCGGCGCGATCGTGCTGTACCGGGTGCTGCTGCCGCTCTGGCGGACGCTGCGGCACGGCCTCACGGTGCGCGAGGTCGTCCACGAAGCGCCGGGAGTGGTGACTGTGACGCTCGGCGGACGGGGACTGCACCGGATGCCGGTCCGGGCGGGGCAGTACTTCGTGTTCCGGTTCCTCGACGGTCCGGGCTGGTCACGGGGCAACCCGTACTCGTTGTCGGCGTCACCCGCCCCGGACCGGCTCCGGGTGACCGCGAAGGCCGCCGGCGACGGCAGCAGCCGGCTCGCCCGGCTACGGCCCGGAACGCGGGTCGCGGTCGAGGGGCCGTACGGTCGGCTGACCGCGGAGCGGCGGGCCACCGACCGGGTCGCGATGCTTGCCTGCGGCATCGGTATCACGCCGTTGCGGGCGCTGCTCGAGGAGCTCGACTACGCGCCGGGTGACGCGGTTCTGGTGTACCGCGCGCACAGCGTCGAGGACCTCGTGTTCCGCGACGAGCTCGAGCAGCTCGCCCGCCGCCGGGGCATCACGCTGCACTATCTGCTCGGCCCGCGGCTGCGCGGGCGTACGTCGTGGCTGCCCGAGAGCGCCGCGTCCTGGTCCGACGCGGACGCCGTACGCCGCTTGGTGCCGGGACTCCCGCAGTACGACGTCTATGTCTGCGGTCCGGACCGCTGGATGGATGCGGCCTGCGCGGCTGTGCTCGCCGCCGGGCTGCCCGCCGGACAACTGCACCAGGAACGGTTCTCGTGGTGAGAGGAGAGCGCGGGTGAGGCGCGGGATCAGGTTGCTGATGACGATCGCGACAACGGCCGTGGTGGCGGTGGCCTTCCGGTCGAGCCTGCAGCCGCAGGCAACCGCTCCAGGGGCAGCGATCGTCAGTCCCGAAGCCGCACCACGGACCCGGCCGGCGGCAACGCCCCGCTCGGCACCGCGACCGGCCAGGCCGACCAAGTCGACGAAGCCGACGAAGCCAGCGAGGTCGACGAGGTCGGCGAGGCCGAGCACCAGCGCGCCGACGAAGTCGGTTGTTGTCGCTGGTGGTGTGGCCGACACGCAGTACGGTCCCGTACAGGTGGAGATCACCGTCCGCGGCGGGCGGATCGCCGAGGCCCGCGCGCTGCAGCATCCGAGCGGCGACGGGCAGACCGACCAGATCAACGCGTACGCCGTGCCGCGCCTCGACCAGGAGACGACGGCGGCGCAGAGCGCACACATCGACACGGTGTCCGGCGCGACCTTCACCTCGGACGGCTACCGGCGATCGCTGCAGTCCGCGCTCGACGCCGCGCACCAGGCCGGTGCCCGATGACGGCGCATTCGCAACGGCTGCGACGCAACATCGTGGTCGGCGGCAGCACCGGCGTACTGCTGGTGCTGCTGTTCCTCTACCCGTCCAGCCGGAACCACGTGTCGACTCCCGCGCATCCCGTCGCGACACCAGGCATCGTGAGCACCAGCTCCGGTGAGGTGACGGTGAACGGGACGTCCGAAGGCACCCGGTACGGGCCGGTGCAGGTGCGGGTCACCATCCGCGGGCGGCGGCTGGTGGCGGTGACCGCGGTGACCTACCCGTCGTCCGGAGGGCGTGATCGCGAGATCAGCTCGTTCGCGCTGCCACGACTCGAGCAGGAGGCGGTCGCCGCCCAGAGTGGCCGCATCGACACGGTGTCCGGGGCGACGTTCACCTCGGACGGGTACCGCCGGTCGCTCCAGTCGGCCCTGGACGCCGCGCACTTCCGTGCGGCGGGCTGACGGGTTCCAAGAATTCCCCAAGATCCGGCTGCCAGTGTGGGGCCTCCGAGTCGAGTCGAAGGAACCTGAATGCAGACTGTCAACGGTCTCCCCGCCCACGTGCTCCTCGTGCACGCCATCGTCGTCCTGCTTCCGTTGTCGGCGGCACTCCTGGCGCTGACAGCGGTCTGGCCCGCGGGCCGAAGGCGGCTCGCCGGGCCGAACGCGGCGCTGTCGGTGCTGGTCGTCGTGCTGGTGCCGATCACCACGAGCGCCGGTGAATGGCTGGAGCACCGGGTCGCGGCGAACCCTCTCGTCCACCGGCACGCCGAGCTCGGCGACACCGCCATCTACGCGGCGATCGGCGTCGCGGCGCTGGCGCTGGTGGTCTGGTGGCGGCAGCGGGAGAGCTCCGGGCGGACGCCGGCGCGGCGCACGTTTCTCGCTCCGTCCTCGAACGCCGTCACCGTGACGCTGACGGTGCTCGCGGTCGTGGTCTCGGTTGCCGCGGTGTACGACGTCGTCCAGATCGGTGACTCCGGAGCCAAGGCGAGCTGGAGCAACTGGGCCGCGCGCCCCTGACCAGCGGTCCGTCAGTGGCGGGTGGCTGGGTCGAGCTCGGGGGCGCGGAAGGTCAGATGTGTGGTGAGCGTGACCGACCACAGAACCAGAATCGAGCCGATCGAGATCGTGGACAGCAGGGCCGACGGCAGCGGGATCGCCAGCGTGCCGGTCACCGCGGACACGACGGCGAGGGACAGGGCCAGCCATCCGCCGAGGTCTTGGCGCAGCGCGCCGCCGAGCAGCAGGACGACGCCGCCGATCGCCATCAGCGACAGGCAGGCGCCCGCACGGTTGCTCAGTGCAACGAATGGCAACTGGACCGCCAGCAGGAAGGCGATCAGCAGCGAGGCGAGGACGTCGCGGCGGGGAACGGTGGCCATGGTCAGCCCGCGTGCGCGGTCGAGATGTCGCGGCCGTCGAGCGCCGGCAGGGCGAACAGCGTGACCACGACCGCCCCGGCGGCCAGCCACAGGTAGCTGAGCTGGAGCCCCGCGCCCAGGGGTCCGCCGTGAAAGGCCTGGTAGATGGGGGAGTACGGCTGCCAAGCCTCGAACCGCGGGAGGATCAACCCGATCGCGTAGACGACGTACGCCGCGGTGGCGGCCGTCGCCGCGATGGCGACAGCGGTGCCGCGACGGCCCGTGACCGCACCGGCCGCGAGTGCGAGAACACCGAACTCGATGCCGAGCAGGGTCAGCGCGAGCGCGCCGCCCGCGGCCTGCGGCACCGAGATCCCGAGGTCGAAGACCAGGCTGCCGACCGTCGTCGCCGCGAACAGCGCGACGCCGAGCACGGTCACCGACACGGCAAGGGCCGCTGCCTTGTCGACGACGATCCGCGAGCCCGAGACCGGTGTCACGAGCAACAGTTCGAGCGTGCCGCGTTCCTCCTCGCCGGCCACCGCCCGGGCGCCGTGCCCGATGCCGTAGACCAGGAACAGCGCCGGGAGCAGGAGCGTGAACAGCTCCGCGTTGAGGAATCCGGCGCCGGTCGTCATCGCCTCCAGGTTGAAGAACTTGCGCAGCTGCTCGGGGAACGAGGAGTACAGCTCCTTCAGGTCGGGCATGTCCCGCACCGAGGGCCACAGCGCGCACTCGAGCAGGACCAGGACGGCGATCGCGATCGACCAGCCGATCAGTCCGCGGCGGGCGTCGTGCAGCGACTTCAGGAAGACGTTGCGGAACATGGTTCCCCCTGGCCGTCGTAGTAGTCGAGGAACGCGGCCTCGAGATCCGCCTCGTGGCTCAGCACGTTGGTGACCTCGTACGGCGCGACCGCCCGGATCAGCTCGGCAGTGGATCCGGTCACCGTGACGCGAGCGGTGCGGCCGTCCACAGTGACGTCGTGAACGCCGGGGACGGCGTGGATCGTGGCAGCCGGCGGTACGTCGGCGAAGGTGAGGTCGAGGCGGCGCCGGGCGCGGTCCTTGAGGGCCTGCACCGACTGGACGGTGACCAGGCGGCCGGCCCGCAGGATCGCGACGGTGTCCGCGACGGCCTCGACCTCCGAGAGCACGTGCGACGAGAGGAACACCGTCCGGCCGGCGTCGCTGGTCTCGCGGAGCAGGGTGCGGAACTCGCGCTGCATCAGCGGGTCGAGGCCTGAGGTCGGCTCGTCGAGGATCAGCAGGTCCGGCTCGTGCATGAACGCCTGGACGATCCCGATCTTCTGCCGGTTGCCGCGCGACAACGCCGCGATGCGGACACCGAGATCGAGGTCGAACCGCTTGGCCAGCAGGTCGATCCGGGCCCGGTCGACGCCGCCGTACAGGTGGGCGAAGTAGTCCAGGTACTGCGTGCCGGTCAGGTCGGGGTACGCCGCGAACTCGCCCGGCAGGTAGCCGATCCGCCGCTGCAGGGCGTCGTACTGGTCGGCGGCGTCGAAGCCGAACACGATCGCGGAGCCGGCGGTCGGGCGGATCAGCCCGGCGAGCAGCCGGATCGTGGTGGTCTTGCCGGCGCCGTTCGGCCCGAGGTACCCGACGATCACACCGGGCGGTACGTCGAGGTCGAGCCCGTCGAGGGCGGTCCGCCGGCCGAAGCGCTTCGTCAGCCCGCGGGTCTTGATGACGGTGTCCATCTCACGGCTCCCGATGGTGGATGACGGCGACCGGGCATTGCGAGTGGTAGAGCAGTCCGCGCGCGACGGATCCGAGGCGCAGCTCCGAGAACGCGGTCTGCCCGACGCCTCCGACGACGACCAGGTCGGCGGCCGCGGACTCGCGGGCGAGGACCAGGACGGGATGGTCGGTGACGCCGTGCCGCCGCACCGCGACCTCGGGGTACTTCGCGGTCCAGCCGTCGAGCGTCTGGGCCAGGAGTTCGTCGGACTGGTCGATCCACGGCTGCCGGTCCGGGTCGAGCCACACGCGCGGATCCGGGTAGTTCTCCCGCAGCTCGACGGCGTGCACGCCGACGATCCCCGCGTGCGTGGCGGCGGCCAGCTCGAACGCGTACCGCACGGCGTCCTGTCCCTCGACGGATCCGTCGATGCCGACCACGATCCGGCCGCGCGCGGGTGCGGCCGGGTCCCAGGTGTCCGGTACGACGATCAGCGGCACGTCGGTGCTCAGCGCCGTACAGACCTGGGACGTGGAGCCGAGGACCAGCTCGGCGAAGCCGCCCATGCCGCGGCGGCCGACGACCAGGGCGATCGACCGCTCCGCGAGCTCGAGCAGCACCTGCGCCGGATGCCCGTGCCGGACCTCGAGCGACGCCGACCGGAAGCCGATCCGTTCGAGCTCCCGCAGTGCGTCGTCGAGCACCTCGGTGCCGTCGTCCGGGCCTTCGATCGGTGCGCCGGGAGGCGATTGCTGGTCGTCGTCGAGGATGTACACGGCGTGCAGCGGCGCGTCGTGCAGGACGGCGTACGACGCGGCCCAGGTGAGGGCGATCAGGCCGTCGCGGGATCCGTCGATCCCGGCCAGTACCGGCAGTTCGCTGGTCATATCGGGCGCCTCCTCGGGGTCGTACCACCGCAGTCCCAGTCAAGCCGGACGCCGGTGGGCGGGGCAGGGCCGAAGGTCCCGCCGGGACGTGTTGTTCGGCCGCTGTCCGCGTCCGGCCCGCGCGCCAGAGTCGAGGGTGGGACGTAACGCTCAGGGAGGTTCGTGATGAAGGCATTGGTTTACAACGGTCCGGGCAAGCGGAGCTGGCACGACGTGCCGGATCCGGTGATCCAGGATCCCGAGGACGCGATCGTGCGCGTCGACGCGGTGACGATCTGCGGCACCGACCTGCACATCCTGAAAGGCGATGTGCCCACCGTCGAGCCCGGGCGGATCCTCGGGCACGAGGCGGTCGGCACGATCACGGCCGTCGGCGACGGCGTCCGCGGCGTGGCGGTCGGCGACCGGGTCCTGATCTCCTGCATCACGGCCTGCGGCCGGTGCGAGTACTGCCGGCAAGGCCACTACGGGCAGTGCCTCGGCGGTGGCGGCTGGATCCTCGGCCACCTGATCGACGGCACCCAGGCCGAGCAGGTCCGCGTTCCGTTCGCCGACCGGTCGATGTACAAGCTGCCGGACAACGTCAGCAACGAGGAAGCGGTGCTGCTGGCCGACATCCTGCCGACGTCGTACGAGGTCGGCGTCCTGAACGGCGGCGTCGCTCCTGGCGACACCGTCGTGATCGTCGGCGCGGGGCCGATCGGACTGGCGGCGCTGGCCACCAGCAAGCTGTTCACCCCCGCGCGGGTCGTGGTCGTCGACGCCGCCGACTCCAGGCGCAAGGCCGCGCTCGACCGCGGCGCCGATCTGGCGCTCGGTCCGGACGAGGACGTCGAGGCGAAGGTTCGCGAGCTGACCGGCGGGCTCGGCGCCGACGTGGCGATCGAGGCGGTCGGCGTACCAGCCACCTTCGAGCTCTGCACCCGCCTCGTCCGCCCGGGCGGCACCGTCGCGAACGTCGGTGTCCACGGCGCTCCGGCGACGCTGCACCTGGAAGACCTGTGGATCCGGAACGTGACCATCACGACCGGTCTGGTCGACACGTTCTCCACGCCGCGTCTGCTGTCGATGCTGGCTGCCGGCCGGCTGCAGCTGCCCGGCCTGATCACCCACCGGTTCGGCCTCGACGAGATGCAGGACGCGTACGACGTGTTCGCCGACCCGGCCACCACGGGCGCGCTGAAGGTCGCGCTGTTCGGGGAGGAAGGCTTCTGACAGCACAACTGACACCACAACGAACCGCGGTCCGCGACGAGTCGTCGCGGACCGCGGTTCATTGCGGAGCACTCAGCGCACGACGGCGATCGGGCAGTGGGCGTGGTGCAGCACCGTCTGGCCCACGGACCCGAGCAGCAGGCCGGTGAAGCCGCCCCGGCCGCGCGAGCCGACGACGACCAGGTCCGCGGATTCGGCGCGCCGGACCAGGGCCTGGGCGGCGGCGCCCATCGTCAGTTCGGTGGTCCAGTGCACGTCCGGATGGTCGGCCGCCGCGCCCGCCACGGACTCCGCGACGAGCAACCGGGCCTCCTCGCGGACCTTCGCCTCGTCGAACTGCAGCATCGACGCGCCGTCGTCGTAGGTCAGGAACGGGCTCGTCCACGCGTGCACCGCGACGACCTCGCCGTGCATGGCCTCGGCCTGGTCGAACGCGAAGTCGATCGCCTTCGCCGAGGCCTTCGAGCCGTCGACGCCGACGACCACGGTCGCTGCCCGGGGCGCGCGCTGCTGTTGCTCGTGCGGGATCACGACGACCGGGCACTGCGCGTGCGTGGTCACCTGAACGGCGACCGAGCCGACCAGGAGACCGCTCCAGCCGCCCAGTCCGCGCGAGCCGAGGACGACCGTGCGGGCCTCCTCGGCGGCGTCGATCAGGGCCCGCGCCGCGGGTCCCCCCTCGAGCCGTGTCTCCACGGTGAGACCGGGATGGTGCAGACGAACGTTCTCGGCGACGGCGTCGAGGCCCGTCTGGCGGGCCGTCCGGACCGCCTCAAGCGGTACGACGTGACCGGGTGAGGGCCGGGTGATGATGACGAGTTCGAACGCTTCGACGAGCCGGAGCGGTGCCATCGTCCGGACGGCCTCCGCGGTGGCCCAGCGAAGGGCGCTCTGACTGCCGGTCGAACCGTCGTACCCGACGACGATCGGGGCGGGCTGCGTGGTCATGGGATCTCCTTGTCTAGAACCACCGGTCGAAGGACTCGTGCCAGTCCCGGCGGCCGGCGTGGCCGTCGGTCTGTGCGGGATAACCGATCCGCAGCACCATTTGCGGCCACCGGCCGCCGATGAGCTCGCGGACCTGGGCGCGTGGTGCCGGACGCTCGAGGAGCTGGTCGAGGAACGACGCCCTGAGGTTGTACGACGTGGCCACGAGCAGCACCCGCTGCAGGGCCAGACCGGCCCGTGTCCAGGCGTCGGTGTCCTCGTCGTGAGTGCTGAGTACGACGATGGCCGGAGCCGTCTCGTAGACAGCCTGGCTGCGATGCGTGCTGTCGAAGCCGGCGGACAGGTCGCGGACGAAGGACTGCCGGACCGGCTGCGGGCCCAGCGCGCGCTCGGGGACTCCGTCGCCCGACCGGTCGCCGCCGATCCAGGTCTCCCGCTCCTGGCGGCGGTCCTCGTCGTAGCCGTCCTCGGCGTCGGCCTGGTGGAGCAGGACTCGCAGACCGGAGATGTCCGGCGGCTCGAGCCAGTGCAGCTCGGCTCCTTCGCTGCGGGCGGCCTCGTCGAGTTCGCGCCGTACGGCCGGGTGGACGGGGTGATCGAGCAACGGCCCGCGGTACGTGTGTCGCTGCGCCACCTCGCCGTACAGGCAGCTGAGATCGGGGACCGGCGTCCCACGGCCGTCCAGGTAGACCCGGGCCTTGATCTCGGGCCGGGCCGGATCGGGAGACGTCGCGAAGCGGGTCTCGTGGCCGAGCATGGCGGCCGCGACCCGGAGGTTGAACACCGCGGCGCCGATGCCGAGATGGGCGCCGCGACCGGAGACGTCCTCGAAGGGCAGGCCACGTTCCTCGTCGAGCAGTACGTCGACGACCGGGCCGTGGACCTCGAAACGCCAGGGCTGGGTGTTGTGCATGGACGGGGCGTGGACGGCGGCGGTCAGCAGGATGCCGACCTCGTCCTCGGTCAGTTCGGCGATCATCTCCGGTCCGTTCCGGTCCGCTCCCCGAAGCGGATCAGGGTGTGGTTCAGGCAGTCGGCCCGCACGTCGTGTGCGGTGGCGGTGAGCAGGACGCGCTCCAGGGCGATCCCGGCCCGGATCTGGTCGGCGGGTTCGGCGCCGTTCGTGACGACGACCGCCAGCGAGTCGACCGGAAGCCAGATCAGCTGCGCGTCCTCGATCGCGGCGGCGCGGGCGAGCATTCGGCGGAGCTGCTCGTCCGGTGGCGTCGCCGGGCGGGCGACGTCCCGGGACAGGATCGCGGTGTAGAGCTGCTGCAGCTCGCGGTCCGGCAGGCCGGTGGGCTCGACCAGGATGCGGGCGGCGAGGCCGGGATCGTGCGGGTACGGATACAGACTGACCCAGCTGTCGAAGCTCAGCGACGCGGCGGCGCAGCGCAGGTTGAAGACCGCCGCGCCGGTCGCGATCCGGCGTACCCGGGCGACCACGTCGGGGGTCGCCGGCTCGTCGTCGAGGTAGAGGTCGACGAGGTGGCCGTCGACCTCGGCGCGCCACGGGCTCGGTACGTGCAGACCCGGCGCCGTCCCGGCCGCGTGCAGCAGTACGCCCAGTGCGGCGGACGTCAGTTGGTCGGTCAGCATCGCTACCTCCGTGCCTGCGGTTCTGGGATTCCAGCGTCTGCCCGCGGGCCTCCCGCCGGGCAGCGGCATACGTCCCGGGACCCACGGGCCGTTCGGCACCGGCGGCTGGGGTGTCACGACTCTGAACGTCGAGCCCGCGATCGCCCACGATCGAGATGAAGGATCGATGGAAAGGACGAGACCATGAGCACCACGACGCAACGGCGTCACATCCCCGCTCCGAGCATGGAGCCCGACGGTGATCGCTACCCGATCATCACCACGGCGGCCGGCCGGACCTTCGCGGTCCTGCGGATCGCGTTCGGCCTGACCTTCCTGTGGGCGTTCTTCGACAAGCTGTTCGGCTTCGGCTACGCGACCCCGTCCGGCAAGGGCTGGATCGACGGCGGCGACCCGACCGCGGGCTTCCTGGGCAAGGGCACCTCCGGGCCGCTGGCCGACTTCTACCAGTCGCTGGTCGGTGACTGGTGGGTCACCCCGCTGTTCATGGTCGGCCTGGCCGGTATCGGCTTCGCACTGACCCTCGGGATCGGTATGCGGATCGCCGCCGTCAGCGGCGCGCTGCTGTACCTGCTGATGTGGTCGGCCAACTTGCCGCCGGAGAACAACCCGGCCCTGGACGAGCACATCCTCGGCGCGATCACCCTGGTCGCCCTCGCACTGGTCGCCGCCGGCAGCTGGTGGGGTCTGGGCAGGTGGTGGAGCAGCCTGAACTTCGTTCGCAAGTACCCGTGGCTGCAGTGAACACGATGACCGCGCGGCCGGTCGTCCAGGTCGGGGTCGACGGCTCCTGGCGTGACACCGGTGCACTGGAGTGGGCCCTGCAGGAGTCGTTGCTCCGGCAGGAGCCCCTCCAGGCCGTGCACGTGATCGACGACCGGCTGCGGCACGCCCGTGGCTGGGAGCCGGACGCGGTGGACGACGCATCGACGGAACTCGTCGGCCAGGTCCAGACCTACCTGGACGACACCCCGGGGGCGCTCGACCACGAGGCCGGCCTGCTGGTCGGCCCGCCGGCCCGCACACTGGTCGACGCGGCCGCCGGAAGCCGGATGCTGGTTGTCGGCCGGCGCGGACTGGGGACGTTCAAGCGGTTGCTGATCGGCTCCACCTCGGAGGCGGTCGTGACCCATGCGGCCCACCTGATGATGCCGGTCGTGATCGTGCCGCCGGGCTGGAAGCCCACCGACCACGCTGGACCGGTGGTCGTCGCCGTCGACGACGCGGACGACAACACCCCGGTGATCGAGTTCGCGATCGAGGCCGCCGCGGAACGGAACCTGCCGGTTCGTCTGCTGCACGTGTGGGACCTGCCGGCCGTCTACAGCTGGGACGCGATGAATTCCTCCGGAGCCGGTGCCGAATGGGCGGAGAACGCGCAGCGGCACCTCGAGAACCTTGCCGCGGAGTGGCAGAACAAGTACCCGGACACGCCCGTCCAGATCGAGGCCCGGCGCGGCCATGCGGTCGACGGCGTCGTCACCGGCGCCGAGGAGGCCGACGCGCAGCTGCTCGTCGTCGGCAGCCGGCACCGCACGCGGCTGATGTCCGTCCTGCTCGGTTCGGTGACCCGCGGCGCCCTGCATCACGCGACGTGCCCCCTGGCCGTCGTACCCGTTCAAGTATGAGGTGAGACAGATGAATGCCTGGAACCGGACCGGGCCCGTTGTGGTCGAGGTCGACGGGACCGCGGAGAACCTCCGGGTGGTGGACTACGCCACGGCGGAGGCATTGCGGTTCGGCGCCGAGCTGGTGCTGGTGGCGCCGTACTCCGCGCACGGCTTGGCCACGCCGATGACGGCGTACGCACCGAAGCCGCCGGCCGAGATGGCCGACGCGGCGTTGCGTACGGCGGTCGCCCACCTGCGGCACCGCAACGGGTACGGGCTGGAGTTGGCCGCCGTCGCCGGTGAGGGCTCGCGCTCGCGGGTGCTCGCCCACGCGGCGCGGAACGCGCGGATGCTGGTGGTCGGACGATCCCGGAGCCGCGGTCCGCAGCGACTGGTGCACACCCAGGCGAACCTCACGCTGACGGCGCGGGCCGGTTGCCCGGTGGTCGTCGTACCGCTGTCCTGGAAGCCGTCGCTGCTCGACCGGAAGGTTGCCGTCGGCATCGACGGTACGGCGCTGTCCGCGGAGGCGCTGGAGTTCGCGTTCGGCGAGGCGGCGGCCCGGGAGGGCGACCTGATCGTGGTGCACGCCGGGCTGCCGGCCGAGCGCCCGTTCGTCGACGAGGATCCGGAATGCTCGTGGATCAGCCGGGCCGAGTACGTGTTGTCGGAGCGGCTCGCGCCGTGGACCAGCCGGTTCCCGACCGTGAAGGTGACCCGGTTCCTGAGCAGCCGGCCGCCGGCCGCGGCGCTGGTGCACGAGAGCAGCGAGGTCGGTCTGGTGGTCGTCGGCGCGCACAGCGGCCCGTTGCCGATCGACCCGGTCGCGCGCCGGTCGACGGCTGCGATGACCTGCCCGGTCGCGATCGTCCCGCATCACCTGACCGAGGCGGAGCAGGAACACCCGGTCGTGGCCCGGCGGGTCGGCTCCGTCGTTCCGGCGACCTGACAGGAGGAGGAGTCATGTCCGAGCGTGGTCGTGCGCTGATCGTGTACGAGACGATGTTCGGCAACACCGAGCGGATCGCGCGGGCGATCCGCGACGGGCTGCGGCGCTACGTCGCGGCCGACACCGTGCCGGTGAACCGGGCGCCCGACGTCGTCCCCGGCGACGTCCGGCTGCTGGTCGTCGGCGGACCGACGCATGCGTTCTCGATGAGCCGGCTGTCGACGCGCCAGGGCGCGGTGCAGCAGGCCGATGTGGTGATGCCGATCGAGGTCGGCATCCGCGAGTGGCTCGGCGCGCTCGAGCGCGCGGACGGGAGCCGCCCGGACAGCCTGCGGGTGACGACCTTCGACACCCGGATCGCCAAGGTGCGGCACCTGCCGGGCTCGGCGGCGCGGTCGGCGGCGAAGCTGCTGCGCCGGATGGGCTACCGGATGCTCGGCACGTCCGAGAGCTTCTTCGTGAGCGACACCACCGGGCCGATCCGCGACGTCGAGCTCGAGCGCGCCCGGCGCTGGGGCGAGGAACTCGGCCGGCTGCTGACCGGTTCGGCGCGGGTTGCCGGATAGGAGGGACCGACGTTGATGCACTACTCGACTGCGGACGCGGCCTTCTGGTCGGTCCTGGTGCTCGTCCTGTGGATCCTCGTGGTGGGCGTCGCGGCCGTGGCGGCGGTCCGGATGATCCGGCAACCACCCCGCCGGCCGCCGGCCCTCCCGTCGCCGCTGGACATCCTCGAACGCCGGTACGCCGCCGGTGAGATCACCCGCGAGGACTTCGACGAAGCCCGCGCCCGCCTCCGCGAGCACGAGCTGGACGTGTGACCCCGACCGTCCGGCGGGGCCCGCGACTACCAGGAGCGGATGCGGCGGCCGGTGATCCGGCGCGGGTCGATGACCATGTAGGTCTCGCGGGCGCCGCCGGCCCAGGGGTCGACGTGGCCGCGGGCGGCGTCGGTCTCGGCGTCGGTGGCCGGGCGGACATGGCCGTTGACCAGGACGCTCCAGCCGTCCCGCATGCCCTCGTCGAACAGGTCGAGCTCGAACGCGATCGGCTCCAGGTCGAACTGTGCGACGGCGCTGTCGGCCGCGGTGCGGAAGATGATCAGCTCGTTGCGGTAGCAGTAGTTGACCGGGATCACGACGACCTCGTCGATCCCGGTGTACGCGATCCGCCCGACCGAGCCGGACCGGATCAGGACGATGCACTCCTCCTGCCGCATCGGCTCGAGGACAGGGGCGATCGGCGGCTGGTGCGAGGTCGCCGGGTGCCGCGGTCCGGTCAGCTCCTCGACCGTGCAGTCGAGGGCGTGGGCCAGCCGGAGCAGCTCGGCTCCGGTCAGCGCGAACGGCCGGGTCTCGATCTGGTCGATGCGGTCGGTGGTGAGGGTGGCGCGTTCGGCGACCTCCGCGGTGCTCAGACCGAGGGCCTGCCGGCGGTGCCGGATCCGGGTGCCGAGGCTGCTCGGCCCGCCTGCGGTCTGTGTGTCCATCGGTCTGCCTTTCCGGTCGAACTGTCAGTTCCACCCAACAGGTCCAGCCAATCAGCCGGACGTCCGTGCGGGCAGGGTCCGAGGTCACTCCCGGACGGGCCGGACGGCACGCGCCGAAGGTCCCGGGGCGGTCGGGTCCGAGGTCCCTGGCAGTACGGTGGAGCCAGCGGCATGCTGAAGCGAGCGCCCGGCTGGGGCGGGATACGGCGTGAAGCCAAGGAGACGATGATGACCATCAAGGTGTTCCTTCTCGACGACCACGAGGTGGTGCGGCTCGGCCTGCACCAGCTGCTCGACGCGGAGCCGGATATCGAGGTCGTCGGCGACGCGGCGACGGCCGCGGAGGCGGTCGCCCGCATCCCCGCTGTCCGGCCCGATGTCGCGGTCCTGGACGTGCGGCTGCCCGACGGCGACGGCATCAGCGTGTGCCGCGAGGTGCGCTCGCAGATGGACGATCCGCCCGCCTGCCTGATGCTGACCTCGTTCTCCGACGACGAGGCGCTGTTCACCGCGATCATGGCCGGCGCGGCTGGGTACCTGCTCAAGCAGATCAACGGCCAGGCACTCATCGACGCCGTCCGCCGGCTGGCGGCCGGTGAGTCGCTGCTCGACCCGTCGATGACGGTGAAGGTGCTCGAGCGGCTGCGGCACCCGGCCGAGGCCGAGGACCCGCGGTACGCGTCGCTGACCGAGCAAGAGCGTCGCATCCTCGCCGAGATCGCCGAGGGCAAGACCAATCGCCAGATCGCCCAGTCGCTGTACCTGGCCGAGAAGACCGTGAAGAACTACGTGTCCTCACTGCTACGCAAACTCGACCTGGAACGCCGCACCGAGGCCGCCGTCTTCGCCGTCGAGCACGCGAAGAAACAGAACCGCAGCTAGGGCACGACTCAACCGGGACCTTCCGGGGTGAAGGTGGCGAGTTCCACCTGGTAGCCGTCGGGGTCCTCCAGGGTGAGCGCCTGCGCGGGCGCGGTGGCTGTCGTGCGTGGATGGACCGAGCCGTGGGCGGCGTGCAACTGCTCGGCGCGCTCGTACAGGGCGTCGATCGAGGCGTCCGCGATCAGGCAGACGCCGATCGATCCCCGCGGTGCCGGCGTACCCGCGCGGAGCCGGATCGCCTGCCCGCCGACGACGAACGACACCTCGCCCTCATGGTCCAGCGTCGCGTGTACGCCGGTCAGCGCCGACCACCACCGCCGGCTCGCATCGACGTCGGACACGTTCAGCACAACATGGTCGAGACACGTGGCGTGAAGCTTCATGACCTGACTCCTTCCCCCCCTGCTGACTCTCCTCCGCCGCACCCTCACACGTCCAGCGCCGGCCCCGCCCCGCGCAGAGCCGGGAGCTCCCAGCCCCACATCCCACTCCAACATGTCGTGACCGGCCACCGTCACCGGGGACCGCATGGTGACGGCGTGCCCGCCTCGGCTCCGGTCAGTCGAGGAAGTGCCCGGCCGGGGGACGGGCGGCGTGATTCGGGGACTGGCTGGTTGCGGGACGGTGCCAGGTGCTGCGTTCGGTGGCCTCGACGGCGGCGCTGATGTCGGCTGCCCAGGCACGGATCTTGTCCCAGTCGCGGGAGTCGCCGGCGAGGTTGCCGGTGGCGAGGCGGCGGGCCAGGAATCCCTTGGCGGTGTCCGGTTCGAGACGGCCGGCGAACGTCATGGCGGGCGTCGCGCCGATCTCGTGCGCGAGGTGGCGGACGGCCGGCGGCATGTCCTGGTCCTGATCCTTGTCGGGTCCGACCGGGCCGCTGTGGAACAGCCACACCTGACGCTCGCGGAGCGCGTCGACGTTGTGGCGCAGGAACCGTACGGCCTCCTTGCGCCACCGGCGGATGTAGATGGCGCTGCCCAGCACCACCACGTCGTACCGGGCGAGGTCCTGCACGCGGTTGACGTCGAGCACGTCGACGTCGTGCCCGTGCGCCCGCAGTTCGGCCCCGATCGCCTCGGCGATGCCGGCGGTCGCGCCTGACTTGCTGGCGTACGCGACGAGTACGTTCTTGGACATCAGGACCTCCTTCGGTCACTCCAAGGACACCAGCCGGCGCCGGCTGCGTGGCAGTGCCGAACGACCCGGCTACGCGGGACGTTCGATCGCCGCGTGCGGAATGACCGCGACCGGGCAGGGCGCCTGGTGCAGCATGGTCTGGCTCACCGAGCCGAGCACGAGGCCGCGGAAGCCGCCGCGACCGCGGGATCCGACCACCAGCAACTCGGCGTCGGCGGACCATTCGAGCAGCAGTTCCGACGGATGGCCGGTCACCTCGACGAGTTCGGTGTCGGCGGCGAGCGCGTGCTGCCGGACCCCGGCGAGCAGCTCGTGGTCGTCGTCCTCGTCCGCTTCGAGGACCGCGACGATGCGGGCGGGCAGCCCGCGCCGCCGCGCGTAGTCGAGCCCGAAGTCGACCGCGACGTCGGCGGCCCGCGAGCCGTCGTACGCGATGACGACGCGGCTGCCGGCGAGCGCGTCGTCGGTGGGCCGGACGACGACCACCGGGCAGTGTGCGCGCGCCGCGAGTTCGGTACCGGCCGAGCTGACGATCAGCCTGAGCAGCCGTCCGGTGACCCGGCTGCCGATCACGATGAGATCGGCGTGCCGCGACTCCGTCAGCAGTACGGCGGCCGGGAAGCCGTCGACGCGCTCTCCGACGACCTCCAGGCCGGGCTCGAACTTCCGCGCCAGCTCGACCGCGTCCGCGACGATCTGGGCGGCCTGCGCCCGCAGTCCCGGCGCCATGTCGCTCGAGCCGAGGGGGACGCCCCGGAACTCCGCCCAGACGAACGCGTGCACCAGGTGCAGGGCCGCTCCGCGGGCGGCGGCTTCGGCGGCCGCCCAGCGGATCGCGTTGTCGGAGTCGGGCCGGCCGTCGATGCCGGCGACAACCTTCTTGGTGCTCATGGCGTCCTCCAGTGCCAGTTGCGGATCTCGGGCAGGTCCTCGCCGTGCTCGAGGATGTAGGCGTGGTGCCGGGCCCGCTGGTCGATCAGCCACTGGCGGACGTCGGCGGCGCGCTGCCCGAGACCGGGCACCCGGTCGATCACGTCGAGCGCCAGGTGGAACCGGTCGAGGTCGTTGCGCACCACCATGTCGAAGGGCGTCGTCGTGGTGCCCTCCTCCTTGTAGCCGCGCACATGCAGGTTCTCGTGGTTCGACCGCCGGTAGGTGAGCCGATGGATCAGCCAGGGGTAGCCGTGGTAGGCGAAGATGATCGGCTTGTCCGTGGTGAACAGCGCGTCGAAGTCGGCGTCGGCCAGGCCGTGCGGGTGTTCGCTCGCGGGCTGCAGCCGCATCAGGTCGACGACGTTGACGACGCGGATCTTCAGCGCCGGCAGGTGTTCGCGCAGCAGGCCGACGGCGGCGAGCGTCTCCATTGTTGGCACGTCGCCGGCGCAGGCCATCACGACGTCGGGGGTGCCGTCGTCGTTGCTCGCGAACTCCCAGACTCCGAGACCACGGGCGCAGTGCAGCGCGGCGGCCTCGGGCCCGAGCCAGTCGGCCTGCGGCTGCTTCCCGGCGACGACGACGTTGATGTAGTCCTTGCTGCGCAGGCAGTGGTCGGCCGTCGCGAGCAGCGTGTTGGTGTCCGGCGGCAGGTAGACCCGGATGACTTCGGCTTTCTTGTTGACGACGTGGTCGATGAAGCCGGGGTCCTGGTGCGAGAAGCCGTTGTGGTCCTGTCGCCACACGTGCGAGGTGAGCAGATAGTTGAGTGAGGCAAGCGGCCGGCGCCAGGGGAGGGCACGGGTGACCTTGAGCCACTTCGCGTGCTGGTTGGCCATCGAGTCGACGAGATGCACGAACGCCTCGTAGCAGGAGAACCAGCCGTGCCGTCCGGTCAGCAGGTATCCCTCCAGCCAGCCTTGGCAGGTGTGCTCGCTCAGGATCTCCATCACGCGGCCGTCGACGGCGAGATGCTCGTCGGTCGGCAGCACTTCGGCGTTCCAGGCCTTGCCGGTGACTTCGTAGAGCGCGTCCAGCCGGTTCGACGCGGTCTCGTCGGGCCCGAAGACCCGGAAGTTGCGGTGCGGCAGGTTGGCGCGCATCACGTCCCGCAGGTAGTCCCCGAGCACCCGGGTCGGCTCGTGGTCGGTCTGACCAGGCGTCTCGACCGGTACGGCGTACCGCGCGACGTCGGGCAGATCGAGGTCGCGCCGGAGCAGGCCGCCGTTGCTGTGCGGGCTCGACCCCATCCGCCGCGTGGGCTGCGGTACCTGCCGGAGCAGCCGCTCCACCGGTCTGCCGTCCGCGTCGAACAGCTCCTCCGGCCGGTAACTGCGCAGCCAGTCCTCCAGCATCCGCAGGTGCTCCGGCGACGTCCGTACGCCGGACAGCGGCACCTGGTGCGACCGCCACGTCCCTTCCACCGGTACGCCGTCGACCTCGCGCGGACCCGTCCAGCCCTTCGGCGTCCGCAGCACGATCATCGGCCAGGGACGGCGGGCCACCCCGTCGTGCGTCCGCGCCTCGGCCTGGATCGCCGCGATGTTGTCGAGCGCCTGGTCGAGGGTGAGGGCGAGGGACTGGTGGACGTGCTCGGGTTCCGCGCCGTCGACCAGGTACGGCCGGTAGCCGTACCCCTCCAGCAGCCGGGTGAGCTCGTCGTCGCCGATCCGCGCCAGCACCGCCGGGTTGGCGATCTTGTACCCGTTGAGATGCAGGATCGGCAGGACGGCGCCGTCGGTCCGCGGGTCGAGGAACTTGTTCGAGTGCCACGACGCCGCGAGCGGGCCGGTCTCGGCCTCGCCGTCGCCGATCACGCACGCGACGACGAGGTCCGGGTTGTCGAGTGCGGCGCCGTACGCGTGGCTGAGCGAGTATCCGAGCTCGCCGCCCTCGTGGATCGAGCCGGGCAGTTCGGGCGCCACGTGGCTCGGGATGCCGCCGGGGAACGAGAACTGGCGGAACAGGCGAGCCATGCCGGCCGCGTCGCGGGACACGTCCGGGTAGGTGTCGCTGTAGCTGCCTTCGAGCCAGGTGTTCGCCGCGATCGCCGGACCGCCGTGGCCGGGTCCGATGACGTACATCATGGTCAGTTCGCGGCGGCGGATCACCCGGTTGAGGTGGGTGTAGAGCATGTTGAGGCCGGGCGTCGTACCCCAGTGGCCGAGCAGCCGCGGCTTGATGTGCTCCGCCTGGAGCGGCTCGGTCAGGAGCGGGTTGCCGAGTAGGTAGATCTGGCCGGCGGCGAGGTAGTTGGCCGCGCGCCAGTAGGCGTCCAGGTCGGCGACTTCCTCGGCGGACAGGGGTTTTCCAGTGAGTTCGTGCACGAGTTCTCCTCCGCGAGGTCGACGATCTGGTCGACGGCCTCGAGATCGCGGTACCGGTGGGTGATGAGGAGCGTGGTCCGCCCCTCGGTGGCGTGGGTGATGTCCTGGATCAGGGCGTCGGCGGTCGGGCCGTCGAGGTGGGCGGTGGGTTCGTCGAGGACGAGCACGGCGGGATCGGCGAGCAGCGCGCGGGCGAGCACCAGGCGCTGGCGTTCGCCGCCGGAGATGCGGGTGCCGCGTTCCCCGACGGTGGTGGACAGCCGCTCAGGTTGGCGTCGGACCCAGGGCCCGAGGCGGACTCGGTCGAGCACGTCGAGGAGTTGCTCGTCGGTGGCGCCGGGATCGCCGATCAGCAGGTTCGCGCGGACGGTGGCGTCGAAGACGTGGTCGTCCTGACCGCACAGCACGACCTGCCGGCGGTACGACGCTTCGTCGAGCGCGGCGAGCTCTGTCCCGCCGAAGGTGACCTGGCCGGACTCGGGCGCGAGGAAGCCCATCAACGTCGCGGCGAGCGTGCTCTTCCCGGAACCGCTGGGCCCGATCAGCCCGATCCGCCGTCCGGGCCGCAGGTCGAGGTCGAACGTGCTGAGCGCCGGAGCGGCGGCGCCGGGCCAGCGCACGGTGACCTGCCGGGCCGACAGCGTGCCGGCGGCAGTGTCAGCCACGGTGTCGGCCACGGTGTCGGCCTTTTCGGTGCCCCAGGCAACAGATGGGACCGGGAGATCGCTCAGTGCCCGCAATCGGTCCGCCGCCTGCCGGCCGCGCACCAGATAGCGCGCCGCCGCGGGCAGCGGGGTGACGAGCTCGAACGCCGCCAGCGGTGTGAGGACCAGGACGGCGAGCAGGACGCCTGCGAGTCGTCCGTCGCGTACGGCGGGGACGCCGACGAGGATCTCGGCCGTGACGGTGCAGGCGAGTGCCGCGTTCGCGACGGCCGCGCCGGCTCCGGCCGACGACGCCGAGCGCCGCAGGATGCCCGTCAGGCGGGTGTCCTGCTGCCGGATCCGCTGCAGTCGTTCGTCGGTCTCGCCGTACGCGGTCAGGTCGGCGAGGCCGGTCAGCAACTCGTGGACGCTGGTGGTGAGTGTGGCCCTGGCCGGCGCGTAACGGCGCTCGGCCCGGGCGGACAACAGGAGCGAGGCCGCCGGGCCTCCGACTCCGGCCGCGACGAGCCCGAGCAGGAGGACCGCACCCGCTGCCGGGAGGAGTGCGGTGAGCAACGCGACGGTGGCGATACCGGTGATCAGGCTGATCGCGATCGGGAGCAGTGCCCGGACGAGCAGGTCCTGGATCGCGTCGACGTCCCGCGTCACCCGCGTCAGCAGGTCGCCGGCGCGGGACCCGCCGAGGCCCGCGGGCGCGGCGCGGTCGAGATCGATCCAGGCCTGGACACGGGTCCGGCCGAGGACCCTGAAGGCGGCATCGTGCCCGACCAGCCGTTCGGCGTACCGCAGCACGCCGCGCCCGATGCCGAAGGCGCGGACCGCGACGATCGCGACGGTCAGGTACAGCACCGGCGGATGCTGGGCGGCGCGCGAGATCAGCCAGGCCGAGGTCGCCATCAGGCCGATCGAACAGGCCATCGCGAGTACGCCGAGCAGCGCGGCGGCGCTGAGCCGCCGGAGCTCGGGGCGTGCGACGGTCGCCAGCCACCGCAGCGTCGTCATGCCGCTACCGCCGTACGGTCGAGCTGGACGACGTGGTCGCACAGCTCCAGCAGCGCGGGGCGGTGCGTGACGAGAACGACGGTGCGTCCCGCGAATGCTGCCGGGAGCGATTCGAGGAGCGCCTGCTCGGTGGCCGGGTCGACGCTCTCGGTCGGTTCGTCGAGCAGCAGCAGGGGAGCGTCGCGGAGGATCGCCCGGGCGAGCGCGATCCGCCGGCGCTGCCCGGCGGAGACACCGGCGCCCCGCTCGCCGAGCACGAGGTCCAGCGGTACGTCGACCCGCGCTGCCTGCGCCGCCCGTCGTACGGCGGCCTCGTCCGAGGAGGCGCCCAGCTCGATGTTGTCGGCAACCGTTCCGGCGAACAGGGTCGGGTCCTGGCTCAGCCAGGCGACGTTCTGCCGCCAGCGCTCGAGGTCGGCGCCGGCGAGATCGATGCTCCCGGCAAGAACCTGGCCGCGATCCGGCCGGACTGTCCCGAGGAGCAGGCCGAGGAGCGTGGACTTCCCGCCGCCACTGGGCCCGACGATGCCGGTGACCCGGCCGGGCGCGATGACGAGCGACACGTCGTCGAGCGCGCCCGGACCGGCAGCTTCCTCGCGACCCTGAACCGTGACACCTCGGAGGGTGATCCCGGCCGCGGGATCGGCCGACTCGTGGCCGGGCTCCGGGGTCTCCTGCTCGATCACCGTGATCAGCTGGTCGGCTGCGGCGAGTCCTTCGGCGCCGGCGTGGTAGTGCGTGCCGAGCAGCCGCAGCGGCAGGTAGGCCTCCGGCGCGAGGATGAGGACGAGCAGTGCCGTTTCGAGGTCGAGGCGGCCGTCCACGAGCCGGAGCCCGACCGAGACCGCGACCAGCGCGACGGACAGCGTCGCGACCAGTTCGAGCACCAGGGAGGACAGGAACGCGATCCGCAGGGTGGCGAGCGTCGTCCGTCGTTGCCGGTCGGCGAGCCGCCGGATCGTCTCGACCTGGGCGCGGGACCGGCCGAAGACCTTCAACGTGCCGATGCCGGCGAGGACGTCGAGGAAATGATGCGCGAGTGTCTGGATGGTCTCCCATTGCCGGGCGGTCGCGGCCTTGGTGGTGAGACCGACCAGGACCATGAAGACCGGGATCAGCGGCAGCGTCACCACGACGATGACGGCGCTCAGCCAGTCCGCCGCCAGCATGCGGGCCGCGACCACGAGTGGGACGATGCCGACGAGCACGAGTTGCGGCAGGTACCGGGCGAAGTAGTCGTCCAGGGCGTCGATGCCGCGAGTCGCCAGCGTGGTGAGCTCACCGCTGCGCTCGCCGGTCAGCCACCGCGGGCCCAGAGCAACGATTTTGTCGAGGAATCGCATCCGCAGCTCGGACTTGACCGCGGCGGAGCACCGTTGCGCGACCACCTCCGCGACCCACGCGAGCGCCGCCCGGCTGAGCAAGGTGGCGGCCAGCACCGCCAGCGGACCGCGGAGCCCATCGATGTCGAGCCCGCCGAGGAAGGCGTCGGCGATGATTCCTGCGAGCAGAGAGGCCTGGAGCAGGATGAGTACGGCCTGCGCGGTGCCGATCACGACCGACAGCAGCATCAAGGCCCTGGTGCTGCGGGTGTGCCGGAGCAATCGCCGATCGACGGCCGGCATCAGGCCACCTTCACGCGGGGGATGTCGTCACGGGTGAGCCGCCGGCGGAAGACCCAATACGTGTAGCCCTGGTAGAGCAGCACGATCGGCGTGAAGACCACCGCGACCCAGGTCATGATCTTCAGCGTGTACGGCGTGGACGCGGCGTTGGTCGTGGTGAGGCTGTACGCCGCGTTCGTCGTCGAGGGCAGCACGTCCGGGTAGAGCGTGACGAACAGTGTCGCCGCGGCGAGGACGATGGTGGCCGCCGTACCGAGGAAGCCGAGACCGTCGCGTCCTGCCCGCGACGCAAGGATGCCGCCGAGCAGGCAGACCGCCGCCAGCAGCGCCAGCGCCCAGGTGATCCACGAGCCGTCGTACGACTGGGTCCAGATCAGGAAGAGCGCGGCCAGCGGTACGGTCGCGCCGCCCAGCGGCAGCACCAGCGCGCGGGCGCGGTCGCGGACCGGCCCGTGTGTCTTGAGCGCGAGGAAGATCGCGCCGTGCAGGGCGAACAGGACCAGCGTGGTCAGCCCGCCGAGCAGTGCGTACGGGTTGAGCAGGGTGAAGAACGTACCGGTGAAGTCGTGGTTCGCGTTCAGCGGTACTCCGCGCACGATGTTGGCCAGGGCCACGCCCCAGAGCAAGGCCGGTACGGCGCTGCCGATCACGATCGCGAGGTCCCAGCGCCGGTGCCAGGCCTCGTCGTGGAGTTTGTTGCGGTACTCCAGGGCGATGCCGCGCACGATGAGCGCGACCAGGATGACCAGCAGGGCGAGGTAGAAGCCGGAGAACAGGCTCGCGTACCAGAACGGGAAGGCCGCGAAGGTGGCGCCGCCGGCGACCAGCAGCCAGACCTCGTTGCCGTCCCAGACCGGGCCGATGGTCCGGAGCGTGACCTGGCGGTCGACGGGGTCCTTGGCGACTGCGGGCAGCAGCATGCCGACGCCGAAGTCGAAGCCCTCGAGCACGAGGTAGCCGGTCCACAGGACCGCGATCAGCAGGAACCAGATGTCGGTGAGTTCCACGGTCGACTCCTCAGTACAGGAAGGCGGTGTCGGGCTCGGGTGCGTCGGCGCGCGGTGTCTGCGGCACGGTCCGGGCGAACCGGAGCAGCAGCAGGACCTCGATCACCGCGAGAACGGCGTACAGCAGCGTGAAGGTGATCATCGAGGTCAGCACCGATCCGGCGCCGACGGTCGGCGAGACGCCGTGGCGGGTCTGCATCAGGCCGAACACGATCCACGGCTGCCGGCCCATCTCGGTGAAGATCCAGCCGAAGCTGTTCGCGACCAGCGGCAGCAGCGGCAACGCGATCGCGGCCCGGACGAGCCAGCGCGACGGCTTGCGGCCGTCCTTGCGGATGTACCAGAGCGCGATCACCGCGACCAGCGCGGACAGCAGCCCGAACAGGATCATCAACCGGAACGTCCAGTAGGTGACGGGGATGTTGGGCTTGTAGCTGCCGGGGCCGAAGCGTTGCTCGTACGCAGCCTGGAGGTTGTTGATGCCCTCGACCTTGCCGCTCCAGGTGCCGGTCGCGAGGAACGACAGCCCGTGCGGCACGGTCACCGACCACACCTCACGCTGGCCGTCCAGCGATCCGATCGTCAGCAGCGAGAAGCCGGCCGGCTGCGACGTCTCGTACAGCGCCTCGGCCGCGGCCATCTTCATCGGCTGCGTCTCGGTCATGATCTTGCCCTGGATGTCGCCGGTCACGAAGACCGCGGCGGCGGCGACGAGCACCGTGATCGCGCCGAGCTTCACGCACGGGCGGAACAGTTCCCGGCGTTCCTGCCCCCCGTGCTTGTCACTGCGCAGCAGATGCCACAGCGCGATGCCGAGCATGAAGGCGCCGCCGGTCAGGAAGCAGGCGGCGACGGTGTGCGGGAAGGTGACCAGTGCGACCTTGTTGGTCAGCACCGCGCCGAAGTCCTGCAGCTCGGCCCGGCCGCTCGCGCGGTTGTAGGTGTAGCCGACGGGCCACTGCATCCACGAGTTGGCGGCCAGGATGAAGTACGCCGACAGTTGGGTGCCGATGGCCACGAGCCAGATCGACGCCAGGTGCACCTTCTTCGGCAGCCGGTCCCAGCCGAAGATCCAGAGGCCGAGGAACGTCGACTCGAGGAAGAAGGCGAGCAGTCCCTCGATCGCCAGCGGGGCGCCGAAGATGTCGCCGACGAACTTCGAGTAGGCGCTCCAGTTCATGCCGAACTGGAACTCCTGCACGATGCCGGTGACGACGCCCATCGCGAAGTTGACCAGGAACAGCTTGCCCCAGAACTGGGTGAGCTGCCGGTACTTGACCTTCCCGGTCCGGTACCAGGCCGTGTGCAGGCCGGCCACGAGCGCCGACAGGCCGATGGTGATCGGCACGAACAGGAAGTGGTAGACGGTGGTGATCCCGAACTGCCATCGGGCAAGGTCGATCGCATCCATGGCCCTCAGCGTCCCGGCAATCGGCGGTGCTGCCGTAGAGGCAAAGGTCCCGGCGGCCCGGGACCCAACGGCACTGGATCCGGTCCCGGGTCCCGCGGTGAGCTGGTGGAGTGTCGAAGGGAGCCGCGATGACGGCGGTGGAGCACCCGGGCGCGGGGTGGGACGTGCTGGCGTCGGACGGGTCGGTGGTGCGGATCCGGCCGGTGCGCGAGGACGACGAGCCGGCGCTGAAGGCGATGAACAGCCGCGTGTCGGACTTGTCGATCTATCTGCGGTTCTTCGGTATCAGCCGGCTGATGGCCGACGAGTACACCCATCACCTCGCCGCCGAGCAGGACGGCCACGTCGCACTGGTCGCGGAGTACGGCCAGGACGTCGTCGGGATTGCGAGCTACGAGATCCTCCGGGCGGGCGAGGCCGAGATGGCCTTCCTGCTGCAGGATTCCGTGCACGGCAAGGGGATCGGGACGCTGTTGCTCGAGCAGCTCGTCGCGACTGCCCGGGAGAACGGCATCCAGCGGCTGCGGGCCGACACGCTGGGGGAGAACGCGAAGATGCTGCGGGTGCTCGCCGACTCGGGGTTCGAGCAGGTCCGCAGGCTCGACAGCGGCGTGGTGGAGCTCGTGCTCGACACGGCGTACCACCCGGCGACCCTGGAGCGGATGGCCGATCGCGAGCGGGCGGCCGAGAACCGCTCGCTGCAGCGCCTGTTCTCGCCCCGGACGGTCGCGGTCATCGGCGCCGGCCGGTCGCCTGGCGGTATCGGGCACGAGGTACTGCGCAACATCGTCGCCGGCGGCTTCACCGGGACGGCGTACGCCGTGAACCCGCGGGCGACGCGGATCGCCGATGTCGCGGCGTACCCGACGATCGCGGCGGTGCCCCGGACGGTCGATCTCGCGGTGATCGCGGTCCCGGCCGAGCAGGTGACCGACGTACTGGCGCAGTGCGGCGCGGCGGGCGTCGGGGGCGCGGTCGTGCTGACCGCCGGGTTCTCCGAGCTCGGCGCGGCCGGTCGCGAGCTGCAGCGCGAGATGCTCGCGGTCGCCCGCCGGCACAGCATCCGGCTGATCGGGCCGAACTGCCTGGGCCTGGTCAACACCGCGGCGGAGATCAGGTTGAACGCCACGTTCGCCGAGGTCGCGCCCCGGCCCGGCGCGCTGGCGATCGCGGCGCAGTCGGGCGCGGTCGGTATCGCCGTGCTCGAGCACGCCGGCCGGACCGGGCTCGGCATCTCCGAGTTCGTCTCCCTCGGCAACAAGGTCGATGTCAGCGGCAACGACGTCCTGCTGCACTGGTGGGGCGAGCCGCGAACGTCCGTGATCGGGCTGTACCTGGAGTCCTTCGGGAACCCGCGCAAGTTCGGCGGCCTGGCCCGGATGATCGGGCGGACCAAGCCGATCCTGGTCGTGAAAGGCGGGCGGTCCGCGGGTGGCCGGCGTGCCGGTGCCTCGCACACGGCCGCGGCGGCGACACCGGAGACGGCCGTGGACGCGTTGTTCGCGCAGTCCGGCGTCCTGCGGATGGACACCATCGAGGAACTGGTGGAGACGGCCCGCGTGCTGGCGGTGCCGCCGCTGCCACGGGGCCGCCGGGTCGCTGTGGTCGGCAACGCGGGCGGCGCGGGGATCCTGGCGGCCGATGCCGCCGGCCGGCTCGGACTCGAATTACCCGAGCTGAGCGAAAGCGTGCAAAGACAGCTGGGGGAGGCCGGCGCCGTGGCGAGCGGGAACCCCGTCGACCTCGGCGCGGCCGCGTCGCCGCACAGCCTGGCCCAGGCGCTGCGGGTGATCATCGACAGCGGTGAGGCCGACAGCGTCGTGGTGAACTACGCCGTGACCAGGGCCGGCCGGGTCGAGGACATCTACGACACCATCGCCGCCGTCGCCGCGCCGGCCGACCTGCCGGTCGTCGTGAACTGCGTCGGTTCACCGCACGCCACGCCGGAGATCGCGCTGCCCGATGGGCGGCGACTGCCGGTGTTCCCGTTCCCGGAGAGCGCGGTCCGCGCCCTGGCCCACGCCGTTCGGTACGCCGAGTGGCGCGCCCGGCCGCAGGGCGTCGTACCGGTACTGGGGCGCGTGGACGTCGCCGGCGCTCAGGGTGTGGTGCGCCGGTTCTTCGAGCAGTCACCGGACGGGGGATGGCTGGACCCGCGCCACGCGAACCAGCTGTTGCGTCGTGCCGGAATCTCGGTGATTCCGGTGCTGACCGCTTCCTCCCGCCCGGAGGCGATCGCGGCCGCGGAGCAGGCCGGGTACCCGGTCGCCCTGAAGACGGCCGCGCCGGGTGTCGTGCACAAGACCGACATCGGCGGCGTGCGGATCAACCTGGCGGACGCGGCGCAGTTGGCCGCCGCGTACGACGATGTGGCGGCTGCCGCGGAAGATCCGCACGTGGTGATTCAGCCGATGGCGCCGGGCGGCACGGAACTCGTCATCGGGGCAGTGCGCGACCAGCTGTTCGGGCCGATGGTGATGGCCGGCAGCGGCGGGACGCTCACCGATCTGCTGGCCGACCGCCAGTGGCGTGGTCTGCCGCTGACCGACCTGGACGCGGCCGACATGGTGCGCTCGCTGCGGTGTGCGCCGCTGCTGGCCGGTTACCGCGGCGCGGACGCCGCCGACCAGGCCGCGGTCGTCGATGTCATCCACCGGATCGCCTGGCTCGCGGAGCAAATCCCGGAGCTGGCCGAGCTCGACATCAACCCGCTCGTCGCCGGTCCGGCCGGTGCGTTCGCGGTCGACGTACGGATGCGTCTGACGCCGGCCGTTCCCGAGCCCGACTGGCATGCCCGCCGGATGCGCGGCGACTGATCGGGGCAGGGCCGAGGAAGGCCGAGGAAAGCCGAGGAAGGTCAGGACGGTTGCCGTGCCGGCATCTGCTCGAACCGCAGGGCGACGTTGGCCAGCGCGCGGAGGGCGGCGACCGTCTCCGCGATCCGGCGGTGCGAGTCGATGGGGTGCACGGTGCGGAACAGGTCGTTGCGGAAGTCTTCGAGGGCATCGAGCAGATGCTCGATCTCGTCGACGACGACCGCGTCCGCCCCGCCGGCGAGGATCGGCAGGATGTGGCCGCGGAAGGCGACCAGCGTGTGCTGGGCCTCGGCCAGCCGGCGTTCCTCCAGGAACCAGTTGTCGGTCTGGCTGGAGTCCGCGATGTTGCTGAGCTCGGTCTCCCACCGGTCGATCTCCTGACGCAGGGTGGTGGTCATGACTGCTCCTTCGGGAGGAAGTCGGCGACCGGGCGGCGGTCGGTCCCGGTGTGGGAGCGGCTGTGGCCGAAGCGGATGATCATGTGGGCATGACCCGGGGCGCCGGTGAGGCGCTGCACCTTGCGGCGCAGGTCGTCGTACTCGAGCGGCTGGTTCAGGAACGACGCGCTGACCCCGTCGCGGGTCGCGGCGAGCAGCACCCGCTCGAGCGCGGCGCCGGCCGCCACCTGGTCGCTGGGGGCGTCGAACTCGGTGGACAGGACGGCGAGATCCGGATGCTTCTCGAAGGACCGCTCGGCGCGGCTCCGGTCGGTCGGCCGCGTCCCGAGGTCGCGGACGGCGGACGGGTAGCTGGCGGCGCGAGGTCCGAGCGCCGTGCTGGGCACTCCGTCGCCGGTGCGCCGGCCGCCGACCCAGTGCGCGCGTTCGGCGCGGCGCTGCCAGTCGTGGATCTCGCGCAGGTCGGCGTCGAGCACCAGGTCGAGGACGGCGCGGACGTCGTCCTCGCCCAGCCAGGTCAGCTCGGCGCCCTCGGCGTACGCCGCTCGCAGGAGCCGCACGCGGACGTCCTCGGTGAGTGGGATCGCGTCGGAGGGGTTCCGGTCGGTGTGCCGGTACGGGATCTGGACGGCGAGGTCGCGGAGCTCCTCGTCCCGGGCGGCGGTCGGTTCGAGCACGATCCGGGCGAGCAGGTCGGGTTCTTCCCGCGGGTACGGCGCCAGCCCGAACCAGGTGCCGTACCCGAGGCCTTCGGCCGCGCAGCGCAGGTTGAAGGTGGCGGCGCCGGCGGCGATCCGCATCGCCCGGCCGGTCGGGTCCTCGGCGGGAAGTGTGCGGGAGCCGTCCAGGTACACGTCGATCACGTGGCCCTCGACCTCGAACCGCCACGGCTGGGTGTTGTGCATGCTCGGTGCGGCCACGGCCGCCGCGAGCAGGACGTCGACGTCTTTCGCCGGCAGCTGATCGGACACCGGAGGCTCCTCCCACTGGTTCTCCTCCTTCAGGTTCGCCGGTGGGAGGCGAGTGGCGCTGCGGGCAAGAGTCCCGACCTGGCAGGCCGTTAGTCAGTGGGTGCGGTGAACTCCACGATCGTGCCGTGCGGGTCGTTGCCGGCGAGCCGGACGGTGCCGCCGAGGGACTGGGCCCGTTCGGTGAGGTTGCGCAGGCCGCTGCGCCGGGTACTGGAGCCGATGCCGGTGCCGTCGTCGGAGACGCGCGCGACGACCTGGCCGTTCCCGACGGTGACCTCCACCAGCGCATTCTGGGCGTTGGCGTGCCGGACGACGTTCGACAGCGATTCCCGCACCACCGCGAGGATCTGCGGGCGGACGGAGGCCGGCACGCCGGTGTCGATCGGTCCGGTGCAGATCAGCCGCGGACGGAAGCCGAGACCTTCGGCGTACTCCGAGACGAGCGCCTGGAGGTCGCTGCGCAGCGAGCTGGACTCCGGTGCCTGCTGCAGCTCGAAGATCGCGGCCCGCAGGTCGTGGATGGTGGTGTCGATGTCCTCGACCGCGCGGCCGAGGCGCTCCTGATGCTCGGGGCGGGCCATCCGGTGCATGCCCTGCAGTTGCAGGCCGGTCGCGAACAACCGCTGGATGACGAGGTCGTGCAGGTCGCGGGCGATCCGGTCGCGGTCCTCGAGGACGGCGAGCATGTCCCGGTCGTGCTGTGCCTGGGCCCGCTCGAGTGCCAGCGTGGCCTGGCCGGCAAACATCCGGACCAGGTCGGCGCCCTCGGTCAGGCGGCTGTTCGCCCCCTGTTCCAGTGCCACCACCAGCAGGCCGCCGGTGTCCCCACCTCCGGCCGGCAGCGGCGCGATGGTCGTCCGGCCGAGCGTGGCCGCCTCCGGGAAGCCGGTGAGGCCGCCGACGTCCTTGAGGACCTGAGCGAGGTCCTCGATCACGACCACCTGCCCGTCGTCGGAGACCACCTGGCGCAGCAAGGGCAGATCGGCCGGCAGCCGGCGGCCGACGTACCGGCCGTAGTCCGGCGGACCGTCCACTGCCCGCACGACGAGCTCGTCGTGATCGGCGATGAGGACGGCGCACACCTGCGCACGGGAGATCTCGCGGGCTCGCTGGGTGATCAGCTGGAGCGCCTGGTCGGCGTCGAACTCGCCGAGCATCAGCTGGGTGATCTCGGCGTTCACCTCGTGCCAGCGGCGGCGTTGCTCGGTGTCGGCGTACAGGCGGGCGTTGTCGATCACCACACCGGCGGCTGCGGCCAGCGCGGTGACCGTGCGCTCGTCGTCCTCGGTGAAGTCGGCGCCGTCGTTCTTCTCGGTCAGATACAGGTTGCCGTAGGCATGCTCCCGGGTCCGGATCGGGACGCCGAGGAAGCTCTTCATCGGCGGGTGATTCGACGGGAAGCCGTACGAGCGCGGGTGTTCGGCGAGATCGTGCATCCGGATCGGCTCCGGGTGCTCGATGAGCAGGCCGAGGATGCCGTGGCCCTCGGGATACGGGCCGATCGCGGCGATCTCCTCGTCGTTGACGCCGTGCGTGATGAACCGGACCAGTCGCCTGCCGTCCGGTCCGACGACACCGAGTGCGCCGTACCGGGCGTTGGCGAGCTCACAGGCCGCCGTGACGATGCGGTCCAGCGTGCTGTTCAGGTCGAGATCCGCGCCGATGCCGACGACCGCGTCGAGGAGCGCGCGCAGGCGTTCCTGGTACTCCATGATCTCGTCGACCCGGCCGAGCAGCTCCTGCAAGAGCGCATCAAGACGTACCCGGGACAGCCCGGCGTACTCCAGCGCCCCCTCGTCCCAGGTTCCACGTCCCGCTTGCGAGTCGCCCACCACTCGCTCAGCCTAGGGAATGGTGGGTGTCATGGGAAGCTCTTTGCGGTCTAGGCCCCGTCGCGCGGCCGCTTCCCCCAGGGCACGAGGCGCCTCCCGTGCACCGATTCGACGCCGACCCGGACCAGTCGCGGATCCTCCATCGGCAGCCAGGAGCGCACCGGCAGGGTGCGCCGCAGTTCGGCGGCCTCGTCGTCGCTGACCACGGACAGGTGACCGATCGCGGTCACCGTCCAGCCGACGTGCCGCTCGGGATCCACCTCGTCCGCCTCGAACGCCACCACGTCGCCCCGTTCCGCGGCCCGGAACTTGTCGCCGCGACCCGAGCTGAACACGACGGTGTCGGCGTCCATGAGGAAGTTGACCAGCCGGACGGCGGGCAGGCCGCCGGAGGTGTAGACCAGGCGTCCGATCGGCACGGACTGCAGCAGCCGCAGGCACTCGGCCCGGTCGACGATCTCGAGCCGTGAGTGATCGAAGTGGTGGGTCATGGTCATCGGGGGGCCTTCCTGACAGCGTGAAGCAACTGTCGCCAGAACCACACGGTGTGCAGTAGGGCCGAAGGTCCCGGACCACCGGGACCTCGCGGTCGGGAACTTGTCACCGCGGCAGGTGACCTTCGGCCCGTGTGCGCGCGGCGGGTGCGGCGCACGCTGGGCAAATGAGCGTGTTCGGCAGATCGACAGCATTGGCCCGGGAGCCGTGGTTCCGGCAGCACCCGGCGGCGGCCTTGGTCGTCGCGGGGATGCTGTTCGCCTCGGTCTGGGTCGTGCGCCTGGCCGACGGTGACGCCGTCGACGCGTCGATGCTGCTGTTCACGCTGCCGGTCGCGCTGATCGCGGTCGCGTTCGGACGGCGCGCCGGTCTGGCCGCGGGGATTCTGGCGGTGCTGATGGTGGTGACCTGGGTCCTGACAACCGGCACGGCACTGAGCCCGGTGGGCTGGATCGCTCGCTGCCTGCCCGAACTGCTGCTCGGGTTCCTGCTCGGCGACGCCTCGGACCGGCTCCGCCTGGCCGAGGCCGAGCGGCGCAAGCTGGAGTCCGGGGCGTTGCTGTACCGCGAGGCGATCGAGATCAACGACTCGCTGGTCCAAGGCATGGCGGCGGCCCGGTGGGCGCTGGAGGCCGGCCGGCCCGACGACGGCCTGAAGACGCTCGAGACCACGATCGGGCAGGCCCAGGACCTGGTGTCCGACCTGATCCGCCAGGCCGGCATGGGCACCTCGATCCATCCGGAGTGAGCGCGTTGGAGGAGCGATGACGCAGCCGTTGAAGGTGTCCGACGTGATGACCCGCGAGGTCGTCACGGTGACCGAGGACACGCCGTACAAGGACGTCGTTGGTGTGCTGGCCGCGCATCACATCACCGCCGTGCCGGTGATCAACGCGTACGGCGGCGTCGGCGGCGTGGTCTCGGAGACGGATCTGGTCCGCAAGGAGGAGTTCCAGGGAGCCCGCAGGCGTCAGTGGGTGCTGCGCCGGCGGCAGCGTAGGGCCCGTTCGCGGGCGACCGGTGTGCGGGTTGCGGAGCTGATGTCGCGTCCGGCGGTGACGATCGATCAGACCGCGACGATTCCCGAGGCGGCCAAGTTGATGGCGGCGCGGGGCATCACCCGCCTGGTGGTGACCGACGGTGAGGTGCTGACCGGGATCGTGACCAGGTCCGACCTGCTGAAGATCTTCCTCGAGCCCGACGACCACCTGTTGCAGCGGGTCCGGCGGGAGGTCGTCGTCACCACCCTCGGTGACGCCGCGTCCGGTATCGAGCTCGCCGTCCGGGACGGAGTCGTGACACTGTCCGGCCAGGTCGACCGGCGCAGCACCGCGGAGCTCGCCGGGAAACTGACGGCCGAGGTGGACGGCGTGATCGGCCTCGACAACCAGCTGACGTGGGCGTACGACGACACCGAGTCGACGCCGGGCATCACGCCCTCACCGGAGCACCGAAGCCGCCCCTGACGCGTCAGGCTCAGGAGCGCCCGGTCGGAACGGGGGAGCGGCTCGGATACGGGCCGGTGGCGTACCGGTTGACCTCGGCGACGGTGCCGTCGATGTCGCGGATGATGTGGCACAGCCCGTTCCAACGGGCGACCTCGACGCCGATGGCGATCAGCCGGACCCGGCTGGGGCCGGAAGCGAACGGATCCGGTGAGTCACAACGGCGCGTGTGCCATGCGCCGTTCTCGTAGTACGTCTCCACATCCGCGTGTAGTTCGGTGCCGTGTTCGGGGGCGGCGGCTTCGTGCGTGGTCATGGGCCTGGTCTCCAAACCGGAGTTCTGACGCAGCCCCAGACCGGGCCAGAGGGGATCGACGGGGTCTCACCAGCACTCTGCAACATCGTCGCCGCCGGGCGGTGGGCCGAAAGTCCCGAGATCGCCGGGCATCGGTCCCGACCTCCGTGATCGCCTGAGAGTGCCTGAGAGTGCCTGTGTTCGCCTGTGTTCGTTGGTGATCGGAGGCGGCGAACGACCGGCGCAGGCAGCAAGTCACAGCCTGTTCGGGCCCAGTGCGAGGTGGTACTGTCAGGCCCTATCTAGGGGCCCTGGACCCGGCACCTGCTGCGTGCACAGGGGGTCCTATGTTCGTTTCGTCCGATCGTTCGCTGCTTCCCGCGAATGCGGCATTCCCGCTCGGCGGGACGCGCCGTCGGATGGTCCCGGCCCGGTCGCCGCAATGGGTCGTCGTCTGGGTCCTGAGATCGGTCGTCGATCCGGACTGGATGCCGGCGTCGGCAGCCGCCGAGCTGGTCGAGCGGATCCCGGACCCGGCCGTCCTCCGGCGTGCCCACGCGCAGCTGCGCAGCGTCACCCGGCATCGCAGCACCGTTCGCCAGGCGCGAGCGATCGCCACCCTCAACCTGGCTCTCGACCTGGCCGCCGGCCGCCGCGACGACGGGCAGGGGTGAGCACGATGACCTCGGTGTACCTGGACCGGCTGGCGCACTCGACCCGCTTCGACGCGTGGCGGACCGAAGAGCTGACGGCCGCGCTGGCGTCGCTGGACGCGGAGATCGACGAGCGATGGTCGCCGCGGCAGGGCGGGCCGAGGGTCCTCAACATCCGGCTCCAGATCTACCGGCAGCGCCTGCAACGCGAGCTGGACCAACGCGCTGCCGACGAGAGCGGGTGATGTCCCACTGAACTCCGCACTGAGCGTGCGGGTACGCCGGGTCGCCGGACGAGGCTCCTCTCTTCGTCCGGCAACGGAGGGGAGCCCGGCGAGGTCGGCTTCCGTTCCGCTGCACAGCAAACGGCGCAGGTGCGGCGGAACGGGGGCTCGGCTGCGTGGGACTAGTGGGAACGGGCCGCGGTGAGTGCCAGCGTGCCGTCGAGTACGGCGGCCGCGACGTCGGCGAGGCGGCGTCCGTTGTTGCGCGCATACTGTCGGAGCACCGTGAAGGCGTCGTCGAGGCCGAGGCCGAGCCGCTCGGCGAGGAGCCCTTTCGCCTGTTCGATCAGCACCCTGCTGTCGAGGGCTCCCTGCAGCTGGTCGGCACGGGTCTCGTGCTGGGTCGAGTGATGCGCCTCGACGCCCAGCGCGGCTGTGCTCGCCAGCATCTGCCCGGCCTCAAGCGAACCGTCGGAGAGCGCGCCGGGCTGGCTCAGGAACATCGTCAAGGACCCGATGGTCCGCCCCGGCAACGGCATCGGGAAGGCGTGCACCGCCCGGATGTCCCCGTGCCGGGCTGCGGGCGCGAAGCGGGGCCACCGGTTGTCGGCATCGGTCAGATCGGGGCAGTCCACCCGCGCACCGCTGCCGTAACTGTCATGAGCGGGTCCTTCGGCGGCCCGGGACTCCAGCTCCTGCAGGCGGCGTGCCGCGGCGGACGAGGCCGCGACGACGTCGAGGGCGCCGTCGCGGTCCGCAAGCATCAGCGCGGAGGCCGTCACGCCGGGCGATTCCGCGCACCTGGCCGTGAGCCAGGCGAGGGCGTCGACCAGATTGTCGTCCGTCACGAAGCGGGCGACCAGGTCGTGCACCGTCACACAGGAGGCGTACTCGGCTTCACTCATCGAAGGTTCTCTCCTCCCGTACGTCCAGCCGCAGGCGCTTCTCGACGATCCGCCGGGCCACGTCGGTGACCTGCTCGTCGTGCGCGAAGGCGCGGGCCCGGATCAGGATCAGCGCGTCGTCGACGCTGCAGTCGCATTGAGCGGCGACCATCCCGACGGCCTGATGGAGGACCAGCCGGTGGTTGGGCGAGTCGAGTACGTTCGCGGCGCCGGCGGTCTCTCCCTCCTCGAGCAGCCGGGCGAGACACTCCTCGGTCAGGAGCATCGTATGGGTGAGTGCGTCGGCGAACTCCTCGAGCTCGCCGACCAGCGGCTCCGCGGACGCCGGCCCCGGCGGATCGAACACCGCGAGCGCGCCGATGCACCGCTCCGGCGGCCCGAGCGGAACGACCGCGAGCGAGCGCACGCCGAGAGCGGCGATCGCGGGCGAGTAGTACTGCCAGCGATGCCGCAGCGACTGCGCGGCCACCACCACCGGTCTGCCGGTGGTGGTGGAATCGTGCACCGGTCCTTCCCCGAGGGTGAGCTCCAGGTCCTGGGCGGCGGCCGCGAGTGGGTCGGAGGAGATCACCGAGGCCTCGATCTGCCGCGAGTCCAGCAGCGTGATCCCGGCACTCCGGGTCCCGAGCAGCTCCGCGACCGCCGCGATCAGCCGCGGACGCTCGGCCTCCAGAGCGTCCGGCGAGATCCATCGGCCGAGCCTGCGGATGTGCACATCGTGCAGTTTGGCAGCCGTCAGATGCCGGTCTTCGCTGCGGCGGTGGATGCGGGCCAGCCGCTCGTGGACAGCGCGCATCGCGTCCGATCCGGTGGTCACGAGCTCTTCGTGCCGATGGGCGATCGCGGCGGCACGAGCCGCGCGGGCGCGCTCGCGCTCGGCCTGCTCCCGAGCGGCTCCGATCCAGGCGGACAGCCCACTCACCACAGGGCGATTCTAGTCCCGTTCCGCGGCTTCCTGGAGGTCTTCCATGAGCAGGACCACGCCATCTGACTGACTGTCCAGCGGTGAACAGATCACGGAGCACTTGATCCTGCGGCCCCGGCGGTTCACGGCGATCAGGTCGACCGGATCCGTCCGGCGGCCGGACGTGAGGCAGCCTTGCACGACCTCCACGAGGGCGTCGGTCGGCAGCCCGAAGTCGAGCTGGAAGAACGCCTGCCGCTGGACCTCGTCGCTGCGCAGTCCCCAGAGTTCCTCCGCGCCGCGGTTCCAGCTGCGCACCTTGAGCTCTCCGTCGAGCACCACCACCCCGGCGGCCACGCTCGCGAGCACACCCTCGAGGAAGGTCCGGGCCTCGTCGAGCTCGGTACTGCGGATCCGGATCTCCTCGTTCATCGTCTCGAGCTCTTCGTTGCCCGACTGGAGTTCTTCGTTGGTGGTCTCCAGTTCCTCGTTCGTGGACTGGAGTTCTTCGTTGGTGGTCTCCAGCTCCTCGATGCTGGACTGGAGTTCTTCGTTGGTGGTCTCCAGTTCCTCGTTCGTGGACTGAAGCTCCTCGTAGGCGGTCTCCAGGTCCTCCCGGTTGCGTTTCACCTCCAGCTGCAGCCGGGTGAGCGTGGTGGTGTCGAGGAACGCCAGCGACGATCCGACGACCATGCCGTCGTCGGCGGTCAGCGGCTGGACGATGATGTCGAGGTACTGCACGTCCTGGGCGGACAACCGGCGTTCCACGCCGTTCACCCGGACGGTACGGCCCTCGGAGTGCGCCTGCTCGATCAGCGAGCGCAGCTCGGTCGGCCGATAGGAGACCTCGAGGTCGCGCAGCGGCCGCCCGACGTCCTGGGAGGTGAGCCCGAACTGTGCTCTGGCCTGACTGTTCACCTGGGTGATCGCGCCGTCGAGATCGAGCGCGATCATCGCGTCCGGGGCCGTTTCCAGGACCAGGTCGCGCAACTGCCGCCTGCGGGCCGCGTCCCGTCGCTCGCCACCCGTCGGCGCGGTCAGCTTCAGCGGGTTGGGCTGGTGCGGCGGCTCGGCCCGGCCTGCCCGCCGCCGGAAGACCCGCTGACGCATGTTGACAACGTCGAACCGCTCGCCGTCGGACAGCAGCATCTCGGCCTTGCCGAGGAACAGGTAGCCCTCCGGGCGCAGGGCGAAATGGAACCGGTCGATGATCTGCGACTGTGCTTCCACGTTGAAGTACATCAGCGTGTTGCGGCACACCAGCAGGTGCAGCCGGGAGATCGGGGCGTCCCGGGTGATGTCGTGGCGGCCGAAGATGACCCTGCGGCGCAGGTCCGACCGGAAGACCAGACGCGATCCGCTCTGCTCGAAGTACAGTTCGCGCAGGTTCTCGGGAATCGTCTCCAGTGCCTTCTCGGAGTAGGCGCCGGTGCGGGCCTCGCGCAGCGCCTCCTCGTCCACATCGGTGCCGTAGATCTTGACCCGCCGGGCGCACTCCTCGATGCCCAGCGCCTGCGCGAACATGATGGCCAGCGAGTACGCCTCCTCGCCGCTGGAGCAGCCGGCGCTCCAGATCCGGATCTCCTGGTCGGCGTCGGCGCTGCCCAGCAGTTCGGGAATGATCTCCTGCTGCAGATAGGACCAGCTCTCGGTGTCGCGGAAGAAGCTGGTGACGTTGATCAGGATCGTGTTGAACAGGAACCCGAACTCGTCCGCGCTCGTCTCCAGCAGGTCGCGGTAGTCCAGGTATTGCGAGATCCCGACGTCGTGCATGCGCTTGCGGACCCGGCGGGCCAGCGAGGTCCGCTTGTAGCCGGTGAAATCGAAGCCGCGCGCGTCCCGGATGAAGGCGAGTAACTGCTCCAGGTCGGGGTTCACACCGTCGTCGGTGTCGTCCGGCATCACACGCTCCTCGCGTCGACCAGGGCGACGATGACGCCCGCGATCTCGTCCAGCGGCAGCACGAAGTCGACCGATCCGGTGCCGACCGCCGCGTCCGGCATGCCCCGGAACTCCGCCGACTCCGGATCTTCGACGATCACCGTGCCGCCCCGTGACTTGACCGCACTCACCCCCATCGCCCCGTCGCTGCCGGATCCTGTCAGGAGGCAGGCTATCGCCCGCGCACCGTAAGCCCCGGCCACCGACTCGAACAGCAGATCGGCGGACGGCCGCACGAAGTGCACCAGTTCGCTGCTCGACAACGTGAGCTCGCCGTTGCCGCCGACGAGCAGGTGCCGATTGGGAGGCGCCACGTACACGGTCCCCGGCCGTGCCTGCTCACCCGCCTCGGCGAGCTTGACCTCGAGTGCAGTGCGCCGCCCGAGCACATCGGCGATCACGGTCTCGTGGCGCGGGTCGAGATGCTGGACGATCACCACCGGCACCGAGAGGCGCGCCGGGAGCGCGCCGAGCACCAGGCCCAGAGCGCGGATGCCGCCGGCGGACGACCCGATCGCGACGATGTCGAACGGATCACTCTGCTCCCGCAGAGGGGGCTGCGGCGACTGGTTCATGAGCTCGTGCGACACCTGGGGAACACCTTCCGAGCCTAGCCGATCCGGGGCGTTCGGCGGCGGTACGCCGGTCGCGGAAACAAGGCCTTTCGGGCGCGTCACGCGGGGAGGGTCCAGCGGTGGCTGTCGCCGGGCTTGAGCTGCCGCGTCCGCCCGAAGCAGCGGACGGCGACGGCCGGGCCCGGCCCGGGGTCGATCGTGACGGCGACGGTCGTGCTCGTGATCGTGACCGTCGTGCGGTGCCCGCGGTAGCGCAGCACCATCTCGAGTGCGCCGAGTCTGCCGGGCCAGTGGGGGCGGAACCGCAGGACGCCGCCGGTCGTGGTGAGTCCGGTGAAGCAGCGCTGGACGAGGTCCGCGGCTCCGGCCATCGCCGCGAGGTGCACGCCCTCGGCGGTGGTGCCGGTGCGGAGTGCGTCGCCGGCGTCGCTGTGCAGGGCCTGCTCGAGGAACGCGAGGGCGCGATCGGGGTCGAGGGCCGCGAGCCCCCACGCGTGGACGACGGCGCTCAGCGACGAGCCGTGGCAGGTCCGCGCAAGGTAGTACTCCACGGTGTTCCGGACGATCTCGGCGCTGAACGGGTACCCGAGCCGCTCCATCAGGGCGCGCAGGTCACGCCGGGGGAGCAGGTACAGCAACATCAGCACATCGGCCTGCTTGGAGACCTGGTACGTCGTCACGTCGCGTCCCTCGGCTTCGAGGATCCGGTCGAGGCGCCGGATATCGCCGTACCGGTCGCGGTACTGCGGCCAGTCGAGTTCGGTGAGCTGTTCGTAGCCTTCGAACTGGCTGATGACACCGTCGTGGAAGGGCACGAACATGCGGCGGGTGAGCTCGTCCCAGCGGTTGCGTTCCTCCTGCCGCAGGCCGAGCGACTCGATCAGCTCGGTCCGTCGCCAGGCCGGGAGCAGGTCAAGCGCACGGGCGGCGACGCCGAACAGCCAGACGGCCATGACGTTGGTGTAGGCGTTGTTGTCGATGCCGGGTTCGGCGTGACCCGGGTGCGCGGTGTGGAACTCGTCGGGACCCATCACGCCGCGGATCACGTA
Source organism: Kribbella sp. NPDC050459 (assembly GCF_040655315.1). NCBI lineage: Bacteria > Bacillati > Actinomycetota > Actinomycetes > Propionibacteriales > Kribbellaceae > Kribbella > Kribbella sp. NPDC050459. The sequence goes on along the minus strand of NZ_JBFAJQ010000003.1, from coordinate 445,541 downwards.
GCGGTCCCGGCCCGCGTCGTACTCGGCGAGCGCCGCGAAGAAGCGGGCGACCTCGACGATGACCTCGGCGGCGTGATCGGACAGGAAGTCCGTGTCGCCGGTGGTTTCGACGTACTGCCACATCGAGTAGGCGACGGCCAGGCCGACGTGCCGCTGCCGGAACGACACGTCGTCGGTCCAGTGGCCGGAGAGCGGGTTGAGGTGCACACGCTGGCTCTCCTCGCGCCCGTCGGAGGCGGACTGCCACGGGAACATCGCGCCCTGGAGCCCGACCTGCCGCGCCGCGAGCCGGGCCGCGGGTAGCCGTCGGCAACGGTAGAGCAGGAGTGCACGGGTCAGTTCCGGCAGCCGCAGCGTGAGGACCGGGAAGACGAAGAGCTCGTCCCAGAAGACATGTCCGCGGTAGGCTTCGCCGTGCAGACCACGAGCCGGTACGCCGGCGTCGCTGTCCGGGCTGTGCGGGGACACGGTCTGCAGCAGGTGGAAGATGTTCAGCCGGAGCGCGGCCGGCGTCCCGTCGTACGCCTCCTCGAGTTCGACGCTGAAGCGCCGCCACAGCTGCGACCAGGCCAGCACGTGACGCTCGAGGAGGTCACCGAGACACGGCGCACTCTGCAGGGCGAGCTCGGTGGCGAGTTGCGGTTCGGAGATGCCCACGTCGCGCGAGCCGTGGATCGCCGCGATCTTCTCGGCGCCGACCGTGTCGCCCGGCGTCACCGCGACCGTGAGTTCGGCGTACGCCGAGGTGTCGTCCGTGCGGGTGGTCCACCCGTCCAGGACCGAGCCGTTCCGGGCGGCGGCGACCCGGGTGCCGACGCAGATCCGGTGCCGTGACTGGGTCGTCGCGGCCGTCACGATGAGGTTGCCGTCAGCAACCACCGGCGCGACGCGGGTCAGGTGCCTCGCGGCCAGCTTGCGGTATCTCTCGACGCCGGCGTTCGTGACGTTGCCGTGCACCGCGGATCCGATCCGGAGCCGGCCCGACCAGTTCACCGCGGTGACAGCGAGCGTCTGCCCGGCCAGGTGCGGGTCGGCCATGCTGACGAAGCGGCGTTCGACGCCACGGATCTCGCGCCCGGCCGGGTCCCGCAGCCGGAACCGGCGGGTCACCACCCCGCGGCGTACGTTCACTTCCAGATCGTGGTCGAGCACCTCGGTGGTGTCGGGCGTCCACCAGTCGCCGTCGTCGGCGGCGAACGTGAGCGGCAACCAGTCGGGCAGGTTGACGAGGCTCTCGTTCTCGATGGCGATGTCGCCGATCATGTCGGTCAGGCGGTTGTAGTAACCGGCCAGGTACGTCCCGGGGTAGTGATGGTCGCCGGCCACCGATCCCGCCCACGCCCCGCGGGTGGCGAAGTACCCGTTCCCGGCGGTGCACAGCGCCTCCCGGCGACGCTCGTCGGCCGGGTCGTAGCCGCCGAACGCCACGACCCAGTCGGTCACGGCGCCCGTGTCACGTCCGCGTACGACCATCAGCGGGCCACGTAACCGCCGTCGATGTACAGCTCGAGACCGGTGACGAACGACGCGTCGTCGCTGGCCAGGTAGGCGACACCCGCCGCGACCTCCTCCGGCCGGCCGAGACGTCCCATCGGCGTCAGTTGGGTCATCACGTCCCAGAACGGCGTGTTCCGGGTCGAGTCCAGGATCGGGGTGTCGATGAACCCCGGATGGATCGAGTTGACCCGGATGCCGTCGGTCGCCCAGTGCAGCGCGGCGTTCTTGGTGAGGGTCCGGACCGCGCCCTTCGCCGCGTGGTACGCCGGCGACGTACCGAAGCCGCCGCTGGTGCCGAAGATCGAGCTGATGTTGATCACGGACGCGTGGCCGGACGCCTTCAGGTACGGCGCGGCGGTGCGCATCCCGAGGAAGACACCGGTCTGGTCGACGTCGATGGTGTGCTGCCAGTCCTTGAGCGTCGTCTCCTCGATCGTTGCCAGATCGCCCATACCGGCGTTGTTGACGAGGATGTCGATACCGCCGAACGCCTCGGCGGCGAGCTCGCAGACGGCCTGCCAGTCGGCTTCACTCGCGACGTCGTGGCGGGCGAACCGGGCCCGTGCCCCGGAGTCCCGCAGGCCTTCGGCCACGGCCTCGCCGGCATCCACCGCGATATCGGTGAGCAGCACGGCCGCACCTTCGGCCGCGAGCCGCCAGGCGGTCACCTCGCCGATGCCGCTCGCCGCACCGGTCACCAGCGCGACCCGATCATCAAGCCTGCCCATGTCATCGGTCCCTTCCGGTAGCTCCTACGACTTCAGGCTCGCAACGGCCCGGCCGCGCGGGCAGGTCCGTTGGACCCCGAAGCCGGGACATAGGTCCCTGTCGCACGGCTTGGGGGCGAAGGTCCCGGGCCGGTCGGGACCTTCGGCCCTTCGACAGGCCCGGCGCCCGCAGTGCACTGGAAATGGCGAGGAGGACCCGGCGGAGCCCCGGTCCCGCGAGCGGATCACCGCAACGGACGCCGAGGCTTCGGACCACCAGGGAACCGGATCCTCCTCGTCTTGTTCGGCCTGTCCGGCGGGCAGCGAACAACGTGTCGGAGAGCGGGTTCAGGGGCGCGCCGCTCCAACCACCGGGCGCCGTGCGACCGCCACCTCACCGGCCGCACGGCGCCCGACCGGCTTTGCGCTGTTGGGGGTGGGTTCGATGACGAATCCGGTGATTCACTTCGAGATCGGCGGTCACGATCTCGCGCGGGCGACTGCGTTCTACGGTGAGCTGTTCGGCTGGAAGCCGCAGCCGGCCGGACCGGAGTACGCGCTGGTGCCGGCGGGTGCGCACGGGGCCGGGGTCGGCGGCGGCCTGCTGCAGACCAGCGGCGACATGCCGCCGTACGTGACCGTGTACGTCGCGGTCGACGACCTGCGGGCGATGCTCGACCGCGCCGCCGCACTCGGCGCCAAGACGGTGGTCACGCCGACCGTGATCCCGGGCATCGGCGAGTTCGCGATGTTCGCGGATCCGGACGGCAACATCATCGGTTTGCTTCATCAGCAGGCCGAGGCCGCGGCGTCATGAAGCGCCGGGCCACGATCGCGGTCGGCGTGGACGGGAGCTGGGCCGACAACGGCGCTGTGGACTGGGCGCTGCACGAGTCGGAGCTGACCGCGGCCCCGATCCGCGCCTTGCACGTGATCGACGATCGCCCGCCGCTCGGGGCGTACTTCGACTTCCCCGGCGCCGACGCCGCGGCCAACGCTCTGGTCCGCGAGGTCTGTGCGTATCTCGATCATCACGACCGTCCGGGACTGCACACCGGCCTGGTGCTGTCCGGTCCGCCGGCGCACACGTTGGCGGGTGCCGCCGGCCGCGACCGGATGCTCGTGATCGGGCGGCACGGCCACGGCGTCCTCAGCCGGTTGCTGATCGGGTCCACGGCCGAGGCCGCGGCACACGAGTCCGAGACCGCGGTGGTCGTCGTACCGCCGAAGTGGCGGCCCGGTGACCCGCAGGCGCCGGTCGTGGTCGGCGTGGACCGGCTCGATCGCTGCGCGGCGGCTGTCGACTTCGCCGTCCGGTTCGCCGCCGAACGGGACGCTCCGATCCGTCTGGTGCACGTCTGGGACGTGTCCAGGACGTCCGCCCGCGAGGAAGCGGCGGTGCTGCCGCCGGCCGAGATCGCGCGGATCCGCCACGGGCGGCGCGTGGACGACATCCTCGGCCGGTGCCGCGGCGAGCACCCCGGCGCCACGTTCCGGACCGAGCTCAGACGCGGTCAGCCGGTCGCCGCCCTGACCGATGCCGCCACCGAGGCCGGTGCCCAGCTGCTGGTTGTGGGCGGGCGTGTGCACGGCCGCGTCCGAGCGATCCTGCCGGGTGGAACCGCCCACGGCATCCTGCTCCGCGCACCCTGCCCGGCCGCGTTCGTCCATCAGCACGAGAGGCCGCACTAGAGGAGGTGCTCGACCACCGGTCCCCGACGCGCCTGGTCTATCTGGACAACCTCAAGGTCGTCCTGATCGCCGTCATCATCGCGCTCCACGCGGTCCTCGGGTACGCCGGGATCGTCGAGGCGTGGACGTACTCCGAGCTTCGTGAGGTGACGCTGAACCCGGCGGTCGAGATGACCCTGCTCGTGCTGGTGAGTCCGTTCGGGTTCTTCCTGATCGCGCTGCTCTTCCTGGTGGCGGGGCTGCTGACACCGCCGTCGTACGACCGCAAGGGCGCGCGGCGGTTCGTCACCGACCGGCTGCTGCGCCTCGGCGTACCGTTCGTCGTCTACGTCTTCGTGGTGCAGCCGAGTCTCGTGTACGCGGTCGCGCATCCGCTGGGGCACGCGCCAGGTTCCTTCTGGGACGAGTATCTCGGGGCGGAGCGGCAGATCGACACCGGACCGTTGTGGTTCGTCGGTGTGCTGCTGATCTACTCGCTCGGGTACGCCGTCTGGCGCCGTCGGGGAAGCGCACACCGCGCCGCATTAGGGATCACGCCGAAGACTCTGACGCTGACTGCGCTCGTCGTCGCGCCGCTGTCGTTCGCCGTCCGGCTGGTCTACCCGTACGGCTCGGAGAGCGGCTTCTCCGACCTGAACCTGTGGGAGTGGCCGGCCTGCGTCGCGGTGTTCGCGCTGGGCATCGCCGGCTCGCGGGAGGGCTGGCGCGAAGTGGTCCCGGCAGACATGGCTCGGCGGTCCCGGGTGGTGACTTTGCTCGCGGCCGGCGCGATGGCGGCGCTGCTGCTTCTCGCCGGCGCACTGGACGCCGTCGAGGAGGTGCTCGGGGGCCTGCACTGGCTTGGGGGACTCTTCGCGGTCGTCGAGGCGATCCTGACCGTCTTCGGCTCGGTGTGGCTGTTGAGCGTGGCCCAGCACCGGCTGGCTCGGCAGTATCGGTGGGGCCCGGCGCTGAGCCGGAGCGCCTACGCGGCCTTCATGCTCCAGACCGTCTTCCTGCTCGCGCTCGCGGTGGTTCTGCGCCCTGTCGACCTCCCCGCCGAGGTCAAGGCGCCGATAGTCGCCGTCGGCGGTATCGGCGCCTCGTTCGGCGCTGCCTGGCTCCTGATCAAGAAGGTGCCGGGCGTTTCACGGATCCTCTGACAGCGGGGCTGCCGTCAGAGGGTGCTCAGGCGGCTGACCTGGACGCCGATGACGCCGCGGACCGTGCCGGCGAGGACTTCGGCGAGGTGGCGTTCGCGGGGGTCGCTCGGGCCGATCACGGTGACGATGCCGTCCTGCACCTGGACCTGCCAGTCCGGGCCTTCCGGCTGCAGCAGCTCGGTCACCTCGGCCTGGACGCGGCGGTCGCGACCGGCGAGCAGGTGGACCACGTCACTGCGGCTGATCATCCCGACGACCCGGTCGTGCTCGACCACCGGCAGGCTCTTGACCATCGTCGAGCGCATCAGGTCGATCGCCGCCTCGAGCTCCTCGTCGGGCCGCACCGTCACGACCAGGTACGTCATGACCTCGGCGACCCGGCGCGGCGGCGTCGGGCCGGGCAACCGTACGACGGTGACCGGGACGCGGTCGCTGATCAGGTTCTCCTCCTCGACCAGGTCGGCCTCGCTCACGATCCCGACCAGCGCACCGTGCCGGTCGAGCACCGGCAGCGCGGTGATCTTCGCCTCGTCCATGAGCTGCAGCGCCGACGAGATCGGGGTCTCCGGCGCCACGGCGACGACCTCCTTGGTCATCAGCTCCCGGATCAGCATCGCCCTCACCTTCCTCCGTCCACCAGATCTTGCGCCCAGCGTCCCCCGCACTGTGGCGCACCAGTAGGGCGAGAGGTCCCGCCGCGCGAGGTACGACGACCCTGGATGACGGCCGGCCGAACCGGAGGTCTGCGTTCTGTCCGGTCAGCGTTCTGTCAGGTCAGCGGCCGATGAGTCTGCCGAGCCAGCTGCCGCCGCTGCGCTCGGCCTTGGGGTGGCCGGGGCACCACTGATCGGCGGGGACCATCGCCTTCACCTGGGCGACGTGCTGGCCGCAGCCTGCCCAGGTCGTCTTGGCGCAGGTCTTGCAGTTGACGGGTCGGCACATGGGTTCTCCTTCGGGGTGAGTGATACGTCAGGCGTCCGGCCCGACGAGGTGCAGGCCGGCCTTGGCCGCGTTCTCGAACTGGTCGTCGACGGCGACGAGTTTGCGTCCGGCGGCGTCGAGGATCGAGGCGGCGATGGAGGCGCGGTAGCCGGCGGCGCAGTGCACCCACACCTCGCCGGGCGGGACCTCGGCCAGTCGCCGTACGAGTTCGTGGATGGGGATGTTGACCGCGTCGTGGATTCGGGAGGCGTGGTGTTCCTCGGCGCGGCGGACGTCGAGGACGACGACGTCGCGGTGGTGGCGGACCTGCTCCAGGTCGGCGAAGGTCGCCGTCGGGAACGACACCGCGACGTCGGGCGTCCAGTCCTGCGGTCCGCCGGTCGCGTGCGCGGCGGGGCGGTCGATGCCGATGCGGACGAGTTCGCGCTGGGCTTGGGTGACGTCGGCGGCCGTCTCGCCGAGCAGGGTGAGTGGGGTGCCCCACTCGATCAGCCAGCCCAGGTAGGTCGTGAAGGAGCCGTCGAGCCCGAAGTTCAGTGTGCCGGGTGCGTGCCCGGCGGCGAATGCAGTGCGGGTGCGCAGGTCGACGACCCATTCGCCGGCCTCGATCCGGCGCCGCAGTTCGGCGGCGTCGGCCCGCGCGGGCAGGCAGAGATCGGGCGCGCCGGGGCCGGCGGCGTTGGCGGGTGCCATGTGCACGTAGTACGCGGGCCAGGCGCCGAGCCCGGCCAGCAGATCGCGGACGTAGTCCTGTTCGTTCTGGGTCAGGACGGGGTTGGCGCGTTTCTCCTGCCCGATGGTGGATTCGGTGGCCTCGGACTGGGTCGCGGAGCAGAACGAACCGAACCCGTGGGTCGGGTAGACGCCGGTCGTGTCGGGCAGCACATCGACGAGCTTGTGGGCTGAGGCGTGCTGGTGACGGACCAGGGCATCGGTGTGTTCCGGACCGAGCAGGTCGGGTCGCCCGGTGGCGCCGTAGAGCAGTGAGCCGCCGGTGAACACGGCGATCGGCTCGTCGCCGTGGCTGAGTGCGTAGGACAGGTGGGTGAAGGTGTGTCCTGGTGTGTGGATCGCCCGGACCCGCATCCGGCCGCCGATGTCGATGGTGTCGCCGTCGTGGATCGGGGTGCGGTCGAAGCTGACCTGGTCGTCGGCGTTGACCAGGTACGTCGCCCCGGTCGCCGCGGCCAGCGCGAAGCCGCCGGTGACGTAGTCGTTGTGGATATGGGTCTCGAAGACGTGGGTCAGCCGGACCCCGTCGGTCTCGAGCAGGTCGAGGACGCGGTCGATGTCGCGCTGCGGGTCGACGACGAAGGCCACCGTGCCGTCGTGCACGAGGTAGCTGCGGTCGCCCAGCGACGCGGTGTCGATCACCCGAACGGTCACGCCAGGGAGCGGTGCGGCGTGCTGCTGGTCGGCGGCGGTGTCTGGCATCGAGGGTCCTCTCCCTGCTCGCATCCCCCTAGGGGGATCTGTCGCCACCGTAACACATCCCCCCGGGGGGATGTAGACTGAGGACTCCGACGCTGGGAGAAGGAGCACCGATGGAGCTCGAGGCCGCCGAGATCAAACCTGTCATCGCGCGAATGAAGCGCGCCCACGGCCACCTGGGCAGTGTGATCCGGATGATGGAGGAGGGGGCGGACTGTGAAGCGGTCCTCACCCAACTCGCCGCTGTCAACAAGGCGCTGTCCCGCGCCGGCTACGCCGTCGTCGCGACCGGCCTGCAACGCTGCCTGACCGACGAGGACAGCGACGTCGACGTGGCCAAGATGGAGAAGCTCTTCCTGGCCCTGGCCTGACCCGGGATCTATCGCTTCACACCGAGGCGGTGGACCAACTCGACCAGGACGATGCCGATCGCCGCCATCGCGAGCGCGCCGAGCAGCCGGTACGGCGTGGTCTCGAGCAGGAAAATGCGGTGGGCGATCGGCGGGATCAGAACCGCGGTCGCCCCCAGCACGACCATTGCGGTGAGCAGAGCCAGCTTCCATGCCCGCAGCGGTCTGGCGAGGATCGAGAGCGTCCACAGTGAGACGACGAGTACGACGATCGTCGTGACGGTGCGGGCCTCCGCGACGGACGCGCCGGGATCCACGACACGCACGATCCGGTAGCCGGCGAACGCGCACCCCGCGGTCACCACCCCGATCGGGACGGCGAACCGCAACGCACGGCCGACGAAGCCCGGCAGGTAGCGGCGGGAGTTCGGGCCGAGGGCCAGGAAGAACCCGGGGATCCCAATGGTGAGGGCCGAGATCAAGGTGAGCTGGATGGGGGCGAGGGGGTAGGCGACGAGGGTGGTCGCGGTGATCACCGACAGGACCAGTGAGTAGACGTTCTTGACCAGGAACAGGTACGCGGCCCGCTCGATGTTGGCGATCACGCGCCGTCCTTCGGCGACCACCTCGGGCAGGTGGTCGAACCTGCCGTCGAGGAGCACGAGCTGCGCGACCGCGCGGGTCGCCGGAGAACCGTTGCCCATGGCAACGCCAATGTCGGCGTCCTTCAGGGCGAGCGCGTCGTTCACGCCGTCGCCCGTCATCGCGACCACGTGACCGCGGCGCTGCAGTGCGGCGACGAACGCCCGCTTCTGGTGCGCGCTGACCCGGCCGAACGCCGACGACCGGTCGAGGACGGCGGCCAGCTCGTCCGGATCGTCCGGCAGCGTCCGCGCGTCGACCGCGTCGTCGGGACCCGAGACCCCCGGTACGCCGACCGCGGCCGCCACCGCGCCGACCGTCCGCGGGTTGTCGCCGGACAGCACCTTCAGGGCGACGCCCTGGTCGGTGAAGTAGCGCATCGTCGCGGCGGCGTCGGCACGGATGTTCTCGGCGAGCACCAGGAGTGCGACGGGGAGGAGACGGGCCGGCAAGGCCGGGGCGTGGTCGTCCCGCGGTACGCCGCGGGCCAGCACGAGAACGCGCTCTCCGCCGGCCGCCAGCTCGTCGGCGCGGCTTCGCGCGGCGACGGACGGCGCGTCGGCATCGAGCAGCACCAGCTCCGGCGCGCCCAGCACCCAGGTCGTGGCGTCGACGGTGACGGACTGCCACTTGCGCGCCGACGAGAACGGTACCCGCGCGGAGGCCCTCGGTGCCGTAGGTGCCGGCGTACCGAACGCGGCGCGCAGTGCCTCTGCCGTGGCGTTCGAATCGCTGCCGGCGGCCAGCACCGCGAGCACTTCCTCGACCCGTCGTCCGGCCGGATCGTCGAGCAGCGGCTCGAGTCGATCGAAGACGATGTCGCCGTGGGTCAGCGTGCCGGTCTTGTCCAGGCAGACGACGTCGACCCTGGCCAGCCCTTCGACCGCCGGCAGCTCCTGGACGAGCGTCTTCCGACGCGCCAGCGTGACGATCGCGAGCATGAACGCGAGCGAGGTGAGCAGCACCAGCCCTTCCGGGATCATGCCGACGACCGCCGCGACCGTCCCGGTGACCGCGTCGCGCCAGTCCTCGTTGTCCGCGGTCCGGAACTGCGTCCACAGCAGCACGGGCGCGACGATGAGAAGCACCACGGAGATCCAGCGCAACAGTCGCGTCGTACCGGCGACCAGCTCGGAGCGCGTGACCCGGAAGCGTCGTGCCTCCGCCGCGAGCCGAGCGGCGTACGTCTCCGCGCCGACCGCGCGGGCCTCGAACTCGCCCGTTCCGGCGACGACGATGGATCCTGAGCGCACCTGATCGCCGGGCGTCTTGGAGACCGGGTCGGACTCGCCGGTCAGCAACGACTCGTCCACTTCGAGGCCGTCGGCGGCGGTCACCGGGCCGTCGGCGAGGACCTGGTCACCGGTACGGAGCAGGACGAGATCGTCCTGGACGACGGAGGCGACGTCGATTTGCGTCGAGTCACCGTCCCGGACCACCCGGGCCTGCGTGACGTTGAGCAGCGCAAGCCGGTCCAGAGTCCGGCGGGCGCGGACCTCTTGCACGATCCCGATCCCGGAGTTGGTGAGGATCACCAGCCCGAACAGCGCGTTCGGCCAGCGACCGGTCGCCACGACCGCGACGAACAGGACGCCGAGCAGTCCGTTGAAGAACGTGAAGACGTTGGCCCGCACGATCTGCCCGAAGGTGCGACTCGTGCGGACCTGGAGCGCGTTCGTCCGGCCGGCCGCGACCCGCTCGGCGACCTGGGCGGCGGTCAGACCACGGGTCGGTGCGAGAGCAACAGAGCCCGCCGCGGTGCCGGAAGTGCCAGTAGTGCCGGTGGTGCCGTGCGGATCTGCGTCCTGCATCAATGATCACGTCCCTGGACGGCCGGCGTTCTCGCTTCGCCAGCCTCTCGTGCGCTGCCGTCCGGCTCCTAGGGTCGAAGGTCCCCGATGCCGCGAGGCGCACAAGCCGAGTGGTCCGTTCGGCGCGGACGTCGGGACGTTGGGCCCTGTCTCCGCGGCGACCCGCGCCGGGACGCTCGTGGGGGAGGTGGCCATGCCTGGTGTGGAGACATCGCCTGTCCGCGGCTTGCCGGTTGCGGAGGCGGCGCGAAGGCTCGCCGCCGACGGTCCGAACGAGTTGCCCGCACCCCGCCGTACGGCGGCCTGGAAGCTGCTCGCCGGTCAGCTGACGCATCTGTTCGCGGTGATGTTGTGGGTGGCGGCCGCGCTCGCCCTGGCCGGTGGGCTGGCGCCGCTGGCGATCGCGATCGTCGTGATCATCGTCCTGAACGGTGTCTTCGCGTTCGCCCAGGAGTACCGCGCCGACCGCGCCGCCGAGCGGCTGCGTGACCTGCTGCCGGTCCGGGCGCAGGTGATCCGCGACGGCGAGGTCAGGTCCGTCGACGCGAGTCAACTGGTCCGCGACGATCTGGTCCTGCTCGGCGCCGGAGCCCGGGTGTCGGCCGATCTGCGTCTGGTCACGGTGCACGCCCTGGCCGTGGACGAGTCGATGCTCACCGGTGAATCGGTACCGGTCCGCCCGGGCAGCGGCGACCAGGTGTACGCCGGAACGTTCGTCGTGCAGGGCGAAGCCGAAGCGGTGGTGACCGCGGTGGCCGGCCGGACCCGGCTGGCCGGGATCCAGTCACTGACCGAGAGCGCGGTACGGCGCCCCAGTCCGCTGACGATCGAGCTGCATCGACTGATCCGGGTGATTGCGGTCATCGCCGTGACCGTCGGCGCTTCGTTGACGGCGGTGTCGCTCGTGCTGGGGCTGAGCGCCACCAAGGCGTTCCTGTTCGGGGTCGGGGTGATGGTGGCGCTGGTTCCCGAGGGCCTGCTGCCGACCGTCACGCTGTCGCTGGCACGTGGCGCGCAGCGGATGGCGCACGGCAACGCGCTCGTACGGCGGCTGGACGCGGTCGAGACGCTCGGCGCCACGACGTTCGTCTGCACCGACAAGACCGGGACGCTGACGTTGAACCAGATGGAGGTCCTCGACGTCTGGACGCCGCACGGATCCGTGGTGATGCACGGTGACGGCTACGACCCGGACGGCTCGGCCGACGGCGGTCCAGCCGCGATCGACGCGGCCGCGCGGGCCGCCCGGTCGGCCGTCGCCTGTGTTCGCGGCCGCGCGGTGCGGTCGAAGAACGGGTGGGCCGCGGAAGGCGATCCGATGGAGGTCGCGCTGGACGTCCTCGCGCGGCGCCTCGGGGTGGCGCCGGTGCCTCCGGAGACGATCACGCACCGGGTCACCTTCACCAGCGAGACGCGGTACAGCGCTGTGGTTGCTGATGGCAACACGATGGTGATCGGCGCGCCGGACGCGCTGCTGCCGTACTGCCGCACGAACGGCGCCGCCACGTCGGCAGTCGGCGACCTGGCCGGTCAGGGCCGGCGGGTGCTCGCGGTGGCGGAAGCGTCCGGGGTGCTCGTTCGCGACGGTGACCTGGACCTGCGGCCGGACGCCTTGGACCTGCTGGCCGTGGTCGGCCTCGAGGACCCGCCACGACCGGACGTCCACACCGCGCTGACCGCCTGCCGGCAGGCCGGGGTCCGGATCGCGGTCGTCACCGGTGACCACGCGGCGACCGCGGAAGTGATCGCGCGCGAGGTCGGCCTGCTCGGGCCGGGCGGGCTCGTGGTCTCGGGTGAGCAGCTGCCCGCCGACGACGGGCCGCTCGGCGAACTGCTCGACCGCGACGACGGCGTGGTGGTCGCCAGGGTGACGCCCGCCGACAAGTTGCGGATCGCCCGGGCACTGCGGGCACGCGGTCATGTCGTCGCGATGACCGGGGACGGCGTCAACGACGCACCGGCGCTCCGGGAGGCCGACGTCGGCGTCGCGATGGGGGCCTCGGGCAGCGACGTGGCCCGCGCCGCGGCCGACCTGGTGCTGCTCGACGACCACTTCGCGGGCATCGTGACCGCGATCCGGCTGGGCCGCGCCACGTTCTCGAACGTCCGGCGTTTCCTGACCTACCATCTGGCCGACAACGTCGCCGAGCTGGCGCCGTTCGTGGCTTGGGCGCTGTCCGGCGGCTCGGTGCCGCTGGCGATCGGCGTACTGCAGGTGCTCGCGCTGGACATCGGGACCGACGTGCTGCCCGCGCTGGCGCTCGGTGTCGAGCAGCCCGGCCCGCGGGTGCTCGACGGCCCGGCGCGGCATCGCCGGCTGGTGGATCGCGGTCTGCTGACCCGGGCGTTCGGCGTGCTGGGGATGACGGAAGCCGTGGTCGCGATGTCGGCCTTCCTGCTCGTGCTGCGTGGCCACGGATGGACCTTCGGGACCGAGCCGGCGGCGGCCGCGCTCGCGGTCGCCTCCGGTACGGCGTTCGCGGTGATCGTCATGATGCAGATGGCGAACGCGCTGGCCTGCCGGAGCGAGCGCAGCACGATCGTGGAGATCGGCCTCACGACGAACAGGCCGCTCCTGGTCGCGCTTGTCGTCGAGCTCGGCCTGCTGATGGTGTTCCTCGGCGTACCGCCGGTCGCGCACCTGTTGGGCGGCGGCTGGCCGTCGTACCAGGGCTGGCTGTTCGCCGCGGCCGGCGCCCTGGTCCTACTGCTCGTCGACAGTGCCGCCAAGCTGGTCCGCCGGCGTCGATGACGGTCGGGTGCTCAGCTCGTCGACTCTGCCGGCCGGGACGCGTTCGATGCGGGTCCAGCCTTTCCAGCCTCGCTCTTCCAGCATCGCCAGCACCCGTTCCGCGCCGGGGGAGGCCTCGAGGACGGCGGTGTCCATCAGCGTGACCAGATTGTCGTCCAGTCCGTACGAACCGGTCTCACCGGCCTGGACGGCGGCCACCATGATGCGCTCCAGGATGTCGACGATCTCCACGATCCGCGGGTCGTCCAGGGGCCAGTCGAGGGCCTCGTTCACGATGCGGTAGAGCTTCAGCATCTCGGGATGCTGCAACGCCTCGTGCTTCTTGACGATCACCGCGTCGATCTGGTCCGGGACCTGGGCCGCGACCATGATCCAGGCGTCCCGCTCCATCTCGACGTACTGCTCCTTCATGCCGAGACCGCGCAGCCGGTCGAGGTAGTCGACGACGCTCTGCGGCAGGGCCAGCTGGTCGCCGGCGGCTAGTTTGGCCAGACGCCTGCGGGTGTCCTGCAGCCGCCGGACCTCGGCGCGCAGCTCCTTGTCGATCTCCTCGACGCCGTCGGAAAACTCCTCCGGGGCGGCGTCGAGGAGCTCCTGCACCCGCGCCAGCGGTACGCCGGCATCGGCGAGCGTGCGGATCCGGATCAGGCGGACGACCGCGGCCCCGTCGTAGGAGCGGTACCCGGACCGGTCACGGCCGGGCTCCGGCAGCAGCCCGATCTTGTGATAGTGCCGGACCGCCCGCACCGTTACCCCGGCGTACGCCGCGAGCCGGCTGATCGTGAGCATGCGTCACAGCCTGCCTCACGCGACCTTGCGGCGATAGGCGGCCATCGCGACGACGTACGCCACGACCAGGACGCCGACGCACCACGCCAGCGCGGTCCAGATGCCGTCGCCGACCGGCTGCCCCGCGAACAGCCGGCGGATCGTGTCGACGATCGACGTCACCGGCTGGTGCTCGGCGAACCAGCGCACCGGTCCGGGCATCGTCTGCGTGGGCACGAACGCCGAGCTGACGAACGGCAGGAAGATCAGCGGGTACGCGAACGCGCCCGCACCCTCGACGGTCGACGCGGACAGCCCGGGAATGACGGCGATCCAGGTCAGGCCCAGCGTGAACAGGAACAGCATGCCGGCGACCGCGAGCCAGTCCAGCACGCCCGCGTCCGAGCGGAAACCCATCAGCAGCGCGACTGCGACGACGACCACCAGCGAGATCAGGTTCGCCACCAGGGAGGTGACGACATGCGCCCAGAGCACGCCGGACCGGCCGATCGGCATCGACTGGAACCGTTCGAAGATCCCGCTCTTCAGGTCCATGAAGATCCGGAACGCGGTGTAGGCGACGCCGGACGCGACCGTGATCAGCAGGATCCCCGGCAGCAGGTAGTTCACGTACGCGCCGGCCCCGGTGTCGATCGCGCCGCCGAACACGTAGACGAACATCACCATCATTGCGATCGGCGTCAGCACGGTGGTGATGATCGTGTCCGGGCTGCGGGTGACGTGGCGCAGGGTCCGGCCGGTGAGCGCGCCGACGTCGTTGAAGAAGTAGGTGCTCATCGTCAGGCCTCCTGGCTGGTGATCGCGAGGAAGACTTCCTCGAGCGTCGGCTGCTTCTCGACGTACTCGACCTTGGCGGGCGGCAGCAGCTGCTTGAGCTCGCCGAGGGTGCCGGCGACGATGATCCGGCCGTTGTGCAGGATCGCGATCCGGTCGGCGAGCTGCTCGGCCTCCTCCAGGTACTGCGTGGTGAGCAGCACCGTCGTCCCGTGGCCGGCCAGCTCCTGCACCGTGTGCCAGACCTCGATCCGCGCCTCGGGATCGAGCCCGGCGGTTGGCTCGTCGAGGAAGATCACCGGCGCGTCGCCGATCAGGCTCATCGCGATGTCGAGCCGGCGGCGCATCCCGCCCGAGTACGTCGCCACCCGCCGGCCGGCCGCATCGGTGAGCGCGAAGCGGCGGAGCAGCTCGTCGGCGACCGCGCCGGGGTCCGGGACGTGCCGCAGTTTCGCGACCAGGACGAGGTTCTCCCGGCCGGTGAGGATCTCGTCGACGGCGGCGAACTGGCCGGTGAGGCTGATCGACCGCCGGACGTCGACCGCCTGGGTGGCGACGTCGAAACCGTTGACCTCGGCCGTGCCCGCGTCGGCCGCGAGAAGTGTCGAGAGGATCCTGATCGTGGTGGTCTTGCCCGCACCGTTGGAGCCGAGCAGGGCGAAGATGCTGCCCCGCGCGACGTCGAGATCCACGCCGCGCAGCACCGGTTTCTGTCCGTACGACTTCTGCAGGCCCTGTACGTGGATCGCCGGGCCGGCGGTCGATGTCACTGTCATACCGGAAGCGTGCAGGGTTGACCCTGCGTCAAGGTCAAGCCGTCGCGACCGGGCTGTTATTCGATTGACGATGCCGGCGACGGACTGGTCTGCTGTCAGCACGTGCGCCGGGTGGGCCGGCGCGGACCGGAAGGAGGAAGGCCATGTCTGTCCTGTCCCGTAGCTTTGCTCTGAAAGGTCTTTCGGTTTGGCATTCGCACGTTCGTTCAGCTGTGAACACTGCGGCGTGGAGGTTTCCCTCGACGCCCCTGGAACCACCCATCGCAACCATTGCCCGAGTTGTCTGTGGTCGCGGCACCTCGACCGCAATGTGCCGGGCGATCGCAAGGCCGACTGTGCCGGCGGCATGGAGCCGATCGCGGTCACGGTCCGCGGCGAGGGCCGCTGGGTCCTCATCCACCGGTGCACCAACTGCGGCCGGCTCCGGCTCAACAAGACCGCCGGTGACGACAACGTCCTGCTCCTGATGCGGCTCGCGGCGCTGCCGCTGACGATGCCGTTCGTCCCGTTCGCCGCCGAGCCCGGCATCAACGGGAACGGCAACGGTTCGCAGCCGGCCGGTCGCAAGCCGAGAGCACGCAAGGCCAAGGCGGCCGTGCAGCCCGACGGGACGTGATGCAGGCGGGTCTGGGCGGTGCCGGTCGCCCAGACCTGCTGCTTTACTGAGGATGTGCGTCCGTCGGGTGCGGTCGCGGTGCTGGTGGCCGCGGTCCTTGGACTGACCTCGTGTACGTCGTCACGGCCGGACAAGACGGCGTCCATCGAGTGGGGGGACTGCGCGGGCGTCACCGACGTACACGCAGCGAATCTGCCTGCGGAGCGGTCCGCCCGGCTCGAGTTCCGCTGCGGTGCGGTGGACGTCGACCTCGACCCCGCCCGTGCGGAGGCCGGAACGCTCGCGGTCCAGCTCATCCGGATCCATCAGTCGGGCGGTGCCGGGAAGGAGCCGCTGCTGCTGATCGCCGGCGGTCCCGGTCAGTCCGGGGTGGAGTACGCCGCAGTCGCGGCCGGGCTGCTGCCGGAGGCGCTTCTGGACCGGTTCGACCTGATCGGCTTCGATCCCCGCGGCGTCGGCCGTTCACAGCAGATCCGGTGTGGGCACAAGGATTCGGACCCGCCCGGGTTGCCGGATCTCCTGACTCCCACGGGTTACACCCAGGCTGCGGACAGGATGCGCGCGAGGACCGCCGAGTGCGCGACGGCATTGGGGTCCAAGGCGGCGCTGTTCAGCACGACCGCGACCGCGGTCGACATCGACCGCATTCGCTCGGCCCTCGACCGGCCGGCGTTGACGTACCTCGGCTGGTCCTACGGAGCCAAGCTCGGCGCGGAGTACGCGCGCCTGTACCCGGACAGGGTGCGCGCGGCCGTACTCGATGCCCCGAGCAACCCGCGGACGACCTGGATCGAGACCGTCGACCGTCAGGTCGCGGGCTTCGAGCACGCCTTCGACCAGTTCGCCGCCTGGTGCGCGAGCCAGGACAGGTGCCGTGCCCTCGGCGCCACCCGCGGCTTCGTCACCGACCTGGTTCGCAGGGCCGAGAAGTCGCCCATCCCGAGCGGGAGGCCGGGCGACGACGTTCGGACGTACGGCACCGACGTGCTCGACGCGGTGGCAGGCGCGCTGTACGACGACGCGCGCTGGCCGGATCTCGCCGACGGGCTGGCAGAGGCCACGGCCGGCGACTCGGGCACGCTGCGGGACCTGGCCGACGCGGCCCGCAGCGGGGCCGATGCCGCGGACGCGCAGCTCGTGATCAACTGCAACGACAGCGCGCCCGGGCCGACCGAAACCGAGATCAGGGCGGCCGGGGCGCGCTTCGCCCAGCAGTACCCGCTGTTCGGGGTGTGGCTGTCATGGTTCTTGTTCGGGTGCACGTTCTGGGAGCCGGACCGGCACACCCTGCAGCCGCCGGTCGCTGCCACCGACCACCCGATCCTCGTGGTCGGCACCCGTCACGACCCGGCCACGCCGTACACCGGAGCGGTGGACATGGCGTCCAGCCTGGGTACTGCGCAACTGCTGACCTGGGAAGGCCAGGGCCACGGCGCGGTCGGGCGCAACGAGTGCATCACCCGGCTCGTCACCGACTACCTGGCCTCCCTCACGGTCCCGCCCCGCAATGCCCGCTGCCCGGCCTGACCGGGGTCAGGTGGTGAGCAGGGTGGCGAGGGTCGTGCGGGCCCGGGCGACCCGGGACCGGACGGTGCCGACCGGGCAGCCGAGCTGGGCGGCGGTCTGGGCGTACGGAACGCCGGCGAGCTGGGTGAGGACGAAGACCTCGCGGCGGTCGCCGGGGATCTTGTCGAGCAGCTCGGTCAGTGCGATGCCGTCGTCGAAGCCGGGCAGGTCCCGCGGCTGGCTCTGCTCGGCGGCGAGCTGCCAGTCGTAGCGGGAGATTCTCGGCCGGGCCGCCCTGCGGCGCAGCTCGTCGGCGACGGTACGCCGGGCGATGGACAGCAACCACGTCCGCGCCGACGAGCGTCCCTCGAAGCGGTGCAGGCTCTGCAACGCCCGCAGGAACGTCTCCTGGGTGAGGTCGTCGGCCGCGTGCGGGTCGGCGCTCAGGTGCGCGACGTACCGGCGGACGTCGTGGTGCAGCGCGCGGATGAAGTTGTCGAGGGCAACGAGGTCGCCGTCGCGGGCCGCGAGGGCCAGGTGGGTCGAGTTTTCGTCGAGCAAGGCAGAAGCCATGGCTTGAGTCCTTCGGAAGTCCAGGATCCGGCGGCGCACGGCAGTGCACGTCGCCGGTGAGCGGAGGGCCGGGCAGTGCCTGCCCGGATGGGTCGTGCTGTCAGAAGGCAGCGGTTCCGCGCGGTGGACCTCTCGAAGTGATGGCATGGCCGAGCAGCAGGTCGGTGTACGGCGTGGGGGAGTGGACGGCCTGGATCCGCGGCCGGTGCGCGGTGATCGGTGGTGACGCGAGCAGGCGCAACGGCAGCAGGATCAGGCCGGCGACGGATCGCAGGACGGCGAACGCGGCCCGCTCGCCGTACGCGAGCCACAGGCCGCACAGGAGCGCCGCGAGCAGGTGGGCCGCGAGCATGCCGAGCGACGACGTCCCCGTCATATGGCCCGTCATATGGCCCGTCATGTGGTCGTGCATCGCGGGCGGTGCCGCCATCGACTGCGCCATCGATTGGGCCAGGGTGAACACGGTGTGCAGCGCCGCCTGGGCGACCAGTGTGGCGAGGACGACGAACGGTACGTCGCGCTCGCCGTCGGCCACGATCCACGCGGCGGTCCCGATCGACCCCGCGCCCGCGACCATCGCCCACCACGGGACCGGCGTACCGGACATCAGGACGTGGCCGAGGGCGGCGAGCAGCACGCAGGTGGCCGCGAACATCGCGGCCCGTGCGGCTCGGAACCCCAGGCTCTCCTGCATGGCGGAACCCATGGTCGCATCCCGTCCCATCGTGTGTCCCACGCCACATGCGCCGGCAGGAACCGGACGCGCCGGCGAACCGACTCCTGTTCCGGATCGTGCGGAGAAGGAGTTGACGTGAGCGCAGTACAGGAGCTGGCGGCCCCGGCGAAGCGGACCGGCGGCGGCAGTCCGCGGGGGACCGGGTTGTTCCGGGCGTTCTGGCGGTGGCACTTCTACGCGAGCTTCCTGGTGATCCCGGTGCTGCTGATCCTCGCCGCGACCGGCCTGATCTACCTGTTCCGGTTCCAGCTCGAACCGGTGCTGCACGCCGGCCTGATGAAGGTCGACCAGCCCGCCGGCCTGGTCGCGCAGCCGTACGAGACCCAGCTCGACGAGGTACGGCGCGCCTTCCCCGACGCGACCGTGGTGTCGATGACCGAGCCGTCCGCGCCGAACCGCTCGACGGTCTTCTCGGTCGACACCGCGGACGGCCCGCGGGACGTGTTCGTCGACCCGTACGAAGGCAAGGTACTGGGCTCGCTCGACCCGGACCGGACGTTGTCAGGCGCCGCGATCCTGCTGCACGGCGAGCTGATGGCCGGCCGCTGGGGTGACTACGTGATCGAGATCGCTGCCTGCTGGGCGATCGTGATGGCGTTGACCGGCTACTACCTGTTCGTCCGCGGCAGGGTCGCGCGAGCGCGCCGGCGAGCCGCTGGTGCGGCAGGCGCCGTACTGCGGTCGCGGCACGGTCGCACCGGCGCGGTCCTCGGTCTCGGGCTGTTGTTCCTCGTCGTGTCCGGCCTGCCGTGGACCGGCTTCTGGGGCGCGAAGACCCAGCAGTTCGCGACCCATCAAGGGACGTCGTTCTGGGCCGAGGACCCCGGCGCGCTGTCCAACCCGACGTCGACCCTGGACGAATCGTTGCCGCACAGCCACTCGGTGCCGTGGGCCCTCGGCAAGTCCGAGGTACCGCGCTCGGACCCGTCCAACCGCACGCGGTCGGTGGCCACGGTCGACACGGCCATCGCCGTCGGGGAGCGCAACGGGCTGCAGCGCCCGATGACGATCGCCCTGCCCACCGGCGACGAAGGCGTGTTCTCGGCGATCGGCTACGCGTTCAGCGACCCCGGGAAGGAACGCACGCTGCATGTCGACCGGTACGGCGGGGGCGTGGTGTCGACGTACGGGTATCGCGACTATCCGGCGCTGGCGAAGGTCGTTGCCCAGGGCATCGCCTTGCACGAGGGCCGCCGAGTGGGCGTCGTGAACTTCTGGCTGACCACGGCCTTCTGTCTCGGCGTCATGTTCATGTGCGTCACCGGCCCGCTGATGTGGTGGCGCCGCCGCCCGAAAGGAAACAGCCTCGGCGCCCCCCGCGGCCGCCTCCCGCTGCGCGCGACCCCAGGCCTGGCCGTGCTGGTCGTCGCGCTGGGCCTCCTCCTACCCCTCTTCGGGCTGACCCTCCTGGTCGTACTCCTCCTCGACCACTTCGCGCTCCGCCGCGTTCCGGTCCTGCGGACGTGGTTCACCGTGACACCTCGAGCCTGACGCCGTCGGCGATCCCGGATACCACGATCTCCCCTCACCATCCGATGCTGTTAGAGAGGCGTTAGAAAGCTCGGAGTGGGTGTCGGGGCGTGGTTAGCTCCGGCCGGTGACGGAAACGCGTGAGGACGAGGCCGTTGGTGTGCTGCCGCCTGCCCGTGGGCGGGTGGTGGGGTGGTTGCTGCATGATCGACCCGCCGGGCATCCGGGGCCGCATCGGCCGGCGCCGCACGCGACGCACCGTTGGTGGAAGGTGATGTGTCTGACCGGCGTCGACTACTTCTCGACGCTCGGTTACCAGCCTGCGATCGCCGCGGCGGCGGTCGGGCTGCTGTCGCCGGTCGCGACCCTGATCCTGGTCCTGCTGACGCTGCTCGGCGCCCTGCCGGTCTACCGGCGGGTCGCCGCCGAGAGCCCGCACGGCGAGGGATCGATCGCGATGCTCGACCGGCTGCTCGGCCGCTGGAAAGGCAAGTTCGCCATCCTGGTCCTGCTCGGCTTCATGGCCACCGACTTCATCATCACGATGACGCTGTCGGCGGCGGACGCCACCGCGCACGTGATCGAGAACCCGTACGTGCCGCACTGGTTCGAGGGCAAGGAAGTGATCATCACCCTCGTCCTGCTGGCGCTGCTCGCCGGTGTGTTCCTGCGTGGGTTCGGCGAGGCGATCGGGATCGCGGTGGCCCTGTCGTGGTCTACCTCGGTCTGAACCTGATCGTCGTCACCAACGCGCTCTGGAACGTGGTCACCGCGCCGGAGCTGGTCACCAACTGGCGCGGCATGCTGACCACCGAGCACTCGAACATCTGGGTGATGATCGGCATCTCCCTGGTCGTCTTCCCGAAGCTCGCCCTCGGCCTGTCCGGCTTCGAGACCGGGGTCGCGGTGATGCCGCAGGTCGACGGGTCACCGGACGACGACCCGGCACGCCCGGCGACCCGGATCCGGAACACCCGCAAGCTGCTGACCACGGCCGCGCTGATCATGAGCGGCTTCCTGATCACGAGCAGCTTCACGACGATCGTCCTGATCCCGGAGAACGAATTCAAGGACGGCGGCGCGGCGTCCGGGCGGGCCCTCGCGTACCTAGCCCACGAGCATCTCGGCAACGTCTTCGGCACGGTGTACGACGTGAGCACGATCCTGATCCTGTGGTTCGCGGGGGCGTCGGCGATGGCGGGCCTGCTGAACATCGTGCCGCGGTATCTCCCGCGGTACGGCATGGTTCCGGACTGGGCCCGGGCGACCCGTCCGCTGGTCATCGTGTTCGGCCTGATCGCGTTCGTGATCACGCTGCTGTTCAAGGCCGACGTCGACGCCCAGGGCGGTGCGTACGCGACCGGCGTACTCGTGCTGATCATGTCGGCCTCGATCGCGGTGACGTTGTCCGCGCGGCGCCAGGGCGAACGCGTCAGGACGGTCGGTTTCGGCGTGATCAGCCTGGTGCTGCTGTACACGACGGTCGCGAACATCATCGAGCGGCCGGACGGTGTCCAGATCGCGTCGTTCTTCATCGTCGCGATCATCCTCACCTCGCTGATCTCCCGCGCCACGCGCTCACTGGAGTTGCGCGCCACGGAGGTCCGGTTCGACGCGGAGGCGTGCCGGCTGATCGCCGCGGCCGCGCGGCACGGTGAGCTGCGGATCATCGCGAACGAGCCGGACGCCCGCGACGCGGCGGAGTACCAGGAGAAGGAGGCCGAGCAGCGCGAGGTGCGGAACCTGCCGGAGGGCCTGCCGATCCTGTTCCTCGAGGTCACGCTCACCGACGCGTCGCAGTTCGAGACCGAGCTGGACGTGCGCGGCGAGGAACGGCACGGTTACCGGATCCTGCGGGTCGACAGCCCGAGCGTCCCGAACGCGATCGCCGCGCTGCTGCTGAAGATCCGCGACGAGTGGGCGGTGATGCCGCACATCTACTTCGCCTGGGCCGAAGGCAACCCGTTCTACTTCCTGCTGCGCTACCTGATCTCGGGCGAGGGCGACGTACCGCCCGTCACCCGTGAGGTTCTTCGGCGCGCCGAGCCCAAGCGTTCGAACCGGCCGTGGGTGCACGTCGGCTGACGGTCACCGGTGACTCCGCAGGCCGTGGCGGATGAGGGTGTCCAGGCGTTCCCAGGCCGGTGAGGATGCGTTGATCGAGGACTGTACGAGTTGGGGGAGTGTTGCCAGGTCGTCCGGGGGCTCGTTCAGGTCGGTGGTGGGGTAGCGGGCGAGGGATGCGGTGACGATGCGGTCGGCGAGGTCTGCGAGCGCCGGGTCGGCGGGGTCCAGGTCGTGTGCGCGGTCGTACTCGAGGTAGAGGCGGCGGAGTTCCGGGTCGTTCTGGGCCTGGGACTGGTCGGCGAAGTAGCGGCGGGCGGTGTCCGGGGAGGTCGCGAAGGTGAGGATCCACAGGTCCCGTTCCAGCGCGATCCAGCGATCGGAGAAGCCGAGGTCATGGAGGCGCAGGAGGTGCTGTTCGACCTCGGGTGGCAGGAACGGGCTGTTGCCGGCGGCAAGGCGCTGCAGGCGGGACAGGGTGGCGGTCAGCCGTTCGATGCGCGCCGTCAGTTCGGTCACCGCGGCGGAGGCCGCGTCCTGGAGCTCGGCCGGTGATCCGGCGGACAGCCGGGCGATCGTCGCGAGCGGCAGGCCGGCTTCGGCCAGGGTGCGGATCTTGACCAGTTCCACGAGGTCCTGGGCGGAGTACCGGCGGTACCCGGACGCGTCGCGCGGCGGTTCCGGGAGCAGCCCCTTGTCGTGGTAGACCCGGATCGTCTTGGTCGAGACGCCGACGTACCGTGCCAGCTCGCCGATGGTGATCACGACACCAGCTTGACCCTTCCCCTGGGGCAATGTCGCACGATGCCGGTATGACGAGTTTCGATCGGGAAACCCTCCGCGCCCTGGCCGACGAGGGCAACGAGCGCGCCCAGGACCGGCTGGCGGACCTGGCCGACGAGCGCGACGACGTCGAGGAACTCAGCGAACTGCTGGACGAGGGCTGCCTGCACGCCGGCGAGCTGCTGACCCGCCGCGCGGCCGCCGCCCGCGACCTGCGGGAGCTGCAACGCATCGCCGACGCCGGGTACGACGAGGCGGGTGAGGTGCTTGACCGGCTGCTGACCGTCGAACCCGACTGACCCAAGTATCGTGGCGGTATGAGTGCGCAGCGGCGGCCGACGATGTACGACGTGGCTGCCCTGGCGGGGGTTTCGCATCAGACCGTCTCGCGGTACCTGCGGTCGGATCCGGCCGTGCGGGCGGACACGGAGGTGCGGATCAAGGCCGCGATCGACGAGCTGGGGTACCGGCCGAACCTGATGGCCCGCGCGATGCGGACGCGGAGCACCGGGGTGGTCGCGATCATCCTGCCGGGGTGGACCGGGCCGGAGCGGACCGTCGCCGCGGCGTGCGAGGAGGCGCAGCGGCTCGGGTACCAGGTGGAGATCGTGATCGGCGTCGACGAGGACCCGGCCGCGTTGAGCCGGCTGGCCGACGACATCCTCGGACGCGGTCAGGTCGACGGCGTGCTGTCGGTGACGCCGTTGACCGGCACCACGAACACCGCGGGCGTCGTCGTACAGACTGCGGAGTTCGACCACCGCCTGCACGCCGTGGAGGCGGTCGCGGCGGACGAGGCGACGATGGAAGAGATCCTGGAGCGGCTCGTCGCGCTCGGGCACCGCGACTTCTTCCACGCCGCGGGACCGCAGGACTGGAAGTCGGCCCAGCTGCGCAAGTCCGGGTACCTGAAGGCCTGTGACCGGCTCGGGCTGCGGTCGCACGGCGTGTACGACGGTCCGTGGCATCCGGAGACCGGCGCCGAGGCGGTGCGGTCGTTGCCCGTCGACACACCGGTCACGGCGGTGGTCGCGGCGAGCGATCACATCGCGGCCGGGGTGCTGCGCGCGGCGTTCGAGCGCGGCTGGCGCGTGCCGGACGACTTGAGCGTCACCGGATGGGACGACCTGACCCTCGTCCGGTACGGAACCCCTGCGCTGTCCACCGTCCGCGTCGACCGCGAAACCTCCGGACGGCACGGCATGCGCCGCCTGATCGCCGCCATCCGCAACGAACCCGAACCGGCCCCGCTGCCCGCGGCCCCGACCGAGATCGTCTTCCGCGAAACCACCGCCGCACCCCGCCAGAGCTGACAGCGGGATGGTCAGGTGAGGACGAGGGCGCCCAGGTGCCAGAAGCGGTCGGGTTCGCTGTCCAGGATCAGGTCGGCGGTGCGGCCTGTGGGGCCGCCGTCGAGATCTGCGTGGAGCCAGGTGAAGATGCCGCCGGGCAGGTCGGTGGACGTGGCGAGCACTTTGTTGCCCTCGGCGATGATCGTCGGGGGACAGTCCGGGCCGCCGTCGCCGACGAGCGCCGAGAGACGGACCGGTCCGGGCGGCAACGTGATCCGTAGGGTGCGGGCCGGGTAGTCGCCACAGAAGTCCCGGCGTAGCGCGTCCCACGTGTTCCCGCGGTCGCGGCCTTGTGGTGCCGTGCCGACCCATCCGTAGCCGAGCGTCGTGTTCCAGCTGGTGCTGGGGGAGACCCGCGCGTAGCCCGTCACCAGCGGGCTGTCGGCGGTCCCGATGTCCAGCGCGAGATGACACTGCGCGGCGTCCGGCGTGACCACGAAGGTCTGGTGCCGCGAGCTCAGCGCTGTCTGCGCCGGTGTGATGTCGATCGACAGGTCCACGTGATCCGCGATCAACGGCGGCGTGACGGGCAGTGCGACGGTGGCCGCCGCGCCCGGTCCGACGGTCGCACTCGCCGTACCGGCCTGCCATCCCGAGTCCACCGGATGCACCGTCGCCGCGAAGGACCGCGACGTGCTGTTCGCGTTGGTGACCTCGACCGGGAGGTTGTTCGGCTTCCCGCCGAACAGCAACTGCCCGCCCGGATAACCGAGCTGCAGCCATCCCGTCCCGCTCGACACGATCCGTGAGAAACCGTAGAAGTACGACACGATCGTGTCCCGCCAGCGCTCCGCCTCGATCACGTGCGCGTCGAAGGTGGCGGCGATGTCGGCGTGCCGCGCCTGATCCACCCGGCCCGCGAGCCGCTCCCATGCTCGCCGGAACGCCACCACCTTGTCGTAGCCGTCGAAGTGGCTGTCGTAGATGTGCTGGATGACGGTCTTCCCCGAGTGCAGCCGGTGCGTGTACGGCACCCAGTGCATGAACAGCAGCAGCTCGTCCGGGCACTTCTCCAGCGAACTGTAGATCTCCTGCCACGGCGGGGCGTACATCCCGGTGAATCCGGTCGCGGTCCGGTCGAATCCGGTGCCTTCGGCGGTGGTGTGGTGCGACAGGTTCTGCGTGGTCGTCGGCGCCGGCGCGAAGTGCGCGCCGAGCGGGTACGTCAGATAGCCCATACCCAGCGGCGACGTGTAGCTCTCGTACGTCTGCCACGACTGCAACATGATTGCCTTCAGCACCGACCTGAACTGCGCGTCACCGCCGAACGTGAGCTCGATCCAGTCCGACACGATCTCGTCCGCGGACAGCCCCGGGTTCCACGCCAGCCGCGCGAATCCGTGCGTGTTCGCCGCGCCGAGCTGATAGCCGGTCCAGTCCCGGTCGTCGCCCAGATTGATCACCCCGGCCAGACCGACGTTGTCCTGGTCGTACGCGACTCCGGTCACGATGTCCGCGACGGTCGACGCTTTGCCGGTGTGTGTCCGGAAGCCCAGGATCGACTTCCACTCCGGGACGAGGTAGCACAGGTGCGTCGAGTGTCCGGTGTACTCCTGCGTCACCTGCAGCTCGATCATCTGGTTGGTGTGCGGCAACCCGCCGAACAACGGGTTCACCGGCTCCCGGACCTGGAAGTCGATCGGCCCGTTCTTCGTCTGCACGACCGCGTTGCCGTGGAACTGCCCGTCGAGCGGGTGGAAGACCCGGTACTGGTACTCCGCCCAGTCGTCGAACCCTTCGTGGACGAAGGACCTCCACACCAGCCGCCCGTCGTACGGCGCGAGCCGGTCGGCGAGCATGTTGGCGCCCTCGGCATGGGTGCGCCCGTAGTCCAGCGGGCCCGGCTGGCCCTCGGAGTTCGCCTTCACGAGGAAGCCACCGAAATCCGGGATCAGCCGGTAGATCTCGTCGATCTTGTCCTGCCACCACTGCTGCACCCGGGGGTCGAGCGGATCGGCCACGGTGATCGGTGACGGCTGGTCCTTGGTCAGTGTGATCGGCGCGGCGTAGTTGGCCGACAGCCACAGCCGCACACCCCACGACCGCAGGACGCCGGCCAGCGCCGCCAGCCCCGCCAACCGCTCGGAGCGCAGGAACTCGGCGCTGGCGTTGACGTTGTTGACCACGGTGTGGTTGATCCCGACGGACGCGAGGATCCGGGCGTAGTCGACATACCGCTCGCGGAGTCCGGGGAGCTCGTCCCAGGCGAAGATCGACTTGCCGGCGTACCCGCGTTCGATGCTGCCGTTCAGGTTGTCCCAGTGGTTGAGCATGCGCAGCGGGGCGGCCGGCTGGTCGGTCAGGTCCAGCCGGTCGAGCGGGCGGCGGCGTTGCAGTTGCTGCAGGAACCGGAATGCGCCGTACAGCGCTCCGCTCTCGCCGGACCCGGTGATCTCGAGCCGATCGGCGCGACGCTTGATCGTGAACCCCTCCGGACCAAGGTCACTGTCCGCACCGACACCGACGACAACCGCGCCGTTGCCGATCTGCTCGCGCACCGGTATCGATCGCCCGAGCATCCCCGACAGTCCACGCGCCAGCTCGGCGCCCGCGGATCGCAGTACGGCGTGGTTGCCGAGCACAACGACATGGGTGAACGCGGCGCGGTACCGGGACAGCAGTGCGCTGTCGTCGACGAGCCGGTAGCGCAACCAGAGGTCGTAGCCGTCTTCGTTGGGCGGCACGGCGAACGCGGCGCCCGGCAGGAGACTGGCGGCCAGCGCGCCGGCTGCACCGCCGGCCAACAGCGTGCGGCGAGTGATCGTCATCGGCTGCTCCCTTGTCATGACTCGTACGTCCGCACGTAGTCGAACCGGGCTGTCGTGCCGGTGCCGCCCATCGAAATGAGACCGAGCTTCAGCGGTCCGGCGTCGGCGGGCAGGTACCAATAGCTGCCCCACTGCCAGTGCCGGCCGTCCAGGCTGGTCGCTGCCTGGAACAAGTGCTCGCCGGTGACCGGCTGGGTGGTGTGGCGCAGCCGCAGCCACATGGTGTCGGCGCTCGGCCCGAGCTGGATCGCCTCCGCCCAAGGGGTCGCGTCTGCTCCAGGCCACAGGAAGGCCTGCTGTACGGCGCCTGTGCGCGTCGGAGCGAGCTGTAGTGATTGTGTTCGCGAGGCGCAGGCGATCAGGCCTGCGCGGGCATTGCCGGTGCTGCCCGCGAACGGCAGCGACAGCCGCGTCTCGACGGTGTAGTCACCTTGCGGCGCATCGCGGAGCAGGACGGTGGCGAGGTTGTCTTCCTTGCTGAGGTCGTTGGCCTGGGTATCCCACACCAGCTGACCGTTCTCGAGGCGGCTTTGGTTCGTACCGGTCCATTGCCAGCGCGAGTTCACGGCGTCGAACTCGTCGCTGAAGTCCGGGAGGAGTTTGCCGATCCGCGGATCGGGGACCTTGTGCGTGACCGGCTCGTAGAGCTTCGTCATCGCGAGGTTGTCGCCCCGTGCGGAACCTGCCAGGCCGATCTGGGCGGGGCCGGCCAGCCCGTTCGCGAGCCGGATGTTCAGTTCGCCGAGCGCGTTGTCGCCGAGTGCGGGGGCGACTTGCACGGTTGCCCGGTCGCCGCGTACTTCGACGCTCACGGAGTGCCAGGTGTCGTACCGGAAGCCCTGATAGAGCGCGGTCTCCGCGGAACTGACGAGCTTTCCGCCGACGCGCTGTTCGACGCGGAGCGAGCCGCGAGACGGATCGAGCCAGGCAACGGAGTAGTTGCGCGGCGAGTGGTAGGCGAAAACGAGTCCCGCCCGGCCGGTCGACGTCCGGAGATCGCCCTCGACGCGGTAGTCGGCCGGTCCGCCCGTACGGCTCACCAGGAGCGACGAGGCGTCGGCGGATTCGGCGTACCCGCCGCTGGATGCGTCCTGGCCGACCGTCCACTCGCCGCTCAGCGCACGCCAGTCGGACAAGGACGAGGACTCGTTGAACGAGCTGCCGATGGTTGGCGTCGCAGCGGGCGCGGGCTGCGGCTGGTCGGAGGTCCACAGGCCGGCGCGGACCGTCGGCCAGCCGCCGATCCAGTCGAGGCGGTCCATGGACTGCGGCCGGCCGCCCCACGTGTGGTCGGCACGGAGGTCGGAGTTGACGAGGTTCCACTGCTGTCCGGAGCGGTCCACCGTGACCGCGTTGTGCCCGGTCGCGGAGAGCGAGTTGCCGTTGAACGAGTTCACGATCGTGCCGCCGGGCCGTGTGGCGGTGAGCGATACGCCGTTCTCGTCCACGAACGGACCGGTCGGCGAGGTCGAGCGGCCGACGAGCACCGGGTAGCCTCCGCCGCCGACGTTGCCGATGCAACAGCCGTAGCCCGAGTAGAACAGGTAGTACCAGGGGCCGCGCTTGGTCACCCAGGTGCCTTCGCCGCGCTCACCGGCGACGACCTGCTGCGACGTACCGACCGTGCTGCGGCCGTCGGGCGCGAGCCGTACGACGTGCAGCCCGCCGCGGCGGAACGAGCCGTAGTACAGGTATTTCGTGCCGTCGTCGTCGATGAACATCATCGGGTCGATCTCCATCACCTCGCTGTCGGCGACGAAGTCCACGACCGGATGGCCGATGTCCTTCCACGGGCCGGCCGGCGAGTCGGCGATCGCGAGCCCGATCGCGGCGCCGAGCGGCGTGGAACTCGGTGCGGAGTAGTACATGTAGTACTGGCCGTCGACGTACCGGACATCCGGCGCCCAGTACCCCTTCTGCGGCCAGGGCGCCCACTCCGGATGGTTCTCGGCGCTGAACGCGTCGCCGAGGAACTCCCAGTGCACGAGATCGGTGGAACGCACCATCGGGATCAGGTGCTGCGGACCGCCGTTGTCGGCGTTCTCGCGGGTCAGGCTGGTATTGGTGGCGTAGGAGTACCAGGCGCCGTCCTTGGCGCGGATCAGCCCGACGTCGGAGAACGCCTGGGCGATGTCACTCATCAGCGGATTGGTGTAGGTGGGTTGTTGCCGGGGCGACGCGGCGACCGGCGACAGTCCCACGACGGCGATCAGCACCGCCGCCAGGCCGGCGAGGATCAGACGGAACGACACGGTTCGGGGCATGACAGCAGGTCCTCACTGGGCGGGGGAGGTCTGACAGAGATCAGTGCCGCTCTGCGAGCAGTTCGCGGCGTCGTGTTATCGATCATCCAGACGGTAAGTGATCGATAACATCCCCGCAAGACCTCAGCGCGCAAGAGCTTTCGCGGCCGCGGATCGCGCGTCGGCAGGTGTGGTCCGGGGTGCGATGGGACACTGCGTAAGGGCGGGGTCACGAAAGGAAGCGGTGGAGCCATGCGTATCGCTTACGAAGTAGGTCTTCCGCTGGTGGCTGAGGCGGACGTCAACGCGCCCTGGAACGCGCACGACACCCGGGTGCTGATCGTCGCCGTGCTGGGGATCGGCATCATCGTGGCGTTGATCGTCGGGTTCAAGGTGCACGCGTTCCTGGCCCTCACGATCGGGGCGCTGTTCGTCGGCCTCGCGTCCGGGATCGGCGCGGGCGCGGTCACCAAGGCGTACGAGAACGGCGTCGGCAGCGTCCTCGGGTACGTCGGTGTACTGATCGCGCTCGGCGCCATGGTCGGCAAACTGCTCGCCGACTCCGGCGGCGCGGACCAGGTGGTCGACACGCTGCTGCGCGGCAGGGCCGCCGGGCTGCCGTGGAAGATGGCGCTGATCGCGTTCATCATCGGCATCCCGATGTTCTTCGAGATCGGCCTGGTGCTGCTGATCCCGGTCGTGGTCCTCGCGGTCCGGCGCACCGGTGCCCGCGCCATGCTGCTCGGGATCCCGGCGCTGGCGGGCCTGTCCGTCCTGCACGGTTTCGTGCCGCCGCACCCGGGTCCGCTGGCCGCGATCGGCGTCCTCGGCGGCAACGTCGGCATCACGCTGGCGCTCGGTCTGCTGGTCGCGATCCCGACGGTGATCGTCGCCGGGCCGGTGTTCGGTCGGCTGGCGGCGCAGTGGGTGCCGATCGGGGCCGCGGGCGCGGCGCTCGAGGTCGGCGCCGGGCATCAGCGGGCCGAAGTACACCCGGGCGGTTCGTCCGGAGCGTCGTCCGGGTCAGCTGGGGCCGGATCGGCTGGGTCGGCTGGGTCGGCTGGATCGGCTGGGTCGGTCGGGCCGGTCGGGCCGGTCGGGTCTGGCGGGTCTGGCGGGTCTGCCGGTGAGGCGGTGATGGACGGGGACGTGCCGGCCGGGTCGGTGCGCACCCGCACGCCGAGCTTCACCGCGACGATCGTGACGGTCCTGTTCCCGGTGGCGCTGATGCTGATCAAAGCCGCGTCCGACGTATGGATGAGCAAGGACAACCCGCTCTTCCCGGCCCTGCAGTTCATCGGCGATCCGGTCGTGGCGCTGCTGATCGCCGTCCTCCTCGCGATGTACACCTTCGGCACCGCGGTCGGTTTCGGCGTCCCGGAGCTCAGCCGGAAGATCGGCGAGAGCCTGCTCCCGATCTCCGGCGTGATGCTGATCGTCGGCGCCGGCGGCGGGTTCAAACAGGTCCTGGTGGACGGCGGGACCGGTACGGCGATCGCCAAGATCGCGATCGCGGCGAACCTGTCCGCCCTGCTGCTCGGCTGGATCGTCGCGGTCCTGATCCGGCTGGCCACCGGCTCCGCGACAGTCGCGACGGTCACCGCCGCGGGCATCGTCGCGCCGCTCGCGACCGGCGAGACTACGACGTACCTGGCCTTGGTGGTGCTGGCGATCGGCGCCGGCTCACTGTTCTTCTCGCACGTCAACGACGCCGGGTTCTGGCTGGTCAAGGAGTACTTCGGCATGACCGTCGGCGAGACCATCAAGACCTGGTCGGTGATGGAGACCATCATCTCGGTGATGGGTCTGGCGATGACGCTGCTCTTGTCCGCCTTCGTCTAGCGCGTCACGGGCCGTCAACGGGTGATGAGGTCGTGGGCCGGGGACGCGTCCCGGGGGAGCGGCTCGGCATGGATGGTCGCTGCGGCCAGGTGGGGTACGGCGTCGATCAGGGCGCGCTCCACCTGGTGGCTGAGATGGTGCGCGTCGACGAGCGACATACTGGACTCCACGGTGATTCGCGCTTCGGCGCGCAGGGTGTGGCCGAGCCAGCGAAGGTGGACGCCGGTCACGTCGAGGACGCCGGGAACGGCGCGGGTGACCTGCTCGGTCCGGTCGACAAGCGCGGGATCGACCGCGTCCATGAGGCGGCGATACACCTCGCGGGCAGCGTCCCGCAGCACGAACAGGATCGCCACCGTGATCACCAGGCCGATGATCGGGTCCGCGAGCGGGAAGCCGAGCCAGGCGCCGACGGCGCTGAGCACGACGGCCAGGCTGGTGTACCCGTCGGTGCGGGCGTGCAACCCGTCCGCGACCAGCGCGGCCGAGCCGATCCGGCGCCCGGTGCGGATCCGGTACTGCGCGACGAGCTCGTTCCCGGCGAACCCGACGACGCCGGCGACCGCCAGCACGCCGACCTGGCGGACGTCGGCGGGATGGACGAGCCGCGAGATCGCCTCGTACCCGGCGTACGCCGCCGAGGCCGCGATCAGCAGTACGACGACCACGCCGGCCAGATCCTCCGCGCGCCCGAATCCGTAGGTGTACGAGCGGGTCGCGACGCGACGGCCGGCCAGGAACGCGATCGCGAGCGGGATCGCGGTGAACGCGTCGGCGTAGTTGTGCAGGGTGTCGCCGAGCAGGGCGACCGATCCGGTCCGGACGACGATCACGGTCTGGATCGCTGCGGTGAGGACGAGTCCGGCGAAGCTCAGCTGGAGACAGCGGATGCCTTGCCGGCTGGTCTCGAGCGCCGCGTGACCATGACCGTGCCCGTGCCCATGGCCGTGTCCGTGTGATGTCTTCACCTTGCGCATACTACCTGCGCAAGCATGCAGGTACGCAAGTAGGCAGGTAGCGGCTACGCTCGACGGTATGCACTCGTCGATCGAGGACTTCGAGATGCCGAACGAGGAGCAGGTGCACCTCGCCGCGGAATCGTTCCGGCTGCTCGCCGACCCGACCCGGATCAAGGTTCTGTGGGCACTGCTCCAGGGCGAGTCGTCGGTCGCCTGCCTCGCCGAACTGGCGGGCGCCGCACCCACGGCGGTCAGCCAGCATCTGGCAAAGCTCCGCCTGGCCGGCCTGGTCAAAGGCCGTCGCGAAGGCACGTTCGTCTACTACTCGGCCGCCGACCACCACGTGCAGCGCCTCCTCGATCAGGCACTGTTCCACGCCGAGCACCTGGACCACTCGGATTAGCCGGCTGCTTGGTCGTCGAGTCGTGGAAAGTGGTTGTGGATCGGCGCCGTTCTTCACGACTCGGTGAATCGGGTGCGGACCAATACGCACGACTCGGCGAGGTGGCTCGACTCGGGTGACGGGCTCCAAGCCGGCCGACTGGGTCACTAACCGTTGTGAACCACTGCAATGGTTAGGGTGGCGTATGGATGTCGACGAGCGGTTCGACTGGGAAGGCCGATCGATCGCGTGGGGCCGCGCCGGCAGCGGTCCGCCGGTGGTGTTCTGTCACGGGACGCCGTTCTCCTCGCGGGTCTGGTCGCGGTACGCCGACGCGCTGAGTGCCGATTTCACGGTGCACCTGTGGGACATGCCCGGGTACGGCGAATCGTCCATGCACCCGGCTCACGCGGTGGATTTCGGAGCGCACGCCAAGGCGTTCGCGGCGTTGCTGGAGCACTGGGGACTGGACAGGCCGCACGTAGTCGCGCACGACTTCGGCGGGGCGGTCTCGCTGCGCGCCACGCTGGCCGAGAAGGCGGCGTACGCGTCGTTGATGCTCGTCGACGTGGTGGCGATCCCGCCGAGCGGTTCGCCGTTCTTCCAGTTCGTGAAGCGGCACCCGACGACGCTCGACGAGCTGCCGCCGTACATCCACGAAGCGATCCTGCGGGCTTATGTGAGTGCCGCGAGTCATCGCGGTCTGCGCGAGCACGAGCTGGCCGAGCTCGTCGCGCCGTGGCGCACCGAGGCGGGACAGCCTGCGTTCTACCGGCAGATCGCGCAGTACGACGAGAAGTTCCTGGCCGAGAACGAGCGCGGCCTGGGCGATCTGTCGATACCCGTGAAGGTGCTGTGGGGCCGCGACGACGCCTGGATCCCACCCGCGACCGGCCGGCGGCTGGCGAAGCTGATCCCCGGAGCGTCGTACGCCGAGGTGCCGGACGCGGGCCACCTGATGCAGTACGACGCGCCGGTCGCGCTGGCGACCGCGCTCCGGGAGTGGCTGTATTTCTGACCGTCTTCGCGGCTCTTTTCACAGGTGACGAGATCTGCGGTGGTGGTCGGCGGCGGGATCGTGGGGCTGGCTGTGGCGCGAAGCCTGCAGCGGCTCGACCCCGGTACGCCAGTGATCGTGCTGGAGAAGGAGCCGGCGGTCGGGGCACACCAGACCGGGCACAACTCGGGCGTGGTGCACTCCGGGCTGTATTACCGGCCGGGGTCGCTGAAGGCGCGGTTCGCGGTGACCGGCGGTGCGGCGCTGCGCGAGTACTGCGCGGAGAAGGGCATCCCGCTCGACGTGCCGGGGAAGCTGGTCGTCGCGACGACCGACACCGAGCTGCCGCAGCTCGACCGGCTGTTCGGTATCGGCCGCGAGAACGGGGTGCCCGTACGCCGCCTGAGCCTGGACGAGGTCGCCGAGCGGGAACCGCATCTGCGGGTGAAGGGCGCCTTGGCGGTCGACTCCACGGGCCGGGTGGACTTCAAGCTCGTGGCGGCCGCGCTCGCCGACGATGTGCGGGCGGCAGGCGGCGAGATCCGGACCGGTGTGACCGTGACGACTGTCGAGAACGCCGGCTCGGTCGTGCGGGTTCGGACGGCGGACGACGTGATCGAGGCCGATCGGGTCGCGGTGTGCGCCGGGCTGCACAGCGATCGGCTGGCGCGCGCGTCCGGCCTCGAACCCGGCGTGCGCATCCTGCCGTTCCGCGGCGAGTTCAGCGAGCTTGTCCCCGGGCGGGAGCATCTGGTGAAGGGGCTCGTCTACCCGGTGCCCGATCCCGACCTGCCGTTCCTCGGCGTCCATCTGACGCGGGGTATCGACGGTAGTGTCCACGTCGGCCCGAACGCCGTACCTGCGCTGTCCCGCGAGGGGTACTCGTGGTCGCGGATCGTCGTCCGGGACGTCTGGGAGTCCGCGACGTACCGCGGGTCCTGGAAGCTCGCCCGCCGGTACGCCCGGACCGGCGCGAAGGAGATCGTCCGCTCGCTCACCGGCCGCGCACTGGTCCGCGAGGCGCGGCGGATGCTGCCCGAGCTCCAGGTCGCCGACGTACGGCGGTCCGGTGCGGGGGTTCGCGCGCAGGCCGTCACCCGGGACGGCAAGCTCGTCGACGACTTCCTGTTCCTCCGCGACGGCCGCGCGCTGCATGTCCTCAACGCACCGTCACCCGCCGCCACCGCCTGCCTGGTCATCGGCGACCGAATCGCCGAAGAACTCTCCGCCGACCGAGCCTGACACGAACGCCGGGCGCGTCGTCTGACAAGTTGGGGTGTAGACCCCATGGTTGTTGGCTGACCGCGCAAGAAGACTGATTTCCCAGTAGGGCCGCCGTTTCCGGGGCGGCCAGGGAGGTCAGGGTGAGTAGTGTCGACGCGGTCGGTGAAGTCGAGCAGGGTGCGGCGATGCGGGCCGTTGACATAGCGATCGGCCTGCCGACGGTCACGGTGCTCGATCCCGTGGTCAAGGCGGTGCAGCTGATGGCGGTCGGGCGGATGCCCGGCCTGGTGGTCGTCGACGAGCGCAGCCGGCCGCTCGCGGTGCTGCCCGGTTCGCAGGTGCTGAAGCTCAGCATCCCCGCGGCGTACCAGGACGACCCGATGCTGTCGCGGGCCGTCGACGAGTCGTCGGCGGACGCGTTCTGGCGGGAGCTCGGGGGTCTGACGGTCGGTGACTGCCTGCCGCGCCCGATCGCCCGTCCGCTGACCGTGACCGCGGACGCGACGCTGCTGGAGATCGCCGCGCTGATGGCGCGCGGCCGCAGCCCGCTGGTCGCGGTGGTCGGCGCCGACGGCGTACTGACCGGTGTGATCACGCTCGACCGTCTGCTGACCAGCCTGGCCGTCGCCGGCCTCGACGACCAGCCGCCGGGGTGAGGCGTGAGGCCTCTCGTCGCGTTGGTGATCTTCGGCTTGGCGTTCTTCTACATCGCGACCGAGAAGGCCGACAAGGTCAAGGTGGTGCTGATCGGGGCCGGCGCCATGCTGGTCCTCGGCCTCGCGCCGGGCGCCGAGGTGTTCTACTCCGAGCACGCGGGGATCGACTGGAACGTGATCTTCCTGCTGCTCGGCATGATGATCGTGATCGGGATCGTCAAGCAGACCGGGGTCTTCGACTACCTCGGCATCTGGGCCGCGAAACGGTCCCGCGGCGAGCCGTACCGGCTGCTGCTGATGCTGATGCTGATCACCGCGGTCGCGTCGCCGTTCCTGGACAACGTGACCACGATCATGCTGGTCGCGCCGGTGACGATCGTGGTCTGCGAGCGGCTCCGGATCCCGCCGCAGCCGTACCTGATCGCCGAGGTGCTGGCGTCCAACATCGGCGGCGCCGCGACGCTGATCGGTGACCCGCCGAACATCATCATCGGCAGCCGGGCGGGCCTGTCGTTCAACGACTTCCTGGTGCACATGACGCCGATCGTGGTGATCGTGTTCGCACTGTTCGTCGTGCTGTCGAGATTCCTCTTCCGCAAGGCCCTCCGGCACAACCCCGAGCAGGTCGCCGCGATCCTCGCGCTGCAGGAGCGACGGGCGATCAAGGACCCGCGCCTGCTGGTGCGCTGCCTGGTGGTGCTCGCCGTGATGATCGCGGGCTTCTCACTGCACTCGGTCGTGCACCTGGAGCCGTCGCTGGTCGCGCTGATCGGCGCCGGCGTGATGATCCTGGTGGCGAAGGCCGACGTCGCCGAGGTACTGCGTGAGGTGGAGTGGGCCACGCTGGTGTTCTTCATGGGCCTGTTCGTGATGGTGTCGGCCCTGGTGCACACCGGCGTGATCGAGGCGATCGGCGACTGGGCGGTCGCCGCGATCGGGGACCGGTACCTCCTGGCGGCCACCGCACTGCTGTTCGGCTCCGGCGTCCTCGGAGCGTTCTTCGACAACATCCCGTACGTCGCGACGATGACCCCTGTCGTGGAAGGGGTCGTCGAGCAGGAACCGGAAGCGGGCCGGTCGCTGTGGTGGGCCTTCGCGCTGGGCGCCGACTTCGGCGGCAACGGTACGGCGGTCGCGGCCAGCGCCAACGTGGTCGCGCTGGGGATCGCGTCCCGCAGCGGGCACCACATCACGTTCTGGCAGTTCACCCGGTACGGCGCCGTGGTGACGGTGCTCTCGATCGCGCTGGCCTGGGTGTACGTATGGCTGCGCTACTTCGTCTGGTGAGCGACCGAGCGGAGCGCAACCTCGATCGTGCCCACCGCCGGCGCGCCGATCTCCACGCCCGGCACGTCGATCGCGAGCTCGAGGTAGGCCGGAAGCTCGGCCAGCGCCGTGACGTCACACCCGGCGACCGTCCGTGCGAGGGCCCGTTCGGTCTCGTCCAGCGCGAGATCGAGCGGAGCGAGGGCGTTGTCGACGGCCACCGCCGGTTCCACGATCCGGATCCGGATCTCACCGTCGATCCGGACGTCGAGGCCGTCGCGGCTGCGCGCGCTGACGGCGAACGGCCGGCGGGTGTATGCCCTCGGCAACCAGATGTACTGCTCCAGCAGGGGCAGACGGGCCGTGAAGCCGGCCTTCCGTACCCGGTGGACGCGGCCGGACCGCAGGACGACGAGCCACTGGCCGCGGGGGACCGTCCGTGGCTCGATCGCGGTGATCAGGGCGAGAACGACGAGTGCGGCCAGAATCGCCCACGCATGGGCGCTCGGCGCGGTTGCGAGATACATGGTGCCTCCCGGCGGCCGGTGCCCTTCCAGTCTGACCGGCGCACCAGGGGAGAGACCATGAGTGCCAGCACCCACTTTCGCCTGCGCGCATGGACTTCGCCGGGGCCGTTGATGGAGGGTGGAGGAGTGAAAACGGGAGCAGGAATGCCTTTGTACTGGCGGGTCTGCCTGATCAACGGACTGGTGTTCGTGGTCGGAACCGCCGCGTTGGCGCTGGCCCCGGTGACGGTGTCCGCGACCGTCCTCGTGTCGGAGGCCGTCGTCCTCGTGCTCGGCCTGATCGGCATCGTCGTGCTGAACTCGATCCTGCTGCGGACGAGTCTGGCGCCCCTCGACCGCCTGATCCGGCTGATGGCCACGGTCGACCTGCAACGCCCGGGCCGGCGGTTGCCCGAGTCGCGCAACGGCGCGGTCGAACCGCTCGTGCGCGGCTTCAACGCGATGCTCGAGCGCCTGGAGACCGAGCGCGGGCGCAGCAACGCGAAGGCGCTCGCCGCGCAGGAGGCAGAACGGCACCGGATCGCCCGCGAGTTGCACGACGAGATCGGCCAGGGGCTGACCGCCGTACTGCTCGGGCTCAAACAGTTGTCGTCCGCGGTCCCCGAGCCGGTGCGGAACGACCTGCTGGAGGTGCAGGAGACCGCCCGCGCGACCCTCGACGAGGTCCGGGGTGTGGCTCGGCGGCTGCGGCCGGGTGTCCTCGAAGACCTTGGTCTGCAGGCCGCGCTGACCGCGCTCGCGACCGAGTTCTCGTCGCACGGGATGCACGTACGGCGGGTCACGTCGCCCGGCCTGCCCGAGCTGGGCGCCGAGCGGGAGCTGGTGGTCTACCGGGTCGCCCAGGAAGCGCTCACCAACGCGGCCCGCCACTCACAGGCGCGCAGTGTGTGCCTGGCACTGCGACGGCAAGGCCCGGAGGTGATCCTCACGGTCGACGACGACGGCGTCGGGCTGCGCGGCGCCGAGGAAGGCACCGGGATCCGGGGTATGCGGGAGCGGTCGCTGCTGATCGGAGCCGAGCTGACCGTCGGACCGGGAGATACCGGTACGTCGGTGCGCCTGGCAGTTCCGGTGGAGCAGCGATGATTCGGATCCTGCTGGCCGACGACCATGCCCTGGTACGTCGCGGCGTGCGGCTGATCCTGGACAGCGAACCGGACCTGCAGGTGGTCGCCGAGGCCGGGGACGGCGCGGAGGCGCTGCAGGCGTTCCGCGACACCGAGATCGATCTGGCGGTGCTCGACGTCGCGATGCCGCGGATGACCGGGCTGCAGGCGGCGCGGGAGCTGTCCCGCCGGCGCGAACCGCCGCGGATCCTGATGCTGTCGATGTACGACAACGAGCAGTACTTCTTCGCGGCCCTGAAGGCGGGCGCCTGCGGGTACGTGCTGAAATCGGTCGCGGACCGGGATCTCGTCGACGCGTGCCGCGCCGCCGGGCGCGGCGAGTCGTTCCTGTACCCCGGCGTGATGAGCACGCTGGTGCGTGACTACCTGGACCGGGTCCGGCGGGGGGAGCGGGTTCCCGGTCAGGTTCTCAGCGCGCGCGAGGACGAGGTCGTGAAGCTGATCGCGGAAGGCCACCCGTCGAAGGAGATCGCGCGCATCCTGACGATCAGCCACAAGACCGTCGAGCGGCACCGCGCCAACATCCTGCAGAAGCTCGGCATGCGCGACCGCACCGAGCTGACCCGGTACGCGATCCGCGCCGGCCTGATCGAGCCGTGATCTCATACCGCCTCGCTGAGCTGGCCGAGGCGGCGCAGACGATCAAGGGACGGGTCAGCGGGCGTCCCAGCCGCGGCGGGGCGAGTGTGTGGTCGGGCGGGCGTCGCGGCTGCGGTAGACGATGTACGGGCGGGTGAGGTAGCCGAGCGGCGCGCTGAAGACGTGGACCAGGCGGGTGAACGGCCAGAGCGCGAAGAGCGCGATCGCGACGAGACCGTGGAGCTGGAAGGTCAAGGGAGCCTCAGCCATCAGATCCGGGTGCAGATCGAAGCGGAAGATGCCGCGGAACCAGATCGACACACCTTCGCGATAGTCGTAGTCGCCGACCAGGTTGGCGACCACTGTGTTGGCCAGACCGAGCAGGATCACCGTCGCCAGGACGGCGTACATCAGCTTGTCCATCCGTGTCGTGGCGGAGAAGACCGGCCCGACCGTACGACGGCGATAGATGAGGATCGTGAGGCCGACGAGCGTGCAGAACCCGGCGATCGCGCCGATCGACACCGCGAAGAAGTGGTACAGCCCCTCGGAGACGCCGACGGCGTCGGTCCACGACTTCGGGATGCCGAGTCCCATCACGTGCCCGAGGAACACCGCGAGGATGCCGAAGTGGAACAGCGGGCTGCCCCAGCGCAGCAGCCGGTCCTCGTACAGCTGTGACGACCGCGTGGTCCAGCCGAACTTGTCGTACCGGTACCGCCAGATGTGCCCGACGACGAACACAGTCAGGCAGACGTACGGGAAGACCACCCACAGGATCTCGTCCATCAGCGCGCTCCGGGAAAGGTCGGCATCGGGAGGACGGCCGGATCGAAGGCCGGGACCGCGTACGGCGTGAGCCCGACCTCCTCCTGCGGCGGGCCCTCGGCGGCGAGCCGGGCGATCGCGTCCCGTTCGTCGCCCTGCAGCGGCGGCAGCGTCGCGGTGACCGCGAGCACCGCGCCGTACCAGGG
The DNA here is from genome assembly GCF_040655315.1 of Kribbella sp. NPDC050459. Taxonomy (NCBI): domain Bacteria; kingdom Bacillati; phylum Actinomycetota; class Actinomycetes; order Propionibacteriales; family Kribbellaceae; genus Kribbella; species Kribbella sp. NPDC050459. Next base: position 405,592 of record NZ_JBFAJQ010000003.1, on the reverse strand, counting down.
CGAGTCGCCGTCGGCGAGCGCGAGCCGGAGCAGTTCGAGCCCCGCCCGGTGGTCGAGCAGCAGCCGGTGGCCGAGCTTCTGGTCGACCGTCGCGGCGTACTCCAGGACGACGCAGAGGTGATCGGGCAGCTCGGAGTCGTCGAGGACGAAACCGGATCGCAGGTAGGTCTGCTTGAACCGCAACAGCGCGACGCCGCGGCGGCGGGTGTCGCCGTGGGCGAAGTACGTGAGGTAGAGGTTGTGCCGCCGCCGGCTGTCGAACGTCTCGACGTACCGCGCCTGCAGGTCCGGAAGGTGGCCGGCAGCAAGCTGTTCGAGGGTGGCCGTGAGCGGTTCGGCAAGGCTGCTCGGGAGCCGGTCGAGGGCACGCCGGACGAGCGGCAGACGCTCGACCAGGATCTCGTCGGGGTAGTCGAGCAGCAACGACGCGGACTGCCAGGCGATCGTCAGTTGTCCGGCCGGCAGGGCCGGGGCGGGATGCTTCATCCGGGGTGCTCCTCGTCGTCCGGCCGCCTCGGGAACAGGCCGTCGGGCTTGCCTTTGCCGTCCCAGTTGAGCAGGTTGACCCGCGCCTGCTTGTCCTCCGGCGAGGCGATCCCCTCCGACGTCTGGCGGTCCTTGAGCATCTGGAAGTTCTCGACCGCGATCGGCGTCGGTACGCCGGAGCCCTCGCCGAACGGCCCCGATCCACCCATCCCCGGTCCGCCCTCGTAGTCGAGCGAGCAGGCCAGCTCCTCGAGCTCGTGGGCCTGCTCGGCGTGGGCCGCCGGGATCACGTAGCGCTCGTCGTACTTCGCGAGGGCGAGCAACCGGTACATGTCGTACACGTCCTCCTCGCTCATCCCGACCGCCGCCGGGATGCTGCCGTCCGGATCACGGCCCAGGTTGATGTCGCGCATGTACGAGCGCATCGCGGCGAGCTTGCGCAGCACCTGGTCGACCGGTGCGACGTCGCCCGCGGTGAACAGTTCGGCCAGGTACTCGATCGGGATCCGCAGCGCGTCGATGGCCGCGAACAGGTTGTCCTTGCGCTCGGCGTCCTCACCGGTCTCGCGGACCACGTCGACGACCGGTGACAGCGGCGGGATGTACCAGACCATCGGCAGCGTCCGGTACTCCGGATGCAGCGGCAACGCCACGCGGAAGCGGTTGATCAGCGCGTACACCGGCGATCGCCGGGCCGCCTCGATCCAGTCCGCCGGGATCCCGGCCCGCTCGGCCTCCCGCTGGACGGCGGGATCGAAGGGGTCGAGGAACACGTCCCGCTGCGCCTCGTACAGGCCCTGCTCGTCGGGCACGGACCCGGCGGCCAGCACCTTGTCGGCGTCGTACAGCACGAGACCGATGTAGCGCAGCCGGCCGACGCAGGTCTCCGAGCAGACCGTCGGGAGACCGACCTCGACCCGCGGGAAGCAGAACGTGCACTTCTCCGCCTTGCCGGTGCGGTGGTTGAAGTAGACCTTCTTGTACGGGCAGCCGGAGACGCACATCCGCCAGCCGCGGCACCGGTCCTGGTCGACCAGCACGATGCCGTCCTCGGTGCGCTTGTAGATCGCGCCGCTCGGGCAGGACGCGGCGCAGGACGGGTTCAGGCAGTGCTCGCAGATCCGCGGCAGGTAGAACATGAAGGTCTGCTCGAACTCGAACCGGACCTTGTCGCCGACCTTCTTCAGGATCGGGTCCCGCTCGGCCGTCGCGGCGGACCCGCCGAGGTCGTCGTCCCAGTTCGCCGACCAGGTGATCTTCATGTCGTCGCCGGACAGCAACGACTTCGGCCGCGCGACCGGTGTGTGCTGCTGCGCCGGCGCGTCGGTCAGGTTCGCGTAGTCGTACGTCCAGGGCTCGTAGTAGTCGTGGATCGAGGGCAGCTTCGGGTTCGAGAAGATCGTCAGCAGCTTCTTCAGCCGGCCGCCGGACTTCAGCGTCAGCCGTCCACGCTTGGTGAGAGCCCAGCCGCCCTTCCACGTCTCCTGGTCCTCGTACGTGCGCGGGTACCCCTGCCCGGGTCGCGTCTCGACGTTGTTGAACCAGACGTACTCGGTGCCGGTGCGGTTCGTCCACGCCTGTTTGCAGGTCACCGAGCAGGTGTGGCACCCGATGCACTTGTCCAGGTTCATGACCATCGCCATCTGCGCCATCACCCGCATCAGTACGTCACCTCCTGCGAGCGCTTGCGGATCACGGTGACCTCGTCGCGCTGGTTCCCGGTCGGCCCGAGGTAGTTGAACGCGAAGGACAGTTGCGCGTACCCGCCGATCAGGTGCGAGGGCTTGATCAGCAGCCGGGTCAGCGAGTTGTGGATCCCGCCGCGTTTCCCAGAGGTCTCGGCCAGCGGTACGTCGATCAGCCGGTCCTGCGCGTGGTGCATGTAGACCGTGCCCTCGGGCATCCGGTGCGAGACGATCGCCCGCGCGACCACCACGCCGTTGCGGTTCACCGCCTCGATCCAGTCGTTGTCCACGATCCCCACCTTCGCGGCGTCCTGGTCGCTCATCCAGATCGTCTGCCCGCCGCGGCTGAGCGACAGCATGAACAGGTTGTCCTGGTACTCCGAATGGATCGACCATTTGTTGTGCGGTGTCAGGTAGCGAACCGTCACGCCGAGTTCCCCGACCGAACCGATCTCGGGCTCGGCGAACATCGCGCCCATGTCCAGCGGCCCGCGGTACACGGGCAGGTTCTCGCCGAGCTCGGTCATCCAGTCGTGGTCGAGGTAGAAGTGCTGGCGGCCGGTCAGCGTGTGCCACGGCTTGAGCCGCTCGACGTTGATCGTGAACGGCGAGTACCGGCGGCCGCCCGACTCCGAGCCGGACCATTCCGGCGAGGTGATGACCGGGACCGGTGCGGCCTGCGTGTCGGCGAACGTGATCTGCTTGCCCTCGTGCTCGGCCGCGAGGTCGTGCAGCGGCTTGCCGACGCGGCGCTCGAGGGTCTTGAAGCCCTCGGTGGCGAGCCGTCCGTTCGTCGTACCGGACAGGGCCAGGATCGCTTCGCAGGCGTGCACGTCACGCTTCAGCGACGGACGACCGTCGGCCGGCCCGCCGCGGACGGCGCCGTTCTTGGCGCGCAGGTACTCCACCGAGGCGGTCTCGTCGTACGTGACGCCCTTCGTGGTCGCGCCCAGCTTCTCCATCAGCGGACCGAGCGCGGACATCTTCGCCGCGACGGCCGCGTAGTCGCGCTCGACCTCGATCAGCTTCGGCATCGTGACGCCCGGCACCGGTTCGCACTCGCCGGCCTTCCAGTCGCGGACCGTGCCGTGCGGGGTGGCGAGCGCGTCCGGCGTGTCGTGCAGCAGCGGTACGGCGACCACGTCGCGGCGGGTGCCGAGCTGGGTGGCCGCGAGCGCGCTGAACTTCTCGGCGATCGCCTGCCACGCGTCCCAGTCGGTCCGGGTCTGCCACGGCGGCGCGATCGCCGGGTTGAACGAGTGCACGAACGGGTGCATGTCGGTGGTGTTCAGGTCGTGCTTCTCGTACCACGTCGCGGCGGGCAGGACGACGTCGGAGAACAGCGTCGTGCTGGTCTGCCGGAAGTCCAGCGTCAGCAGCAGGTCGAGCTTGCCGCGCGGAGCTTCGTCGTGCCATTCGACGTCCTGCGGATGCACGCCTTCGCTCGCGCGCAGCGAGGACCCGGCGCCGAGCAGATGCTCGAGGAAGTACTCGTTGCCCTTGGCCGACGAGCCGAGCAGGTTGGCGCGCCAGATCGAGAGGATGCGCGGGAAGTTCTCCGGCGCGTCCGGATCCTCGCAGGCGAACCGGAGGTCCCCGGACTTCAGCTGCTCGACGATGTGCTCGGCGACCGGCCGGTCCGCGGCCGCGGCCTCGTCGGCGAGGTCGTGCGGATTGCGGTTGAAGGTCGGGTACGACGGCATCCAGCCGAGCCGCGCGCTCATCGCGATCAGGTCCGCGGTGGTCTTGCCGCTCATACTGCCGGGCAGGTCCGAGAAGGCGTCCGCGCCGAACGAGTCGTAGCGGAACTGGTCCGTGTGCAGGTACCAGTAGGCGGTCTGGATCATCTGACGCGGCGGCCGCACCCAGTCCAGCCCGAACGCGAGCTGCGCCCAGCCCGTGATCGGGCGGCACTTCTCCTGACCGACGTAGTGCGCCCAGCCGCCGCCGTTGACGCCCTGGCAGCCGGTGAGCGTGGTGAGCGCGAGGAACGCCCGATAGATCGTGTCGGAGTGGAACCAGTGGTTGGTCCCGGCCCCCATCACGATCATCGACCGCCCCTTGGAGTCCTCGGCGTTCTGCGCGAACTCGCGGGCGATCCGGGCTGCCGCGGCGGCCGGTACGCCGGTGATGGGCTCCTGCCAGGCGGGGGTGTACGGCGCGAGGTCGTCGTACGACGCCGGCCAGTCGCCGGGGAGGCCGGGGCGCGCGACGCCGTACTGCGCGAGCATCAGGTCGTACACGGTCGTGACCAGGTGATCGCCGATGCGCCGGGTCGGAACGCCCCGCAGCAGGTGGCCGTCGGCATCGAATCTCGGCAGCGTCACAGGAACGCTCTCACGTCCCTGCAGCGTCAGGAGGGGATCGGTGGAGCCCAGGTCCAGGTTCCACCGGCCTTGTCCTGCTTCGCCGAAGCGGTGGCCGAGCGAGCCGTTCGGGACCACCGGCTGACCTGTGGTGGTGTCCAGGACCACAGGCTTGAACGCGGCGTTCTCCTCCGTGCTGCCGAGGTCGGCCGCGGTGAGGAACTTACCGGGGCGGTAGCTGCCGTCGGTCTCGTCGAGGCGGATCAGGTACGGCAGATCGGTGTAGCTCTTGGCGTACTTCGTGAAGTACGGCGTCTCGCGGTCGACGAAGAACTCCTGCAGGATCACGTGCCCCATGGCCATCGCCAGCGCGCCGTCCGTACCGGGTGCTGCCGGCAACCACTCGTCGGCGAACTTCACGTTGTCGGCGTAGTCCGGCGCGACCGCGACCACCTTCTGCCCGCGGTACCGGGCCTCCGCCATCCAATGCGCGTCCGGCGTCCGCGTGACCGGCAGGTTCGAACCCCACATGATCAGGTAGCCGGCGTCCCACCAGTCGCCGGACTCCGGTACGTCGGTCTGGTCGCCGAACACCTGCGGCGACGCGACCGGCAGGTCGGCGTACCAGTCGTAGAACGACAGCATCGTCCCGCCGATCAGCGACGTGAACCGGGCGCCGGACGCGTGCGACACCATCGACATCGCCGGAATCGGGGAGAACCCGGCGATCCGGTCCGGCCCCCATTTCTTCAGCGTGTGCACGTACGCCGCCGCGACGAGCTCGGTCGCCTCGTCCCAGGTCGAGCGGACGAGCCCGCCCTTGCCGCGCGCGGACTTGTACCGGTGCGCGAGCTCCGGGTCGTCGACGATGTGCGCCCACGCCGCCACGGGGTCGCCGTACTGCGCCTTCGCCTGCCGGTACAGGTCGAGCAGGACGCCGCGGACGTACGGGTAGCGGATGCGCGTGGGGGAGTAGGTGTACCAGGAGAACGCGGCGCCGCGCGGGCAACCGCGGGGTTCGTACTCCGGCTTGTCCGGACCGACCGACGGATAGTCGGTCTGCTGGGTCTCCCAGGTGATGATGCCGTCCTTGACGTACACCTTCCACGAGCACGAACCTGTGCAGTTCACGCCGTGCGTCGACCGGACCACCTTGTCGTGGCTCCAGCGGTCGCGGTAGAAGTCGTCCGCGCCGCGGCCACCGCGTTTGGTGAGGGTGCGCAGGTCGTCGGAAACAGTGCCTTTGGTGAAGTAGCGACGGGTACGGATCAGAGCTTCGGTCAGCTCGCCGTCCAGACTCATGCGGCTCCCTCGATCGGTGTGGTGCGCGACTCCTGAGGACTCGGTTGAGCGGTCCTCCTCACAATGGTCAGCGTGAGCAGCAGCGTCAAGGCCGCTGTGATCGACAGCAGCGTCAGGCCGATCCCGTACGACTGCGTGCGGCCGTAGACGTAGCCCATGATCAGCGGCGGCACGAAGCCGCCCAGGCCGCCCGCGGCGCCGACGAGTCCGGTGACGCCGCCGACGCGGGCCGGGTCCGTCACCTTGGCGACCAGCGCGAAGGTGGCGCCGCTGCCGCCGCCGAGCGCGGCAGCCATCCCCAGGAAGGCGATCGTCCCGACAGGCTGGAGCAGTGGTGTCGTGGCGGCCACCGCGGCACCGACGACCACGACCCCGTAGCAGCTCGCCAGCACCGGGATCGGGCCGAACTTGTCCGACAGCCAGCCGCCGACCGGGCGCATCACGACGGCGACGACGACGAAACCGGCCATCCGGTTGGCCGCGTCCGCGGCGCTCAGGTCGTAGGCGGTCTTCAGGTACGACGGGAGGTACACCGAGAACGCGACGTATCCGCCGAACGCGACCGCGTACAGGATGCAGGCCTGCCAGCTGATCGGGAGCTTCGCGTTCGCGACCAGTCGCTGCACGAACCCGCCCTGCGCCGGGCGGCGGTTCGGGGCGTCCCGGAGCACGAACCAGGCGATGACGGCGTACGCCGCGAGGCTGATCGCGGTGAGCAGGAACGGGATCTGGTGCCCGGCGTTGCTGTAGAGCTTGACCGTGGTGAGCGCGCTGATCGCCGTACCGCCCATGCCGGCGCCGAAGATGCCGATCGCCAGGCCGCGGCGCTCCGGCGGGAACCACGCGTTCACGAACGGCACGCCGACCGCGAACGCGGTGCCGCCGATGCCGAGGAAGAACCCGCCGACCAGCAGCGCGGCGTAGGAGTCCAGCGCGAAGAACTCGATGAACAGGATCGGCACGATCGTCGCCGCGGACACCAGCGGGAACATCACCCGGCCGCCGTACCGGTCGGTGAGCGCGCCGATCGGGATCCGCCCGAGCGAGCCGACGAGCACCGGCACGGCGACCAGCAGCGCCACATCGGACTCGGTCAGCGTGCCGAGCGTGCCCTGCGTCCGGAAGAGCGGGCCGAGCGGGCTGAGCAGCGCCCAGGCCCAGAAGTTGACCGCGAACCCGATCGTGGCGACAGCGAGCATCAACCACGGGGAACGTACTGCGGTCCTGTCGCCGCCGGTGCTGTCCATGATCAGCTCCCCTTGTCGGGCGGGTCCCCTTGTCATAGTGCTCCCGCCGGTCGCCGTTGTGTCGATCTCTATGCCCACCACTGGCAATTTTCGAACCAACCGATGAAAGCCCGTGATGGTTCAGCAGCCTGCCGTCCGTCCCGGGCGTGGCAGTAGGGCCGAAGGTCCTCCGTGTGGCGGACACTGAGGGGCAGCAGTTCTGCGAAAGGGGGCCTGGGTTGACGATTACGGGACTCGAGACGCTGCGGGGATATCAGCGGGGCTGGCTGCGGTCGGACGTGGTCGCCGGGCTGACGGTGGCGGCGTACTTCGTGCCGCAGGTGATGGCGTACGCCCAGCTCGCCGGCCTGCCCGCGGTGGCCGGTTTGTGGGCCTCGCTCGGTCCGCTCGTGCTGTACTTCCTGCTCGGCACGTCGCGGCTGCTGTCGATCGGCCCGGAGTCGACGACCGCGCTGCTGACCGCCGCGGCGATCGGCCCGCTCGCGGCCGGGGACCCGGCGCGGTACGCCGGGCTGGCCGCCGTACTCGCGCTGATGGTCGGCGCGATCTGCGTCGCCGGATGGGCCGCGCGACTGGGGTTCCTCGCGGACCTGCTGTCGAAACCGGTGCTGATCGGCTACCTGGCCGGCATCGCGGTTCTGATGATCACCGGCCAGCTCGGACGGCTGACCGGGGCTCCGGTCGAGGGTGACTCGCCGGTGGCCGAGGTGGTGTCGGCGATCCGCCTGATCCCTGAGTGGGATCTCGCCCCGGTGCTGCTCTCGGTGACGGCGCTGGCGTTGCTGCTCGCCCTGGCGCGATGGACGCCGCGGCTGCCCGGCCCGCTGATCGTCGTGGCGCTGGCAGCGCTGGTGACCTGGATGGCCGGCCTCGGCGACAAGGGCGTGGCTCTGGTCGGTTCGGTGCCCAGCGGCCTGCCGGTCCCGCAGGTGCCCTCGATCGATCCGCAGGACGTCGCGATGCTGGCGCTACCCGCCGTCGGCGTCGCGCTCGTCGGCTACACCGACACGGTGCTCACGGCCCGCGCCTTCGCCAGCCGCGGCGGTGGGAACATCGATCCCGGTCGTGAGCTGCTCGTCCTCGGCCTCGCCAACGTGTCCGCGGGCCTGCTGCGGGGCTTCCCGGTGAGCAGCAGCGGCAGCCGCACCGCCCTGGCGGAGGCTTCCAGCGCCAAGAGCCAGGTCTACTCGCTGGTGGCCGCGCTGACGATCGTTGCGACGCTGCTCTTCGCCGGGCCGCTGCTCGAGACGTTCCCGATCCCCGCGCTCGGCGCCCTCGTCGTCTACGCCGCGCTGCGCCTGATCGACGTACCCGAGTTCCGCCGGATCGCGTCGTTCCGGCGCAGCGAGTTGCTGTTGGCGGTGGCAACGACCATCGGCGTGGTCGCGCTCGGCGTCCTGTACGGCGTCCTCGTCGCCGTCGGGCTGTCCGTCATCGACCTGCTGCGGCGGGTGGCCCGGCCGCACGACGGGATCCTCGGCTACGTGCCCGGGATCGCCGGGATGCACGACATCGACGACTACCCGGACGCGCGGCCGGTGCCCGGCCTGGTCGTCTACCGCTACGACTCGCCGCTGTTCTTCGCGAACGCCGAGGACTTCCACCGCCGTGCGCTCGCCGCCGCCGACGACTCGCCCACGCCGGTGCGCTGGTTGCTGCTGAACACCGAGGCGAACGTCGAGATCGACATCACCGCGATCGACGCGCTCGACGCACTGCGCGAGGAGCTGGCGGCGCGCGGCATCGTGCTCGCGCTGGCCCGGGTCAAGCAGGACCTTCGCGACGACCTCGAAGCCGCCGGCTTCCTCGAACGCCTCGGCCCGGGCCGCGTCTTCTACACCCTTCCGACCGCCGTCGAGGCCTTCAAGAAGGAGTCACCGGGAAGCTAGGGCATGCCTGATAATCCAGCGCCTACTGCGGGGCACTCGCGACGGCGCTGGATTATCAGACATGCCCTAGCACCTCGACCGCCTGGCGGGCGATCTCCCATTCCTCGTTGGTGGGGACGACCAGCACGGCGACCGGGCTGTCCTCGGTGGAGGCGAAGCCGTCGTCGGGGTCGGCGTTCCGCACGGGGTCGACGTGGATGCCCAGGCCCTCCAGACCGTGCAGTGCGGCGGCTCGGACCTCGGCCGCATGCTGCCCGACACCGGCGGTGAAGACGATCGCGTCGACACGTCCCAGGACGGCGTAGTACGCGCCGACGTACTTCTTCAGCCGGTAGCAGTACACGTCGAACGCGAGCCGGGCCCGCTCGTCGCCGGCCGCGCGCCGGCGCGACACCTCGCGGAAGTCGTTCGCGCCGCTGAGGCCCTTCAGCCCCGACTCCGAGTTGAGCGCGCGGTCCGTCTCCTCCGCGGAGCGGCCGGCGACCCGCGCGAGGTGTCCGTGGATCGCGGGGTCGAGGTCGCCCGACCGGGTCCCCATGACGAGACCCTCCAGCGGCGTCAGACCCATCGACGTGTCCACCGACGTGCCGCCGCGGACGGCGGTCGCGGAGCACCCGTTGCCGAGGTGCAGCACGATCAGGTTCACGTCCTGCACGTCGCGGCCGAGCAGCCGCGCGGCCTGACCGGCCACGAACGAGTGCGACGTGCCGTGGAAGCCGTACCGGCGGATGCCGTACTCCTCCCGCCAGGCGCTGGGCACCGCGTAGGTGTAGGCGTACGGCGGCAGCGTCTGGTGGAACGCGGTGTCGAACACCGCGACATGCGGGAGGTCCGGGAGCAGCCGGCGCGCCACCTCGATGCCTTCGAGATTCGCCGGGTTGTGCAGCGGAGCCAGCGGAACCAGGTCGGTCACGGCCGCGATCAGGTCGTCGTCCACCAGCGCCGGGGCCGCGAACTGGTCGCCGCCGTGCACCACCCGATGCCCGACGGCCACGATGTCGACGTCACCGAGCGCGGGGCCGTGCGTCTCGAACGCCCGGACGGCGGCCTCGAGCGCGGCCTCGTGATCGGCGACCGGATGGTCGTCGTCGGCGTCGCCGTGCGGCCCGTGGTGCACGTGGTGGCTCTGGTCCTCACCGATCCGCTCGACCAGCCCGGTCGCCGCGGCCTCGCCCGACTTCGCGTCGACGAGGCTGTATTTCAGCGACGAGGACCCGGCGTTGATCACCAGCACGTGCTCACTCATCGGGCCGCCTCCTGCTGAGCCTGGATCGCGGTGATCGCGACCGTGTTGATGATGTCCCGGACGGTGGCGCCGCGGGAGAGGTCGTTGACCGGCTTGCGGAGACCCTGCAGCACCGGACCGACCGCGACCGCGTTGGCCGACCGCTGCACGGCCTTGTACGTGTTGTTGCCGGTGTTGAGGTCCGGGAACACGAACACGGTGGCACGCCCGGCGACGGGGGAGTCCGGCAGTTTCGTCCGCGCCACGGCAGCGTCGATCGCGGCGTCGTACTGGATCGGGCCCTCGACCGGCAGCCGCGGGGCCCGCTCCCGGACGATGTTCGTTGCCTTGGACACCTTCTCCACGTCGGTGCCGGTGCCGGACGAGCCGGTCGAGTACGAGAGCATCGCGACCCGCGGCTCCACCCCGAAGGCGGTCGCGGTCGCGGCCGACGAGATCGCGATGTCCGCGAGCTGTTCGGCCGTCGGGACCGGGTTCACCGCGCAGTCGCCGTACACCAGGACCTGGTCCTGCAGGCACATGAAGAACACCGACGAGACCACCGAGACGTCCGGGACGGTCTTCACGACCTCGAGCGCGGGCCGGATCGTGTGCGCGGTGGTGTGCACGGCGCCCGACACCATCCCGTCCGCGAGCCCGAGCTGGACCATCATCGTGCCGAAGTACGACACGTCGCGGACCAGTTCGCGGGCCCGGTCGAGGTCGACGCCGCGGTGCTGCCGCAGCCGGTGGTACTCGGCGGCGAACCGCTCGGTCAGGTCGCTGTGCTCCGGATGGACGACCTGGGCCGCGGTCACGTCGACGCCGAGGCTCGCGGCCTTCGCGCTGATCAGGGTCGGATCACCGAGCAGGGTGAGGTCGGCGACGCCGCGCCGGAGCAGGACGTCGGCGGCGCGCAGGATCCGCTCCTCGTCGCCCTCCGGCAGCACGATGTGCCGGCGGTCGGAGACGGCGCGGTCGACCAGCCGGTGCTCGAACATCAGCGGGGTCACCGCGCTGCTGCGGGCGAGTGCGAGCTGGTCGAGCAGCGCCGGGCCGTCGACGTACTGGTCGAAGAGTGTCAGGGCGGTGTCGATCTTGCGCGGCGAGTCCTTCGTCAGGCGGCCGCGGACGGCGGTGAGCCTGGCGGACGTGGCCTGCGTGCCGAGGCCGGTCTCGATGATCGGCAGCGTGACGCCGAGCCCCTCGATCAGCCGTTGCACCTGGCCGGGCAGCTCGAAGCCGCCGTTCAGCACGATGGCCGAGATCTGCGGGAAGGTCCGCGAGGCATGCGCCATCAGGACGCCGAGCACGACCTCCGGGCGGTCGCCGGCGGTGACCACCGCGGCGCCGTCGAAGAGCCGGTCCAGGACGTTCGGCATCGTCATCCCGGCGATCATCAGCCCGGTGACCTCGCGCGTGAGCAGTTGCGGGTCGCCGCTGAGCAGCGAGCCGTCGATCGGCGCGAGCAGGTCGGCGACGAGCGGCTGGTTCAGCACCGGCTGCTCGGGAATCGCGAACGCCGGCGCGCCGATACCGTCGAGTGCCGCGACCACCGGAGTGCTCTGGCCGTCCACGCGATTGGCGATCACGGCGAACAGCGAGCCGTGGTTCGCGGTCAGCTCGGCCGCGGCCATGTCGGCGATCGCCCGGACCTCGGACGGCGTCCGGCCGAAGCCGTTGACCACGAGCAGCACCGGCGCGCCCAGGTTGGCCGCGATCTTGGCGTTGAACGAGAACTCGGTCGGCGTGCCGACGTCGGTGTAGTCACTGCCGACGACGAGCACCGCGTCCGCCTGCTCGGCGACCGCGTGGTACCGCTGCACGATCGTGTCCAGCGCGGCCTCGGGGTCCGCGTGCACCTCCTCGTACGTGACGCCGGCGCCGTCCTCGTACGACTGCTCGACCGCGTCCTGCGCGATCAGCAGGTCGAGGACGTAGTCGCGGCCACCGTGGGTGGCGGCGTCCGCCCGCACGATAGGCCGGAACACGGCCACCCGCCCGACCCGGCGGGACAGTTGATGGAGCACGCCGAGCGCGACCGTCGATTTGCCGGTCGTCCCCTCCACCGAAGCAACGTAGACACTGCTACCCATACCGCGAACCCTACGAAACCGCGGGTCGCGTCAAGGCGTGCAGGTGGTCGATCATCGTGTCGACCGCGATCCGCAGCGGCGCCGGGTCGCGGCTCACCTGGCTCAGCAGCAGCCCGCCCTGGACTGCCGCGAGCATCGCGACCGCGAGTTCGCCGGGGTCCGCCTCCGAAGCGAGCTCGCCGCGCGCCTGCATGTCGGCCAGCCCCTCCCGGATCAGCTCCTGCCAGCGCGCGAAGGCGGCGGCCAGTTGGGTCCGGGCGACCGGATCGCTCTCGGACAGATCGCTGGCCAGCGACCCGAGCGGGCAGCCGCCGACACACTGCATCTCGGTCAGGATGTTGACCATCACGTCCCGCCACCGGCCGAGCGAGTCGATGGTGTCCAGCCGCTGCAGGCAGGTCTGCTGGATGTCGAGCGCCTGCGTCGCCTGGTGGTCGACCACCGCCGTCACCAGGGCGTCCTTGCCGGGGAAGTAGTGGTAGAGCTGCGAGGGGCTGACGCCGGCCGCGGCCTGGATGTCCTCGATCGTGGTGCGGGCGACGCCCTGCTCAAGCATCAGCCGCGCCGCGGCCGCGACGATCCGGTCGTGGGTCGCCTGGCCCTTCCTGGTCAGTCGCCGGGCGGTCTCGGTCATACCGCCCACCGTACGGATTTTGGAGTTGATACTCCAATTTCGTCGGCGAACTATCGGAGCGTCAACTCCGAACCAGAGGATGGAACCGATATGACGCAGGACTTCGCCGGCCGGACCGCGCTCGTGACCGGCGGCAACAGCGGTATCGGCCGCGCCGTGGCGGGGCAGCTCGCGCTGCGTGGCGCGCACGTGGTGATCAGCGGGCGGGACGCCGCCCGGGGGAGCAGGGCGGTCGAGGAGCTCCGGGCCGACGGCGGGACGGCGGACTTCGTGCCGGCGGACCTGTCCGACCTGGCGAGTGTGCGGTCGCTGGCCAAGCAGGCGATCGAGCTCGGCGGCGGGCACGTCGACGTGCTGGTCAACAACGCGGGGATCTTCCCGTTCGGGCCGACGGCCGAGGTGCCGGACAGTGACTTCGACGCGGTGTACGCCGTGAACGTGCGGGCGCCGTTCTACCTGGTCGCCGAGCTGGCCCCGCTGATGGCGGCGCGCGGAGCCGGCGCGATCGTCAACGTGACCACGATGGTCGCATCCATCGGCATGGCCGGGATGGCGGCGTACGGCTCGAGCAAAGCGGCGGTGGAGCTGCTGACCCGGGCTTGGGCGGCCGAGTTCGGGCTCGCCGGTGTGCGCGTGAACGCGGTCAGCCCCGGCCCGACCCGGACCGAAGGCACCGCCGTGATGGGCGAGAACCTCGACAACCTGGCCGGCACGACACCGCTCCAGCGTGTCGGCACGCCCGACGAAGTAGCCGCGGGCATCGTCTTCCTCGCCTCCGACGCCGCCTCCCTCGTCCATGGTGCGACCCTCCCCGTGGACGGCGGCCGCCTGGCCGTCTGACCCTCGACGACGGGTGCCCCCGCCGGTACACACCGGCGGGGGACCTGCATCACTCGGGGCGAGGGGTGAAGACCGCGAACTGGCTGCCGGACGGGTCGCGGAGGTAGGCGAAGTCCGGGGTGCCGCCGCCGGTGCCGATGCGCTTGTTCACCACGGTGCCGCCGAGCTGCTCGGCCTCCGCGCAGGTCGTCTCGACGTCCGCGACCAGGATGTAGAAGACGGCGTGGTTGGGCAGCTCGCCGTTGGTGGCGAACAGGCCGCCCATCGGCTGCTGCGCGCCCTGTGCCGTGATGTTGCGGTAGTCGAGGCCGCCGGACGTCAGGCTCCCGGACGACTCGAACGACCAGTTGAACAACCCGCCGTAGAACTTCTCGGCGGTCTCCGGGTCGTCGCTCGCGACCTCGAACCAGGCCAGCGTGCCAGGGGCGGGAGTACTCATGGATCTCTCCTTCGACGTAGAACGTGTCAACGAGAACCACGCTCCCAGCGGTTCGCGACAGCCCTATGTCGGTGTTGGAAAAAGATCCTCGGGACGCAGCGCGGCGGCCGGGAGCTTGGTCTCGTACCCGTCCACCTGCAGGCGGCCCGACGCCGGCGGCCGCTGCGGCAGCGTCGCCGACGGCTCGGCCTTGGTGATCCGGTCCATCCGGAACACCCGCTCCTCCTGACGCAGCTGACACCAGCCGGTCAGGTACGACCCGTTGGGCCCGACGACGAGGTGCTGCGGCTCGATCTCCCGGAGCGTCTCGACGCCGTCGCCGTTCGTGTACTGGATCCGCAGGACGCGGTTGTCGCGCACCGCCCGCCAGACCTGCTCTGCGATCGCGACGTCCGGATCCGGGACCGGCCGCACCAGCAGCCGAACCTTGGCCGCCGCGGCCCGCGCCTCGTCGAGATCGCGCTGCGGCATCGCGGCCACGATCTTCTGCAGCGCGGTCCGTGCGTCCCGCGCGAACAGCACGTGGTCGCCGCGGCTCAGCGCGACCGCGACCGCCATCGCCTCCCGCGCGCTGAAGTTGAGCGGCGGGAGGCTCATCGAACGGTCCACCGAATACCCTCCGGTGCGGCCCTGCTTGGTCGCCAGCGGAACGCCGGCCTGCCCGAGCGCGCTGAGATCGCGCTCGATGGTCCGCACGCTCACCTCGAACCGCGCCGCCAGCTGCCGCGCCGTCCGCCCTCGTGGCCCCGCCGCGCGCAGTTCCTCCGCGAGCGCGTACAGCCGATCGATCCGGTTCATACCCGCAGGCTAGGGGCGACCACGGACAGGTTTACTCCGGAAGCTCGGAGCCGGTGCGCTCGGCGACCATGTAGGCGGCGTACCAAGCCGGCCAGTTCTCGTCGGCCTTGCCGGTGCGGGCCTCGTGCTCGCCGTGGGCTGCGGCGGCGCGCTTGAGGGCGGCCTCGAGGTCGTCGACCGAGCTGTACGTCGCGTCCTCGACGCGCCCGGGCAGCCGCTTGGTGACCTCCTGCAGCAGCCAGGTGTTGCCGTCGGGGTCGCTGAACGTCGCGAACGAGCCGTAGCTGGACCGCTCGTCGGCCGGACCGGTCACCCGCGCGCCGCTGTCGCCGGGCTCGAACTGGGCGCCCGGCGCGGCCGGGTGGAAGACGTCGCTGACCTTGGCGCCGTGCGCGAGCAGCTCGGCCCGCGCCGCCTCGACATCCGTGACGACCAGGTAGAGGCCCTGCGCGGTGCCCGGTGCGGCCGTCGTGATGTTGGTGCCGAACTGGACCGAGGCGGGGGAGCCCGGCGGGGTGAACTGGACGACCCGGAACCCGTTGTCGAACGCGAAGTCCGCGTCCAGCCGCCAGCCGAGGCCGGTGTAGAACTCCTTGGCACGATCCGTGTCGGCGACCGGGACGACGACGGCTTCGAGCTTCAGGTCGGTGCTGCTCATGACTTCCTCCTGGGATCGACGTTTCTCGCTGATCACCAATCTGCCGCTCCGCGGCCCCCGTGACACCAGTGAGAATCCCTGGTCATTACCAGGGCACCCCGGTGCCCGGACCTAGAGTGCTGTCATGTGGACCACCAGATCGTTCTGATTGCCGGAGCGGGACTCGCGATCATGATCGCGGCCTCGGTGTTCGCGCGGCGGACCGGCGTCGCGGCGCCGCTGCTGCTGGTCGCGCTGGGGATCGGGGCGAGTTACCTGCCGAGTACGCCGGCCATCCACCTCGAGCCGGAGATCATCCTCGCCGGGGTCCTCCCGCCGCTGCTCTACGCGTCGGCGGTGCAGCTCCCGGTGCTCGACGTACGGCGGAACTTCGGGCTGATCGCGTGGCTGTCGATCGTGATGGTGATCGTGTCGGCGCTGGTGATCGGCGCGCTGGTGCACGCGCTGTTCCCGAGCATCTCGTTCGCGCTCGCCACGGCGCTGGGCGCGGTCGTGAGCCCGACGGACGCGGTGGCGGCGACCGCGATCGGCCACCGGGTCGGACTCCCGCCGCGCCTGATGACCGTGCTCGAAGGCGAGAGTCTCGTCAATGACGCCTCGGCGCTGGTCGTGCTGCGGACGGCGGTCGCCGCGCTCGCCGTCACCGCCCACTTCAGCCTCGGCCACACCGTCCTCGACTTCGCCTGGGCGGTCGTCGGCGCGATCCTGATCGGGGCAGCCGTCGGGCTGCTCACGGCCGTCCTGCGGCAGCGGCTCGACGACCCGGTGCTGAACACGACGATCTCGTTCGCCGTGCCGTTCCTCGCGTACTTCCCGGCCGAGGAAGCACACGCGTCGGGCGTACTCGCGGTGGTCATCGCCGGGCTGCTGACCGGAGCGCTCGGCAGCCGGAAGTTCAGCGCCCGGGACCGGCAGACGCAGGCGACCACCTGGACGACCATCAGCTTCATCCTGGAGAGCGGCGTCTTCCTCGCGATGGGATACCAGCTGCCGGAGCTCGTCGACGACGCCCGTGCGGAGACGACGCTCGGCGAGATCACCGCGCTCGTCCTGCTGGTGGTCGGCCTGCTGATCGTGCTGCGGTTCCTCGGTCTGGCGTGGCCGGGGCTGCAGGGCCGGCTCGGGCGGAACGACCGCACCGAGCAGGTCCGCGCGCAGCTGGATCAGTTCGAGGAGCATCTGGACTCGATGGAGCCGTCCGGTGCGCGCGAGGAGAACCGGCTCGCCTGGGCCCGCAAGCGGCTCGCGCGGGGCCGTGCGGACGCCGACTTCGAGGAGCGGGAGCCGATCACCGGTCGCGGCCTGCTGGTCCTCGCCTGGGCCGGGATGCGGGGCGTCGTGACGGTCGCCGCCGCGCAGACGATTCCCGCCGGTACGCCGCACCGCGCGACCGTCGTGCTCGCCGCGTTCATCGTCGCGCTGATCACGCTGGTCCTGTTCGGGCTGTCGCTGCCCGCGGTGATCGCGCGGATGCGGTTCCGCCCGGAGAGCGCCGAGGACAAGCGCGACTCGGTGCAGGCGCTGATGCGGCGGATCGGCGAGTCCGCGATCGACGCGGTCGGCCCGCTCGAGGAGCAGACCGTCGACGGCGAACCGCTCGACTCGGTCGTGGTCAGCACGCTGAAGGACCGGATCGTGCCGCGCCTCGTCTCCGGCAGCCGGCAGCTGCGCGAGACCAAGGCGGACACCCGGGAACAGATGGAGATCCTGCAGCGCCGCTACCTCGACGCGATGCGGGAGGCGCTCGGGAACGAACGCAGCATCGGGGCCTACAGCTCCGAGACGTACCGCCAGGTCGAAGGCTTCCTGGACACGGTCGAACAGCGCTTCACGACCGCCTGAGCCTCACCAGTCCGCGACGCGCTCCTGGCTGCGGTCCTCGGTGGCGACCAGGACGTCGAGGAGGAACTCCTGGAGGTCGGTGCGGATGTCCCGGTGCAGCGGGTCGTCCCACAGGTTCTGCACCTCGTCCGGGTCCGCGGCGAGGTCGTAGAGCTCGCCGGTCCGCTCCCTGGAGGTGGCGGGGGAGCCGTGCTGGACGACGAGCTTCCAGCGATCGCGCCGGAGCATCGTGAGGTGCACCGGCGGCGTGTACGGATGCCCGCTGTTGCGGTACTCGCTCAGCGCCCAACCGCGGCCCGCGGCACGCTCGGTGACCAGCGGCAACAGATCCTGCCCTTCACCGCGGACGGGCAGCCCGGCGGCGGTGAGGACCGTGGCGGACAGGTCGATCCACTGGACGAGCTCGTCGCAGCGGGTGCCGGCCGGGACGGCCGCGGGCCAGCGCACGACGAGTGGAACCCGCACGGCCTGCTCGTACAGCATCGGGCCCTTCAGCATCAGCCGGTGGTCGCCGAGCATCTCGCCGTGGTCGCTGGTGAAGATCACCAAGGTGTCCTCGGTGAGCCCTTCGGCGTCGAGCGCGGCGAGGACCCGGCCGACCTCGTCGTCGACGAGCGTCACCATCGCGTAGTACGCCGCCTTGACCTCCTGCAACTCCTCCGGGCTGTACGACGTGAAGCCGCGCGCGTGGCCGGCGTACGACGCGTGCGACGCCTCGGTCTGGATCGGCGGCTTGCCGGTCAGGTCGTCGGGCAGCGGGCGGCTGAGCTCCCGGTCGCGGTACCGGCGGACGTACTCCTCCGGGGCGCCGAAGCCGTGATGCGGATCGAAGAAGTTCGCGACGAACAGGAACGGCTTGCCGCGCTCGCGGGAGTGGGTGAGGAAGTCGATCGTCTGCTCGCCGATCCAGTGGCTGTAGTGCAGCTCAGTGGGCAGCGTGTCGTAGTCGATGTCCGCGCCCGCGAGGTCGGGGCGCAGCGTGCGGAGCCAGCGGTGGTACTCGTTCTCGGAGGAGCCGGGGTACGGATCGTGGGCCCAGCGGAAGACGCGGAAGCCGTCGTCGTGCCGCTTCTCGGAGCGGCCGCCGAAGCATGCGTTGAGGTGGAACTTGCCGACCAGGCCACAGTCGTAGCCCGCGTCGGCGAGGTCCTTGCTGAACAGCCGCGCCGCTTCGGGCAGGCCGACGCCGTTGGCCCACAGGCCGTGCTGGTGCACGTAACGGCCGGTCATCAGGCTGGCGCGGGAGGGAGCGCAGACCGGGTTCTGCACGTAGCAGTTGCCGAACAGCGCGCCCTGGCTCGCGAGCCGGTCGAGGTTCGGCGTGTCGATCTCGTCGTTGCCGGCGGCACCCAGCGCGGAGAACCGCTGCTGGTCGGTGCAGAGAACCAGGACGTTGGGCGGCATGCGGACCAGTCTATTAAATCTGGAACATTGACAAAAAGAGGGCGTGCCGGTCAGAGTCGGATGCCGTGGGGACGGAACCGTCCGGGCCGCTGCGGCTGCTCCGGGAGACACACGAGGAACGAGTGCTCACCGCACTCCGCACCCGGGGCGCGCTGACCCGTGCCCAACTCGTCGAGCAGACGAACCTGTCGCGCGCGACGCTCTCGTCGATCGTCCAGACGTTGCTCGGCCGGCAGGCCCTGACGGAGACGAGCGAGGAGGCGACCACCGGTCGGGGGCGTGGACGGCCCGTCTCGATGCTCACGCTGAACCCGGCCGGCGGGCTCGCACTCGGTCTGGACCTCGGCCACCGCGGCGTCCAGGTGACGATCGCGAACGTCGCGCACGAGGTGGTCGCCTCGGGTGCGGTCGCCTGCGCGGAACGGACGCCGTCGGCGCGCCGCCTGGAGCTTGCGCTCGATCTGGTCGACGACCTGACCAGCAGGCACGAGATCTCCTTGGCCGCGCTCGCCGGCATCGGGGTCGGCATCGTCGGGCCCGTCACGGCCGATGCGAGCCGGCCCGAGCCGGGTGCGGACTTGGTGCGCGACACTCTCGGCGCGCGTTTCGGCGTACCGGTGTTCGTCGACAACAACACCCGCCTGGCGGCGCTGGCCGAGGCGGTCTGGGGTGCCGGCGCGGGTGTGAGCAGCGCGTTGTATCTGCGGTTGTCGTACGGCGTCGGCGGCGGGCTGGTCCTCGGCGGGCGGCTGTTCGCGGGCGCGGGCGGCGCGGCGGGGGAGCTCGGGCACATCAGCGTGGACCGCGACGGACCGGCATGCCCGTGCGGCGGCCGGGGCTGCCTCGAACGGTACGTCTCGTTGACGACCCTGCAAGAGCGCTGCGCAGCCGTCCTCGAAGCGCGCGACGCCGAGGCTCACGAGGTCTTGGCCGAAGCCGGCACGCGGATCGGTGAGGTGCTGGCGGCGGCCTGCAACACGGTCAACCCGGAGGTCGTCGTGGTCGGTGGGGAGCTGGCCGAGACCGGCGACCCCCTGTTCGAGCCGCTGCGGGCGGCGTTCGGCCGGTACACCCACAGCCAGGTCCGCCGGACCGCGCGAATCACCCACGCGGCGCTCGGTCCCGACGCCGCGGCCCGCGGCGGCATCGCCCTCGTCCTCACGACAACGCCACCGGAGGCCTCCCGCCCGTGACATCCGCCGCCACGATCGACATCCACCGCGACCGGCGCCACACCATCGACCCGATGATCTACGGGCACTTCCTGGAGTCCGCGTTCTTCGGCAACATCGAGGGCGGCGTGTTCGACGAGGGCTCGCCGCTGGCGTACGGCGGAGGCGGCGCGCGCAACGGCTTGCGCAGCGACGTGATCGAGCTCTGCCGCGAACTCGGGCTCCCGGTGGTCCGCTGGCCGGGCGGCAACTTCACGTCGCCGTACCGCTGGGAGGACGGCGTCGGCCCGCGGGAGTCCCGGCCGCGGCGGCTCGAGCTGGCCTGGGGTTCGGAGGAGACCAACCGCTTCGGCACGGACGAGTTCCTCGCCTGGTGCGCCGAGGTCGGCACCCAGCCGTATCTGGCCCACAGTTGCCGGGACGTCGACGACGCGGTCCGCTGGGTCGAGTACACCAACTACGGCGGCGACACCGAGTACACCCGGCAGCGGGCCCGCAACGGCCACCCGGCGCCGTACGGCGTGAAGTACTGGGGCCTCGGGAACGAGGTGTACGGCGACTGGCAGATGGGGCACCGCAGCGCCGCCGCGTACGCCGCCGACGCAGCCGAGCACGCCCGCTTCATGCGAGCCGTCGACCCGGCGCTGAAGTTCGTCGCGGTCGGGAAGGCCGACGACCGCGACGGCTGGACCGAGACCGTACTAGGGGCTGTCGGCAACCAGATCGACTACCTGTCGTTCCACCTGTACGGCGCGACGACGCAGCTGGCCGACGGCGCCGCGGAGTACGAAGCGATCGTTGCCCAGTCGCTCTATTTCGAGCAGCAGATCGCCGGGTACTCCGACCTGGTCGAACGTTTCGCCGGGGGACCGCCCGCTCGCGTTGTCACTCGACGAGTGGAACATCCGGCACGTCGAACCGGCCGCCTGGCCGGACCCGCAACCGTCGGCCGACGGCGGCACCGTCGCGCGCGACGTCGACGGCCTGCCGACCGCGCCGGCGCACCGGGTGAACCGGTGGAGCCCGAGAACGCTCGCCGATGCGCTCTTCTACGCCGGTGTCTTCCACGCCCTGCACCGCGCCGGCGGCCGTCAGGTCCCGGTCGCGATGGCGAACACGGTGAACCTGCTCAACGCGAACGGCGTCATCGTCGCGCGGCCCGGCGGTGCGGTGCGCGCGGCGACGTACCACGTCTGGGATCTGTACCAGAACCACCTCGGCCCGGTCGCACTGTCCGCCGACGTCCGGTCGCCGGGCAGGCTGACCGCCGTACGGCAGGGGGACGAGCGCGACCGCCGGGGCGAGCTCCGCAGCTACCCGGCGACCGTGCCGGACCTCGACGTCTCCGCGACGCAGACGACCGACGGCCGCTCGCTCCGCGTCGCCGTCATCAACCGTCACCGCGACACGGCGATCCGTGCCGCCCTGACGCTCGACGGCGGCCGGCTTCCGGCCCGGGCGGCGGTGACGCAGTTGAGCGCGGACGAGGTGCTCGCGACCAACACCCTGACCACACCGGACGCCGTCAGCCTGCGGGATCTGGGAACCGCCGA
The DNA here is from genome assembly GCF_040655315.1 of Kribbella sp. NPDC050459. Taxonomy (NCBI): domain Bacteria; kingdom Bacillati; phylum Actinomycetota; class Actinomycetes; order Propionibacteriales; family Kribbellaceae; genus Kribbella; species Kribbella sp. NPDC050459. The sequence continues at coordinate 384,016 of NZ_JBFAJQ010000003.1, read as the reverse complement.
GCTGGCGGACGGCGACTACGACTTCCCGCCGCACAGCATCACCTTGCTGCGCTTCGATCTCAGCTGAGGTCGAGGCGCATCAGGATGCGGGGATGCCCGGCCAGTGTCGACGTGGTGTCCGCGGCCTTGGCGAACCCGGCGCGCTCGAAGTTCTTGCGGATACCGGCGTACGCCATCGTCAGATCGACCTTGCTGCCGCCGTTGTCGAGCGGGTAGGCCTCGACGGCGGGCGCTCCGTTCGCGCGGGCGAAGTCGACCCCACCGGCGATCAGCGCGTGCGAGATCCCCTGACCGCGATGACCCGGCCGGACCCGGATACACCACAACGACCACACCGGCAGGTCGTCCACGTGCGGGATCTTCCGGTTGCGGGCGAACGTCGTCTCCGCGCGCGGTGCGATGGCGGCCCAGCCGACCGGCGTGTCACCGTCGTACGCGAGCACGCCGGGCGCCGGGGTCGCCGCGCACAGGCCGGCGACGTACTCGGCGCGTTCCGGGCCGCGCAGCGCGTTGTTGAGCTTGGACGGGATGCGGTAGCTGAGGCAGAAGCAGACGTTGGCCGTCGGCGACTTCGGCCCGATCACCGCCCGCACGTCCTCGAAGACACTGGCCGGCCGTACGTCGATACTCATGGCGCCACCTCGGCCTGCAGGAGCTGGTTGTGGATCATGAACGCCGTGCGGAGCTCCTTGTAGCCGACCCGGTCGAACAGGACCGTCATTGCCGTGCCGTCGTAGTGCTCGACCAGCCCGGCTCCGAAGGCGCGATGCACGACCCGGCTGCCGACCGGGAACGGCTGGTCCTCGGGCGGCGCCGCGGTCCGGCCCGCGAGGTCGTTGTCGCAGTTGCCGCACGGGCCGTCGTACCGCTCGCCGAAGTAGCTGAGCAGCCACTCGCGCCGGCATCCGCCGTACTCCGCGTAGCCGGCCATCATCTCCACCCGGGAGCGGGCCACCTCGCGACGGTCGTGCTCGACCGCCGAGGCCGCGGCGACGGCGGCGTCCACCGAGCGGGTCAGCCGGAACTGGTGGCCGACGGCAACGACTCGGGCGTCGGTCAGCCGGCCGAGAGCACGCTCGACCCGGGCGGTGCTCAGACCGGTGGCCTGGGCCAGCGCGGGGACGTCCTGCGGCCGGTGGTCGTGGATCGCGGTGGCGACGGCGAGCAGGTCCTCGTCGGTGACGCCGCCAGAGGCGAAGAAACGGTTCAGACCGAGGTCGGCGTGCCGGAAGAACAGTTCGATGTCGGCCGGTTCGCCGTCCCGTCCGGCGCGGCCGATCTCCTGGTAGTAGGCGTCGACCGACGCCGGCGCCTCGGCGTGACTGACCCAGCGGATGTCCGGTTTGTCGATCCCCATCCCGAACGCGATCGTGGCGACCACGACCCGGCAGCCGCCGGCGAGAAAGGTGTCCTGCACCTCACGGCGCTGCTTCGCCGGCAGCCCGGCGTGGTACGCCTGTGCAGCGACGCCGGCCGTGTCGAGTTCGTGCGCGAGCTCCTCGGCATGCCGATGCGTGCCGACGTACACAATGCCCGGCCCGCGCGACGAGCGGACGTGGCTGAGCAGCCGGCGGTTCTTCGTGTCGTCGTCGGCGAAGGCGAACACGGCGAGGTTGAGGTTGGGGCGGTCGAACCCGCCGACCACGACGGCGGGTTCGTTCAGCTCCAGGCGATGCACGATCTCCTTGCGGACCGGCGGCGCGGCGGTCGCCGTGAGCGCGAGGACCGGCGGCCGTCCCATCGCGCGGATCGCGGTCGCGAGCCGCAGGTAGTCCGGCCGGAAGTCCTCACCCCACTCGCCGACCAGATGTGCCTCGTCGACGGCCACCAGCGTCGGCCGGGACGCGGCGAGCAACTCCAGTACGTCGGGATGCGTCAGCTGCTCGGGGGAGAGCAGGACGAAGCCGGGCCGGTTGCTCGTCAGCAACTCGTGGGCGGCGTGCCGGCCGGCGCGATCGGTCGCGTTCAGTTCCGCGACCTCGACACCGGCCGGACGCAGTGCCCGTAGCTGATCCCGCTGCAACGCCACCAGCGGGCTGACCACCACAGCCACCCCGCCCAGCGCCAGGCCGGCCAACTGGTAGATCGCGGTCTTCCCGGTGCCGGTGGCCAGGACGGCGAGCACATCCCGCCCGTCGAGCACAGCCCGTACGGCGTCCTCCTGGCCGGCCCGCAGGGACTCGAACCCCAGCCGCTCGCGGGCGAGTGCTACGACGTCGACACCCATGCCCCGAACCGTAGTACAGCGATCAGTGCTGGACGGAGTACACCAGCTTCTGGATGCCGTTCTTGTAGGACTCGCTGGAGACGAGCTCGAGGTTGGTCTTGTCGCGGTCGGCGTCGCTGAAGAGGCGCTTGCCGGCGCCGAGCAGGACCGGGAACACGAGCAGGTTGTACTGGTCGATCAGGCCCGCGTCGGACAGGTTGCGGTTAAGCGTCGCGCTGCCGTTGATGATGATCGGGCCGCCGTCGGTCTCCTTCAGCGCCGCGACGTCGTCGAGGGACCGGAGGATGGTGGTCTCGCCCCAGTTCGTCACGAGGTCGCTGTCCTGCAGCGTGGTCGAGACGACGTACTTCGGCATCGCGTTGTAGCCGGCGAACTCCTGCGTCATCCCCGGCCAGACCGGCGAGAACGCCTGGTAGCTGACCCGGCCGAGCAGGAGCGCGGTGGCCTCGGTCTGCTCCTCGCCCTTGAGCGCGTAGGCCGCCTCCTCGAACGCGATGTCCTTGAAGGTCCAGCCGGAGTTGCGGTAGCCGGGCTCGCCACCGGGGCCCTCCACGACGCCGTCGAGGGAGATGAACGCGGTGCTGATGAGGGTACGCATCTGGTGCTCCTTGGATCAGTGGTGCTCAGTGGTGTCTGGTGCTTGTGCCTGTGCGTCGTGCGGGTGCCGAGCGGCTCGACATGCGTTGAATGTGACGCCGGTCACACAGCCTGGATGATCCAGGCCGCGGAGTCGAACAGGATTCCGTCGTCGCTGTCGCGCGCGGAGAGCATCGCACGCAACGCCTCCCGGGCCCGGTCGGCCTGAGCGGGAGCGAGCTCGGCGAGAAGGGCCTGTGGCTCGCGGAGCCGGAGCGCGTTCTCGTACGCCGACTCGACGTCGGGGCCGTAGTACAGCCGTTCGTGGACCGCGGTGAAGGTGGGATCGGCGAAACCTGCGGACGTCAGCACGTCCCGCGCGACATCGCGGCTGCCGAGCGTGAACGGCGACTCGTCGCGGAAGGCGCCGCCGATCGTCTCCGGAATCACCCGCGCCCACTCGTTGGCGGCCCGCGGCTGCCAGACCATGACCACGAGCCGCTCGCACGCCCGCCGCAAGTTGGCGAACGCGCGCACCGGGTCGTCGAAGAACATCACGCCGAACCGGCTGATCCCCACCTCGAACGCCGCCGGCCCGAAGTCGTACGTCGCCGCGTCGGCCAGCAGATAGCTGACGTGCCCCTCGGAGGTGTGCCGCCGGGCGTGCGCGAGCATCCGCTCGGACACATCCACCCCCACCACCCGCCCCGGCCGGGCGTCCGCGGCTGCCGCCCGCGTCGTCTGACCACCCCCGCACCCGACATCCAGAACCCGGTCCCCGCTCTGCACGCCGCAGGCGGCCCGGAAACGCGCCTGCAGGAACCGCATCTCGGCGTCGTAGTCGAACACGCCGCCAAGGCTAGATCAGGCAGGGACGAAGCGAATCGAGTTGCCGTCGGGGTCCTGGGTGTCGGGCCCCGGGGTGGTCGTTGCGAAGGCCAGGTGGGCGATCGAGGCGGCCGGCGGGGATGCGAGTTCGAGTGTGTCGGCGCCGAGGCGGAAGGTGTTCTCGCCGACGTGCTCCATGCCGAGATGCGTGCCGTAGAACTCGGCCGCCGCGTCGAGGTCGGGGGCCGCGACAGCGACGTGGGTGAACGCCTGGACCGGCCCTGCCGTGATCGGCGGGACGCGGAACTCCTCCGAGCGCTGCAGCAGTTCGACCCGCACGCCGTTCGGGTCGGACAGGAACGCCAGCCGCCCTTGCCCGCTGCCGGCCACTCGCGGCGACGAGATCTCGGCGTACCCGAGCGCCGTCAGCCGCGCGTAGTCGCCGTCGAGGTCGTCGGTCATGAAGCCGATGTGGTTCAGCCCGTACGACGCCTGCGCGTCGGGCTCCTCGTGGTGCAGCAGTTCGACCAGGCCGGTCGCCAGCTGGATGTGCACGCGATGCACGCGCGGACCGGCCATGAACAACCGGTCGACCACCTTCGCCCCGAGCCCGCCGTAGAAGGCCAGACTCGCCTCGAGATCCCGCACCCGACCGCCGACATGGTTCAGCTCGTAGATCACCCCAGCACTGTAGCAAGCGTTTTCCGAGGCTGCTGGTCGCCAACGAGTGCCGGTGGCGTGCAGGATGGGGCCATGGAGTCACTGGTGTTCGAGAGCCAGGACCTCGGCCGGACCGAGGAATTCCTGAACCGGGCGTACACGAAGATGCAGATCGGCGGCGGCCCGGCCGGCGTGCACACGCGGATCGCGCGGGCGGCCGCCGAGTCGATCACCGTCGACCGGATCGACATCGGGTTCGAGATGAGCTACGACGCCGACCCGCTCGGCAAGATCTGCCTGTGCGAGGTGTACACCGGCCGCATCACGGATCACGCGACCGACGGCTGGGAGGACGCGTTCCAGCCGGGGGACGTGGTGTCGTTCGCGCCGCCGGACCGGCCGTACGCCGGGAAGATCCGCACGTCGTCGTACAGCATCACGATGTTCGACCCGGCGCTGCTGACCCGGGTGGCCGGCATCGGCCGGAAGATCGACGGGCCGGTGCGACTTCTCGCCCACCGGCCGCGGTCCCGCCAGGCCGCCCGCCACCTGTCGCAGACGATCGCCTACCTCGCCGACACGCTGCCCAACCCGGCCGTCCAGAACTCGCCGCTCGTGCTCGCGTCCATCTCGCAGCTGCTCGCCTCGAGCGTCCTGGCCGCGTTCCCGAACACGGCCGACGCCGACCCTCAGCAGATCGGCGCCGACAGCCGGGACGCGCGGCCCACGACGGTCCGCCGGGCGCTCACGTTCATGGAGTCGAACCTCGACCAGGCGCTCGCGATCGCCGATATCGCGGCGGCGGCCGGGGTCACCGTGCGTGCGCTCCAGACGGCCTTCCAGCGGCACCTCGGTACGACGCCGCTGGCCTATCTGCGCCGGCTGCGACTGGAGGAGGTGCGTGCGGAGCTCGTGGCCGCCGACCCGTCGCAGCAGACAGTTGCGGCAGTGGCCGCCCGGTGGGGATTCCACCACCACGGCCGGATGACCGCCGCGTACCGCGAGCAGTACGGCGAACTGCCGAGCACGACCCTGGCGCGTTAGGGAAGCTTGCGGGTGTCGATGAGCTGCTGGGCGACGTCTCGGAGCTTGGTGTTGGTGTCCTGCGAGTAGCGCTTGAGGACGGCGAAGGCGCGGTCGGCGTCCATGTCGAAGCGCTCCATCAGGATGCCCATCGCCTGCCCGACGAGTTTGCGGGCGTCGATCGCCTGGGCGAGCGACGCCTCGTGCCGCGCCGACGCCAGCGCGACGGACGCGTGCCGGGCCAGGATGTGCGCGACCGCCTCGTCGTCGGGCCCGAACGCGTCGGGGTCCGGGCTGTACAGCCCGAGCACACCGACCGCGCGGCGGGACTCCGCCCCAGTCACCAGCGGCACGTCGAGGACGCTGCGGACGTTGAGCGCCGTGACCTTGGCGGCCCACACCGGCCAGCGGTCGTCGGAGCCGGTGTCGCGAATCAGGACCGACGCGTGACTCTGCAAAGACTCGACCAGGGGACCGTTCTGGCTGCCGATCTGGAGCTCGAAGATCTCGGCGACCACCGGGTCCGTGACGGCGGCGACCTGCGCCCGCGCGCCGCGGGTCGCGAACGCGACTCCGGCGTAGGTGCAGTTCAGGGCCTGAAGGGCGAACTGCACCACGGCGTCGACGGTCTCCTCGACGCTCGCGGCGTCGTGGAGCTCGAGGGCGAGGCGCGCGAAGGCCGAGGCCGTCATGTCGCTCATCGGGTCGATCATGGCCATCTGTTCATCGTCTCCTGGCGGTCCGGCGGGGGTTGGCCGCCGTCGGGCCTGCCGTGCTCACATCATGCGGGTGCTATGACCGGTTTCGCCGCGATCTGTCCCGTTTCCCGCACAATTTGCGTTCTGCGGACAGGCCGGTGTTCGCCGTACGGCTAGGTTTGAGGGGTGCAGGTGGCGAAGCGGTGGGCGTGGGTCGCGGTCGGGGTCTTCGTGGCGGGGGTGTGGGCGGCCTGCTCGGACGACGGCGCCACCACCAAACCGGTGACCGCACCGGTACCCACCGTCAGCACGACGGTTCCCGCCAAGCCGACGGCGACGACCTCGAAACCCTGGTACGACGACTACGACCCGGCACACTTCGCCGCCGACGTCCGGCGCTACGCCCAGCAGGCCGGGATCAACCCACAGTTGCTGATGGCAATCTTGTACAACGAGTCGTACAAGCCGCACGACCCGAAGTTCGAGCGGCAGTGGGCCGAGGTCGACTCGGACCCGGCGTTCGGGATCGCGAACATGCACAAGCCCGCGTTCGACGAGACCAAACGCGGCCGCCCCTTCGCGAAGCGGAAGTGGGAGGAGCTGCCCGACAACCCCGCGCTGGCGATCCAGGCGGCGGCCTGGCACCTGCACGACCTCGCGCGACGGCTGCCGGCCGACCGCGCGGACCTCTACACCAAGGACGAGTTGCTTGCCCTCGGCTACAACGCGGGCGGCGGCAACATGCGGATCTTCGCCCGCGGCCGCAAGGCCGGTGCGCAGGCGCAGTCGTACCTCGACCGCCTGCACGGCAACTGGGCGAAGTCCGCCGAAGCCCTCGAGAGCTGACAGGAGCCCCTGTGACCTTCGCAGCACCCACGCTGGCCGTCGCCGACTGGCGCCAGCAGGTCTTCGCGCTGTACCGAGCCGTCCGCGCCGAGACCGACCCCGCCGCGGCGCACGCCCGGTGGCAGGCCACCCGCGACGACCTGCTGAGAAATCACCCCGCCTCACCGGTCCCGGTCGAACAGCGCGAGGGATACTCCGGCGCACCCGTCGCGCCGTACGACCCGCAGTACCGCTTCGAAGCGACCATCGACACCGACGTGAAACCCCACAGCTGGGAGTTCCTCTCGGCGACCGACGGCGTGATTCCGTTCTCCCGCGTCGGCGTCCTGCGCCTTCCGATCGGCGACCTTGACGTCTGGTGGCTGGAGTCGTACGGCGGCGGCCTGTTCGTCCCGGTCAAGGACCCGAACAGCGCGACGTACGGTGGCGGCCGCTACCTGATCGACACGGTCAAGGGCGCCGACCTGGGCGGTGACCTCGCCACCGGCCGGTTCGTCGTCGACCTGAACTTCGCCTACAACCCGTCGTGCGCCTACAGCCCGGACTGGACCTGCCCCCTCGCACCGGCAACCAACACGCTGGGTGCCGAGTTGCCGGTGGGGGAGATGGCAGGCTGAATCAGGCCGCGGCTTCCAGCGCCCGGGTCAGCAGGGCGACCAGCGCCTCGAGCTGGAAGTCGGCCGAGGAGCCGACCTCTTCGTCGGAGCCGTCGAGTGCCATCGCGGCCAGCCCGGCCTTGGCGTCGATCAGGTCCGCGACCCGGGTGTCGATGGTCTGCGCGGCGATGATCCGCCACGCGGTGACCGGCTCGTCCTGGCCGATCCGGTGCACCCGGTCGATCGCCTGGGTCTGCTCGGCGTTCGTCCAGGACAGCTCGGCGAGGACGACGTTCGACGAGACCTGCAGGTTCAGGCCGACGCCGGCGGTGAGCAGCGAGCAGACCGCGATCGCCACGTCCGGATCGTTGACGAACGCGTCGATGTTCTTCTGCCGGGTGCGCGCGGTCTGGTCGCCGCGGATCGACGAGTACCGGATGCCGCGCTCGGCGAAGAGCTCCTCGGCGGTGTCCATCACCTCGATGTGGCGGGCGAAGAACACCACCTTGCCGACGTTCTGCGCGAGCTGCGCCGCGTAGTCGGCGGCCAGGCCGGCCTTGGCCTGACCGATCCGGCGGAACAGGCTGAACACGTTGTCGCCGGTCTTCTTTCCTGCCATCTCGGCCCGCTCCCAGCCGGCCACCTGGCGCACCAGGTCGTGGTCGATCCCGTCCACGACGATGCCCAGCCGGCGCGTCTCGAGCGCGGTCCGGTAGCGCGCGACGAGCCGGTCGGCGAGCTCGCGCTCGGCGTCCCGGATCGAGCGGCCGAGGGCGCCGTCCAGCTCGACCGGGAGGTCGGCGATCCGGCGGGCCGGGATGTCGGCGGCGACGTCCACCTTCCGGCGCCGGACGATGCCCATGTCGATCACGCTGGCCCGCGCGGCCGCGGCGAAGCCTGGGTCGGCCGGCGTCAGGTCGGTGTCGTCGAGCTTGTCCATCAGCTCGGCGCGCGGCGCCTTCTCGTCGATCCAGCCGAGGAACTCCCAGATCGCGGTGAAGTCCTCGATCGAGTTGATCAGCGGTGTACCGGTGAGCGCCATTAGCAGCGGCCGCGCGGTCCGCGACCGGATCCGGTCCGACAGCTCGAGCACGTTCCGCGACCGCTGGGACTTCTTGTTCTTGATGAAGTGCGCCTCGTCGACGACCATGCCGCGGAAGCCGAGCTCGCCGAGCCAGCCGACGTGCCGGTCGAGCACCTCGTAGTTCACCACGACGATGTCGGCGAACCCGTCGATCGTGTCGCCGTCGCCGTGGATCACCGTCGGCGTCCGGCGCGGGGTCCAGAGGCCGGCCTCGCGCGCCCAGTTCGTCTTGACGACGTTCGGCACGACGGCCAGCAGCGGGTACGCGTCGGCGGCCTGGGCGGCGAGCAGCGCCTGGGCGGTCTTGCCGAGGCCGGGCTCGTCGGCGAGCAGGAAGGTCCGGTGACCGGCCGCAGCGGCGGCGATCAGCCGGGCCTGGTGCGGCATCAGCTCCAGACCGCGCAGCCGGAGCGAGTCGATGCCGCCGGTCAGCCGCAGCGACGTCGGGTCGGGCAGGGTCATGCTGGCCGAGGCCGCGGCATGCTCGAAGGACCGCAGCAGCGGGCCGATCAGCTCCCAGCCGCCGAGCCGGCTCGGCCTGGCCGGCCGGGACGGGGCGCTGGAGAAGTCCGGGGCCAGGAACGGGTTGGCGAGCTGCCGGGAGACGACCGCCTGCGGCACGACCCGCCGGGTCTGGGTCTCCGGGGGAGCGACCGGCTGCTCCGGCTCCGGCTCCTCGGGCGCCTCCAGACCGGCGTCCTCGAGCATCTGCCGCCGGAGCGCGGCCGCGGCCTCGGAGATCACCGCGTCCTCGGCCAGCAGGCCGAGCAGCGAGGGCTCCAGGGCGGCGGTCTTGGCCAGGATCGTCGCGATCCCGTCGAGTCGCCGGAGCTGCTCGGTGCGGTACGCCTCGGTGGCGGACTCGGCGCCGTTCACCCGGGCCCGCTCCTCGCGGACCAGCAGGGCGACGACCTGGAACTTCGTCCGGGTCGACGGCTTGATCGCGGCGCGGGTGACCGCTGCCTCGACCTCGCGCACGGCCTGCGCGAGGACCTGGATCAGACCGTCGGACTCGCCGTCGCGGACACGGCGCCGGCGACGGGGAGCGGAACGGGTAGCGCCGGGCTGGCGCTGACCTCGTCGGGCCAACATTTCCTCCTGTGTCGTGCCACGGGGGGCCGTGACGGAATACCGGACCGCGCGAGGACCGACCCGCCGACGAGATGCCACCCGGTGTCGTCCAGAGGGCCGTTCAGAGGGTCCTCCAGGAACGCGGCTCAGAATGCACCGCTCCTGTGTGCGCGATCGAGAAACCATGCTACCCGCACTCTGCCGAATGTTGGAGACCGGCACCGGGTACCAGTGCTGGCGCACGAAGATCGTCGGCGAATCCCGAGGGGCGACCGTGGAGCGGATCGAGGCCAAGGCACTGAGTGACGACGAACTCGAGGGCATCGACGCGTACTGGCGTGCGGCCAACTTTTTGTCCGTCGGACAGATCTATCTGCTCGCCAATCCGCTGCTCCGGGAGCCGCTGCGACCCGAGCACATCAAGCCGCGGCTACTCGGCCACTGGGGTACGACGCCCGGCCTGAACCTGATCTACGCGCATCTGAACCGGGTGATCCGGCAGCGGGACCGGGAGATGCTGTTCGTGACCGGCCCCGGCCACGGTGGTCCGGCCCTGGTGGCCAACACCTGGCTGGAGGGGAGCTGGACCGCGGCGTACCCGAACACCACGGTGGACGAGGCCGGGATGGGGCGGCTGTTCAAGCAGTTCTCGTTCCCCGGAGGTGTCCCGAGTCACGTGGCGGCCGACGTACCGGGGTCGATCAACGAGGGCGGCGAGCTGGGCTACTCGCTGAGTCACGCGTACGGCGCGGCCGCCGACAAGCCGGACCTCGTCGTGACCTGCGTCGTCGGCGACGGCGAGGCGGAGACCGGTCCGCTCGCGGCGTCCTGGCACTCGAACAAGTTCCTGAACCCGGCGCGCGACGGCGCCGTCCTGCCGATCCTGCACCTGAACGGATACAAGATCGCGAATCCGGCGGTGCTCGCCCGGATCGGCGACGAGGAGCTGACCGCCCTGATGCGGGGCTACGGGTACGAGCCGTACCTGGTCGAGGGGTCGGAGCCGGCCGCGGTCCACCAGACGCTGGCGGCGACCCTGGACGTGTGCCTGGACCGGATCGACGAGATCCAGCGCGAGGCACGATCGGCGAGCGACGCGCCGCCGCGGCCCGTCTGGCCGATGATCGTGCTGAAGACGCCGAAGGGCTGGACCGGCCCGCAGACCGTGGACGGCGAGCCGGTCGAGGACACGTGGCGGTCGCATCAGGTGCCGCTGTCCGGCGTACGGACGAACGAGGACCATCTCCGGCAACTGGAGGACTGGCTCCACAGCTACCGGCCCGAGGAGTTGTTCGACGAGGACGGGCGTCCGGTCCCGGAGCTGATCGAGCTGGCGCCGGGGGAGCGGCTGCGGATGGGGTCGAACCCGCACGCCAACGGCGGCCTCCTGAGCCGCGACCTCGAGCTGCCGCCGGTCGAGGAGTACGCGGTGCCGGTGAAGGCGCCGGGCGCCGAGGACGGGGAGCCGACGAAGGTCTTCGGCACGTTCCTGCGGGACGCCTTCCGGCGGAACCCGGACAACCTGCGGCTGTTCGGGCCGGACGAGACCGAGTCGAACCGGCTGGGCGCGGTCTACGAGGAGACGGACAAGCTGTGGCTCGCCGAGCGGCGCGACACCGACCGCCACCTCGGGCCGGACGGCCGGGTGCTGGAGATCCTCAGCGAACACACCTGCCAGGGCTGGTTGGAGGGGTACCTGCTCACCGGGCGGCACGGCCTGTTCTCGTCGTACGAGGCGTTCGTCCACATCGTCGACTCGATGGTCAACCAGCACGCGAAGTGGCTGAAGACGATCAACCAGCTCGAGTGGCGGCGGCCGATCCCGTCGCTGAACTACCTGCTCACGTCGCACGTCTGGCGGCAGGACCACAACGGGTTCTCGCACCAGGACCCGGGCTTCATCGACCATGTCGTGAACAAGAAGGCCGAGGTCGTCCGCGTCTACCTGCCGCCGGACACCAACACGCTGCTGTCCACGATGGACCACTGCCTGCGGACCCGGAACTACATCAACGTCGTTGTGGCGGGCAAGCAACCGCAGCCGAACTGGCTGGACTGGGACGAGGCCGCGGTGCACTGCGCCCGGGGCGTCGGCGTGTGGGACTTCGCCGGCAACGACGACGGCGACCCGGACGTGGTGATGGCGTGCGCGGGCGACGTACCGACGATGGAGACGCTGGCCGCGGTCGACCTGCTCCGCGAGCACGTCCCGGACCTGCGGATCCGGGTCGTGAACGTCGTCGACCTGATGCGCCTGCAGGACGCCGCCGAGCATCCGCACGGGCTGCCTGACGCCGATTTCGACGCGCTGTTCACCACGGACAAGCCGGTGATCTTCGCCTACCACGGCTACCCGTGGCTCATCCACCGCCTCACCTACCGGCGGCACGGCCACGCCAACCTGCACGTCCGCGGGTACCTCGAGGAAGGGACGACGACCACGCCGTTCGACATGGCGGTCCGCAACAACCTGGACCGGTACCACCTGGCGATGGACGTCATCGACCGGGTGCCGTCGCTGCGGTCGCGCGCGGCGTCTGCGCGGCAGTACTTCATCGACCAGCGCACGCGGCATCACGCCTATGTCACCCGGTACGGCGAGGACCTGCCGGAGGTGCGGGGCTGGCGGTGGTCAGTCCAGTAGGCCGACCGCGACCCGGAGATCGTCGACGAACCGAGCGAAGTCCCGCCGGAACTCGTCCGACCGGACCACCGCGGACGGATGCACGGTCGCCACCGCGAGGCCGCCGCCCGGAAGCTCCAACCGCTTTCCCCGCTCCTGCGTGACCCGGAACGTCGAGCCGAGCAGGGCCTTCGCGGCCACCGACCCCATCACGACCACCAGCGACGGCTTCACGATCTCCAGCTCGCGCCGCAACCACGGATGGCACGCGGTGATCTGACTGGCGGCCGGCGTCTTGTGGATCCGCCGCTTTCCCTGCCGCTCGAAACGGAAATGCTTCACCGCGTTCGTCAAGTACACCGCCGACCGGTCGATCCCGGCCTCGACGAGCGCCTTGTCGAGCAGGTGACCCGCGGGCCCGACGAAGACGTGCCCCTCCTTGTCCTCGTGATCACCGGGGGTCTCGCCGACGAGCATCATCCGGGCCCGCACCGGCCCCTCGCCGGGCACCGCCTGCTCGGCGTCCTCCCAGAGGTCGCAGCCCCGGCAGTCGCCGAGCACGGCACGGACCTTCCGCATCCCGCCGTCGTGCGGGACCCATTCCTGCGCTCCCGGGTACTTGGTCATCAGCCACCTGTCTCCGAGTGTGGCGCGTGGACGGGCTTGGACTGGGCCGAGCGCCGCTGCCGCAGGTAGATCGAGCCGCCGATGATCGCCGCGACGGCCAGGAACTCACTCTGCCAGTTCTGCAGCGACTCGTACCAGAACTGACTCGTGCCGAGATAGGACCAGGTCGTGACCGCGGCGCCGCCGTGCAGTTCCTGTTCCTCGCTGTACGCCGCGGCACCGGTTGCCGCGTGCAACCACAGTGACAGCAGGAACACCACCCCGAACGCGATCGCCAGCGAGTTCTCGTACAGCCTCAGGATCAGCTCGGAGCCGCGCCGTACCGGCCAGGGTGCGTTCCGGTCGGTGCGGTGCTCGCGCGGGTCCTCGTCCTGCGGCGCCGGTTCGTCGAGCGGCCGGGACTCCGCCGAGCCCTTCTGCACCAGGTACGCCGTGAGCAGCACGTACATGAACATCTGCAGGAACTCGGACTCCCAGTTCTCGAAGAGCGCCTCGCCGAAGGAGGAGGAGCCGACGTACTGCCCGAAGCTCTCCGCTGGCCGGCCGTGGTCGGCGAGCTCGGAGTTCTGCTGCGCGTGACCCACGAACGCCAGTCCGACCAGGAACCCGAAGAAAAGTGCCAGGTTGGCCAGCAGCAACGCTCGCGGTCGTAGCCATCGCATGCCGCTCCGGTACCCCTGCCGACTCGTTTCATGACGCGGCACAGGACGTCTACAGTGGCTCCATTCCTCGCCACACGACGACCTGGCTGGACCTGCAGGGCCACGCCTCGTTCCCGGCCGCGGACACGACGATCGAGCCGGAGCGGATCCGGACCGCGATCGGTGACCTCGACTGCCTGCGCTACACCGTGCGTGACGGCGCGGCCGACGAGGTGTTCTGGTTCGCCACCAGCCTGCCGGGGATGCCGATCGAGCAAGAGACCCGGACCGACGGCCGGGTCGTGACGACCGTGTCGCTGGTCGACTACACGCTCACGCAGCCTCGTTCATGACGCCGGCGGCACCAGCGCCAGGCGGACGATGACGAGGGCGAACAGGACGAGCGTCAGCGCGTGGACGACCGTGCACCACAGGCAGATCGCGTTGATCTGGAACAACTCGGCCCAGATCAGGTAGCAGACGAACACGACACCGGTCAGTACGCCGGCCAGCCGCAGGCGCCCCGGCCACGGGGACGCCGTACGCCACATCGGCGGCACCGACAGCGCGGTCATGCCGACGAAGAACGCGAGGCCGAGCAGCGCGACCGGGATCCCGAACAGCTTCGAGTACTGGCTGCTGGTCACCTTGGCGCAGTTCACCACCCCGGTGTCCGGGCAGGCGAGCGTCGAACCGGCGGTGAAGTGCTCGTAGGTGAGGTACGCCGCGACCGCGAGCCCGGCGACCGAGACGGCCAGCGTGGCCCACGGGATCACGCCGAGCGACGTCCGGGCGGACTGCTGTGCAGTGCTGGCCACGCCTCAGCCCTTCGCGCTGCCGAGCTTCGCCGCCGCGGCGGTCACCGTGTCGGTCGAGCAGACCTTAGCCGGCTGGTTGTTGGTCAGCTTGCAGATCGCCGCGGTGTAGACGTTGGCCGAGGAGAGGACCGCCTTCGCGATCGGGCTCGACGGATCCTTGAGCGCGTCGGCGATCTGCGTCTGCGTCTTCCCGGCGAGCACCTCCGGGCTGTACGTCGCCCCGGAGTTGACGAACTTGCCGCCGAGGTCGATGAACGGGATCGACCCGTCGCTCTCGACGTACGGCGGCTTGTTGTAGGTGTCGAACGTCTTCTGGTCCTCGGCGGTCGGGGTGTCGAGCGGCTTGTATCCGTTCCCGACCATCTCGTTCGTGGTCGTCTCGACGCCGGTGAACGCCAGGTACTGACTCGTGTACGTCGCGCCGTGGAAGGACAGCGTCGCCGTGTTCGGGAAGACGTCCTCGGACGCCGAGTGGGTGGTGCCGAGGTTGCTGAACGTCCCGAAGCGGGACAGCGCGACCGTGACCGGCCAGCGCTCCGCGGCGCAGTACGGGCAGAACTCGGCGCCGATGTACAGCACCTTCGGCTTGCCGCCCGCGGTCAGCGCGGGGGCGGTGATCGCCGACGGCGCGGCCTTCACATCCGCGCTCCCGACGGCGGCGAACGTCGAGTCCGGAATCGAGGAGAGCGCCGTGACCAGCCCGGAGTCGGCCGCGCCGGACGGACCGGTCGCGGTCTTCTTGCCGCCGCCGACCAGGCGGATCGTCACCAGGCCGCCGACGATCACGAGGACCAGGACGACCGCACCGACCGCGAACAGGAGGCGTCGTCGTCGCTCCGCCTGCTGCTGGGCGGCCAGCTGCGCCGCGATCCGCTCGCGGGCCGCAGCCTTCTGTTCGACGCGCCGTGCCATGACTCTCCTCTGATCGTGCCCGTGCTCCTGAAGATCAACTATCCATCAGGCCCGGAAGTTCCTGCCTCTCCGTCACCGAGAGGTTACAGATCGGCAGATCGGCACCTGACCTCAGGTCGTCTCTAGTGTTGCGCGCTATGGACTGGCGAGCGTGGCATGCGAAGTACGACGTCCCGGGGTCGGAGCTGTCGCGGCGGCTGGCGGCGGTGCAGGAACAGGTGCGGGCGGCGCTCGACCGTGCTCCGGCCGGGCCGGTGCCCGTGGTCAGCCTGTGCGCAGGACAAGGCAGGGACCTCCTCGAGGTGATCGAGGACCACCCGCGCGGGGCGGACGTCCACGCGCGGCTCGTCGAGCTGGACCCTGAGCTCGCAGCCACCGCTCGGGAGCGGGCGCCGGACCAGGTCGACGTGATCACGGGTGATGCGTCGTTGACCGATCAGTACGACGGCATGGTCCCGGCCGAGCTGGTACTGCTGTGCGGGATCTTCGGCAACGTGTCCGACGCGGACATCAAGCGGACCGTCCAGGCGATGCCGCAGTTCTGCCGGACCGGCGGCACCGTGATCTGGACCCGTCATCGGGAGGACCCGGATCTGGTGCCGACGATCTGCGACTGGTTCGAGGCGCGCGGCTTCGAAAGGGTCTGGCTGTCCGACCGGGACGCCGGCTTCGGCGTCGGCGTGCACCGCTTCACCGGCGTAGCGGAGCCGCTGGTGACGGGGCAGAGCCTGTTCAGCTTCGTCCCGGGCGGAGCATGAGCAGCCCGAGCAGCAGCAGTACAGCGAGCGCGAGGTATCCGGCGTCGAGTACGGCGACCGTCGCGATCGCGGCGACGAGCAGCGGACCGCCCGCGTCGCCGAGCTCGCGGCCGAGCTCGGCCGTTCCCATGGTCTGACCGAGCCGCTCCGGCGGCGTACTCGCCGCCAGTGCCGCGAACCCGAGCGGCGTGATCACGCCGGTCCCCGCACCGATCAACGCAGCAGCGATCAGGAGGAACGCGACGCCGGGCAGGGCCGCGCACACAAAACCGGCCGCCGCGAGGATCAATCCGAGTGCGATGCCGGCGCGGGTCGTCAGCCGGCCGGCGTCGAGCGCACGGCCGCTGCGTGGCTGTACGACGGCCGCGGTCGCGGCGAGCAGCGACACCGCCGCCCCGGTCGCGATGGTGCCGAGCCCGTCCGCGGCGCCGGTCACCGGCAGGAACCCGACGCCGACGGACAACGCGGCCGTCGCGGCAGCGAGTGCCGTCGTCGGACGAAGGAACTGCGGATCGGTGATTCGGCGCGCGAGGTCCAGCACGGTCTGCCGCGTCCGCGGCAACGGGGGCACAACCGGTACGGCGATCAGCGCCCAAACGGCAACGCCCACGGCGAGCACTGTCATCACCGCGAACAGCAACCGGAAGCCGCCGAGCCATACCAGCCCACCACCGAGCAGCGGGCCGGCCGTGTAGCCGATGCTCTTGTAGAACCCGTAGCTCCCGAAGGCGCGTCCGTGCTTGGCCGAAGGATTCAGGCGCGCCACCAGTGCGGAGGCGGCGGGGGAGAAGGCCGAGGCCGCGGCACCCTGGCCGAGGCGCGCGACCCACAACCAGCCCGGCCGGTCCACGAGCACATAGGTGCCTGAGGCAACGGCGAAGCCGGCGAGCCCGAACAACAGCATCGGGCGCGCGCCGATCCGGTCGGCGACCGTGCCGAACACCGGCTTCAGCAGCACCTCCGCCCCGTCGTACAGCGCGAGCAGGAGACCGAGCGTGAGCAGCGACGTGACGGCATCCTCGGACGAGCCACCGAGGTTCGCCGCGACCGCGTGGGCGCCGAAGGCGGTCGTGAAACCGGCCGCATACAGCGGCCACATGGTCCTCACGCGTGCCCCGGAAGCTGATGCAGTGCGCGGAACACGAGTTCTGCGTACTCCTCGCAGCGCGCGACGCAGTCCTTGAGCCGGGCGGTCGCCTGTGCGGATTCCGGCGTACCGAAGACGTCGCGGCCGGTCAGGTCGCGGTGCCAGCGGCGGAGACGCTCGAGGCTCTGTTCCTCCTCCTCGAGCTCGGCGAGGGTGAACTTCTCGACCCGGGTCTCCTTGGCGAGCTCCTCCTCGAACTTCGTGCAGTCCGCCAGGAACTCGGTCCAGTCCGCGCGCCGCGCCTCGTCGTACAGCCGGCGCAGCCGGGCCGCGTCGTCGGCGCTCCGGCCGGCCGCGTCGAGCACTGTGACCTCGCCGTCCGCACGGGCCACCAGTTCGGCCGTCCGCTGCAGCGAGGCCTCGAACACGGGCAGCTGGGGCACCGCCCAGACGCCCTGCCCGAGCGACAGCGCCCCCGCCTTCCGCAGCTCCCGCCACACTGCGACGCGGTGCCGCGAGGGCTCCGCGGGAATCCGCACCAGAAGCACCAGCCAGCGATCCGTCACAGCAGCAAATGTAGCGGCTGTTACAGCTCCCGGGAAGCTCGACATGGCTTGGGACATCAGTTATGTTACATAGACGATGTCATATCGCTTCGGAGGTGTGCTCGATGAACGAGACCGCTGAGCGGTTGCTGGGGTCGGCGGGCCGGTTGTCGCGGGACCCGGAGACGGAGATCGACTGGGAAGCGCCGATCGGCGACGGGTACGGGATGTCGCCGGAGTGGAGCACGCTCTACGCGACGCCGTACTGGGACGAGCTGACCGAGGCGCAGCGGCGGGAGCTGACCCGGCACGAGGCGGCGTCGGTGGCGACGACCGGGATCTGGTTCGAGCTGATCCTGCAGCAGCTGATCCTGCGCGACGTGTACGACAAGCCGGCCCGGAGCGCCGAGTTCCAGTGGGCGCTGACCGAGATCGCCGACGAGTGCCGGCACTCGATCATGTTCGCCCGCGCGACCGAGCGGATGGTCGAGCCGTCGTACCGGCCGCGGCTGCCGGCGCGCGAGCTCGGCCGGATGTTCAAGACCGTCGCCACCGGCGAGTCGGCGTACGCCGCGATCCTGGTGGCGGAGGAAGTGCTGGACGTCATGCAGCGCGACTGGATGCGGGACCGCCGGGTCGAGCCGCTGGTGCGCACGGTGAACCACATCCACGTCGTGGAGGAGTCGCGGCACATGGTGTTCGCGCGCGAGGAGACCCGCGAGCGGCTGGCCGGTGCGGGACGCGGGCGGCGCTGGGTGAGCGCGCTGGTGATCGCAATCGCCGCCGACATGATCGTGTCGAGCATGGTCGGCCGGGAGGTCTACGCGAACGTCGGGCTGGACGTCGATCGCGCCGTACGGGAGGCGCGGCACAACGAGTACCACCGGTCGTTGCTGCGGACCAGCTGCGCGAACCTGATGGACTTCCTCGGCTCGGTCGGGCTGCTCACGCCGGCAGCGGCCCGGGTGTACCGGCGGACCGGACTGCTGTGAGCTACGCGATCTCGGGGGAGTGCTGCTCGGACGCGAGCTGCGTCGCGGTCTGCCCGATGAACAGCATCCACCCGGCGCCGGGTGAGCCGGGGTTCGGGACCGGTGCCGGCCTGTTCATCGATCCGCGCACGTGCATCGACTGCGGCGCGTGCGCCGACATCTGCCCCGTCGACGCCGCGAAGCCGGCCGATCGGTCGGCGCCCGAGGACGTGCAGCGCAACGCGGCGTACTTCGCGGAGCGCGAGCCGCTGGAGGCCATGAAGCTGGACAGCTGGGAGCCGCCGTCGTACGAGGTGCGCGGCGGCGGGCCGCGGCGCGTGCTGGTGGTCGGCGCCGGACCGGCAGGTATCTACGCGACCCGCGAACTGTTGCTGTGGACAACGGCCGAGGTCACGCTCGTCGACCGGCTCCAGCACGTGGGCGGCCTGGTGCGGTACGGCGTAGCGCCGGACCATCCGCAGACCAAGCAGATCATCGACACCTTCGAGCGGATCGCCGCACACCGCCGCGTGCGGTGGCGGCCCGGGAAGGATGCGGCAGCGCTGCACGGGTACGACGGCGCCTTGCCGGCGGGCTACGACGCCGTGGTTCACGCGGTCGGCGCCCGGCGGAGCCGTCAGCTCGGCATCGCCGGTGAGGAGGCCGCCATCGCAGCCGAGAATTTCGTTGCCTGGTACAACGGATGTCCCGGCGCGGCGGCTCCCGCCGACTTGGCCGGCCCGCGTGCGGTGATCGTCGGCAACGGGAACGTCGCACTCGACGTCGCCCGGATCCTGCTGAGCGACGAGCAGCGGTTGCGCTCGATGGAGGTTCCGTCAGGGGTGCGCACGGCGCTGGCGGCGAGCGGTGTGAAGAAGGTCGTGCTGGTGGGCCGACGCGGGCCGGACGAGGCGGCGTACACGCAGTCCGCCCTGCAGGAGCTGCAGGCCGCGGTCGGTGACCGCCGCGTCGAGTTCCGGTACCACGCCAGGCCGGCCGCCTGGATCGGCGACGGCCTGGTTCTCGACACCGGCGAGACGATCCCGGCGAGCCAGCTGTTCACCGCGATCGGGTTCGAGGGGCGGCCGATCGACGGGCTGCCGTTCGACGCGGACCGCGGCATCGTCCCGAACGTCCGCGGCGCCGTCGTCGACCGGCCCGGTCACTACGTGGCGGGCTGGATCAAACGCGGTGCGCGCGGCGGGATCGGGGTCAACAAGGCCTGCGCCCAGGAGACCGTGCGGACGCTGGTCAGCTCTGCCAGGGGCTGAGCTTCTCCGGGTTCCTGATCGCCCAGATGTTGGTGATGCGGTCGCCGGCCACGTCGAAGGCGATCACGGTCTCGATGACACCGTCGAACTGGATCACCAGGCCCGGCTGCCCGTTGACCGTGCGCTCCAGGAGCGTCCTGCCGAGCCGGAAGACGGGCAGGTCGGCGAAGTACTGCGCGACGTCGACGCCGCCGTGGACCGGCGCGAGCGAGGCGGACACGATGCCGCCGCCGTCGGCGACCGCGGTGACCTCGGGGTCGAGCAGCGTGACGAGCGCCGCGATGTCGGTCGCCTCCCAGGCCGCCTTGAACTCGCGGACCAGCTCCGCCCGGCGCGCGGACGGTGCCGCCGGGTGCTCGGCGTCCCGGATCCGCCGCCGGGCCGACGAGGCCAGCTGGCGGCAGGCGGCCGGTGTCCGGCCGACGATCTCGGCGACCTCGGGGAACGGGTAGCGGAACACGTCGTGCAGGATGAACGCCACCCGTTCGGCGGGCGTCATCGCGTCGAGGACGACCAGGAACGCCATGTTCACCGACTCGTCCAGCGTGACGCGGTCGGCTGGGTCGGTGGTGCCGGTCTGGCCGGTCTGCCACTCGGCGGTCTCCGGCAGCGGCTCCGGGATCCACTCACCGACGTACCGCTCGCGGCGGGCGCGCGCGGACCGCAGCTGGTCCAGGCAGATCCGGCTCGCGACCTTGGTCAGCCATGCCGCCGGGTTCTCGATCGCCCGCTGCTCGTCCGGCGTCATCGCGTACCAGCGCGCGTACGTCTCCTGGACCACGTCCTCGGCGTCGGCCAGCGAGCCGAGCAGCCGGTAGGCGAGGTTGATCAGCTGCCGCCGCTCGCTCATGATCGCGCTCAGTCCGGGCTCACTCATGTCGGTCCTCTCATCCATATCCCGATACGACGGAACAGGCCCGCGAAGTGTGAGGTCTGACAGTTCGCGGCGGCGTCTCGTCGTAGGGAACATGACCACACACACCACGTCACACAACGCTGTCTCCGAGGTCGAGATCCGCGAGCGCGTCGAGGTCCTGCTCGACGCGGTCCGGACCGGCGACCTGGACGCCGTCAAGACCATCTTCGCGCCCGGCCTGGTCTCCTTCGACATCGAGCCGCCGCTGCGGCACCTCGGCGCGGAGAAGAAGTGGGCGAACTGGGAGCGCGTCTTCACCGTCTTCGAGACCCCGCTGGAGTACCAGGTCCGCGACCTCACCGTCCTCGTCGACGGCGACCTGGCCGTCGTCTACTCCCTCAACCACATGAACGCCGCGCTGAAGCCCGGCGGCAAGATCGACTACTGGCTGCGCTGGACCGCCGCCTGGCAGAAGATCGACGGCCAGTGGCTGATCGTCCACGACCAGGTCTCCGTCCCGACCAACTTCGAATCCGGAACCGCCGCGATGGACCTCATGCCCTGAGGCGCGCGCGGCCGAGGACGTGCGGGCTGGCCGGGGTGACGCGGTCGGGCGGGAAGCGGAACTCGTCGAGGGCTTCGATCTCGAACCCGGCCGCGGTGATGGCGGCGGGCGTGTCCCGGTGGGTGTGACAGCCGCCGACGAACAACGGCCAGAGAGTCGCATCGGCGACCTTCTGGACGGTCGCGAGCCGCGTGCCAGGCTCGGCTGCGACGTGCTCGTAGAACCTGAGCTCTCCACCCGGGCGCAGCACCCGCCGGGCCTCGGCGAGCGCGACCTGCTGGTCCGCCACCGAGCAGAGGACCAGCGAGACTACGACGACATCGGCCGACGCGTCAGCGGCCGGCAGGCGGTCCGCCGTACCTTCGACGACCTCGACGTCGACCGGCGCGGACTCGGCCTGCCGCTCGGCCTGGGCGCGCAGATAAGGCTCGGGCTCGACGGCCAGCACACCCGTCACCCCGGGCGGGTAGTGCGTGAAGTTGCCGCCGTCTCCGGCGCCGACCTCGATCACCCGGCCCGCGGCGCCCGCCAGCAGGCGGCGACGGTGCTCGGCGGCGCCCTGCTGGTCGAGCGCCGGCCGGGCCCTCGTGTAGATCCGGGCGAACAGCGGATGTTTCATGCCCTCCACCCTCTCAGAGGGTCGGATCGCGGCGCCCGCCGATCGTCTCCAGAGTGACCGCTGTTCGTCACCAGGAGGAGAAGACCATGCCTACCACCGTGCCAGGCACCGTGAAGATCATCGACGTCGTCGTGTCCGACCTCGGCGCCGCGATCGAGTTCTACCGCCGCTTCGGGCTCGAGTTCGAGCGCGATCAGTACATGCCGGACGACCACGCCGGCTGCGACCTGCCGAACGGCCTGCACCTGATGCTCGACACCGACGAGGCCCGCGGCAAGATCACCGCCGGCTGGACGCCGCCGGCGACCAGCCGGATCTTCCTGACCTTCGAGTACGGCAGCCCGGCGGAGGTCGACGCGGCGTACGCCGACCTGGTCGGGGCCGGCGTACCGAGCCTGCAGGAACCGTTCGACGCGCCGTGGGGGATGCGTTACGCGACCGTCGCGGATCCGTCCGGGAACGGGGTCGATCTCTACGCCACGCTGCCCGCTTCGTGAGCCAGACTGTCGGGAAAGGAGGTGCGTGGGTGAAGTACGTGCTGATGTTCATCGAGACCGAGGAGTTCGCGAAGGAGTTCGCGGCGCTGGGACCGGGCGAGCAGGAGGAGGCGTACCGGCGGGTGTACCAGTGGTTCGAGGACCACAAGGACAAGATCACCGACCGCGGCTCCAAGCTGCAGGGCCCGGAGACCGCGACCACGGTCCGGCTCGACGGCGGACGGGTGATGACCACCGACGGGCCGTTCATCGAGGGCAAGGAAGTCGTGTCCGGGTTCACCGAGATCGAGGTCGAGGACCTCGACGAGGCGCTGCGGATGGTGCGGACCTGGCCGGCCTGCCCGGTGGTCGAGATCCGGCCGGTCGAGCAGATGTGACGAGTCCCGAGGACGAGCTGGCCGGCGTGGTCCGGGACCACGCCGGCCGGCTCGCCGGTGCGCTCGTCACGCTGCTCGGCGACTTCGCCGCCGCGGAGGACCTGGTCCAGGACGCGGTCGAGATCGCTCTCAAGCGCTGGCCCGTCGAAGGCATCCCGGAGCGGCCTGACGCTTGGCTGTTCACGGTCGCGAAGCGGCGCGGTCTCGACGTACTGCGCCGGCAGCAGAACTACCGCGCCAAGCTGGCCGCGCTCGAGCCGCCGGTGCAGCCGCCGCCGGACGACAGGCTGCGGCTGATCTTCACCTGCTGCCACCCGGCGCTCGCGCGCGAAGCGCAGGTCGCGTTGACGCTCCGCGTGGTGTGCGGCCTGACGACCGCCCAGATCGCGGCCGCGTTCCTGGCGTCGGAGTCCGCGGTCGCGCAACGGATCACGCGGGCGAAGCGCAAGATCACCGACGCGGGCATCCCGTACCGCATCCCGCGCGCCGACGACCTGCCCGAACGTCTCGACGAGGTGCTGACGGTGATCTACCTGCTCTTCAACGAGGGCTACCTGTCGAGTACCGCGGACCGTGCGCACTCGCGGGACCTCGTCGACGACTCCGAATGGCTGACCGCACTGCTGCACGGCCTGCTGCCCAACCAACCCGAGGTGGGTGGTCTGCTCTCCCTGATCCGCCTGCACCGGGCCCGCACCGCGGCGCGCTTCACGCCGGACGGCAACATCGTGCTGCTCGAGAACCAGGACCGCACCTTGTGGGACCACGTCGCGATCACCGAAGCGACCGGACTCCTCACCCGCACCGCACGCCGTCACCACGCACCCGGCCCCTACCAGCTCCAGGCCGCCATCGCCGCCTGTCACAGCGAGGCCCGCGCCTGGTCCGAGACGGACTGGCCGCAGATCCTCGTCCTGTACGACATGCTGCTCACGTTGCAGCCGACACCCGTCGCCGGACTGCACCGAGCAATCGCGCTGTCGTACGTCCGGGGGCCTGCGGACGCTCTCGCGGAACTCGACGGGTTGGCGGGCGATCTCGAGCACTACCCGCTGTTCCACGCGACCCGGGCCCAGCTGCTGCGCGACCTCGGCCGCGACGGCGAGGCCCGGGCCGCCGACGGCCGCGCGGCGGAGCTGACCACCAACCCGGCACAGTTGGGGCTGCTCAAGGAGCGGCTGGCCCGCTGACCGAGCATCCTTGCTCCATGGGTGCGGAGGGGCGGGGGGAACGGCTGTGGTTCCTCGACTGGCTGCGGGTGCTGGCGGTGTTCGGCGTGTTCGTGTTCCACACGCTGCGGCCGTTCGACGACGGCGACTGGCATGTGAAGAACGCGGAGACCAGCGAAGGCATCTCGATCGGGATCGCGTTCCTGGGACTGTGGGGGCTGGCGTTCTTCTTCCTGATCTCCGGCTGCGCCGGGTGGCTGGCTCTGCGGTGGCGGACCGCGCCGCAGTTCCTCCGAGAACGGTCACTGCGGCTGCTGGTCCCGTTCGCCGTCGCGTACGTGCTGCTCTCGCCGTTGCAGTACTTCATCGAGGAGCACCACAAGGGGCGTTCGACGGCCCCGTTCCTCGACGACGTGCGGACGTTCTTCAGCGATCTCGGCGGTGATGCGCCGCTGTGGCTGCGCGACACATACCACCTGTGGTTCCTCGTCTACCTGATCCAGTTCGCCGTCCTCGGGCTACCGCTGTTCCTTCTGCTGCGCGGCAAGACCGACTGGATCGCGCGGCGTTGCCGGCGGCGCGGGTCGATCCTGTTGCTCGCCGTACCGCTCGTGCCGGTCCATCTGCTGCTGCTCGCCGCGCCCGGTCCGGAGCACGGCTGGGGCGAGTTCGTGTTCTTCTTCGACTTCTTCGTCGTCGGCTACCTGGTGATGTCGGACGAGCGCCTGCTGGCAGCGGTACGACGGGACGCCGTACCAGGGCTGCTGCTCGGCGCCGGTGCGTTCGTGCTCGGCGTCGTGACCGGCATCATCGACTTCCTGGACGGCTGGTGGCCGGACCCGGGCTACTCGTGGGCGTACCTGTGGTACTCGCCGCTCATCACGCTCGCGGTGTGGGGCTGGCTCGTCGCGGTTCTTGGACTCGGTCTTCGCGCGCCCGCGCTCCAGCGCCCGCTACCGCCCTCGCTCGCGCGGGCCGCGATGCCCTACTTCATCGTCCACCAGCCGGTGATCCTCGCGATCGCGTACTTCGTCGTCACCTGGGACGCGGGCATCGGGCCGAAGTACGCCGTACTCCTGCCCACCGCCTTCGCCGTCTCCGCACTGCTCGCCTGGCTGCTCTCGTCCGTCCCGGGCGTCTCGCAGCTGCTCGGCGTGAAGAAGACGGCGCAGAAGGTCTAGACGCTGCGGAGGACCGAGACGACGATGCCGAGGATGGTGGCGTTGTCGCCGTCGATGATCTCGTACGCCGGGTTGCGGGGCTCAGGTAGGCGTGGCCGTTGCGGCGGCGGTAGACCTTCACGGTCGCCTCCTCGTCGATCATCGCGGCGACGATCTGGCCGGAGTAGGCCTCGGACTGCTGGCGGACCACGACGATGTCCCCGTCGCAGATCGCCGCGTCGATCATCGACTCACCGCGGACGCGCAGCCCGAACACGGTGCCCCGGCCGGTCAGCCCGCGGGGGAGCTGGAGGACGTCGTCGACGTGCTCGACCGCGGAGATCGGCGTACCGGCCGCGATGTCGCCGACCACCGGCACCGGCACGTTGTCGTCGCCCGTGGCGCGCGCGGCCGGCTCCTGCAGGAACATCCGCACGTCGATCGGCCGGGAGACCGACGGGCTGCGGCGGAGGAACCCCTTCTCCTCCAGGCTGGCCAGGTGCTTCGACACCGACGACGAGGAGCGCAGCCCGACCGCGTCGCCGATCTGCCGGCTGCTGGGCGGGTATCCGTGCCGCGTCACCCAGTCCCGGATCACCACCAGGATGCGTTGCTGCCGCTCCGGGAGCGCGCCGGTGTCCAGGTCGCCGAACAGGTCGAGATCAGTCACCGCGAAATCCTAGAGCACCCCGGCGATGAAAGAGTGGAGCTGTGGATGGACCGGGAAGTCGTGTGCTGGCGGCGTTCGGTTTGTCCGAGCCCGCCGTCCGGCTGGCGGGTGGCCAGGGGGAGACCTGGCGGTCCGGTGACGTCGTACTGAAACGCGCCGACGCCGAGGCCGCGGCGGTCGCCGTCGCGGACGCCCTGTGCTGGTACGGCGCGACACCGGACCTCGCCGCGCGCTGGGCGCACCTGCCGGAGTGGGGCCAGATGCTTGTCCGGGCGCTGATCTATCGCCTGACCACCGACGAGCTCGCCGGTGGCGCCGCGACCTGGACCGAAGCCCGGCGCGCGGCTTACGCGCCGGTGATCGGGCTGGCCGTCTCGTACGCCGGCTGATCGGCCGCGGTGCGTGTCCTGCCGGCGGCCCGGGCGGCGAGCGGAACGGTGCCGAAGGCAAGAACTCCGAGCGCGGCGCCGATCCAGCCGACGGCGGAGTAGCCCGCGCCGGCTTCCAGCGCCAGGCCGCCGAGCCAGGGCCCGACCGTGATGCCGACGTTGAACGCCGAGATGTTGAACGCGGCGGCGAGGGTCGGCGCGGAGCCTGCGACGCTGAACACCCGCGAGTTCACCGCCGGGTTGGTGGCGAAGCCGAAGGTGCCGACGCCGATGATCGCCGGTACGGCGAGCCAGGGCGTCGCGGTGGCGAGTGCGACGACGACCGCGGCGGTGATCACCCCGGTCAGGCTGATCACGAGTGTGCGGAACGGGCGCCGGTCCGCGGTCCGTCCGCTGATCGTGATCCCGGCCAGCGCGCCGACGCCGTACAGCGCGAGGATCACGGGCACCCAGGTCGCGGACAAGCCGGTCGTCTCGGTGAGCAGCGGAGCGAGGTAGCTGAAGATCACCAGGATCGCGCCGGTCGACAACGCCGTCGTCCCGTACGCGAGCCACAGCTGCGGGTTCGCCATGCTCCGCAGCTCGAGACGCAACCGCGGCGCCTCCTTCGCGCGTCCGCCGGGGATGGTCGCGACTACGCCGGCGATCGCGACGGCCGACAGTACGGCGACCGCCCAGAACGCCGACCGCCAGCCGAGGTGCTGACCGAGGAGCGTGCCGGCGGGCAGTCCGACGATCGTGGCCACGGTCAGACCTCCGGCCAGGATGCTCATCGCCTTGGCCCGCGCCGCCGGTCCCGCGAGTTCGATCGCGGTCACCGACGCGACCGCCCAGAACCCGGCGTACACGAACGCGCCGGCCACGCGGGTCGCGAGCAGCACGCCGTACGACGAGGTGAGCGCGCCGGCCACGTGAGTGAGCGCGAAGACGGCCAGGAAGGCGAGCATCGCGGCGCGCCGGGACCAGCGCAGCGTGGTGACGGCCAGGATCGGGGCGCCGACGAGCATGCCGACCGCGAACGCGGAGATCAGCAGCCCGGCGGCCGGGATCGAGACGTCCAGGTCGGTCGCGATCTCGGGCAGCAGACCCGCGAGCATCAGCTCGGACGTGCCCTGGGCGAAGATCGCGAGCCCGAGCAGATAGACAGCGCGAGGCATGAGGGTCCTCTCGGAAATCAAGCTGATAATGGATCGATCGGTGCAAAACAGAGGCAGGTGTCTGCCCGGGGAGGTGCGGTTCAGAAGCTGCGCAACGTGGCCTCGACGACGACCCGCTGGCTCTCGGGGGTCGCGCCGCGCCGGGCCGCGACACGCAGACCGCCGAGAACGGTGAAGACGTACGTCGCGAGGCCGGCCGCGTCCTGCGCCGGGTCGAGCTCGCCGGTGGCCTGTGCTGCCCGGAGGGCGGTGGTCAGCGCGGCCAGCTTGACGTTGTGGTCGCGGTCGAGGAGCTCGACGATCTCGGCGTCCTTGGGTCCGAGCTCGACGATCGTGTTGATCACGAAACAGCCCGCCGGATCGTCGGGATCCGGCTCCACCGCGGTCCACAGGATCCGCCGGACCCGCTCGCGGATCGGCAGCGTCGCGTCCTGGATGACCTCGAGCTGGGCGGCGGTGAAGCGATCGGCGTACCGCCGCAGGGCGCGGTCGAACAGGTCGCGCTTGCTGGTGAAGGTGTTGTAGATGCTGCTCCGGCCGAGGCCCGTCGCCGCGCAGAGGTCCTGGGTCGAGGTGGCCTCGTAGCCCGAACTCCAGAACACCCGCATCGCGGCATCCACGGCGCGGTCCTCGTCGAAGGTCCTCGGTCTCGGCATGCCACCGAGCTTAGCATGTTTTGGACCGAGTGATCCAAAACATACTGCCCGACGGGTGATCTCCCACCGCCGATAGCATCTGCGCATCGAGGCGAGTGCCGGAAGCTCTTCGACAGTGCGGCGGCGCTCGCCTTCACTTGGGGGCACCGTCCATCGATGAACTGAGGAGCATTGTGAGGTTGTTCAGACCTGGGGTGCTGGCACTTGCCCTCGGCCTGGTCGCCGGAGTCGCCGCGAGCGCACCGGCCACCGCTGAAGACACGAAGACCGTTTCCTACCGCGGCTATCAGGTGACCGTGCCGGCCAGTTGGCCGGTCGTCGACCTGGCCGCGACTCCGTCCGCCTGCGTCCGGCTCGACCAGCCGGCCGTGTACCTCGGCCACAGCACGGCGCAGGCCGACTGCCCGGCGCACCGCGTCGGCCGCAGCGCCGGCCTGATCCTGGAGCCGCTGACCACGGCGGAACCGTCCACCGACGGTCTGCTCCGCCGCGCGGTCGCGGACGCCGGCGTCCTGGCGACGGCGTACTACGCGCCGGGCACCGAGCAGACCGCGAGCGACCTGCTCGCCACCGGCCGGGTGGTGACGAAGACCTCGTCGGCGCGGGTCACCCAGCAGGCTGCGGTGACGCCGACGATTGTTGCGACGGGCAACTACGCGGGTGAGGGTTTCGACGCCTGCGCAGCGCCGTCGCAGAGCACGATGGATGCCTGGCGCCCGAAGTACCAGGGCATCGGCATCTATATCAGCGGCGGCTTGCGGGCGTGCGCGCAGCCGAACCTGACGTCCAGCTGGGTCGCGACGAACGCGAGCAAGGGTTGGCAGTTCCTGCTGATCGACGTCGGCCTGCAGGCTCCGTGCACGACGTACAACAGCCGGATGTCCTCGGTCGCGTCGACCGCGCTGATCCAGGGCAAGAACGCGGCGATCAACGCGGTCGCGGCGGCGCAGGCGCTGGGATTCGCCCAGCGGAGCGCGATCTACAGCGACATCGAGGCGTACGAGTCGACTGCCGCGTGCAAGGCGGCGGTCCTGTCCTATCTGAGCGGCTGGACGCAGGAGTTGAACTCGCGTGGGTACGTCGGCGGGGCTTACGTCAACGCGCTGCACGGCGGCCCCGACCTGATCAGTGCCTACACGAGCACGGCGTACACGCGGCCGGACAACATCTGGATGGCGCAGTGGAACAACACGCCAGGCACGATCTCCGGTCTGCCCGCCACGTACTGGAGCAATCACCAGCGCGTCCATCAGTACGCCAACGTGACCGAGACCAACGGTGGCGTGAAGCTGAACATCGACAAGAACTACTTGAACCTGACCGCTCCGCCGCCGCCCGTGACCAGCTTCAGTGTGTCCGGTGGGGTTGCCGCGGCCACGCTGCGCTGGACCAAGCCCGCCAACGTCACGCTCGGCCAGATCATGGTCCGCGCCGCGTCGGGCTCGACCCCGCCGCAGCTGCCGACCACGGGAACGGCCATCTACAACGGCACCGCGAGCATGTTCACGCACACCGGCCTGGCAAACTCGGCCAGCTACGCGTACCGCGTGTGGGTGAAGGACAGCAAGGGCAAGGTCGGGCCGGGTGTCGACGTCCGGCTGGTCGGGTCGAGGGCCACGATCGGCGCGAGCGCGGCGTCGATCATGTACACCGGCGCGGTGACGTTGTCGACGGCCGCGACGCGGTTGGACGGCGGCAAGCTGGCCGGCGTGCCGATGGTGCTGTACTCGAAGGCCAAGAATGCTTCCAAATGGGCGACAGTTGGTAGCTTCACCACAGACGCCAACGGCGTGGCGCAGACGGCGCAGAAGCCAGCCGTGTCGACGTACTACATGTGGGGCTACAACGGTGCCGCCGGTGTGCTCGGGACGCGGAGTGCCGCGGCCCTGGTGCAGGTCCACCCGGCGATGTCGGCGTACCTCGTTCCGGGCGCGATCACGCTCGGCGGATCGAGCCTGCTGTACGGCTACCTGAACCCGGCGCACGCCGGTACGACGGCGTACCTGCAGCGTCGTTCGGGTACGTCGTGGGTGGCCGTGACGACCGGGAAGCTGACGACGAACGGCAAGTACGCGTTCAGCCTCAAGCCGACCGCCCGTGGCACGTACACCTACCGCGTGGTGTGGCTGGCCGACGCGGACCACCAGGGCACGCAGACGGCGTCGAAGGTGCTGACGGTCAGCTAACCGGCAAGGTCGGCCGCCGCACGTCGCGCGAGTTCGATCGCGTGCGCCGCGAGCGGTGAGTGGGTGCGGCCGGCCTGCCACAGCAAGAAGATCTCCCGCGGCGGGAGCTCTGGCGTGAGCTCGTGCAACGCCAGGCTCTCGTCGTCCCGGAGTACGGCGAGTCGCGGCGCCAGGGCTGCACCGAGACCGGCCCGGACCATCGCCAGCAGCGCCTCGTTGCCCTCGGTGCGGAACACGAACTGCGGGTGGATGCCGCGGGCGGTCAGGAAACCCTCGACGACCGCCTGGTGGCAGATCGCGGGGTGCGCGACGAGCGGAAGTCCGTCGAGCTTCTCGAGCGGGATCGGTCCGGCCGGGAAGTCGCCGGGGCGCGCCACGAGCACGTACGGGTCGTCGAGCAGCTTCAGATCCTCGATGCTGTCTCCGGTCCGGCCGTCGAAGAACATCAGGTCGAGCCCGGTCAGATCGGGATCGTCGGTCTCCTCCTCGAACAGCCGGATGTCGCAGCCCGGATGCGCGTCGCGCAGTTCCCGGATCATCCGCGGCAGCAACGTGTTCGAGACGGTCTGGAAGGTGCCGATGTCGATCCGGCTGTCACCCGCCCGGAACCGCTCGATCCCGTCGCGCATGTCGTCCGCGCGGCGCAACAGTTCGCGGCCGTGCCGCAGCACGACGGCGCCGAGCGGAGTGATCCGGACCGGCTTCGGACCGCCCGGCCGGTCGAACAGCGGACCGCCGGCGGCCTTCTCGAGGACGGCGATCTGCTGGCTGACGCTCGACTGGGTGTACCCGAGCCGGCTCGCGGCCCGTCCGAACGACCCCTCGTCGGCGACGGCGGCCAGCGTCGCCAGATGACGCAACTCGTACATGCGCCGCACTCTATCGCCAATGGCGATCGCTTTGATAAGAATCAATCGCTTTTCACGATGATGCGCCGGATTCTACGGTCGTGTCATGACCACTTACCGAGTCCATGACATCGAGCTCTGCGCGGAGACGTACGGCGACCCGGCCGATCCCGCGATCCTGCTGATCCACGGCGCCGGGGCGTCCATGCTGTGGTGGGACGCCGAGCTGTGCGCCGAGCTCGCGAGCCGCGGCCGCTTCGTCATCCGCTACGACCAGCGCGACACCGGTCGCTCGACGTCGTTCCCGGTCGGCGAGCCCGGGTACGCGATGAGCGATCTGGCCGCGGACGCCGTCGGCCTGCTCGACGCGCTCGGCGTCGCGAAGGCGCACGTAGTGGCGCAGTCGATGTCGGGCGGGACGGCGCTGATGCTCGGCCTCGATCACTCGTCGCGGGTGGCGTCGCTGACGTTCGTGTCGAGCAGCAGCGGCGACGAGGGCCTTCCGCCGCCGTCGGCGGACATGCCGCGGCTGGGTACGCCGGACTTCGGCGACGCGGCCGCCGTCGAGGAGTACGTCGTACGCTCGATCGAGGCCGAGGCGGCAGGCCACTTCGACGAGTCGGCTGCCCGGGCGCTGGTCCGCGAGGACATGGCTCGTACGAAGGACTACGAGGCCGCGCTGACGAACCACTTCGCGATGGACTTCGATGCCCCGCGCAACGGGGGCTTCGGCGACCTGGCGGTGCCGGTGCTCGTCCTGCACGGGGACGCCGACCCGTTGCTGCCGCTGCCGCACGGTGAGTCGATCCGGGACGCGGTCCCCGGGGCCCGGCTCGTCGTCCTGCACGGCATGGGGCATGGGCTGTCGGCGCCGTACTGGAAGACGTTCGTGGACGAGGTGACGCGATGAAGTACGCGATCTGGTTGCCGCTGTTCGACGAGTTGTCCGACCCGGTGCTGGTCGCGCAGTTGGCGGCGGCGACCGAGGAGGCCGGGTGGGACGGGTTCTTCCTCTGGGACCAGCTGTGGTGGCGGCCGCCGGTGCGGGAGGTCTCGGATCCGTGGATCACGATGAGCGCGATGGCGACCGCCACGGAGCAGCTGCGGATCGGTCCGATGGTCTCGCCGATCGCCCGCCGGCGGCCGGCCAAGCTGTTGCGCGAGACCACGACCTTGGACCGGCTCTCGGGCGGACGGCTGATCCTCGGGGTCGGGCTGGGCAGCGATCGGTTCGCGCAGGAGTACTCCAAGACTGGCGAGGAGGTCGACGACCGGATCCGCGCCGAGCGGATGGACGAGACGCTCGAGATCCTCACCGCCGGGTGGACCGGCGAGCCGGTGCGGCACCATGGCAAGCACTTCCTGGTCGACGACGTGCAGTTCCTGCCGCGCCCGGTCGCCGGCCGGGTACCGGTGTGGCTCGCGGGTTTCCCGGGCAACGCGAAGCCGGTCCGGCGCGCGGCGCGGTACGACGGCTTCTTCCCGGTCAACCTCACCTCACCGGAGCAGGTGGCGGCACCGGCCGCCGTACTGCGGGAACTGCGCGGCGACCTGGACGGCTACGACATCGCGGTCGCGCTGGAGCCCGACGTGGATCCGCGTCCGTACGCCGATGCGGGCGCGACCTGGTGCCTGATGGACGTCGACCCGGCGACGCTGCAGCTCGCCGACGTCCGCGCACTGATCGCCGCGGGTCCGCCGAGATAGCGCGTGTGCCGGCCGGCTCCTCGGGTACCGGATGACGTCCCTGCTACTCGAGAGGAGTTCACGATGCCGAAGATCGCGTTCCTGGTCGCTGCCGAGGGGATCGAGCGGGTGGAGCTCACCGAGCCCTGGAAGGCTGTGAAGGACGCGGGTTACGAGCCAGTCCTGCTCAGCCCCGAGACCGGTCAGGTACAGACTTTCAATCATTTGACCGCCGCGGAGACGGCACCGGTCGATCAGGCTGTCGGTGATGCGTCGGTCGACGACTTCGTCGCGCTCGTGCTGCCCGGGGGAGTGGCGAACCCGGACGCGCTGCGGACCGACGAGAAGGCGGTCGGATTCGTCAAGGACTTCGTGGCCTCGGGCAAGCCGGTGGCGGCGATCTGCCACGCGCCCTGGACGCTGGTCGAGGCGGACGTCGTGCGGGGGCGGCGGATGACGTCCTGGCCCAGTCTGCGGACGGATCTGCGCAACGCGGGCGCCGACTGGGTGGACGAATCCGTCGTCACGGACGGCAACCTGATCACCAGCCGGAAGCCCGACGACCTGCCGGCCTTCAGCAAATCGCTACTGAGCGCACTCGGCTGACGGGGTGTTGCTCTTCGGACCATAGGTGTCTAATCGAGGGGATGCTGTAGTTCGGGAGGGTGCATGGCCAGTGTCAGCGGGCATGCCGGGGTCACCGAGCGCACCGGAACCGCCGCGGTCCAGGAGAGTCGGCGGCCGCTGGGGAAGGTGATCGGCCGGCTGTTGTCGACGACCGACCACAAGGTGATCGGCCAGTTGTACCTGGTCACGTCGTTCGCGTTCTTCCTGATCGGCGGCGTGATGGCGCTGATCATCCGCGCGGAGCTGGCCAAGCCGGGTCTGCAGATCGTCAACGAAGAGGTCTACAACCAGCTCTTCACGATGCACGGCACGATCATGCTGCTGCTGTTCGCGACGCCGCTGTTCGTCGGCTTCGCCAACGTGATCATGCCGGTGCAGATCGGGTCGCCGGATGTCGCGTTCCCGCGGCTGAACATGTTCAGCTACTGGCTGTTCCTGTTCGGCGGCCTGATGACGCTGAGCGCGTTCGCCACCCCGGGCGGCGCGGCCGACTTCGGCTGGACGGCGTACTCGCCGCTGTCGGGCGGGGTGCGCTCACCCGGCATCGGCGGCGACCTGTGGATCATGGGCCTGTGGATGGCCGGTCTGGGCACGATCCTCGGCGGCGTCAACTTCATCACCACGATCATTACGATGCGTGCGCCCGGTATGACGATGTTCCGGATGCCGATCTTCTGCTGGAACGTGCTGGTGACGTCGATCCTGGTGCTGATCGCGTTCCCGATCCTGGCGGCGGCGCTGCTGGTGCTGGAGGCGGACCGAACACTCGGCGCGCAGGTCTTCGACGCGGCCAACGGCGGACCAATCCTCTGGCAACACCTGTTCTGGTTCTTCGGCCATCCAGAGGTCTACATCATCGCGCTGCCGTTCTTCGGCATCGTCACCGAGATTCTCCCCGTGTTCAGCCGCAAGCCGATCTTCGGGTACTACGGCCTGGTCGCGGCGACCCTCGCGATCGGGGCGCTGTCGATCGCGGTGTGGGCGCACCACATGTTCGTCACCGGCTCGGTGAACCTGCCGTTCTTCTCGTTCATGACCTTCCTGATCGCCGTACCGACCGGCGTGAAGTTCTTCAACTGGATCGGCACGATGTGGGGCGGCTCGTTGTCGTTCGACACGCCGATGCTGTGGTCGATCGGCTTCCTCGTCACTTTCCTCTTCGGCGGCCTGACCGGGATCATCCTGGCCTCGCCGGCGCTGGACTACCAGCTGAACGACTCGTACTTCGTGGTCGCGCACTTCCACTACGTCGTCTTCGGCACCGTGGTGTTCGCGATGTTCGCCGGGTTCTATTTCTGGTGGCCCAAGCTGACCGGGCGGATGCTGGACGAGAAGTGGGGCAAGCTGCACTTCTGGATGCTGTTCATCGGCTTCCACACCACGTTCCTCGTCCAGCACTGGCTGGGCGTCGAGGGTATGCCGCGGCGCTACGCGTCGTACGGCGCCAACGAGGGCTTCACCACGCTGAACGAGGTGTCCAGTGTCGGTGCCTTCATCCTGGGCGCGTCGATGCTGCCGTTCTTCTACAACATCTACAAGTCCCGCCGCTCGCCTCGCGTCGAGGTCGACGATCCGTGGGGCTGGGGCCGTTCGCTGGAGTGGGCCACCAGTTGCCCGCCGCCGCGGCACAACTTCGTCAAACTGCCCAGGATCCGCTCGGAGTCCCCAGCCTTCGACCTCCACCATCCATCACTGGCGCTCGCCGAGTACGCGCACAACCCGACGCCTGGGGGCAAGCTGCTGGACGCGGGAGAGGACCAGGGGCGGGTGGAACATCTGAAGGGCAAGACCGAGCACGAGACCGAGCAATAGTCAGGCCGGCAGGCGCTCGAGCAGGCGCGTCAACTGCTGCTCGGTCCGCTGCGGCGACGGGCTGGTGGACGCCAGCAGGTCCAGGGCTTGGGTGTAGGTCTCGACGTCGTCGCGCTTGTCCAGGTACAGCGCGCTGGTGAGGTGTTCCAGATAGACGATGTCGGGCAGGTCGCGCTGCGGGAAGCGGAGCAGGCTGAACGCGCCTCCGGTGGCGGCGTGACCTGAACTTTCCAGCGGGATGATCTGGACGGTCACGTTCGGCCGGGTGATGGCTTGGCGCAGGGCGTCGAGCTGGTCGCGCAGCACCTCGGTGCCGCCGATCGGACGGTGCAGGACGGCCTCTTCGATGACGGCCCAGAGCTTGAGCGGCGGCTCGCGGTCGAGCACCCGTTGTCGTCGTCTGCGCAGGGCGACGAGCCGCTCGATCTCGCTGTCGGCGCGCGGGCCGCTGGGGGAGAGCTGCGCGACGGCGCGCGCATAGTCGGCGGTCTGCAGCAGGCCCGGGACGAACTGGATCTCGTAGGTGCGGATCAGCTCGGCGGTGGCCTCGAGCCCCAGATACGCGTCGAACCACTCCGGCGTCACGTCGCCGTACCGATGCCACCACCCCGGGTCGTTGGCCTCGCGGGCGAGCGCCAGCAGGCGGTCTCGCTCGCGCGCGTCCTGCACGCCGTACAGAGTCAGGAGGTCGGCGACGTCGCGCTCCTTGAACCCGACCCGGCCGAGCTCGAGCCGGCTGATCTTCGACTCCGAGGCCCGAATCGCCCAGCCGGCGTCGGTCCGGGAGACGCCGGCGCGCTCACGCAGCTCCCGCAGATGACCCCCCAACATCATCCGCAGAGCCGTCGGCCCCACAACACTCCGCCCCGCCATACCCCGAGTCTACATGATTTTCGAACAAATGTTCCCATGCAGTCTCAGCTCACCCGGGCCCCAGTCATGTCTCAAGACATTGGTGACGCTTCCGAGACGGCCGCCGGACGGAAGCCGCGCGCGATCATCCAGACCGCCAGCACCATCTCCTGCACGGCCAGCGGCAGGCACAGCAGGTTCACCTCGGACGAGTTGGTGCCGACAACTCCGTACATCGCCAGCAGATAGGCGGCGACGTACAGCGGGATCCCCGCGAGGCCCCACACCGTGATCCAGCGGGGGACGATCCGCGACCGGAAGAGCAGGACGTAGAAGAGGGCGGCCCCTAGGCAGAACACCAATGACAGGATGACGCTGGCGCCATCAGAGTCGATCACGAGGGTGCCGATGCGCACGCCGGCTGGTGAGGCCGTACCCCGTCCTGCCGCCATGGTCTCGGCCAGTGGCGCGAGGATCAGGAATGCGATGGCGATGATGACGTAGGTGGTTGTCTCGACCGCCCCTCGGATAATCAGGTAGCCCGTGGCCAGCACTTCATCCACCTGGCGCAGCACGGGAAACAGCACCACCGCGACCATGGCGAGCGACAGACCCATGACGAGCACGAGCAGCGCCCCCGTCGCGACGGTGCCGGAATGGTTCGCGGCGTAGGCGAGCGGGTCGTCCGCGTTGCGCACGGGGAAGGTCGCGACAAACTTGCTGAGGATGCCGGCCACTGTTCCGATGATGTAGAGGATTCCCGCTGTCGTGGCGGCAGCCCTGTGCTCACGCACGCTGTTGCCGGACCGGGAATCGCCTTGGACACGTGACGGATACGACGTCGTAGATGACATGGTCCCTACACCTCCATTCAATCTCCAGCGTTCAACGGCTTCCGCGTTGAGGTCAGAGGCGAACGACCAGTGCTGAGACGCCACATGTCCGGATCTGCCGCTGAGCAAGCGCGTCCGGTCAGGCCGAGCAGATGCCGTGGACGGCCATGAGTGTCACCGATGTCCTGAGACATCACACACCCGGGTCCCCACCAGCAGCGAGTTCCGCAGGTCCGGGAGCACCACCTCGGTCGAGATGAGCCGGGGATCGTCGAAGAAGAAGTCCCGCTTCGGATCGTGCGTCAGGTACGGCGAATCGGACGGCAGCAGGCTCACCGGCGTCACGTCGTCGTTCACCAGTCGCCCGCCTACCCGGATCAGGTCGACCATCTCCGCCGGCTGGCTGCCGCCGTCCGCGAACAGCAGGTCGAAGGGCGCCCGGCGCGCCAGTTCCTCGAACGCGTCCCCGTTAACCACCTCGACGCGTGGTTCGTCCGCGAAGACCTGCCGTGCGGCAGCCGCCCTGGTCTCGTCGAGCTCAACCGTCACGAGCCGGCAGTCGGCGGGCATCGCCGCGGCCATCCATGCCGTCCCGAAGCCGACGCCTGTACCCGCCTCGCCTATCAATCCGCCCTTGCATCCGGCCGCCAGCACCGCGAGGAACTGCCCGACCGCCGGCAAGCAACAGGAAGGCCCGCCGCCGGCCCGTGTCAGCGACATCCCGACGGCGACCGCCGCCTCCCGCGCACGCATCACCAGCGCGGGCCACTCCGGCACGCGGCCGTCAGTAAGCCAGTTGACCAACTGTTCCCCCCAAGCGAGGTCGGTCCTCGCGCATCGCGACCGCGTGCGCCCATCGGGCACACCGTAATGCCGCGGCTCAGTCGCGCAGGTACTCCGCACGCCACCGCAGGACGCTGGGGTCGGCAGGGCTGGGGGATTGGATCAGTTGGATCCGGTGCAGGTCTGGGGTGGTGAAGGACTCGATGGTGGCTCGGGTGAGTGGCCAGGGTGGGCCCTCGATCGCGTCGTCCGGCTGGTCGTCGGCGCGGGCCGCGGCGATCACCAGCAGGGTGCCGCCCGGGGCGACGAACTCCGTCACCTGCTTGACCGCCTCGGGCTGCAGGGTGATCGGCAGGGCCTGCACGGTGTAGATCTCGACGACGAGGTCGAACGCGTGGTGCCAGGCTGCCGGTGGCGCGAGGAGATCGGCGACGCGATAGTGCGTCCTGGAATCCGGATGGTTGCGATGCGCGGCCTCGATCGCGCTCGGGGAGATGTCGAACGCGGTCGTGTCGTACCCGCGGTCGGCGACCAGCTCGGCGTCCCAGCCGGTGCCCGCGCCGACGACGAGCGCGGTCTTGTCGGCGCCGTCGGGCTCGGACTCCTCGATCCACTCGCGCAGCAGCTGATGCGCCGTCCCGCGATCCCACGGGACGACCGCGGAGCCGTCGGCGGCCGCGGCATACAGGTTCTCGAACCAGCCGGTCGGGTCGTCGCGGTCCAGCGACTCGCGCGCGATCCGCCGCGAGACGACATCGGGGTCCTCACTCATCGTTGCCCACGCTCTCCCCAGTACCCAGGTGGATGTCCCGCACCGTCTGGACAGTATCGATGTCGGCGGGCTTCTTGTCCTCGCGATATCGCAGCACCCGGGCGAACCGCAATGCCATCCCGGCCGGATACCGCGGCGAGGTCTGGACGCCGTCGAACGCGATCTCCACGACGACCTCCGGCCGGAGGTAGACGGCCCAGTCGTCCTGCCGGACGGCGAGCTCCTGGAACCGCTCGGTCTGCCATCGCAGCAGCTCGTCCGTCAGCCCCTTGAACGTCTTCCCGAGCATCACGAACTCGCCGGTCTCCTCGTCCCGCGCGCCGAGATGCAGGTTCGACAGCCAGCCCGTCCGCCGTCCATGGCCCCACTCCGCCGCGAGCACGAGCAGGTCGAGGGTGTGGGTCTGCTTCACCTTGACCCAGCCCGACCCGCGCCGGCCCGCCTCGTACGGCGCGGTCAGCGACTTCACCACCACGCCTTCGTGGCCGCGGCGCACAGCGTCGGCGAAGAACGCCTGCCCGGCCTCGGCGTCCTCGGTCACCAGCCGGGGAATCCGCCGCTCCTCGGGCACGAGCTTCGCCAGCCACTGCTGCCGCGCCGCCCCGTCGAGCCCGAGCAGGTCCTGCCCGTCCTGGTGCAGGATGTCGAAGAAGTACGGCGTCAGCGGCACCGAATCCGGCCCCGTCGCGGCGCGCGTCGCCGTCCGCGAACCGGTCACCTGGAACGGCTCCGGCCGACCGTCGGCCCGCAACGCGATCAGCTCACCGTCGAGGACGACCTGCTGGGCGTCGAGCGCGAGGACGGCGCTGACGACCTCCGGCACGCGGGAGGTGATGTCGTCCAGCGTCCGCGTGTAGACGACGACCTGGTCGCCGTCGCGGTGCGCCTGGATCCGGATCCCGTCCAGCTTCCACTCGAGCGCCGCCGGCGTCCCCGTCTTCGCCAGGGCCTCCGCGACACTCGTCGCGGACTGCGCCAGCATCGGCTGCACGCCGCGCCCGACCTCGAGCCCGAACTGTGCCAGCCCCGCCTCGCCCTCGGTCAGTACGGCGACGGCGACCGGAGCAGCCGCTCCGCGCAACATCGTCGCGGCCCGGATCCCGGCCAGCGGAATGCCGGTCGCGCGGGCGACCGCGTCCGCCATCACGCCGTCGAGTGCCCCCTGCCGTAGCTCGCCGCCCACGAGGAGCCGCAGGAACCGCTGCTCGTCGGCCGTCGCGCGCCCGAACAGAGCGTCGACCGCCGCCCGGCGACGAGCCTGCACGCCCGTCCCCGACATCTCCGCGAGGTCGGCGAAGGCCGCGTCGACCTCCTCGACCGTCAACGAAGGCTCGGCGGCCGGCTCCGGCGCCTCCATCAGCGTCCGCCAGCCCACCCCGGTCCGCCGTTGCCGCAGCTCGCCGGACAGGTACGTGACCACGATCTCGATCTCGGCCGGCTCGGTGGCCTTGGACAACACGTCGGCGATGAACTCGGCCTTCTTCAGCCGCGACCGGGTCCCGGCCAGCGCGGCCGACGTCTGGACCACCTCGGTGAGCAACATGCTCCCAGTCTGTCGCACCGCGCCGACAATCCCCGATCACGCAACTTCCACGGAGCGGTGCGCATCGTTGTCTGGGAGAGCGGTTGTCGAAGGGGGAGTCGAGATGCGGCGGATGATTGCAGTAGCGGCGGGCCTGGCCCTGGCTGTTCCGGTCCTGACGAGCGCGGTTCCGGCGTCAGCGGCACCGACGGCGAGTACCTGTCAGGTGCAGGCCGGTGCGCTGACAGCGGGCGGCGACACCGTGAACCGGTACGTGGTCGCGACGTCGCCGGTCACGGCGAGTCCGGCCACCGTCATGGCCAAGCAGGCCTTCGGCGGTCGCAGCATCTCGCTCAGCAGCCAGTGGGTGTAGGACGACGACTTCGGCGACGAAATGTCGCTGAACGGCCATGTCGTGAGCGGCGGCGCGATGTACCAGGCGAACCAGTGGGTCGAGAAGGGGACCGGCGGCGAGGTCCTCAGAAGCAGCATGACCCGGATCGGCGGCGGCTGGGACGTGTTCCGCACGCTGACGCAGTCCTGGTCGCTCGACGATCCGAGCTGGCGGGTGTACGCCCTTCGCAACGACGGCACGCTCTTCCGCTGGCACGTCAACCCGACGAACGACGGCGTCGAGCACTGGGAGGCCGCCGGTTCGTATCCCGGCTTCTCCGCCGTCAAGGCCGTCACCCTGCTCAGCCGTACGTCGACGTACGACACCTTGCTGGCGACGACGCGGGGCGGCGCGCTCTACACGATCCACATTCCGCTCAGTCAGCCGATGAAGCCCGTCGTGAAGCCGCTGCGGACCAGCACCTGGCAAGGGTTCGAGACGCTGATGGCGAGCCGCTGCGGTCAGTACGGCACGCTGCTGCTCGGCATCGACAAGGACTCCGGCTCCGGGTACCTGTACGCCGTTGGGCACGCCAACGGAACCGCGACGGTGATCAACAGCCTCGGCAAGGTGCCGGCGACCTTCGGCGACCCGGTCGACTTCAGCTGGGGCAGTGTCGTCGACGCGCCTTTGTTCGGCGAGTAGCGGTCAGGGCGCCGGCGGCAGGTCGTCGAGGAAGTCCGCCGGCGGTGTGAAGAACAGGCCGCCGGTGACCGCGGTCGAGAAGTCGAGCAGCCGGTCGTGGTTGCCCTCGGGCACTCCGATGAACATCCGCCGCAGCATCAGCTCGGTCACCGCCGGCGTCTTGGCGTACCCGATGAAGTACGTGCCGAACTCCTGCGTGCCGACGGTGCCGAACGGCATGTTGTCGCGCAGGATCTGCAGCTCGTTGCCGTCCTCGTCCTCGATCACGTTCAGCACGATGTGCGCGTTGCCGGGCTTGCGGGCGTCGTCGAGCTCGATGTCGTCGAGCTTGGTCCGCCCGACGGCGAGCTCCTGCTGCTCGACGGTCAGCCCGTTCCAGGCCTTCAGGTCGTGCAGGTACTTCTGCACGATCACGTAGCTGCCGCCGCGGAAGTCCGGGTCCTCGTCGCCGATCAGTACGGCGTCGCGGGCCTCGTCACCGGCGGGGTTCTCGGTGCCGTCGACGAACCCGAGCAGGTCGCGCATCTCGAAGTACTTGAAGCCGTGCACCTCGTCGACGACCGTGGCGGCGCCGTCCAGGGCGTTCATGATCTGGGCGGCGAGCTCGAAGCACTGGTCCTGGTGGGCGGCGCGGATGTGGAACAGCAGGTCGCCGGGCGTCGACGGCGCGTGGTGGGTGGCGCCCTTGAGCTCGGCGAACGGGTGCAGCTCGGCGGGGCGCGGGCCGCTGAACAGCCGGTCCCAGACCTCCGATCCGATGCTGGTGACG
The DNA here is from genome assembly GCF_040655315.1 of Kribbella sp. NPDC050459. Classification (NCBI taxonomy): domain Bacteria; kingdom Bacillati; phylum Actinomycetota; class Actinomycetes; order Propionibacteriales; family Kribbellaceae; genus Kribbella; species Kribbella sp. NPDC050459. The sequence continues at coordinate 342,310 of NZ_JBFAJQ010000003.1, read as the reverse complement.
CAGGACAGGTTGCCGGCCGGCACCCGGAAGCCGACCGAGCGGACCAGGCCGCTCAACCGCTCCAGCAGGTCGCGGGTGCGCTCCTCGCCGCCCGGCTCGACCTGCACTACCAGGAAGATGGCGGATCCACTCAACGGCATCAGCACGGACTGCGGCAGCGCGCTCGTCGCCCGGCTCGTGTCCGGCGTCGGTTCAGTAACCACCGTGTTCTCCCTCCGTCCAGTTGGCCCGATCTTCTAGAGTCCAGTCATGGACCCGCAGCAGCCCGGGCCGTCTCCGCAACCGGGCCCATACTCCCAGCCGGGGCAGCCTCCACCGCCGCCGCCCCACCCTGGCCCCTACCCACCTCCGGGTCCGTACGGCCGGCCGGTCCAAGATCCGGGTCAGCAGCCGCCCCAGTATCCGGCGCAGTACCCGCCCCCGTACCCACCGCAGTACCCGCCGCCGTACCCCCAGCCGTACGGCGGCTACCCGCCGGCGGCGTACCGCGAGCCGCGCATCGTCCCGGCGCCCGCGGGGACGCCGTTCCACCGCCTCGCCCGGACGCCGAAGCACGCCTGGTGGCGGCCTGTCGTCGGGACGCTGCTGCTCGGCGCGCTCGGCTTCTTCGTGACGTCGCTCGTCGCGGTCGTCTGGGCGATCGCCCACCGCTTGCTGGCCGGTCCGTTCCCGGCGCCGAGCGGCGCCGACATCTTCCCGAGCGACACCGAGAACCTCGCTGTCACGCTGGTGATGCTCGCCGTCCTGACGCCGCTCGTCGGCCTGACCGCGTGGGTGGTGCAGCGCCGGCCGTTCTGGAGCGTCGCCTCGGTGCTGAACCGGATCCGCTGGCGCTGGCTGCTGTGGTGCTGCCTGCCGGCGCTCGGGTACATCGTGCTGTCGCTCGCGATGGGGTTCCTGGTCGACGCCGTGTTCCCGGCCGAGGACGCGATCGGGGCCAGCGGCGGGGACTGGATCGGCTGGAGCGCGTTCGTCGTTCCGGCGCTGGTGATCGTGCTGCTGGTGCCGTTCCAGTCGGCGGCGGAGGAGTTCGTGTTCCGCGGCTGGCTGATCCAGGCGGTCGGCGCGTACGGCCCTGACGACCCGAACGGCCGGGCACACTGGCTGCGGACCGTCTTCCGCTCGCCGTGGCCCGGGATCGTGATCGGCGGCGCCGCGTTCGTGTCGGCGCACGGGTACAGCGGGTGGGCGATGGCGGACATCTTCTTGTTCGCGGTGACGGTCGGCTGGCTGACGGTCCGGACCGGGGGACTGGAGGCCGCGATCGCGCTGCACGCGCTGAACAACCTGATCGCCTTTCTGTTGCCCGCGGCAACTGGCCGGGGTGATCAGTGGAACGTACAGGGCGGCGCGCCGTGGACGTTGTTCGTCGCGGACATCCCGTGCCTGGCGTTCTACGCGATCGCCGTCGCCTGGCTGGCCCGCCGGCGGGAGATCGCCCGACTGAGCTGAAAAGCAGGCGAGAACTGTCGGCCGGCTCTGGCAGGCTGTGCCGGGTGACGAACGCGAAGATCGAAGCCGTCCTGTTCGACTGGGGCGGCACGCTGGCGACCTGGCACGACATTTCTCTGTACGAGACCTGGCGGGCGGTGACTGCGCTGCTCCACCCTGACAACCCCGGCAACGCCGACGAGTTCGCGGCGCGGCTGGTCGCGGCCGAGGGGACGGTCTGGCGGCGTTCCCGCGACGAGCACCGCAGCAGCACGCTCGAGGAGGTGTGCGCGCTGGCCGAGGTCGTGATGACCCCGGCGGCCCTCGCGGAGTATGAGCGGCAGTGGGACCCGCACACCGAGCTGGAGCCGGACGCCGTCGACACACTGCGGGCGCTGCGCAACCGCGGCCTGAAGGTCGGCGTCCTGTCGAACACGCTCTGGCCGCGGCGACGGCACGAGGAGGTGTTCGCGCGCGACGGCGTGCTCGACCTGCTCGACGGCGCCGTCTACACCAGCGAGATCGCGCACACCAAGCCGCACCCGGAGGCCTTCCTGGCCGCGATGCGGGCGGTCGGGGTGTCCGAGCCGTCCCGGTGCCTGTTCGTCGGTGACCGGCTCTTCGACGATGTCTGGGGCGCGCAGAACGCCGGCATGCGTGCCGCCCACCTGCCGCACAGCGCGATCCCGCAGGAGCAGATCGGGCACACCGAAGGTAATCCGGACGCGACCGTCCAGCGCCTGGCCGAGCTGCCCCCGCTGATCGACTCCTGGAACGAAGCGGCAGCCTGACCTCACGTGCGCGACGCGCTACAGCTGGCAACCGTTCACCGGATCTGGTTAACGTCCAACCTCCTTGTCATCCGCCCTTGGAGGTTTTTGACATGTTCACCACGCGCCGTCGGCTCGCCGCGCTCGTCGCGGCCGCCGTTGCCGGCCTGACGCTCGCCAGCGGGGTGTCGCAGGCCGCCCCAGCCTCGGAGCAGGCCGCTGCCACCAGCGGCCCGCTGCACGTGATGTCGTACAACCTGCGGTATGCGAGCAATACCCCGCCGAACACCTGGGCGGACCGGCGTCCCGTGATGCGGGAGCAGCTGCGGCAGGCGCGCCCGCAGCTGCTCGGGACCCAGGAGGGGCTGTACTCCCAGCTCCAGGACATCGCCGCGGACCTCGGTCCGTCGTACGGCTCGATCGGCCTGGGGCGGGAGGGCGGCAGCAAGGGGGAGTTCATGATGGTCTTCTTCGACCAGCGCCGTCTCCGGCCGGTCGAGTTCGACCACTTCTGGCTGTCGGACACCCGGGACGTGATCGGTTCGAAGACCTGGGGCGGGTGCTGCCCGCGGATGGTCACCTGGGTCCGGTTCGAGGACAAGGCGACGTCGAAGCAGTTCTACGCGGTCAACACCCACCTGGAGGCGTACGACGCGACGGCGCGCTCGAAGTCCGCCGACCTGATCCTGCAGCGGATCGCCGGCTTCGACCCCGCCCTGCCGGTGATCATGACGGCCGACTTCAACGAGGCGGCGAAGCCCGGCCTGACGGTCTACGACAAGCTCGTGACGAGCGGGACCTTCCAGGACACCTGGCTGACCGCCGAGCGCCGTAGTGCGCTCTACGCCACCTTCCACGGGTACAAGCCGCTGACGCCCAACGGTGACCGGATCGACTGGATCCTCACCACACCGGGCCTGCGGGTCCCGAAGGCGAGTATCAACACCTTCAGCAAGGACGGCCAGTTCCCGAGCGACCACCTGCCGGTCGAGTCCTGGATCGAGCTCGGCCGGTAAAACCGAAGGACCCCCGGGCCAGATCGTGGCCCGGGGGTCCTGAGGGGTTTCGGTCGGTGTGTTACGCGGCGAGCGTCGGGTCGGCCAGCAGGCGCAGGCGGCCCAGCGCCTCACGCTCGATCTGGCGCACCCGCTCCGCCGAGATGCCGTGCACGGCGCCGATGTCGGCCAGCTTGGCCTGGCGGCCGTCGTGCAGGCCGTAACGGCGCCGGATCACGTCCGCGGACCGCGGGTCGAGCTGGTCGACCAGACTGAACAGTCCCGAGCGGTCCGACGCGTCGGCGACCAGCTGGTCCGGACCCGGCGCGGTCTCGGCCGCGATCAGGTCGCCCAGCGAGGTCTCACCCTCGTCGTCGACCGGGCTGTTCAGGCTGATGTGGTCCCGGCCGATGCGGATCAGTTCGGTGACCCGCTCCGCGTCCAGGTTCAGCTCGGCTGCGATCTCGTCGATCTCCGGCTCCCGCCCGAGCTTGCGCTCCAGCGTGCGCCGTGCGGACCCGATCTGGTTCAGCTGCTCCACCACGTGCACCGGCAGCCGGACCACGCGGGCCTGCTGCGCGATACCGCGGGTGATGGCCTGCCGCACCCACCAGGTCGCGTACGTCGAGAACTTGAAACCCTTCCGGTAGTCGAACTTCTCCACCGCCCGGATGAGTCCCGTGTTGCCCTCCTGGACCAGGTCCAGCAGCGGCATCTGGGAACGTCCGTACCGGCGGGCGATCGACACCACGAGCCGGAGGTTCGCGGTCACGAACCGCTGCTGTGCGCGCCGGCCCTCTTCGGCCAGCCACTCCAGCTCCTCTTCCGTGGCATATTTGGGCGCTCCGCCCTTCTTGCGTCCAACCCGCCCCTCGGCCAGCAGTTGCTCCGCGAGGAGTCCTGCCTCGACCGTCTCAGCGAGCTCGACCTCTTCCTCAGCCGTCAGCAGGGGTGTACGCGCGATCTCTTCGAGATAGAGACCGACACTGTCCTTGCCGTCGATACCGTCGTCCGTGCTCCGGACACGAGTCGTGCGAGCCACCGAAACTCCCTTCGTCGTTACATGGAGAGCAACGCTCGAGTAGGGTTCAAGATTCCGGTACCAGTGTGTAAACACCCTGAAGGTTCCCTGAGAGTTCCCGGCAGCGAATCCGCCGTGGAAACCGGTGTCCCGGGGTGCTGACGGCCTATTCGGCGTAACACTCCGGGACACAACCTGAGAATCCGTACAGAAATCCGCCGTTCCGGTGCCCTGGATGTGTTGCACAACACACGTCCGGGGACGGATATTCCGCTTTTTTAGCTCCGGCCGAGGGTGTCCAGCTCCCAGGCGAGCGAGAAAGCGACCTCGCGCCAGGCGTCGTACCGCCCGCTGCGGCCGCCGTGGCCCGCCTCCATCTCGGTCTTCAGCAGCACGTCGGGATCGCCGGCCGCGGTCGCCCGGAGTTTCGCCACCCACTTCGCCGGCTCGACGAAGAACACCCGGGTGTCGTTCAGGCTGGTGATCGCGAGGATGCGCGGATAGTGCTGCGCGGTGACGTTCTCGTACGGCGAGTAGGACTTCATGTACGCGTAGACGTCGGCGTTCTCGAGCGGATTGCCCCATTCCTCCCACTCGATCACGGTGAGCGGCAGGGACGGGTCCAGAATCGTGGTCAGCGCGTCCACGAACGGGACCTCGGCGACGATTCCGCCGAAGGCCCGCGGGGCCAGGTTCGCGACCGCGCCCATCAGCAGGCCGCCGGCGCTGCCGCCCTGCGCGACGATCCGTTCCGGGCGGGTCCAGCCGGCCTCGACCAGGTGCTCGGCGGCCGCGACGAAGTCGGTGAAGGTGTTCCGCTTGGTCAGCATCTTGCCGTCGTCGTACCAGTGCCGGCCGAGCTCGCCGCCGCCGCGGATGTGCGCGATCGCGAACACCACGCCGCGGTCGAGCAGCGACAGCCGCGGGATCGAGAACCACGGGTCCATCGAGCTCTCGTACGAGCCGTACCCGTAGAGCACGACCGGCGCGTTCCCGTCCTTGGCGACGTCCTTGCGCGCGACCATCGAGAGCGGAACCTTGGTCCCGTCCGGCGCGGTCGCCCACTCGCGGTACTGGGTGTAGTCGCCGAGGTCGACCCCGCCGAGCACCGGCTGCTGCTTCAGCAGTCGCCGCTCGCCGGTCGCGACGTCCACGTCGTACGTCGAACCCGGCGTGACGAGTGACGTGTAGCCGAAGCGGTAGCGGGTCTCGTGCCACTCGTCGTTGCGGCCGGGGGAGACCGTGTGGATCGGCTCGTCGAACTCCAGGAGCTCGGGGTCACCGAAGCCGTCAGCGGTGCGTCGCATGATCGCGAGCTCGGTGAGGGCGTCGCGGCGCCGGTGCAGCACGACGTGGTCGGCGAAGGCGTCCGTGCCGAGCAGGCGGCTGCTCTTGTCGCCCTCGATCAGCGGGGTCCAGTCGCCCGGAGCGTCCAGCGGCGCGGAGGCGAGCGAGAAGTTCGCGGCGTCGGCGTTGTGCGTGATCAGCAGCCTGTCGCCGGCGTGCTCCACGTCGTACTCGACGCCTTCGCGGCGGGCCGCGACGACGACGGGATCGCCGGCCGGGTTGTGCGCGTCGAGCAGCCAGGCCTCGCTGGTGAGCTTGCTGCCGAGCGCGATGATGATCGCCTGCTCGTTGCGGGTCAGGTCCACGCCGACCCAGAACCGCTCGTCGGGCTCTTCCATGACCAGCACGTCGTCGGTCGCGCCCAGGGCGTGCCGCCAGACCTGGTACGGCCGCCAGGCGTCGTCGACCTTGGTGTAGAAGATCGTCGAGCCGTCCGCGGACCAGGCCGAGCCGTAGTGCACCTCGGGCAGCTCGTCCGGCAGCAGCTCGCCGGTGTCCAGGTCCTTGATCCGCAGGGTGAACCGCTCGTCGCCCTTGAGGTCGACGGAATACGCCAGCAGCCGGCCGTCGGGGGAGACGTCGACGGTGCCGAGCGAGAAGAACTCGGAGTCGCCGGCCACCTTGTTGCCGTCGAGCATGATCTCTTCGCCGGCGATCTCGCCGTCGGTGGCGGGCGGCTCGTCGCCGTCCACCTTGACCCGGCAGTGCAGCGAGTACTGCTGGCCCTCGATGGTGCGGGAGTAGTACCAGTACCCGCCGCGCCGCGCGGGCACGCTCAGGTCGGTCTGCAGCGTGCGGTCCGAGATCTCCTTGAAGATTGCCTCGCGCAACGACTCGAGGTGGGCCGTGCGGGCCTCGGTGTAGGCGTTCTCGGCCCGCAGGTACGCCAGCACCTCGTCGTCGGTCTTGTCCCGCAACCACTCGTAGTCGTCGACGAAGGTGTCGCCGTGATGCACCCGCTCGACCGGTTTCCGGGCAGCAACCGGCGGCGTGACGGAAGAAGTCTCAGCCATGCGGCGAGACTACCCGCGCCGTCGGACAAGAACTATTCAGATGTCGTACGTCGCGACGACCGGGGCGTGGTCGCTCCAGCGTTCGGCGTACGTCGGGGCGCGGTGGACGACGCAGCCGGTCGCGGCGGCGGCGAGTTCGGGGGAGGCGATCTGGTAGTCGATGCGCCAGCCGGCGTCGTTGTCGAAGGCCTTGCCGCGCCACGACCACCAGGAGTACGGGCCGGGGCCTTCGCCGCCGAAGCGGCGGCCGAGGTCGACCCAGCCGTTCTCGAACAGGCGGTCCAGCCAGGCGCGTTCTTCCGGCAGGAAGCCGCTCTTCTTGCGGTTCGCCTTCCACGCCTTCAGGTCGACCTCGCGGTGCGCGATGTTCAGGTCGCCGCACATCAGCACGTGCCGTCCGTCCGCGCGCAGTTCGGCCAGCCGGGCCGTGATCGCGTCCAGGAACGCGTACTTCTCCGCCTGCCGCGGCGGCGTCTCGAACTCGCCGGTGAACACGTACGTGCTGACCGCCGTCAACGTCGACCCGTCGTCCAGGATGACATCGGCCTCGACCCAGCGCCCGGTTCCGGCGAAACGCTCCGGCCCGATCTCGCCGCGCTCGTCCTTGATCGGCCGCCGGCTCGCGACCGCGACACCGGCGCGACCCTTGTGCCCGTCGATGGCCGGTTCGGCGTGCGCGATGTTCCACTCACCGCCAAGCAGTTCCCGCAGTACGTCGTCAGAGGCGCGGACCTCCTGCATCAGCAAGAGGTCCGGATCCGTGCTCTCCAGCCACGGCGTCATCCCGCGCCGGAAGGCGGCCCTGATCCCGTTCACATTCACCGTGGCAACCGTCAGCACGGCCGAACCCTACCCTCTGGTGTGCCCGGGCTTGACGACCATCAGCACCAGGACGACCAGCCACAGCAGCCCGAAGATGCCGCTCGTCATCGACAGCAGTTTGGCCTTCGACAGCACACCGCTGCGCACCTCGGCCGGCTGACCGGCGGCCGCGAGTACGGCGGACTGCGCGGGCACGACCAGGAACGCGAGCACCAGCGCCGCGGCCAGCGTCAGCACGATCGAGATGATCAGCCACGCCTCGTCCATCACGTGCATGCCGCCGGCGACCGCGAAGCCGAACACGGGAACGGCGAGACTCGCCCACGCGTAGACCCGGGTGATCCGGTGCAGGACGTCCAGCCCGCCCGCGTCCGGCGCGTCGGACTGCAGCATCCGGCGCGCGATCGGCGGGAACATGCTGGCCGCCACGGTGACCGGGCCGACGCAGAGGATGGCGGCGAGGATGTGGACCGTCAGGAAGAACTTGTTCATCACTCTCACTCGGAGGTCGTCGAGAGGATCGCGTCCAGCGAATCCTCGCAGAGGCGTTCGAGGGCCTCCGGCGAGACGTCGGGGTTGTCGATCCACACCAGCAGGGTCTGTTCGACGTAACCCTGCCAGCCGTGGCACGCGAGCTCGACGACGGGGGTGATCTCGATGCCACGCTCAGCGACCGCGCCGATCACCCACTGGCTGAAGACACGGCGCAGCTCGGAGTGCAGCGCCCGGAGCTCCGGGTCGCCGGCCGCCGACATCAGCAGCGTCGCCCGGTAGAGCTGGGGCGCTTCGAGGACGGCGCGGACGAAGGCGCGGATCCCGGACCGGAGCTGCTCGTCCGGCGGCAGCGACGGGTCCGGCGCGGTGCGCAGCATGACCTCGGCGGCCGCTTCCTCGATGACGGCGTACTGGAACTTCTTCTTCGAGCCGAAGTAGTGGAACAGCAGCGCGGGGGAGACGCCGGCCTCGGCGGCGACGAGCTCGACGGTGAGCTCGCGGTGCGGGTCCGCGAGCAGCACCCGGCGCGCGGCCTCGAGGATCTGGGTACGCCGCTGCTCGGGCCGCAGGCGGGCCCCGGACGAAGAGGTCTGACTCACCCGGCCAGTCTATTGAGTAATCGGTCAACAAGCACTTACTGTTGAGTATCCACTCAACAAGCTGGAGGTCCCAGATGCGTCCGTTGGCCGGTCAAGTCGTGCTCATCACCGGCGCCTCCCGGGGGATCGGCGCCGCGGTCGCCCGGAAGCTGGCGGAGGACGGCGCGCAGCTCGCGCTGGTCGGTCTCGAGCCGGACGAACTGAAGAGGGTCGCCGAGGACTGCGGCCCGGACGCCGGCTGGTGGGAGGCCGACGTCACCGACACCGATTCGCTGCGGACGGCGGTCGAGGGGATCGCCGAGCGGTACGGGCGGATCGACGTCGTGATGGCCAACGCCGGGATCGCCGCGCCCGGCTTCACCCGGAGCATGGACCCGCAGGTGTGGGAGCGCGTCCTCGACGTCGACCTGCTCGGCGTCTGGCGCACCGTCCACCTGACGTTGCCGTACCTGCTGGAGAGCAAGGGCTACCTGCTGCTCGTCTCGTCCCTGGCCGCGATCGTGCACATCCCGGGCCTCGCGTCGTACAACGTGTCGAAGGCCGGCGTGGAGGCGATGGGGGACACGCTGCGGCCGGAGCTGAAGCACCTCGGTGTCCGGGTCGGCGTCGCGCACATGACCTTCGTCGACACCGACATGGTCCGCGGTGTCGACACGCACCCGGTGTTCGGGAAGGTCCGGACCGGGATCCCGATGGTGAGCAAGACGTATCCGCTGGACTTCGCCGTCGGGAAGTTCGTCGACGGCATCAAGAAGCGCTCGCGGACCGTGCACGTGCCGGGCTGGATCGGAGCGCTGAAGATGTTCCGCTGGGTGATCCCGCACGTCATCGAGGCCGGCTCGCGGTTCAGTGTGCCGAAGGCCGACGCGGCCGCGCTCGCCGACGTCCGGGCGCGCGGAGCCGCCGAGTCGTCCCGGCCGACGGGCGCCGGCGGCCTCGCCGACGCCGAGAAGGCTGCGCGCCGGTGAGCCGCGAGTACGACGTCGTCCTGCTCGGCGCGAGCGGGTTCACCGGAGCGCTCACCGCGGAGTACCTGCGGAAGAACGCACCCGAAGGCCTCCGCTGGGCGGTTGCCGGACGCAACAAGTCCAAGCTGGAGCAGTTCGGTGAGGACATCCTGTACGCCGATGTGACCGACCCGAAGTCGTTGCGCGAACTGGCTGAGTCGACGAAGGTCGTCGCCACCACGGTCGGGCCGTACGTCCAGTACGGCGAACCACTCGTCGCGGCCTGCGCCGAGGCCGGGACCGGCTACCTCGACCTCACCGGCGAGCCGGAGTTCCTGGACCGGATGTACGTGCGCCATCACGAGCGCGCGACGCAGACCGGCGCCCGGATCATCCACGCGTGCGGCTTCGACTCGATCCCGTACGACCTCGGCGTGCAGTACACCGTCGAACAACTGCCGCAGAACGTGCCGATCAAGGTCGACGGCCTGCTTCGGGCCGGCGGCCGGCCGTCCGGCGGGACGTTCCACACCGCGATCACCGCCTTCTCCCGGCCGAAGCAGAACCTGGACGCGCATCGCGCCCGGCGTTCGGCCGAGCCGCGTCCGACGGGCCGCACTGCGCGCGCCGTCGCCGGGACGATCCACCGGCAGCAGGGGTTCTGGGCGGTTCCGCTGCCGACGATCGACCCGCAGATCGTCGGGTACTCGGCGCGGCTGCTCGACCGCTACGGACCGGACTTCCGGTATTCGCACTACGCCGCGGTCAAGCACCTCCCGACGGTTGCCGCCGGCATCGGCGGTGTCGGTCTGCTGATCGCGGGCGCGCAGATCCCGCCGGTCCGCAAGGCGTTGCTGGGCCGGCTGCAGCCAGGTGACGGTCCGAGCGCCGAGCAGCGGGCGCGGTCGTGGTTCAACGTCCGGTTCGTCGGGCGCGGCGGTGGCAAGCAGGTGATCACCGAGGTGGCCGGCCGCGACCCCGGGTACGACGAGACCGCGAAGATGCTCGGCGAGAGCGCCCTGTGCCTGGCGCTCGACGACCTGCCGGAGACGGCCGGCCAGACCACCACGGCCGCGGCCATGGGACCCGCTCTGCGCGAGCGACTGGTGAGAGCGGGGATGACCTTTGCCACCCTCGAAGTCGACAGCTACTAGCTCCGACGGGACGCGCCTCGCGATCTACACGTACGGCGACAGCGGCGCCCCGGTGCTGGTCTGCGTCCACGGCTACCCGGACAACGCCACGCTGTGGGAGCCCGTTGCCGAGCTGCTCGCCGACGACTTCCAGGTGGTCACGTACGACGTGCGTGGCGCCGGTCACTCCGACCACCCGAGCAGCACCAAGGCTTACACCCTGGACCGCCTGCAAGAAGACTTCCGCGCAGTGATCGACCAGGTGTCACCCGACCAGCCGGTTCACGTCCTCGCGCATGACTGGGGCTCGATCCAGTCCTGGCACTTCGTCACCGACCCCGCCCCGACGGCCGGAGTGAGCCTGCAGGACCGGATCGCCTCGTTCGTCTCGATTTCAGGGCCGTCGCTGGATCACGCCGGATACTTCATCCGCCGCCGCAACCGCGCGACCCTCAAACAACTGATCCACTCCTGGTACATCGTCTACTTCCACCTGCCATGGCTTCCCGAGCGTGGCTGGCGCAAAGGCTGGGCGCACCGCGCGTTCAACCGCCTGGAGAGACAGCACTCCCACGACGGCCGGTCGGTCGCCGACTACGTCAACGGCATCAAGCTGTACCGCGCGAACGTCCTCCCGCGACTCCTCCGCCCCGCGCCGCGCCGTACCGACGTACCGGTGCTCGCTGTCTCGCCCGACGCCGACCCGTTCGTCACCACCCCGCTGCAGACCGGTGTCGAGACCTGGGCCCCGAACCTCACCGTCAAGGTGATCAGGGGTGGCCACTGGATGCCCCGGAACGATCCCGGACTTGTCGCCGGCCTCGTACGGGATCACACCCGCAAGGTGGCACGCTGGGAGACATGAAGACGCTCCTCAACCTGATCTGGCTGGTGCTGGCCGGATTCTGGCTGGCGGTCGGGTACGCGGTCGCCGGGATCATCTGTTGCGTGCTGATCATCACGATCCCGTTCGGTATCGCGTCGTTCCGGATCGCGGCGTACACGCTGTGGCCGTTCGGCCGGACGATCGTCGACAAGCGCAGCGCCGGCGCGGGCGCGCTGATCGGCAACCTGATCTGGATCCTGGTCGCCGGCTGGTGGCTGGCGCTCGGTCACCTGACCACCGGGATCGCGCTGTGCCTGACCGTCGTCGGCATCCCGCTCGGCATCGCGAACTTCAAGCTGATCCCGGTCTCGCTGGTCCCGCTCGGCAAGACGATCGTGCCGACCGACCGGCCGTTCGCGTGAGGGCGCTGACGGTCCTCGGCTCCTGCGGCGCCTGGCCGGAAGCGGGCCGGGCGTGCGCGGGTTTCCTGCTCGAGTACGAAGGCTTCCGCGTCGTCCTCGATCTCGGGTACGCCGCCTTGCCGCGCCTGCTCGAGCTCTGCCCGAAGGGCGCGGTCGATGCGGTTGTGGTCACGCACCAGCACCCTGACCACTGCGTCGACGTGAGCGGTCTGGCCAGGGTCCGGTACTACGAGGCGCCCGGCGAGCCTCCCGTCGCCCTGCATTGCGCTCCGGGCGTCCTCGACGTACTGCGGGCGCTGGAGCCGCACCCGGATCCGGCAGACGTGTTCGCCGTCCACGAGCTGGCGTCGACGACGCGGATCGGCCCGTTCGACGTACAGACGGTGGAGCTGCCGCACTACAAGACGAACCTCGGGGTGCGGCTGAGCGCGCCGGGTGTGTCGGTTGCCTACACAGGTGACAGCGGCCCGTCGCCGGACTTGGCGCGCTTGGCCGACGGGACTGACCTGTTCATTTCGGATGCGACGCTTCAAGGCGAGTCGCCGCAGACACAGCCCCGCTATGTCATGACGGCTAGCGAGGCAGCCCAAGGCGCCAAAGGGGCGGAGCGGTTGCTGCTAACGCACTTCTGGCCCGGGTCCGATCGGTCGGTGTCCGTGGCGGAGGCGCGGCGCATGTTCGACGGCGAAGTGATCGCTGCCGAGGAAGGCCTCACGCTGACGTTCTGAGCCCTACGTACTCGGCGAACCGGCCGAGTACGTAGGGCCAGACTTCCTCGAAGCTCTTGCGGTACTCCTCGCCGGCGTCGCCGTGCCGCTCCCAGCCGCGATGCACGACGTGAACGGCCGACCCGTCGAAGGTGACCTCCACCTCGGTCGCGTCCTCGGCACGGGGGACCGGTACCCGGTCGGGGCCGATCTGCCAGCTGAACACGAACCGCCGGCCGCGCTCCCAGGTGAGGACGCGGCCCCAGTCCCACTGCAGGTTGTATGGACCCAGCTCGTACAGCACGCCGTCCAGGATGCCCATGTCGGTCAGCTGCCCGGCGCCCGACCAGGAGAACTCCGGCGGCCACCAGCGGCCGAGTTCGTCGGTGAAGATCTCGAAGGCGACGTCGGACGGCACCGTCAGCTCAATCCGGGCAGTGAGTTCGCGCACGGCCACCACCCTAGGTGTGCTGCTCGGCCGCCACGATCTTCCGGACGTTCGCGAGCTCGCCGCAGCCGGAGTCGATCAACCGGGACCGCTCCTCGGCGAACGTGTCGCCGAGCTTGCGGCGGACGTCTTCCCCGACCTCGGTACGCGCCGGGTTGAGGACGTCCCGCTCCTCCTCGTCGAGGTGGTGGGTGAGGGCCTCGGACAGCTCGTGCAGCTTCTCGCTGAACTCCTCGCTCGCCGTGTCGGCGACCTCCATCAGCGCGAGCAGAGCCTCGTTGCCCTCGGCGTGCTCGTGCTCGGAGTGCTCGACCTCGTCGGCGTCGATCGCGTCCTTGCGCCGCAGGGCGGGGTAGACCTTCGACTCCTCCGCCTCGGCGTGGGCGACCAGCACCGTGGCCAGGTCGGCGAGCACGGCCGCCCGGTCGCTGCGGACGTCGCGCAGCTCGCGCAGCGCCTCCTCGAACCACCGGTGGTCCGCGAGGATGATCTCGACCACGTCTCCACCCGTTGCCGGAAGGATCTTCGGCATCCGTCGTCTCCTTTCTCGGATGCGTGCAGGTACCCCGGATACGCTGCGGACATGCCGTCAGCCCTGATCCGCCCTCCGAGCCCGCGCCTGGCCGAAGGACTTGTCACCCACATCGAGCGCACCCCGGTCGACGTCGCGCTGGCGTTCCGGCAATGGCAGCAGTACGTCGACGCGCTCCACGCCACGGGCTGGCGAACGGTCGAGGTCCCGGCGATCGACGACTGCCCGGACGGCGTGTTCGTCGAGGACACGATGGTCGTGTACGGCGACTTCGCGGTGATCGCCCGGGCCGGCGCGGACGAGCGGCGCGCGGAAGCGGCCGCGGCCGAGGAGACCGTCGCGGGGCAGGGCTACCGCATCGTGCGGATCGTCGAGCCCGGCACACTCGACGGCGGCGACGTCCTGAAGATCGGCTCGACGATCTACGTCGGGCAGGGCGGCCGGACGAACGCGGCGGGGCTCGAGCAGCTGCAGGCCGCGTTCGCGCCGCTCGGGGCCGACGTACGTGCGGTTCCGGTGCGGAAGGTGCTGCACCTGAAGTCCGCTGTGACCGCGCTGCCGGACGGCACGGTCGTCGGATACGAGCCGCTCGTCGACGACGCGGCCGCGTTCGAAGCGTTCCGTCCGGTGCCCGAGGAGGCCGGCGCACACGTCGTACTGCTCGACGACGACCGGCTGCTGATGGCCGCGTCCGCGCCGAAGTCGGCGGAGTTGTTCGCGGGCCTGGGTTATCGGCCGGTCGTCGTCGACATCAGCGAGTTCGAGAAGCTTGAGGGCTGTGTGACCTGCTTGTCGGTACGTCTACGCCGGTGAGCAACTGCCGCGCCGCCGCGGCGAGCTGTACGTCGCGCCGCTTGCCACGCGCCTCGGCGACCTCGCACGCCACCTTCAGCGCCGTGCGGTAGACAGCGGTGTCCGGATGCCGCGGCGTGGCGTCGCGGACGACCTTGGTCAACTCGTCGACCGCCTCCGCGATGTCCCCGCACGCGAGCAGCGCCTTCCCGAGCGCGGCCCGGTCCCGGAGCAGCTGACGGTCGTCGGTGCCGAGGCTGTCGGCCGCGACGATGTCCGTGAGCAGTTGGGCCTCCGACCGCGGACCGCCGACCATCAACCGCGCGCCGGTGCCGGCCTCGGTCGCGGCCCGGGTCAGCTCGTGATGCGGCCCGAACACGTCGACCAGCTGCGGCGTCACGAGCTCGAACCAGGCGATCGCCCGTCCGTAATTGGCGGTCGCGAGCAGACCCTGCGCGACCCGCAGCCGCACGCGCAGCGTCGCCGGATCGTCCGCCGCCAGCACCTTCTCCCGCTCGGCCAGCGCCGACTGGTAGTACGGCAGCGCAAGTCCCGGCTCGTGCTCGTCCCAGTGCGCCTCGGCCTGCCGGTAGTCCGGCGCGCCGTCGAGCTCCGGATGCTCCACGATCGCCGACGCCGGCACCCGCCGTACGACGCTGTGCACCGGCTGGTCGATCACCTTGCGTCCGACATACGTCCGGCCGCCGGTCGGGATGATCCGGAACCGCCCGACCTTGCCGACCGGCAGCCACAGCACCGTGTTGTACAGCGTGCGCACCGAGGACCCGCAGCTCTCGCACACACTCCGGTGCCCGTAGAACCTGCTCCCCATCGGCCCCGCCGTCGACACGGCCCGCCAAGCCTCCGATGCCTCGGACGTCGCCGTACACGGCGCACAGAACGGGTAGACCCCCCGCCGCTCCTCATTCACCCGAGACATTGTGGTCAGTCGGAGGTTCGTCGTCCGCATCGGCGCCGGTGTGCCGCACTTTCGTCAGCGCCGGATCGTCGACGGAGAAGGTGCGGACCGGGCCCGGTGGGGTGTCCGCGGTCTCGAAGCGGATCGTGACGCGCCCGCGCCCGGAGCCCCAGACCCAGCCGTGGCCGTAGTCGGGATGGTTGACGTCCTGGCCCGGGTGGAAGCCGAGCTGGTCGCGTGGCCGGGTGGGGAGCTCGATCACCTCGACGGGGTTCTCGGCGTGCTCGTCCTCGGTGAAGAGGTCGTCCTGGATCCAGTCGGCGAGCGATGAGACGCCGACGCCGAGCAGACGGATGCCGCCGCCGATGTCGCTGTCGTCGAGCAGCCGGCGCGCGACCCGGGCGATCACCCGCGCGTCGTCGGTCGGTCCGGCCAGGGTCGACGAGCGGGTGTGCGTGGTGAAGTCGTGCATCCGCGTCTTGACCGTGACGGTCCGGCCGGACAGCTGCGCCTTCTGCAGCCGCTCGGCGACCCGGTGCGCCATCCGGTCGCTGATCGCGGTCAGCAGCGCGCGGTCGATGAGGTCGGTCTCGAAGGTGTCCTCGACGCTGACCGACTTGGTCTCCCGGTCGCTGACCACGGGACGGTCGTCGGCCGCGACCGCGAGCCGGTGCAGGCTGGTGCCGTGCGCCGAGCCGACCTGGCGGATCAGCTCGTCCTCGTCGAGCTGCTGCAGGTCCGCGACCGTGCGGACGCCGGCCATGCCGAGCCGCTGCGCGGTCGCCGGGCCGACGCCCGGGATCACCGTGACCTGCATCGGCGCGAGGAACTCGGCTTCGGTGCCGGCCGGCACGACGACCACGCCGTCGGGCTTGTCGAGGTCGCTGGCGATCTTCGCGATCAGCTTCGACGTGCCCGCGCCGACCGACGCGGTGAGACCGCCGGACACCTTCCGGATCGCGGCCTTCAGGTCGTTGGCGATCGCCTCCACGTCGTCGACCGTTAGCCCGGACAGCCCGCTGGCCGCGAGGTCGATGAACGCCTCGTCGAGCGACAGCGGCTCGACCAGCGGCGACAGCGCGCGCATCTCGGCCATCACCGCCCGGCTGCTGCTGCGGTACACCTCGAAGCGGGGACTCAGGTACGCCGCGTGCGGGCACCGCGACCGGGCCTCGGCGGTCGACATCGCCGAGCGGACGCCGTACTTGCGCGCCTCGTACGACGCGGTCGAGACGACTCCGCGCACGCCGATCCCGCCGACGACCACGGGCTTCCCCCGCAGTGACGGCTTGTCCCGCTGCTCGACCGCCGCGAAGAACGCGTCCAGGTCGACGTGCAGCACCGACGGATCATCTCGCACCCGACCAGTGTCCCTGCCGTCACCGACAATTGCCGGATGACCTTCCCCGACCACTGGGCCGACGGCACCGACCCGGCCGCCCCGGACCATCAGGTCCATTGGTACGACGACCGTACGGCGATCATCCGCCAGTCGCTCCGCACCAACTTCGAGGGCCCGTTCCTGTACCTGCTGCTCGGCGCCGAGCGAGCCCTCCTCCTCGACACCGGCACCGGCCACGCCCCACTCCGCCCGCTGGTCGACGACCTCCTGGCGGACCGCACGCGGCCCGGACACGAGCTCGTCGTCGCCCATACGCACGGGCACTCGGATCACGTCGGCGGCGACGGAGAGTTCGATGCCGTCGTCGGGCGGACTGCCGAGGAGGTGGCGCAGTACTTCGGGCTCGACTGGCCGGACGGACGCGCGACGATCGACCTGGGCGACCGGACCGTCGACGTCGTCCCGATCCCAGGACACCAGGGCGCGGACATCGCGCTGTACGACCGGACGACCCGGCTGCTGTTCACCGGGGACTCGCTCTACCCGGGACGGCTGTACGTGAAGGACTGGGCGGCGTACCGGGCGAGCATCCGGCGGCTCGCCGCGTTCGTTGCTGAGGGCAATCCGGTGGAATGGGTACTGGGAGCGCACATCGAGATGACCGGGCAGCCCGGCCGGGACTACGCGATGGGCGCGGACCGGCACCCGGACGAGCACGCGTTGCAGTTGCGGCCCGGCGTACTCACCGAGCTGCTGCAGGTGCTGGACGCGGCGGGCGACGTACCGGCGCGGATCGTGCGTGACGACTTCGTCGTGTACCCCGTCTGAACCGCGACGCGAATGATCCGTACGCGGAGGGGCACCTTCGGGCACACTGAGCACAGGAGCCAGCAGGGGAGGCACTGATGGGCGAGGAAGTCGACCGGGTCGAGTTCACCCGGGCGGACCGGACCGCGTTCCGCGAGCAGGTCCATCGCAATCTGGACGCCTTCGCGCGGATGCTGCGCGAGGACCGGTTCGCGCCCGATCGGCCGATGACCGGGATCGAGATCGAGCTGAACCTCGTCGACGAGCGGTGCGACCCGGCGATGAAGAACGCCGAGGTGCTGAGCGCGATCGAGGACGACGCGTTCCAGACCGAGCTCGGCCAGTTCAACGTGGAGATCAACGTGCCGCCCGGCCAGATCGACGGACTCGGGCTGGACACCATGGAGTCGAACATCCGCGACAGCCTGAACGCGGCCGAGGACAAGGCGGCCCGGACCGGGTCGTCGATGGTGATCGTCGGGATCCTGCCGACGCTGCTGACCGAGCACATCCGCCGCGAGTCGCTCAGCACCAACCCGCGGTACACGCTGCTCAACGACCAGATCTTCGCCGCCCGCGGCGAGGACGTGCAGATCTCCATCGACGGCGTCGAGCGGCTGCAGGTCACCGCCGACACGATCGTCCCGGAGGCCGCCTGTACGTCGACGCAGTTCCATCTCCAGGTCACACCGGAGGCGTTCCCGCGGTACTGGAACGCGGCGCAGGCGATCTCCGGCGTCCAGCTCGCGGTCGGCGCGAACTCGCCGTTCCTGTTCGGCAAGGAGTTGCTCCGCGAGACCCGGATCGCGCTGTTCGAGCAGGCCGCCGACACCCGCACCCACGAGCTGAAGACGCAGGGCGTCCGGCCGCGCGTCTGGTTCGGTGAACGCTGGATCACCTCGATCTTCGACCTCTTCGAGGAGAACGCGCGCTACTACCCGGCGCTGCTGCCGGTCACCTCGGACGAAGATCCGATCGCGGTCCTGGACCGCGGTGACACGCCGGCCCTTTCGGAATTGCGGCTGCACAACGGGACGATTTATCGCTGGAACCGCCCTGTGTACGACGTTGTCCGGGAGAAGCCGCATCTGCGCGTCGAGAATCGCGTCCTGCCGGCCGGCCCGACCGTGGTCGACACGATTGCCAACGGCGCCTTCTACTTCGGCCTGGTCCGCGCGCTCGCCGACGACGAGCGGCCGATCTGGTCGCAGATGTCGTTCAGCGCGGCCGAGGAGAACTTCCACGCCGCGGCCCGCAACGGCATCGAGGCCGAGGTGTTCTGGCCGGGCGTCGGTACCGCGCGCGCGACCGAGCTGGTGCTCAGACGCCTGCTGCCGTTGGCGGTTCGCGGTCTGGACGCCTGGGGCGTGGACGTCGCGGTGCGGGACCGGCTGCTCGGGATCATCGAGCAGCGCTGCCTCACCGGACGCAACGGCGCGTCGTGGCAGGCCGAGGAGTTCCACCGCCTGTATACGAAGGGGTCGCACGGCCGGCGGGACGCCCTGCGCGGCATGCTCGGCCGGTATCGCGACCACATGCACGACAACACGCCGGTGCACGAATGGCCGATCGACTGAACCGGTTCGCGTGCTCCGGCGTCCCCACGACAACGTAGGACAGCCGCCGGCGGAACCCGGGTCCTCCGGGCGGAACCGCCGGGCGGCCGGTCCGATCTTGCCCTGGGCAACGGGATCGGCGATTTCCCGGGCGAGTTCGATAACGACCCGGACTACAGGGGTGGCGCTTTCGGTGACAGCCCTGCAAAGGTGTGGCCACCGGAAGGTTAGGTCGGCCCGCCGCGGGTAGTACACGGGCACCGGCAGCCCTCCGTCACCGGTGCGACACAACAGGTGCAAATGCAGCGGATGCCGACCGCGGTCGGGAGCAGTATCGTTCGAGACGGGTCGACACACACCCGGAGGTGAGGCAGGGCGATGACGACCATCGTCGTGGGTTATGTGCCGAAGGCGGAAGGCCGTGCGGCCCTTCGGCGCGCAGCGGAGGAAGCGACGCTGCGGGACGCCAAGCTGGTGGTGGTGAACTCGCATCGAGGTGGGCGCAGTTTCGACAGCGACGAGGCTGCGGCGAGTGACGCCGCTTTGACGGAAGTACGGGAGCAGCTCGACTCGACCGGCGTGCCGTACGAGGTGCGGCAGCTGGTGCGTGGCCTGGACCCGGCGGAGGACCTGGTGGCCGTCGCCGAGCAGGTGCACGCGGAGTTCATCGTGATCGGGCTCCGGCGCCGGTCCCCGGTCGGCAAGCTCATCCTCGGCAGCAACGCGCAGCGGGTGCTGCTCGATGCTCCGTGTCCGGTGCTGGCCGTCAAGGCCGAGGAAGGGGAGGACTGAGGTGACTTCGACACGCAGCAGGAAGTTGTGCCTGGCCCAGCAGCCCGACGCCGACGAGATGCTGAGCAGAGATCCGTTCGCCTTGCTGGTGGGCATGCTGCTCGACCAGCAGATCCCGATGGAGCGGGCGTTCGCCGGCCCGGTCGCCATCGCGAAGCGGATGATCGGTCCCTTCGACCCGGCCACGGTCGCGCACTACGACCCGGACGCGTTCGTCGAGGTGGTCGCCGGCCCGCCGGCCGTGCACCGCTTCCCGACCGCGATGGCCGCCCGGATCCAGACCCTGGCCAAGCACCTGGACGACCAGTACGGCGGCAACGCCTCGGGTCTGTGGTGCGACGTGAAGTCCGGTGACGACCTGCTCGCCCGGCTGTCGGCACTGCCGGGCTTCGGCGCGCAGAAGGCGAAGATCTTCGTCGCACTGCTCGGCAAACAGCTGAAGGTCCGGCCGCGCGGCTGGCGGGAGGCCTCCGAGCCGTACGGTGAGGACGGTGCCTTCAAGTCCGTCGCGGACGTCATCGATGTCGCGTCACTGGTGAAGGTGCGGCAGTTCAAGCAGGAGCAGCAACTGGTCCGGCGGCCGGTGGTGGCCAGACCGCTGCGGCAGACTCGGAACGGGTGAGCGGGACCGACGGACGACCGGCTGAAATGGGGCTCTCTGGGGGGTCGTGCGACGCCTGAGCTTGGTTCGCGGATTACAATGGACTGTTGCCGCCGCCTGACCAGCGAGCAGCCGCGAACAGCAGTACCCAAAGACTCAGCAACACAACGTCGTACCGTCGTACAAACCCTGCGTCAGACGAGAGGTAATTCGTGTCGTCCAGCTCGTCCGAGAATCTTCCCGCCGAGCCGGCCCGGGCCGTGGCCGCCACGGCCCGTAGCACGGCTCCGAGGACCAGCGCCCGAGTGACCGACCCCGCTGCCAAGAAGGCGGCGGCGAAGAAGGCGGCGGTGAAGCCCGCCGGTACCAAGGAGGACGGTATCCCCGCGAAGAAGGCCGCTGCCAAGAAGGCTCCGGCGAAGAAGGCAGTGTCCGAGGCGGGTCTGTCGATCGACCCGAAGACCGGGAAGCCGCGCGCGCTCGACGAGGTGGACGAGGCCGACTTCAAGCCGGGCGAGGTCCAGGGGCTCGAGAAGGAGCTCACCGAGGACCAGGGCTTCATCGTCTCCGAGGCCGACGAGACCGACGAGCCCGAGCAGCAGGTGATGGTCGCCGGTGCCACCGCGGACCCGGTCAAGGACTACCTGAAGCAGATCGGCAAGGTCCCGCTGCTGAACGCCGAGCAGGAGGTCGAGCTCGCGAAGCGGATCGAGGCCGGCCTGTTCGCGGAGGAGCAGATCGCCGACGAGGCGGCCAAGCTCAAGGAGAAGGTCCGCGACGAGTACGAGTGGATCTCCGAGGACGGCCGGCGCGCCAAGAACCACCTGCTCGAGGCCAACCTGCGCCTGGTGGTGTCGTTGGCCAAGCGCTACACCGGCCGCGGCATGCTGTTCCTGGACCTGATCCAGGAGGGCAACCTCGGTCTGATCCGCGCGGTGGAGAAGTTCGACTACACCAAGGGCTACAAGTTCTCGACGTACGCCACCTGGTGGATCCGGCAGGCCATCACCCGCGCGATGGCCGACCAGGCCCGCACCATCCGTATCCCGGTGCACATGGTCGAGGTCATCAACAAGCTGGCCCGGGTGCAGCGGCAGATGCTGCAGGACCTCGGCCGCGAGCCCACTCCGGAAGAGCTCGCCAAGGAGCTCGACATGACCCCGGAGAAGGTCATCGAGGTGCAGAAGTACGGTCGCGAGCCGATCTCCCTGCACACCCCGCTCGGTGAGGACGGCGACTCCGAGTTCGGTGACCTGATCGAGGACTCCGAGGCGATCGTGCCGGCCGAGGCGGTCTCGTTCACGCTGCTGCAGGAGCAGTTGCACGCGGTCCTGGACACGCTGTCCGAGCGCGAGGCCGGCGTGGTCTCGATGCGCTTCGGCCTGACCGACGGCCAGCCGAAGACGCTCGACGAGATCGGCAAGGTGTACGGCGTGACCCGGGAGCGGATCCGCCAGATCGAGTCCAAGACCATGTCGAAGCTGCGGCACCCGTCGCGTTCGCAGGTCCTGCGGGACTACCTGGACTGATGACGATGGGGCAGGTGTTCGCCGGCGTCTGGTCGCTGGCGATGCCTGCCCTCGGCCCGCAATCGGGTCTGATGGCCGTCGCCGTGTTCACGGCGGCGGCCGTGCTGTTCCTGGCCTTCCAGGCCGCCCGGTCGGCAGCGCGCACGCCCATCGCCTCGCCGCTGCCGGCTCGTTCCAGCGCCGCCCGGGCCAACGCCCGGCGTACGGCGTATCTCTCCCTCCGGGATCCCGACGCAGCCGGGAGACCCCGACCACGAGCACCGGGACTGTAGCGCCCGCGCTGCCGAGCCACCGCCTCCGCGGCCGGTTCGGGTAGCGCGCACGCCTACTCGTTCCTTCTCACTCGTGGAGTTCTGCTGTGCCTTCTTTCCTGGAGGCACCGGTCGCCGGTGCCTATCACTTGCTCACGTCCCTCGTCACCGTCCTCGAGCCGCTCGCCGGTGCGTATGCCGCCGTTGTCGCGATCGTGCTGTGCACCCTCGTCGTTCGGCTGTCGTTGCTGCCGCTCAGCGTGCGGGCGCATCGCGGCTTGCGCGCCCGCGCGGAGTTGATGCCGCAACTGAAGCAGTTGACCGAGCGGCACAAGGGCAACCCGGAGCGCCTGCAGCGTGAGGTCGCGAAGCTGCAGACCGAGTCGGGTACGTCGTTGTTCGCCGGGTTCCTGCCGACGCTCGCGCAGATGCCGTTCTTCTGGCTGATGTACACGCTGTTCTCGCGGACGATGGTGGCGGGGGAGTCGAACCAGTTGATCAGCGGGAGCCTGCTCGGTGCGCCGCTCGGTGTGCACTGGCCGATCGTCACCGGCACCCCGGCGTACATCGTGATCGCCTTGCTACTCGCTGTGGTCGCCTGGTTCTCTGCTCGGCTGCAACTGCGGCAGTTGGATCCGGCGGCGCCTCGGTTGTCGCGGCGGCTCGCGCAGTTGCTGCCGTACGGCACGCTGCTGACGGCAGCCTTCGTGCCGCTGGCGGCCGGACTGTACGTGCTGACCACCACCACCTGGACGGTCGTCGAGCGCACCATCCTCCAGCGGTAGTTGCCGACCCGAAGTCCGCAACACGAGTGGATATCCGTCGGGCTGTGGGGTTCTTCGCTCTTGTACCAGCGGAGAACCCCCACCACGGATGGATATCCACTCGTGCTGGACGGGCTGAGATGGGCGTTGCCGTTGCGTGGGGCGTTCTGTTACCGTCTTTATTAAAGCCGGTTCCATAATAGGTTGGGGTCGATGGACACTGCACGCGGAGCCGCCCAGGCGGAGCGGGCGGCCAATCAGGTCGCGTGCCTGCGGTTCATGGCCGACGCCGACGAGGCGCGCACGGTGGGGGTGATCAGCGAGGCCACCGGCCTGTCGCGACCCACCGTGCACGCTGTCCTCGACGACCTGGCCGACGCCGGACTGGTCGAGTCCACCAGCCCGGCGACAGCCGGCCCGGGGCGGCCCGCCCGCGCCTTCCGCTTCGTACGCGAGGCTGGTCTCGTCGCCGGCGTCGACCTCGGCCCCCGCGGCGCACGCGCAATCATCTGCGACCTGTCAGGCCGCCGAGTCGGGTACGCCGAACTTCCGGCGGATGCCACCCCCCGCCCGCTGCGCGCCCACAGAGCACCCGGCGCAGGCGGCACCTCCCGCGGCGGGGCCGACGTGGCGCCCCAGCTCGACGGCTCCGACGCACTCTCGCTGATCCCACGCGCACTGGAAGCGGCCGCCGCTTCCCCCATACCCGACCACCGTGCGGCGGGGGTGGGGGCACTTGACCTCGGTCGGCTGCGGGCCGTTGGTGTTGGGCTGCCGGGCGTGGTTGAGGCGGACGGACAGTTGCGGGCCAGCCTGGCGATGCCCGAACTGGTCGGTCTTCCGGTCTCAGAGCTGTTGGCGAAGGAGTTCGGGCAGCCCGTCGTCGTGGACAACGACATCAAGCTGGCCGCGCTCGCGGAGCAGCGCGGCGGCGCCGGTCGCGGGTACTCCGATGTCGTCTACCTCCAGATCGGCCACCGGCTGTCGATGTCGATCGTGCTGAACGGCGTCATCCGCCAGGGCCGGCACCGCCTGGCGGGCGAGCTCGGCGCGCAGCGCGGCATGCGCTGGACGCGCAACGCGCAACGCGGGCAACTGGTGTGGTCGGCGCGACCGACCAGCGCGGAGGTCCTGAGCGCGGCCGCCGCCGGCGACGCCGACGCGCAGGCGGAGCTCGAGGACTTCTGCGCGCAGATCGCCGCGCGGATCGCGACCGTCCTGCTGGTCATCGACCCAGAGGTCGTCGTCGTCCGCGGCGGAGCGGCGAAGGACAGCGGCGCCTTGCTGCGTCCCCTCGCCGCCGCGGTCGAGAAGGAATTGGTCTTCCCCGAGCGCCCACCCTTCGTCGCCTCCGCACTGGGGCGGGAAGCAGTGGTGCTCGGGGCGGTCGGCAACGCGTTCGACCGGTGCAGCTCAGCGATCTACGGGGTCCACGACTATCCCGGTCCGTGGACCCACATCACTCACGAAGTGGAGAGGACCACCAATTGACTGCTTTCCTCCCCGCAGGAGAGGAAATTTCTGGCTCGGGCTGCCCGGACAGCGGCGCTGCGCTGGGTCTTACGCCGTCAGCACCAGCCGGGGACAGACCAGCCCGGACCAGCATCACTCGAGCGGAGTTCTTGTCTCTCGACGACACAGCACCGCACGACAGGCAGGTATAGGTACGTTCGGAAAGGGGAAGTGCGTGCTTGGCTCTCGCACCGCACGCCGCGCAGTCCATTGTGGTGTGCGCGGGATTCACGAGACGCACATCGCGCCCGTGCTTTCGGCCCATCTCGAGCAGGGCCTGCTTCGTCGCGCCGATCGCCGCGTCGGCAGCCTTCCGGGCCATGGACGATGTGGCGAGGAACTTCGGCCGGAAGTCTTCGACTGCGATGACGTCGTGGTCGCGAACAACTGCTTTCGCCCATTTCCTAGCGGTGTCCTGTCGCTGTCTCGCGACCTTCTTCTGCAGCTTCGCAGCCTGATGTCTCATGGCTCGGTACCGGCGCGACGCCGCTTGTCCTTTGACCGGTTTCCTGCGAGCCATGGCGCGTTGGTGCCGTGCGAGCCGCTTGGCGGCGGTCTTGCCGTGCTGCGCGTGCGGCAAGTCGTGGGCGTCGGAGGTGGTGGTCGCGGTTTCACTGACACCCCAGTCCACGCCAATCACCCGTCCGGTGGCCGGCAGCGGATCGATCTGCGCGGACACGACGAACGCCGCGTACCAGTGCCCCAGGCTGTCACGGAACACATGCAGGCGCCCGCTCTTCAGCCGGAAGCCGTTTCTTGTGTAGTTCAGGGTCGGGCGTGCAACCCGCCTTTTCCTCATGCGAGGCATGCCAGCGCGCTGCCGCGCCGGCACCCTGTCCTTGATGTCTTTCAACGCCTTCGTTCTCGACTTGGCGAAGTCCCTGATCGTCTGCTGCTGAGGGACACTCGCCCCGGCGGACAGCCAGGGCATGCGAGCGCGGGCCTGCGTCAGCATCTTGTCGAGCTGCGCCGCGCCGCAGGTCAACTTGTGGTCGGGGGCGGTCCGGTTGCTCAGATAGGTCTGCCGGGCTTTCGCGACGCATTCGTTCCAGACCCAGCGACAACGATCCCACTCGCGGAGAAGTGCGTCGGCGGCAGTCGACGACGCCCGCAATCGGTATGTGTACCTCGCACGCGCAGTCTCCCCGGCCTCACCTGCATCACCTGAGCTCGGCGTCGTCATGGAAGGAACCTCACCACGATGGACCGACAGTTTCTGAAATGTCACCGTTCCGGTGGCCTTTCCACCTTGAAGTTCCACACCCACATCGGAGTTGAAAAGTGAAGCTCGGAGTCAGTTCGTACTGTTTCCGCCAGCTCATGACGAGCGGCGAGATGGACCTGATCGGCGTGCTCGACTGGGTCGCGGCCTCGCCGGCCGGGCATATCGAGATCGCCGCGATGGACGGTGAGTACTACCTGGAGAACGAGGCCGTCGTTCGCGACACGGCCAAGCACGCCGAGGAGATCGGCGTACCGATCGTGAACTACTTGGTCAGCGGCGACCTGCGGTCCGCCGACAGCAACGAGGTCGACCGTCTCCGCCGGCAGCTGGACGTCGCGCACGCGTTCGGCGCCACGGTCTTCCGGCACGATGTCGCACCGTGGGCGTGGCGGGAGCAGGACCCGGGCGAGTTCGAGTCGACCTTCGCGCAGGTCATCGAAGGCTGCCGCGCGGTCGCCGATCACGCCGCGGACCTGGGCATCGTGTCGACGATCGAGAACCACGGCTTCTTCATGAACGGCAGCGAGCGGCTGGCCCGGCTCGTGTACGCCGTGGACCGCCCGAACTTCCGGGTCACGCTCGACCTCGGCAACGGCCTGTGCGTCGGCGAGGTGCCGGGCAAGACCGCCGCCGGGCTGATCGACGTCGCCGCGTCCATCGGCATCAAGGACTTCCACATCCGCCGCTCGGCAGGGGAGGGCTGGCTGAAGACGCTGGCCGGCGACTACCTGCTCGGCACGGTCACCGGCCACGGCGACGTCGACATCCCCGGTCTGCTGGCGCTCGTCGCGACCAAGCCCGACGTACCGGTGAGCCTGGAGTTCGAGGGTATGGAGGCGCCGCTGCCCGCCATCGAGCGCTCGCTCGCGAACATCATCCGACTGAACGAAAGCGTGGCGTGACATGACGACGCGGATTGCGGTGATCGGGCTGGGCTCGATCGCCGTCGAGCACCTGAAGGCGTACCAGGCCAACGACCGGGCCGAGCTGGTCGCCGTCTGCGACGTCGACCTCGAGCGGGCGAAGGCGCGCGGCGAGCAGTTCGGCGTGGCGCGGGTGACCGGGGACTTCCAGGAGATCCTCTCGGACCCGGACGTGGACGCGGTCAGCGTCTGCGTGCCGAACACCCTGCACGCCCCGATCGCCGAGGCGGCGCTGCGGGCGGGCAAGAACGTACTGGTCGAGAAGCCGATGACGGTGAACGTGCCGGAGGCCGAGGCGCTGGTGAAGGCGGTCGAGGAGACCGGCCAGGCGCTGCAGGTGGGGTACGTGCGCCGGTACGCGCCGAACGCCCTGGTCACAAAGCGGTTCCTGGACGCGGGCGAGTTCGGTGACATCTACGCGGCGCGGGCCACGCTGCTGCGGACGGCCGGCAACCCGGGCGGCTGGTTCGGCGACGTGGAGCTGTCCGGCGGCGGTCCGCTGATCGACCTCGGCGTCCACATCATCGACCTGTGCTGGTACCTGATGGGGATGCCGAAGGCGGTGTCGGCGTCCGGCGCGACGTTCGCCCCGCTGGGCGCCCGCGACAACATCCAGAACCTGACCCGGTACAAGGCCGCGTCGGCGGCCCGGCCGAACACGGTCGAGGACTACGCGACCGCGCAGATCCGCTTCGAGGGCGGGGCGGTCCTCGACGTGGACACGTCGTTCTCGCTGCACGCGCGTAACGAGATCAGCGTCCGGATCCACGGTGACAAGGGCGGCGCGGAGATCGAGCCGCAGCTGCTGATGGTCACCGAGCGGCACGACACGCTGCTGCACGTCCAGCCGCAGATCGACTCGCTCGGGTTCGACTTCAAGGTCGGGTTCGCGAACCAGATCGACCACTTCCTGAGCATCTGCCGGGGCGAGATCCCGGCCGACGCCACCGCGGCGCAGGGCCTGGAGATGGCCCGGATGCTGACCGCGATCTACGAGAGCGCCAAGACCGGCGCCGAGGTGAAGATCACCCGCTGACCAGGCTGGTTGCCCGAGGTAGTGGCCTCGGGCAACCAACCCGTCGAGTCAGGCGAGCAGAGCGGAAGTGAGGGTGTCGGCGTTGGTCTCGAGCCAGGTTGTGCGGTTGCCGATCTTGTCGCCTACGCCTTCGGACCACATGCGTTGCCAGCCGCCGCCGAGGGTTTCGGCCCGGTACTTCATGGTGTGCCAGGCGCGCTCGTTCAGCGCGATGGTGAGCTCGAGCGCCCGGGCACGGTCGGCGGTGGACAGGCCGTAGGCGTCGGCCAGTAGCCGGCAGCGGCGTGGGCGGTCGAGCCCGCGGAACTCGGGATCGAGATCCTCCTCGGCGCCGAGCGGGGCCCACCACAGCATCAGGTTCACGAACTCGCGGGCCCGGCTCACCGGACGGGCGAGATCGAAGTCGATCAGGGCGTACGCGCGACCGTCCCGGAAGACCACGTTCTCCGGCGTGACGTCCTGATGCCCGACCAGCTCCGGCGGGTCGTCCAGCTCCGGCAGCCCGGGCGGCTCGATCGGCGCCGGCAGGTTCTCCGGCATGCCGAACCCTTCCACCGCGTCGTCGTACGCACGCAGCAACCGCGCGACCGAAGCCATCCGCTCCTCGTCCGCGATCCACGACGGTCGCGGGCGTCCGGCAACCTCGCCCTCGACGTACGTGAGCGCCTGCCGGCCGGCCGAGTCGATGCCGAGGAACCGCGGCGCGCCGTCGAACCCGACCTTCTCCAGATACAGCAGCACGTCCCGGACCAGCTCGGCCCGCTCGCCGGGCGGCCGCCGTACGGTGTCGCCGACGCGAACCAGGCCCTCGGTCACGTCGCCGCCGAGCAGCGGGATCTCCTCGCCGTCCTCGATCACTGCACCCTCATTCCACTGGATGAAACGTTTGTCTGCACAAAGATGGCGTCCGGGGTAGCGTGCCACGATCCGCTGTCGATTGGAGGCTCTGCGTATGCCTTCCCCGCCCCACCGCTCCAGTCGGGTGACCGCCATGACCACTGTGAAAGCTCCACCAGGAGCCAGCCGGACGAGGTACCTGATCCTAGGGCTGGCATTCGTCGGACTCTCACTGAATTACCTGGACCGCGCGAACCTGAGCGTGGCGCTGCCGTTCATCGAGGACGATCTGCACCTCGAGCTCAGCAACGCCGAGAAGGGCCTGATCCTCGGCGCGTTCTTCTGGGCGTACGACGGGGCGATGCTGGCGGCGGGCTGGTTCGCCGACAAGGTGGGCTCGCGTAAGGCGTTCACGTTCGCCGCGCTGTGGTGGAGCGTGGTGACTGCGCTCACTCCGCTGGCGCGAGGGTTCTGGTCGCTGTTCGCGTTCCGGTTCGCGCTCGGCGCGGGGGAGGCGCCGGCGTACCCGAGTGCCGCCAAGGCGGCGTCGCGGTGGTTTCCGCAGCACGAGCGGGCGTTCGCGACCGCGGTGATCGACTCCGGTTCGCGGGTCGGGACGGTGCTGTCGCTGCCGGTCGTGACCGGGCTGATCGCGCTGGTGAGCTGGCACTTCTCGTTCGTGGTCCTCGGCGTGCTCGGGATCATGCTCGCGGCGGTCTGGTACTGGTACTACCGCGACCCGATGGAGCACCGGCACGCGAACGCGAAGGAGCGCGCCTACATCGCCGAGAACGGCGCGCGGCTGGAGGACAACGACGACGAGGCCGCGGCGCAGATGCGCTGGCGGGACCTGTTCAAGTACCGCACGATCCGCGGGATGATGCTCGGCTTCTTCTGCCTGAACTTCGTCATCTACTTCTTCCTCACCTGGTTCCCGTCGTACCTGAAGGACGCACGCGGCCTCGACCTGGCCGAGCTGGGCACGCTCGGCACGCTGCCCGGGATCACCGCGATCGCCGGCGGCTGGATCGCGGGGATCGTCGCCGACCGGCGGATCCGGGCCGGCGCGGACGTGACCCGGGTCCGGAAGGCCGTGATGGTCGGCGGGCTGCTCGGCGGCGCGGTGATCGTGTTCGCGGCGCCGGCGAAGTCGGCGTACGTCGCGCTGCTGTTCCTGGCGATCTCGTACGCGAGCCTGGCGATCGCGGCGACCGGGATCTGGTCCCTGCCCGGCGACGTGGCGCCGTCGTCGCGGCACGTCGCGTCGATCGGCGGCATCCAGAACTTCGCGTCGAACATCGCCGGGATCATCAGCCCGTACGTCTTCGGGCTGCTGCTCGACATCTACCACGGGTCGTACCTGCCGGCGTTCGCGGTGGCCGGCGCGGTCGCGGTGATCGGCGCGCTGACGTACGCGTTCGTGGTCGGCAAGGCGGAACCACTGCCGGTTCGCGACACCTGATTGCCGACTTGGCAAACCTCTTTGCTCCTCGCGGCAGGGTCGGCGCACGATCGTCGGTATGACGACGGAACAACTCCCCGAGGACTACTGGAACGCGTTCTACGCGGAGCACGACCAGATCTGGAGCGGCAAACCAAACGCTGTCCTCGTGGACGAGGTGTCCGGGCTGACGCCGGGCCGGGCCCTCGACCTCGGCTGCGGCGAGGGCGCCGACGCGATCTGGCTCGCGCGGCAAGGGTGGACCGTGACCGCGGTCGACATCTCGTCGGTCGCGCTGCGGCGCGCCGTACAGCATGCCGAGGACGCCGGCGTGGCCGACCGGATCGACTGGCAGCAGCACGAGCTCGGCGCGTCGTTCCCGCACGGGGAGTTCGATCTCGTGTCGGCGCAGTTCCTGCACTCGAAGACGGAACTGCCGCGCGACGGCATCCTGCGCAGCGCGGCCGCCGCCGTCGCGCCCGGGGGAGTGCTGCTGATCGAGGGGCACATGGGGTTCCCGTCGGACGAGCACAACCCGCACCCCGACATCCACTTTCCCGCACCGGACGAGGTCATCGACAGCCTCGCCCTGCCCGCCGGCGCGTGGGAGACGCTGGTCAGCCGCGAACACGACCGCGGGCAGGTCCTGCGCGACGGCGTACCGATCACCCGACGCGACTCCACGGTCAAGCTGCGCCGGCGCTGACCTGTTCACCTCTGCGTCATTCGCGGGACCGAGCCTTGGGCCATGACCACTCCTGATCTGGTGCAAGAGCTCGGCTTCCGCGTGCTGGACGAGGAGGACGACGACCCCGTGCTGCTCCGCGCCGACGGCACGCCGGTCGACACCTGGCGCGAGGGCTACCCGTACGGCGAGCGGCTGCCGCGGGAGATCTACGACCGCGACAAGCGGCTGCTGCAGATCGAGCTGCTCAAGCTCCAGTACTGGGTGAAGCGATCCAAGCAGCGGTTCGTGATCGTCTTCGAGGGCCGCGACGCGGCCGGCAAGGGCGGGACGATCAAGCGGTTCATGGAGCATTTGAACCCGCGCGGGGCGAGCATCGTGGCGCTGGAGAAGCCGACCGAACGCGAGCAGACGCAGTGGTACTTCCAGCGGTACGTCGCGCATCTGCCGGCCGCCGGCGAGATGACGCTGTTCGACCGCTCCTGGTACAACCGCGCCTGCGTCGAGCACGTGATGGGGTACTGCTCGCAGGAGCAGTACGAGGAGTTCATGCGGCAGGCGCCGGAGTTCGAGCGGATGCTGGTGCGGTCCGGGATCCTGCTGGTCAAGCTGTGGTTCTCGGTGTCGCGCGCCGAACAGCAGACGCGCTTCACGATCCGCCAGATCGACCCGGTCCGGCAGTGGAAGCTCTCACCCACTGACCTCGCGTCGCTGGACAAGTGGGACGCGTACACCGAGGCGAAGGAGGCGATGTTCCATTACACCGACACGCCGTACGCCCCGTGGACCGTGGTCAAGAGCAACGACAAGAAACGCGCCCGCCTCGAGGCGATGCGCCACGTCCTCTCCTTGTACGACTACACCGACAAGGACAAGACCCTGGTAGCCCACCCCGACCCCAAACTCCTCGGCCCCGCCGCCCAGGTCCTGGAACACGGCGAATCCGCCACCCGCACCTTCCCTGTCCTGTAGATCAGACCCACGCTCGCTATGCAGGCGCTACTTCGTGAGCGTGGTAGATAGCGCACCCACCCGGACGCGTCGGGGCGAGCGCACCTGATGAGCCGGGATGGTGACTGCTGGCCGCGGGCTCGAGGACCTCGACCAGCTCGTCACCTTCCTGACGGCACCCCCGCACCATGCGTAGACCTGGTTCTCGGGCATTGTGCTCGGGTGATGCAACCGGATCGTTCTGCCAGGACTCGTGCTGGCAAGGGTCCGATCTGGGGAGTGGTGATGGCTAACGGCGACATGGTGCGCGAGTTGTACGAGGGGTGTTACCGGCGGCTTGTCGGGCAGCTGTTCGCGATCTGCGGAAACCTGGGCGAGGCTGAAGACGCCGTACAGGAAGCCTTCGTCCAGGCGGTCGAGAAACCCCGCCGGTTCGCTCAGCTCGACAATCCGGAGGCGTGGCTGCGCACAGTCGCGCTCAACGCCGTACGCCGGCGCTACCGCCGCGCGAACCGCTTCCACGGCTTGCTCTCCCGCGCAGGCGTCCCTGAAACCACTCTGAGCGCACTCTCCGCGGACCGGGTGGCTCTGGTCGAGGCCCTGCGCCAACTCCCGTACGAACAGCGTGAAGCGATCGTGCTGCACCACATCGTCGACCTCCCGGTAAGCGCGATCGCCGTACAGCTGCGGGTCCCGGAGGGGACAGTCAAGGCCCGCCTGTCGCGCGGCAGGTCCCGCCTGGCGCCGCTGGTCCACGAGTTCGCCGACGACGTCGAGGAGGTCAACCATGTCTGAGCTGAAAGAACTGTCCTGGGACGTCCAGGAGACCGTCCAGCCGTTGCCCTTCGAGGCTCTGGAGCGCCGGGGCATCCGCCGCCGTCGCCGTCGACACGCGCTGACCGGGCTGGGAGTCGTCGCGGCGGTGACCCTCGCGGTACTGGCAGCCGTTCTACCACTGGGAAACGTGACCGGTACGGAGAAGACAGCTGGCACCCCCGCGTCGATCCCGGTCGACCAGGCGGCCGAGAAGCTGATCCACAACAAGAAGTCGGGCGCTTCCGGCATCGCGTTCGCCACACCGACGCGGTGGGCGGCGGGCTGGTTGTTGCCTCAGCCGGGATACACCTGGAACTACGCCGCGGTGCTCAGCCGCGACGGTGTCCGCACGACAGCGCCGGTGCGCAAGAACCAGTACGTCGTACTGCGGGCCGGTGACGAGGCCCTGGCGCTGTCGATGCCGACGAGCACGAAGGGGACTGATCCGACCTGGGCGCAGTCCGTCATGGTCCGCCTGACCGATCAGGGCCGGATCGAGAAGAAGCTGCGGTGGGCTCCGCCGACCAGCGAGTTCGACGACGGCGAGGTGCTGCTGGCGTACGGCACATTGCGAGCCCTGAACCTGGAGACCGGCGTCCTGCGGGAGGTGAAGATCCCCGGGGTCGACAACGCCTACGAGCCGTTCCGCGACAACACCGGACGGTGGTGGATGGTCGGCGCGAAGAACAGCGGGGTCGGCAACATCTACTGGACCGATGACCGCGGCAAGACCTGGGACCACTCAATCATCGGCGCGGGACGGACCGGCGGCCAACTGGCCGTCAGCCCCGACGGCAAGACGCTGGTCGTGATCCCGGGCATGAAGCCCCGCGCACCGGGCAAGCCTGGCGCGCCGGGTGACCTGCTGCCGCTGCGCTTGTCGACCGACGGCGGCCGGCAGTGGACGACGGTGGCCGGCCGGAACGCTCCGTACCTGTCCTCTCCGGTTGCTTTCGGCAACGGGACGGGGCTCGCGCTCTATCAGGGCAAGAAGCGGGAACTCCTCCGTCCCGGTGCCGGAGCCCCGTACACTCCGCCGCCCGATCTGGGCCAGCTGTCCGCGGTAGGCGACTTCGTCTACGGCATGCAGTACAACGGCAACCAGACCATCACCAGCACCGACCACGGCAAAACCTGGAAGTACTTCGAGCCTCGTTAGGGCCATGGGGCTACCGCAGGGCGGTTTCGGCTCGCTCGTTGGTGACGTCCGCGAGGCTGTTGACGAGCTCAGGAAGCCAGCGGTCCGTGGATTTCTCCCGCGCCTGACTGGACCAGGTGCGCGACCTTCTGGAGTGTTTCCAGCGGGGTGAGGCTCGAGTTGTCGACGGGTGCGGACCAAGGAGACCTCTTGACCCGCAAGTGGTGCAGTTCCTTCAGGAGGTGGGCCGGTGATCGGTCCGGGTCGTCGGCCGTCCGCCGCAGTACGGCTTCTTCGGAGGGATCGAGGGAGAAGTGGAAGACCCGGCCGAGTCGCAGGAGGTCCGGGAGCACCGGGTTCAGGTCGAAGGCGTCGTAGATCGCGTTTCCGGCGATGAGGACGTTCTCGTAGCCCGCCCCGAAGAACGATTCCGCGAGCTGGACGCATTGACGGAGTACGAGTGCGGTGCGGGCGTCGTCGTACGGGAGGTCCCAGCCGGGGTCGACCATGAGGAACAGGTGGTCGGTGTCGATCGCGGCGGTTCGGCCCCAGATGGTGCGTTTCTGGTCGTGGCTCAGTCGAAGAACGGTCGTCTTGCCGGAGCCGGCCGGCCCGGAGAGGAAGACGGTTCTGGGCATCGCGTCACAGCCTGCTTCAGTGGTGGTGGAAGTCGCTTGATCTACAGAACGCCGAGCCGAGTGGTCACCTGGTCGAGGGTCGGCCAGGGTGGGCCTTCACGCAGGATGTGCAGGAGTCCGTCGCCGAAGAGTCTTCCGTTCGGGAACTGGTCGCCGGCATCCCAGCGCCAGGCGGCGACCATCGCGAGGACGAGTTGGCGGCAGTCGTCCAGCAGTTGTTGGTCGATGCCTGGGTACGACGCGCAGACCTCCTCCGGTACGTGGGCGAGGTCGAACTCGACCGGCCCGCGGCAGCACGTCTCGAAGTCGATGAACAGCGGGCCGCGTTTCGTGCTGAGCACGTTGCCCGGATGCGGTTCGCCGTGAAGCAGCTGTTCCGGGGCGCCGCGGTCGTCGATCGCTTGGCGCAGGCTTGCCAGCCTGGTGGTGAGCAGCTCGCGGTCGGCGTCGGCCAGCTCGGGCGAAAGGTCCGGGTCGGCAACGATCTGCTCGGCCTCGGTGACTCGGTCGGTGAACCGTGGGGTCGGTACGTCGATCTTGCGCATACCCGCGTGCAGGCGCTCGAGCGCGTTGGCGAAGTCGGGCGGGGAGACGCTGGGGGTCACGGGTTC
This sequence comes from Kribbella sp. NPDC050459, assembly GCF_040655315.1. NCBI lineage: Bacteria > Bacillati > Actinomycetota > Actinomycetes > Propionibacteriales > Kribbellaceae > Kribbella > Kribbella sp. NPDC050459. The sequence continues at coordinate 307,636 of NZ_JBFAJQ010000003.1, read as the reverse complement.
GTGGTAGGTCCACAGCGTCACTGCGAAGCCGTCGCGCGTGTACACGAGCGGGTCGACCCGAGGCTCCAACGCAACCACCGGGCTCCCGAGGTCCGTCAGCTGCCGAGCGATCTCAATCTCGAGCTGCGCAACCTCTTGCCCAATTGGTGCTACCCGAGCGAAGACCTCGCATGGCTTCAATCGCAGCGCCAACTTGTTCGAGTTGTGCAGAACAACTGCGTCCTCGACCGGCAGACCGAGCGATGAGGCGATGGACGTCGTCGCCGCGATCGCGCGCGTGATTTCAGGCATCTCCATGGCCTCGCCAGGCTACCGGCGTGGTCTTGCCCTGTCGCTCACATTTACGACGCCCGAGCAAGCAGCCGCCGTTGCGGATCATCAGACCACCCGCCCGGCGCAGTGCGGGTGCGGTGCGCATCCACCTAGCAGTCGCCCGCGAGCACCAGCTCGCCGGCACCCGCCGGAAACTCTCGGCTTTGCCGGAAACAGCCGGGCGCAGGAGGAAGCACCCCGGCACCAGCCAGAAACTCCGGGCGTTAGCCGGAAGCAGCCCGGCCCAAGCCCGGAAACCCCCTCGGGCTAGTTGGCAACAGCCCGGCGCAAGCCGGAGGCATCCTGGCGCCAGCCGGTAACTCCAGGCGGTAGCCGGAACAGACTGGCGGCAGCCGGAAACAGCCCGGCGTGAGCGGGAGACAACCCGGCGCCAGCCGGCAACCCCGGCGCAAGCATCCCGGCGCCAGCCGGCAACTCCGGGCGATAGCCGGAACAGCCCGGCGTTAGCGGGAAGCACCGCGGCGCAAGCGTGGAAACTCCCCGCGCGAGTTGGAAACAGCCCGGCGCCAGCCAGCAATCCCGGCGCCAGCCGGAAACTCCCGGCACCAGCCGGAAGCAAATGCACCGCGCCAAGCGAGGGGTGGGTGGGAGCTTGCGGAGTGGGCGCGTTGAGGAGCGGAGTGACGAAGTAGCGGCCGCGTAGCGAGAGTGGGTCGGATCTACCAGTCGAGCGTGGGTCGGGTTAGGTGCTGAGGGGGAGGTGGACGGTGAAGGTTGCACCGTGGGGAGTCGTGTCGGTGACGGTTACGTGGCCGTTGTGGGCGGCAACCAAGGCGGCGACTATGGACAGGCCCAGGCCGGAGCCGCCGGTGGAGCGGGTTCGGGCGGTGTCTACTCGGTAGAAGCGTTCGAAGATGCGGGCCTTTTGTTCGTCGGTCAGGCCTGGGCCGGTGTCGGTGACTTCGAGGATGGCTTCGGTGCCGCGGGTGCCGACGGAGACGGTGACGGGTGCGTCGACGGGGGTGTGGTGGAGGGCGTTGCTGACCAGGTTGCCGAGCACCTGCCGCAGTCGAGCCTCGTCACCGGAGACAACTGGCGCCTCCGAGTCGGGCAGGATCGTCAGCGAGATGTGGCGGTCGGGCTGCACAGCTTGCGCGTTGTGCAGGGCGTCGGCCGCGATCGGGAGCAGGTCGACGGACTCCGCGCGCAGCGGGCGCTGCTGGTCGAGGCGTGCCAGCAGCAGCAGGTCGTCGACGAGCAGCCCCATCCGTTTCGCCTCGTCCTCGATCCGGCGCATCGTGTCCGGGTCCGTCACGTCACCGCGGTGCCGGGACAACTCGGCGAACCCGCGGATCGACGTCAACGGCGTGCGCAGCTCATGCGATGCGTCGGCGACGAACCGCCGCATCCGGTCCTCGGACTGCCGGGCGGCCTCCTCCGATTGCCTGGCCGCGTCCTCGCTCCGGCGCGCGGCGAACTCGGACGCCGTACGCTGCGCGAACGCGGTCTCGATCTGTCCGAGCATCTGGTTCAGCGCGAGCGACAGCCGCCCGACCTCGGTCCGCGGATCCCGCTGCGGGACCCGGCGGCTCAGGTCCCCGCCGGCGATCGCGACCGCGGTGTGCTCGACGTCCTCGAGCCCGCGCAGACTTCGCCGTACGACGTACGTCCCGACGCCGGCCAGCAGCACGAGCAGGATCACGCCGGCCGCGGCCTGGATGCCGATCAGCCGCTGGATGGTGTGGTCGATGTCCTTCAGGCTCTGCGCCACCATGACCGAGCCCTGCTCGTCCTCGGTCGGCACCGCGAGCACCCGCCAGGTCGCCCCGCCGGACTCGGCGTCGACCTCGAACGACTTCCCGTCGAGTGCGCGGACCTGGTTCAGGTTGAGCGTCGGCAGCTTGGGCAGCGGCTCGGCCTCGGCGAGCCGGGAACCGACCGGGCCCTTGTCGCTCGTGCCCTCGGAGTCGTTGAACTGCACGACGAACTCACTTGGCAGCTGTCGCGGTCCCGGTCCGCCGCCGGGGCGCGGCACGGGACGCCGGTCCGTCGCGACGTGCGACAGCGGCATCGCGGCCTGCCGGAGCTGGTCGTCGACGCGGTCGAGCAGGTAGCCGCGCATGATTGTGGTCGCCAGGACCCCGGACGCGACGAGCGCGAGTGCGACGAGCGTCAGCAGGACGACGACGATCGTGACGCGCAGCGGGTACCGGTCGGCGAACCGCCGGTGGTTCAGTTCCATCAGTTGGGGCCTCGAGGGGTACGCAGGACGTAGCCGACCCCGCGGACGGTGTGGAGCAGCTTCTGGTCGCCGGTGTCGACCTTACGGCGCAGGTACGACATGTACGACTCGACCACGCCGGCGTCCCCGGCGAAGTCGTAGTTCCAGACCGCGGACAGGATCTGTCCCTTCGACATCACGCGCTCAGCGTTCTCCAGCAGGCACCGCAGCAACTTGAACTCGGTCAGCGACAGCTGCACCGCCTGGCCGGACTTGAACACCTCGTAGCTGTCCTCGTTGAGCTCCAGGTCCGCATAGCGCAGTACGGCGGCCTCGGTCGCGGTCTGTTCGCGATGACCGGACCGGCGCAGCAGCGCGCGCACCCGGGCGACCAGCTCGTCGAGGCTGAAAGGCTTGGTGACGTAGTCGTCCCCACCCGTCTGCAGCCCGAGGACCTTGTCCTCGACCGCGTCCCGGGCGGTGAGGAACAGCACCGGCACATGCCGGTCCTCACCGCGCAGCCGGCGTACGACCTCGAACCCGTCCAGCCCGGGCATCATCACGTCGAGCACCACCAGGTCCGGCTCCACGTCCCGGGCCTTGCGCAGCGCCTCCGCGCCGTGCGTCGCCGTGGTCACGTCGTACCCGGCGAAACGCAGACTCGCGGAGAGCAGCTCGACGATGTTCGGTTCGTCGTCGACGACCAGCAGATGCGGACTCATGCTCTCAGTGTGCCGCCGGGAACCGTGCGAAGCCTGGAAGGTTCCTGGCAATCAGCTGTGAGTCGTCCGCGACGTGAATCAGCGCGGGCCGTGCTTGAAGCCCCACTTCTGACCGGCCGCGTCGCGGACGGTGCCGTCGTTGACCGAGCTTGCGGTCGCCTTGCCGTCGGTGACCACGGCGGTGACTCGCACGGTGTTCCCGGTCTTCACGTCGTCGATGCCGTCGCGGGCGGCGTTGACCAGCGTGTCCTCGGTCAGCGTGTAGGTCCGGCTGTAGCCGTCCTCGCTCTTGACGGTGATCGACTCCTTGCTGACCGCGGTCACCTCGCCACGCTGCGTCGCGACCGTCTGGTACCCGCCGCCGTCCTTCGGTACGACGAACTCGCCGTGCAGCGCGCCGCCCAGCCCGAACTCGCCGTGCCCGAAGCCGCCCTTGCCCGGTCCGCCCGGCTTCTGCTGACCCGGCGTCGACGGGCTGGACGGGGAGGCCGACGGCGACGGCGTCGGGTCTGCGTTGCTGGCCGCCCAGGCGACCCCGCCGGCAGTGGTGGTCACGGCCACGGCGGCGACGGTGCCGAGCAGCCGCCACCGCTTCTGTGAGAGCTTCATCCTGCTGTGCCTTCCGTACTGCGTGCCGGGACGTCACCCGGCACTGGTGCTTCTCACAATGGCCGACCCAGCTTGGACCAACCTCCGACAGGCCTAAGAAGAAGCTGGCAATCACCTAAGAACGGTGCGTGGACGACCTGACCCTAGAGGTCGCCTGCGGTGAGGACCGGCCGCAACCGGCCCTCACCGTGTGGACGGACTACTTCGACGTGCCGGGCTTGGCGCCGTCCGGCGGGGCCGGGCGGTTGCTGCCGTCGTCGATCGAGCTCGCGGTCGCGGTGTCCCCGGACACGACGGCCCGGATCCGCACGGTCTCGCCGGTCTTGATGTCGGCGATCTTGCCGTCACGGTTCACCTTGGTGTCCGCGTTGACGACGTACGTCCGGGTGTACCCGTCGGTGCTCTTCACGGTGATCGACGTGCTGCTGACCGCCGTGACCGAGCCGGACTGCGTGGCGACCGTCTGGTACCCGCCGCCGTCCTTCTGGACGACGAACTCGCCGTGCAACGCACCGAACAGGCCGTCCCGCGGGCCCCTGTCGTGATCGGGCGCCTTCTGGGTTCCGTTGGACGAACCGTCTGAAGGTGCTGTCGAGGGTGCCGGGGTGTTGTCCCCGGTGGCCGCGAACGCGACGCCGCCACCGACAGTGGTCGCCGCGACGGCGGCGATCGTGCCGGCCGCCCGCCAGCGGTTGTCGATGAGCTTCTGATGCAACGCCATACTGCAGTGCCTTCCGTTGCGCGCCGGGAGGTGTCCGGCGCTGGTCCCTCCACCGTTCGTGGCGGACCTTGGACGGCGCTGCGGCGGGACTGGAAAGTCCCTGGCAGTTCAGACGACGAACAGGACCGCGGCCAGCCACACAGCCGCGGCGAGCGATGTGCCGATGAGCTCGATGAGGATCGAGACGCCGGTCTGGCGCAGGGCGTGTTTGGTGGAGGTCCACGCGGCCGCGTGCGTGCGCTGACGCTGGAGCTCGGACAGGTACACGCCGATCGGGAAGCCGACGAACATGCCGACCACCGGGATCACGAAGAACCCGACGATACCGAGCAGCACCCCGACGACCATCGACCGCCGCGGTACGCCGGCCTCCCGGAGCCGGCGCTCCGGTACGACGTACTTGACCACCTGACTGGCACCGATCAGCACCGCGGCGATCGCGAACACCACCCACCCGGTCGCGCTGTGCTCGACGATCGCCCACACCAGGATCGCGGCGAGGCTGAGGATCGCCCCGGGCAGGATCGGCACGACGATGCCCGCGATCCCGACGAAGATCGCGATGCCGACCAGAAGGTTCACGCCAGTCTCCACAGTCCTACTTAACCGCATCGCGGCGCCGTTTAGGGTGGAGACATGTCGTCCCCACTGCATGAACTGGTCACCGCGCTCGCCGCTCCGTGGGTGGTGCTGTCGCCGCGCTCCGGGCAGCTCACCGGATCCGGCGCCGAGGGCGTGTACGCCCGGGACCGCCGGATCCTGTCCCGGCTGAGCGTGACAGTCGACGGGCACGAGCCGCTCCCGGTGCACGTCGACGAGCAGGACGCGGCCACCCATCAGTACGTCGCGATGCTCGAGGGCCTCGGCGACACCCGGCACGACCCGACCGTGATGCTCTACCGGACCCGCATCGTCGACTCCACGGGCATGACCGAGCGGATCACGCTCGTCAACCGCTCCCGGGCGGCCGTCGACTGTCGCCTGGACGTTGCCCTCGGCACCGATCTCGCGGGAACCGCCGCGGTGCGCAGCGGCGCGGCCACGACCCTGCCGCAGCTCGCGCCGCTTCCTGACGGTCCAGAGCGGACGCGCTGGGAGAACGACGACACCCGCGTCGTGGTCACCGCCGACCCGGGGGTCTCGGCGACGCCGCATGTCGAGCCGGGGGAGGAGTTCACGATCACCCTGCGCGTGACCGCGGACTTCCCGAAGTCGAACACCGGCTTCTCGATCGAGCCGCCGGCCGAGCGCGCGCCGTACGACGTCAGCGTCCGCTGTGACGACAAGCGCGTCGGGCGCTGGCTCGACCGGTCACTGGACGACGTTCGCGCACTGCAACTGGCCGCGGACGACGACCGCTACCTCGGCGCCGGCCCGCCCTGGTACCTGACGCTCTTCGGCCGCGACTCGCTGATCTCGTCCGGCATGATGATTCCGGTCGATCCCACGCTCGCCGCGGGCACGCTGCGCGCGATGGCCGCCAGGCAGGGCACGAAGGTCGACGCCGGGTCCGCGGAACAGCCGGGCAAGATCCCGCACGAGCTGCGCGCCGAGGTCGCGGATCACGGCGGCGGACTCGTCCTCCCGCCGGTGTACTACGGCACGCACGACGCGACCCAGCTGTGGGTCATGACGTTGCACAAGGCGTGGCGCTGGGGCATGCCCGCCGACGAGGTCCGTGACCTGCTGCCGAACCTCCGGCGCGCCCTCGCCTGGATGAAGGAATACGCCGACCCGGACGGCGACGGCTTCCTCGAGTACATCGACGAGTCGGGGCACGGTCTGGCGAACCAGGGCTGGAAGGACTCGAACGACGCGGTGCAGTGGCCCGACGGGACGCTGGCGGTCGCGCCGATCGCGCTGTGCGAGGTCCAGGGATACGCGTACGCGGCCGCGATCAAGGGCGCCGAGCTGCTCGAGGCGCACGGTGAGTCCGGCGACGAGTGGCGGGCCTGGGCAGCCGCGCTGCAGGAGCGCTTCCGCGCCGCCTTCTGGGTCGACGGCTACCCCGCGATCGCCCTCGACGGTGCGAAGAACCCGGTCATCGGCCGCGCGTCGAACATGGGCCACCTGCTCGGCACCGGACTGCTCGACGCGGACGAGGAGCAGACGGTCGCCGACATCCTCGCCGGCGCCGACCTGAACAGCGGCTTCGGGTTGCGAACGTTGTCGACGGCAATGACTCGCTTCAACCCGCTCGGCTATCACACCGGCAGCGTGTGGCCGCACGACACCGCCATGACGGTGCAAGGCCTGTTCGCGAGCGGGCAGTCCGAGGTGGCGTCGTCGTACGTCGAAGGGCTGGTGCGCGCCGCCGAGGCGTTCGGGTACCGCCTGCCGGAGCTGTATGGCGGCCGCGGGACGAGTGAGGAGAGCACGCCGACGCCGTATCCGCTCTCGTGCCGCCCGCAGGCGTGGGCCGCGGCCTCGGCGGTCGCGGTGCTCGTGGCCGCGCTCGGTATCGAGCCCGACGTCCCGGGCGGCACGCTCGCGGTCAACCCGGCGGAGTCGGTGCCGTGGGACAAGCTCGAGCTCGACGGACTGCTGGTCGGCGGCGAGCGGCTGTCCGTGCGGTGGGAGGGCGGCGAGGCGACCGTCGTCAGAGGGCAGTGATCAGCGCGAACGCCGACAGGCCCAGGTAGATCGCCGCAACGGTCAGGTTTCGCCAGCGGCTCGTCGTACGGACCGAGCGGAAGCGCCGACCGATGGCGTCGGCGCCCACCGCGTAGCAAAGGTCGAAGACCAGACCGATCAGCAGCGCGCCGACGCCGAGCAGCAACAGCTCGCTGCGCAGCTGGTCTCCGCCGGCGCCGCGGGTCGCGAACTGCGGAAGGAACGCGAGGAAGAACAGCGCGGCCTTCGGATTGAGCAGGTTCACCACGACACCGTCCCGGAACACGCGCCCGAGCGGCGCCACCTCGAGGCCGGCCGAGTGCTCGCCGGCCGACGCCTTGAGCATCTTGAGGCCGAGGTAGGCCAGGTAGAGCGCGCCCGCGACGGTGATCGCGGCGAACAGCGTCGGCGACGTCCGCACGAGCGTCGCGAGGCCGAGCGCGGTGACGACGATGTAGACCAGCGTGCCGGTCTCGATCGCGAGGGCCGAGACGACACCGGCCCGGCGGCCCTGGGTGATGCTGCGCAGCGAGATGTACAGATTGTTCGGCCCGGGCATCCCGACCAGCACCGCCGTCGCGCCCGCGAATCCCGCCAGCTGACCGATCCCCATCGTCTTCTCCTCGAACTGGACTGCGTTGCCGTACTAGCCTGGCGGCGTCGGAAGCAGTCCACCCGAGCCAATCCGAGGAGAAGTGGACCGTTCTGGAGACCCGTCCGCGCTGGCTGACCTGATCGGCCACCGGCTGAGCGGCCGCAGCGGCGGCCTGTACCGGCGGCTCGCCGACGAGATCGCCGCGCTGATCGGCTCCGCCGAGCTTCCGGTCGGGGCCCGGCTCCCGGCCGAGCGGCGGCTGGCCGACGCGCTGGCGATCAGCCGCTCCACGGTCGTCGCGGCGTACGACGAACTGCGCGCCCGCGGCCTGGTCGAGAGCCGGCAAGGCAGCGGTACGACGGTCGCACGCGCGGCAGGTCGTGGCCGTTCACGAGCGGACAAGCGGATGCCGGCCGGGTACGGCGAGTCGCTGTTCCACCGGATCACGGTCGGGCCGGGCGAGGTCATCTCGCTCACGTACGCCGTGGACCCCGGGCTGCCCGAGCTGGCGTCGGAGCTGATCGATCTGGCGTCCACCGACCTGCCGGACCTGCTCGGCGACGTCGGCTATCACCCCCGCGGCCTGCCTGTGCTGCGCGAGCGGATCGCGGAGCACTTCACCGAGTCCGGACTGCCGACGTCGGCGGACGAGATCGTGGTGACGACCGGCGCGCATCAGGCGATCGCGCTGGTGACGCAGATGTACCTGCGGACGGGTGCCGCGGTGGCCATCGAGCAGCCGAGCTGGCCGGGGTGCTTCGACCTGTTCGGCGCGGCGGGCGGGCGGGTGGCCGGCGTACCGCTGGACGACGCCGGGATCCGGCCCGACCTGCTGGCGGCCGCGTTCGCGGAGCACCAGCCGGCGATGCTGTTCGTGATGCCGACGTTCCACAACCCGACCGGCCGGCTGATGTCGGCGAACCGACGCCGGCAGGTCGCCGAGCTGGCCGCGCGGCACGGCGTCGTGGTGGTCGAGGACAACGCGTACTCGGCCTGGGACCCGGCGGGCCCGGACATCCCGCCGCCGCTCGCCGCGTACGCGCCGGACGACGCGGAGGTCCTGACGATCGGATCGGTGTCGAAGGCGGTCTGGGGCGGGCTGCGGATCGGCTGGATCCGGGCGTCGCGGCCGGTCGCCGAGCGGCTGGCCCGGCACAAGGCGCTGGCCGACCTCGGCAGTCCGGTCATCGACCAGGCGCTGACGGCCAGGCTGCTGCCGCGGCTCGGCGAGCTGACCGCGGCCCGGGCGCGGGTCGCGACCACGCGGAAGAAGCTGATGGGGGAGCTGCTGACCGAGCGGCTACCGGAGTGGGAGTGGTCGCTGCCGACCGGTGGATCGGCGCTGTGGATCCGCCTGCCGGACACCGACGCGCGGGTCTTCGCGCAGGTGGCGCTGCGGCACGGGGTGGAGGTGGTCGCCGGACAGGCGATGGATCCGTCGGGTGCGCACGACGACTACCTGCGGGTGCCGTTCGCCTACTCGGAGCAGGTCCTCGAGGACGCGGTCGGCAGGCTGTCGCGGGCCTGGCAGGAATTGCGGCGGCACGGCCCCGGCCCCGGAGTACCTGTTGTGTAAGGGACTGTTCGCGCACAAAAGGATGGCGGTCACCCTTCCGGGTGAACCGCCATCGAAGCCTGTCTGACTTTGGCGCCGCCGTTGGCGCGTTTAGAACAGCCTGTGGGTCACCGCTCGTCTTCAGTGGCGATCGCGGGGGTGGCGTCGAGCCGGCCGGTCTCGTCGTGGATCGTGATAGCGATGTCGCGCAGCTTCTCCGAGTGCTCCCGGCTGTGGTGGGCGCAGAAGAGCAGCTCCCCACCGCTGGTCAGGGTGACTCGGACGTAGGCCTGCGCACCGCAGCGGTCACAACGATCCGCGGCCGACAGGGCCGAACTCGGGGCGAGTGCTGTAGTCATTGAGGCCTCATCTCATCTAGTTCCGTACTCACCAGATAGCAACATCCTGACATGCGGATCGCTTCCCGGTGGGGACAACGTGTCCGTATGTGAGACGAACCACCTGTCCTCGTATGACGCTTGCTGACGCGGAATCGTTTCGGGTAGTGGCGGATTTCTGGTGAGTCACGCAGGAGCAGTGCTTCTTCTCTCACTGTGCGCCATGGAGCCGTCACCGTCTGCTCGGGATCGGAGTGTCGTACGCCACTTCGAAAAGAGTCCGGATCGATACCTGCCGCGACACGTACCTCCGGTACCCGGCCGCATGTCACCGGAGGGCATGCCTGCGGCGTTTTGGGGGTGCGGCCGCATAGGCTGTACGCGTCAGCGTGTGAACCAGTGAAGGAGCCCTGTGGCCGCCCCGACGCCTCGCAGTACCGAGATCGACCCGACGTACAACGCCCGCCACCTGCTCGTCCTCGAAGGTCTCGAGGCGGTCCGGAAGCGGCCGGGGATGTACATCGGGTCGACCGACAGTCGCGGCCTGATGCACTGCCTGTGGGAGATCATCGACAACGCCGTCGACGAGGCCCTGGCCGGGCACGGCGAGCGGATCGACGTCGTGCTGCACCAGGACGGTTCGGTCGAGGTGATCGACCGGGCGCGCGGCATCCCGGTCGACGTCGAGCCGAAGACCAAGCTCAGCGGTGTCGAGGTCGTCTTCACCAAGCTGCACGCCGGCGGCAAGTTCGGCGGCGGGTCGTACAACGCGTCCGGCGGTCTGCACGGCGTCGGCGCCTCGGTGGTGAACGCGCTGTCCGCGCGGCTGGACGTCGAGGTGGACCGCGGCGGCACGGTCTGGACCACTTCGTTCCGGCGCGGCGTGGCCGGCGAGTTCGACGGCGACGGGGCGAACGCGTCGTTCACGCCGGCCAAGGGCCTGCGGAAGGCCGGCCGGGCCAAGAGGGGCGTCACCGGCACCCGGATCCGGTACTGGGCGGACCGGCAGATCTTCACCAAGGACGCGACCTTCAACTACGACGAGCTGGTCACCCGCGCGCGGCAGACCTCGTTCCTGGTGCCGGGCCTGGAGCTGGTGATCCGCGACGAGCGCGGCGACGAGGTCACCGAGGAGAAGTTCAAGCACGACGGCGGCATCTCGGAGTTCTGCGAGTTCCTGGCCACCGACCAGAAGGTGACCGACGTCGTCCGGTTGACCGGGACCGGCCACTTCACCGAGACCGTGCCGATGCTCGACGATGCCGGCCACATGACCCCGACCGACGTCGAGCGGGACCTCGACGTCGATGTCGCGGTGCGCTGGGGCGACGGGTACGAGACCGAGCTGCGCTCGTTCGTGAACATCGTCGCGACGCCCAAGGGCGGCACCCACGTCAACGGCTTCGAGCGGGCGCTGTCGAAGAGTTTCACGAGCGCGCTCGACGGCACGCGGCTGCTGAAGAGCGGCGAGGAGATCATCAAGGACGACGTCCTCGAGGGTCTGACCGCGGTCGTCACGGTGCGGCTGGCCGAGCCGCAGTTCGACGGGCAGACGAAGGAAGTGCTGGGCACGCCGGCGGCCTCGCGGATCGTCGCGAAGGTCGTGCAGACCGAGCTCGAGTCGTTCCTGACCTCGACCAAACGCGAGCACAAGGCGCAGGCCCGCGCGGTGCTGGAGAAGATCGTCGCCGCGTCCCGGACACGGGTGGCCGCGCGTCAGCACCGCGAGCTGCAGCGGCGCAAGACCGCGCTGGAGTCGTCGGCGCTGCCGGCCAAGCTCGCGGACTGCCGCAGCAACGACGTCGACCGGTCCGAGCTGTTCATCGTCGAGGGTGATTCGGCGCTCGGTACGGCGAAGCTGGCGCGCAGCTCGGAGTTCCAGGCGCTGCTGCCGATCCGCGGCAAGATCCTGAACGTGCAGAAGGCGTCCGTCGGCGACATGCTGAAGAACGCCGAGTGCGCGTCGATCATCCAGGTGGTCGGCGCCGGGTCGGGGCGGACGTTCGACCTCGAGCAGGCGCGCTACGGGAAGATCATCTTCATGGCGGACGCCGACTCCGACGGCGCACACATCCGGTGCCTGCTCGCGACGCTGTTCTTCCGGTACATGCGGCCGCTGGTGGAGGCCGGGCGGGTCTACACCGCCGTCCCGCCGCTGCACCGGTTCGAGCTGACGAACCCGAAGAAGGGTCAGGACAAGTACCTGTACACCTACAGCGACGCGGAGTACCAGCGGAAGACGGCCGAGCTGATGAAGAAGGGCGTCCGCTGGAAGGAGCCGCCGCAGCGATACAAGGGTCTCGGTGAGATGGACGCCGACCAGCTGGCCGAAACCACCATGGACCCGCGGCACCGCACCCTGCGCCGGATCACCGTCGACGACGCCGAGGGCGCCGCCCAGGTCTTCGACCTGTTGATGGGCAACGACGTGGCCCCGCGCAAGGAGTTCCTCGTGCAGGGCGCCTACGAGCTCGACGAGAACCGCATCGACGTCTGACGCCGTGGCCCTGGTCTGCTTCGATCTCGACAACACGCTGATCGATCGGGACGGCGCGTTCCTGGCGTGGGCCCGGTGGTTCGTGGCGCGCGCCGGGTTGGGGAGCGACGCGGTCGAGTGGCTGGTTGCTCATGACAACGGCGGGTTCCGCCCACGGCCGGAGTTGTTCGCCGGGTTCGCGGAGCGGTTCGGCGTGGCGATCTCGGTGGAGGAGTACGACCGGGAGCATCCGTTGTTCACCTGGGTGGAGCCCGCGGTGCTGGACGGACTGGCGCGGCTGCGGGCGGCCGGGTGGCGCCTCGCCGTGGTGACGAACGGGACCGTGGTGCAGCAGACAGGCAAGTTGCAGCACACCGGGATCGCTCAGGCCGTCGACTACTGCTGCATCTCGGCCGCGGTCGGCGTACGCAAACCGCAGCGGGAGATCTTCGAGCGAGCGGCGGCCGGCGCGGGCGTCGAGCTCGACGGCGGATGGATGGTGGGCGACCACCCGGCGTACGACGTCGCGGGTGGGATCGCGGCTGGCCTGCGAACCATCCGCGTCGGGAACCAGCACGCCGCCGATCCGCCGGTCGCGGATCACCACGTCGACTCCGTGGTGGAGGCGTTCGCGGTGATCCTCGCCGAGAACGCCTAACCTGCTGAGCGTTCGGAATTCTGCGCGTTCTGCTGTGCGGCTTCGGTTCGCTGGGCCGGCGTGACGCAGATGTGGTCTGCCGAGGTGGCTTCGCGCCAGACGAAGCCGTCGACGCAGTAACCGTCGCCGCGATCGCGATGCTCGTCCTGGTGCGCTTGGTTCTGCTGCAGTACCGCTGCCTTCTCGTCAGGCGTCACGCAGACGGTGTCGGACTCGGTCGCACGCCGCGGTTCGAACCCGTCGCGGCAGCCGTTCGCTCCGTCGACGCCCTTGCCCACAAGCTCGACCACTGTGCTCCCGCTCCCGAACCGCACGGTGACTTCGGCTTCGCGGTCACCCGCGGCGGACGGGGTGAACTTCAGCCGGATGGAACAGGCGGTCCCGGGTTTGAGAGTGCCTTTGCACTGCTTCGTGATGCGGAAGTCGTCCTGGTCGCGGCCGTCGAGCGCCGCGCCGTTCACGCTGACGGTCGAACTGCCGGCGGGCTTCACGCCGAAACGGCAGTCGGCGGTGTGGTGCACCTCGGTTGCCGGGCACGTGACCTGCTCCGGTACCGACAACCCGGACGTCTTCGAGGACGGCCCCGGCAGCGGAGGTTTCCAGAACGTGCCCTCGCGGCTCGCGACCGGAGACTTGCCGTCGCGCAGCACGTCGGAGATCGTGAAGCCGCTGACGGTGATGAGCAGTGCCAGCGTCGTGAGTACGCCGATGCCGATGCTCCGAGCGACTCCACTGCCCCGGGTCGTGAAGACCGCAGTCACCAACGGTGCGATCCCAGCGCCGATCAGCGTGCCCGGACGCCCGATGTCGAAGAAGCCGCTGAGCAGGGTGCCGACCACCGACGCGGCGACGGCGAGCAGCAGTTGGAGAGCCCCGAGGGCATGTGTAGCGCGGACCTGCCGACCCAGTTGCAGGTCGGTGGACGTTCGTATGGCCAAGCTTCCCCCAGGCGTCCTCGAGCCAGGCGTGCCCGTCGGACGGCGGGCGTCCCCCAAATGTCCGGGAGACGCGGGCCTGCTGACCAGGCTCGCGTGTCACTCAGTGACACGCGGTGGGACGACCTGGCCAGGTGCCACCTCGCTGCCGTCGACGGTGATCGCCGTACGGCCGGGCTCGATCGCGACCTCGATCGAGCGACCCCGGTAGTTGTAGTTGGTGAGCTGCACGGCGCCGGGCGCACCGGGCTGTGGGCGGACGACGAGTGATCCGTCAGGTTGCGGGCGGATGCCGAGCAGACCGTGCAGGATGGCCTCGGCTCCGGTCAGGCCGGCGATGATGTTGACGCGTCGCCCGGACGCCGGTGCGCCGGGGCGGTCGCAGTAGTGGTCCTGCGGGAAGTACGGGTAGTGCTCGCCCATCCAGAACAGCCGCCGCAGGATGTCCCACGCCAGATCGGAGTCGCCGCGCTCCCACAGCGTCAGAGCGAGCTGCGGCGCCTCGCCGGTGTACGCGCCGGCGCCGGACCAGTCGATGTCGGCCGTCTCGTAGTGGAGTTGGTCCTCGGCGCTGACGCTGCTCACGCCGTACTCGCCGAGGAACGCGCCCGGGCGGAGATGGCTGAGAAGATCGGCGGCCACCTCGGGCGGGCAGGCGCTGAGCGCGTCGTAGGCCTGAATCGAGTAGGTGAGCTCGGTGTGGCCGTCGGGGTAGCGGCTGCGGAACCACTTGGCTGCTGGATCCCAGAGTTGGCGGACGAGTTCGTTGCGGATCTGGCGGGCGGAGGTGCGCAGCTCGTCGGCGGGGAGCGCGGCGCCGGTGAGGTCGGACAGCTCGGCGATGGTTTCGAGCGCCCAGGCACGCTCGGCGTTGGGGCTCGCCACCACGTGCTCCCAACCGGAGCTGCGCATCTCGAGCAGATTGCCCTGATCGCCGTAGTCCCGCAGTACGCCGGTCCGGTCGTCCGGCTGGAACCGCTTGTCGAGCGCGACGAGTACGTCGTACAGCCGTGACACCAGTGCGGGATCGAGCGGGCGACGGGCGGCCGCCGCGCGGGCGAGGGCGACGAGGGAGGAACCGCTGTACGCGTAGGCGACGCCGAGGCCGGTGCCGTCGGGAGCGATCGCGTACCGATCGGTGAGGTCGGCGTCGAGGAACGACTCGATGACGTCGACGACGTCGTCGCCGAGCATCAGGCTGAGCAGGTTGGGCGCATACCCGCCGGTGTCCCACGCGTACGCACAGACCGCCCCGCCGTCGAGCCCGGACGTCGCGACGAACGGCCGCGTCACGAACCCCGGATGGTCCCACCAGCACACGAGACCGCTCGCCACCGAGCGCAGGTAGTACTGCGCGAGGCCCGGGATGTCCGAGGCGAGCACCGGAAGACGATCGAGTACGTCGACAACACTCCACCGGCTCGGCCGTGGCGAGGAACCAACCGCGAACGTGAAGGTCGCCGAGGCGTGCGGCACGAGCGTCGCCGCGAGAGAGCCATGGTGGACATCGATCTCGGCGTCGGCGCCCGGCCCGGGTGGCACCCAGCCCCACGCCGACAACGGCACACGATGCACGCGCGTGGGCGCCAGCTCCGGAAGCACCGTGATCTGGTGGACGTTGGCGGAACGATTCCGGACCGTCAGCACGAGCTCGTACCCCGCCGCGCCCGCGATGAGCGTTGATTCGACGGCGAGCGAGGTCAGCCGCCCATCGGCGTACTGGTGGTAGGTCCCGCGCCGGACCAGCCGGTCCGGGTACCAGGTGCCGCCGGCCGGGAGCAGGCCACGATCGCCGGCGCCCGGCCTGGCCTCGTCGACGACGCGCCGACCGTCGACCTCGAACGCGATCGTCAACCGGCTGTCGGGCGCCGCCTGCGGGGGAGCGAACCACCCGCCCACGCCGCACACGGTGTTCGCCAGTTGGGTGACGGTCCCCGTCCCGCTGCGGACCCAGATCCCGGCGGGCGGGACGGCGCGGCGCAGGTCGAAGCTGAAGTCGTCGAGGGCGTACGGCGGCATGGGCGGCCTCCTGGATGGCCCGTTGCGGGCGCGGCGTGCCGGACCGGTCCCGGCAGGTGATCCCGGCCTGCGTAGGACCGGTCCAACACGGTGCGCCGATCGTGACACGAGTGCGTCGTACGGCGCAATGGCCTGGTGGGAAACCGTTTTCGGACGAGGTGTTGACGGCGTTCCGGCCCGCTGTTACGTTCCGGTGCACACCCCGTTGGACCAGTCCAACGGATCGACCAGAAGGACCCGCGGATGGCGAAGCTGACGATTCGGGACATCGCCGCACTGGCCGGCGTCTCCAAGTCGACGGTCTCCCTGGTGCTGAACAACAGCCCGAAGGTGGACCCGGCGACGCGGCGGCACGTGCTCGCGGTGATGCGGCGCAACCGCTACGTCCCGAGCTTCGCGGCGACCGCGCTGGCCAAGGGCAGCACCCGGCTGATCGGCATGGTCGTGCCCGGCCTGTCCTGGCACATGGTTGCCTCGATCAACATCGGGGTGGCCGCGGTGACCGAGCGCAGCGGGTTCGACATCATCTTGTACACCGCGACCAACGACCGCGACTACGGTTCGCTGATCGACCGGATCCTCACGTCGAGCATGGTGTCCGGCCTGCTCGTGGTCAGCCACGAGCAGCCGCTGGAACCACTCGTCCAGCTGCACTCCGACGGCCTGCCGGTCGTCCTCGTGAACACCATCGACGCCGATGTCGCCCTGCCGTCGGTCACCGCCGACAACTACGACGGGGCGCTGACGGCGATGGACCACCTGCTCCAGCTGGGGCACGAGCGCATCGCCTGTGTCCAGGGCCGGATGGTCTACCGGTGCTGCCAGGACCGCTACCGCGGCTACCTGGACGCGCTCCGGTCCGCCGGTATCCAGCCCGATCCCGAGCTCACCAAACCCGGTGACTTCCTGCCCGAGCAGATCCGCGCCCGCTCGCGGGAGCTGTTCGCGCTGCCTGCGGACCAGCGGCCGACCGCCGTGTTCGCGCATTCGGACGTCACGGCGTACGCCGTGATGACCGCCGCGGCCGAGGCCGGGCTGCGGGTGCCGGAGGACGTCTCAGTGATCGGTTTCGACGACATCGAGTCGGCGGCCCAGATCCGGCCGCCGCTGACCACCATCCAGCAGCCGTTCGTCGACATGGGCAAGCGCGCCGCGGAGCTGCTCCTCGACGCGATCGGGCCCACCGACGAACCACCCGCCGGAGAAGCGGCGGAGGAACCGGCCGACGAGCTTCCCCGGCTCGTGATGCCGACCAGCCTGATCGTCCGGGCGAGTTGCGGGCCGGCGCCCGTGACCCGATCCGCGCGCGGACGCACGCAGCCGACCACGACGCCCGCCAAGGCCTGATCCGCCCGGATCGAGGTCCCGCCCGACCGCCCGATCACAGCAGTCCCTGTCCGGACCCCGGCGTACCGCCGGCGGGTCCGCGCTGCTGTGCGCCCTCTGGAAGGAACCCTCCAGTGATCAGAAAACTGGCCACCGGGGTGACCGTCACGCTGCTCGCGACCGCCGCAGTGGTCGCGGTCCCGCCGGCCGCGCACGCCGCCCCCGTGGAAGTCCTCCCGCCCGACGCCGTCGCCAACTTCACCGAGTTTAAGAGCCTGCCCGCCGACGCGACCGAACAGGTCCCGATCACCGGCAACCCGAACTTCAGCAAGGCACTCCAGATCGCCGTCCCGAACGGCCCGCAGAGCCCCGGCCTCGACGGCGAGTACGAGATCACGCTCGGCGTACCGGCCGCCGCGACTGTAACCGAAGGGGACGCGCTCGTCGCGACGTTGTGGGCGCGGGCGATCTCGCCGGCGGCCGGCAACGCACACGTCGTGTTCGAGACCGACGGGTCGCCGTACAAGAAGTCGCTCAACGCCGCGCTGCGCTACGGCACGGAGTGGCAGAAGTTCCAGTTCCCGTTCCGCGCCACCACGACGTACACGGCCGGTGCGACAACGGCGGCGCACCTGAACCTCTGGCTCGGGTACGGCGCGCAGACGTTCCAGATCGCCGGTGTCTCGGTGCAGAACTGGGGACCGGGTACGCCGGCCGGCTACCCGCAGGCGACGTACGACGGGCGCGACGCGAACGCGGCCTGGCGGACGGCGGCCGACGCGCGTATCGACCAGTACCGCAAGGGGAATCTCGCCGTCTCCGTCGTCGACCCGGCCGGCAACCCGGTCAGCGGCGCGACGGTGTCCGCCGTCCAGCAGACCAGCGCGTTCAAGTTCGGCGCCGCGTCGGACGGCTCGCGGCTGATCGGCGATCCGTCCAGCGGGATCAGCGCGGCCGACCTCGCGCAGTACCAGACCAAGGCGTCCACGATCTTCGACCAAGGGGCTCTGGGCAACAATCTGAAGTGGAACCACTGGGAGAACCAGACCGAGCGGGACACGATCACGCTGCCCGCACTGCAGTGGATGCGCGAGCACGGGCTGCGGATCCGCGGTCACAACCTGGTCTGGCCGTCGTGGGGCTATCTGCCTGCGGATCTGAGCACGCTGCAGAACGACCCGACCGCGCTGCGGACGCGCGTCAACAACCACGTTCTGGACGTAGCCGGCGCGCTCGCCGGGATCGTCGACGAGTGGGACGTGGTGAACGAGCCGTACTCCGAGCACAGCCTGCAGGACATCCTCGGGCCGGACGAGATCGCGTCCTGGTTCCGGCTGGCGAGGCAGGCCGACCCGAACGCGAAGCTCGCGCTCAACGACTACGGTCTGGTGGAGAACAACGGCTGGGAGACGCGGCACCGCGACCATGTCCACGACATCGTGCAGTCGCTCAAGGACTCCGGTGCTCCGATCGACCTGGTCGGCTTCGAGAGCCACTTCAACGGGGTGCAACTGACCTCACCCGACGACCTGCTCGCGATCGTGGATCAGTTCGCCGGGCTCGGCGTGCAGGTCGCGATCACCGAGTTCGACGTGGACACCGACGACCTGCAGCTGCAGGCGGACTACACGCGCGACTTCATCACCGCGATGTTCTCGAACCCGAACGTGAACCAGATCAGCAACTTCGGTCTCTGGACGAAGAACATCTACAACCCGCGCGTCGCGCTCTACAACGACGACTGGTCACCCAAGCCGAACGCGCTCGTCTGGGAGGACCTGATCACCCGCCAGTGGCACACGAGCGTGAGCGGTCAGACCGGCGCGGCGGGGACGTTCGGGACGCGCGGGTTCCTCGGTGACTACCTGGTGACGGTCACCGTGAACGGCATCTCGAAGCAGGTGAAGGTCGCCATGCCGACCACGGCCGGCGCCTCCGTCAAGGTGATCGCTGACGGCATCACCACGACCGTGCGCACAGAGACACCGAACCCGATCGGCGACGGCGACTTCGAGAGCGGGACCCGCGGCTGGACCCCGCTCGGCACCGGCCCGGCGACCGCAGCGAACGCGCACAGCGGCCACACCGCGCTGTCGCTGAGCCCCGGTTCAGGCGTCACGCAGAACCTCACCGGCGTCACGCCAGGCACGAGCTACCTGCTGTCCGGCTGGGGGAGGCTCAACGGCGGCGGCACCCAGTGCTACGCCGGGGTGCGCGGCGGCGCGACGGCCGGTACGCCGACCTTCCAGTACGAGCTGACGTACGCCGACGAGCGCTCGTACACACAGAAGCTGGCCGCCTTCACCCCGCCGACCGGGACCAAGTGGATACAGGCGTTCGCGTGGTCGAACCCGAACCCGGTCTCCACCGAGTGCGCTCTCGACGATCTCGCGATCACTCCGACGAACGGCACCCCACCCGTCGCACAGGCGCCGCCGGCGACCACGCCGTACCTGCCGACGCCGTCGGCGCTCGCGAACGGGACGCTCGAGAACCAGACGAACACGACCGGCTGGTACTGCCTCGGCACCTGCACGCTGAAGAACGCGTCGACGACCCCGCATTCGGGCAGCGGCGACCTGTCGGTCACCGGACGTGCGGCGGCCTGGGCCGGTCCGGCGCAGGGCGTGGCGGTGGTGAACGGAGGCTTGTACGACTCGTCCGCCTGGGTACGGCTGGCGAGCGGGTCGGACACCGCGATGGTGAGCCTGAAGCTGACGACCTCGACCGGATCGACGACGATCCGGCTCGGTTCGGCGCCGGTGACGAGCAGCGGCTGGGCGCGGATCTCGGCATCCAACGCGAAGGTCGCCTGGACCGGCACGCTGACGAAGGCCGAGTGGTGGATCAGCACGACGTCCGGAACCGGTGATCTGCTGGTCGACGACGTGTCGTTCGCGCCGATGGCGAAGACGGTCGCGGGCCGCGATCTGCTGACCAACGGCGACGCCGAGCAGGGCACCGATGGCTGGACCTGCGCCTGCACTGCACAGACCGGCGTGGTGCACGGTGGATCCGGCTCGATCCTCGGCGCCACACCGACGCAGACGGTCTCGGTGACCAACGGAGCGTCGTACAAGACGTCGGCCTGGATCTCGGGCTCGGGGACGGCGCGCATCGATCTGAAGCTCACGATGTCCGATGCGACCGTCACGACCGTGCCGCTCGCGTCCGGAACGCTGAGCGGCTGGACGAAGCTTGCCGCCAACAACGTCCCGGTCAGCTGGAGCGGAACGCTCAGCAAAGCCGAGTGGGTCGTGTCGGGATCGGGCTCGGGTCAGGTGTCCGTCGACGACGCGGCGCTCCAGCCGGCCGGCGTCGAGCAGACCGCCTTCAACCCGGTCCAGCCGACCGCGGCGTGTGTCGTCCGGAACCAGGGCGACAACAGCTACACGGCGTACTGGGGCTACTCGAACGCGAACAACTACTACCTCCCGGTGCCGATAGGCGCCGACAACGCCTTCAGCCCGGGGCCTTCGGACCGCGGTCAGAGCGTTTCCTTCCTGCCCTTCCAGCGGCCGCGGCGCGTGGCGGTCACCTGGGACGGCAGCCCACTCACCTGGCGGCTCGGCGCGCTGACGCAGACCGCTTCGTCCACGTCACCGGCGTGCGGTGCGGCAGCCGCCGGCCTTCATCGGAGGTAACAAGTCATGCCATCACGTATCTCACGACGGACCCTGCTCCTGGGAGCAGCCGGTATGGCCGGCGCCGGTGCACTGGCCGGCTGCTCGTCGGACAGCAGCGGGGCCAAAGGATCCAAGGCCGCGACGACCATCACCTACTGGGACTGGTACGCCAGCCAGGCCGGCTGGGTCGACAACGAGATCAAGCTGTTCCAGGAGGCCCATCCCGGAATCGCGGTCAAGAAGACCACGCAGGTCAGCGACAAGTACGCCGACCTGGTGTCGCTGGCCTACCGGAGCAACAACGCGCCCGACATTCTGATGGTGCCGAAGAGCCCGCAGCTCAGCCAGCAGATCTCGCAGGACTGGCTGCTGCCACTGGACAAGTGGGCCACGGACGCGTGGCAGAGCCGATTCCCGGAGAACAGCTTCGTCGAAGGTGTCGACGTCTTCAGCGGCAAGGTCTACACGGCACCGTTCGCCGCGCCCGCTCCGTCGCTGCAGCTCTACATCCACCACGGCGTGTTCAAGGACGCCGGCCTGACGAACGCCGACGGCAGCGTGAAGGTGCCGAAGACGTGGGACGAGGTCACCAGAGCCGCCGAGGCGATCGCGTCGAAGAGCGGCGGCAAGGTAGCTCCGTTCGGCTTCGGCAACTCGACGAACACGACCCTGGCCTGGTGGCTCGATCTGTTCGTCCGCGGCGCCGGATCACCCGGTGGCGCGGCGGTCGGCGGGATCGACGGGATGGACTACCGCGTCGGTCAGTGGACGTTCGGCAGTGACCGGAACTACCTCGACGTCATCAACCTGCTGCTCGAGTGGAAGAACAAGAACTGGTTCTACCCGAACTCGATGAGCATCTCCGACGAGCAGGCCCGGGCCTTCTTCGAGCGCGGCCGGTTCGGGATGACGGTCGGCGGCGTCTGGAACCAGCCGGAGTGGACCAAGCACAAGTTCACCGACTACAGCCTGGTCACACTGCCGACGCCGTCGGCCGGCGACCCGAAGGCGTTGTTCTACGGTCCGCCCGGCGGCAAGTTTGTCGCGGTGAACTCGAAGACCCAGCACGCCGACGAGGCCTGGGCATGGTTCGACTGGCTGTACAGCGCCGAAGCGGGGAAGCGGTGGGTCGAGCAGGGCCAGGGGCTCTCGGTGTACGCGAAGAACAACGACCCGAAGAGCGTGACGTTCGCACCGTTCGCGCAGTACGTCGCGATGTCGGGCGCCGCGGTGGTCGGGCCGCAGCCGACGATCCGCAACCCGAAGGTGAGCGCCGTCCAGCTGCCGGGTGTGAAGCCGGACATCAACGACGTCCTCGCCGGCGTCTACACCGGACAGCTGAAGGATCCGCAGGCCGCGCTGAACGAGCTGACCGGCAAGCTGAACCAGGCGCTGGGTGACGCGATCAAGAAGGCTCTGGGCGTCAGCGCGAAGGACTTCGCGTTCGCGGACTGGGACCTGACCAAGCCGTACACGACCAAGCCGGGCGCCTGATGGTGATGACCGCCACGGTCCGCGAGGACGTCTCCCGCGCCGAGCCGCCGCGCTCGGCCGGGCGACGTCGCGCGCGGCGCCGGACGTACCTGTGGTCGTACGTGTACCTCGCGCCGATGATGGTGCTGCTGCTGGTCTTCGTGGTGTACCCGATCGTCGCCTCGCTCGGCTACACGTTCTACCGGTGGGACGGGATCGGCGATCCGTCGGACTTCGTCGGGTTCGGGAACTTCCGGCAGATCGTCCACGACAGCATCTTCTGGCGATCCCTCGGGCACACCTTCGTGTACGCGGCGTTCGTCGTACCGGTCCAGCTCGTGCTGGCGCTGGCTCTGGCGCTCGTGCTGAACAACAAGCGGCTGCGGTTCGCGTCGTTCTACCGGACGTTGTTCTTCCTGCCGGTCGTCACGTCCGCCGCCGTGATCGGTGTCGTCATCCAGCTGCTCGTGTCGAACTTCGGCGACTCGATCAACTCGCTCCTGCTGGCGCTGCACGTGACCGACCAGCACATCGACTGGCTCGGGGATCCGCACTTCGCGCTCGGGATCATCATCCTGGTCGGGATCTGGCACACATTCGGCTACAACCTCGTGTACTTCCTCGCGGGCCTGCAGACGATCCCGGAGGAGCTGTACGAGGCCGCGCGGCTGGACGGGGCGGGCCGGCTCGCGACATTCCGGTACATCACGATCCCGATGCTGCGCGCGGTCGGCGTGGTGATCGTGATCCTCGCGGTGATCGGCACGTTCCAGATCTTCGACCTGGTCCAGGTGCTGACCAGCGGCGGGCCGTTCTTCGCGACCGAGGTCGTGAACACCTACATCTACCACCTGGCGTTCGGCGGCAGTAACGCGAACGCCGTGCAGCCGGACATCGGGCTCGCGTCCGCGGCGTCGTTCGTCTACGGGGTCCTGCTGATCGGCTTCTCCGTGGTGCAGGTCGTCGTCCTGCGGACGCTCGCCCGCCGGCGGGGGACGGGAGGCATCGCATGACACGGCGCCGGGCAGTGACCGCGATGACGCACGTCGCGCTGCTGGTCAGCGGACTGGCTTGGCTGTATCCGCTGTTCTGGGCGCTGGGCAGCTCGCTGAAGAGCGACGACGACTTCTTCACCGACGGGCTCAACCCGATGCCGTCGCACTTCCTGTGGGCGAACTACCTGAACGCGTGGCAGGAGGCCTCGTTCAGCCGGTACTTCATGAACACAATTCTGATCACCTTGGGCACGGTGGTGATCACTTTGGTAGTCACTTCCTGCGCGGGCTACGTCCTGGCCCGGACCCGGTTCCCGGGGCGCGGGTTCTGTCTCGGGCTGGTGTCCGCGACGCTGTTCCTGCCGCACGGCTACACGATCATCCCGGTGTTCGACCTGATGCAGCGGCTGCAGCTGCTGAACAGCCTGTGGTCGGTGATCATCGTCCAGGCGTCCGGGGGAGTGGTCTTCGGAACCTTCCTGTTCATGGGGTACTTCATGGCCGTCGACCGGGAGCTCGAGGACGCCGCCCAGGTCGACGGCGCGAACTTCCACCAGACGTTCGCGCGGATCATGCTGCCGCTGTCCGGGCCGATGCTCGCCACGGTCGGGCTGTTCACCGCGATCACCGCCTGGAACAGCTTCTTCATCCCGCTGGTGTTCACACTCGGCCGGCCCGAGCTGCGCACGCTGGCCATCGGCATGTACGCGTTCATCGGCGAGAACTCGACCGAGTGGACCCTGCTCTGCGCGGGGACCGTGATCACGCTCGCGCCGATCATCCTGCTCTTCGTGCTGCTGCAGCGCTTCTTCGTCAACGGCCTGGCCGGTGCGGTCAAGCAATAGGAGGTCCGGATGCCTGTACGGGCAGCGATCGTCGGCACGGGCCATCGGGCCCAGCTCTTCACCGAAGGGCTCGCCAAGCGCGACGAGTACGACGTCGTCGCGTTGTGCGACCCGAACTCGGTGCGGATGGCGTTCCACAACCGCATGCTGCTCGCCGCCGGCCGCCGTACGGCGCATCAGTGGCCGCCGGCGCGGTACGAGGAGATGTTGCGGGTCGAGCGCGTCGAACTCGTCGTGGTGACGAGCGTCGACGCGACGCACGACCGGTACATCGAGGCCGCGTTGCGCGCCGGCGTACGGGTGATCTGCGAGAAGCCGATGACGACCGACGCGGTGAAGGCGCAGAGCATCCTGGACACGGTCCGGGGGACGGGCGGCTCGTTGTCGATCGCGTACAACTACCGGTTCAACCCGGTGCATCGGCGGGTACGTCAGCTGTTGGCCGACGGTGCGATCGGGTCGGTGCACTCTGTGCACTTCGAGTGGATGCTCGACGTGTCGCACGGTGCCGACTACTTCCGGCGCTGGCATCGCGACAAGGCGAACTCGGGCGGGCTGATGGTCCACAAGGCCAGTCACCACTTCGATCTGGTGAACTGGTGGCTCGGCGCGGAACCGCGGACGGTTTACGCGCAGGGACAGCTGGCGTTCTACGGACCGGGGCGCGACCACGGCTACGCGCGGGACTACCTACGAGCGCACGGATCGAGCGCCGCTGCGGATGATCCGTTCGCGCTGCAGCTGGCCGGCAACGCGACCATGCGTGACCTGTATCTGGATGCCGAGGGGGAGGACGGGTACTACCGCGACCGCAACGTCTTCGGCCCCGGCGTGTCCATCGAGGACGACATGGCGGTGCTGGTCTCGTACGACACCGGAGCGACGATGACCTACCACCTGACCGCGTACTCGCCGGCCGAGGGCTACCGCGTGATGTTCAACGGATCCGGCGGCCGGCTCGAACTGAATGTAGAAGAGTCGACATTTACCAGCATCACGCTGCGGCCGTTGTGGTCCGAGCCGATCGACCACACCGTCGACCACGATCACGAGGGGCACGGCGGCGCGGACCCGCGAGTGCTGGCGGCTCTGCTGGACGGTGAGGAGACCGAAGGAGCCGAGATCGCGGACGCACGTCAGGCAGCCCTTGCCCTGGTGACCGGCCTGGCTGCGAACCGCTCCTTCGAGACAGGCCTGCCCGTCAACACGTCCGACCTGCTCAGGCTGTGATCAGAATAGTGATCACATGACCACTATTCTGAGCATCACAAGGCGCTGCGGAGGATCGCGTGCGCACCGGCGACGATCGCGTCCCGGTTGGCCTCGTACGTCGGGTCGGTGATCGCGGTCTTGTTGGCGAGATCGAAGGACAGCACCGGGACGTGCAGGTGGCCGGCCGGCATCGACGGGTCGAGCAGGTCGCGCTGCAGAGTGTTGCGGTAGGCAACTTCATTGGAGAGGTAACCGCCGCCGGCCCCTTCCGACGCGATCGACCCGGTGGTCGGGCCGTCCGGCCGCCGCACCGGCGTGGTCTGGCCGGCGGGGATCTCGAGCACGGACGTGTTGACGCGCGTCCGGAACGGAGTGACGTCGGTCTGCGCCATCCGCGCGAGCGGAAGACTGGAGGTGATCCACTCCGGTCCCGCCGGCATGCTGGGGGAGACGACCGGAGCGCTGATCGTGCCGCCGCCCCAGAGGTTGTTGTTGTCGCCGATCGAGCTGACGGACCGGCGGCGCCCGTTGAAGACCTCGAGGTCGAAGATGCCCACCCGGCCCTGGCTCGCGGTCATCACGAGATCCGCGTGCTGCGGACCTGGGCGGTAGTGCGGCGCGAGCGCGTTCTCGACCATGCTCTCGTCGAAGTCGGTGTACCGAACCGGGAAGACCACGGTCTGGATCTCGTACTCTGTGCCGTTCACGGTCCAGCGGCGGCCGTCGAGGGTGAGCGCGTTGGCGCCGGACGGGTTGCCGATCCGGATGTCTGCGTCGAGCGTGAACGGGTCGAATCCGGTGAGCAGGATCTTCCGGACGCCCGGGGCGAAGCGGGTGCTCGTGATGCCGCGGGAGGCGTACTCGAACGAGCGGATCAGGCTGTCGCGTTCCGCCGTGCCGAGACCGAAGGAGGGTTGCCACTGGCGGAGGGCGAGGGCCATCGAGATGCGCGCCCAGTACAGCCCGCGGTCATCGGTGGACGGTAGCGCGTCGGAGCCCTGTGGTGCCTGCTGTGCGCGGCGGGTCGCCGCACGCCAGAGGGCCTCGCCGTGGGTGCGCACGAGAACCGTGGCGGCCTGGTGGTTGGGGACCCGGCACAGGAGTTGGGTGAACAGGTCGACCTGGCGATCGAAGCCCGAGCGGCGGAGAATCTCGGCGGGTACTGAAGGGCCGCCGTTGACGCCCCTGCTGAGCCGCTGCTCCTCGACGGTGCCGACGATCGACTGATCAAGGCATCCGGTCACCGGGCCGCCGCGATACGCGGGCGCGGCGTCGGGGAACGCCGCGTGGGCGACCGGTGCGCCGGACAGGACTGCGGTCAACGCCAAGGCGCCGGCGACCAGGGAACGGTGGAATGAGCTGGGGCGGAGTCTCATAAGGGCTGTCTATCAGATTTTCGCCCGCGATCCGAGAGATCCTCACCGGTCGTGGGTACTGCAGACTGTATGCAATCTGTTACGGTCGAGGAGACGGACCCGCCCCGCCGTCTGTGCGTGAGGAGCACCCCGATGATGCCTTCCCCCTTTCGCTTCCCGACACCTGCCTGGTCACGGCGGCGAGTTCTCGCTGCTGTGCTCGCCACGACGATTCCGGCCGCACTGGGGGCCGGCTGCGGTGCCTCGGGTTCTGCGCCCGGCGGAGCGCCAAGTCCTGCAAGTCCGCCGGTGGTTGCTGATGGCAACGCAGTGCTGGAGCGATTGCTGGCAGGTAACGCGCGCTTCGTCGCCGCTCAGGAACAGGATCTGGACGAGGGCATCGCCCGCCGGATCGCGGTGAGCAAGGGACAGCACCCGTTCGCGACGATCCTGGGCTGCGTCGACTCCCGGGTGCCGATCGAGCTCGTCTTCGACCAGGGCCTCGGCGATCTGGTCGTCGTACGGAGCGCCGGTCAGGCCCTGGACCACTCGGTCATCGGCAGCGTCGAGTTCGGCGTCGCCGAGCTGCACACGCCGCTCCTGATGGTCCTCGGCCACCAACGGTGCGGCGCCCTCACCGCCGCGATGAACGCCGTCGACTCAGCCCACCGCACGGCCGACCACGGCGAGATCGACTACGTCGTCGAGGCCCTCACACCGGCGGTGCAGGGCGCCACTGGCACACCGGGCGACCGACTGACGAACGCGATCCGGACCAACGTCGACCTGACCCTGGCCAAGCTCCGTCAGTCACCTGTCATCGCCCCGCTCGAGAAGGCGGGCAAGCTCGAGCTCGCCGGCGCGTACTACGAGCTCGACACCGGCAAAGTCGTGCTGAGTTGATCAGTCGATCTGGGCGATGCGGCCGGTGTCGACGTCGTACATGAAGCCGCCGACCAGGATCTCGTCGCCGATCAGCGGGTGTTCGCGGACCGCGGCGACGTCGCGGCGGAGGGCCTCGTGCTGGTCGGGGATGACCGAGATCGGCAGGTAGCCGGCCGGTTTGCCGGCGGCGAGCTCGACCTTGGCGCGCAGGTCGTCCTCGGACATCGCGGCCATCGCGCAGCGGGTGTGCGGGATGATCATGATCCGGCGGACGCCGAGCAGCTGGACGCCGAGCACCAGGCCGGTCATCGTGACCTCGGTGACCCGGCCGCCGGCGGACCGCAGGACCTTCGCGTCGCCGGGCTTCAGGCCGAGCATCTCCAGCGGCGGGATCCGCGAGTCCATACAGGTGACCACGCCGATCCCCGCATGGGCGATCCCGTCGAACCCGCCGTAGTGGAAGTCGGCGGCGTACTCGGCGTTGGCGGCGAGCACGTCGTCGAAACCGCCGCTCATCGCACGGATCCTGACACGGGGGTACCGGCTTGCAGGACAGACATGGCGAATGCTTCCTTTCCGCAGGAGTCAGGTCGGGGTGGATCAGCTGGTGCACTCGTGACCGGCACGGTCCACGATCGGCCGTCGACGTGCTGGACAGCGACTGTGTCGGCGTGTTCACCGACGACTCGGAACGCGTCCAGGGCGAGCTCCCCGGTGAGTTCACGCACTGCGACCTCGGCGGCCTGACCGCGCTTGGTCCACGTGGACCGGCCGCGCAACCCGGTCAGCACCGTCTCGCCACGGTCGGCCGCGGCGAGCACCTCGACCGCCGTCTCGACCGTGAGATGCCCGTGCATGGTGCCGGCCGGGAGGTACGTCGCGGTCGGCGCGAACCGGTGCCCGCCGAGGTGATTGGCTTCCCACACCCGCCCAGGTGCCCGCTCGGCCAGCCCGGACACGAGCGGCCGGCCGAGAATCGCGCAGCACTCGTCGCGTTTGCCGTTGGTACAGACCAGCACGATCGGCTCGTCGACCGGCACCAGCGCGGGCAGTGACGCGGCGACCGCTTTACGGTCACCGCGTGCGACCGCGCCGAGGTCGAGGGCGGCCAGCTCGGACGGGTCCGCGACCTGTCCGCCGAGCAGCCAGGTCCTGCCGGGGATCGTCGAGGCCACGAACACCTGGTGCGACCGCTCGACCAAGTCCGCGTGCCGGCCGGGGGAGCGGATCAGACCGAAGCGGACGTCGACCTTCTTGCACTTGTCGTCGAAGGATCCACCGAAAACGGGATCGAGGTGACTTTGCGTCGGCGCCTTCGCGCCCCACGGGCCGGGCTGCTCGACGACGACCCATCCGGTCGCCACCACCGCCGTGCCGGGCAACGGCTCCCGCAGCACCCGACAGTACGTCGAGCACAGGTCGGCGGCAGGGGCAGGGATCACGGCTTTACGGTACGCGACCTGAGACGCCTGTCCCTCATGATGATCATCATGTGTGCGCTGCACCACGCCGGGCGCCGGGCCCGGCACCGCGCCGGCCGAGCAGCAGGACCCCGAGGACGGCGGCGAGGAACGCGCAGACCGCGGCGCCGGCGAAGATCGCGTGAACTTGTGAAACGGCGGCGTCGCGCAGCGCGTCCACGAACGGCCGGCAGTTGCCGGGGGAGTCCGGGCACAGTTCGTTCGGCGATTTGATGCCCTCGGCAATCGCGTAGTACCGGCGCAGGCCGATGGCGGTGAGGGCCGAGACGCCGACGAGCATGCCGACCATCCGGGCGACCACCACGAGCGCGCTGACCAGTCCGTGGCTGTCGGCGGGCGTCGCGCCGAGCATCGCGGTGTTCACCGGCGACAACGCCAGCCCGAACCCGAAGCCGCAGACGAGCAGGACGACGGTCGCCGGCCAGTGATCGAGCGCCGTACGGCTCCAGAACGCCATCACCACGAACATGGCCCCGGACAGTCCGAGCCCGGCGCCCGTGATCAGCCCGAGCCCGTACCGCCGCGTCAGCCATCCGCCGACGACCGCGCCGACCGGCAGCGCGATCAGGAACCGCAACAGCACCAGCGCAGCCGCCAACTGACCGCCGCCCTGGGTCGTGCGAGCGAACACCGGTACGTCGACCAGCGCCGCGATCAACGCGCAGCCGATCAGGAAGCTGACCACCAGCGCACCCCACGCGGGACGACCGCCCAACAACCCACGCGGCACGATCGCAGCCGCCGTACGCCGTTGCCACCAGGCGAACCCGGCCGCGAACACCGCGGCCGCGACGAGCAACCAAGGCCCCGCGGGAGACATCAGCTCCCGCTCCGGATCGGCCGTCGCGAAGGCCAGCACGACACCGGCCAGTGCGAGCGCGAGCAGCACCGCGCCGACCAGATCGACCTGCGAGAGCACCTCCGCCAGGTGACCGCGGGCGCGCCGCAGCACGAGGCCGAGCCAGATCAGCGCCAGCACCAGCGTGGCGACTCCGATCGGCGTGAGCAGGCGGGACGTGCCGGTGAACGGTACGAAGGGCAGCCCGAGCGTGACGCCGGAGGCGAGTCGATCAGGTGCCGTGAGCGTGAGGCCGAGAGCGATGCAGGCGAGCAGGCCGACCGCCTCCGAGACCCGTGGGCGCCAGCGGCCGCGGAGCAGGAGCGCGAGGACGACGGCGACCACCAGGTTCAGCCAGAAGATGTAGCGCCAGTCGGCCACCGCGAGGACGACGGCACCCAGCAGCGGACCCAGCACCGAGCCCAGCTCCTGCACCGCCCCGACCACGCCGAGCGGCAAGCCGCGCCGCTCCGCCGGCCAGAGGTCGGCGACCAGCGCCAACGTGGCCGGAACCAGGCCGCCACCGCCGACGCCCTGGAGAAACCGACCGGTTACCACCAGGGACAGATCGTAGGCGCCGGCCGTGATCAAGGACCCGACCGCGAACAGCAACAGCGACCCGACGAGCACCGGCGTCCGCCCGGCGACGTCCGCGATCCGGCCGATCAGCGGCAGGACGGCGATGTACCCGAGCAGGAACCCCGAGATGATCGGCGCCGCCCGCTGCAGCTCGTCCGCCGACAACCCGACCCCGGCCATCATGTCCGGCAGCGCGAGCACGACGACGTACGTGTCCGCCGCCGCGAACGCGACGGCGACCGACGCCAGCGTGAGACGGGTCCTCGCCGTGCTCACGGCGCGGTGATCTCGACCTTCTCGCCGTACTTGTCCAGGGTGACGTCGTAGCTGCTGGTCGCGCCGGAATAGAACGGGCCGGTGATGGTGGCCGAGACCAGTTGCTTGGTGTCCTTGTCGATCTTGAAGGTGCTCGGGAAGTCCTGGTCGGCCGGCGCCTTCGGGAAGATGCCCTGCAGGGACTTGCCCTGGACCGAGCCGGTGACCTCGGTGAGGACCTTCGAGCCCTCGCGGGTCTCGCCCTTCACCTTCGGGTCCTTCAGGCCCGGCAGGACCGCAGTCAGGCCCTTCGCGGGATCGAGCAGGACCGCCGGGTCCGGTGCGCCGAGCCCGGCCAGCTGCGACGGCGTGAGCTCGATGAACGCCGGCGCGAACGACACCTTCGCGTAGACCTTGCCCCCGACCGCCACCACCTCGGAGTCGATCGGCGAACCGGACGAGCGGACCGTCAGCTTGCCCTTGAACGCCGGTGCGTGCGTCGCGACGCCGTCACCGCTGGCGAGCGTCTGCGCGTTGTCCGGCAGGTCGCGCCCGGTCAGCACGATGTGCACGCTGGAGGCCTCGTCGATGGTCTTCTTGGCGTCCGTCAGCAGCGCGACCGCGTCACCACCGGACTGGCCCCCGCCGCCCGAATCCTTCTTGTCGGTACAGCCCGCCACCGCGAGTACGACGATCGCGCCGAGCGCGAGCACTCTCTTCACGGAGTCAGCCTGCCAGATCGGAAGCGCACGCAGCGATGGGCTGCGCCACGGGCACGCCGGAGCCGTCCCGCCGCATGTCGACAGGCGGCAGCTCCACCGGTGCGCCGCTGCTCGCGCTGGCCTTCACCGGCGCGGTGCCGATGTACCCGAGCAGGAGCCCGTCCTCGCCCTTCAGCAGCCGCTGGCAGCGCACACCGCCGGTCCCGCGGCCCTTGGCCGGGTACTCGCTGAACGGCGTCACCTTCACCGCGCCGACCTCGGTCCCCGGCAGCGCCGACGACGAGCCGGCGATGGTCACCACCTGCGCCTCGCGCGCGGTGTCGACGGCGCCGAAGAAGACCACCTTCGCCGTCGCGGCGAGCCGGACGCCGGCCATACCGCCCGCGGTCCGGCCCTGCGGCCGCACGGCGGACGCCGGGAAGTGCAGCAGCTGGGCGTCCGACGTGATGAAGCAGAGCTCCTCCTCGCCGGTGGTCAGCTCGATCGCCCCGACGACCTGGTCGCCGTCCTTCAGCCCGACGATCTCCCACGAGTCGCGGTTGCTCAGGTGGTCCGGAACGACGCGCTTCACGACGCCGCCCGCGGTCCCGAGCGCGACACCGACCGAGTCGGGATCCATCGTGGTCAGTGCCAGCGCCCGCTCACCCGGCTCCAGCGACACGAACTCGGCGATCGGCGCGCCGCCCTGCAGGTTCGGCGCGTTCGCGGTCGTTGGGACGGCGGGCAGGTCGAGCGACTCGAGCCGGATCAACCGGCCGGCGCTGGTGACCAGGCCGTACTGACCGCGGGCGGTGCTCTTCACCGCGGACACGATCGCGTCGTGCTTCGCGCGCGACTCGCTGGAACCGAACGGCTCCACGCCGTTCGTGCGCGCGAGCAGCCCGGTCGAGCTCATCAGGATCCAGCAGGGGTCGTCGCTGACCTCGAGCGGCACGGCGGCCGTCTTGGTCGCACCGGACGACTCCAGCAGCACGGTCCGGCGCGGCGTCCCGTACGTCTTCGCGACCTCGGCGAGCTCGTCGGAGACCATCTTGCGGAGCAGCTGCGGGTCCTCGATGATCGCGGTCAGCGCCTCGATCTCGCGCTCCAGCTCGCCCTTCTCGGTCTCCAGCTCGAGCTTGGAGTACTTCGTCAGCCGGCGCAGCGGCATGTCCAGGATGTAGTTCGCCTGGATCTCGGACAGGTCGTAGATCTCGATCAGCCGGGACCGCGCCTCGGCCGAGTCCTCGCTGCTGCGGATCACCTGGATGACCTCGTCGATGTCCAGGATCGCGATCAGCAGGCCGTCGACGATGTGCAGCCGGTCCTGCGCCTTCTTCCGGCGGAACTCGCTGCGCCGCCGGGTCACGTCGTACCGGTGCTCGAGGTAGACCCCGAGCAGCTCCTTGAGGCCGAGCGTGCGCGGCTGGCCCTCGACCAGGCAGACGTTGTTGACGTGGAACGCGTCCTCGAGCGGGGTCAGCTTGTAGAGCTGCTCGAGGAGGGCCTCCGGGACGAACCCGTTCTTGACCTCGATCACCAGCTGGGTGCCGTGGGTGCGATCGGTGAGGTCCTTGATGTCGGCGATGCCCTGGAGCTTCTTGCTCTGCACCAGGGTCTTGATCTTCTCGATCACCTTCTCCGGGCCGACCGAGTACGGCAGCTCGGTGACCACGATGCCCTTGCGGCGCGGGGTGACGTTCTCGATCCGGGCGGTGGCGCGCATCTTGAAGCTGCCGCGGCCGCTCGCGTAGGCGTCCTTGATGCCTTCCAGGCCGACGATCTTGCCGCCGGTCGGCAGGTCCGGCCCGGGGACGAACCGCATCAGGTCGTCGAGGTCGGCCTCCGGCGTCTTGATCAGGTGCCGCAGCGCCTGGATCACCTCGACCAGGTTGTGCGGGGCCATGTTGGTGGCCATCCCGACCGCGATCCCGGCAGCGCCGTTGACGAGCAGGTTCGGGAAGGCGGCCGGCAGTACGTACGGCTCGGTCTCCTGGCCGTCGTAGTTCGGCTTGAAGTCGACGACGTCCTCGTCCAGCCCGGTGGTCATCGCCATCGCCGGCGGCGCCATCCGGCATTCCGTGTAGCGCATGGCCGCCGGACCATCGTCCAAACTTCCAAAGTTGCCATGTCCGTCGATCAGGGGGACGCGCATGGACCATGGTTGAGCGGTCCGGACCAGGGCGTCGTAGATCGCGCCGTCGCCGTGCGGGTGGTACTTACCCATCACCTCGCCGACCACGCGGGCCGACTTCACATGGCCGCGGTCCGGGCGGATGTTGTTCTCCGCCATCGAGAACAGGATCCGCCGCTGGACCGGCTTCAGCCCGTCCCGCGCGTCCGGCAGCGCCCGGGAGTAGATCACCGAGTAGGCGTACTCCAGGTAGCTGGTGCGCATCTCGTCGGAGACGTCGATGTCGAGGATGTGC
Source organism: Kribbella sp. NPDC050459 (assembly GCF_040655315.1). Classification (NCBI taxonomy): domain Bacteria; kingdom Bacillati; phylum Actinomycetota; class Actinomycetes; order Propionibacteriales; family Kribbellaceae; genus Kribbella; species Kribbella sp. NPDC050459. Next base: position 273,901 of record NZ_JBFAJQ010000003.1, on the reverse strand, counting down.
TCCTCGAAGTCCTCGGGTTCGGCGGTGCTGGTACGGCGTGCCATGCGGGTCTACGAACTCCTCGATCAAGCGGTCCGGCGCCGCGACGGTCGGCGCCGTGCCCATTGTCCCTGGTGAACGGCGGTTTGCCCGGCCACGACCCGCCCGGCGTCCGATCTCCGGCCGCTGAGCGGTCTGGTCCAGCATTACTCGACCGCTGCAGCGGGCTGTGACCGGCGCAGGATGTACGTCGTCGGGGCCAGAGCGGACCCTACCGCCAGGGTCAGACAAAGCGCGCCGATCCCCAGCAGCACGCCCCACGGCACCGTGACGGGTACGTCGGCCACGCCCGCCGTCATCGCGTGCCGGATCAGGATCCCGACGGCGACCGTGATCGCGGTCCCGAGACTCAGCGCGACCGCGCCGACCAGGGCGGACTCCCAGAGCACCATCCGCCGGATCTGCGCCGGCGTCGCTCCGAGCAACCGGGACGTGACGAACTCCCGCCGGCGCTGCAGGCTCCCCATGAGCAGCGTGTTGGCGATCGCGATGGCGCTGTAGAGCGCGGCCGGGCCGAGGAGCATGACCAGCCCGAGCTGGTTTCCTTTCCGTACGCCGACGGCCTGGTCCGCCTCCCAGCCGGTCGCCAGTTGCGCGCCGGGGATCCGCCGTACGAGCTCGGCGGGGTCGGTGCCGTCGGCCGGCAGCACGAAGCTGCGCTCGACCTGCGCGCCCGGTGAGTGCTGACGCGCGACGTCGAGCGGGATCAGGAACGACGGGTTCACCCCGAACGCGTCCTTCACGACCGCGACCACCCGCAGCTTGACCGCCGCCCGGTCCAGGAACACCACCGAGACCTCGTCGCCGACCCGATACCCCTCGAACCCCGACATCTCCTTGCTGACGGCAACAGTGTTCCCGGAGAGCTTCCCGAGGTCACCGGACAGCACGCGCAGATCCCGCGTCCGCGAGGCGATCTCCGGATCGATTCCTTCCGCGTCCTCCAGCTCCGCGTAATCCGCCGCAACCCGCACCATCTGAACAGGCAGCCCAGCATCAACCGCTTCCACTCCGGGGCCGTCGAGAGGTGGTGCTCCGGTCACCACGATCGGGGCGCGAACAGCATCACGGATCGTCGCCTCGGCACTGTCGGCGGCGAAACTCAGGCTGAGCACCATCGAGCCGGCGATCGCTGAGATCGCCAGGATGGGCGCGGCCAGGGACGCGCTCCGCCGCGGTGCGGCGAGCACGTTGCTGCGCGCCAACCGGCCCGACACCTGGGTCCACGCCACGACGGGGACTGCCCAAAGGCGTGCCACAGGCGGCACGACGAGGGGTGCGAGCAGCGTCAGCGCGATCACCAGCACCATCGGCGTGAACATCGCGAGCGGTACGGCGCCCTCGCCGCTCGACGGCCGGATCAGCGTCAGCATCGCGACCGCGCCGGCCAGGAACACCACCCCGAACACGACCCGCACCGGCCCGATCCGCGGCGGCTCCAGCGCGGCCTCGCGGAGCGCGTCGACCGGTGCGACCCGCGCCGCCCGCCGCGCCGCCGAACGGGCGCCGAGCATCGCAACGAGCAACCCGGCCCCGACCGCGATGGCGAGCGGAACCCAAGGCGACGCCGGTTCGAGCTTCACCGGCGCCAGCTCGGTGTACGACGCCTTGCGCAGCAGCACCGGCGTCGCGAGCTGGGCGAAGAACGCCCCGGTGAGCGAAGCGGCGAGCGCGACGACGAGTGCCTCGTCGAGCACCATCCGCCGGATCTGCCGCGGCGTCGCGCCGATCAGCCTCAGCAGCCCGAGCTCGCGCCGCCGCGACGCGACGGCGAACGCGAACGTGCTGGCGATCACGAAGATCGTGATGAACCCGCAGAGCGTGCCGACCATGCTGAGCACGGTCTGCAAACCGGACACGTCCGCGTCCGACAGCGGCACCTTGACCCGCTCGGGCGGCGTACCGTCGCCGCCGAGCGTGGTCACGGCGATACTCGCCGAGGCGGGTCCGTGGTACGCGACCGTCGCGGCCGTTGCGGTCGCGGCCAGCCCGAGCAGGAACACCCCGACCGCCAGCGCGACGAACGATCCGGCGTACAGCGACCAGTTCCGGCGGACGGTCTGCCGGCTGAGCGAGAACATCACCGCTCCAGCTCGCTCATCGCCGCCGCGATCTGCGCGGGCGTGGCACGGTCGAGGTGGCCGGCGAGAAGTCCGTCGGACAAGAACAGCACCCGCTCGGCGTACGCCGCCGCGACCGGGTCGTGGGTGACCATCACCACGGTCTGCCTGGCTCGGTCGGTTGCCTCTCTCAACAGCCCGAGGACCTGGCGGCTGGTGCCACTGTCCAGCGCGCCGGTCGGCTCGTCGGCGAAGAACACCGACGGCCGGGTGATCAGCGCCCGCGCGATCGCGACACGCTGCTGCTGACCGCCGGACAGCTCGGCCGGCCGCCGCTTCGCCTTCCCGTCCAGACCGACCTGCTCCAGCACGCGCAGTACGTCGCTGCGCGCCGGGCGGCGACCGGTCAGCCGCAGCGGCAGCGCCACGTTGTCGTACACGGTCAGCGACGGCAGCAGGTTGTACGCCTGGAACACGAACCCCATCTCGGCCCGGCGCAGCTTCGTGAGCTCGACCTCGTTCAGCCCGAGCAGCGTGACTCCGTTGAGTACGACGGTCCCCGTGGTCGGCTGGTCGAGCCCCGCCGCGCACTGCAGCAGCGTCGACTTGCCGGAGCCCGACGGGCCCATCACCGCGGTGAACGAGCCCCGCGCGAAGTGATAGGTCACCCCGCGCAGCGCGTCGACCGCTCCCGCCTTGGAACGGTACGTCTTGGTGATTCCGTCCAGCACCAGAGCAGGCGGCTCGATCGGCGTGGAGGCGGTGTACATGGGCGCGGTAGCGGTCATGTAGCCAGCCAACCGCCGTACGACGGTTCGCGCCCTGGCCTGCGCGGGAGACCTGGAGTAGCGCGCACGCTACCGCCCGGCGGACGGCCGCCGCCCTAGGGTTGAGGCATGACCGTGTGGGCCGCGTTGGCGTCGCCGCGCTACCTGATCTCCTCGTGGCCGTGGCGGAGCTATGCGTACCTGTTCACGTCCGTGCCGATCGGCATGGTGTCGATCGTGGTCCTGGTCGGGCTGGCCGGGCTGAGCGCGCTGCTGAGCCCGATCCTGATCGGGATCCTGATGCTGACGGCGTTCCCGCTGATCGGCGCGGCGATCGGCTCGGTGGAGCGGCGCCGGGCCGGGCTGATGCTGCTCGACGGCATCAAGAGCCCGCACGCGAAGCTGCCGGCCGGGCTGACGTCCCGGGCGAAGCTCACGTTCCGCAGGCGGGAGCAGGCGTCGATGCGGGCGCTGGGGTACGGCTTCGTGCTCGGCACCGTCGTCTGGCCGCTGAGTGCCCTCTTCGCCGGGATCAGCGCGACCGTGCTGGTGACGACGCTCGCGGCGCCGGTCATCGCGGACGGGGACCAGATGGGAATGGGGCCGTGGACGATGGACACGGCGCGGGAAGGACTGCTGTTCCTGCTGCTGTTCGGACCGGTGTTCTACGTCGTCAGCTCGTACCTGATCGGGGTCGTCGCGGGCGCCCAGGCGTCCCTCGCGAAGGCCATGCTCGGCCCGCGGCAGGAGGAGCTGCAACGCAATCTCGCCGAGCTGCGCCGTTCCCGGCTGGATCTGGTCGACGCGTTCGAGACCGAGCGGGTGCGGATCGAACGGCACCTGCACGACGGGGTCCAGCAGCGGCTCGTCGGGCTCACCATGACACTGGGCCTGGCCGAGCTGGATCTGCCGGACGGCGAGGGGCGGCGCCTGGTGGTGAAGGCGCACGCCGAGGCCGAGGCGGCGCTGGCGGACCTGCGGGCCGCGGTCCGAGGCATTCATCCGCGGGTGCTGGTGGATCACGGGCTCGAGGCTGCCGTCCAGGAGGTGGCCGACCGGATGCCGCTGCCGGTCACGCTGCAGCTGTCGATCGCGGCGCGCCTGCCGGGGCCGATCGAGGCTGCGGCGTACTTCGTCGTCAGCGAAGCACTGGCGAACGTCGCGAAACACGCCCAGGCCTCCACGTGCGAGGTGTCCGGCCGGGTCGACCGCGACCGGCTCGTCATCACGATCCAGGACAACGGCGTCGGGGGTGCGCGACTCGGTGCCGGGACCGGTCTGACCGGGCTCGTGACGCGGTTGGACGCCCTGGGAGGCACACTCGACGTCGACAGCCCACCCGGTGGGCCGACCCGACTGCGAATGGAGTGCCCGTGCCGACTCGGCGACTGAGCATCGTGCTGGCCGAAGACTCGCTGCTCCTCCGCGAGGGCCTGGCCAGCATCCTGGATCGCGCCGGGCACGAGGTACGGGACACCGTGGGGGACGCGGACACGCTGCTGGCCGTCGTCCGCAAGGATCCGCCCGACGTGGTGATCACCGACGTACGAATGCCGCCCGGGCACAGCGACGAAGGGCTGCGCGCGGCGGCGGCGATCCGGGCCGAGCTGCCCGCGATCGGCATCCTGGTGCTCTCGCAGTACGTCGCCGACGCCTATCTCTCGTCGTTGCTCGAGTCAACGACCGGTGGCATCGGGTACCTGCTGAAGGACCGGGTCGGCCATGTCGCGGAGTTCCTCGAGTCGCTCGACCGCGTCGCGGACGGCGGAACCGTGGTCGACCCCGAGGTCGTCCGGCAGCTGCTCGCCCGCCGGCGCAACGACGGGCCGCTGTCAGCGCTCACACCGCGCGAGCTGGAGGTGCTCGCGCGGATGGCCGAAGGGCGGGTGAACGCGTCGATCGCCGAGCAGCTCGTGGTGAGCGAGGCCGCCGTCCGCAAACACGTCGGCAACATCTTCGCGAAGCTGCAGCTGGATGATGGACTGGACCGGCGCGTGTCCGCGGTACTGACTTACCTGAGGGGCTAGTGATGGACGAGGCGATCCGCAGGATCCTGGCCGAGTGCGACACCTGGGCCGTGGTCGGGCTCTCGAACAACACCAGCCGGGCGGCGTACGGCGTGGGGCGGTTCCTGCAGGGGCACGGGAAGCGGATCGTGCCGGTGCATCCCGCGGCGGAGACGGTCCACGGCGAGCAGGGGTACGCGACGCTTGCGGAGATCCCGTTCGCGGTGGACTGTGTGGACGTGTTCGTGCGCTCCGAACTGGCCGGGGCGATCGCGGACCAGGCGGTGGGAATCAACGCCCAGGCCGTGTGGTTCCAGCTCGATGTAGTGGATCAGGACGCCTACGCACGGACGACGGCCGCGGGTCTCATGATGGTGATGGATCACTGCCCGGCGATCGAGTGGGGCCGTCTCGGACCGACCTCCTGAAGGGCACCGATGTTCACGATCGACACTTCCACCGGGTTCGGTCAGCGGATCGCGCAGCAGCTGGGTGACGAGCGGGTGATCTGGCTGACCACCGTGGCCCCGTCGGGGACGCCGGCGCCGACACCGGTGTGGTTCCTCTGGCACGACGACGAGCTGCTGATCAGCAGTCAGCCCGGCACGGCGAAGCTGCGCAACATCGCCGCCCATCCGCAGGTCGCGGTGCACTTCAACGCGACGCACACCGGGGGAGCCGTGGGCGTGATCTCCGGGACGGCGGTGATCGACGCGGAGCCGATCGGCGGCGCGGCGCTGGCGGCGTACAACGCGAAGTACGCCGCGGACATCGCCGGCCTCGGAATGACTCCGGACCAGTTCCACCAGGACTACTCGGTGCTGGTCCGGATCACTCCCGGGAAACTGAGGGGTTTCTAGTTCAGGTAGCCCTCGACGGTGTCGCTCGAGCGGGCCTGCGCGTCGTCGGGGTTCTCGCCGAACTCGCGCTTGGCGCGGCGCTGGCGGAGCAGGTCCCAGCACTGGTCCAGCTCGACCTCGAGCGCCCGGAGCCGGGTCTGCTCGTCGGCGTTGTCGACCTGTCCCGCGGCGTTCTTCGAGCGCAGCTCGTGCTCCTCGGACACCAGCTCGTCGATCCGGCTGAAGATGCTCTTGTCGTCGTTCATGGGGAAACCGTACGCCCGTCCGGAAGGGCCGAGCGCGCCAGCAGCTCGGTGAGCACCAGGATCGCCAGCGCCTCGGCGGCCACCAGCCCGATCAGGACGACCAGCTGGAGCGCGGCCGCCTGCGTCGGTGAGGCGCCGCCGAGAACCATGCCGACGAACGCGCCGGGCAGCGTGACGAGGCCGACGGTCCGGGTCTGGTCGAGCGCGGGCAGCAACGCGTCCCCCGCGACCGGCCCGGCGACGAGCTTGAACGCGTCCGGCTGCAGCAGCCCGATCGACAGTCCCGCCTCGAACTCGCCGTAGCGGTTGCGGTACTCGCTGAGCACCCGGCGGCCGGCCAGGGTGGTCGCGGTCATCGCCCCGCCGACGATGATCCCGCCCATCGGCAGGATGCTCGCCGGGTTCCGCGGGACGACACCGGGCAGGATCAGGAGCAGCAGTACGACGAACGCGCCGCTGCCGATCGACGCCGCGCAGTACGCCCACTGGCGGGGGACGCGCACGGTGTGCTGGATCCGGCGGGTGCTCGTCACGGTCGCGACCACGAACATCAGCAGGACGAACGCGATCGCGCCGAGGGTGTGCTGCAGCGCGACCCCGACGACGGCCCCGACGGCGGCGAGCTGCACGACAGCGCGCAACGCCGCCGTGACGATGCCCTTGTCGTGCCGGAGCCCGGCGTACCGCGACGCCACGACCCCGAGCGCGATCAGCAGCGGCAGGACGACGACGGCGGCCCAGCCGAGCCCGGTATGGAAGGACACTTACCGGAAGTCGGACTCGTCGTACGTCTGGCCGCCGGTCCCGCTCTCCACCTTCGCCGCCTCGTCCGCGCGCAGCTCGACCCGGCGGATCTTGCCCGAGATCGTCTTCGGCAGCTCGGCGAACTCGAGCCGCCGGATCCGCTTGTACGGCGCCAGGTGCTCGCGGCAGAACGCGAGGATCTCGCCGGCCAGCTCCCGGGACGGCTCGTGCCCGGCCGCGAGCACGACGTACGCCTTCGGCACGGCGAGGCGCACCGGGTCGGGCGACGGCACGACGGCGGCCTCGGCGACCGCCGGGTGCTCGATCAGCACCGACTCCAGCTCGAACGGCGAGATGCGGTAGTCGCTGGCCTTGAACACGTCGTCGGAGCGGCCGACGTAGGTGATGTAGCCGTCCTCGTCCCGGCTCGCGACGTCGCCGGTGTGGTAGTACCCGTTGCGCATCACCTCGTCGGTGAGCCCCGGCGCGTCGCGGTACCCGCGCATCAGCGGGACGGGCGCGGGCGCGAGCTCGATGCAGATCTCGCCGTCGTCGCCGATCTCGTCGGTCGCCGGGTCGATCAGCGCGATGCTGTACCCGGGCAGCGGGCGGCCCATCGAGCCGAGCTTCACCGGCTGGCCGGGCGGGTTGCCGATCTGTGCGGTCGTCTCGGTCTGGCCGTAGCCGTCCCGGATCGTGACGCCCCAGGCGGCCCGGACCTGCTCGATCACCTCCGGGTTCAGCGGTTCGCCGGCCGAGATGCACTCGCGGATCAGGACGTCGACCGCGGACAGGTCGGCCTGGATCAGCATCCGCCACACCGTCGGCGGTGCGCAGAACGTGGTGACGACGTACTCCTGCAGCACCTGCAGCATCTTCTCGGCGTTGAACCGCGTGTAGTTGTAGAGGAAGACGGTCGCGCCCGCGTTCCACGGGGCGAACACGTTGCTCCACGAGTGCTTCGCCCAGCCGGGCGACGACACGTTCAGGTGGACGTCGCCGGGCTGCAGACCGATCCAGTACATCGTCGAGAGATGACCGACCGGGTAGCTGACCTGCGTGTGCTCGACCAGCTTCGGCTGGCTCGTCGTACCGGACGTGAAGTACAGCAGCAGCGAGTCGTCGGCCGCAGTGTCGACCGTCGGAACCGGGCCGTCGTAGGTCAGCGAGTCGGCGTAGCGCAGCCACCCCTCGGCGGGCTCGCCGACGGCCACCCGGATGCAGTGGTCCGCGATCCCGGCGTACCGGCCGGCGTCGGCGCCGCTGGTGACGACGGCGCGGACGTTGCCGCGGGAGATCCGGTCCGCGAGGTCGGCGTCGGTGAGCAGCGTGGTCGCGGGGATCATGACGGCCCCCGCCCGGATGCAGCCGAGCATGGTCTCCCACAGCTCGACCTGGTTGCCCAGCACGATGAGCACGCGGTCGCCCGGCCGCAAGCCGGCCTCGGTCAGCCAGCCGGCCACCCGGCGGGACCGCTCGGCCATCTCGGCGTACGTCCGCCCGTTGACCTCGCCGTCCTCCTCGACGATCGTCAGCGCCGCCACCTCGGGCTGCTCGACGGCGAGCGCGTCGAACCAGTCGCGCGCCCAGTTGAACCGCTCGAACGCCGGCCAGCGGAAGTCCCGGTACGCCGTCTCGTAGTCGTCGCGATGCGCCACCAGGAAGTCCCGCGCGTCCCGGAACTCCCGGGTGACCGCCGAAGTGCTCTGCTCCGTCGCCATGCAGCGCACATTACCCATTCAGCGCGAGAACGGCTCCGGTCACTACGAGTGGCGTGAGGATCAGTCCGCGCCACAGGAACGACCACCACGAGATGTCGACCCGGGCGGTGTCGCAGCGCGCCCTCCACAGCAGCGTGGCGAGCGAACCCCACAGGGTCAGCAGGCAGCCGCAGTTGACGCCGATGAGCAGCGCGAGCATGCGGTGCGGGCTGTCCGCGGCGACCGGCTCCATGGCGAGGTACGCCGGGAGGTTGTCGAAGAGGTTCGCCCCGAGGGCGGCGGTCGCGCTCAGCCGGAGCTCGGAGGTGGTCCCGGCGATGCGGCGCAGGATGTCCTCGAGCCCGTGTGAACTGAGGAACCCGACGACGGTGAACAGCACCACGACGGTGCCGACGAGCTTGATCGGGACCAGCGACCACCTGAGCACGCTGCGCCGCCGCACCGCGAAGAGCACGACCAGGACGACGGCCCCGATACTCGCCGGCCACGCGACCTCGATACCCGAGACGAACGCCGGGCCCAGCAGCAGGCAGACGGCCGCGGAGCCCCAGAACAGGACCTTGTCGTCGACCGCCGGTGTCGGCGGGACGAGGTACCGGCGCGGGAGGTCGCGGTGGAACAGCACCGCGAGCACCGCGACGGTGATCAGGATCGCCGCGATCGCCGGGCGCCAGCTCACCGACAGGTAACTGACGTCCAGCTGGCGGAACGGATGCAGAGCGAGCAGGTTCGTGAGGTTGGACACCGGGAGCAGGAGCGACGCCGTCCCGGCCAGCCAGACGGTGGTGAACGCGAAGAGCTTCGGCGGGATGCCGAGCTGGCGGGCCATCGAGAGCACGACCGGGGTCAGCAGCACCGCGCAGGTGTCGAGCGACAGCACGATCGTGAGGCCGGTGGCGAGCGCGACGACGAGCAGCCAGAGCCGCCACACCCGGCCGCGCGCCAGGTGCGCCGCCTCGCGGGCCGCGACGTCGAAGACCTTGGCCTGGTCGGCCAGCTCGGCGATGACGGTCACAGCGATCAGGAACACCAGCACGGGCGCGATCCGCTCGACCAAATTCATCACCTCCACCGGGTGGGTTTGAGTACGCTTGCCAGGTGCCGGACCAGTATGACCAGCAGCTGCCGGACGGCTATCCGGCGGAGTACGAGGCCGACGTCGTCCTGCGGGACGGCGCGACCGCGCACCTGCGCCCGATCGCCCCGGCCGATGCGGGCCTGCTGGTGGCGTTCTACGCCCGGGTGTCCGAACAGTCGAAGTACTACCGCTTCTTCGCCCCGTATCCCGAATTGTCCGAGCGGGATGTGGCGAGGTTCACGCAGGTCGACTACCACCAGCGGCTGGCGCTGATCGTGACCGTCGGTGACGAGATGATCGGCGTCGGCCGCTACGAGGGCACCGGCCGCCGGACGGCGGAGGTCGCGTTCCTGATCGAGGACGCGCACCAGGGCCGCGGGCTGGGCCAGCTGCTCCTCGAGCACCTCGCCCAGGCCGCCCGCGAGAACGGCATCCACCGGTTCGTCGCCGAGGTGCTGCCCGACAACCGGAAGATGATCACGGTCTTCACCGAGGCCGGCTACAAGGTCGCCCGGGAGTTCGAGGACGGCGTGATCATGGTCGAGTTCGACATCGCGCCGACCGACACGTCGTTCGGGGTGATGCAGGCCCGCGAGCAGCGCTCCGAGGCATTGTCGATCGCGCGGCTGCTGACGCCGCAGAGCGTCGCGGTGATCGGCGCGAGCCGCCGCGAGGGCACGATCGGCAACGCGCTGCTGCGCAACCTCCGCGACGGCGGGTTCCCGGGCCGGTTGTACGCCGTGAACACCGACACCAAGGCCAGCCCCGGTACACAGATCGAAGGCGTCCCGGCGTACCCCACGATCCGGGAGGTCGACGGCACGGTCGACCTCGCGGTGGTCGCGGTCAAGGCGGAGATGGTCGCGGACGTCGTTCTGGACTGTGCCGCCAAGGGCGTGCGCGGGCTGGTGGTGGTCTCGAGCGGGTTCGCCGAGATCGGCGACGAGGGGCGCAAGCGGCAGCGGTACCTGGTCGGCCTCGCCCGCTCGTACGGCATGCGGGTGATCGGGCCGAACGCGCTCGGGCTGATCAACACCGCGAGCGGCGTCTCGCTGAACGCGACGCTGTCACCGCTGATGCCGAGCAAGGGCCGGGTGGCGTTCTTCTGCCAGTCCGGCGCGCTCGGGGTGCCGATCCTGGCCGACATGGTCGGTCGTGGCCTGGGCCTGTCCAGTTTCGTCTCGGCCGGTAACCGGGCCGACGTGTCCGGCAACGACCTGATGCAGTTCTGGTACTCCGACGAGGCCACCGAGGTCGTCCTGCTGTACCTGGAGTCGCTCGGCAACCCGCGTAAGTTCAGCCGGGTGTCCCGGCGGCTGGCCGGCCGCAAGCCGGTGATCGCGCTGAAGTCGGGCCGGGCGACGCAGGGCGTGCCGGTCGGGCAGATGGTCCGGCGCAGCCAGTTGCCGCCGGCCACGATCGAGTCGATGTTCCGGCAGAGCGGCCTGATCGGGGTGGACACCACCGGTGAGCTGTTCGACGTCGCCCAGCTGCTCGCGCACCAGCCGCTGCCGAAAGGCCGCCGGGTTGCGATCGTCTCAAACTCCGACGCGCTGACCCTGCTCGCGCTCGACACCATGGCCGGCTGCGGCCTGGACGTGGCGGGGGAGCCGCGGAACCTGAGCCCCGACGCGACCGCGTCGGACTTCGGGCTCGCGCTGTCGGAGGTGTTCGCCGACGACAAGGTGCACTCGGTCGTGGTGATCTACACGCCGCCGGTGCAGTCGAACGGCGGCGAGGTCGCGCAGGTGCTCGCCGCGGCCGCCGCCGGCTCGGACAAGCCGGTGGTGTCGACGTTCCTCGCCTCCCGCAGCGTGCCCGAACAGCTGCGGGTGCCGGACGAGGAGGGCGGCGCGGCCCGCGGTTCGATCCCCTCGTTCCTCAACCCGCAGTACGCCGTCGGCGCGCTCGCGAAGGCGACGCAGTACGCCGAGTGGCGGCGCCGCTCGGACAGCCGGATCCCGGACCTGCCGGACATCGACACCGCCGGGGGAGAGGACTTCGTCGCGGAGTTCCTGCAGCGGCACCCGGGCGGCGCGGACCTCGGTGACGCCGATCGGCAGCGGCTGCTGAGCTTCTACGGCATCTCGGTGCTTCCGGCGTTCCCGGTGCTGAGCGCCGACGAGGCGGTCGACCGGGCCGCGGACCTCGGGTTCGAGGTGATCCTGAAGGCGACCGCGGAGCAGTGGCGGATGCGGCCGGACCTCGCCGACATCTGGCGGCACATCCACGACGAGGACGACATGCGCGCGGCGTGGGCCGAGATGACCCACACCTTCGGGGTCGCGTCGGACCCGGGGCGGGCGCAGTTCGTCGTCCAGAAGATGGCGCCGCCCGGCGTACCGGTGGTGATCTCGACGATCGAGGACGTGTCGTTCGGGCCGGTCGTCACGTTCGGGCTGTCCGGCGTGGCCACCGACCTGCTCGGCGACCGCTCGTACCGGATGCCGCCGCTGACCACGCGGGACGCGGCCGAGATGGTCCGCGAGGTCAAGGCGGCCCCGCTGCTGTACGGCTACCGCGGCTCCGACCCGGTGGACATCTCCGCCATCGAGAACCTCCTGCACCGCGTCTCAAGGCTCACCCTCGACCTCGAAGAGGTGGTCCGCCTGGACCTCCGCTCGGTCCTGGTCTCCGCCCAGGGCGCCACCGTGCTGGACACCCGGGTCCGCATCGCTCCGAACGAGAAACCGCGGCAAGACACGCCCGCCCGCCGCCTCACCTGATGTGGCAGCTCGACAGGACGTGTCCGGCCGGCTTGCCCGAGTTCACGCTCAGCGGCACCGGCGATCCGGCGTCGTGGGCGGATACGTCCTGTCGAGCTGGCACCCTGCTCAGGCCGACCGGGTGTAGATGCTGTTCTTCCGGCTGAGCAGCCGCGCGTCGACGAGACCGCGGCGCAGGGCCGCGTGGTCCGGGTGCCGGCGGTTGAGGATCTCGTTGACCTCGGGCTCGGGGTATCCGCGGCCGGTCTCGAAGTCCTGCACGATGTACTCGAGCACGACCCGGTACTTGTCCGGGAACGTCGGGAAGTGCGTCAACCGCCCCTCGCGGATGAACGACTTCAGCACGTTGTCCCGCGCCGGGTCGGGATCGAGCGGCACCCACTCCGGCCGGCTGTCCCGCACGGCGTCCTTGAACGCGCCCTCGTCGGCCGTGAACCCGTCCCGGCTGGCCGCGATCAGTCCGCCCTTCGTCAGCCGCTGCAACGCCTTCGCCACGACCGGCGCGGCGAGCCCCGTGCTCCCGGCGACCTGCTCGGGAGTGGAGGCGCCGAGGACGATCGCGGCGTACGTCCGCAACCTCGACGGTTCGGCCAGCAGACCACAGAGCTGATCGGCGTTCATGCTTTCACGCTAGTGCGGCCCGCAACCGCATTTCGAGGTCGCGCAAAGAGGTGACACCTGCTACGCGCCGCCTCTTTGCGCGACCTCTAGGATCGTCGGCATGCAACCTGGTCCGCACAACGCGATCACCGATGTCCCCGGAATCCTGGTCGGCCAGGTCGAGCGCGTCGACCCGCCGTACCTGACCGGTACGACGGTCGTCTACGCCCCCGGGACGGCCGTCGCCGGCGTCGACGTCCGCGGCGGCGCGCCCGGCACCCGCGAGACCGACCTGCTCGCACCGGTGAACTCCAACGGCGGGGTGAACGCGGTCGTCCTGACCGGCGGCAGCGCGTACGGGCTCGACACCGCCGGCGGCGTGATGCACCGGCTCGAGGAGCGCGGCGAAGGCGTCCGCGTCGGCCAGGGCGAGTACGACGTGGTGCCGATCGTGCCGGCCGCGGTGATCTTCGACCTCGCCCGCGGCGGCGACTTCAAGGCCCGCCCGGAGCCGTCCTGGGGAGCGGACGCGTTCGACGCCGCCACCGACGGACCGGTTGCCCTCGGCAACCACGGCGCGGGGGCCGGCGCCCGGGCCCGGTCCCTGAAGGGCGGTGTCGGTTCCGCGAGCGTCCGGCTCGACGACGGGACGACGGTCGGCGCGCTGGTGATCGTGAACGCGGCCGGCTCCACGGTGGATGCCGACGGCAACCTGTACGGCGCCCGCCTCGGCCTCGGCGCCGAGTTCGGTCACCTGCGGACACCGGTCGAGCCGCCGCCGCCCGCCGCGCCCGGGCGCAACCTGATCCCCGGGCCCTCGATGAACACGGTGATCGCCGTCCTGGCCACCGACGTACCGCTGGACAAGGCCGCCGCGCAACGGATGGCGATGATCGCGCACGACGGTCTGGCCCGGGCGATCGACCCGATCCACACGCTGGTCGACGGCGACAGCATCTTCGCGCTGTCGACGGGTGCGGCCGGCGAGCCGCGGCTGGGCGTGACCGATCCGGCCGCGATCGGTCAGCTGGAGACCGTGTTCGCCGCCGGCGCGCGGACCCTGTCGCGGGCGATCGTGCACGCGATGCTCAACGCCGAGTCCGTGCAGACGCCGGCGGGCGCGATCCCGAGCTATCGCGACGCCTACCCGTCGGCGTTTCGGACCGACTGACGTACGACCTGGGTCGTACGTCGCACAGTCGAAAGGTGCCGGAAGGCGACGGCAAGACCGGTCCGCGGGCCGACGATCGCCGTCGCCGTTCCCGGAAGGCTCTGCGGTATGAACTTTCAGAGTCCCCAGCCCCAGGTCGTGCTCAGCGGTCACGGCCTGGTCAAGCACTACGGCAGCGTGGTCGGCCTGGCCGGCGTCGACGTCGCCGTCCGGTCCGGCGAAGCGCTTGCGGTCATGGGCCCGAGCGGTAACGGCAAGACCACCCTGCTGCATGTGCTCGCCGGCATCCTCACGCCGGACCAGGGCGAGGTGTGGCTGGGCGGCGAACGTGTCGACCAGTTGAACGACGCGGCCCGGACGGTCCTGCGCCGCCGTCGTCTCGGCTTCGTGTTCCAGGACAACCAGTTGCTCGCCGAGCTCCCCGCGGACGAGAACGTCGCCCTTCCGCTCATGGTCGATGGTCTGAGCCGGCATGAGGCGATCGGACGGGCGCGTACGACGCTGGCCCAGGTCGGGCTTGCTGCCGAGGTGGGCCGCCGGCCCGGTGAGCTGTCCGGCGGTCAGGCCCAGCGGGTCGCCATCGCGCGGGCCCTGGTCGGGGAGCCGCAAGTGGTGTTCGCCGACGAGCCGACGGGCGCACTGGACGCCGCCACCGGCTCCCAGGTCATCGACCTGCTCGTCGGCGCGGCCACGTACCGCGGCGCCGCGGTAGTCGTCGTCACCCACGACAACGCGGTTGCCGCTCGCTGCCACCGAGCCCTGCACATCGTCGACGGCCGCGTCAGCGACGGGACCGGCTTCGCTCCGACGGCCGGACCGCTCGGGCCGGGGGTGCGGCCGTGAACCCGATGACTGACCTGGGGCTGCGGTTCGTACGGCGGCCGGGGCCGGGCGGGCGGGCCGCGAACCTCGCCGCGTTCGGGGCGACCGCGGTGGTGGCGCTGCTCGTCACGTTCCTGATCGCCGGATCGCTCGGCTTGTCGCAGCGTTCCGAGCGGATCGGGTGGCGCAGCGGCGACAAGGCCGATCCGGCGACCGCCATCGGAACGATGAAGCTCGACGACGACCAGCGCGTCGACGGCCACCGCCTCACAGTCCTCGAACTGGCCACGCTCAAGCCCAACGAGCTGGCGCCGCCACCCGGCCTCGACCACACACCCAAGGCCGGAGAGGTTTTCGTGTCCCCGGAGGTTGCGAAGCGCTGGTCCAGCCTCAGCAAGGAGTACGGCGTCGACAAGCCGACCGGTGTGATCAGCGACAAGGGACTGTCGTCGCCGGAGGAGTTCATCGTCATCCGCGGCGTCGAAACGATCCCCGCCGACGAGCACCCGCAGTATGTGAGCAGCTGGCACGAGAAGGTCTGGGACAGTCGCATGCTCGGCCTGCTCATCGCTGTGGCGTTCGGCATCACTCTGGTGTTGTTCCCGATCCTCAGCCTCGTCGGACAGGCCGCTGGTGTCGCGGCGAAGCGTCGCGAGCACCGGCTGGCCGCACTGCGTCTCGCCGGCGCCACTCGGACCCAGGTGCTCTGGCTGAGCGCAGTAGAACAAGCCGTGCTCGGTCTGGCCGGTGCAGTCGTCGGCCTGGTCGGCTACACGGTCCTGAGTCCGCTGATCGCGCGGATCCCGCTCGGCGGCGGCCGTTGGTACGTCGGCGACATCACCGTTCAGTGGTGGACAGTGCTCGTCGTACTCGCCGCCGTACCCGTTCTGTCCGTGATCAGCGCGCTGATCGGGCTCGGGCGCGTCAGCATCACCCCGCTGGGCGTCGTACGCGGCCAGACGCGCAAGGGCCTCAGCGTGCTGCGGCTGGGGCTCCTGATTATCGGCCCGGTGATCCTGGCGTACTACGGCATGCAGGCGGCCGTGCTGCCGTTGCTGATCGGGGTCGGGTTCGCCGCACTCGCCGTACGCGTCATCGGACCGTGGGCGGTGCAACTGGTCGGCAAGGCAATGGCCAAGGCCGCGAACGGTCCGGTGATGTTGCTGGCCGGCCGGCGATTGGTCGACGACCCGAAGGGCGCCTTCCGGCCCGTGGCCGCACTCGTGCTGTCCGGTTTCGTCACCGGCTTCATCTCGGTGTTCATGCCGCCCGGTAAGGACGACCCGAGCTTCAACGACATGCGGATCGGTGTGGCATTGCTGTTGTCGCTGGTGTTCCTCACCGTGGCCGCCTCGACTGCCGCGGGCGCAGTCGGTACGGCGCTGGACCAGGCGGCTCCCGCACGGGCGTTGCGGCGCTCGGGTGTGCCGCTGTCGGTGATCGAGCGGGCCGCGCGGCTGGCGGCCGTCGTACCTGTCGTGGGGGTCGGCCTGCCCGTCGTCGGGTTCGGCGCGTTGTGCGGGCTGGCGTTGAGCGGCGGAAAGGTGATGACCGACGGGAGTTCCGGGGTGTTGCTGCTGCTCGGACAGGTCGTCGCGGGCCTCGTCCTCGTCACGCTCGCCGGTACGGCCGGTGCACCCGTGCTGCGGAAGGCAAGTGCGAACTGATCGCGGTTGTCCACAGGTGCAGGTGTTGGGTGAAACGCTCCGGGGCACGGTCGTGCAAGGATGAGGGCATGCGTGACCTGAATGCACCGGAGCTCACCGATGCGTCCGCCGACCTGCGCGCGGCGATCGATCGGTGCGGCTACTACCCCGACGTGGTGACGGACTCGCTCGAGGTGGCGATCGCCGGCGAGCCGATCCGGGCCTACGTGCTGCAGCACGAGCCGACGTTCGACCGCGACGAGGTCCGGCGGCACATCACGATCCTGGCGCTCACCCCGTCCCGGCTGATCGTCGGCCACACCGACGAGCACGCGGCCGACGAGCTGATCCGCGCGCCGTATGCGTCGACCTCGACCGAGGCGATCCCGCTGCACCGGGTGAACGCCGTCGTCGTGAACCGCGTTGTGCCGAACCCGGCCGGCTACGCCACCGGCAAGGCCGATCCCGCGGTGGCGGGCAGCGGCGAGGTCGTGCTGACCATCGGCTGGGGCATGGTGAACCGGATCGACCTGGAGCCGGCCGTCTGCGCCGACCCGAACTGCGAGGCCGACCACGGCTACACCGGGTCCGTCGCCGCCGACGACATCTCGCTGCGGATCAGTGCCGCGGCCGACGGCCCGGCGGGCATCCAGCAGGTGCTCGAGTTCGCGAAGGCCCTCTCGTTCGCGACCAGCAGGTAATGCCGTGATCCTGCCGGTTGCCCCGCAGTACGGCGGTGGCGCGCTCGCCGACGTCCTGCCCTCGGTGGCCGGCGCGCTGTCGGTGCCGGGCGAGACGAACCTGCTCGACCTGCCACCCGCCTCGCGGTATGCCGTTCTGCTGCTGGACGGCCTCGGCTGGAACCTCCTGAAGCGCTACGGCGACGCCGCGCCGTACTTGTCGTCGCTGATGCCTGCCGGCCGCAGCCTGACCGCCGGTGTGCCGTCGACGACCGCTGTCAGCCTGACGAGCCTCGGCACCGGGCTGCCGCCGGGCGCGCACGGCATCGTCGGGTACACGTCCATCGTCCCGGAGACCGGCGCGCTGCTGAATGCGCTGGCCTGGGACGCCCCGGTGGATCCCCGCCGCTGGCAGCCGCACGGGACGGTCTTCGACCGCGCCGCGGCGGCGGGCGTCGCCACGCGCAACGTGAGCAAGTCGCGGTTCGACAGCTCAGGGCTGACGGCCGCCGCGTTCCGGGGGAGTGCGCACCGCGGGGCCGACACGGTCGAGGACCGCCTGGACGCGACCCGGTTCGCGAGCCGGGAAGGCCAGTCGTCGCTGGTCTACGTGTATGACTCGCAGCTGGACTACATCGGCCACCAGCAGGGCTGCGACTCCTGGCAGTGGCAGAAGGAGCTGACCGCGGCCGACACATTCGCGCAGCAGGTGCGGTCGGCGCTGCCCCGAGACGCCGTCCTGGTCGTCGTCGCCGACCACGGCATGGTCGATGTCGCACCCGAGCACCGCGTCGACCTGGACCTGGAGCCCGCACTGACCGAGGGCGTGTCCCTCGTCGGCGGCGAGTCGCGGTTCCGGCACCTGTACTGCGTTCGCGGCGCCGAGGCCGATGTCCTCGCCGTCTACCGGGAGCGGCTGGGCGAGAAGGCGCTGGTGCTCCCGCGCTCCGAGGCGATCGCGCGCGGCTGGTTCGGCCCGCTCGTCGAGGACCGGGTGACGCCACGACTCGGAGATGTCATCGTGGCGACGCTCGGACCGGTCGCCCTGGTCGCGAGCAAGCGCGCCGCGCAAGAGGCAGGGCTGATCGGCCTGCACGGCTCACTGACCGCGGACGAGATGGAGATCCCGCTCCTCGTCGACGCGGGCTACTAGAAGCTCCAGACGTCCCAGAAGAAGCTCGTGCTGGCGGTCTTCGCTTCGCCGTCGCGGGCGGTGACGGTGACCTTGTAGCGACCGGCGCCAGGGGTCAGCACGCCGGTGATCCAGCCGCGCTCCGGGTCGATCGTCAGGCCGGGCGGCAGACCGGTCGCCGAGTAGCTGATGTCGCCGGTGCCGCCGGTGCCCTTCATCAGCAGCGGGATCGCCGGGATGCCACCGACACCGAGCTGCTCGGACGGTTCGGTGATCGAGATCGCGCCCTGCGGCTGGGCCTCCGCGGCACCGACCGCCTCGGCGGCGTCGACGAGGCCCTCACCGTAGTACGAGTTGTTGCCCGCGGACCCGGTGCACTCACCGGAGGCAGCCGGCGGGCAGGCCAGGTCGTTGGCCTGCTGGGCGAGCCGGGCGCGGACCTGGGCCGGCGACAGCTTCGGGTCGGCGCTGCGGATCAGGGCCGCGACGCCCGCGACGTGCGGCGACGCCATCGACGTACCCTCGAGGATCTTGTAGCCGCCGCCGGGCACCGTCGAGTACACGGCCTGGCCCGGGGCGGCGAGGTTGATCTTGTTGTCGCCGAAGTTCGAGAACGGCGACTTCGCGCTGGTCGGGTCGACCGACGCGACCACGGTCACGTTCGGCAGCTCGGTCGGCAGGCTGATGCAGTCGTTGGTGACCGCGCGGTCGGTCGCGGTCGAGTCGTCGGGGCTGGACACGTCGTCGGTCTTGTTCGCGAGGTCGTAGTCCTCGTTGCCGGCCGCGGCGACGTTCACGACGCCCTTGCTGTCGGAGTACGCGACGGAGCGGCGGACCGCCTCCGCGATCGCGTCCTGGTCCTTGTCGCTCGGGCAGTTGAACAGCCACGGGTCGACGTAGTAGCTGTTGTTGGTCACCGACACGCCCTTGTCGGCGGCGAACATGAACGCGCACACCGTGTTCTCCGGGAAGAACAACTGGCTGCCGGCCTCGGCCACCCGGATCGAGGACACCTTCACACCGGGTGCGACCCCGATCATGCCGATCCCGTTCTTCGCACCGGCGATCGTGCCGGCCACGTGCGTCCCGTGCTCGCCGACCGGCCGCCACGAGCCGGGCCGGGTGTCGACCTTGCCGTACGCGCACGACGCCGACCGGGTCGCGTCGAAGTTCGGCTTCAGGTCCGGGTGCAGGTCGTCGACGCCGGTGTCGAGCACGCCGACGGTGATGTTCTTCGAGCCGGGGTTCTTCGCCCCGGCGCGGTCCGCCCCGATCTGGGTCATGTCGGAGCGGTCGGTCTCGGCCTGCGTCGTCTGGGTCTCCGGGACCGCCTGCGGGATCGCCGGGTTCGCGACGTCCGCGGGCAGGTCCGACGTCCGGGTGGCGCCCGCCTTCTCGACGCCGTCGACACCGCGCAGCTGGTCCGCGAAACCGGCCGTCGCCGAGTGCGCGACGATCACGCCGATCGCCTCGTACGTCGCGTAGACCGTGCCGCCGTTCTGCGTGATCGCGCCGGTGACCTTGCCGGTCTGCCCGGGGGCGGTGATCACGAAGTACGCCCGCAGACCCGCCTCGAACCGGACCGGCGCGGCACCGGCCGGAAGGGTGGCGGAGGCGACCGTCAGGACGGCCGCGAGGACGACGAGCAGAGCTTTGCGCACGATCCATTCAAGCTGAACCGGGGCTCAGAACCCAAGCCACCCCTCCGACACACCCCGGAGTGCGGTGCGGCCCTCTGACTTGGCAGGATGTTCGCCCGTGGCGGAGCTCCTGTATTTCACCGGGACGATGGACTGTGGGAAATCGACCCTGGCACTCCAGATGGATCACAACCACAAGGCACGCGGGAGGCTCGGCAGGATCTTCACCAGCCACGACCGGGCGGGGGAGTCGGTGCTCTCGTCGCGGCTCGGGCTGTCCGCGGACGCGGTCGAGGTGCGGACCGAGTTCGACTTCTGGGACTACGTCGTCGGCGAGCTGACCCACGGCGGCCGGATCGACTACGTGGTGTGCGACGAGGCGCAGTTCTACAGCCCGCTGCAGATCGAGCAGCTCGCGCGGCTGGTCGACGAGCTGCAGATCGACGTGTTCTGCTTCGGCATCCTGACCGACTTCCGGGCGTCGCTGTTCCCGGGGTCGGCGCGGCTCGTCGAGCTCGCCGACCGGATGGAACTGCTCCAGGTCGAGGCGCTGTGCTGGTGCGGTGAACGGGCCACGCACAACGCCCGTACGATCGGTGGAGAGATGGTGACCGAGGGCGAGCAGTTGGTGGTGGGCGACATCGTGACACGGGACCACGAAGTCGCGTACGAGGTGCTCTGCCGCCGGCACCACCGCCGGCGCCTCACCCAGGCCCGCGCCCGGGCCACCCTGTCACCCGAAGTCCTGCCGTTCGGAGGAGCTGCTTCATGAGCCCGTTGATCACAGTGGACGAGCTGCGCGCGCTGGAGACCGCTCCGGTGCTCGTCGACGTGACGTGGAACCTGGCCGGTCCGCCCGGCAAGGAGGCGTACGACGCCGGCCACCTGCCCGGGGCGTACTTCGTCGACCTCGACACCGAGCTCGCCGCCCCGCCCGGCCCCGGCCGCCACCCGTTGCCCACCGCAACCACCGTGACAGCCACCTTCGCGCGCCTCGGCATCACCTCGGCCGACACCCCCGTCGTCGTCTACGACGCGAACAACGCCATGTCGGCCGCCCGCGCCTGGTGGACCTTCCGCTACTTCGGACTCACCAACGTGAAAGTCCTGGACGGCGGCCTGGCCGCCTGGCAATCAGCAGGCGAAGAGCTGACAACCGAGGCACCGTCAGGTGGTGTGCCAGGTGGGTTCGTAGCGACTCCTGGGCATATTCCTGTTCTGGATGCTGAAGGCGCCGCCGCGGTTGCTGCCAAGGGGATTCTGCTGGACGCGCGGGCTCCGGAGCGGTTTGCGGGGGAGGTGGAGCCGATGGATCCGGTGGCCGGGCACATCCCGGGGGCGGTGAACGCGCCGACCGGCGCCAACGTCACCGAGAGCGGGCACTTCCGGACGCCCGCCGAGCTCCGCGAGCGGTTCACCGCGCTGGGCGTCACGGAAGGCGCCGACGTGGCCGTCTACTGCGGCTCCGGTGTCACCGCCGCCCACGAAACCCTCGCACTGGAATCCGCCGGCATCCCAGCCACCGTCTACATCGGCAGCTGGTCGGAGTGGATCACCGACCCCACCCGCCCGGTAGCGACCGGCAAGGACTGATCACCAGGCGATCGGTCCCAGCCGGTCCTCGAAGGTTCCGGTCGGGCCGTCCGGGCCGATCGTCGCCAGCCGGATGATCGAGTCGGTGCCTTCGGTGACGGTCAGCTGACCCTTGTGCTGGTTCATGTCCGTGGCGGCGAACGTCTGCTTCTCGACCTCGCCCGGGGTGATGGCGTTGAACTTGATGCCCGGCAGCGCCTGCGCGTACCGGACGGTGAGCATGTTCAGCGCCGCCTTGGACGAGCTGTAGGCGAGCTCGTGCATCTTCGAGACCGGCTGCTCCGGGTCCTGTACGACGCTGAAGGCGCCGCCCGCGCTGGACACCATCACCACCCGCGGGTTGTCTGCCGCTTCGAGCAACGGCAGGAACGCCCGCGTCACCCGCACCGGTCCGTAGACGTTCGCGTCGTACACGGCGTGCAGCTCGTCGGCGGAAGCCTCGGACGGGTGGATCACCTGTCCGGGTGCGCCGGCGTTGTTGACCAGTACGTCGAGGTGCTCGGTGTGCCGCCGTACGGCGTCCAGCGCGCCGGCCACCGAGGTGTCGGAGGTGACGTCGAGCTGGACGAAGACGACGTCGATGCCGTCCGCGGCAAGCTTCCCTGCAGCCTCTCGCCCTCGGTGCTCGTCGCGTGCGCCGAGGAAGACCTTCCATCCCATCTCGCCGAGCCGGCGAGCCGTTTCGTAACCCAGTCCTTTGTTCGCGCCGGTGATGAGCGCTGTCGTGTTCGTCATGCCCAAGAGATGCCGGCGCGCTGCCCCGTGTGACCGTGAGCTGCACCACGCCTTTCGGCGCCCGATTCAAGGGTTGACTTCGGATCGGACCTGCGGGAGGGTGAGCCAGAAATCGATTTCCCATCCACCGCCCCGTTGGGAGTCCTGATGATGAAGCGATCCACGTTCCTCCGCGGCGCGCTCGGCGCCGGCGTGCTGGCCGCCGGACCGGGCCGGGCCTTCGCAGGCAGCCAGGCCGTGCTGACCAACAAGGTCGCCGATCTGACCGGGCCGGGCCTCACCGACCGGTTCCGGATGGCGGCCACGGATCTCGGGATCCCGGCGCGGACGCCGGACGGGCGTCTGCTGTTCATGTTCGGCGACACGTTCGAGGAGGCCCGGGTCGGCGGCGGTTGGTGGCGATCACCGGTTGCGCTCTGGTCGACGACCTCGAACCTCAGCACCGGTGTGAAGTGGTCGGGCGCGGTGGGCGGGGACGCCGCGCAGCAGTTGTGGGACTACCCGCACGACAACCCGACGTTCTCGACCGTGCTGCCGTCGGACGTGATCACCATCGGCGGGTCGATGTACCTGCACGCGATGGTCAACAAGGGGCTCGGCAACGTGGTCTGGACCGAGATCTGGCGGTCGGACAACTCCGGCGCGAGCTGGTACCACACCGGCGCGAAGTTCGACCCGAACATCGACGGCGGGATGTTCCAGCTGCTGACCTGGGGCCTCGGGAACGACGGGTACGTGTACGTCTACTCGACCGGTTTCCAGCGCAACAAGCCGATCATCCTGAAGCGCGTCCGCCAGGAGCAGATCGCGAACCCGGCGGCGTACGAGCCGTGGGGTTACCGCGACGGCGTCTGGGCGTGGGGCAACCCCGCGACGCCGATCCTGACCGGGAGCTTCGGCGAGATGAGCCTGCGTCCGCTCGGCGGCAAATGGGTGCTGACCTGGTTCAACGCGGGCGACTACCGGATCGACGGCATGATCATGGACACGCCGACGTCCAACCTCTACACGGCGTACCGGCAGACCCTGATCTACGGCGGCGCCTGGGGTTCCGAGGACGGCAACCACGTCGCCCAGCTGTACGGCGGGTACGTCATCCCCGGATCCACGCTCTCGGACCTGCACCTGTCCGTCAGCCAGTGGAACACGGCGAACGGCTGGCCCTACCGAGTCATGCAGTTCCGCGTCCGCGGCTTCGGCTAGAGCTCGAGAACCATCGTGTCCGAGGTGCCGACCACACCGGTCTTGCGGAAGCCGAGGGACTCGTAGAGGCCGCGGGCCGGGTTGTCCGGATCGACGCTGAGTGAGAGTCGCTTGTACGACGCTGCGCGCGCCTGGGTGATCAGCTCGGTGAGGACGGCTCGCGCGACGCCGCGCCGGCGAAAGGCGGGGGAGACGCCCAGAGTGAGCTCGGGTACGTCGTCGCCGACGTACCCGTAGCCGGGGCGGTCCGCGAAGAGCTGACGGGCCCAAGTGGCACCGGCGGGGGAGCCGTCGAGCTCCGCGACCACGCCGAAATCGCTCTCGCGCGGCCAGCCGTCGAGGTACCGCCACGCGTGGTCGTCGGCCCGCGCCTTCTCCTCGTCGTACCAGGGCGTCCCGTCCCAGTTGCACGCCTCGAGCAACACCTCGAGCAGGAAGGGAAGGTCGGCAGCGGTCGCCGGTCGCAGCTTCATGCGCCCATCCTTCCCGCCGGCACCATCGACCTGCACCCGATTTACTGCGCCCCGGCGACCCCGATCAGGTTGCCTTCGGGGTCGGTGAACTGCCCGACCACCAGCTTCCCGGGCACGCCCTCCGGCCCGAACACGCGCTGTCCACCAAGCTCCTCGGCCCGTCCCAGCGCCGCCTCGACGTCATCCACCCCGACGTAGAACAGCACCTTCGCCCGGAGCGACGCCCCGCCTCCCACACCTCCGTTGAACCCGGCGACCCCGGCGTCGACGAACCCGTACCGCCCCGGCTCCGAAACCTTCCCGGACACGGTGTCGCCGAGCTCGAAGCTCCACCCGAAGAGGCCGCGGTAATACGCCTGCAGCCGGGCGGGATCGGTACCGGTGATCTCGAAGTGCACGATCTGGTTGGCCATGTCTGGCTCCTTTCGTCCCTGGTACGTCGGTGTCCGGGCCGGCGGCTCGACATGTTGCGAAAGCGTTGTGGCAAAAGCCGGGCGTCAGGTCTTGAGTTAGTAACACGCTTGGTTTAACTTACTCGGGACCTGGCCGGTGTGTGGCTCAGAGCACATCGGCGGCATCCGGAAACCTGAGGAGTTCCGATGACGAGAGTGAGCAGGTGGGGCCGCTACGGGACCGCCCTGGGGGTGGCCGGGCTGCTGCTCGCGGCGGCCGGCTGCGCGAAGGCGACGGACCCGTCGTCCGGCGGCGCTGCTGCGGCCGGCGGCGAGATCGACGAGAAGGCGCCGGTCACCATCACGATCGGCGACCGCCCGACCCCTGACAAGCCGAACGACATCAAGGCGTTCGAGCAGAAGATCAAGGACTTCACGGCGAAGTACCCGAACATCACGGTGAAGTCGACCGAGACCAAGTGGGAGGCGCAGACCTTCCAGGCCCAGGTGGCCGGCGGCACGCTGCCGACGGTGATGAACATCAGTTTCACCGAGCCGGCCAACATGATCCCGAACAAGCAGCTCCCGGACATCACCGACGAGCTGAAGCGGGTCGACCTGACCAAGGACCTGAACCCGAACGTGCTGAAGATCGTCCAGGACGCGAACGGGCGGATCTACGGCGTCCCGATCGACGTGTTCTCGGTCGGCCTGGCCTACAACCGGGCGCTGTTCACGCAGGCCGGTCTCGACCCGGACAAGCCGCCGACGAGCTGGGACGAGGTCCGGCAGTACGCCAAGCAGATCGCCGAGAAGACCGGTAAGGCCGGCTACGCGCAGCTGACCACGAACAACACCGGCGGCTGGATGCTGACCACGATGACGTACAGCATGGGCGGCACCGTCGAGAGCCAGGACGGCAAGAAGAGCACCTTCAACGACGCGCCGACCAAGAAGGCGCTGCAGTTGCTCAAGGACATGCGCTGGACCGACAACTCGATGGGCAGCAACTTCCTCTACAACCAGGAGGAGATCCGGCAGGACTTCGCCGCCGGGAAGATCGGCATGGTCCTGCAGGCGCCGGACGCGTACGACATGAGCGTCAAGAACTTCGGCATGAAGCCCGCCGATTTCGGTGCGGGCGCATTGCCGCAGGACGGCGGCCCGCACGGCACGCTGACCGGCGGCTCGCTGAAGATGATCAGCCCGAAGGCAACCAAGAACGAGATCGTCGCGGCGCTGAAGTGGATCAAGTTCGACCAGTTCGACAAGTACACGACCGAGGCGCTCGCCGTGCAGGACGCGAAGACCACCATCGCGGACAAGGGCTTCGTCGGGCGACCGGGCATCACGCCGCTCAGCCAGGAGACGTACGACCAGTACAACAAGTGGCGCGAGCCGTACGTGAACGTCCCGGTCAAGCAGTTCCAGGGCTACATCGACTCGACCACGAGCCTGAAGCTGCTGCCCGAGCCGTCGAACAAGGGCCAGGAGGTCTACTCGCTGCTCGATCCGGTCGTCCAGCAGGTGCTGACGAAGAAGGACGCGGACATCGACAAGCTGGTGAGCGACGCCGCCTCGAAGATCGACGCCCGCCTCGCGCGGTAGCCCCATGTTCCAGCAAAGAACGCAGAAGTCCGGCCGGAGTGTTACCACCTGGTACCGCTCCGGCGGGCTCAGCGCCGTCCTGTTCGCCGTGCCCTTGGTGCTGATCTTCCTGTACTTCTCCTGGGGCCCGATCGTCCGCGGCCTGGTGCTCAGCTTCCAGAAGAACAATCTCGTCCAGGCGCCGGAGTGGGTCGGGATGGCGAACTTCAGCTACGTGCTGACCGACCCGCAACTTCCGCAGGCCGCGCTTAACACGCTGTACTTCGCCTTCCTGGCCCTGGTCTTCGGCTTCCCGGTGCCGCTGTTCCTGGCCGTGTTCATCAGCGAGCTACGCCGCACCGGCTGGCTGTACAACGTGCTGTCGTACCTGCCGGCCGTCGTACCGCCGGTGGCCGCGATCCTGTTGTGGAAGTTCTTCTACGACCCGAGTACGACGGGCGTGTTCAACTCGATCCTCGGCTGGTTCGGGATCGGGCCGTTCGCCTGGCTGAACTCGCAGTCGCTGGCGATGCCCGCGATCGTGCTCGAGGCGACCTGGGCCGGCGCCGGCGCGACCTCGATCATCTACCTGGCGGCGCTGACCGGCGTCCGTACGGAGCTGTACGAGGCGGCCGAGCTGGACGGGTCCGGGATCTGGAGCCGGGTCTGGCACGTCACGCTGCCGCAGATCCGCGGAATCATCCTGATCATGATGCTGCTGCAGCTGATCGGCACGTTCCAGGTGTTCACCGAGCCGTTCCTGTTCACCGGCGGCGGCCCGAACAACGCCACCCTGTCGATCCTGCTGCTGATCTACCGGTACGCGTTCATCAACGGCGACTTCGGCGCCGCGACCGCGCTCAGCGTGCTGCTCGCCGGGGTGCTGTGCGTGCTGTCGGTCGTCTACCACTTCGTCACCCGCCGCTGGAGTACGACATGACCCGTGACAATTCCCCGGAACGCGGAATCATCTCCATCGCCGACCGGAAAGTTTCGGCGGTCCGCTACGGGTTGCCGGCGATCCAGGTGCTGCTGTTCATTGGCGTGGTGATCGCCGGTGTCGGACCTCTGCTGTGGCTGCTGAAGTCCGGTGTCTCGACGAGCCAGGACATCGTGCGCGGCCCGATGCAGCTGTGGCCGTCGGGCATCCAGGTGCAGAACATCCCCGACGCCTGGAACCGCGTGCAGATCGGCGCGTACCTCGGCAACACCGCGTTCATCGCGATCGGCTCGATGATCTCGACGCTGTTCGTGTGTACGACGGGCGCCTTCGTGCTGAGCATCCTGCGGCCGAAGTGGGGGCCGATCATCACCGGCGCGGTGCTGGCGACGCTGTTCCTGCCTGGTGTCATCTCGCTGGTGCCGCTCTACATGACGGTGCTGAAGCTGCCGCTGCTCGGAATCAGCCTGCAGAACACGTTCTGGGCGGTCTGGTTGCCGTCGGCGGCCGGCGCGTTCAACGTGCTGGTGATGAAGCGGTACTTCGACTCGATCCCGCGCGAGCTGATCGAGGCCGCCCGGATCGACGGCGCGAGCAACCTGCGGCTGTTCACGGCACTGATCCTGCCGCTGTCGAAGCCGATCGTCGGAGTGGTCGCCCTGCTCACCGTCATCGGCTCGTGGAAGGATTACCTCTGGCCGCTGCTGGTGCTGCCGGATCCACGGCTGCAACCGATCTCGGTGGCGCTGCCGCGGGTGCAGAAAACCACAGAGATCTCGTTGCAGATGAGCGCCCTGTTCCTCGCGGTGCTGATCCCTGTGGTGCTGTTCTTGTTGTTCCAGAAACAGTTCCTGCGCGGGGTGGGAATGGCCGGAGGAATCAAAGAGTGACTGAACTGAACGACCGGCGTGTGCTGGTCACGGGGGCTGCCGGGCGGATCGGGATGACGACGGTCGAGCACCTGAACGCGCTGGGTGCGAAGGTGACCGCGTTGAGCAATGTCGAGCACCCGGACCTGAAGGCGGACCGGGTGCTGATCGGCGACACCCGGTCCGAGACCGACGTCGCGCACGCGCTGGAGGGCGCGGAGTACGTCGTCCACCTGGCGGCGCTCCCGCACCCATCGGCCGGCACGCCGTACGAGGTGTACTCGATCAACGTGGTGTCGACGTTCAACGTGCTGGCCCAGGCCGGTGCCCTCGGCATCGACCGGGCCGTCATCGCGAGCAGCATCAACGCCACCGGCGTGCCGTTCAACCCGCACGAGATCCGGCCGCCGTCCTTCCCGTGGGACGAGCAGGCGGCGAGCGACGTCGGCGACGCGTACTCGCTGTCGAAGCAGAACGACGAGAACACCGCGCGGATGGCGTGGCGGCGGTGGGGGATCGACGTGGTCGCGTTCCGGTTCCCGCACGTGAACTCGCCGGACGTGCTGCAGGAGATGTCCGAGCATGTCCGCAAGCATCCGGCCGGCGGGTTGCGGGAGGCGTGGAGCTACCTCGACACCCGGGACGCGGCGTACGCCGTCGAGCTCGGACTGACGGCGCCGCTGTCCGGCGCGCACACCTTCTTCGTCACCGCGAGCACCACGATCGCGCCGTACCCGACCGAGGACCTGCTCGACGCGTACGCGCCGGACGTGCCGCGGTCGCGCGCGTTCACCGGGCGCGAGGTGCCGATCGACCTGACTGCCGTACGGACCGTGCTGGGCTTCGAGGCCCGGCACGAACTGGACCTACCGACCCTGACTCTGGAGCCCTGAATGGCTGTGCACAGTCCGAGCAACTTCGACCAGCCGTGGACCGCGCGGGACGACATCCGGATCCGCGAGGTGCAGGCGATCGTCACAGCACCGCAAGGCATCCCGCTGGTGGTCGTGAAGATCGACACCACCGAACCGGGCCTGTACGGGCTCGGCTGCGCCACGTTCACGCAGCGCTGGAAGGCGGTCCAGACGTTCGTCGACGAGCACCTGGCGCGGCTGCTCGTCGGCCGCTACCCCGGTGACATCGGCGACCTCACGCGGCTCGCGTCGTACTCGGGCTACTGGCGCGGCGGTCCGGTCACCAACAACGCGATCTCCGGCATCGACCAGGCCCTGTGGGACATCGCCGGCAAGCGCGCCGGGATGCCGGTGTACGAGCTGCTCGGCGGCAAGGTCCGCGCCGCCGCCGACACCTACATCCACGCCAGCGGCAAGTCGATCGAGGACACGATCGACCACGCGCAGAAGCTGATCGCGCAGGGCTGGCGGCACATCCGGCTGCAGGTCTCCACCCCGGGCGGCGGCGGGTACGGCGCTCCGCAGGTGCCGACGCTCTACCCCGACTCGCCGTATCGCAACGGCTGGTCGGCCCGCGACTACCTGCGCACCACGCCGGAGCTGTTCGCGGAGGCGCGGCAGGCGCTGCCGGACAACATCGAACTGCTGCACGACGTGCACTCGCGGCTGACCCCGAAGGAAGCAGTCCTGCTGGCGCGCTCTCTCGAGCCGTACGGGCTGTTCTTCCTCGAGGACGTGCTGCCGCCCGAGCACTGGGACCGGCTGCCCGAGGTGCGGGCGGCGTCGCCGGTACCGCTGGCGGTCGGCGAGCTGACCACGTCGATGACGGACGCCGTCCGGCTGGTCCGCGAGCACGGTGTCGACTTCATCCGCTCGCACGTGTCCGACATCGGCGGTCTCACCCCGGCGCGGAAGCTGGCCGATCTCGCCGAGCTCTGCGGCGTCCGGACGGCCTGGCACGGACCGGGCGACACCTCGCCGATCGGCGCCGCGGCGAACGTGGCGCTGGACGTCACCTCTGTTGCCTTCGGCATCCAGGAGGGGCACCTCTACAACGAGGCGACGTACGAGGTGTTTCCCGGCACGCTGCGGATCGAGGACGGCTGGCTGCGGCCGAACGAGGCGCCCGGCTGGGGTATCGACGTCGACCTGGAGGCGGCGGCCCGTTATCCGGCGGAGTTGTCCGGTCACGACGAGTGGGCGGCCGGCGTCCGGCGGATCGACGGAGCGCTCGAGGCACCGTGATCCGGGCGGTCCGGCAGTACGATCACGGCCAGTGAGGGACGAGACGGGGAGGTGGCGATGAGCGATTCGGTCGAGGGACTCGCGGAGCTGCGGCGCGCGGGCGCGAACCAGTACGACCTGGGCTCGTTCAACGAGGCCGTGATCATCGAGACGATCCGGCTGGCCGGCATCATCAGCCGGACCGAGATCTCCCGCCGGACCGGTCTCACCCAGCAGTCGGTGTCGCGGATCCTGCGCATCCTCCTCCAGCAGGGCCTGCTGGTCGAGGAGGCGCAGGAGCGCGCCGAACGGCTCGGCAAGCCGCGGACGCCGGTCCGGCTGCGGTCGAACGCCGCGCACGCGGTCGGCATCCACATCGATCCCGAGCTGCTCACCGTCGCCGTGGTCGACCTGGACGGCACGATCGTGCGCCGCGAGACGGTCGACCTCGCCGACGGTCTCGCGGCCGACAAGCTGATCGACCTGACCGCGGCGACGGTCACCGCGGCGCTCAGCATCAGCCAGATCGACCTCGCCTCGATGCTCGGTGTCGGCGTCGCGGTGCCGGGCCCGATCGACGCGCACGGGACCCTGCTCGCGCTGCCGTTGCAACCGGCCTGGCGCGGGCTGAAGATCCGTGAACTGCTGCAGCAGAAGCTGAACCACCCCGTGCTGGTGGAGAAGGACGGCACGGCGGCCGCGATCGGCGAGCGCTGGATCGGGCGGTCGGCGCGGGCGCGCGACTTCGCCTACCTCTATCTCGGTACCGGCGTCGGCAGCGGCCTGATCCTGAACGGCTCGATCTATCGCGGCGGGACCGCGAACGCGGGCGAGTTCGGGCAGATCGCGGCGCTCCGGATGGGGGAGTGGGACCCGGAGAACGGCCCGCGGATGGTGCCGGAGTGCAACCCGACGGCGTCGCTGCCAGTGATCGCGGGCGAGTTCGGGTACGTCGAGACCGATGCCGGAGCCACCGACGAGGCCAAGCGGTACCGCGCCGTGTGCAAGGCGGCGGCCGACGGGAACGAGGCGGCGGTGAAGGCGGTCGCGCAGGTCGCGCGGGTGATCGGGCAAGGCGCGGTCGGCCTCGTGGACCTGCTCGACATCGACCTGATCGTCCTCGGTGGACCGGCGTTCGGCCAGGAGATCTCGGAGATCTTCCTGACCGAGATCGGGCGCGCGGTGAACGCGCACCCGGTGGCCCGGGAGACCCGGCCGGTGCTGGTCGAGGAGTCCATGCTGCAGACCGACGCGGCCGCGGTCGGCGCGGCGTCGACGATCTTCCACGACGCGTTCACGCCGCGGGTGTCGGGCTCCAGCCAGGCGCGGAGACTGCCCAAGTAGGGATCGCCCGGCGCCGATCTAGGATGCCCGGGTGGATCCGACCCTCACCGATGCCCTGACCGCTCCGCTCACCGGCACGGTCACCCTCCGCCCGGTCCGCCCCGAGGACGCGGCCTCGTACTGCGAGGCGATCCGGCGCAGCCGCGAGCAGGTCGCTCCGTACGAGCCCCGGCGGCCGGAGCACTGGTACACCCCGGAGTTCCAGGCGACGCGTTTCGCCGATCAGTTGAAGCTCGACAACGCCGTCCCGTGGGTCCTCGCCGAGGGCGATCGCGTCATCGGTACGGCGACGCTGACCAACATCGTGCACGGCGCCTGGCGCAACGGCGACATCGGCTACTGGGTCGACGTCGCGGAAGCCGGCAAGGGGCTGGCGACGGCGGCGCTCACCGAGGTGTGCCGCCTCGCCGACGAGGTGCTGCTGCTGCACCGGATCGCGGCCAGCACCAACCACGACAACACCCGGTCACAGCGCGTCTTGGAGAAGTGCGGCTTCGAGCAGTACGGCTTCGCGCCGGAGTACCTGCACATCAACGGCCAGTGGCGCGACAGCAAGCTCTACCACCGCATTCTCAACACGCGCGCGCCGGGCGAGCCGCCGGCCTGAGACGGCTCGCCCTGCGCGTCAGTTCGGCGTCAGTTCGGCGGCAGGCCGATGCCGCGGGAGACGTCGACGTCGTCGTACCTGCCTTCGAGGACGTCGATGAACTTGACCGGGCGCTGGAGCGTGGAGGCGATGTAGACCGCTCGCACCGTCGCCAGCGCGTCGATCGCGTCCTGGACGGTGATCGCGGGCTGGGAACCGTCCGTGATGGCCTTGAGGATGTCGTCGTACTGCGCCTTGTGGCCGCCCGGGTCACCGGCGTCGGTGGGGGCGTCGTTCTTGTCGCCGTCCACGTTCAGGCGGCGAAGGCGGTCGTTCTCTACCTCGGCCCCGCCGTCGGTGCCGTGGACGGAGACGCGGGTGCGGCCACCGGGGAAGGCCGCCGTGGTGGCGTGCAGCGTTCCGACGGCGCCGTTCTCGAATGTCAGCGTCGCGACGACGGTGTCCTCGACCTCGATCGCGTGGTGAGCCGCCCGCAACGCCTGGGCCTGGATGGTCACCGGGCGGCCCATGAACCACAGCATCAGATCGACGGTGTGGACACCCTGGTTCATCAGCGCGCCGCCGCCGTCCTGCTCCCAGGTCCCGCGCCAGCCCGCGGACGCGTAGTACTCGTCGCTGCGCCACCAGGCCACCGTCGCGACCGACGACGTCAGCTGCCCGAACCGGCCGGCGTCGATCGCCTGCTTGACCACCGCGCTGCCGGCGTCGAAGCGGTGCTGGCTGATCACCGACGACACCACACCGTGGTTCGCGGCCCGGGTGGCCGCCGCGCCGAGGCGGCGGGCCCGGACCAGGTCGACGTCGAGGGGCTTCTCGATGACGACGTGCTTCTTCTCGTTCAGCGCCTGCTCGCCCAGCGCCGCGTGCGTGCCGCTGGGCGTGCAGATCGCCACCAGGGAGACGTCCGACCCACTCAGCGCCGCGGTCAGGTCGTCGTACATCTTCGGCTCGGGCTCGCCGAGTTCGACCAGGTGCGCCCGGAGTGCCTCCCGGGCCGCGGCGTCACCGTCCACCAGGGCGGTGACGATCGCGTCCGGCCGTTCCGCGACGGTCTGGGCGTGGGTGCGGCCGATGATGCCGCACCCGACGATCGCGACCTGCTGTTGTGTGTCAGCCATCTCGCTCCTACTTCGGGGTGAAGTTAGCGGTCAGAATCTGGTCCGTGCCGACCGTGAAGGTGTACGACGGCGCTGTCGACACCACGGTCCCGTCCACGGTCCAATCCCGGAAAACGCTATCCGATCCGGACGCCGCCGTCACGGTGACCTGCGCGCCGACCTCGTACGTTCCCGGCTCGGACTCGTTCCCCGCGATCGCCACGGCGCCGTTGCCGGCCGCCCGGACGGACACGCTGCGTTGCACGACGTTGATCACCATTACGTTGCGCAGCGTCGCCGACCCGCTCAGCGTGGCGCCGTTGTAGCGGGCGAGGTTCGTCGCCTCGACGTCGCCGCTCGCCACCCGCACGGTGTGCCCGTCGCCGCCGAGATTGTCGGTACCGAGGTTGAACGCGTCCACCTGGCCGGAGTTCACCACGAGACCGTCGTGGAACCCGTACGCGAACACGTTCAGCAAGGTCAGCCCGCGGGCTCCGTCGACGGTGACGATCTTCGCGGTCTTGCGCATGTACTTGTCGATGACGAGCTCGAAGATGCGGCCCTCGTTCATCCAGTACGGCTGCTGGTAGCCGACCCGGGTGACCGCGTTCCCGTTCGACAGCACGCCCTCGACCCGGCCGTTGCGGCCCGGGCCGATCGCGATCGCGTGGTCGAAGAACGCGCCCGCGACCTTGCGGACCACCACGTCGTCACCGCTCAGGTCGATGCCGTTCCAGGCGTTCGGGAAACCGGCGTTGACGACGTAGTTCGCTCCGGCATGCCCGCGGATCGCGTACGGGTACGGCAGCACACCCTCGGCCCGGCCGGGGTTGTTCTCCGGGTAGAAGACCCGCAGTCCACGCACTCCGGCGCGGTTCTGCAGCGTGATCAACGCCGTGTCCGTGTTCCGCTCGAACGCCTGCAGCACAGTCCCGCCACTCGCACCGCCCTGGTCCCGGTTCGGTACGGCGGAAGCGCCGCGCAACTCGACCTTCGCCGGGACGTTCAGGTGCGTGCTGATCCGGTACCACCCGGCGGGCAGGTAGACGATCCCGCCGCCCTCACGCCCGGCTCGGTCGAGAACTTTCTGCACCGCACGCGTGGTGTCCGCGGCCGGCAGGTAGCCGACTCCGTGCGGCGCGTCCACGACGTACAACTTCTGCACCGGCTTGGGCAGGGGTTTCTGCGTGTACGTCGGGGCGGTGCCGGACATGTGGTGGATGATGCCGGTCTGCGCGCCGGTGACCTCGGTGCCGGTGAGCTTGACGTAGCCACGGGAGTTGTTCGCGATGCCGCCGTCGACGTGACCGCCGGCCAGGGTCAGGCCCCACCGGTCGTCCATCACGTCGACCTTGAGGCCGAGCGCGGTCCGGCGTACGTCGGGTTCGAGGAAGCTGCCCGTGAACTGGGCCCGCTGGCCCGCGACCACGTGGATGCCGACCGCGTAGTCGGACAACGCGATCCGGTAGAACTGGTCCCATTCGAGGTCGCCGAGCACCAGACCGGTGCCCTTCGCGCGGGTCCACGCGTCCAGCGCCGCACGGGCCGGCGGGTGGAACGCCGCTGGAGCGGCCGACCAGTACGAGTTGCTGAACGTCACGTTCTCCCAGGTGCCGACGTCGGCGCCGTTGTAGGCACGAGCACCCTCGAACAGCGCCGTGCCGCGGACGTTGCGGATCGTCGTGGACTCGTGCACCTGCCCCGAGCTCGGGGCGTTGCCGTGGTCGTTCGGCATCGTGCTGACGCCGATACCGCGGTACGAGTTCAGCATCGTGACGTCGGAGACCGTCGCCATCATGTAGTTCTCGTTGCCGATCCAGGCGCCGCCGGGGATCTCGAACGTGTAGTTGTACGGGACCGGCGCGGCCGCGCTCTGGTTCGGGTAGTACGTCGTCACGCCGAGAACGCCGGCGCTGCCGCCGATCCGGAACAGGCTCGGCCCGTCGTCACCGGATCGCAGGTCGGCAACGATCACCGTGCCCGTGCCGAGTTTCTGGCCGTGGTCGCCGCGGAGGCTGCAGAACGCGTGGACCTCGATCGTGTCGGTGACCTTGTACCGCCCGGCCGGCAGCCAGACCGTGCCGCCGCCCGCGTCCTGACAGGCGTAGATCGCCTGCTGGATCGCCTTCGTGGAGTCGCGGCGGCCGCTGCGATCGGCGCCGTACTGCGTGGCGTCGAAGTCCGCGACCACACCGTCCTCGGTCGGGTTGCCGGTGGTCACGAGCCGCGGCGCCGGCGTCACGACAGGCACGAGCCGCAGCTGCAGCTCTTTGACGCCGAACGAGTCGGCGCCGGTCATCGCGACCCGCACGTAGCGCGCGCTGACCGTCGCGAACCGCGTGCGGCTGAACTGGTTGCCGCCCGGCGATCCGGTCAGTCCGACGTCGACGAAGTTCTTGCCGTCGTTCGAGACCTGCACGGTGTAGTCGGGGGAGTACGCCTCGGCCCACTCCACGCGTACGTCGTTGACCGGTCGCGGGGCACCGAGGTCGACCTGCAACCACGAGTCGGCCGCACCGGTCCAGGTGGTCTGGTGGTTGTTGTCGTTCGCGTTCGCAGCGCCGGTTCCGCCGCTCGCGGTCGCCGTACCGTCGTCGGCGAAGTTCGTGTCGACGACGGATGCCGTGAATGTGTCGAGGGCGGCCTGCAACGCCTTGAGCGCGTCCTTGACCTGTCCGTCGGTGACGCCCGGGGTGGACGCGATCGCCTGAGCGTTGTCGATCGCGTCCTGCAGCGTGGCGCGGCTGCCGGCCGGGTACTGGCCGTCGCGTGTCCCCTCGCGGGCCGCCTTCTCGGTCCGGGTGGCCTGGGCGATCAGGTCGACGAGGCCTTCGGTGACGTCGAGTGTGGTGGCGACCTTGGCGACCCGGACCGCGGCGACCTTGAGGTCGACAGCGCCGTCGCCGTTGTGGATCCGGAAGTCGCCGCCGTTGGAGCGGTTCGTCAGCACGGCGTCGGGCAGCGCGAAGGTGTACGTCTTCCAGGTCTTCGTGTCGCCGTACCGGACCACCTCGGAGTTCTTGAACTTCTCCGGGATCGTCTCGCCGGGGGAGTCGTAGTGCAGCCCGAACTGGCCGTTGCCCTCGTCGAAGTAGTCGATGCTCACCAGGACGAGAGCGCGGTTGTCGTACAGGTATGTGTCGGCGACGTTCATGTAGAAGAAGTTCGTGCCCGGCGACGGCGCGGTGCGGTCGGTCTGCCAGTACGAGCGGCCCTCCTGGACGCCGGTGATCAGGTGCGAGGCGTCGTCGCCGGCCCGCGGGCTGATCCCGTTCTGTACCGGCGCCGCGCCGAGCTGCACGGAGGCGCCCGCCGTACTGATCCGCAGGCCGGCGACCGTGATGTCACTGCTGCCGCCGAACAGCCGGACGTCGGCGTCACCGAGCCGGTCGGTGAACGCGATGCCGGTGAGCGCGAACACGCCGGTCTTCCAGACACCGGTGTTGGTGAGCTGCACATCGGTCGCGTCCTGCTGCGGGTTCGACGCGGCGTCGTACTGCAGTTCGAGCGTGCCGGAGCCGCTGTCGAGATAGGTCACCGTCACCAGGACGTCGTCGGTGCCGATCTCGTCCACATAGTCGTGGTCGACGTCGAACTCCAGGTAGCCGGTGCCGGCCGCCCGGTCGGTCTGCCAGTAGGTGCGTCCTTGTTCGGTGCCGGTACGCAGCCCGGCCGGATCGTCGCCGGCGGCGGGTCGCACGCCGAGCGTTGTAGGCGTCGGCCCGAGGTCGGCGCCGACTCCGCTGGGATACATGACGGCGGCGTGTGCCGCCGGGACGACGAGGAAGGTGCCGAGAAAGACGGCAGGGAGAACCCGCGCGAGCAGGCGTCTGGACATGTCGAAACCTCCAGGTGGCGGACCGGAAGTACATGCGTCTGCAGCTGCGCGGATAAGTTAAACCAAGCGTGTTACTAATTCAAGAGCCGGGAAGAAGAGGCCCAGCACGCTGAATCCGACGGCCGAAGCTGAGGCGATCCCGGGTACGGCCGGCCTGCAAGACGACGGACGTCGCCCCATCGGACGGTCGGCCGAGCTGCCGCATGATCCGGGTGCTGAAGCTCACGTGCGGTCTCGTTGGCGACTGGACGCCGACGGTGCACGACAAGAACGCCTGGTCCCTCGACCGCCGTGGTCGTTGCCCGGGAAGGTCCTCGACCGGCCGAACCTGGTCGGCTCGATCCCGATCGGACCGTCGTACCGCTGCTCGGCCGGCGCCGGCGCGGCATCGTCGGCGCCGATCGTGCTGCTCGCACTGCGCACCGATCCCGGGCGGTCGACGTGCCGAACCGGAAGCGGTCCCGGTCGACGCCGCCTGGGCCGCCGGCCGGGTAGTGGATGTTGCCGAGCATTCCGCAGGTGGACATCGAGTCCCTGAGCCGTGATGTGCCGCGGCAGAGGCCCCACCCAGCTCGGACCGGACACGATCCGCGGGCTGATGGCCGAGGCGCCGGACGTCGGTCCGGAGGTGTACGGCCGCACGACCGGCGCGACGGCGATGATCGTGCAGCGCGGCGCGGTGAGTTCGCCACGGCCGACCTGCCCGCGCGGTCCTCACCTGTGGCTCAGCCGGGGGACTTGAGGTGGCGGGGGACGGCTGTCATGACGCGGCCGAGGTCGTCGGTGAGTGCGGCGACCCGCTCGGCGCGGCCGTCGTCGTCGATGTAGATCATGACCGTGCGGACGTCGGCGTGACCGGACAGCTCCTGGAGCTCCTCGGCGCCGTGGCCGCGGCGTTTCTGGTCGGTGATCGCCGTAGCGCGTAGTGCGTGCGGACCAACGGTCTCCGGGCGGGGGATACCGGCTGCCCGGGCCAGGCGGCGCAGCAGTCGGGTGACGTCGTGCCGGTCGAGCCGACCTCCATTGGCATCGGCGACGAGGGGAGCCGGTCCCGTGCCGGTCCAGGCCGGGCGCATCGCGCGATACAGGTCGAGAAGCTCGGCGACCGTGGTCTCGAGCGGGACCCGAACCGACTTCCCGCCCTTGCGAGTCACGACCAACCACGTCCTCCGGCCCTCGTCATGGCGGTCGGTGTCATCGGCCCCGCACAGCTCGGAGACTCGCAGGGCACCGGTGTAGAGCAGGCCGACGATCAGCGCGTCACGAACATCTCCCGCTGCCGCGATCAAGGCCTCGACCTGGTCGGCGTCCAGCACCCGCGCGGACGTGGCGCGCCGGCCGCGGTGGAACTTCGGCCGGTGGTCGTCGTCGGAGATGGGGCAGACCGCCGGTAGACCCCAGCCCGCGGCGTACCGGTACAGGCTGGACAGCGTCGACAGCCGGCGGGAGATCGACGACGCGGCCGCTCCCGCATCTTGCTGACAGGTCAGCCACATCGTCACCTCGCCACGATGCAGATCCAGGCCGAACCGCTCGTGGCCGAGCTCGCGACGGGCCCAGTCGGCCCACAGCAGCAGGTCGTCGGCATACCCGATGCGGGTGTCGTGGCTGGCCCGCCGGGAGCCGCCGAGCCACAGCACGACCAGCGCGGTCAACTCCGGGGTAAGCGCCTCGGCGAGCAGGTCGAGGCGGTCGACCTGCTCGTTCCCCTGGCCGTGCAGTGGACGCCGCCGGCCGAGGGAGCGCCGTACGGCGGCTTCGGTGATCGGGTCAGGCGCCGGCAGCTCGACCGCAGTCTCGGCTGGGCGAAATACGAGCGGTTCCGGCAGATCGTTCACACAGAGAAACTAGCGCATAACGGGGATTATGCGCTACTTCAGTTCCGTTTCGTTCAGTCAAAAGTAGAGTGCGAAAACTAAACGAAAAGGGCAACTTTATCGACGTAAACCGGTAGGGTGGCGTCATGACGGAAACGGATCTCGGCGCGCAGCGTCGGCAAGGGCTGTGCGAGTTCCCGGGCGTGAGCTGTGCCAACCCGAAGCAGGTGGACCCCGGGACGCCGGGCCGCCCGCCGAAATACTGCGGGCGAGAGGGAGCGGGCGTCGACGGGAAGCCCGTCCTGCACAACAAGGCGAACGCGTGGGCTGCGAAGAACCGTCTGGCCAGACAGCCGGTGCGGCGTGACACCGCGGCGCCGGCCGGCTCCGAACCGGCGACGGGTCCGGTGACCGCGGCCCGGATGACGCTTGAGCAGCTGATGAAGGGCAACCTGCCGCGTCTGGTGGAGGAGCTGGAGGGATACCTCGCGCAGATCGCGGAAGCAGTCCGCACGTACGGCGATGCGGAAGCGGTCGCGGCCGAGGTGGAGCAACTGCAGGCGTCGTCGCGAGCACAGCTCGCCGACGTCGAGCGGCAGCGAGGCCAGGAAGAGCACCGCCGGCGCCAGGCGGAGCAGCTCGCGGCCGAGGCCGAGGATGCCCGGGATGAGGCCGACGAGGCTGCACGGGAAGCAGTCACCGCGCTCGACGAAGCGCGTGCCGATGTAGCGGTCGCCGAGGAAGCGGCACAGCAGGCTCGGCTGGACGCGGCGGCGGTGCGTGAGAGCGCAGCGGCTGACCTGGAGAAGGCCCGGCAGGAGATCGCGGCTGCCGGTGAGGCCGCGGCTGCGGAGGTGGAGCTGGTCCGCGCCGAGGCAGAGCAGCGGATCCGCGACCTGCAGGCCGCGGCCGAGGAGCAGCTCCGCCAGGCCCGCAGCGAGGCCGAGGCCGCCCGGATCGCTCAGGCTGCGGCAGAAGCCGAGCGCCAGACCGCGCAACAGTCGGCCGACCAGTTGCGCACCGAGCTGCGCCAAGAGCGCGAGCGGCACCGCGCCGAGCTCGACGCGGTGCGCAGCGACTTCCGTGCCGACCGCGAGCAGCTACGCGCGGACCATCAGTCCCAGCTGGCCGACGTGAAGAAGGCCGCCGAGGACCGCTTCGCCGCACTCAACGCCGCCCAACGAGCAGCAGAACAGGTAGCCGAAACCCTCCGCCACCAACTAGAAACCCGCCCCGCCCCGACCCCAACCTCCCCCCACGGCAAGGAAGAAGCCGCAGAGGTTCTCCCAGCCAACTGAACAACAGTCCCGCACTCCGGTCCCACGGCAAGCACGGGGGCGGCGGAGGTTGTGGCAGCCGACAGAACGACAGGTCGTCGAGCACCTGCCCTCCGCTTCGGTCCGCCGCCGCTTCCCGTGGCAAGGAAGAAGCAGGACAGATCGTGGCCAGGCAACTGAACCACGGGGTCGTCGAGCGCCTGCTCCTCCGCTTCGATCCGCCGCCTCCCGCGGCGATCACGGGGTGGGAGAGGTTGTGGCAGGCAACTGAACCACAGGTCGTCGAGCGCCTGGCCGCCGCTCCCTTCCCGCCGCTTCCCGCCGCTTCCTGCGGCAAGCGCGGGAGCCGGGAAGGTGGTGGCACCCGACGGAGCG
This sequence comes from Kribbella sp. NPDC050459, assembly GCF_040655315.1. Lineage (NCBI taxonomy): Bacteria > Bacillati > Actinomycetota > Actinomycetes > Propionibacteriales > Kribbellaceae > Kribbella > Kribbella sp. NPDC050459. The sequence goes on along the minus strand of NZ_JBFAJQ010000003.1, from coordinate 233,679 downwards.
ACGGATCGTCGAGCGCCTGGCCTCCGCTTCGGTCCCGCCGCCAACCATGACAAGGACGAAGCGGGGGAGTTGGTGGCAGGCGGCTGGACGGCGGGGCGTGGAGCGGCTGTGCTTGTTTAGCGGAATGCGTGGATGTTTCGGTGGACCCAGTCGGCGAAGGTGTGGGGTGGGCGGCCGAGGACAGTCTCGATGTCGGGGCTCGGCTGTTGTTCGGCGGGGGTTGGTGTGCCGAGGACGTTGAGGGTGGCCTCGACGACAGGCTCCGGCATGAAGGTCAGCATGCCGGCGCGTGCCTGGTCGCGGGTCAGTTCTGTGAAGCTGATCGGCGTACCGATCGCGGTCTGGATCACGTCGGCTTGCTGGCGGGGTGAGATGGCGGCGGGGCCGGTCAGGGTGTAGACGGTGTTGGCGTGGCCGGGCTCGCGGAGAGCTGCGGCGGCGACCTCGGCGATGTCCTGCGGGTCGACGGCGGGCAGGGCGACGTCCGCGAACGGCGCGGCCATCGCACGCCGGGTGCGGATCGACTCGGCCCACGCGAACGCGTTGCTGGCGAAGTTGCCGGGACGCAGGATCGTCCACTCCAGACCGGACCCGGTGACGGCGTCCTCGTGGATCGCCGGGTGGCGCTCGGTCGCGACGCCCTGCGACGACAGCAGCACGACGCGCGGCACACCGGCGTCGCGGATCACGTCGACGACGGGCTGGAGGTTGCCGCCGGCAAGGAAGTCGGCGGAGGTGAGGAGGAAGACGGCCTTCGCGCCGTCGAGGGCCGGGGTCAGGGTTTCGGGACGGGTCAGGTCGGCCTGGTGTCCGTCGCCGTGCCGCGAGACGGGGAGGACATCTTCGCCGGCGGCGGTCAGGGTCTGGACGAGTGGGCGGCCTACGTTGCCGGTTGCTCCGGTGATCACGATCATGACGACGACGCTACTGGCCTCGGGATAGTAGGTACCTAGAGGATAGTATTGGGTTTGTGAAGGAGAACACAGCAGTCGATCCGGTCGCAGCCTGTCCGATCGCGCCGGTCGTGGACCTGGTCTTCAGTCGGTGGACGACGCCGATCCTGTGGACGCTGAACGAGTACGGGCGGCAGCGCTTCGTCGAGCTACAGCGGCGGATCGGGGTGATCACGCCGAAGGTGCTCACCCAGCGCCTGCGCCAGTTGGAGCGCGACGGCCTGATCACCCGCACGTACCACGCGGAGGTCCCGCCCCGCGTCGAGTACGACATCAGCCCTCTCGGCCGCAGCCTCGCCCCGCTCTTCCACTCCCTCGCCGAGTGGTCCCCGAACCTGGCGAAAGTAGCGAAAGCCCGCCACCACTTCGACACCCACGAACCCGCCCACCGCCGCCCCTGACCCGCCGTGCACCTGACCCACCCTGCACCTGACCCGCCGTGCTCCGCCGCACCCCTGACCTGCCGCACCGCTGACCCGCGCGGGCTTGGCCGTGCCGCGTGGGTCGGATTGCCGACGCCCCACTCCGCCTTCCAGGCTTGATCCGCGCACCTTGACCTGTGCCACCGATGAGCTGGGCGTTCCTGGCCCACGCCGGTCGCGCGCCGCGGCTCCGCCCGGCTGCGTACCAGGGGATATCCACTGACGTTGGGGGTTCTTCCTTCGCATACCAACTGAGAACCCCCAACGCGAGGGGATATCCCCTCGCGTGCGGAAGTTCGGGGCCCGTGTCAGCTCGACAGGACGTGTCAGTCCGGTAGGTAGTGCACCTGAGCGTGGATCCGTCCGCGCGTACAGTGTCTCGCCGGTGCACTACCTGTCGTCCGTGCACACCGTCCCGCTCGGCTGGTCAGGCGACGCCGGCCAGTTCGCGGGTGGGGAGGGTGGTGAGCAGGGCGAGGAAGTGGGTGGTCGCGTCGGGGAGGCGGAGGAGGCCCGCTTCGTTCCGGCGCCAGCCGAACTCGAGCTCGCCGTCGAGCGTGCGCTCCGCGAGCGGTACGGCGTATCGGCTGAGCGTCACGCGGGACGGGCCGGTCTGCGGGTGGTGGTCGCCGCAGCCGCACTCGGCGGGGATCGTGATCGCGGTCAGTGCGTCCGGCGCGTAGGTGCGCAGGCGCAGCGTCGTACCGCGGGCGGTGAACCGGGCGATCGTTGCGTCGGGCAACTGGACGAGCAGCTCGACCGGTACGGCGTACGAGCCGGGGAGGAGCCGGAGACCACGAGAGGCGAGCAGATCGGCGAGAGCCGGGAGATTCATGCGATGTTCCTGTGTGTGCTGTGTCGGCGGGCGGGCCACGGAAAAGGTCAGGGCCTCGTGCGCCGGGAGCCGGCGCTCGTCAGCGACAACAGCAACAACACAGCATCTGCATGCCGAAGATCATGACAGCACGGACGGCCGAGCACCAAACACCGTCCGCGATCTGGGACGACTGTCCGTGATGTGTCAGGCACAGTGTCGACGCAGTCTGAGGGGACCTGGACTCTCCGGTTGCCGGAGGGTCCATGATGCCGGTGTGTCAGGTCACGAGCACTGCGAGACGACAACGCTGGGCGTGCTGCTCAGGCATCAGGGGCTCGAGCTGTCCGAGCCGATGATCTTCGGCCTGGGATCCGCGCTGTCGTTCATCTACTGGGACAGCAAGCAGCTGGACTTTCCCTTCCTCGGCGGACGGATCAAGCCGTTCGAGCTGACCAGGAACTTGGTCGGAAGGCTCGAGCTGGAGCTCCTGGTCCGGGAGACGGCGTCGCCGCGGAAGGCCTGGGAGAACGTCGCCGCGTCGATCGACGACGGTCAGCCGGTGGGATTGCAGCTGGACAGCTACTACCTGGAGTACTTCAGCTCGAAGGTGCACTTCGGCGGTCATGTCGTGGCCATGTACGGGTACGACGACCACTCCGCACATCTGGTGGACACGCCCCAGCAGGGCGGCGAGGTGACCACCAGCTTGACGAGCCTCGCTGAGGCCAGGGCCGCGCGAGGACCGATGACAGCCAGGCACAGGTCTTTCACCCTCACCGCCCCGAGAGGCATGCCGGACCTACCCGACCGGATCGTTCCGGCGATCACCGCGTGCGCGGACGCGTTCCTGCATCCCCCGATCGCCAACGTGGGGCACCGAGGCATCGACAAGGCCGGCAAGCTCGTGCGGACGTGGCTCCAGCGGACCGACACCCCGGAGAGGGACCTGCCACAGGCCGCACTGCTCATGGAGAAGGCGGGCACGGGCGGCGCGCTGTTCCGCAATCTCTACCGCGACTTCCTCGGCGAGTGCACCGAGATCCTCGACAGCAACGACCTTCGCACCGGCCACAGGTTGTACGCCGAGGCGGCCATCGTCTGGACCGAGGTCGCAGCTTTGATCACTCGCGCCGGCGAATCAGAAGACCCGCAGTACCTCGTGAAAGCCGGCGCCGCCCTCCACGACGTCGCCCAGATCGAACGCAACGCCATGCAGGCGCTCAGCCGTATCGGCGCTTAGCCGTTCAGCTCCGCGGTACGCTGCTCGGCCTCCTCGACGAGTTCGGGCACTTCGGTGTTGGCCAAGGTGTACCCGTACCAGCGGAGAGCGCCGGCCTTGTCGCCGAGCCAGTAACACAGCTCCCCGAGATGCGCGGCCGCCAGCGGGGCACCGTCGTACCCGGACTCGACGAAGTGCCCGAACCAGCGCTTGGCCTCCGGAAGGTCGCGGTCGTGCTTCGCGATCAGCCCGAGGTGGTAGATCGTCTTGTCGAGCACCGGGCTCTTGCGGTCGGCGATCGTCAGGTAGACCGCGCGGGCCGCCTCGAAGTCGCCGGTCTTCTGATGCGTCTGCGCCAACGCGAACACGGCTTCGGGGTCGTCACCGCGCGCGGCGTCGGTCAGCGTCCGTATGGCCAGGTCGTCGTCGCCCGCTTCGCGCTGCAGGATGCCGAGGAGTGTCTTGGCGCGTGTGGGTACGTCGGCGGTCGAGTCGTCCTCGACGCCGAGGATCGCGGACACCGGCCGCCCGCCGGGAGCGGTGGCGGCGGACCTTTCGCAGGCTTCCGCCGCGGCGGTCTTGTCGCCGGCCGCGACCAGCACGTCGGCCAGGCCGAGCCAGGCCGCGCCGACGAAGTCGGGGTGACCGATCGCAACGACCTGCTTGGCAGCCCGGGCCGCAGCTTCCTCCTCGTCCCGCATCAGATGCAGCGTGTACAGGCCGAGCGCGGCCCGGGACCGGTCAGCGGTGTCGAAGTTCGACAGCAGCGGAGCGAGGACCGGGTCGCCGGATCGGAGCTCTTCGTTGTCCGGCCAGATCAGGTCGTCGGTGAGCTGACCAGTTAGGTCGCGAGTGAAGTCGAGCTTGCCGAGTACGGCGGTCACCTCGGTGTGGGCTCTGCTCCACGCAGCGAGGCCGTGGACCTCGGGCCCGAAACGGAAGGAGATCAGTCCGGCGAGCAGTGCGGCGCGGCCGAGCACCGACGGTTCATCGTCAGGACCGGAGTCGACGGTTCGGTCGGAGCTGGCGGCGGCGCGGAAGGCTTCCCAGGCCGAGGCAGGGTCGTCGAGCGCCAGGTAGGCCCAGCCGATCAGGAACGCGATCCGCTGCGCGTCAGGAACCCGCTCGGCCAGCGCTTCGCGGCACTTCTCGACAGCGTCGGCGGCTGCCGGGTCGCGTCGTACAGCCAGTTCGGTTGCGGTCAGGGCAGCTTGCTCGAGGTCCGTGCGCACGGTCCGCGAAGCTACTGGACCAGGGGTTCAGTCGGCCTTCTTGCCGAACATGATTTCGTCCCAGCTCGGGACACTGGCGCGCTTGCCGCGGCGGGCGGGCTTCTTCTTCGGCTCGACCGGGGTGTCGTCGGCGGGCTGAGCGTTCTCGGCGGCGTCGGGCAGGGCCTCCTGTGCAGCCGGAGCCGCGACAGGCTCGGGACGCGGCGCCTCTGGCGACGGGCCGCGAACGGGCTCTGGGCGAGGCGAGCGCTCCTCGGGCCCGGGTTGCGGACGGCGCGGCTGTTCCGCGCGAGCAGCGGGAGCAGTAGCAGCAGGTCGCGGCTCCGCGGGGCGAGGTGCCTGCGGCGCGTCGGGCTCTTCGTCCGCGGCTCGCTCCTCCGAGGCCCGGTCGTCCGGGGTGGCGGGGGAGGCGAACGCCGGCGGCTCGGCGGGACGCTCGACGGCGCGGACGGACGGCCGGGGCGCCGGAGGCTGGTCGACAGGTACGTCGATCAGGGTCGGCTCCTCGTCCGGGTCCGGCACCGACTGCACACGCCGCGGGCCGCGCTCCACCTCCCGCGAAGCGTCCCGCGCGACCTCTCGGGGGAATTCGCGCGGCTGCTCTCGACCGTTGTCGCGAGTGACCTCACGGGTCTCCAGACCGAACTCGCGGCCGTCGCGGGAAACCGGGTGGTTTCGGCGCCGTAGCGCGATGGTGTCCTCGAAGCCCGCCTCGTAACTGTCGGCGCCGTGGTCAGGGGCGATCAGCGGGTCGATGTCCGCGACTGCAGCCAGCCGCCGCTCACCGGGCTGCGGCTGAACCGGCGTCGGCATCACCTGCGCTTGCTCGCCGACCAGCCAGCGCGCCTCGTCGTCGTCCGGCACCGCGTACCGCCCGGGGGCGTCGTACGCGAACATGGCGATCTTCTCTTCCTTCTGCTCCGTCCCGGAGTCCTCGCTGTCCTCGGACTCGACGAAGTACGACACGCGGACGGCCCAGCGGCCGTCCTCACGGCGCCACGCGTCCCACTCGGCCGACGCCGGGTCGATCTGGCGCGTGCGCAGCCGATCGGTGACCCAGGCGCCGAGGTTGCGGGTCGGGGCGTCGCCGCCGCCACGACGGCGGACGGACGCGCGCTGCGCGAGGCTGGCGATGTGATCGCGCTCGGCGAGGACCGGGCCGGCGAACGCCATCACGCGTTCCATCGGCATCTGGGCGACGGCTGCGACCGCCTCGGGACTTTCGCCGGCGCGGATACGAGCCTGGATGTCTCGTGGGCGCAGCGCGCTCTCCATTTGAATCTCCAGCTGGCCGAGTCGGGCACGGTCGCCGCGGAGGGCCGCACGCAACCGGTCGTCGACCGGAACGGCGAACTCCTCACCCGTCTCTGCCATCGCCAGGACGAGTTGGGTTCCGTCCTGGCTCAGACCGACGAGCCTCGCCTCGCGCATTGACCTTGTTCTCCTGTGCGGTTCTAGACAGTCTCTCCCGGACGCTGGGCCTGACCAAGACCGGCGCGCCGTGCCGCGCGGTCATTGTGGAGGTTACGTCACGAAAACACATCTTGCCTGGTCCAGGGTCCTCCTGATCACACCAGTCACACTAGTCACAACACGGTGTGACAGCTAACCGACTTGTCAGTTCGTGTAGGCCGAACGCACCGCAAGCGCACGCTTCAGGTCGTCCGCGCCGTCGCCGACGGACCGCCGGATGCCGGCCGCCACGGAATCGTCGGCGATCAGGTCGGCGGCCCGGTCGACCACGCGCTGCTCGACCGTGTACCGGGGGAACGCGAGCTTCGCGCTGGTCGCGACGACCCAGCCGGAGCGGAGCTTCTCGGTGCCGGCGATCTCCGCGAAGTACCGGTCGACGTACGGCGCCGTGACCGCGGCCTGCGTCGGATGCCAGAACCCCTCGCACGCGGCGTACAGCTCGTAGTTCGCCAGGTCCGCATCGGTGGTGATCTGCGTCCAGGCGCGCTCCTTGGCCTCGGCCGTCGGCAGCGCGGACCGGCACCGGGTGGCGTGCACGACGCCTTCGGACGAGGAGTCCCGCTCGACCTCGGCGTCGATGTCGGCCTCGCTGATCGCGCCGAGCCGGGCCAGGTGCAGCGTCACGATCCAGCGCAGGTCGGCGTCCATCGTCACGCCCTCGGGTACGCCGTCACCGGCGAGCCAGCCCTTCAGCAGGTCGGCGTCGTCGGTGAACCGCGCGAACCCGCGCGCCACCGACAGCTGCACGCTGCTGCCGGCCTCGACGGTCTCCAGCCGCGCACGCAGTACGTCGGCCAGCTGCCCGCGGTACGGCTCGTACGGCAGGTAGACACCGAGCAGGTGCGTGCCCGACCAGTTCAGCAGCGTGCCGACCGCGATGTCGCTGGTCTCGGTCGGCAGCATGCCGAGCACCACGTCGAAGCCGACCTTCGGGTCGAGCTCCGAGTCGGCGACCGCGTCCCGCACGCTGTTGAGGATGACGGCGCGGGTGACGCCGTCGTCGATCTTCGGCAGCAGCGCCGCGAGGTTCTCCAGGCTGACCGCGTCGAGCCGGATCTTCGCCCAGCTGTCGTCACCGGCGTCCGGGATCACGACCGCGAGCGCCGGGTCCAGGTCGACGTCCACCTCGTCGGCGTCGATCAGCACGTCGGCCGTGGTCCGGTTCCCGTCGGTGTCGTACCCGCCGACGGTGAGCTTGTGCGGCCGTGCCGCCGGGTACGCCTCGGGTGCCTTGCGGTGCAGCTTGATGCCGGTGGCGGTGCGGGACACGCTGATCGTGTCGAGCCCGGCCGTCCGCAGCCAGGCCTGCGCCCAGTCGTCGAGACCGGCCGCGCCGGCCTCGGTCCACTTCGCGACCAGGTCGGCGAAGGTGGCGTTGCCGAACTCGTTGGCGGCGATGTGCGCGTTGACGCCGGCCAGGAAGACGTCGTCGCCGAGGTACGCCGCGAGCTGCTTGAGGACCGCGGCGCCCTTGGCGTACGAGATGCCGTCGAAGTCGTCGAGCGACGCGAGCGCGTCCTTGACCGCGTCGGCGGCGACCGGGTGGGTCGAGGACCGCTGGTCGGCCTGCAGGCCCCACCACTTGCGGATGTAGGCGAAGTCGATCCAGTTGTCGGTGTACCGGGTCGCCTCGGTCGAGACCCGGTGCGCCATGTACTCGGCGAACGACTCGTTCAGCCAGAGGTCGTTCCACCACTTCATCGTCACGGTGTCGCCGAACCACTGGTGCGCCATCTCGTGCACGATCGTCCGCGCCCGGCTGCTGCGCTCGCCGTCGGTGACCGCCGAGCGGAACACCATCGGGTCCCGGAACGTGACGCAGCCCGGGTTCTCCATCGCGCCGGCGTTGAACTCCGGCACGAACGCCTGGTGGTAGTCGCCGAACGGGTACCGGTAGCCGAACATCCGGTGGTAGGCGTCGAAGGACTGCTTGGTGACCTCGAAGATGTCCGCGGCCTCGCGCTCGAGGGCGTCCTTCAGCGACTGCCGTGAGACGACGCTGAGGTTGATCCCGTCGTGCGCGTCGGTGATCTGGAAGTACGGTCCGGCGACGACGGTGACGAAGTACGTCGACAGCGGCTTGGTCTCGGCGAGCTCCCAGCGGCCGGGGGAGACCTGCGTGGAGGCGCCGTTGCCGAGCACCAGCCAGTCCTGCGGTGCGGTCACCGTCATCCGGTACGGCGCCTTGAGGTCGGGCTGGTCGAAGCAGGCGAAGATCCGCGGGGCGGCGTCGAGGAACGACATCGCGTAGGTGTAGGTGAGTCCGTCGGCGGCGTCGACCGCGCGGTGCAGCCCCTCGCCGTCGTGCGAGTACAGCATCGAGGCGACCACGACGAGTTCGTTGTCCGGCTGCAGGCCGGTCAGCTCGAGCCGTCCGTCGTTCAGCCCGGCGACGTCGACCGCCGCACCGTTGAGGGTCACCGAGATCAGCTCGTCGGGTTTCACGTCCAGCCAGGTGGACGGATCGGTGGCCCGGAACTTGATCGTGGTGGTGGACCCGAACGTCCGATCGCCCTGGGTGAGGTCGAGATCGACGTCGTACGACTGGACGGAGAGCGCGGCGGCCCGAGTGCGGGCGCCGTCGACGGTGAGACTCGGCATGGGGGTCACTGTATGCCGTGATTAGGCTGAGCACATGAGTGATATGGAGTACCGGCAGCTGGGTGACTCCGGTCTTACGGTGAGCGTTGTCGGGTTGGGCTGCAACAACTTCGGCCGGCGGCTCGACGCGGGCCGGACCGAGGCCGTGGTGAACGCCGCGGTCGACGCGGGCATCACGTTGTTCGACACCGCGGACATCTACCGGGGCGAGCACGGGTTCAGCGAGGAACTGCTCGGCAAGGCGCTCGGGTCGCGCCGCGACGAGGTCGTGATCGCGACCAAGTTCGGCGGCGACATGGGCGGGGTGAACGGCCCCGACTGGGGCGTCCGCGGCTCCCGCCGGTACATCCGCAAGGCCGTCGAGTCGAGCCTCCAGCGGCTCGGCACCGACTGGATCGACCTCTACCAACTGCACTTCCCCGACCCGGTGACACCGATCGAGGAGACCCTGGCGGCGCTGTCCGAGCTGGTTGCCGAAGGCAAGGTCAGGTACGTCGGCAGCTCGCAGTTCGCGGCCTGGCAGGTCGTCGACGCCGACTGGACCGCCCGGACGAACGGTCTGGAGCACTTCGTCAGCGCCCAGAACCAGTACTCGCTGCTCGAGCGCGACGTCGAGGACGAACTGGTCCCGGCCTGCGAGCACCTCGGCCTCGGCATCCTGCCGTTCTTCCCGCTCGCGTCGGGTCTGCTCACCGGCAAGTACAAGCGCGGTACGACGGCGCCGGAAGGCACCCGGCTGGCGACGCAGCCCGAGCGACTGGCGCACGCGGACTTCGACAAGATCGAGGCCCTCGAGACGTTCGCCGCCGAGCGCGACCTGACGATGATCGACGTCGCGATCGGCGGTCTCGCAGCCCAGCCGGCGGTGGCGTCGGTGATCGCGGGCGCCACCAGCCCCGACCAGATCGCGCAGAACGTCAGGGCCGGCCTGTGGGAGCCGACGGCCGCCGACCTCGCCGCACTGGACGACCTGACGTGACACTGATCCTCCTGCCGCCGTCCGAAGGCAAGACCGGACGGTTGCGCGGTCGTGCGGTGGACTTCGCGACGCTGTCGTTCCCGGAGCTGAACCCGGTCCGCGAGCAGGTCCTCGAGACCTTGGCGAAGGTGTCCGCGTCGGCCGACGCGCACGATGTTCTCGAGGTCGGCGCCTCGCTGCGCGACGAGGTCGAGCGCAACACCCGCTGGCGCACCGAGCCGTCCGTGCCGGTGTCGGAGCTGTACTCCGGTGTTCTGTACGACGCGCTCTGCTACTCGACGCTGTCGGCGGGCTCGAAGCGCCGGGCCGCGAATCGGCTGCTGGTCATCTCGGCCGCCTGGGGTGCGCTGCGACCGGGCGACCGCGTTCCGCCGTACCGGCTCTCGATGGGGACGACGCTGCCCGGCCACGGACCGCTCGCGTCGGTGTGGCGCGATCCGCTGAGCGCCGCGCTGGCCGACGTGGACGGTGTGATCGTGGACTGCCGCTCCTCGACGTACGTCGCGGCGTGGCGGCCGAGCGGCGACCAGGCGGACAAGTGGGTGTCGGTGAACGTCGTCCGGGAACGCGGCGGCGTGCGCTCGGTCGTCTCGCACAACGCCAAGCACACCCGCGGTCTGGTGGCGCGGCACCTGCTGGAGTCCGGCAAGGACCCGGGGACGCCGAAGTCGCTGCACAAGCTGATCGGTGAGCGGTGGAACGCCGAGCTGGACCGCGCGGCGGCCGGGTGGACCCTGACCGTCGTCGAACACGACTGACGTTCACTGGACTGTAACTGGTGAGTGGTTTTCTACGGTGCGTGACCGGGGAAGGCTGAGGGCAGCAACGTTCAGGGGGGATTCCGCCCTACCTCGGAGGCCTGACCGATGCGACGCATCATCACACTTGTGCTCACCCTCGTGGTGGCAACCACCGCCTGGGCTGTCGGCGTCCAGCCGGCGCTGGCCTACCCGCCGACCCCGCCGTCGGCGAGCACCGCGGCCAGTCAACTCGCCAGTCTCACCGTGAAGACGGAAGGCTCGACGAGCGGCTACAGCCGGGACCTCTTCCCGCACTGGATCATCCAGTCCGGGACCTGCGACACCCGCGAGCAGGTGCTGAAGCGCGACGGTACCGGCGTCACTGTCGACAGCAGCTGTCACCCGACCGCCGGGAAGTGGTACAGCGTGTACGACGCAGTGTGGGTGACCGATTCCTCGTCGGTCGACATCGACCACATCGTGCCGCTGGCCGAGGCCTGGAAATCCGGTGCGAACGCCTGGACGACCGCCCGGCGGCAGCAGTTCGCGAACGACCTGACGATCGCGCAGCTGATCGCGGTCTCGGCGTCCAGCAACCGCTCGAAGGGTGACTCGGACCCGTCGGAGTGGAAGCCGACCAACACGTCGGTGCACTGCATCTACGCGCGCGAGTGGATCTGGGTGAAGTACACCTACGGCCTGTCGTTGCAGTCCGCGGAGAAGACGGCCCTCACGCAGATGCTCGGCACCTGCTGATCCTCGGGCTAGTCCTCGAGGAGGTGGCGGCGCTGGGCGTGGATGCCGGCCTGGAAACGGGTCCGCGCGCCCAGCGTCTCCATCAACTCGGCCACCCGCCGGCCGACCGTGCGGCTGCTCAACGCGAGCTGCCGCGCGATCGCGTCGTCCTTGAACCCGGCGGCAAGCAGCGTCATCAGCCGGGCGTCGGTCGGGTCGGCCTTCGCGGCTGGGACCACCGGCACGGCCTGGTCCCAGAGCAGCCAGAACATCTCGATCAGCGCGTCCAGCAGCGCACACGGATGCACGACCAGCGCGCTGTCGACCAGTTGGTCAACTGAGAGAGGCAGTAGGGCGATCTTCCGGTCGAACACGGCCAGCTTCATCGGCACCTGCGGATGCACGCGTGACGTCTCACCGGCGTCTGCCGCGCTGTACGCCTCGTCGACACCGCCCGGGATGTCGAGCGAGTCCGGGGAGTAGATGCCGTGCACGACGACGCCCTCGCCGAGGAGTCCTCGCACGGCGCTGTCCGATTCGTCGGCCTGAGCGGCGTACGGCGGCCGGTCCAGCACCAGGAGCTGATGACCGGTGCCGTTGAGAAGCTGTGCGAACCGGGCGGCGATCGCCTCCTGCCCGACGATCACCTCGACCAGATTCTCCGGCCGGTACTGCTCCTGGGTGCTCAGCTCGGACAGCAGCACCCGGGCCTCGGCGCGGACACGGTCCAGCTCGGCCCGCCGTACGGCGACCAGCGCGTCGACCGCGACGTCCGGACGGGTCGGGAGCAGCCGCACCGGGTCGTCGGAGGTACTCGTCAGCAGACCGAGCTTCTCGAGGCGGCCGACGGTGGCGACGACGTCCTGCTCGTCCCGGCCGAGGCGCCCGGCGAGCTCACGGATGTCGCAGCCCGGGGCCGACAGCAGCGCCCGGTAGGCCTCCTCATCGGGTTCGTCCACCCCAACCGACTCCAGCATTCGAACAGGCTATCTCGTCGGTTGGACGGCCTCGACCGGTTTGGCGACTTCGCGCCATGTCTGGGATAGGTCAGCGCACTGTCCGGTGCTGCCAGGTGCACGGACCCCTCAGGTGGGGTATGTCTGACGGTGCCGGGCGCGCGCGGATCGAACAGGGGACGTTCGGTCAAGCCTCAACGCGCGCGCCCGACCTTCGCTTCACCCGCAGGTAGCTGCGCCAGATCATCTGTTGCAGCATCAGCGTGACCACTCCGGCGGCCGTCATCCCGGCGAGGTTGATACCGAGCTGCGCCGCCGATCCGCCGATCTGGTGCGGCGCCCAGAGCGCGATCGACAGGGCGAGGTCACCGGCGGCCGGGACGGTCGTCACCGAGATGAAGACGCCGACCAGTGCGTTGCCCCGGCCGGCGGTCTGCGACAGGACGCCGGCGCACCCGGCCAGGACGGCGACGACGGCCGACCAGCGGTCGGGTCGCCAGATGAAGCCGGTCAGCGGCCGGTCCGCTGTCACGTCGGCGGTGTCGACCCAGCCGACGGCCCGCGCCAGCAAGGCGGCTACCACCGTGATGGCGATCGCGATGACGAAGCCCTTGACCAGGAGTGCCAGGGACCGCCGGGTCAGGCCCTTCTTGCGCAGGAACAGGCCGACCGCGAGCGCGGCGACGACACCGAACTCGGGGCCGACGACCATGGCGCCGACGACGAGGATCGAAGAGTCGGTGATCACGGCGACCGACGCGATCATCGTCGCCAGCGTGAGGAACACGTAGTACGACCAGGACCCGCCGGCCTCGTTGTAGGCCTGGTCGACGACGGCGTCCCAGATCACCGCGTCGTCGGGTGCGCCGGGCGCCGCCTTCTCCGCGGCCTGGGCGTTCCGCGACGGCGCCGCGTCGACCGCGCTGACCGCGACCGCGCCGTCGTCGTACAGGCCCTCGGACTTGAGGAAGGCCAGGACATCCGATGTGGCCTCGCGGGTCACGTCGCACTCGACGACATCGCCCTTCGGCCGGTGCGCGGCGCCGGGCAGCCGGACGATGCTGGTGACCCGCGGATCGGCGACGAGCGTGTCCAGGACGCGCTCGCTGCGGTCCGATGGGACGATGAGACGAAGGTGCATCACGGGCCACATGCTGTCAGGCCGCCGGTCACCTTCCGGTCATGGCCTCGCCCTGCACCCCCGGATATGGTCCACTGACGCACCGGATCCAGGGAGGCACAATGAGTGACGGTACCGCTGCCGCCGAGCCGAAGGCCGGCGAGCGTCCCGAGCTGAAGCGGGTGATGGGGCCCGGGCTCCTGCTGTTGTTCGTGGTCGGCGACATCCTCGGCACCGGCGTCTACGCGCTGACCGGCAAGGTGGCCGGCGAGGTCGGCGGCGCGGTGTGGCTGCCGTTCCTGTGCGCGTTCGTGGTCGCGCTGCTGACCGCGACCAGCTACCTGGAGCTCGTCACGAAGTACCCCAAGGCCGGCGGCGCCGCGGTCTACACGCACAAGGCGTTCGGCATCCATTTCCTGACCTTCCTGCTGACGTTCGCGGTGATGTGCTCGGGCCTGACCTCGGCGTCCAGTGCGTCGAAGGCGTTCGCGGCGAACTTCTTCTCCGCGGCGCACATCGACCCCGACCGCGGGGCGCTGCTGATGATCACCGCGCTCGCGTTCATGACCCTGATCGCGCTGGTGAACCTGCGCGGCGTCGGCGAGAGCGTGAAGGCGAACGTGGTCCTGACCTGCGTCGAGCTCAGCGGTCTGCTGATCGTGATCGGGATCGGCGCCTGGGCGCTGATCGGCGGCGACGGAGACACCTCCCGGCTGACCGAGTTCCACGTCCCCGAGGGTGAGTCGGGGTTCGGCGCGGTGACCGCCGCGACCGCGCTGGCGTTCTTCGCGATGGTCGGGTTCGAGGACTCGGTGAACATGGCCGAGGAGACCAAGGACCCGGTCCGGATCTTCCCGCGGATGATGCTGATCGGCCTGTGCATCACCGGTGTGATCTACGTGCTGGTCGCGATCTCAGCGGTCGCGCTGGTCTCGCCGGACGAGCTGAACAAGGGCGCCACGCCGCTGCTGAAGGTCGTCCAGGCCGGTGCGCCCGGGTTCCCGCTCGAAGTGTTCGCGTGGATCACGATGTTCGCGGTCGCGAACTCGGCGCTGATCAACATGCTGATGGCCAGCCGGCTGCTGTACGGGATGTCGCACGAGCAGGTGCTGCCCGGTCCGCTCGGCCGGGTGCTGCGCCGCCGCCGGACGCCGTACATCGCGATCCTGTTCACCACGCTGCTCTCCTTCGCCCTGATCGGGTACGCCGACCTCGCGGCGCTCGGCGGGACGACGGCGTTCCTGCTGCTGTGCGTCTTCGCGATCGTGAATGTCGCGGTGCTGGTGTTGCGCCGGGACCCGGTCGAGCACAAGCGCTTCCATGCGCCGACCGCGCTGCCAGTGCTGGGCGCCGTGCTGTGCGTCTACCTGGCGAGCCCGTTGTCGGGGCGGGCGTCGGCTGACTACAAGATCGCCGGTTGGCTGATGCTGGTCGGCGTCGGGTTGTGGGCACTCACGTGGCTGCTCAACAAGTACGTGTTCAACCGGCACGCCGATTTCGACCCGTCGCACCTCGATCAACAGGGGCCGGTGAACTGACCGGCAGGTTCGCCGCGACCACCACGGTCACCAGGGCCAGGGCTCCGGTGGCGACCGCGATCCAGCCGAGTGCGGGGTAGCCCGCACCGGCGTCGATGGCCAGGCCGCCGAGCCACGGCCCGGCCGTGATGCCCACGTTGAACGCGGAGAAGTTGGTCGCGGTCGCGAGCGTCGGCGCGTCACCGGCCAGGCCGAACACCCGGGCGTTCAGCGCCGGGTTGGCGGCGAATCCGAAGCCGCCGAGCAGCGCGGTCACCGTGATGGCCGCGGCCGGGACGCCGGCGGCCAGCGCCAGTACGGCGGACAGCAGGATCAGCCCTGTGATGCTGATGAACAACGTGTGGAACGGCAGCGCATCGGCGAATCGGCCGCCGATGGTGATCCCGATGAAGGAGCCGAGGCCGTACAGGGCGAGGACGGCGGGGACCGCGCCGTCCGGCAGGCCGGTGGTCCGGGTGAGCAGCGGCGCCAGGTAGCTGAAGACGACGAGGATCGTGGCGGTCACCAGGGCTGTCGTGGCGAAGGCCAGCCAGAGTCGTGCGTTGCGCAGGACCCGGAGTTCGTCGGCGAGCCGGGGTGCGGTCGCGGGATCGAGCCGGTCGGCCGGGACGGTGGCCAGCACGCCGGACATCGCGAGGACGCACAGGCCGGCGACGGTCCAGAACGCGGATTGCCACCCCAGATGCTGACCCAGGACAGTGCCCAGCGGGAGCCCGACGATGGTCGCGATCGTCAGGCCGCCTGTCACGACGCTCATCGCGCGGGCGCGGCTGGTCGCCGGTACGAGGTTCACGACGGTCACCGCGGCGACGGACCAGAACCCGGCGTACACGAACGCGCCGGCGATGCGGGTCGCGAGCAGCACCGCGTAGCTCGAGGTCAGCGCGCCGGCGACGTGGGTGAGCGCGAAGACCCCGAGGAAGACGAGCAACGCCGTACGGCGGGACCAGGTGAGCGTGGCGACCGCGAGGACCGGCGCGCCGACGAGCATGCCGAGCGCGAACGCCGAGATCAGCAACCCGGCCCGGGGGATGGAGACGTGCAGGTCGCTCGCGAGTTCGGGCAGCAGTCCGGCGAGCATCAGCTCGGACGTGCCCTGCGCGAAGATGCTCAGCCCAAGGACATAGACAGCGATCGGCATCGTTCCCCCTCACTCCGACGAGTGCCACTCGCAGTATCACAGATATCACTGTCCGCTGTCGCCGCGCCTGTCTCGGGCTGAGACTTGGGGGAGTACGGCATCGTAGAGACATGAGCTTTCAGACCCCGGCGAAGCGATCTGGGCGGAGTGTGGACACCGCCAAGATCGGTAGCGGGCTGAAGTTGCTCGTGGCGCTGGTGGGGCTGATGTGGCTGTCCGAGGTCGTCGACACGGCGATGAACGGCGCTCTGGACCAGTACGGGATCATCTCCCGTGAGCCGCGCGGCCTGGTCGGCATCCTCACCGCGCCGTTCCTGCACCTCGGGTTCGGGCACCTGATCTCGAACACGCTGCCGCTGGTCACCCTCGGCGCGCTGATCGCGGTCAGCGGCGCGGCCCGGCTGTTCGCGGTGACCGCGATCGTCACCGTGATCGGCGGCTTCGGCACCTGGCTGATCTCACCGCCGAACACGATCACGATCGGCGCCAGCGGCCTGGTCTTCGGGTACGCGTCGTACCTGATCCTCCGCGGACTGTTCAACCGGCGGCTCGGTCAGGTGCTGCTGGGCATCCTCGTCGTGATGGTGTGGGGCAGCGCGCTGCTCGGCGGGCTGCTGCCGCAGGACGGGATCTCCTGGCAGGGCCACCTGTTCGGCGGTATCGCCGGGGTGCTCGCGGCCTGGGTGCTGGCGGACGACAAGCAGCAGCGCGTCAAATAAGCGTGCTCGGGTCCGTGTTGGCCCCGCAGACCACGACGACGACCCGCTCGTCGGCCGCTGGTTCGTAGGCACCTGAGGTCAAGGCCGCGTACGCCGTGGCGCCGCCGTGCTCGGTTGCCAGGTGGTACGTGTGCCAGAGCTCTTTGCGGGCGGCAATGATCGCGTCGTCTTCCACCAGGACGGACTGCACGTGATGGTCCTGAACCGCCTCGAACGCGAGATCGCCCAAGCGGCGGGCTCCGAGCGAGTCGGCCGCGACCCCGCCGACCGATCCATCCGCGGGCTGCCCTGCACGCAGGGCGCGGTGCATCGTGGGTGCTTGCGCCGGCTCGACGCCGATGACCTGGGCGTTGGCGCCGATCGCGGTGGCGATGCCGGCGATCAGGCCACCGCCGCCGACGGCGACCAGGACCGTGTCGAAGCCGCCGGCCTGCTCGAGCAGTTCGAGGCCGACGGTGCCCTGGCCGGCGACGATCTCGGGCTGGTCGTAGGCGTGCACCAGCAGTGCGCCCGTCTCCTCCCGCTCGGCGAGCGCCGCCTGGTACGCCTCGGCGTACTCGGATCCGACCTGCACGATGTCCGCCTCGAGCGTGCGCAACTTGCCGAGCTTCGCGGCCGGCGTCGTTTCCGGCACGAAGATCCGGGCAGGTACGCCGAGTTCGCGGGCCGCGTACGCCGCGGCCAGCCCGTGGTTGCCGCCGGAGGCCGCGACGATGCCCCGGCCGGTCAGCTCGCCGCTGTCCTTCGCGGTCAGCAGGCGGTTGAACGCGCCGCGCGGCTTGAACGAGCCGGTGTGCTGGAGCAGTTCGAGCTTGAACGTGAGGCCGGGCGCCACCGGGATCACCGGGGTACGCCGTACCCGCCCGGCGATCCGTGCCGCGGCACGCTGGACGTCGTCGAGGCTTACTGTCATGCCCCAACCCTGCCACGATGGGAACCAGCCGACGGTTGGGAGGCCAGGCAATGGCTGGGATGGGCGCGTACGAGGAGAGCTACCGGCGGAGCCTGGACGACCCGCACGGATTCTGGCTCCAAGCCGCGGAGGCGATCACCTGGACGCGGCCGCCGACCCGCGCGATCGACGCCGCCCACGCCCCCATCTTCCGCTGGTTTCCCGACGGCGAGCTGAACACGTCGTACAACGCCCTCGACCGGCACGTCGAGGCCGGTGACGGACAGCGGACCGCCCTGATCTACGACTCGCCCGTCACCGGGAGCGGCCGCACGTACACCTACGCGCAGCTGCGGGACGAGGTGGCGGAGTTCGCCGGCGCGCTCGCGTCGCTCGGGGTCGGCAAGGGCGACCGCGTGATCGTCTACATGCCGATGATCCCGGAAGCAGTCGTCGCGATGCTGGCCTGCGCTCGCCTCGGTGCGATCCACTCGGTGGTGTTCGGCGGCTTCGCGCCACGCGAGCTGGCGGCCCGGATCGAGGACGCCGGCCCTCGCGTGATCGTCGCGGCGTCGTGCGGCATCGAGCCGACCCGGGTGGTCGAGTACAAGCCGATCATCGACCAAGCGCTGACGATCTCCTCCCACCAGCCGGAGCACACGATCGTGTTCCAGCGCGAGCAGGCCCCGGCCGAGCTCGGTGAGCGCGACATCGACTGGACCGCGCTCACCGCAAAGGCCCAGCCGACCGGGCCTGTGCAGGTCGCGGCCACCGACCCGCTCTACATCCTCTACACCTCCGGTACGACGGGCAGGCCGAAAGGTGTCGTCCGCGACAACGGCGGTCACGCGGTCGCACTGGCCTGGACGATGCGCAACGTGTACGACATCGGCCCGGGCGACGTGTGGTGGACCGCCTCCGACGTCGGCTGGGTCGTCGGGCACTCGTACATCGTCTACGCACCGCTACTGGTCGGCGCGACCACGATCCTGTACGAAGGCAAGCCCGTCGGTACGCCGGACGCGGGCGCGTTCTGGCGGGTCATCTCCGAGCACGGAGCGAAGGCGCTGTTCACCGCGCCGACCGCCTTCCGGGCGATCAAGAAGGTCGACCCGGAGGCCGCCGAGCTGGCGAAGTACCCGATCGACGGGTTCCGGACGCTGTTCCTGGCGGGGGAGCGGCTCGACCCGGAGACGTACCACTGGGCGCACCAGCACCTCGGCGTACCGGTGGTCGACCACTGGTGGCAGACCGAGACCGGCTGGCCGATCGCCGCGAACCCGCGCGGGCTGGAGCCGCTGCCGACCAAGCCGGGATCGGCGACCGTGCCGATGCCGGGCTGGAACGTGCAGATCCTCGACGCCTACGGCAAGGAGCTGCTGCCGCACGAGGAAGGCGCGATCGCGATCAAGCTGCCACTGCCGCCCGGCGCGCTGCCGACGCTGTGGGGCGACGACCAGCGCTACATCGACAGCTACCTGAAGGAGTACGACGGCTACTACCTGACCGGCGACGGCGGGTTCATCGACGACGACGGCTACATCTTCGTGATGGGCCGCACCGACGACGTCATCAACGTAGCCGGCCACCGGTTGTCGACCGGTTCGATCGAGGCCGTCGTGGCGGCGAACCCGGCGGTGGCCGAGTGCGCGGTGATCGGCGTGCACGACCCGCTGAAGGGTCAGCTGCCGCGCGCGTTCGTCGTGCTGAAGGCCGGTGCGACGGTGCCCGAGGACGTGCTGCGCGACGAGCTCGTGGCCGCCGTACGCCGGGAGATCGGGCCGGTCGCCGCGTTCCGGGACGTGTCGGTGGTCGACGCGCTGCCGAAGACCCGCTCGGGCAAGATCCTGCGCCGGACGATGCGCGGGATCGCGGACGGCCGCGACGAGCCGGTCCCGTCGACGATCGAGGACGCCGCGGTGCTCGACGCGCTACGCCCGGTCCTGCGCGGCGAGGAAGGCTAGAACGGCGGGACTCGCCACCGACCGGGACTCGTGGAAGTAGGCGTGCCGCGCGCCAGGGATCAGCTCGGCCCGTGCGCCCGGGATCCGGTTGGCGAGCAGTTGCGCGTTCGCGACCGGGCTGAAGACGTCGTACGTGCCGTGCAGGATCAGCGTGGGCGCCGTGATGCTCGGCAGCCCGTCCCACGCGTCATGCCGGTTGCTGGCCACCAGATGACGGCCTTTGGCGTACGGCGGCATGCCCGTGTCACCGAGCACGTAGTACGGGCCGGGGTTGTGGGCGAGCCACTCCGGTGTGTACATGAGCTCGAGCAGGACACGGTCGCTGCGCGCCGGGTCGGCCAGCGCCTTACGGATCTCCTGGCTGCGTTCGTACCCGTGCTCGGCGCCTGGTGACGTGCAGCCGAGAACCAGCTTGCCGACCCGATCCGGCGCATCGATGGCGAGCCACTGCGCGACACGGCCGCCCATCGAGGTCCCGTAGATGTCTGCGCGGTCCAGGCCGAGGGCGTCGAGTACGGCGATCACGTCCTGCGCGAACCCGCGCGTGCTGTACGGCTCGTCGGGCTTGTCGCTGTCACCCGTCCCGCGCCAATCCAGGGTGATCAGCCGCCGTCCTCCGAAATCGGCAAGGATCGGATCCCACCACGTGTGGTTGTTCGACTGACCGGCCAGCAGGACAAGTGGTTGCCCCTCGCCACGAACCTGATAGGCGATCTTCGTCCCGTCAACAGCTGCCGCGTGTGGCACAGAGATAGTGTGCAGGTATGCGAGTCGTGATTGCTGGTGGACACGGTCAGATCGCCCTGCGGTTGACGCGGTTGCTGAGCGCCGACGGGCACCAGGTCGTCGGCGTGGTGCGGAACCCGGATCACGAGGCCGACATCGCCGCCGCCGGCGGGCAGGCCGCCGTCCTGGACCTCGAACAGGCCGACGCCGGCGCCGTGGCCGAGGTGCTGTCCGGCGCGGACGTGGCGATCTTCGCGGCCGGCGCCGGGCCCGGCAGCGGCAACGCGCGCAAGGACACCGTCGACCGCGGCGCGGCCGCGCTGTTCGCCGACGCTGCCGAGCAGGCCGGCGTCCGGCGGCACCTCCAGGTGGGCTCGATGGGCGCCGACCGCGCCGAGTCACTCACCGACGACTCGACGTTCACGATCTACCTGAAGGCCAAGTGGGCCGCCGAGGAGGACCTCCGGGCGCGCGACCTGGACTGGACGGTCCTGCGGCCGGGCGGCCTGACCGACGACCCCGGCACCGGCACGGTGTACCTCGCCGACAAGACCGGCAACGGCCGGATCACCCGCGACGACGTGGCGCTGGTGCTGGCCGGTCTCTGTGACACTCCGGCCGCGATCGGCCGGACGCTCGAGCTCGTCGCCGGGGACACCCCGGTCCGCGAGGCCCTCGAGAACCTCTGAAGTTGCCACAAGCAACAGAATGCGACGGGACGGCGACATATGGCAGACACACTCCGGCAGGTGACCTTCGAGCGCCTGGTGAACAGCAGCTACGAGGTGCGGAACGCCCGCGGCGGGAGCATCCGGGTCGGCTCCGGCGGGGCCGACACCGACTTCACGCCGGTCGAACTGCTGCTGGCTGCGATCGGGACCTGCTCGGCGATCGACGTCGACATCGTGGTCAGCCGCCGGTCCGAGCCGACCGAGTTCAGCGCGGTGGTCCGCGGTGACAAGATCCGGGACCCCGAGGAGGGCAACCGGATGGAGAACCTCGCGGTCGAGTTCACCATCGACTTCCCCGAGGGTGAGGACGGCGACAAGGCCCGCGAGGCCCTGCCGCGCGCGGTGAAGATGTCCCACGACCGGCTGTGCACGGTCAGCCGCACGGTCGAGCTCGGCACACCGGTCACCACGACCGTCAACGACTGAGACGGCTCGCCGGACTCAGGAACTCGGTGGCCGGCCGGAGGCGGGTGTGAAGTAGTTCCTGGGTCCGCCGGCTGTCGAGCCGGATGTCGGACGGCTCACCCGGGACCGAGGGCAGCGTGCCCGGATCCAGGCCGTCGCGGATCGCGATCCGGCGCCCGAGTTCGAGCCGGCTCAGCGCCTCCGGCCCCGCGACGTGTGCGACCCCGGCGACGTCCGAGGAGAGCAGTTCGAGCAGCGCCGCCGCCAGATCCGCGACGTGGACCGGACAGCGGATGTTGGCGGTGTAGAACGCGCCGGGCTCGCCGGCCGCCAACCGGCGTACCCGTAGCTCCTCCTCCGACAGGCCGTCGGATCCGATGATGAGCGACGTACGCGCGATGACGGCCTTGGGCAGGATCGCCTGGATCGCCGTCTCGGCCGCCGCCTTGGCCGCGCCGTACGGCGTCGTCGGGCACGGCAGCTCATACTCCTCGAAGGCGGCGGCCCGCGGTCCGAACACGGCATCGCTCGACACGAACACGAGCCGCGCACCGCCCGCTGCCAGCGCGACGTTCACCGCCCCGTCGGTCGTCGTCGCCCAGTCGTCCTGCTTGTACGCGGTGTGGATGATCCCGTCCGGCCGGACATCGCGGATCACCGCCCGCACCTCGTCCCGGCGCCGTACGTCGAGCTTCACCCCGCCCGGCACGGTCTGCGAGTGGTACGCCGGCACGACCTCGTGGCCGGCGGCACGCAGCAGTTGACGCCCCAGGAGACCGGTGGCCCCAGTGACGAGCAACCTCACCTGGCCACTGTATGACGTTCGAGCCGCCAACCGGCAATCCGCGTGGCCCGCTTCACGCCTGGTCGCTCACCGGCTTGTGCGGTCCGCGGTAGCGCTGCGTCTGCGAGTAGACCAGGTTGGTCGTCGTACTGCCGAAGTCGGTCAGCTCGTTGACGAGCTCCTCCAGGTGCGGCATCGACGCGGCCGCGACCTTCAGCGTGTAGCAGTCGTCGCCGGTGGTCCGCAGGCATTCCAGGATCTCGCGGCGCTCGGCCAGCAGCCGGCGCAGCGGCTCGTGCTTGTTGCCCGGGTACTTCAGCCGTACGACGGCCAGCACCGGGTAGCCGACCTTCGTCAGGTCGACCTCCGCGCGGTAGCCGGTGATGACGCCGATCGACTCGAGCCGGCGCACCCGCTCGGTGGTGGCCGACGCGCTCAGGTTGACCCGCCGGCCGAGCTCGGTGAGCGACAGCCGGGCGTCGTCCTGCAGCTCGTTCAGGATCGTCCAGTCGATCGGATCGAGAGTCTCGGTCATACGGTCAATCTACCGTCGATTCCCCGGCAGATGGTGCCGTACGCCGGGAGGAATCTCTTCAGCAGCGGCCACTCGCCTGGATAGCCTGAGGGCGTGGAACTTGGAGTGAATGTGCCGAACTTCGGCCCGGGGACGAACCCGGCGCGGCTGCGGGACTGGGCCGGCGTCGTGGAGGGTCTCGGCTACGACCTGCTGATGGTGTCGGACCACGTGGTGATCACGCCCGACGTCGCGGAGCAGTACCCGGCGCCGTTCTACGAGCCGTTCACCACGCTCAGCTGGCTGGCCGGGATCACGTCCCGGGTCCGGCTGGGGACGACGGTGCTGATCGCGCCGTACCGGCACCCGTTGCTGGTGGCAAGGATGGCGGCGAACCTGCACGCGTTGAGCGGCGGCCGGCTGGTGCTCGGCGTCGGGGCGGGCTGGGCGCGCGGCGAGTTCGAGGCGCTCGGCGCGGAGCACGCGCGGCGCGGCCGCCGGACCGACGAGATCCTCGCCGAGGTGCGCCGGGCGTGGGCCGACACCGCCGACTACGGCGACGGGACCATCCCGATCTGGGTCGGCGGCTCGAGCCCGGCGGCGTTGCGACGGACCGTCCGGTACGGCGACGCATGGCATCCGTTGCGGCAGACGATCGGCGACCTGCGGGTCGGACTCGACCGGCTGCGGACGACCGCGGCGTCGCTCGACCGGCCGGCGCCGGCGTTCGCGCCGCGGATCCTGCTCCGGCTCACCGACAAGCCGCTGCGCGACGACGAGCGGGTGGCCGGCGAAGGCTCGACCGATCAAGTCGTGCAGGACCTCGCCGTCCTGCGGGAGCTCGGTGCGCAGAGCGTCGTGCTCGACCCGTTCGTCGGCGACCCCACCGAGACCGAGCGGCCGGAAGCGGCCTGGCAGGCGCTGGCGACGATCGCGGCGCACCGGTGACCATCCCTATGACTGGAGACGCTGTGACCCCTGAAGAAGAGAACTTCCTGCGCCGCGCGATCGCCCTCGCCGCCGCGTCGCGCGAGGCGGGCGACCCGCCGTTCGGCTCGCTGCTGGTCGGACCCGACGGGTCGGTCCTCGCCGAGGACCACAACACCACGATCAGCGAGGGGAACATCAGCTTCCATCCGGAGCTGAAGCTGGCGGTCTGGGCGGCTCAGCACCTGACGCCCGAGGTCGCGGCCGGCACGACGATGTACACGAGCTGCCAGCCCTGCCCGATGTGCTCGGGCGCCCTTGCGCGCTCCGGCCTGGGCAGGGTCGTGTTCGCGCTGTCGGGGGAACAACTCGACGGCCTCAAGACGACCGGCGGCTTCCCGGCTGTCCCGTTGGAAGGCCCGGCTTTGTACGACGAGGCCCGCGTGCCGGTTGACGGCTACTACAGCTGACACGGGGTCCCGTTGCCGGGACCCCGCAGCGACTACTTGACCGGCGTCAGGCAGAGCACGTACTTGGTGGAACCGTTCTGGTAGCGGTAAGACGCCTCGGCGTTCTCGCCGCACTGGCCGTCGTCGGTCGAGTCGTCGATCTTGTCGACGATCTTGTACTCGGCCTCCGACGAAGCGCAGTCGACGACCTTGACGTCCGGGTTGACCGACGTGCCCTTGTTCACCACGCAGGCGCCGATCTTGGCCTTGGCCTCGGTCGAGTTCAGGTTCGCGAACACGATCGCGGCGATCAGCGCGATCGGCAGGATCAGCATGGCGATCGCCGGGCGCTGGAACAGCGGCTTGCCCGGGTCCATCGGACGGCCGGGGCCCGGCGTGGGCTCGGGGAGAGCCTTGAACTTCTGCATCGGGCCGATGTTCATCAGCATGATGAACGGGTTGATGATCGCCGAACCGATGCCCCACCAGCCCTGCCAGAGGCTCTTCGACGTCATGTCGCGCACCGACGCGATCCCGCAGGTACGGCAGAACGGGCCGGTCAGCTTCAGCCAGCGCATCAGGATGATCATGCCCTGGTGGCCGCGGACGGTCGCGTCGGCCGCCGGGTAGCCGCCGCAGAACCGGCAGGTCATCTGGCCCTGCGGCGCGTAGCCCTGCTGCGGGAACGACTGGTCCTGCTGGTACTGCTGGCCGGGGTACTGACCCTGCTGCGGCGGGTACTGCTGACCGGCGTCCTGCTGGTACTGCTGGCCTGCGTACTGCTCACCGCCGTACGGCTGCTGGTACTGCTGGCCGCCGTACTGTTCCTGACCGGGTTGCTGGGGTTGCTGGGGCTGCTGGCCCGGGTCGGTGTACTGCGGAAACTGCTGCTGCTGGGGTGGCGGACCGTAGCCGGCCGGCTGACCTGCGTAAGGGTTCTGCGGCGGCTGGGGAGGGGATGTGGTCACGGATATTTCCTGAGGCTTGATCGGGACACTTTGAACCATCGCACCTTACTCATGCAGCTGGTCCACCGCGGCGTAGCGCTGCGTCAATTCCCGGCCAAGTCGCGCGAGCTCCGCCTGTACCGACGGCGGGCCCACCACCTCGATCGAACCGCCCCAGCCGGCCAGGTGCTGCGCGATCATCAGCGGCGTCGGCGCGGTGACCCTGACCCGCACGCGATCGCCGTCGGTCCCGTCGACCTCGCAGTTGCGGCCGAGCCGGTCCTGCATCACCCACACGAACCGCTCGTCCATCAGAACCGTTGCCGTCAGCCCCGATCGTCGTTCCTCCATCCGCTCGACGATCTCCGCCCACGCCGTCGACAGGTCGAAGCCGGGCGGCCGCTCGAACGAAGCACCGGTCGGCTCGGCCTCCGCCACCCGGTCGATGCGGAAGGTCCGCTGACCCTTCTCCGTCCACGCGATCAGGTACCAGACGTCGTCCTTGTCGACGAGCCCGAGCGGATCCACCACCCGCTCCGACGTGTCGCGGCCGCGCCCCGAGTAGCGCAGCCGGACGCGTTCCCGGCGTACGACGGCGTCCTGCAGGCGGCGTACCAGTTCGGGCCGCTCCTTCACGTGCTCGCCCCAATGTGCCGGGTCGATCACCACGGCCTCGGCCGCCGCCTGCGCGTGCTCGCGGAACGTGTCCGGCAGCGCGCGAACGAGCTTGCGCAGCGCCGCCTTCGCGTCCGGGGCGATCGACGCCGCGGGGCCGACCAGCAGGAACAAAGCCTGCGCCTCGGTCGCCGTCAGCCCGCTCAGATCGGTGCGTGCACCGCCGATCAGCTGCCAGCCGCCGTTGCGTCCCGGCTGTGGATAGACCGGGATGCCGGCCGTCGACAGCGCCTCGAGATCACGCCGGGCCGTCGCGACCGAAATCTCCAGCTCCGCCGCCACGTCGGCCGCGGTCACCCGGCCCCGGGCCTGCATCAGCAACAGCACCGCCACCAACCGATCCGCCCGCATGCCCCGATCGTCGCAGAAAAACCGCTCACCGTCTGAGCAGTTAAAACGGGCTACGCTCAGATCCGGACGGCCTTCTTCCGGAATGGTGACTGATGGCGTACGACGTGAGCCCGACGGCGCGGACCCTGATGGTCCTCGAGCTGATCCAGAACAGTCCCGGCATCACCGCCGAGCAGTTGGGGGACAAGCTCGGGGTCTCGGAGCGCGCGGCCCGCCGGTACGTCGCGATCCTGCGCGAGGCCGATATCCCGATCGAGTCGGTCCGCGGACCGTACGGCGGCTACCGGGTCGGACGCGGGTTGCGGCTGCCGCCGCTGATGTTCACGCCCACCGAGGCGCTCGGCCTGGTAATGGCGGTGCTCGAAGGGCCGCGCGGCGCCGCGGATCCGGTCGAGGACGCGCTCGGGAAGATCGTCCGGGTGCTGCCCGAGGCCGTGGCCCGGTCGACCGACGCGATCCGCCGGGTCAGCGCCCGCGGACCGGATCCCGGTGCGCGCACGCCCGATCCGGAGATCACCGCCGCGCTCGTCTCGCACAGCGCGGACTCGCGGCGCGTGACGATCCACTACCGCCGCCACGAGGACGAGTGGCCGATGGACGTCGACCCGTGGGCGGTCGTCGTACGCCGCGGCCGTTGGTACCTGCTGTGCTGGTCGCACGGCAAGGAGGCCCAGCGCGTGCTCCGCGTCGACAAGATCACCAAGGTCGAGCCGCAGCCGGCCGAGTTCGTCGCACCCGCCGGCCTCGATCCGCTCGCCGCCGTCGAGGAACACCTGGCGATGGGGTGGCGCTACGCGATCGAGGTCGAGATCGACGCGCCGCTCGACCAGGCCGCGGAGTGGATCCGGCGCAGCATGGGCCGCCTGGAAGCGATCGACGAGAACCGCACCCAGCTGCTCGCCAGCACCGACGAACCCGACTGGTACGCGGCGCAGCTGTCCGCGATCCACGCGCCGTTCCGCATCATCGGCGGCCCGGAGCTCCGGGCCGCCTGCCGCGCGCTCGCCGACCGCCTGCACACCGCGAGCGAACCGGCGGCACGATGAACGACTGTCGGCGGGCGGGTCTAGCGTTCGCCGTACACGATTCGTAGGGAGGAGCCGAGATGTCCACGCTGTCCGACCGGCCGCACACGGCCTTGCTGGTGGTCGATGTCCAGAACGGTGTCGTCGCGGAGGCGCACGAGCGCGACCGGGTCGTCACCAACATCAGCACCCTCGTCGGCAAGGCGCGCGCCGGGGGCGTCCCGGTCGTCTGGGTCCAGCACTCCAGCGACAACCTGGCCAAGGACAGCGACGAGTGGCAGCTCGTCCCCGAGCTGTCCCGCGACGGCTCGGAGCCGCTCATCCACAAGACGTATGCCGACAGCTTCGAGGCCACCGACCTCGAGGACGTCCTGGCCCGCGCCGGCATCGGTCACCTGGTCGTCAGCGGCGCGCAGACCGACGAGTGCATCCGCTCCACGATCCACGGCGCGATGGTCCGTGGGTACGACGTGACGCTGGTCGGCGACGCCCACACCACCGAGGACCTCAGCGAGTACGGCGCGCCCACGCCGGACAAGGTCATCGCCCACACGAACCTCTACTGGCAGGAGCACCGGGCCCCGGGCCGCACCGCCGCCGTCCAGAAGACCGAAGAGGTCACCTTCTGACGACGTCTAGGACCTGAGTCAGCTCCCGCACCCGCGGTACGTCGGCGCCTGGCTGCGCGTCGTGCCGGTCGACGAGCACGGCCGGGATCCCCACGGACTGTGCGCCCCGGATGTCGTTCTCGAGCGAGTCGCCGACCATCACCACGTCCTGCGGTTCTGCTGCGAGCCGCGCCAGCGCGTGCGCGAACGCCCGCGGGTCGGGTTTGCCCACCGGCAGCGTGTCACCCGAGATCAGGTCGTCGATCTCGTCGGTCAGCCCCAACCGGTCGAGCTTCATCCGCTGGTGATCCCCGTTGCCGTTCGTCAGCACCACCGCGCGCAGCCCGTCGGCGCGGACCGCGCGCAGTCCCGGTGCGGCGTCGGCGTACACCGTCCATCCCGCCTCGTAGCGCCAGACGTAGCCCTCGAACATCGCGTCCGCTTCGGCGTCGCTCACGTCGACCGCGAGGAACTCCCGCACCCGGCGCCGCCGCTGCTCGGGAAAGGTGAGCTCCCGGCGCTGGAAGCGTCGGTAGTGCTTCTCCGACACCGCAGTCCACCGCGCCACGACGTCGGGACCCGTCACGCCGTACTCCGCGGCCCACTCCACCACCGCCGCGGCAGCCGCCGCCCGCTCCTCGACCAAGGTCCCGTCGAGGTCGAACAACACGGTCTTCAGCATCCGCGTCGGTCCTTTCGTCCGGATCGCGCGATCGTACGTCACCGCCGGGCCGACTCCTGGAGAGCACCGACGAGGGCGGCGACCGGCGGCGGATCGGGCGGTTCGCCGTAGGTCGCGACGTACACCTGGCGGCGGGAGCCCTGCAGTTCGGTGGCCGTGATGCCGGCGGACCGGTGGGTGCGCAGCGCGAGTCCCGGCATCGTCGTCACCCCGAGCCCGGCCGCGACGAGCGACTGCATCACGACCATGTCGTCCGACGTGTACCCGATCCGCGGCTCGTAGCCTTCCGCGGCGCACAGCGCGATCAGGTGGCTGCGGCACCGGTCGCAGCCGGCGATCCAGGTGCTGTCGCGCAGCTCGGCGATCGTGGCCGGGCCGTTCGCGAGCACGTACAGCGGGTCGTCGACCAGGTGATGCAGCCGGACGCCGCGCGGCTCGGGTGCGGTCTCGTCGTACCGGAACACGATGGCCGCGTCGACCTTCCCGGTGCGGAGCAGCTCGAACGCCTCCGGCGGATGCGTGTCGACGAGGTTCACCTCCAGCCCGGGATGCTTCGCGGCCAGCCCGGCGACGGCTGCCGGGACGAGCGCGCCGATCGCCGACGAGAACCCGGCGAGCCGGATCCGGCCGGCGCTCAGGCCGACGTGCGCCGACAGTTCCGCGTCGACGGCGTCGATCCGGCCGATGATCTCCGCGGCCCGGTCGGCGAGCAGCCTGCCGGCCTCGGTCAGCCGGATCCCGCGACCGACGCGTTGCAGGAGCTGCGCGCCGGTCTCGGCCTCGAGACGCGCCAGGTGGTGCGTGACGGACGGCTGGGAGTAGTGCAGCTCGCGCGCGGCCGCGGTCACCGAGCCGTGACGTGCGACCGCGTCGATCACCCGCAGCCTCGTGACATCGAGCATGTATCAATTCCATCTATCAGTGAGCACGAAGGTTGGCATTAGACGTTATGGGTTGACCCGGCGCAGGCTCAAGACATGACGACAACAGCCACCACCTCCGAACTCACAGACCTTCTCAGCGGCGTGCGAAACGCCATCGGCCGGCACGCCGACTGGAACCGGACTGCCCAGGACGTCGGCGCCGCGCTCCGGCAGCACTTTCCGGGCCCGGACATCCTGACCGCCGAACAGCGCCTCGGATCACCCGACGGCCACCAGAGCCACACGCTCCACGTCGAACCCGACGGCTCGTTCTCCGTCATCGCCGTGGTGTGGCGGCCCGGGCAGCTGACCCGGATCCACGACCACGTCACCTGGTGCGTGGTCGGGGTGCTCGAAGGTGTCGAGCACGAGGAACTGTTCGACGCGGACCTGCGGCTGATCGGCGCGAGCGACAACCACGTCGGCGAGGTGAGCGCGTTCGCGCCGCCGGGCGACATCCACCGGGTCCACAACACGTTCGCCGAGACCGCGATCTCACTGCACATCTACGGCACCGACGTGACCCGGATCGGCTCGAGCGTCCGCCGGTACTACGACTGACGCCCGAGCCGGCGGTGTCAGTCGACGACCGAGTCCAGGACCGCGAGATCCTCCGGGGAGAGGGTGAGGTCCGCGGCTCGCAGGTTCTCCTCCAGGTGATGCGGGCTGGACGTCCCCGGGATCGCGAGCACGTGGTCGCCGCGGCTCAGCGTCCACGCCAGGCGCACCTGCGCGACGGTCGACCCGCGGCGGTCCGCGATCTCCTGCACCGCGTCGGACCCGGCGACCCCGCCGGCCTCCCGGGACTCCGCGGTGACCGCGAAGAACGGCACGAACGCGATCCCGAGCTCACCGCACAGCTCCAGGATCTCGTCGTTCACCCGCCCGAAACCAACGCTGTACCTGTTCTGCACCGCGACCACCGGCGCGATCTCTCGCGCCTCGTGCAAATGCGCGACCCGCACGTTCGACACGCCGAGGTGCCGGATCATGCCTTTCGCCTGCAGCTCGGCCAGGGCCCCGAAATGCTCCGCGATCGAATCCAGCCCCAGCTGCCGCAGGTAGACCAGGTCCAGCGAATCCACGCCGAGGGTCCGCAGATCCTCCTCCACGAGCTCCCGCAACTCGTCCGGCCGCGCCAGCCCGTGCTTCGTCGGCCCGACCTTGGTGGCGATCAGCAGGTCCTCCCGGTACGGCGCGAGCGCGCGGCGGATCACCTCGTTCGCCCAGCCCAGACTCTCGAACCGCGTCTGGCCGGCCTGTCCGTGACTCGGATAGAACGCCGCGGTGTCGATGTGGTTCACCCCGAGCTCGACGACCCGCCGCAGCAGCGCGACCGCGCGGTCCTGCATGTCGGCGCCGCCGGCTCCCGCCAGCCGCTTGGCGCCGAACCCGATCCGCCGGACCGCCAGGTCCCCGAACGACCAGAATTCGCCGGACTTGCTTTCCGCAATTCCTGATGATAAGTTAATTGGTGAAGGTGCATTTTCCTGTGAATTCTGCATTCGGCCAGGATAAATCCGTCGGGGATATTCGTCCACCTTTTCGGGCACTTTTCTGCGCTAGTCTCTGCGCGTGGGCCTCACCGAGCGACAGCAACAACTTCTCGACCGGTGGCTGCCGTCCGCCGTGATCGTGCGCGACCACAGCTGGGGTGTCATCGGCACCCTCGTCCTGGAGCTGGAAGACGGCGGGGAGCGCTACATCGCGAAAGCCGGCGACGACGCCGACCACCACCTCACCCGCGAACTCCGTGCCCACCGCAACTGGTTGCGGCCGTGGACCACCCGGGGGAGAGCGGCCGAGCTGGTCCACGCGGACGAGTCCGCCAAGCTCCTCGTCACCCGATTCCTGCCCGGCGAACTTGTCGAAGGCACACCGTCCGAATGGTCACCTGATATCTATCGGCAGGCCGGTGAATTGCTGGCCGCATTTCACCGGCAGTACGGCGTACCGGACGCCGCCTACGAATCCCGTGAGAACGAGGGCACACTCCTCGATCTCGGCAAACCGCACCGCATCGCACCGGACCTCGCCGAACGCATCCGCTCCACGATCCGGGCCTGGCCCACCCCGCCGGCGACTCTGGTGCCGACCCACGGCGACTGGCAGCCGCGCAACTGGCTCGTCGATGACGGCACCGTCCGCGTCATCGACTTCGGCCGCGCGGACCTGCGCCCCGCGTACACCGACTTCGCCCGGCTGGCCGCGCAGCAGTTCCGCTCCGACCCGTCGCTGGAGCCGGCATTCCTCGCCGGCTACGGATCCGATCCGCGCGACCCGGAGGCCTGGCAGCGGACACGGCTGCGCGAGGCGGTCAGTACCGCGGTCTGGGCACACCAGGTCGGCGACGAAGCCTTCGAGGCGCAGGGGCATCGAATGATCGCCGAAATCCCGTTGTGAGCCGGCGGAGCACGCTGGCATCGTCACCGCATGTCCAGCGAACTCCTGCGCGAAGCGCTCACCCTTGACCGTTATCCCCGCTCGAACGCCTACGACCAGCAGTGGGTCGTCGACAACCTGATGGGTCCGCACCCGCTGTGGTGCAGCGAGAGCCTGCTGCAGGTGATGCCGCTGCGTCCCGGGATGCGGGTGCTCGACCTCGGCTGCGGTACGGCGCTGTCGTCGATCTTCCTGGCCCGCGAGTACGACGTCGACGTATGGGCCGCGGACCTCTGGGTCGACCCGACCGAGAACTGGCGACGCGTTGACGACGCGGGACTCGCCGGACGGGTGCACCCGATCCAGTCGGACGCTCGGAAGCTGCCGTTCGCGCGGGGATTCTTCGACGCGGTCGTGAGCGTCGGGTCGTACCACTACTTCGGCACCGGCGTGGACTACCTCGCGTACCTGTCCGAGTTCGTCCGCCCGGGTGGAGCCATCGGCTTCATCAGTCCCGGTATCCGCACCGCTCCGGACTTCACGCCACCGCCGTACCTCGCGAACCGCTGGGGACCGGACCTGTGCACCTGGCTGCCGCCTGACTGGTGGCGAAGCCTCTGGGAGCGCACCGACCTCGTCACCGTCGACACCGGCGACTTCGCGCCCGACGGCTGGGCGGACTGGTTGCACTGGCTGCAGACCTGCGCCAAAGTCGGCCGCGGCTACGAACCGGACGAGCAGATGCTGCACGCAGATCAGGGCGACCTCCTCGGCCTAACCCGCGTCGTCGCTCACCTGAAGTAGCCGCGTCAGCTGCTGATACAGCTCGGCCGGATAGATGTCCTCCAGATCCGTCGCGTCGGCCCATTTCAGGGCGAAGTGGTTCGTCGCGCAATGCTCGGCGGCTTCGTCACCAGACAATTCCGGTACGCCGCTCACGCCGGTCATCAGGAAGTAGTACGCGGGCCGCCCGTTGTGCGAGCCGGTCCACAACAACCGGTCGACCGCGCCGGTCAGCGTCGTCTCCTCCTCGAGCTCACGCAGCGCAGCGACCGCGGCCGACTCGCCCGGCTCCACGTGCCCGCCGGGCAGCACGGCGTACCGATGACCGTCGCACTGAGGTCCAGGAGCGTCGGCGTACTCACACATCACGCACTCGGCCGACGTCTCGAACCGCAGGTAGCGCTTCACCACCAGCACCTTGCCTGCCTGGACGACAACCGCGGCCCCGCGCGGCACCCTTGTGCTCATGGGGTGCGAGTGTGGCCGACGGCACCGACAAAACCGACAAAACCGACAAAATCGGTCGCCGGAGTCGGCGCTTCGTGGTGAGGTCTGGGGAGTCGACCCTTCTGGAAGGACGCCTGCCCATGCCGAGCGCGCAGATCGAAGTCCGTCGTGAGTACTCCGCAGCCGATGAGGCCGGCCTGATCGAGGCGGTGCACGCAGCGATCGTCACCGCGTTCCGGATCCCGCCGCAGGACAAGGACGTCCGCCTGCTCGTCCACGCGCCGCACCGCTTCGCCTGCTCCCCGCGGCTGACCGAGCCCGAGTTCTTCACGCTCGTCACCGTCGACTGCTTCGCCGGCCGCTCGCTCGACGCGAAGCGCACGCTCTACACCGAGATCATCGGCAACCTGAAGCCGTTCGGCATCCCGGCCGACCACGTCACGATCCTCGTCCGCGACCACCCGACCTCCAACTGGGGCATCCGCGGCGGGCAGGCTGCGTCCGACGTGGACCTGGGCTTCGACGTCAACGTCTGACGTGGCGCTCCGTTCGGCTCGGCACCTGACGTCGGTGTACCTCGTGCGGGAGGGGAGCGTGCTGCTCCTCTACCGCCGCGGCTCCCGCGCGATCGCCGACTCCTGGGTCGGCATCGGCGGCCACCTCGAACCCGGCGAACTCACGAACCCGACCGCGGCCGCGCTCCGGGAACTCGACGAGGAGATCGGCGTCACGGCCAACCACCTCACCGGCCTTGCGCTGCGGTACGTCGCGGTCCGCGACACCGGCGACGAGGTGCGTACGACGTACTACTTCACCGCCGACCTGCGCCCCACGGCGCCGGTGCCGACCGAGTGCACCGAAGGCGATCTCCGATGGTTCGAGCTGACGACGGACCCGACTACGCTCGACATGCCACCGACAGCCCGGGTCGCCTTCGCTCACTGGCTGACCACCGGCCGCCATGACACCGCACTCCGCTTCATCACCGTCAACGCCACCGGCGACGAGACGGGCCCGTCCTGATGCTGACCATCCACTTCCACCCGAACTGGCCGCACGGCGCGCGAACGGTGATCGAGTCGATGGCCGCGGACGGGATCTACCGGTCGCAGTTCACGACCGGAATCTCGAACGGAGGACTGACGGCGTTCCGCGGGGGAGACCGGTGGCGATGGGAGAGCCGCTTGTTCTCCGGCCGGTACGACGAAGGCCCGGCGACCGACCGCCCGGTGTACGGCGTCTGGAACCGCCGGGCCGACATCTACGGCGGAGCAGTTCGCTTCGGCTCGTCATACCTCCGGCTGAAACCCGAGGCGATCGAGCGCGCAACGTTCTGCTTCCCGGACTCCGCCCGCAACCCGGCCGACTTCGGCGACCGCCACACCCTGCCGCGCCTGTGCCGGCTCGCCGACGAGGCCGGCAGCGACGACCTGAACGACTACGTGGAGGCCCAGATCCACGGACCGGTGCTGCTGGCGAGCGACGTCGACGCCGTCGTCCTGGACCCGTCGTTCAGGGCTACACCCGTCGAGGACGCCGCCCGCGGGCTCGGCTGCCCGATCGAGTACCACCCGGGCTTCCGCGCTGTGCCGAGCGCCTTCGACCCGGCGTACCGCGGACCGGAGATCGTCGAGCTCGCCTCCTCATTCGGCCCCGAACTGACGCCTGACCTGCTCGGCGCCGCGGCGCGGTCAGGTGTCCATCCCGCGCAGTCGGTCAAGTACGTCTGGCACTGTCTGGCTCGGTTCGGGCGTCAGCCTGCGAGCTGATCGCGGCGCCGGGTCAGGTAGGCGACTTCGGCGGTGTTGGCAGCGAGCGTGATGGCTTCGTCGTACGCCGCCCGGGACTCCTTGCTGCGGCCCGTCCGGCGGAGCAGCTCGGCGCGCGTCGCGTGGTACAGGTGGTATGCGGGCAGCTTGTCCCCGAGCCGGTCGACCACCGCCAGCGCGACCTCCGGACCGTCGAGCTCGGCCACCGCGATCGCGCGGTTCAGCGCGACGATCGGCGAGTGATCGATCCGGACGAGCTGGTCGTACAGCGCGACGATCTGCGACCAGTCGGTGTCGCGGGCGTCGCGGGCCGAGGTGTGGACGGCGTTCACCGCCGCGAGGATCTGGTAGCGGCCCGGCGGCAGTCCGGTCGCGAGGCGTTCGCGCACCAGGTGGTGGCCCTCGGCAACGAGTGTCGTGTCCCAGGCGCCGCGGTCCTGCTCGTCGAGCGGGATCAGTTCGCCGGAGCCCGAGACCCGGGCAGTACGGCGAGCCTCGGTGAGGAGCATCAGCGCGAGCAGACCGGCCACCTCGCCGTCGCCGGGCAGCAGCGCCCGGATCAGGCGGGTGAGACGGATCGCCTCCGCGGTCAGCTCGTGGCGGACGGGATCCGTGTCCGGTCCGGTCGCCAGGTAGCCCTCGTTGAAGACCAGGAAGAGCACGGCGAGTACGCCGGACACGCGGCCCGGGAGATCCTCCGCGGCCGGCACCCGGTACGGGATCCGCGCCGCCTTGATCTTCGCCTTCGCACGAGTGATCCGCTGACCCATCGCTGTCTCCTGCACCAGGAACGCGCGGGCGATCTCGGGCACGGTCAGCCCGCCCACCATCCGCAGCGTCAGCGCCACGCGGGTCTCCATCGCCAGCGCCGGGTGACAGCAGGTGAAGATCAGCCGGAGCCGCTCGTCGTCGATCGCACCGAGAGGCTCGGGCTGGTCGTCGTACGACATCTGAGCCTCCTTCTGCTTGTCGTCACGTTTGCTCTCGCGCCGGATCCGGTCGATCGCCTTGCGGTTGGCGGTCGTGGTCAGCCAGGCGCCGGGGTTGGGCGGTACGCCGTCCGCGGGCCACCGCTCGACGGCGGTCGCGAACGCCTCGGCCGCGGCTTCCTCGGCGATGTCAAGGTCCCCGAACCGCTTGGTCAGCGAGGCAACCACCCGCGCCCATTCCTGGTGGTGCGCGCGGGTGATCGCCGCTTCGACGTCGGTCACTGGAATGGCCGCACCTCGATCTTCCGGTCGCAGACCTTCGACGCCTCGGCGGCGAGCTTGAGGGCCACGTCGAGATCCGGGGCCTCCCAGACCCAGACGCCGGCCAGGTACTCCTTCGACTCCACGAACGGCCCGTCGGTGAACACCGGCTGCTCGCCCCGGTTGTCGATGACCGTGGCTGCGGTGGTGTCGGCGAGTCCGCCCGCGAACACCCAGTAGCCCTCGGCGATCAGCCGGTCGTTGAACACGCTGATCGCGGGCTGCCGGTCGGTGCTGCCGGGGTTGTCCTTGTCGTCGATCACAGAAACCAAGTACTGCATCACGATCTCCAGTTCAGTCTGCCGAGCTGCTTACACCCACCCAACGAACCGCACGAGGCCATTCCGACACAACCCGCCGATTTTCCCTACGCCGACCCGCCGGGACCGTCGGTGCGCCAGGTCCGCCAGAGCCTGCCATAGACGCGGTCCGCGCTGACCAGTTCGTCGTGGGTGCCCAGCTCGACGAGCTCACCGGCCTCCATGACAGCGATCCGGTCCGCGTCGTGCGCGGTCTGCAGGCGGTGGGCGATCGCGATCACGGTGCGGCCGCGGAGCACAGCGGCCAGCGACTGCTCGGTCCGGCGCGCGGTCCTGGGATCGAGGAGCGCGGTGGCCTCGTCGAGGATCAGGGTGTGCGGATCGGCGAGGACGACGCGTGCGAGCGAGAGCTGCTGGGCGCCGGCGTCGTCGAGCGTGAAGTCCTGGCCGACTTCGGTGTCCAGCCCGTCCGGCAGCTCCTTCGACCACGTGGCTCCGACCGCGTCCAGCGCGGCGTACAGCTCGTCGTCGGTCGCGTCCGGCTTGGCGATCAGCAGGTTGTCACGCACGGTGTCGTGGAAGACGTGGTGGTCCTGGGTGATCAGGACGACGTGTTCGCGGAGCTGATCGGGCGGCAGGTCGGCCACCGGTACGCCGCCGATCGTGACGGAACCCGTGTCCGGGCGATCCAGGCCGGCGAGAAGACGGGCGAGCGTCGACTTTCCCGCTCCGGACGTGCCGACGACAGCGAGGCGCTCGCCGGGTTCCACCGCAAGTTCGATGCCGTGGAGTACGTCGCGCGCTCCGGTGTAGCTGTAGTGCACGTCGCTGACCTGGATCCGGTCGCCGCTGCTCCCGCTCTGCGTGGCGGAGCCGGACTCCTCGGGAATGTCGGCCAGGCCTTCGACGCGGGCGTACGAGGCCGCGGCGCCCTGGAGCTGCTCGATCCAGAGCATCAAGGTGTCGAGGGGGCCGACGAGTTGCCGGAGATAGACCGTTGCGGTGACGACGATTCCGAGGCTGACCAGGTCGTTCATGGAGAGCGCGCCGCCGACCAGCAGGACCCCGACGACCGGTAGCGCGAGCGAGATTTCGGCCCACGGGAACAGCACTGTTCGCAGCCAGAGTGCCCACAGACGCGCGGTCCGTGCTTCGGCGATGACACCTTCCGTCGCCTCGGTTCGGCGATGTTCCAAGCCGAGCAGCTCGACCGTACGGGCGCCCTTCGCGGTGCCGGCGATCACGTCGGCCATCTCCGCTCCCGTGCTCGCAACGGCAAGGTAGGCCGGCCTGGCACGACGCAGGTACCACCGCACGGCTGCTCCGACGCCGACCAGGCACACGAGCCCGCACAGCCCGAGCCACAGGTCCAGCACGAGGACCGCGACGACGAGGAACAGGGCATGGACGATGGCCACGAGCACCTCGGGGACCGCCGAGCGCAACGTCATCGCGACCAGGGACGCGTCGGTGCTTCCGCGCGCGATCAGGTCCCCGGCCGGGAGATGATCCGCCGCGCGTGGCGGCAGCCCCAGCGTCCGCTTCAGGAACCGTTCGCGTACGCGGGCCGCGGTGCGTTCGCCGTACCGGTAGCCGAGCTTGAGAGCCCACCACCCCAGGACGGTCTGTACGACGGTGAACAGCAGCGCGCCCAACGCGAGCCGGTCGACTGTGTCGAGCACGTCACCGGATCCGGCCTGGATCGTGTCGATGATCCGGCCGAGCAGCCATGGACCGACCAGACCCGCTGCCGAGGCGAGCGCGTTGACGAGGACGACTCCGGCGATGGCCTTACGGTCCGCGCCCAGGTCACGCCGCGCCGCCGCACGTACTTCGCGAGGCGTCGCGATCGGCATCTGCTTACTCATCGGCAGCCCCGTTCTGGGCGCGGGACACCAGGTCGCGATAGCAGAGATCGGTACGTAGCAGCTCCGTGTGTGTGCCGACAGATGACACCTTGCCGTCGACCAGGACGACGACCTCGTCAGCACGGTCGAGCACGAGCGGCGACGATGTCGTGATGACCGTGGTTCTGTCCTGTCTGGCGTGACGGAGCCGGTCGATCATGGCCGCTTCGGTGTTGGCGTCGACCGCTGAGGTCGGCTCGACGGCGAGCAGGATGTCAGGGCGGGCGTAGACGGCGCGGGCGAGTCGGATGCGCTGCCGTTGCCCGCCGGACAGGTCACTGCCGCCGGCGGCGATCTCCGCGTCCAGACCACCGGGCAACGCTTCGACGACGTCCTCGGCGACGGCTGTGTGGAGCGCCGTACGGATGCGGTCGTCATCGGGTTCCAGGCGTCCCGAGACGATGTCACGAACTGTGCCGGTGAAGACCTCCGCGTCGTTGTCCGCGAGAACCAGCCGGTGCCTGAGCTCCTCCCGGGCGACGTCCGCGAGCCGCACATCCGCCCACGTCGTACCTGGCGGGTGCATGCCGATCTGCCCAAGCCGCTCGATCACGGCGCGCGTCTCGGCGGGCCGAGCCGCGACCAGCGCCGTCAACAGTCCCGGGCGGATGACCACCCCGGAGTCGGGGTCGACCAACGGGCCCGGTTCGGCAGGGATGGCCTCCGGGGTGCGGTCGTTGTCGTGAGCAACTGGGAGGTTGAGCAGGTCGATGATGCGCTGACCCGCCACTCGGGCGCGAGTGATATCGCTGCTACCTTCGATGAAGAAGCCCACCGGAACGACCAGCACGGCGACGTACCCGTAGACGGCGACCACGTCGCCGATCGTGATGGCTCCGGTGGCCGCCAGCCGCGCCGACAACCACACCACGGTGGCCAGGAACAACGCCGGCAAGCCTGTCGACAGTGCTCCTACCCAGCTCAAAGGTCCGGCGACGCGGTAGCCACGCCGTACCAGGCGCTGTGACTGCTCTTGGTAACGCTCGGCGACGAAAGTCTTCCCGCCGAGGCCGTTGAGGACGCGCAGTCCCGCCAACGCGTCGACCAGCCGGGTCGTGAGCCGGCCTTGGTGGCTGCGGTACTCGCCGCCTGTGCGTTCGATGCGGTGCAGGAGCGGGCCGACCGCGACCGCGAGGAGCGGGACTCCGGCGAGGACAACCACGGCGAGCAGCGGGGAGATGGTGAACAGTACGACGGCCACGACGGCGTACGCGACAACCGCGCCGACGCCCGGGCCGGTGACGGTCAGCGCCTGTGCAACGACGTACACGTCCGCGATGCCGACCGTCACCACCTCGCCCGCGCTCACGTGCCGCGCCAGCGACGCGCCCAGGCGGGACGTGTGCCACACCGTCGCCCGAACCGAGCGAAACGACGCGTCCATGCGGACCTTGGTCATCGTCCGGTGCCGAGCGATGCCCAGGAGCGCGTTCAGGACAGCTACGGCCAGGAGGAGCATCGACCAACCGACGAGCGCTTCCGTGTCGCGGGCGACAAGTCCTTGGTCGACGACACGCGACAAGACCCACGGAGGGACGGCCAGGCCGACCGTCCAGAGGGTGCCGAGGGCCGCACCTACCGCGATGCGGCGCGCTTGCGAGCGAGTCAGCCAGAAGAGGAAGCGGTACGGGCTCGTCAGGTCGGCGGGCGCCGGCGGGCTCCACGTCTCGGGTGTCCTGTCCAACCACTCGCGAACGGCCGCCATGCGGCGATCCTTTCAGCACCAGGGCATCCGCGGATACCCATTTGCGATCGGATTCACAAAGTCGTTGCGTGCGGTCAGCGGAACCGGTCGGGCCGGCAGCCTGCGAGCTCGGGCGCCGGCGTTCCGGTGAGGATCTCGTCCGCGGCCAGGCGGCCGACGGCGGCGGCCAGCGTGATCGCCGAGTGCATCACCGCGACGTACAGGCCCTGCGTCCCGGCTGGGCGGCCGATGATGGGCTCACCGTCGACGGGCATCGGGCGCCAGCCGACCTCGACGGAGACGACCTCCGTGTCGTCGGCCCCCGCGAACGACGACGCGAACCGGTCGCGGACGCGCTGGGCGGTCGCGTGCAGCGCGTCCTGATCCGCCTCGCCGCTGTACGCCGTGGGGGCCAGGATCGTTCCGTCGTCGAGCTGGCGGGCCTCCATGTCCGGCGTCGCGACGATCGCTCGGACGATGCCAGGGTTGGCGCGCAACCGGACGAGGATGGCGGCCGACGGTTCGACCGGCAAGGTGACGCCGACGCCGGAGCACAGTGCGACCGCTCCTGTGCCGGCGGAGAGGACGACCGTGTCTGCGTCGATGAGACCTGCCGTTGTTTGGACGCCGCTCACGGTGCCGTCTTCTTGGACGAGGGCGGTCGCTGGTGTGCCGGGCAGGAGTCGTGCGCCTCGGCCGCGCGCGGCTGCGATCAGGAGATCGATCGCCGCGACGGGGTCGAGCGCGCCGTCCTCCGGGTGATGGACGGCCTCGGCCGGGGGAGTGACGAGGTTCGGTTCGAGCGCCGCGGCGTCGTCGGTGCTCGGGCCCGGGGCCTCGTCGAAGCCGTCCCAGCTGAGCGAGCCTGTCCAGCGGATCGCCAACTGGGGGAGTTCTGCCTCGAGCCGGTGATATTCGTCCAGCGCGAGATACCGCAGTGGCGCCGAGGGAAGGTCGCTGCTGACCGGCCGTCCGATCCAGGCGAACGACGCACGGGTGGCGCCGGATCCGGGCAGACCCGCGTCGATCAGCGTCACCTGTCGCCCATGACCAGCCAGGTGGTACGCCAGCGACGCACCGACGATGCCGGCCCCAACCACAACAATGCCGCGATCAGCCATGGCTGCGTTTCTAGCAGGACCGCGATCTTTACGACACCGAGTTATCGGTCTCTGAGCGCGTGGAGACGGACGTTCGCGTACGTCGGAGGCGTGCGGGTGAGGTCCAGGACCTCACCGGTCGTGGAGATGTACAGGCCCGGTTGGTGCTCCTGCAGCCCGACGGTCACGCCGGCCCAGTGGTCGAAGAAGAGTTCGCCGTTCGCCTTCCGCAACCAGGCTGTTCCGTCACGGACTCCACCCACATGGATGGCGTAGGCACGGTTCCAGGGGCCGTCGACCTCGCCCGTCGCGAGAATTCGGGTGAAGATCTCGGCGGTCAACTTCCATTGAAGTGGATGATCGGTGGAATTCGTCAGGACGACCACACCCAGTTTCTCTTCCGATGCCCAGTACATATCGGACAGGAACCCGAAACCTCCGCCGCCGTGGCCGCGCACAGGAATGCCGTTCGCTTGCATCAGAGCCGTTCCCAGACCATATTCATGACCGGTGTACATTTCCTGCAGAAGGTCGGGGGAGAGGAGCGACTCACCACCGCAGAGGTGGAACTGGAGATACCGACAGGCGTCGTCGACCGTCGTGTAGAGACCACCTGCCGCCACCATCGGAACACGAACCGGCAAGCGCCCATACCCTTTGGAATGCCCTATCGCCCGGCGCTCAGCACTCCCGATCACCTTCGAGTCGAAGGTTGTCCGCTGCAGCGCGAGCGGGTCGAACAACGCCCGTCGTACGAACTCATGGAAAGGTAATCCAGTCACTCGCTGGAGGATATATCCGGCGAGATCTATACCAAGATTCGAATACTCATACCGTTCACCCACAGGAAACCGCAGCCAGGTGTCATAAATGCTGCGACAATGCTCCTCGAACGATTCTCTGCCGACCAGATAATTCGATCCGACCGGTG
This sequence comes from Kribbella sp. NPDC050459, assembly GCF_040655315.1. NCBI lineage: Bacteria > Bacillati > Actinomycetota > Actinomycetes > Propionibacteriales > Kribbellaceae > Kribbella > Kribbella sp. NPDC050459. The sequence continues at coordinate 191,918 of NZ_JBFAJQ010000003.1, read as the reverse complement.
CTTCGTGGGTGAATCCGGCGGTGTGGCCGAGTAAGTGCCGCAGCGTGATGCGACGCTCAGGATCCTGCTCGAACGAACTGTTGACGCGAAATTCCGGCAAATACCGGGGGACAGGCACATCAAGATCGACCAGCCCTTCCTGTACCGCCAGCAGAACAGCCGTCGCGGTGTACATCTTCGAGCACGACAGCACGCCGAACATCGTCCCGCTGTCAACCGGCAAGTCACCGCCGCGTCGGGTACTCCCGAACCCAGCGGACCACAGCACCGAATCCGCGTCACAGACACCGACAGCAAGCCCAGGCACCTCGTGCTCATCGACCAACCCGGACACCCGCCGCCGAAGCTCGCCAACCATCCGCTCGGTCAACACTCGATATCCTCCAACGATGGAACCAGCCCCGCGGTACAACGGCGACGACTTCTACTGCGACGTAGCAATCCCAGACCCTAGCCGCCTCAACGTCGTACACGAGGACGACCTGGTCCTGGCGTTCCACCACACCCGGCCATTCTGGACGAACCACATCGTCGCAGTACCGAAGAAACACATCGCATCGCTGATCACACTGACCCCATCCGACGAGCCCTCAGCCCGCCGGCTACTCGAAGTCGTCCAGTCAATCGCCGCCCACACAGTCCAAACCACAGGCGCAGCCGCAGTCCTCACCAACCTCGGCACCTACCAGGACTCCAAACACCTACACATCCACATCCACAGCGGCCCCCAACTATGACCACCCAGGGGGACCGCTCCGATCTGTCATTGGAGAGGTGTGTCCACATGTCCACGATCAGTAACTCAGAGGCGATCGCAGCGTGGGCGGCGATGCCGATTGACGCGATTGAGGCGTACGACGATCAGGGCGACTTTCCCAAGCGCCACTTGATGAATGGGAACCTGCTCCGGATGCTGGGGCCTGTCGATGGTCGGAAAGTCCTCGATGCAGGCAGTGGCGAAGGCTATTTGAGCCGGCTGTTGGCCGCGGGCGGAGCTGAGGTCGTTGGTGTGGAGCCGGCTGCCGCGCTGCTGGCGCGCGCTCAGAAGATCGAGCAGGAGCGGCGTCAGGGCATCAGGTTCGTGCAGGCTGATCTCTCGACGTTGCCGGAGGTCGGTCAGCCGTTCGATGCCGTGGTCTGCAGCATGGTGCTGCTCGCCATACCCGCCTGGCAGTCGGCGATGGCGGCGTGCGTCGGCGCACTGAAGCCGGGCGGTCGGTTCGTGTTCTCGATCACCCATCCGGCGTTTGAGAATCTCTACCCAACGTGGCGGGATCACGGTCATTACCAACTTGATCGGTACCTGGATGAGTACGAGATGCCAGAGGGCCATGCACCCGACTTCCACCGCCCGGTGTCTGCCTACATCAACGAACTCGTCGGTCTCGGGTGCCGCCTGACTGAACTGTGCGAACCGAGACTCGATCCACAGGTCGCACGGGACAGCGGAATCGAGGCGATCGAGTCCTACGTCGCACTGCCGAACTTCCTGATCGTCAGCGCCGAACGCGACAGATGAGGTTTGTGCCCGGGGTGGTGCACTCATCCCCGGAGACGCCCGGTCCAGCCCTGTCGGTGCCGTTGCGCGGGGCAGTGGTTCCGCGACTACGTACCTGATCCATCTGATGCAATTCGGATGTATTGATATTTCCCGATCAGCTCGCGCTATCCGCGGGATGCGTGGACGGGTTGTCCTTGCGAAAACCATTGGTGCCCGGCTTGCTCCGCTGATGGACTGACGTCCCACCGGGAGTCTGCCGCGTGACGGAGGTAATGGTTGTGACGGATTACGACGTGCTTGCCGAGGTGTACGAATGGCTGATCTCGGAGGCAAAGTTGCCTCCGGCCGAGTTCGCTGCGTCGTTCGATGACGTCCTCAGTCTCCTGCCGTCGAACGCTCACGTCCTCGACTGCTCGTGCGGAACCGGACAGTTGGCGGTTGGCCTCGCCGGTCGTGGCATACAGGTTGTCGCAACTGACGCCAGCGAAGCGATGGTTCGACGGACTGCAGAGTTGTCCGAGGAGTTCGGGGCATCCGTCCGGGCCGTGCAGGCCAGCTGGGAAGAGTTGCCCGACCATTTCGAGGACGGCACGTTCGACATGGTGTTCTGCGTTGGCAACTCGCTTCACCATGCCGCGGGCGCGACAGGCAGGGGTGCTGCTCTGGAGTCGATGTCACGGCTCCTGCGCCCTGGCGGGCGCTTGGTGCTCACATCCCGCACCTGGGAACTCGTGAGGGCCAGAGGTTCTCGGCTGGACATCAGTGACCGACTCGTCCGCCGGAACGGTCGCGATGCCGTCGTGGTCTACCGCTGGGAGATTGCGCCGCAGTGGGAGGATGAGCACCACATCGAGATTGCGATCGCGCAAGTTGATGCGACTGGGTTGGTTCTTGTCCGCTCGGAACTGCTGTCCTGCTGGCCCTACCAGTACGAGGAACTCGAAGTCGAGCTGCACCGGGTCGGACTCCGGACGGAAGTGAGCACGTTCGACCTTGAGGCCGAGAACTACATGGTGGTCGCGAGCAAGGTACAAACACCGGGCTCTCAGCCCCTGGCCGGATCAGGGTCGCAGCCTAGTAGTTGACATAATGTCCGTTATCGGCGCTCGGTGCTCGGTCGATGCCAGGGGCCGTCTGCACCGTGCCAGCGGGACCGGATGGCCCGTGATCGCCGATGGCGTCACCGGGTACGTCATCGGTCAGACCCGGGTGCTCCCGGCGCCGGCCCGGGTCACCCCAGGAAGTCGACGTACCGCTCCGACCTGGTGCATTCGGTCGACCCGAAACTGATCGGCGCATTGTCGAAATCGCAGTCCATCGTGCGAAGGCGAGCATTGCTCTCCGGCCACTGGAAGTCACATCGCGCCCATGTCCCGGAACCGTGCCCGTTCCTGCAGACATAGATGTTGTCGACAGTGAAGCCGATCTGCCCGAGTGCTGATCTGCCGTCGCTGTCAGTGTCCCGCACGAAGACCACGTCTCCGTCCCGCTTGATGCACACTGCAGCGTTCGGATGACTGCCGTCGTTGTTGTCCCACAGACAAAGGTCGGTGCGTGCGCGAACTTCGTCAGCAGTGAGGTCGACCTGTTCACCGGTTCCACAGTGAAGCCAGTCGTATGGGCAATCATCGAAGTAGCCCGCATCAGCGTGAGCAACGGGAAGCTGCGCTGCCCCAGGAACGACGATTTGCCCGAACCCGAATAGAACACTCGCCGCCGCGATGGCAGCAGCGCGACCTATGCCCTTGCGCAACATTCTCGAACCTCCTCGTCGAGGCGTGATCGTGCGACAGTGAAGCACACAGGACCGGGTGGTGTGAACGGCCCGAGCTCGGTTGGACTCCTGCGTCTGGGGTGTCCGACCAGCTGCCGGTTAGCGTGACGTCGAGGGTCCCGGCTGGGGGGATCGCCCAGGCCGCCGGCATCAGCGAACACGACACTTTTCGGGCTCTGCGGCGCCTGGTATCAGACGGCCTGCTCGATGTCGCACAGATGAACCCGCCGCGCGCTGCGCGACTGCCCTGAAGATGCGCAACGACGTCCAAGCAGGGAACTGCTGGATCCCCTAGCCAGCCAAAGCAAAGGGCGTTGGACCTACAACACAGTTAAGCCAGCGCCTGAGCGGGCAACATGGCTAGCCCAGCGGCTCGTGGACGAGCAACGGGTCTCCCGTGCCGGGTGCGGTGGCCTCGAACGCCGGGCGGTTAGCCGCGAGCACATCTAAGCAAGCGGCGCGACCGCGGCCCCGGCGCCCCGCTCCCCCGCTACTCCCGGCTCATCAACTCCCGTCCCTGCCCAGTTAAGAAGGATGAGTTGACTGCCTGACTGCGTAGATGAGTGATGGAGCCGCACACGCTCGCTGAGCTCCGGCGATCGAGGCACTCCGCTCCGTGGAACTTCCGGCTAACCAAGTCCCCCTCCCTGCCGGTTATGGGATGTCAGTACGCCGTCGTCCCACGCACGGTCAGGTTGTACGTCGCCGTCGTCGCAAAGTCGCCGCTCGACCCGCGGATCACCAGCACGTGCCGGCCCGGTGCCGCCGGGGGCACCGCGAACCAGAGCCCGCAAGCGACGCCCTTGAGCAGCCCCGCTTCGAACCCACTGGGATTGCCTGCCTGAGCGGTGAATCGGATGTTTTCGGCTCCGAGCCGCTGGATCGGGACCGGCCGTCCGTCGAACGTCACGCTGCCCGTCGCGTCGGCCAGGAACGCCTGGCATCCCGCTTCGTCGTCGACCAGGTTGACCACCGGACCAGCCAACGGACGTTCAGCAGGCCAGCCGCACGCGCGAGAAACCTGGCCGCCGAACGTGCCGGCGACCAGCCAGACATCCTCCGGCTGGTTGTTCCCACAGTGCGCACCGGTCTCGTCCAGCACCGGATTGACGTTCTCCGTGACCGACGCCCACTCCCACCAGCGCGACTGCAGCCGTAACGAACCGAGAGCGACGCGCTGCACCGGCACCTTCGTCCCTGACGACACAGCCGGAGTCGTCGGACTCGGAGCGAGCGCGCTCTCAGTTGCAGGCAATGGGGTGGGTGCCGAGCCGCGGGGAACGGCGGAGCAACCACTCACCAGCCCCGCCGCAAAAACCATGGACAGGAACTTTCGCATCCGCGACCCTAACCCGTGGCGCGGTGAGCCAGCAGTACCTGAACGACACGTCGCGGTGCCAGTAGCCAACGGGAATTGCAGCTGATGCAAAGATCCCGTCTCTCGCCGATTTTGACATCGGTGCAGCTCCATCAGCACAACCTCTGGGCGTCTCCCCCGCGACGGCGATGCGGCTGGCTTCCGCGCCGCCAGCAGGAGGACCAAGGCGAACCGAGGCGGCGGCTACGATTCGGGGCCGCCGAAGACATCCCGAGAGGTCCGGTATGCACTACCCGTTGACGATCGAGCGACAACAGGCCGTTCTGGACGGACTCGCCCGGATTTGTGGGCGGCGACCCGTCATCGCCGACGCTCAGCAGGTCGGTCATGACTGGGCGCCTGTCACTCGGCTGGTGTTCGACCGTGACCTGTCCGGCCTGGGCGCTGGTCCGACGGAAGGCCCAAGCCGAACGGTCATCGTCAAAACCAGACGAGTGGAGGGCGAAGGGCATGGCGGACCGGCCTATCTGCGGCGCGAGGCCGCCGGGCTGCGCACCGCAGTCCTCAGCGGCGTGGCTGCACGTGTGATCCTGACCGACGACCAAGCCGGCGTCGTAGTCCAGTCAGACCTCGGGACGTGGCCAACCCTGGAGACAGTGCTGCTCGGCAACGATTCCGAGCGCGCAGCCACCGCGATGGTGGACTTCGCGCAAACCATCGGGCGGCTCCACGCCACCACGCTGGGCCGTCGTATCGACCACGACCTGGCGCTGGCGGAGTTCGGCTCCGCCGACGTCACCACCGGCGGTGGAGCAGGAACAGGAGGCGCCCGCCGATGGCACGTCGTCGAACAGGCCTGCGCAGAGCTGGGATTTCCGGACGCGCGAGCCGCGCGGGGCGACGTCGCCTTCGTCCGTTCACAACTCGAGGAGCCAGGTCGGTACGCCGCTCTCGTACACAACGACCTCAACCCGACCAACGCCCTGGTCACCGACCGAGGTATCCGGTTGGTCGACTTCGAAGGCTCCGGTTTCGGGCACATCGGGGTCGACGCCTCATTCCTGCACTACCCCTTCCCGCACCACAGCGCGAACTGGTCCGTGCTACCAGAACCGGTCACCGAAGCCGCAGACCATACCTACCGCAACGCGCTCGCAGCCGCCCTCGCGGCGGACGGGCTGCACGGGTACGACAAGATGCTCGCAATTGGTGCGGCAGCAGCACTTGCCAGCAGAGTGACCCGCCTTCCGGTGATCGCCCGAACCAACCAGACTCCCCACGACAGTTGGCGCCGTCGTGCACAGCTTGTGCAGCAGATCGGAGTGTTGAATCGGCTGACCGATCGTGCCGGCACCCTGCCGGACTTGGCGCGCTGGTTCTGCGAACTGGCCGACGCCATGACAGAGCGCTGGACCGACGCCGCCAAACCGCCACCGACACTGTTTCCCGCCTTCGCGAGCCAGGGCTAGCGAGCTGGAACCCGGCTGTCGGTGGCTGCTCCTAGCATCGCCGCATGAGCAACAACAGGGTGCTGGAGCCGGCTTTGTCTACCTTGCTGGCTCAGGCGTTGATGGCGTTCCAGATCGAGGTAGACAACGAGTTCGAGGCACAGTTGGCGCGGGCGGGGTTCCCAGGGTTCAAGTTGCCAGTCGTGTTTTGGTCGTTGCTGCGTCACGTCGACAACGTGGGTACGCCGGTCGTTGCGCTGCTCGAGCGGACGGGCTGGAGCGCGAGAGAGCTGTTTCCGATGATCGGCGGTGTGGAGCGGTGGGGGTACGTCGAGGTGCGGCTCGAGGTCGGTAGGCCGGTCCGGCGACCGTCGCGGGACGGGTACGGGAGCAGTCGGCGGCTGCGCGGTACGTCGGTGGTCATCCCGAAGGCTGTCTGTCGTCGCGCCAAGGAGTTCTGGCCGCCGATCATCGCGGCGACGGATGATCGATGGGCGCAACGCTTCGGTCGGGTCATGATTGGTGAGCTGCGGAGCTCGCTGGCGGCAATCACGGGCACGGACGCGGAAGGTTCGATCGCTGATCCGCTTGCGGCTGCGCTGGAGGCCTTTACACGCGAGGTTGAGGCAAGTTCGCCGGTGCCGATGGCGGTCGCCGCGAACTTCCTGCCTGCGCTCAGTGCCGACCCGATCCGGGTTCGGGAGTTGCCCGGACGGACTGGGGTGACCGGCCGGCCGGTGGTCCCGGCGCTCGGGCGCTGGAGCGGGCGGGAATGATCGCTGTCAGTCCGGCCGAGACGGGCCGCGGCAAGGTCGTCGCACTAACCCCGGCAGGGCTGCGGGAACGGGACGCCTACGCGGAGCGGGTGACGCAGGTTGAACTGAGCTGGCGTGCCCGGCATGGTGCGGCGGTGATCGAATCCCTGCGTGGCGCCCTCGAGGCGATGACGCCCCGGCTCGCCGACGGCCTGCAGCCGCCGCAGGGATGTTGGCGCGCAAGCCGCGAGTACGCGGCGCAAACCCTAGCGATCCTCGACGATCCGCGCTCAGCTCTCCCCCGGCATCCCATCGGCCCCTGGCTCACAACCAGCTGACCAACGGCGCCCGCCCGGCTGTCGAAACATTGGCGACCGCTGGTGGACTGTCGCCCGAGCCGGAGGCTCCACGCAGAGCGATCTTCGACGACCCGCGCCCCAGCCCTCCCCGCCATCCCATCAGGCCCTGGTTCACAACCAGCTGACCACCTGGCCGCCCAAATGACGCCCGCCAGGTGTCGAAACATTGGCGAGCGCTGGTGGGCTGTTGCGCACAATCCGAAGCTGGACAATCCGGACAGCCTCCTGGGGTTGCCTCCGTCGACACGGCCTGCTGATCGGCTTCACCTGCTGGGCCCACGACTGCCGATCCTTCGCGGCTACTGCTGGGACAGCGTCCTGGGTGTTGCCTCCGCCGACTGGCTCTGGTGAGCGGCTTGGGCCGCTGGGGCCACGGCTGTCGGACCTTCGAGGCCATGCCCGAGACAGCCCGGACAGCGTCCTCGGCGTCGCGTCAGTCTGCTCCTTCCGGTGATCGGCTTTAGCCGCCGGGACTGCGGTTGTCGGACCTTCGAGGCTATGCCGGGGACAGCCCGGACAGTGTCCTAGGTGTCGCCTCCGCCGACCCGCTCTGCTGATCGGCTGCGGTTGCCGACCTTTCCCGGCCATCGCCAGGCAGCGCCGCGGGCATCATGTGAACCGACCCGGGCCCGGGAGACCGAAACGCTGGCCGAGGTGACCGTCGAGGTCGTCGGCGTACGACCGAACCACGCGACCGCTGGGCCGGGCAGTTGGACGGCCGAGCGGTTCAGTAGCCTCGGGTGCCGTCTAGTTGCTCGCGCAGGATGTCTAGGTGGCCTAGGTGGCGGGCTGTTTCTTCGATCATGTGGGTGAGGATCCAGCGCAGCGATACCGGGGTGAATTGTGGTGGTGTGAAGTGCTGCATCGTGTCGAGAGTCAGTTGGGCGACGATGCGTCTCGACTGGGCGCACTCGGTGGCGTAGCCGCTCGACAGGTCGGCGATGGCGCGACCGCCGGTGGGCCAGCCTCCGTGCTGGTCGCGCTCGGAGGGCTCGTCGGCAAGTGACGGAAAGCTGCCGGCGAACCAGTCGTGCTCGGTCTGCCGGAGATGCGAGACGACGCCGGCGACCGTCATGCGTGGGGACGTGTCCAGCAGGGCGCGGTCGGCGAGTTCGGTCGGCAGGCCATCCACCTTTCGGTGCACGGTTGCTCGTTGCCAGTCGAGGAATCCGGTCAGCACCGCCCGCTCGTCGGCGGTGCCGTCAGGGAAGACGCGCTCCACGCGGGTCAGTTTGTCAGAGCCGCGACGAGGGTTCCGAGAACTACTGCGATGACGGCGAAACCCAGGGCGCAGAGCAGCGGGAAGGCGATCGGGTGACGGCCGGCCCAGCTCACCGTTCCGGGTTGCTGGCGGGCCAGTTGCACCATGGTGATCGGCTTGTCCGATCCGCCGGTGGGCAGACCGAGGTGGTTGACCAGGCGGTCGAGATCGGAGGGCGCGTAGAGGGCGCCGTTGATGGCCAGCAGGGCTTGCTGGCCGGCGTCGAGTACGACGATGGTCTGGGAGACGGCGCCGGGCTGGGCCACCGTTGCCCGCAGCACCGATGCGGCGAGGGTGCGGTCGCGACGGCGGTGGAAGGTCAGGCCGCGGGCCGAAATCTCGGCTGGTGTGACGACGATGCGGGAGCGCGACAGGTAAATCGCCAGGGTGATGGCCAGCAGCAGCGCGAGGCTGATACCGGTGATCAAGGCGGGCAGGCCTCCGGCCAGGACGCCGGCGATGACGAGGACCACAGCGATCACAACAGTGAACGTGAGGACCTGGCGTCGCGGACCCGCACCCGGCCGCAGTACGAGCACGTCGGTTTCATACACGGTTTGAACCCTACGGCAGCACAGGGCCCTGACCGCGCCTGGCGCGTCGACAACCAAGCGGCGGATAGGCGCACATCCGCGATGGTCTGCCAAGTTGCCTGTCGGGCTTCTAGGCAAGCTCGATCCTTCAGCGTCTGCCGCTCCTGCATGCTCTCGCTCGACATGACGCTGTCCCAGGGCCGTGCGAAGCTCTCGGTCGAGAGCCTGCACAAGGACAGCTGCCAGGCATGAACAGCGGACGGAGATCCAGCAGCTGCGTGAGCCGGCCGAGTCGAACACGCCGGTCGGGGTGATGAGCATCCGCCTGGAGCGCATCGAGGATGCGATTCGCTCGAAAGCGCAGGCCGAGGGCATCTCCCTGCAACCGCCGAACCGACCGCCGTACGGCGACATGAGCTGAGACCGGCGCACATCCTGATCCTGTTGCCGAGGAGCTGACGGCGTGAGCCCCCGCCCGGCTAATGCCGGGAGCGCGGCACGAGTGCCGGCCGACTTGGTCGGTCCGATCGACGTTGAGCTGGCGCGGTCCGTGAACGTTGTCAACATGTCTAGCCGCGCTGCGGGGGCGGTGTGTCGCTGGGCGACTCGCGGATCGTGCTCCTTCTGTCGGCTGGTGCTCTGGTCTGTGATCAGACCGTCTTGATCGTGCCGCCGTCGATGACGTAGTCGGCGCCGGTGATGTTCCCGGCCACTGGGGACAGCAGGAATGTGATCAGCGCTGCGACCTCGGCGGCTTCGCTCATGCGCCCGGTGGTGATGTTCTGGGATGCCGCGATCTGCTGGACGAAGTCGCCGAGGCTCTGGCCGGCGGCCGCGGCCATTGAGGCGACCGGGCCGTTCGGGTCTGAGTAGACGGTGGTGCGGACCAGGCCCGGGGAGACGGTGTTCACGCGGACGCCTTGGGGGCCGAATTCCTCGGCCAGGGCCTTGCCGAGTGCGGTGAGTGCTGCCTTGGCCGTGCTGTAGGTGGCGGGGGCGCTCGCGGGCATGCGGGCGAGGGTGGAGGAGATATTGACGATCGCGCCGCGGCGTTCGATGAGGCTGGGCAGGGCGGCGCGGGTGGCGCGGACGGTGGCGAGCATGTTGATGTCGAACATCCGTTGCCATTGGGTGTCGTCGGCGTCGAGGAAGCTGGCGGTGGCTTCGTCGCCGCCGCCGACGTTGTTGACGAGCAGGTCGATGCCGCCCAGTTCGGCCAGTGCGGTGTCGATGACGGTCGAGACTCCTTCGGCCGTGGTCAGGTCAGCCGAGACCGTTCGCGCGCCGGTCTCTTTCAGCTCGGGTGTGATGGTGCGGGCGGCCCCGATGACGTGGACGCCTTCGTCGGTCAGGGCGCGGACGGTAGCGAGCCCGATGCCCCGGCTCGCGCCGGTGACGATCGCGGTTTTGTCGGTCAGGTTGAGGTTCATGGCAGTCCGGTTCGGTCTCGGTGTTCTTCAGGGTGGGTTTGTGGCGGTGGCTCGATGAGGGCTACTGCACGGTCTGGCGGGCGTGGCTGTCGAGGCGGGCGAGTTCTTCGGTGTAGACGCGGTGCAGTCGGCGCGGTGCGATGATCCGCTCGACGAAGCCGGCGACGCCGGTCTCACCGTCGAAGCTGGAGGCGATGTTCACCAGCGCCTGGTCGCCTTGTGGGGTCACGGTGAACGTGATGATGAGGCCGGAGTCGTTGGTGTCGGTCTGGACGAGGGTTCGGCCCGGTTCCGGTTCGGTGACTTGCATGCGCAGTTGCCGGACGCCGCCGGCGAAGTCGATCTTGTAGCCGACGATGCTGCCTGCGCCGACGCCGCCTTGCTCGACTTGGAAGTCGTAGAAGGGGCGTGGCAGCAGTTGGGCGTGTACGTGCATGTCTGCCAGGTACTGGTAGACCTTGTCCGCGGGAGCGTCGATGGTGCGCTCGGCGGACGCGGTGACTGTGGGCATGGGTCTGGCCTTTCGTGTTCGTGAGTGTGCTTGTGGATTGGTGTCGGGGTTAGGCCTGGTGGCCGAGCTTCACGGTCATGTCCGGGTGGCGTCGGCTGAGGGCCTTTAGGGCGAGCAGGCTTTGGCGGCTGGGTTCGCGTTCGGCCAGGAACGTGCCGGGTTCGACGTCGTTCTCCCAGCCCCAGCGGGTGTGGGACACGTCGCCGGTCATAAGGACGGTTCCGGTGGCTGTGCGGGCGAGGTAGGAGACGTGCCCGATGGTGTGGCCGGGGGTCAGGATCGCGAAGAACGAGCCGTCGCCGAACACGTCGTTCACGCCTGCGAACTTCCCGTCCGGGTCTCCGGTGAACTGGAGCTCCTCGAGCGGCGGGCGGCCGGACAGCAGGTGATTGTTCGTGCCCTGGGCCACGATGTTCAGGAACAAGCCCGCTTCGGCTTCGTCCGCGCCGGTGTAGATCGGCACGTCCTTGGCGATGTCCGGGAACCCAGAGACGTGGTCGAGGTGCAGGTGGGTCATGAAAACCCCCTTCAACGGGCTCGGCTCGGCGGCGATGACCTCGGCCGTGCTCTGCGTGGGCCGCATGTCGCTGATCCCGCCGTACTTGCGCAGCATCAGCCCGACCCCGACGCTGGCCGGATCCTCGACGAGTCGCCGCGAGACGCCGGTGTCGACCAGGAAGAAGCCGTGCTCGGGGTGCCGGACAACGTGGGTGTAGATCTGGATCGGCTCCTTGCGGTCCGTCAGGCCCGCCTTGACCGCCTTGGGGTCTTTCAGGTTCAGCAGCCCCGAGAGGTTGGCCCGCCAGTCCGCGCCGACCGTCTTGACCTCGATCGGTCCCGGTTGCTCGATCAGCGACTCCATCGCCGCGGAGCGGACTGGTGTGCCGATGCTTGCCGGCGTCGTGCGGTGGCTCGTGGCCTTGAAGTTCAACAGCTTCATGAGATGACTCCTAACTAGTTATGATAACTATCGTTCAGGTCATAACTATCATATCCTGAAGTAGATTGCTAGAATCGGAGCATGACGATGTCGGACTCACAGGCCGCCGCCGACTGGGAGTTGGCCAAGCTGGTGCACGAACTGGATATGCAGAGCGCTGCGCGACACCGCGAACGGGTGAGCAAGGTCGGGCTGACGATCGGGCAGGCCTCCGCGCTGCGCGAGCTCACCGCCCCGATGACGCTGAAGGAACTGGCCGTCCAGATGGGCTGCGAGCCGTCCAACGCGCTCCCGATCATCGACCAGCTCGAAAGGGAGCAGCTGCTCGAACGCCGCCCGCACCCCACTGACCGCCGCGCCAAACACCTCGAGCTCACCGCGGCAGGTGTCGAGTACCGCGAGAAGCTGCTGGTCTCGCTGCGTGGAGACGAGCCTCTGCTGACCGGACTGACCAAGGAGGAGAAGGCCACGCTCCAGGACCTGCTGGAGCGTGCGCTCGGACGGAGCTGATCTCCAACACGAACCGGCCAGCATTCGGGTTGGCGTGCGCCGAACTGTAGTCCGAACGGCGCTGTGAGCTGAGACGAGACTGAGCCCGAACCGCCGTTCGCGTGGGCTGTAGCTGGTGGCCGGTGGGCGCAGACTGGCGGCATGGTGCTGGCAGCTGGACTCAGCGGCCCGGTAGGACTCGAACTGACCCGGGCCGTCGAGCAGCCACCAGCTGCGCACGGGATGCCGGGCGGTTCGCGCTACGAGTTGAAGTGGGACGGGTTCCTTCACTGAACCTGTCAAGTTGGCTGTTGCCGCATGCCTGGGGTTGGACTTGACTGAGCTCGTGTCGTCAGACTCGCACCGCGAGACGCCGAGATCGCAGACGCATGGCTACTTCCCCGGCGGGGATGGTTCTCCACTCCGCGACCACAGGTCGTCGAGCATGCCGTTGAGCAGCGTGGGCTGCTCCCTGTGGACGTCGTGGGCCGCGCCTGGCACTTGCCGCCACTCGGCGCCGATCGTGTCGGCCACCGTTCGCGCCACCAACCGGAGCGCAGTTGCTGTGGTGGGCAGGTGCTCCGGTGCCGCCACGTCCCATGCGCCGCTGACCACTAGCTTGGGATAGTTGGCATCGGCCACTTCCTGCAATGGCAGCTGTGCTAGCCAGGCGGGCAGCTCGTGCAGGGCGCTGCCTGCGGCGCGGTGTAGCCAGTCCGGCGGACCGGGACGCGGCTCGTCGGCCGGGAAGGCGAGTCTGAGGTAGTCGTTGGCACTTCGCTGGCGTGCTTTGTCCATCACCGCCCGCATCTCGCGGACCGCGTCGGCCACTATCGGGTGCTCGATCGCGCCCTGGTGCGCTGCGGGCTCGATTAGTGTGAGCGAGCGGACCCGGTCGGGCTGCCGGGTCGCGGCCAGCAGCGCCACCACGCCGCCGTACGAGTGGCCGACGAGGTGGGCACCGGCGCCGAGCAGATCCGCGACGGCGGCGGCGTCCTGCCGGTAGTCGCTCGGGTAGTCCCCGGTCGCGTCTGGGCTGTCGCCGTAGCCGTAGCGGTCTGGCAATAGCAGGTGATACCGGTCGGCAAGCGGCTTCTGAGACGCGAAGGTCTCACTGCCCCAGGTGAGCGATCCGTGCACCAGGACGGCAGGTGGCCGGTCGGCGTCACCCCACCGGGTCACGTTGAGACGCTCAGACATCATCGAACTACCTCCTGGTTTCGGGAGATCAAGTCTCGACTGCCGCCAAAGACGCGTGCAAGAACGCATTTGTTGCTCCACCGGCAAGGTCATCTCCCGCGACCAGTTCGTCATGCCCGGCGCCGCGGACTGCCGTACGACCGCCTGTGGCCGAAGGCCTACCCCGACGACAAGCTCACTCGGGTGATCGTGGTGGCGTGGCCGGCAGTCCGGGTGCGCAGCGAGACGACAATGTCCGCGGCTCGCGGACCTGAGCCGCCCATCCGGTTGCCGGCGGGCCTGGCTCCATAATCTCGGCTTGAGGCGAATCGTGGGGTTGGTAGGCTCCGATGGGCCGGGCAACGGCACCGTGATTCGCGGCGGCTATCACGGCTGCCTACGTTTGCGGGACCGGCCCCTGCGCCCGCGGCCAGCGGTGGCCGGACAGGTAGATCGGAAGGAATTCAATGGCACGCTCCGGCAAGGTCGCCGTGATTGGAGCCGGTTTCTATGGTTCCACCACAGCGCAGCGGTTGGCCGAGTACGACGTCTTCGACACGGTTGTTCTGACCGACATCATCGACGGAAAGGCCGAGGGCTTGGCGCTGGATCTCAACCAGTCCCGGTCGATCGAGGGCTTCGAGACCAGGGTCGCGGGGCGGACCACAGGCCGCGACGGTCGTGGCTACGAAGCTATCGGCGGTTCCGACATCGTCGTCATCACCGCAGGCCTGCCACGCAAGCCAGGCATGAGCCGGATGGATCTGATCGAGACCAACGCCAAGATTGTCCGCCAGGTCTCGGAGAACGTCGCCAAGCAACGCCCCAGCGGCTGTAGTGATCGTTGTCTCCAACCCGCTCGACGAGATGACTGCGCTCACCCAGCTCGCAACCGAATTCCCGAGGCACCGGGTCATCGGACAGGCCGGCATGCTCGACACCGCCCGATTTACTAGCTTCGTCGCCGATGAGCTGGCAGTTCCGGTCTCGTCGGTGAAGACGCTGACCCTCGGCTCACATGGCGACACCATGGTGCCGGTGCCCTCGGCCTGCTCAGTCGACGGCAAGCCGCTCACCGATGTGCTGCCTGCCAACAAGGTCGAAGAACTCGTCACCCGCACCCGCAACGGTGGCGCCGAAGTCGTCGCGTTGCTGAAGACTGGGTCGGCCTATTTCGCACCGTCCGCAGCCGCCGCCCGCATGGCCAAGGCTGTGCACGAGGACTCGGGCGCAGTGATGCCGGTATGCGCGTGGGTGGACGGCGAGTTCGGCATCTCAGGCGTCTACCTCGGCGTCACCGCTGAGCTGGGTAAGGATGGCGTCAAGAAGGTTGTCGAAACAGAGCTCACCGCCAACGAACTGGAGAGCCTCAAAGCGGCGGCCGAGGCTGTCCGCGCCAAGCAGGCCGACGTCCAAAGTCTCTGAGCAGTGACGGATGCCAGCCGATGGTCAGCCGACGCTGGTGGCGGGGTTGGCGGTATGGAGTTGTCGTTCGGCCTCGGCGCGGCGCTGTCGCAGATGGCGTAAGGACTCTTGGAGTGCGGTTTGAGCTCGCGCAGGTAATCGACCAGCAACCTCTCCAGGGGAGGAATGGGGATCTGTGAGGCGACGTCGACGCTGTCGGCACCGCACCCAGACCCGGTACGGCGCGACGACGAACGGCTGGAGCGGCTTAACCGAAGAGGAAGGGGCCGGATGTGATGCCGCGCGCCGGTCGGGGAAGTCAGGTCGGCGGGCCAGCGATCGGGAGGACTATCGCCGTCGGCGATCTGCTGGATCAAGCGCCTTCGATCTTCCGCAACGCACTATCAGTGGTGCAAAGCCGTCGAACTTCCTGCTCAACGGCGCGGCCGGCACGCTCGTCGCCCTCGGCCTGGTGCAGCAGGCGGGCGGATGGACGTCGTTGCAGTCCCGGCTTCTAACCCTCGGTTATCTCGGGGCGATCTTCGCCACGGACAGATTGGGTGAAGGGCTGCCAACGCCCTCGACGGACGCGGCCATGTCCAACGCGCTCTTCATGTGTGTCGGCGCGCTCATCATCCTGCTTGCTGGGAGAGCTTCCGTGTTCGCCGCGAACTGCTAGAAGAAGCAAGTAGTCCGCACCTGGACGGCCTGCGCCCGAGGTGCTGGTGCGCAAGTTGTCAGCGATGCTCGGGCGCTGAGGGGGCCAGGTCGTGGTTCAGCCATGCCAGGGCGGCGACGACGAGGGCTTGGGTGCCGGTGTCGAGGGTGGGCTGGAGGACCGGGGCGAAGTTCGCGGCGTGGTTGACCGGGATGTCCTGTGCGACCCGGCCGGCCTGTTCGGCGGCCTGGTAGGTGGCGGGGTCGATGCCGCCGATTCCCCAATAGGTGTACGGCGTGCCGAATGCGGCCGGGATGTCGCTGAAGTCCTCGCTCGCGCTCTGCTGGGGAAGATGGCCGGCGCGGTCACCGAAGAAGTCCGCGAACGCGGCGACGACGCAGTCGGTGACGCCGGCGTCGTTGTCGGTCAGGGGGTAGCGGTCGAAGAGCTCGAACTCGGGATCCCGCGGCGAACCGGATGCCTTGCACTCGGCGCGGACGATCCGCTCGATCGCGCCGAGCACGGTCGTCCGGGTGTTCTCGTCGTACGTGCGGACGTTGAGTTGGAGGACCGCATGGTCGGGGATGACATTGCTCTTCGTACCGGCCTGGATGCTGCCTACGGTCAGGACCGCGGTGTCACCTGGCGCGACTTCGCGGGCGACGACGGTTTGCAGCCGGACGACGATCATCGCCGCGAGGACGACCGGGTCGACGGCGGCCTGGGGCATGGAGCCGTGGGCGCCGCGGCCGTGCACGGTGATCTTCATACTGTCCGCGGCGGACAGCGTCGGCCCGGAGCGGGTCATGACGGCGCCGGCGGTGAACGGCAGCACATGCTGGGCCATCGCCACGTCGGCCGTGCCGACGAGCGCCGCCAACCGGTCCTCGACCATGCCTCTGGCTCCGTCGGCGGTTTCCTCAGCCGGCTGGAACACCGCGACGAGCGTGCCCGACCAGGTCTCGGGCGCCTGCGCCATCAGGGTCATGGCGCCGAGCAGGCAGGTGACGTGTACGTCGTGCCCGCACGCGTGCATCACCGCGGTGCCGTCTTCCGCGGTCTGTGTACTGGCGTAGGGCAAGCCGGTTTGCTCGCGGACCGGAAGGGCGTCCATGTCGGCGCGGAGCATCACGGTGGGTCCGTCGCCGTGGCGCAGGATGCCGACGACCCCGGTGCCGCCGACGCTCTCGTGCACCTCGCAGCCCGTCTCCCGCAAGCGCGCGGCCACGTTGGCCGCTGTCCGCCGCTCCTGGTGCGACAGCTCGGGATGAGCGTGCAGGTCGCGGTAGAAGTCCTCTTGCCAGGGCCGGACCGAGTCGAGGGTGGTCAGGACTGCGGTCGCGGTGTCACTGTCCATGTGTCCATCATGCTCCGCGCTTGGTGCCCGGCGGCACCGGTGCGTTGAGGTCGTAGCGGACGCCGAGCATGCGGATGACGAAGCACACGCCCGCGGAGACGAGCGCTGCGGGCAGGCCCGCTGCCCCCAAGCGGTCCGCGGCGACGACGACGAGCGCGCCCAGAAGCGCCGGGATCGCGTAGAGGCCGCTGGTCAGGACCGATGGGATCTCACGGATGAGGACGTCACGCAGCGTCCCGCCTCCTACCGCGGTGATCGTGCCGAGGATGACCGCCTGGCTGAAGCCGACGCCGAACTCGAGTCCTTTGAGCGCGCCGCTGACCGCGAACAGGCTCAGACCGGCAGCGTCGAGGATCAGGATCGGTTTGGCGACCCGGTCGAGGTGGCGGCCGAAGACGAACGCCACGAGGCCGCCAACAGCTGCCACCGTCAGGTATCGCCAGTCGCTGAAGGTGGCAGGGGGCAGCGCGTCGAGCAGGATGTCGCGGATGATGCCGCCGCCCAGCGCGGTGCACATGCCGAGCGTGATCACACCGACGATGTCCACGCGAACGACCCGGAGCGCGGTCAGGGCGCCGTTGAGGGCGAACGCGAACGTGCCGGTCAGGTCCACGATCAGAAAGGTCGACGACGCAGTGCTCACCAACCCTGTCTACCGGACACACGCTTGACGAACCAGCCTGGTGGAGGCGTGAGTGAGCACCTTGCCAAACGCGCCGCTCGGTTACTCCCAAAGGTCCGGTCCAGTGATTGCCCTGACGACGTCGAGGTAGCGGTGAACCGCGGCGGAGGCTGTGGCGTGTCCTTCAACGCGCGAGAGTACGACGGCCAGCCGGGCGCCGACCCCGACATCGGAGGGCGCGTTCAGCATCGACGCCATCGCCGCGGCCTTGTCCAGGTCGCCACGCGCGAGGTATTTCGCCGCCAAAGGCAGCATGGCCACGGCGAACACATCGGGATCCGGTGCGGGCCCTGGTGTACCTCGACCCACCAGCTCGAGCGTCTCCGACAGATCGAGATTCCCAGCCGTGCCGGCGCCGGTCAGCAGCCGAGAATCTCGGGGCACCGGCGCACCTGTCGGCCACCAGTACCAGTCGACCCACAGCGGCAGCGGCCCGACGTCGTACATCGCCCCGACGTACCCACCGCCGGCGGGTCCGTTACCCGGCATCGCGAAGCTGAGCAGCGGGTGGTCGAGGGTGCGGTCTCTGCCGACGACGATGATGTCGACGTCGCTCCACTCGTCGGCCGTTCCGGCCCCGAGTGAACCAGTCAGCCAGACTCCCTCGGCCCGTAGGCGCGGCACGGTCTCCGCCAGCCACCGGGCGCGCCCGCGAGCCAGCGCCGCCAGCATGCTCCGTGCCTCGTCCGGTGTCACGCGACGTCAGCAGGCTTCGAGGACGAAGAAGATGAAGCAGATGAAGCGTGCGGGGTGGTTCTGGTGCGGCGGGCGGAGCTCGGGCGGGGTGTCCGGGGAGACCGGCGGTTCGCTGATGACAGAGATGCGGAAGCCGGCCGCGGTGAAGGCGTCGTTCATTGCCTGGAGGGGGCGGTGCCAGTTTCTGTAGGTGACCGTGCGGCCGGCGTGCTCGGCGTCGTACGAGAACTCGGCGATGTCGAAGTAGTTGGCGTCGGGGTTCAACGCCGTGTACACGATCGGGTGGTTCACCGAAAGGATGAGGCGCCCACCAGGCTTCAGCACCCGGCGGAGCTCGGCCAGGGGCCCGGTCCAGTCTTCCAGGTAGTGCAGCACGAGCGATGCCATGACGTCGTCGAATTGCGCATCGTCGTACGGGAGCGGCTTCGCCAGGTCGCCGACCGTCAGGTCAGCGTCCTCCCCCAGCCTCTCGCGGGCCAGATCGAGCATTTCGGCGCTCAGGTCGAAGCCGGACATGATCGCGCCCCGATCGCGAAGCGCCGCGGACAGCGGTCCTGAACCGCAGCCGACATCGAGGATCCGACGGCCTGCGACGTCACCGGCAAGGTTCAGCATGGCGGGCCGCTCGTAGTGGCCGTTGAGCAGATTGAGTTCGTTGTCCGCGGAGTACGCCGCAGCAAACTCGTCGAAATCGGTCTTCGGCACCTGGCGCTCCCTCGTACACAACTGGTCGAACACCCGATCCAACATCAACCGCCGGGCGCTGTCGAGGAAGGCGTCAGCAAGGCCCTGTTGTCCGCCACCCATCGCAGCTCGGCGGCTTCTTCGTCGATCATGCCGTCGGCAACCCAGCTGCGTTGGGGCTCGATGCCGTGTGCGGCCAGGGACAGTACGAGGTCGATCGTTGCCTGACCACGCCTGACGATGGCGTCGACCACGTCGAACCGCAGTGTCGGGCCGTACGCCGCCAGGAAGCGCCGGATGCGTTCGCGACGATCCGGGACGGCCGGGAAGTGGTGCCATCCCAGGCAGTGCTCGTCCGCTCGCGTCGGCGCGAACCAGAACAGGGCGTACGCGATGTCGTCGACGGGATCGCCAGGATGCAGGTAATCCCAGTCGAACACTCCCCTCGCCTGTCCATCCCTCCACACGAAGTTCCACGGCCCGGGGTCGCCGTGACAGAAGACTTGGCCGGGCTGTGGCGGCGCGGCGAGCACCGGGTGTCCGAAGACCGCGTCGGCCGGCGGCACCCAGGTACGCGACGCGTCGTGAATCCGGCGCAGCAGCCGCGCGGCCGATTCGAGTCCCTCGATATTGTGCTGGTGTTTCCACGCGTCACCGCCCGCGTCCCCTTCGAGCAGGCGCAGCGTCTCCGTCGTACCGTCGTTCGACAACGGCTCGGGAACCACGTCCTCCAGTCCCTGGGCGCGCAGGTGCTCGAGGAACGCGTGCACCGTCGCCGTCTGCGCGGACGCGGGACGAGTCACGATCCCGCCAGCAATCCTCACCGCCCGAAACTCCGCATTCGTGTCGGCTGCCCGAGCGCGCGCGGAGGTTCCGTCCTCTTGGGTCATGCCGGCGACGGGTGTTCGCGGCTGCGGTAGGTCAGGAGGCCTTCCACGCCGCGGAGGAAAGTGTCGCAGACGGGTTTGGGGTCGGTCAGGCAGCCGGCGGCCATGGCGCCGTCGCGGAGCATGACGAAGTGGCGAGCCGCGGGCTCCGCGTCGATCTTTCCGAGGTCGGTGAACAGCTCGGTCATCGTGTCCAGGAACCACTGCCGGTGACTCAGCACGGCCTGGTGGACCGGGAACTCGGGGTCGGGATACTCCGCGGCGGCGTTCAGGAACGCGCACCCGCGGAACCCGTCGCGCTGGATGTCCTCGGCGATGAACCGGCTGACGGCCCGGATGACGTCCTCGGGGCCGGCGCTCTCGGCCCGTGCGGTCTCGACCCGTTCACGGATCGCCGCGTCGGCCTGGGTCAGGTACGCGACGATCAGGTCGTCCTTGCTCGGGAAATGCCGGTACAACGTCGCCCGTGTCACCTTCGCCTCGGCGACGACCCGGTCGATCCCCACGGCGTGGATGCCGTCGGCATAGAACAGCTCGCCGGCCGTGCCGAGCAGCCGCGCCCGCGCTTCTGACATCCGCTCCCCTTCGATCTCTCGCAGTGCTGCCGAGATTAGCAGACAGAACGATCGGTCTTGACAATACCGTGCGTCATCGGACAACCTCTAGTAGACCGATCGTTCTATCTACCCGTACTGCGAGGATTCCGTGTCCACCTCCTATGCCACCAAGCCCGACGCCGGCCTCAAGGCGCTCCGCACGCTGTACTTCGTCCGCTTCGGCTTCGCCGTCGTCTGGGCGGTCCTGATGATGGGGATCGGCAAGACGATCAACCCGGGAACTGTCGTTCTCCTGCTGATCTATCCCTTGTTCGACGTCGCCGCGGCCGTGGTCGACTTCCGTACGTCGGGTGCCACCCGCCCGAAAGCGCCGCTCTACGCCAACATGGCCCTGAGCCTGCTCACCGCTGTCGGGCTGGGCGTCGCGTCCGCGTCCGGCATCCCCGCCGTACTGCGGGTGTGGGGCGCGTGGGCGATCACCGCGGGTGTCGTGCAGCTGATCGTCGCGATCCTGCGGTACCGGCTCGGCGGTCAGTGGGCGATGATCCTGAGCGGCGGCATCTCGGTGCTCGCCGGCGGCAGTTTCGTCGTGATGGCCGGCGGGCCGAAAGCCTCCCTCGCCTCCGTCGCGGGCTATGCGATCCTGGGCGGCGTGTTCTTCCTGATCTCCGCGGTCCGCCTGCACCGCCTCACCTCGAAGGCGAACTGACATGACGGACAGCACGGTGGACGTGGTCGTCATCGGCGCCGGACCCGTCGGCGAGAACGTGGCCGACCGCGTCGTCCAGGGAGGCCTCACCGCCGCGATCGTGGAGCACGAACTCGTCGGCGGCGAATGCTCGTACTGGGCCTGCATGCCCACCAAAGCCCTGCTCCGCGACGCCGCCGCGCTGCGTGCCGCTCGCGCGCTCCCGGCCGCGGGCCAGACGGTCAACGGTGACCTGGACCCGGCCCTCGTGCTGGCCAGGCGCGACCGGTTCACGTCGAACTGGAGCGACGCCGGCCAGGTCGAGTGGCTGAACCAGGCAGGCATCACGCTGGCCCGCGGCCACGGACGTGTCACCGGGCCACGTACCGTCGCCGTTACCCACTCAGACGGTACGACGACAACGCTGCACGCGAACCAGGCGGTTGTGATCGCCACTGGCAGCAGCGCGTTCCTGCCGCCGATTCAGGGATTGGCGGACGTCAAGCCGTGGACGAGCCGCGACGCGGCCGCCGTACGGTCGGTCCCGGAGCGGTTGGCGATCGTTGGCGGGGGCGTCGTGGCCTCCGAGATGGCGACCGCGTTCATCGCGCTCGGCGCCCAGGTGACGCTCGTATCGCAGAGCCGGCTCCTGCCGGGTGTCGAGCGGTTCGCCGGTGAACAGGTGGCCGCCGCTCTGCGCTCGGCCGGAGCGACACTGCACCTGGAGGTCGACGCCACCGAGGTGCGCCGGGACGCCGCGGGAGCGGCGCACCTCACGCTCTCCGACGGCACGTCCGTCGAAGCCGACGAGGTTCTCGTCGCCACCGGGCGGACGCCCAACACGAACGATGTCGGCCTGGACAGCATCGGGCTCACGCCAGGCGACTGGTTGCAGGTCGACGACGCGCTCGCCGTCCTGGATGACACCGGCGAGCCTGTCGGCGACGGCTGGCTGTACGCCGCGGGCGACGTCAACCAGCGGGTCCTGCTGACCCATCACGGCAAATACCAGGCTCGGGCGCTCGGCGACGCGATCGCCGCACGTGCCCGCGGCGATCAGCTGGGCCTGGGCAGGTGGGGACGCCATGCGGTGACCGCCGACGTGGACGCCGCGACCCAGGTGATCTTCACCGATCCCGAGGTCGCCGCTGTCGGGCTCTCCGCGGAGGCCGCGGCGGCCGCCGGCCGGAAGACCCGGGTCGTCGACTACGACCTCGGCGCGGTCTCCGGGGCCGCACTGCACGCCGACGACTATCGCGGACAGGCGCGGATGGTCGTCGACGACGACCGCAACGTCCTGATCGGCTTCACCGCGGTCGGGCCCGATGTCGCCGAGCTTCTGCACGCCGCCACCATCGCGATCGTCGGCGAGGTGCCGCTGGACCGGCTCTGGCACGCGGTGCCGGCGTACCCGACGATCAGCGAGATCTGGCTGCGCCTGCTGGAAACCGATGGGCGCGATCGCTAGCTCGTGAAAAGCTCGGCGTCGTGCGGATCAGTGAGGCAAAGGCGGACGACGTACCGGGGCTCGCGCGGTTGTTGTGGCTGAACGGCTGTGACGAGGAGCCGGAGCAGCAGGCGGTCGATGCGTTCGCGGCGGAGCTCGGGCAGTGGTGGGACGCGCGCGACGGCTCGCATGTCGCGTACGTCGCCCGCGAGGACGCGGCCGGGATCGTCGGTATGGCATGGGTCGCGTTGGTCCCTCGCGTACCGCGTCCTGGGATGTTGAGCCGGATGTCGGCGGATATCCAGAGCGTCTTCGTGCTGCCCGAGCAGCGCGGCCGCGGGATCGGGTCGGCGCTGGTGCAAGCCGCCACCGACCACGCCATGCGGCTCCGATCTGTGCACGTGACGGTTCACTCGGGGAGCAAGGCTGTGCCGGTGTACGAGCGGCTGGGGTTCGAGTCGTCGCGTCAGCTCCTGCAGCGATACCCGGACAGCCGCGTCTAGCGGGCCCGGAAGCTGCGTCGGTAGGCCATCGGTGAAGTCCTGATGTGCTTGGCGAAGTGCTGGCGCATCGCGACCGAAGTGCCGAAGCCGCAGTGCCGGGAGATCTCCTCGACGGACAGGTCGGTGGTCTCCAGCAGCTCCTGCGCGTGATGTACGCGCTGCCGCAGCAGCCATTGCAGCGGCGTCGTGCCGGTCTGTTCCCGGAATTTGCGGTTGACGGTGCGCGGGCTGGTCCCGACGTACGCCGCGATGTCCGCCAACGTGACCGGTTCGCCCAGTCGTTGCCGTAGCCACCGCATTGCCGGCTCCAGGGAACCGTGGTCGTCGCCGGGTTCGGGGTGTGCGACGTACGGCGCCTGGCCGCCGTCGCGCTGCAGCGGTACGACCATGTGCCGCGCGACGTCGGCGGCGACCGCGGAGCCGAAGTCCTGCCGGATCATGTGCAGGCACATGTCGATCCCGCTCGCCGCCCCGGCCGAGGTGAGGACGTCGCCGTGGTCGATGAACAGCACGTCGGTGTCGACCTGCACCTGCGGGTACCGCTCGGCGAGGTCGCGCGCACGTGACCAGTGCGTCGCGATCCGGCGGCCGTCCAGCAAGCCGGATTCGGCCATCACCCGTGCACCCCCCGCGCTGATGGAGGCGATCCTGACGCCGCGCCGATGCGCCTCACGCAGCAGGTCGAGCATCTGGGCCGACGACGCACGCCCCGACGTGGCGCCGATGACCACGATGGTGTCCGAGTCGAGCGCATCGGCGAGCGTGTACGGCGGCGTGCACCCGAACATCTCGACGCCGCCGACGCCGGCCACCACCACCTCGCGGGCCTCGCCGCACACCCGTAGGTCGTAGAGCCGCGGTCCGAACAGCTCGCCCGCCTTCTTCTCCAGCGAATGCGCCGTACTGAACACCTGGAGCGGCATCGACAGGTCGAAACTGTGGATCCCGTCCACGACGAGGACTGCGATCCGGTGCATGGCGATAATCTATCGGACGACGGCATTCTTGCCACTGTCGTCACGCGGTGATCGCTTCGACGATGGAGCACATGGTTCTCGCGGTTCTCCTGTCAGCCGGCTCCGTCGTCGTTCTCCTCGCGATGGGTCTGATCACCGGCCAACTCCTCGGTGACGACGCCGAAGACTGGGCGCGGCGCGTCCTGCGGAAGAGGAAGGCACGTCGATGAGCCGGGTCGCCGTCATCGGGGCCGGCATCGTCGGAGCCTGCGTGGGCTGGGAGCTGGCCCGGCGCGGGGCGCAGGTGGTGTTCATCGACGCGGGCAGGCCGGGCGAAGGCGTCACCAACTGGTCGTTCTCGTGGGTCAACGCCGGCAACAAGACCGCGCGCAGGTCGTACTTCGATCTGAACGTCGTGGGCATGGCGGCGTACCGTGATCTCGCCCGGACGATCGGGCCGGATTCGTGGTGGCATCCCAGCGGCCATCTGCGCTGGGCTGACGATCAGGCTGAACTCCTGGAGAACGCTCGCCTCCTGGCTGATTGGGGCTACCGGGTCGAGTTGTCCACCGGAGCTGACGTACGCCGTCGTCTCGAGCCGGCTCTCGCGATTGCCGACGACGTTCCGGTTCTGTTCTGTCCGGACGAGGCCTGGGTGCACGGCCGCCGCCTTGTCGGTCGACTGGTCGACGAGGCTGTGGCGCTGGGCGCCGAACGGCGCTTCGGTACCGCGGTGCGTGACATCGTCACGGGTTCGGACGGGAGCGTCCGGGCGGTCGTCCTGTCGGACGGGAGCCGCCTCGAGGTCGACTGCGTCGTGAACGCCGCAGGGCCGGATGCATCGCAGATCGCGGGTCTTGTTGGCCGAGAGCTGTCGATGCGCCATGAACCGGGCGTCGTCACGCGGCTGAGCTGCGCTGGGGTGCCGGTGCGGCGGGCGATGCATGCGCCGCACGTCGAGATCCGCCCAGATGGAAACAGTTTGGTAGTACTCCACAGCCGCGAGGTCGACGCGCGGATCGAGGCCGGCGAAGACGCATCCCAGCTCGCCCGTCGGCTGCGAGTCTTGGCGCGGCGCGTCGTACCCGAGCTCGGTGGCGCGACCATCGCAGCGACCCGGATCGCGCATCGGCCTATCCCGGCGGACGGGTACCCATCGGTGGGTGCGCTGCCGTCGGTGCCCGGCTACTACGAGGCCGTTTCCCACAGCGGCATCACGCTCGGCCCGGTCCTCGGCCGGCTGCTCGCCGCAGAAATCCTCAACGGAAACAGTGCTGATCTGCTCGCGGATTTCCGGCCGGAGAGATTCCGTGGTCAGGAGCGGGTCGGGTAGTTCAAGGTGGCGAGGAGCTGGGGGTGGAGGTTGGCGTTCGAGTACAGGCCGCCGCCTCGGTCTGCGGCGTGGCCGCCGGCGCGAGGCGAGCGCGCGAGTCGTTGTCCATGGCAATCAGTACGGCGTGTTCCGTAGTTTCCGTCGCACTGACCTGAAGCCGCCGCGGCTCGTCACGCGGCCAGGACGACTCGAAAGCACCACCACCCCGCGTCGCCCACCACGACAACCCCAGCGCGGGAGAGGCAACGACCGCCAGCTCGGTGACTCCCCGCACCTCGAGGGCGATCTGGATCCGCCAGTTCGGATCCCGTCTGCTGAAGAACCGCGTGCCGTCGATCGGATCGAGGATCCAGAGCCGCTCCGACTCCCCCAGCCGCCCGAACTCCTCCCCGAGAAACGCATCCCCCGGCCGAGCCGCCGACAACGTCCCCCGCAACAACTCCTCGACGGCACGATCCGCCTCGGTGACCGGCGTACCGTCCTCCTTCAGCGAAACCGCGACCCCGGCCTCGAAGTACCGGAGAGCAACCTCCGCCGCACGATCCACAGCATCGAACGCCAACCGAAGATCATCCACCCCACCGGACCCTAACAACAGCAACGCGGCGGGGACCGTGGTCAGCCGGCAAGTTGCTGGAGGCGGGTGGCGCTGTCCGGGTTCGCGGGGAGGAAGGTTTCGATGGCCAGGCTGGCGGCGGTGACTTCCAAGGGGGCGCCGATGGTGGCGATGAGGGTGAACAGGCGGACCGGGCCCAGGCGGGTGTTGAGGTCGAGCGTGACCATGGGTTGCTGGGCGGGCGCCGTCGGGAGCTTGTCCGGCAGGTAGCTCTCGACCTCGTCGAGGAGGCTGGCGAGCGCTTCGTCGGCGGTGTCTCGGCTCTTGCGTTTGAGTTGGTGGATCAGGCCGAGACTGCACGCGGCGGTCATCGACGAGATGCTGGGGAGACCGCCGGGGTGGACGGACAGGCGGAGCATGTTCATCGGAGGTTTCAGGAGCTCGGGGTCGACACCTTCCCAGAGCAACGCCGCGGCGTTGTTCGCGTCGACGAGGTTCCAGAGGCCGTCGACGATCAGTGCCGGGTTGGGCATGTGCGCGTCGATCAGCTCGCGCAACGGTTCGCGGAGCGGGAGCATCGCGGCCGAGTCGTACGGCTGGTCCAGGTAGCGCGGCGCGTACCCGCCCGCGAGCAGCAGCCGGTTCTGTTCGGCCAGCGGCAGGTCGAGATGGTTCGCGAGGTGGACCAGCAGCTGCCGGCTCGGTTGGGCACGGCCGGTCTCGACGAAGCTCAGATGTTTGGTCGACACCTCGGCGTCGACCGCCAGGTCCAGCTGGCTCATCCGCCGGTGCGTCCGCCAGAAGCGCAACAGCTCCCCGACGATCTGTGGCTCCTCCAGCACGGTCACGAGCTCAGCGTACGGCGGCCGCGCGCCGCGCAGCCATTACCCGCGAGGTAACTGCACCAAGGAGGTAATTGAGCCGCTCCCCCGCTGCCCGGGATCGTTGCCGGTGTTCGCACAACGACCTGGAGGCCACCACCATGAACCCCACCACCGTGAACCCCACGTACACCGCCGTCGCCACCGCGTCCGGACGTGACTCCCGCGCCGTCACCGCCGACGGGCAGCTCGACATCCAGCTAGCCATGCCGAAGGAGATGGGCGGCACCGGCGACGGGCTCAACCCCGAGCAGCTGTTCGCCGCCGGGTGGGCGGCCTGCTTCTCGACCGTGCTGGGCATCCTGGCCAAGCGTCAGAACCTCGACGCCAAGGACGTCGCGGTGACCGCCGAGGTCAGCCTCGTCCCCGCCGGCGGGAGGCTCGACCTCGCGGCCGTCCTGCGGGTCGAACTGCCCGACCACCTGCGCGGCGAGGTCGGCGACAAGTTGCTTGAGGCAACCCACGCCACCTGCCCGTACTCCCGCGCCACCCACGGCAACATCTCCGTGGACGTCATCGCCGAGTGAGCTTCAACCGGTGACCC
This sequence comes from Kribbella sp. NPDC050459, assembly GCF_040655315.1. Lineage (NCBI taxonomy): Bacteria > Bacillati > Actinomycetota > Actinomycetes > Propionibacteriales > Kribbellaceae > Kribbella > Kribbella sp. NPDC050459. The sequence goes on along the minus strand of NZ_JBFAJQ010000003.1, from coordinate 164,587 downwards.
GGGCATCCACGCCGTGAGTGGCGAACAGCTCGTGCAGAGCCGCGTGCCCCTGGGTGAAGTCCCACTGCTCGGCGCGCAGACCGGCGGCGCGGGCGCCGGTGATGTTGCGGGGCATGTCGTCGATGAACAGGATCGCGCCGGCGTCCGCCCCGATCCGTTCCGCGGCCAGCGTGAAGAACGCCGGGTCGGGCTTGGCGACGCCGAGGTCGTACGAGTAGCAGCTGACGTCGAACAGGTCGTCGTACCCGAGCGCCGCCCGCATGTGCGCGCCGCGGTAGTTCTCCTGGTTGGTGCCGAGGTGTACGCCGTACCCCTTGCGCTTCAGGGTCCGCACGATGTCGAGGGACTCCTCGATCAGCACGATGTTCTTCCACACCGCGTCGTACACCTCGGTCACCGGCGTGCGCACGCCGTACTTCACCAGTGACGCCTCGAGCACCGGCAGGTAGTCGCCGCGTCCGGCGAGCATCGGCAGCTCGTCGGACCAGGTCTCGTGCAGGAAGTCCCGCGCCCGGTCTCCGAGGTACGGCTCCATGGCCGCGTACCACCCGCCGGGCAGGTCCTGCAGGACGCCGTCCGCGTCGAACAACACGTGCCGGATGCGCTCATTCATGCAGGACAGGATGCCGGACCGGCTCGTCGGCGCCGACAGATTTCTCGTCCTCCGGTACGTCGCCGGCTACTTCCTGCCGGACGCCGAACAGGGCCGCGCGGACCTCCCGCGGGACGTTGCACATGGTCAGGACGGGTCTTGCAGGATGCCGAGGACGTTGCCGTCGGGGTCGGTGAGGGTGGCGACGAGGCGGCCCTGGCCGACGTCCTTCGGGGCGTCCTTGACGGTGCCGCCGGCGGCGGTGATCTCCTTGATCTTGGCCTCGATGTCGGTCACGTGCCAGTACGCGATCGGCGAGGTCATGTCGCTGTTCGGGACCAGGCCGATCTGCTGCCCTTCGGCCTCGTACCCGACGTAGTACGGCGAGTCCGCCATCGGCTCGACACCGAGCAGCGCGGTGTACACCGGCTTGGCCTTCTCGAGGTCGGTGACGGGGTGCAGGATCGTGTTGACGCCTAGCGTGGTGGTCATGTCGTCGCTCCAGAATCGTGGGCCGCAGCCCTTGACGTTTACTGACTCCAACGCTATTTTGCACCCGCTCCCGGTGCTTCTCGATTCCTGATCAGTTCGGCCCGACGTACTCCGCGAGGTGCTTGCCGGTCAGCGTCTTCGGCTTCTTGATCAGGTCCGCCGGGGTGCCCTCGAACACGACCTTGCCGCCGTCGTGGCCGGCGCCCGGGCCGAGGTCGATGATCCAGTCGGCGTGCGCCATCACGGCCTGGTGGTGCTCGATGACGATCACCGACTTGCCGGCGTCGACCAGCCGGTCCAGCAGGCCGAGGAGCTGCTCGACGTCGGCCAGGTGCAGACCGGTGGTCGGCTCGTCGAGGACGTAGATACCGCCCTTCTCCCCCATGTGCGTGGCCAGCTTCAACCGCTGCCGCTCGCCGCCGGACAGCGTCGTGAGCGGCTGCCCGAGCGACAGGTACCCGAGGCCGACGTCGTTCAGCCGCTCGAGGATCTTCTCCGCGGCCGGTACCCGCGCCTCGCCCTCGGCGAAGTACGTCAGCGCCTCCGACACCGGCATCGCGAGCACCTCGGCGATGTTCTTCCCGCCGAACGTGTACTCCAGCACGGCCGCCTGGAAGCGCCGGCCCTCGCACTCCTCGCACGGCGCCTCGACAGTCGCCATCACGCCGAGCTCGGTGTAGATCACACCCGCGCCCTTGCACGCCGGGCAGGCGCCCTCGGAGTTCGCGCTGAACAGCGCCGGCTTCACCCCGTTCGCCTTGGCGAACGCCTTCCGGATCGGGTCCAGCAGACCTGTGTACGTGGCCGGGTTGCTCCGCCGGGAGCCGCGGATCGCGCCCTGGTCGATCGCGATGACGCCGTCGCGGTCGGCGATCGACCCCTGGATCAGCGAACTCTTCCCGGATCCGGCGACGCCGGTGACGACCACCAGGACCCCGAGCGGTACGTCGACATCCACGTCCTGCAGGTTGTTGGTCGAGGCCCCGCGGATCTCCAGCGCGTCCGAGGACGACCGCACCGACGGCTTCACCGAGGCCTTGTCGTCCAGGTGCCGCCCGGTCAGGGTCCCGCTGGTCCGCAGCTTGGCGAGCGTGCCCTCGAACACCACCTCGCCGCCGCCCGAGCCCGCGCCGGGACCGAGGTCGATCACATGATCGGCGATCGCGATCGTCTCCGGCTTGTGCTCCACGACGAGCACCGTGTTGCCCTTGTTGCGCAGCTGCAGCAGCAGCTCGTTCATCCGCTGGATGTCGTGCGGGTGCAGACCGATCGTCGGCTCGTCGAACACGTACGTGACGTCGGTCAGCGACGACCCGAGGTGGCGGATCATCTTCGTGCGCTGTGCCTCACCGCCGGACAGCGTGCCGGCCGGGCGCTCCAGGGACAGGTACCCCAGGCCGATGTCGACGAACGAGTCGAGGGTGTCGCCGAGCGCCTTCAGCAGCGGCGCGACCGACGGCTCCTTCAGCGCCCGGATCCAGGCGGCCAGGTCGGTGATCTGCATCGCGCAGAGATCCGCGATGTTCTTGCCGCTGATCTTCGACGCCCGCGCCTCGGCGCCGAGCCGCGTCCCGTCGCAGTCCGGGCAGATCGTGAACGTCACGGCCCGCTCGACGAACGCGCGGATGTGCGGCTGCATCGCGTCGACGTCCTTGGACAGGAACGAGCGCTGGATCGCCGGGATGATCCCGTTGTAGGTGAGATTGATGCCCTCGACCTTGATCTTGGTCGGCTCCCGGTACAGCAGGTCGTGCAGTTCCTTCTTGGTGTACTTCTTGATCGGCTTGTCCGGGTTGAAGAAGCCGGAGCCGCGGAAGATCCGCCCGTACCAGCCGTCCATGCTGTAGCCGGGGATCGTCAGCGCGCCCTCGTTCAGCGACTTGTTCTCGTCGTACAGCGCGGTCAGGTCGAAGTCGGTGACCGAGCCCATGCCCTCGCAGCGCGGGCACATGCCGCCGGCGTACACCTGCTCGCGGACGACCTTCCTCTCGCCGGCGCCCTTGTCGGCCGTCATCGAGCCGGTCGCGGTGCGCTTCGGGACGTTGAACGAGTACGCCGTGGGCGGGCCGGCGTGCGGTTTCGCGATCCGGCTGAACAGGATCCGGAGCATCGCGTTCGCGTCGGTCGCCGTGCCGACCGTGGAGCGCGGGTTGGCGCCCATCCGCTCCTGGTCGACGATGATCGCGGTGGTCAGGCCGTCGAGGACGTCGACCTCGGGGCGGGCCTGGTTCGGCATGAAGCCCTGGACGAACGCGCTGTAGGTCTCGTTGATCAGCCGCTGCGACTCGGCGGCGATGGTGCCGAACACCAGCGAGCTCTTGCCCGAGCCGGACACCCCGGTGAACGCCGTCAGCCGGCGCTTCGGGATCTCGACACTGACGTCCTTCAGGTTGTTCACCCGAGCGCCGGTCACCCGGATCAAGTCGTGGCTGTCGGCAACATGCTCCTCGCGGGCCATGCGTTCGTCCTCCCCAGAGAGTCGTTTGTGTCAGGATGCCTGGTTGATCCGGATGTGGTTGCCGGCCGGGTCGCGGAACGCGCAGTCGCGGATGCCGTACGGCTGGTCGACGGGTTCCTGGATGACCTCGGCGTCGGTGGCCTGCAGGCGCTCGAACAGGTCGTCCAGGTCGTCGGTCTGCAGCACCAGGGTCGCGTAGGTGCCCTTCGCCATCATCTCGCTGATCGTGCGCCGCTCGTCGTCGGTGACGCCGGGGTCGGCGGCCGGCGGGTAGAGCACGATGCCGGTGTCCGGCTGACCGGCCGGGCCGACGGTGATCCAGCGCATGCCCTCGTACCCGACGTCGGTGCGGACCTCGAAGCCGAGGACGTCGCGGTAGAACTTCACCGACTCCTCGGGGTCGGTGTGCGGCAGGAAGCTGGCGTGAATCTTGATCTCCATGACCGTACGCTACGTGCCGGTCGTGGGAGTTGCTTCTCGATTCCTGATGGGTCGCGTGACCTGTTTCGCGACGCACGACGGGATCCCGAGCGTCGCGTCGCCGGCGTGCTCCTTGTAGACGCTCGGCGGCATCCCGACCAGCTCGGTGAACCGGGTGCTGAACGTGCCCAGCGACTGGCAGCCGACCGCGAAACAGACGTCGGTCACGCTCATCCCGCCGCGGCGCAGCAGCATCATCGCCCGCTCGATCCGACGGGTCATCAGATACCCGTACGGCGACTCTCCGTAAGCGCGCTTGAACTCGCGGCTCAGGTGTCCCGACGACATGTGCGCGCCGCGCGCGAGCGCCTCGACGTCCAGCGGCTGCGCGTACTCCCGGTCGATCCGGTCCTTCACGCGCCGCAGCCGCGCCAGGTCCTGCAGGCGCTGCTCCTCCGTCGTACCGCTACTCACCGTAGGAATCCTGCCATGTCAGTCAGTGGAAGTCACTCCACCCGGCCGGCACGGCAGGTCCGATCCGCTCGTCAGCCCCGCGGGCCGACGCCGCTGGTCTTGACCTGGCCCGAACTCGTGCCAGTTCCCGCTGCCGCACCATCGGTGCGCTCGGCCGGTGCCGTCGCCCTCGGTGCCGGCTGCGCGTCCAGGGTGTGCCGGACGCTGCGAGCCAACTCCGGGTCCGCCTGCGTGGCGAGGCTCGCATTCATCGCCTTCACGCCGGCGTCCGCCGTGGCGTACCCGAGGCGGTACGCGAAGTTCTGCTCCTGGTCGCCCACCGCGGGCGCACCATCGTAGCGTCCCTCGAGCAGGCGCTGGCTCATCGCGTTCCGTACCTCGGCGACCTTGTCCGGATCCGGGTGGTGCCACCGCTCGCCGTTCGGACCCGGATCGGCGGAGGTGACGATGCTCCGGGCGGCGTTCTCGAGCGTCCGGTCGGCATCGCCGCGGGCCATCTGCGCGCGCACGTTCGGCAACCAGTCGGTGTTGTCGATGTGGAAGCCGATGTTGTCGTCCCGGTTGTATTCCTCGGCGAGCCGCTGGGCGAACCCGTCGCTCAGGTCGCCGAGCGGACCCTTCGGGAGGTCGGCCCAGCGCCCGTTGCTGCTCGCCCGCCAGCGCATCGCCGCGGCTGCGCTCGCGTTCATCACGGCGTCCGACCACGGCACGTCGCGGCCGTCCTGCTCGAAGGCCCGAAGCTGCATGGTCGCACCGGTGGCGTCCAGCGCCCGGCGCCACCAGGCGTCGTCGGAGGGGTTGCGGTAGTTGCCTGGTTCGACGTGCGATTGGGACATCGGCGCCCTTCAGCTGGTTCCGGATCGGCGACGACAAGATGTCACGCCGGCGGGGTCAGCCGCCGGTGCTGCCGTCGAGCTGCGCGATGATCTCGTCGGGCGCTTGTATCTCGCCGGTTAACTGCTGACGTTGTCCCTTCCCCGCTCGTATCCGAGAGGCGAACAGGCAATCTGAAGGGTGAACCACCAAACCCGCAAGCGGCCTGAACCGCGGGGCACCGGAGGCTCCACATCCCGACGGCGTGACGGGTTGGGGAGGATGTCCTGCTCGATCCGGCACACGATCCTCCCCAGGTCCGTTTAGTCGTGGTCATCAGGCGCCCCAGTTGAGGTAGGCGACGTTGGCCAGTAGCCAGCCGAAGCCGATGGCCTGCTGGCCGTCGCGTTCCGGCGTTGGCTGGTAGCGGTTGTAGAGGGCGAGGCAGTGGGCGTGGATGCGGGGATCCCAGGGGGCGGCCTGCATCCAGCGCGGAGCCTGGTGCGCGACCGAAGCTGCGCCGGTCGCGCCGCCGGCGACGGTCGTGTGTACGGCGGGGAGCCCGTCCGCGTCGGTGGTCGCGACGTTCTGGGTGAAGGTCCGCGCGATCCGCTCCATGTCCTGCCCGGTGAACGCGAGCCGGGCCCGGAACGCCCGGACGGCGAACTCGACGTCGATCGCGCCGTGGCTGATGTCCTCGAACTGGCGCGCCGGCCCACCCGACGGAGTGAAGATCGAGACGTCGGTCGCCGGGTCACCGGTCTTCGTGAACCCCTCGTAGATCCGTCCGCCCATCGGCCAGTAATGCCACTGGTACGCGCCACCGGCGTCGACCGCGAGCTGCCCCGCCAGCATCCGCCCCATCGCCGCGACCTTCTGCCGGTAGCTGCTGTCGCCGGTCGCGAGCGCGAGCTCGACGAGCGTCTGCCCGAGGCCTACCGACTGGTTGATCGGCTGCTCACACCCGTCGTACGCGAGCGGCTGGCCCTTCGGCCAGATCAGATGCCCGCCGTCCCGGTACTCCCAGTCGTGGACGGCGACTGCCTCGCGGCACGCGGTCAGGTACTCGGCCGCCTTCCGCCCGTACCGGCGGCGCAGGACGGGTGAGCCGGCGACGATCCGGACGAAGCTCGCGATCGGGTACGTGATCATCCCGGTGTGGACGGCGAAGATCACCGGCCGGCAGCGCATCTCGTACGTCCCGAGCCGCGGTACGTCGCCGGCGCGCGGCGCCTCCCGCCGATCGGCAGCCGTGAGCTGGAGCGGTCCGGGCGCGGCCGCGTAGATCCGGCTGACGGCGTAGGCGGGGCTGGCCGGGTCGAGCGAGAGGTCGGTGAGCGTGACTGTGCGGTTCACGAAGGTGTTCACGAGCCGAACGGTGAACGTGTCCGGCCGGGTCCCGGCGGTGACGGTGACCGTGGTGTCCTCGGCGTACGACAACGCCTCGCGGAGATCGAGCAGCGGTTGCCCGTTGCCGTCGGCAAGGGTTGCGTACCCGGTCGTGTACGGGTGGTCGGCCCGCCACGCCGGGAGCGACAGCCCGCGATAGTCCGTGACGCCGCGCGCGCTGTCGCGGACCGCGAGGACCTGGTCGACATTGTCGATCAGCCGGTCGAGGTAGTACGTGTCGCGGTACTTCTCGTACATACGGACCAGGCCGAGCAGGACGTACGACTGGCTCCAGGCGAGCATGCCGGATCGGCCGTCGCGGTTGGTGTTGTCGTTCGGCTGGTCCGGCTGACCGGGACCACCCTCCTGGAAGAGGCGGTCCCAGTCGTCGAACGTCTTCCGGGCCGTGTAGTCGATCCCGTCGGCGTACGCCGGCGTCGTGCCGACGGCGCCGGCCACGGCCCCGGCCGCGGTGAGTTGGAGGAGCGTACGGCGGGACGGGCGGAGGTCGGGCATGGCGGGTCTCCAGCTGTGAGGCGGTCCAGCAGGCGACCACCATTCTCCCGCAGGAAACCGATTTACGGCAGGTCGAGCGTGAGCGGCAAATCCTTGAGGAAGTCGACGGCGTCGAACATCGCACCGGCCGACGCCACGCCGGTCGTCCGCGTCTCGCCGGCCAGGATCCGTCGGACCGCGCCCACGGCCAGCGGCGCCGAGATCGCGTAGATGTCCTGACCGGTCGCCGTCGCCCGGCGCTCCTCGCCGCCGATCTTCACGCGGACGTCAACGACGAACGTCTGGTCGGACCGGCCCTGCTCGTCGACGGCGGTCGGCGCCGGGGTCTCGGTGTCCGCCAGGTCACCGGCGGCCTCGAGCGTCATGTACGTGCGGACCTCGGGGACGGCGACGTGGGTCGGGATCGTGATGACGTCGGCCATCGTGAACTCGGCGATCACGCGCCGCCGGCCGAGCGGACCGGGGAACGTCCAGTCCTGCTGGACCACCTCGCCCTGGTGGTACTGCAGGCTGCCTCCGGAGAAGCGCACCCGGCGACCGTCCCGCCGGTCGTGCGAGACCTGACCGGCAGCGCGGGTCCCGGGCGTCGGGTGCCAACTGCTCAGCCCGTACGCGACGTGCACCTCGTCGGCGGTCGTCAGCTCCCCTAGTGCTGCCGTCGTCAGCAGGTCTCCGAGTCCGCCGTAGAACGCCATCGCCGGCACGACCGGGATGTCGCTGTGCCGGGCGAGGGTCGAGACGTTCGCTTCGAGCTCGGCCGCAACGTCGACGTACGGGATCCGGGCGCGAGCGGCGGCGTCGATGATCGGGTCGGCGGTGGTGGCGAACGGGCCCGCGCAGTTGATGACAGCCACCGCGCTCTTCAGGGCCTGGTCGAGGGCGTGCGGGTCGTCGACGGCAGCCGGGCGGATGTCGAGGTCGCCCCACTGGGCCGCGAGTGCGGCCTGGTTGCGGCCCGAGACCGCGACGGGAAGGTTCTGCCGGACGAGTTCCTCGACGACGAAGCGGCCGGTGTGACCGGTGGCGCCGTACACCACGATTGCGTTCATGAGGTCGAGTCTGGCCGGTCCGGGCCGGGTGGCGTGAGAGTCCGGAACGACACCATCCGTACACTTTCGGACATGCACACTGTCGCGCTGGCCACGGCCGGTCACCTGCTCCACTTCGAGCTCGGGATCGCGTACGAGATCTTCGGCAATCCGCCCGTCGGCGCCGACGAGTGGTACGACGTCCGGCTGTGCGGGCCGCGGCCGGTCCAGGTCGGGCCGTTCGTGGTCGAGCCGACCGAGCCGCTCGACGCGATCGCGCGGGCCGACACGGTCCTGGTGCCGGCGCTCGCGGACGTCGACGAGCCGATGTCCGGCGAGCTCGTGGACGCGGTACGCACGGCGTACGACGCGGGTGCGCGGATCGCGTCGCTGTGCACCGGCGCGTTCGTGCTCGGTGCGGCCGGCATTCTCGACGGGCGGCGGGCGACCACGCACTGGGCGCACACGGACGTGCTGAGCGCGCGGTATCCGGAGGTCGTGGTGGATCCGGACGTGCTCTACACGGACAACGGGAAGGTGCTGACCGCGGCGGGCAAGGCCGCGGCGGTCGACCTGTGCCTGCACCTCGTCCAGCTCGATCACGGCGCGACGATCGCGAACACGGTCGCCCGGCGTCTCGTCGTACCGCCGCACCGTGCGGGCGGGCAGGCGCAGTTCGTGGCGACGCCTGTGCAGGTCAGCGGTGACCACTCGCTCGCGCAGTTGCTGGCTTGGGTGCAGGAGCGGCTGGACCAGCCGTTGACCGTGACGGACCTCGCCAAGCGCGCCAACACCAGCCCGCGCCACCTGGGCCGCCAGTTCCGTGCCGTCACCGGCCAGACCCCGCTCCAATGGCTGCTCACCCAACGGGTCCGCCGCGCCCAGCAACTCCTCGAGTCGACCGACGACCCGATCGAAAAGGTCGCCACCGCCACCGGCCTCGGCACGGCAACCACCCTGCGCCGACACTTCCAGCGCGTCGTCGGCGTACCCCCGAACACATACCGGCGCTCGTTCCGCAGCGCGTAGGCTCGGTCGGCATGAGCCTCGAGGAGCTGTATCCGCGCCGCATGCACACGGCTCTCGACACGACCGACGCGCGCGGGCTTGCTGAGTTCTACCGGGCTCTGCTCGGCCTGCAGTACCGGCCGGGCGACGAGCCGCCGGTCGACGGGACGCCGGATGACGCCGACTGGCTCGTGCTGGTGGACGCCGACGGCAACCGGCAGCTCGCGATCCAGCAGGTCGACGTGCTGACGCCGTCCACCTGGCCGTCATCCGAGGTGCCGATGCAGTTGCACATCGACTACGCAGTACCGTCGGCTCCGGAGCTCGAGCGGCATCGGCAGCGGGCCGAGGAGCTCGGTGCCATGGTTCTGCACGACCGGTCCGACGACGAGGGCGAACCGCTGTACGTCCTGGCCGATCCGGCGGGGCATCCGTTCTGTCTACTGGTGGGAGAACCGTGAGCAAGCAGACTGGGTACGCCGACGTGAACGGCCTGCGCATGTACTACGAAGTGCACGGCGAAGGCGGTACACCGTTGCTGTTGCTGCACGGCGGCCTGTTCAACATCGACCTGCAGTTCGGGGAACTGATCGACGGGCTGTCGGCCCGGCGGCAGGTGATCGCGACCGACTTCCAGGGGCACGGGTACACCAACGACATCGACCGCCCGCTGGGTACGGCGGAACTGGCGTCCGACGTGGTAGGGCTGCTGGCACGTCTCGACGTACCGAGGGTCGACCTGTTCGGGTTCAGCGTCGGCGGCGCGGTCGCCCTGTACCTCGCGATCGAGTATCCCGAGCTGGTACGCAAGGCCGTCATCTCGTCGGTCTCCTTCAACCCGTCGGGCGAGCGCGAGGAGAACGCGGCCGCGGTCGACTCGATGAAGGTCGAGATGATCGCCGGTACGCCGATGGAGGCCGACTACCTCGCGAAGTCGCCGCACCCCGATCACGACCACCTGCAGACGCTGCTCGACAAGCTCGGCGCGTACGACCGCGGCACCTCCGGCTGGTCCGACGACGACATCCGCGGCATCGAGGCCCCGACCTTGCTCACCTTCGGCGATGCCGATGCGGTGAAGCTCGAGCATGTCATCCGTTTCCACCAGCTCCGCGGCGGCGACGTCAACGGGGACTTCGTCGGCGTCCCCGCCTCCCAGCTCGCGATCTTCCCGGGCACCACCCACTTCACCGGCCTCGCCCGCACGCCGCTCGTCCTCGACGCGGTCACCACGTTCCTCGATGCGTGACGGCCATGCCGGGTCTGGCGGAGCTGCGTGAGCTGATCGTCCGGGCGTCTGGGCGTGAAGAGGTTGTCGACGGGCTGCTGGTGTCGGTGGTGACGGCAACCACCCCGCCGGCGGCGAGTCTGGCGACGCCGACTTTCGCGCTGGTGGCGCAGGGACGGAAGCGGTTGGCGCTCGGCGAGCAGGTTTTCGAGTACGGCGCCGGTGACTACCTCGTGGTCTCCGTCGACCTGCCGGTGACCGGGCACTTCGTCGAGGCGTCGCCGGACGCGCCGTGCCTCGGGGTCGGGCTCGAGCTTCGTCCCGAGGCGATCGCGGCGCTGCTGCTCGACGCGGCGGACAAACCTGGGCCGGTCCGCGGCCTGACCGTGAGCCGCGCATCGGCCGAAGTGATCGACGCGATGATTCGTCTGCTCCGCCTGGTCGACGAGCCGGACGACGCGCCCGTCCTCGCACCGCTCGTACAACGCGAGATCCTGTGGCGCCTGCTCCGCAGCCCGCAGGGGGCCGCCGTCCGCGACATCGGCCTGGCCGACAGCGGCCTGTCGCACGTCGCCCGCGTCATCCGGTGGATCCGCGACCACTACACCGAGCCGTTCCGCGTCGAGGACCTCGCCGCGATGGCCGGCCTGAGCACGTCGGCCTTCCACCGGCACTTCCGGACCGTGACCGAGCTGACCCCGATCCAGTTCCAGAAGAAGATCCGGCTGCAGGAGGCACGGCTGCGCGTGGTCGGGCTCGGCGAGGACGTGACCAGCGCCGGGTACGCCGTCGGTTACGACAGCCCGTCCCAGTTCAGCCGCGAGTACCGGCGGGAGTTCGGGATGCCGCCGAGTCGCGACCGAGCAGGATCAGGCAAGTCGCCGCGAGCATTGGTCTAACACCTTCCCTTGCGTGACGCGTGTACTGGTCAGGTACCTGATCCTGACCAGTAGGAGTTGTGCACGATCATGCATGTAGCTGTCATCACCGGCGGAAGTTCCGGCATCGGCCAGGGCGCGGCCTTCGAGCTCGCGAAGCGCGGCACGGCCGTCGTCGTCACCTACCGTGGCGGCCGCGAACGCGCCCTGGAGACGGTCGAGCGGATCGAGAAGGACGGCGGTACGGCGGTGGCGCTGCCGCTCGACGTCGCCCGCCCGGAAACGTTCGAAGCGTTCCGCGCCGCGCTCACCGACGTACTGCGGGGCTGGGACCGTACCTCGTTCGACGTCCTCGTCAGCAACGCCGGTGTCGGACAGCCGCCGGTCATGTTCGACGACACCACCGAGGAGCTGTTCGACCAGATGGTGAACGTCCACCTCAAAGGCCCGTACTTCCTCACCCAGACGCTGTTGCCGTTGATCGCCGACCACGGCGCGATCGTCTTCACGACCAGTACGTCGGCCCTCGAGTCGGCGCGGCCGACGCCCGGCTACTCGGTCTACGCCAGCGTCAAGGGTGCGCAGATCGTCCTGACCCGCTACCTCGCCAAGGAGCTGAGCGCCCGCGGGATCCGCGTCAACGCGGTCGCGCCCGGCGTGACCCGGACCCGGCTGGGCGACGACGCGTTCGCGCAGCATCCCGAGCTGATCCCGCCGATCGCCGAACGCACCGCCCTCGGCCGGATCGGCGAGTCCGACGACCTCGGCAAGGTCATCGCGTTCCTCGGCTCCCCGGACGCCGGCTGGATCACCGCCCAGACCGTCGAGGCGTCCGGCGGCTACGAGCTCTGATCAGCCGACCCGGAAGACAGGCCAGGCGATGCCGGTGCGCCAGGCCGCCGGGTCGGGGTCGTCCTGCGGGCGGACCGTGTACGTCTCCTGCACCGGGCCGGCCACGGCCAGCGCGTGCTCGTGCACCCAGGTCGCGAGCCGGCCGTAGGTGACGTCGATGTCGTCGTGAGATCCGTGGTGCACCGTGGCCGCGAGCTCGACGGCGGGCAGCTCGACCGGCCGCACCCGACCGTACGACGGCGCGTCCGCCACCGGGTAGTAGACCAGGACCCTCCCGCGTCCTTCGGCGAACAGGTCGTTGTCGTAGTGCCCGCCGGGCGGACCGAGCGGCTCGGCGACGGCGGCGTCGAGCTCGGCCATCGCCCCGTCGTACCACTGTAGGACCCCGTCCAGGCTCAGGGTGTCGGTGATCCCGGCAACCAATCGCGCGGGCTCCGTGCGGAGCTCGACCTGGAGAGGCCCCGGAGCGGGGCGGAGCAGCTGCTGCAGTGAGGTGACGGCCGCCCGGGTCCGCTCGAGCGTCTCCTGCAGGCGGTCGAGATGGACGGCGACGAGATCCGCGCGCCGGTCCGGGTCGTCGGTCGCGATGATCGCGGCGACCTCGGCCAGCGGTACGTCGAGCTCGCGCAGCCGGTGGATGACCTGCGCGGACGGGATCTGGTCGACGGTGTAGTAGCGGTAGCCGCTGGAGGCGTCGACCGTCGCCGGCTCGAGCAGCCCGCTCTCGTGGTACCGCCGCAGCGTGCGCACACTCAGATGGGTCGCCCGCGCGAACTCGCCGATCGTCAACCCGCTGCGCACGTCGTTCAGCCTGCACCCTCCCCCGGGGAGAGAGTCAACTCCTTGCGTCTCCCCCGGCGGGAGACGGCACCGTCGCCGGTATGAATCTCAGCAACCGCACGGCGGTGGTGACCGGGGCGAGCAAAGGCACCGGCGCCGCGATCACCGACCGTCTCCGTGCCGAGGGCGTCACCGTCCTCGGCGTCGCGCGCACCGCACCGGCCGACGCCGGGCTGTTCGTCACCGGCGACCTCACCACGCCCGACGGGACCGCCGCGGTCGCGGAAGCCGTCCGCGCCGAGTTCGGTACGCCGGACATCGTCGTCCACACGCTCGGTGGCTCGAGCAGTCCAGCCGGCGGGTACGCCGTACTCGACGATGACCTGTGGGACGCCGAGCTCCGGCTCAACCTGCTCGCCGCGGTCCGGCTCGACCGGGCGCTGCTCCCCGGGATGACCGAGCGGGGCGCCGGCGCGATCGTGCACGTGTCGTCGATCCAGCGGCGGATGCCGTTGCACGAGGCAACGCTCGGGTACGCCGCGGCCAAGGCGGCGCTCACGACGTACAGCAAAGGACTGTCGAACGAGGTCGCCGCGCACGGCATCCGCGTCAACGTCGTCTCGCCCGGCGCGATCCGGACCACGAGCGCCGACCACCTGGCCGACCGCATCGCCGCCGCCCGTGGCCTGACCCGCGACGAGGCCTGGCAGGACATCCTCGCGTCGCTCGGCGGCGTACCGCTGCAGCGCGCCGCCGAGCCCGGCGAGGTCGCCGACCTCGTCGCGTTCCTGGTCTCCGACCGCGCCTCCGCGATCACCGGCGCCGACTTCACCATCGACGCCGGCACCGTCCCCACCATCTGAGGAGCACCTGTGTTACCTGACACCATCACGAAGTACCTGATCGGTCACGTCACCCGGAACGTGCCGGCGGCGATGCGCTGGTACGCCGACGACGCCGAGGTCATCGACGACGGCAAGACCTATCGCGGCCGCGACGAGATCCGGGCCTGGCTGGCGAGGTCGGCGAGCGAGTACAGCTACACGACCGAGCTCACCAGCACCCGGCAGGTCGACGAGCACACCTACGTCGCGACTCACCACCTCGAGGGCAACTTTTCGGGCGGAACCGTCGACCTCGACTTCACCTTCACCCTCGTGGACGGACTCATCAGCCGGCTCGTCATCGCCTGAGCCCCGCACCCCACGCCGCACCCCACGCCGCGTCCCGGGCGCGGCGATACGACGGCGACGACTTCGGTACGACGACGCGCTCCGCCGTACCGTCCGGGGTGCACAGGTCGAGGACGACCTGGCCCTTGCGGCGCGTCGGCCGGGTCAGCACCCGCGCCTCGGCCGCGCGCACCGGGCGCCGGGTCGCGACGAGGTACGCGAACTTCTCGTCCTCGTAGTTGCGGGTGCCGTCCTTCAGGATCCGGTGGAGTTCGGTGCGTGGCAGGCGCGCCGCGAAATGGCACCAGTCGATCGGGCAGGGGCCTTGGTGCGGGCAGGGCGCCGCGATCGTGAACCCCTGAGCGATCAGCAGGTCGCGAGCAGCGAGCGTCCGGCGGTGACCACCCGGAGTGCCTGGTTCGACCAGGACGATCGTGGTCGCGGACTGGGCCGCGGCCAGGATCAGGTCGTCGCGGCGGTCGGCGGTGAGTTCGTTGAGGACGTATCCGATGGTGACCAGGTCGACCGGCCCGGGCGCGCTCCAGTGCCGGAGGTCAGCTGGTGTCCAGCGCCAGTTCCGCGCGAAGTTCCCCTCGGCAAGGTGCTTGCCGAGGGCAACGGCGGGTGGCTGACGCTCGACGATCTCGGTCGTGATCGCGGGCCACAGCGCGGCGGCGGCCCAGGCTGCGGCGCCCGTCCCGCCGCCGAGGTCCAGCTGCGTGGTGAAAGCCGCGTCGATGTGATGCTCGGCCATCGACAAGGCCGCGTGCAGCGCGCGGAACGTCGCCGGCATCCGGACCACGGCGTACGCGAGGGCGTCGAGTGGATCGCTCAGGCCGGGGGTCGCGTCGTCGACCTGTTCGGTTCGATAGCGGTGTGAGAGAGCGGCTACGCGGCGGCGTAGTGCGTGCTGGGGAACGCCGGCGACGGCGCGTGCGAGGGCAGCGTGAAGGTGAGTGTCCACGGAGGACATGCGGAAGCTCCGGTTCGATCGGCACGGAGTGCGCGGCTGTCTGAGCGCGCACGTGATCCGCGGCCAGACGCCGCGACGCACCGATCGGTCCGGAGAAGAAAGCTGTCAGCCCGTCAGCGGGCAGCAGCCGAGGAGGGAACGGCGCGGAACCGGACAACCTTCCAAGCCATCACACACCTCCTCGATTCAGCTCGACGATAACAGAGGTCAGCGGCCCTCCGACGTACACAGGCAGACCTTGTTGCCCTGCGGATCGGCGAGCACGATGAACGCGGGCGCCTCGTCGTCGTACACCACCTTGCCGCCGGCCGCGAGCGCTGCCTCGATCCGCCCGGGCACGACCTCGGGCGGCACCCACAGGTCGAGGTGGAACCGTTGGCGCGGCTCCTCGTGCGGCTTCGTGCCCTGGAACCACAGGTTCGCGACCCGTCCCGTCGGGTCGATGACGTCGTTGCCCGTGAAGGCTTCCGTGCTACCGGTCAGCACCGCCGCCCAGAACGGACCGAGCTCGACCAGGTCCGCCGTGTCCAACGCGACCTCGAGCTGCGACACGGCCGTCGGGTCGGCGGTCAGACCGTGCTCGGCCGCGATCGAGCTGATCCGCGCCGCGAGCTCCGCGTCCCTGGTCGCGACGTCAACGAACGACGCGCCGAGCCGCACCTCCGGTACGGCGTCCTGGCACGCCTCCCCCACCGCGGCCACGAACCGCGCGCCGTCCACGTAGGCGTCGATCAGGAATCTCGCGTGCAACGACTGCGCGAGCCGCCGCCAGTCCGCCACTTCGGTCTCCGCCACCATGTCCCGAGGCTACGTCCCGGGACCGACAGTTCGGGCCTGCAGTGTCGCGAGATCGCGCTCGGCGTACCGGCGATGCTCGAACTCCTCGGCGAGGATCGTGCCGAGGCACTCGCCGACGACGTAACTCTCGGACGCCGGGTAGCCGGGGCCGGGAACAGGTGCCGTGTGCTCGGTCAGTTGCTCGTCGGTCAGGTCGGCGAGCAACGCCCGTACGGTCGCCGCCCGGTCGCCGCGCAGCGCGAGTACCTCGTCGAGCGACGGACGAGCGCTCCGGTCCCGCGGTACGGGCGGCGTGTCGCGCATCTCGTCGTGGGGCAGGTCGAGCGGGTCCCACGGCTCAGGCACGCCGAGGACGGCACGCCGTACCCAGGCATCGGTCGCGAACGCGAGATGGCGCAGCGTCTCGATGAACGACCACTCGCCGTCCACCGACTCGTGCAAAAGCTCCGGCGGCAGCCGACGCGCCTTCGCCACGGTCTCCCCCCACAACTGCTCCAGCAGATCCCACGCCTCGCGATACCCGTCCGCGTCCGTCGGCCGCATCCGCTCACGCCCCGGGTACAGCCGGTTGAGCTCCGCGTCGACCAGCGGCACGACATCCACACCCCACACCGACAGATTCCGCATCTCACCGTCGAGCGACACGTCAACCAACCGCGCCCCACGAACCGTCGCCCCACTCAGATCCACATTCTCGAACCGAGCCCCACTCAGATCGACGTCGCGAAACACAGCCCCACTCAGATCCTGCGCCCTGAACTCACTCACGCCGCCAGCGTCCCAGAACTCGCGCGGCAGCGAGAAGGTGTAGGTGGGAGCTAAATAGTTTGTCCGGGGGTGGAAGGGGTTGGTGTACTCGGGGCGTACTGAAGAACAGGTGTCACGTTAAGGAGTCCGTCATGCGACCTCGCTTCATGTCTGTCGCGGAGACCACTGACACCTGTTCGAAGGACATGAAGCTGCGTGGAAGTACTGAACCTTGGGATTCTGGCGCATGTTGACGCCGGGAAGACCAGCCTGACCGAGCGGCTGCTCTACGCCGCCGGAGTCATCGACGAGGTCGGTAGTGTCGATGACGGGAACACCCAGACCGACTCACTCGCGCTCGAACGGCAGCGAGGGATCACGATCAAGACGGCTGTCGCCTCGTTCGCGCTGGGCGGTCTCACCGTCAACCTGATCGACACCCCGGGACACCCGGACTTCATCGCCGAGGTGGAGCGTGCGCTGAGCGTGCTCGACGGCGCAGTCCTGGTCGTCTCCGCGGTGGAGGGGGTGCAGGCGCAGACTCGCGTCCTCATGCGCACCCTGCAACGCCTGCGCATCCCAACCCTGATCTTCGTGAACAAGCTCGACCGGCCCGGCGCGCAGTACGACGGCGTACTGCGGCAGATCGCTGCCAAGCTCACCCGCGAGATCGTCCCGATGGGCGAAGCGGCACACCTCGGCACCCCCGAGGCGACGTTCAAGCCCATCGTCCAGGAGGACGCGCTCCTGGAGGTCCTCACCCGGCACGACGACGAGCTCCTCGCGCGGTACGTCGACGACGAGCCGCTGTCCCTGGACGAGGCTCTCGCCGCGCAGACACACCGTGCGATCGTCCACCCGGTGTACTTCGGGTCGGCGATCACCGGCGCCGGCACGGAGGACCTCACCGACGGGATCCGGGAGCTGCTCCCCCGCGCCCGCACCGACGGCGAGCCGCTCGACGGCACCGTGTTCAAGGTCGAGCGCGGACCGGCCGGCGAGAAGATCGCCTACGTGCGGATGTTCTCGGGCGCCGCCCACGTCCGCGAGCGCGTCCGGTACGGCGACACCGACGGCAAGATCACCGCGCTCGAGGTCGTCGGCGAAGGCCCCGCGAGCACGATCCGCGCCGGCCGGATCGGGCGTTTCTGGGGGCTCGCCGAGATCCGGATCGGCGACGCCGTGACCGATCCGCGGACCACGTCCACAACGGAGCGACGCAACGCCCACGCGTTCGCCCCGCCGACGCTCGAAACGGTCGTCACGCCGCGCAGGCTGTCCGACAAGGGCAATCTGCGCGTCGCGCTCACCCAGCTCGCCGAGCAGGACCCGCTGATCAACCTCCGCCAGGACGACCTGCGGCAGGAAACCTACGTCTCGCTGTACGGCGAGGTGCAGAAGGAGGTCATCGAATCCACGCTGGCCACCGACTTCGGCATCGAAGTGGACTTCCGGGAGACCACGACGATCTGCGTCGAGCGGGTCGACGGGACGGGCGCGGCGGTCGAGTTCAACAAGAAGGACGCGAACCCGTTCCTCGCCACCGTCGGGCTCCGCGTCGAACCGGCGCCCGTGAACGCCGGCGTCAGCTTCGAACTCGACGTCGAACTCGGCTCGATGCCGTACGCGTTCATCAAGGCCGTCGAGGAAACCGTCCGCGAAACCCTGCACCAGGGGATCCACGGCTGGCAGATCCCCGACGCCCGCGTCGTGATGACGCACTCGGGATACTCCGCCCGCCAGAGTCACGCCCACGCCGTGTTCGACAAGACCATGTCCAGCACGTCCGGTGACTTCCGGTTCCTCACGCCGCTGGTGCTGATGACCGCACTCCAGCAGGCCGGTACGACGGTGCAGGAGCCGATGCACCGGTTCCGGCTGGACATCCCGACCGACACGACCCGCGCCGTACTGGCGGCACTCGCCCGGCTCCGGGCGATCCCCCAGGTGCCGGCGCTGGCCGCGGAAACCTCAACCCTGGAGGGAGAAATCCCCGCGGCCGCGGTGTACGAGCTCGAGCAGCAGCTCCCCGCTCTCACCCGCGGCGAGGGCGTCCTGGAGTCGGCGTTCGAGCGCTACCAGCCGGTGACCGGTCCGATCCCGGAGCGCCCGCGCACCGACCACGACCCGCTCAACCGCCGGGAGTATCTCCTGCACGTCCAGCGGCGGGTCTGATCCCGTGTACGACGTTCGCGCCGAGGTCGTCGTCCGTGACGACCTCGGCGACGAGCCCCGCCGAAACCATCACCGCACGCGCCGTCGGAGCCTGACTCTCACTCACCTCGACGAAGAGGTGGCCGCCGGGTATCAACCACTCCGCGGCGCCCGCAGCCACCCGACGCAGGACAGCCAGACCGTCCGCACCACCGTCCAGCGTCACGTGCGGCTCATAAAGCCGCGCCTCCGACGGCAGCAACCTGATCTCGTCGGTCGGCACATACGGAACGTTCGCCAGCAGTACGTCGACCTGCCCGCGCAACTGCACCGGCAGCGCGTCGAACAGATCACCCTCATAGACGGACTCAGGCGACAGGTTCCGCCGAGCGCACTGCACCGCGGCCGGCTCGATGTCGGCGGCGTACAGCGACACCTCACGCTCAGCCGCCACCGCCGCGCCCAATGCCCCGGCGCCACAGCACAGGTCCACCACGACCGAACCCGCGACAGTCACCCGCAGCGCCTCACCGACCAGGAACTCGGTCCGCCGGCGCGGGATGAACACGCCGGGATCGACGGCGATCCGCAGCCCGCGGAACGACGCCCAGCCCACGACGTACTCCAACGGCTCCCCGCCGACCCGCTGCTCGACCATCGCGTCCAGCTCGGCCGCGTCCCGTGCGGACCCGGCGATCAACGCCGCCTCGTCCTCGGCGAACACGCACCCGGACGCCCGCAACCGCTCGACGATCCCGTCGAGCTCGAATGAAGAAACAGCCACCGATCCCCTTCGACGACCACAGACTAGCCGAACGCGTTCACTCCGGTGAGCTCCGCCGAGACGGTCCAGAGCCGCTCGGCCGACCGGGGATCGATCGCGTACGGCCGCACGCCGGGGGTGTCGTCGGTCGACACCTCGGCGACCTCGCAGTCCTCCAGGAACACGCCGCCGATCCCGTCGAGCTGGGGTGACGTCGCCGCCCACACCTGCGTCGCCGCGCCCTGCTCCGGACTCTTGAAGCCGGGGTTCAGCGGGTTGCCGTCCTCGTCGATCCAGCCGTAGCCGACCATCTCCTCGCGGGTCAGGTGCCGCTGCAGCGGCGTGAGGATGCCGCCCGGGTGCAGCGCGAACGCCCGGACACCGAAGTCCTTGCCGAGGGCATCGAGCTGGACGGCGAACAGCACGTTCGCGGTCTTCGCCTGGCCGTACGCCTCCCACTTGTCGTACCCGAGCCGGAACTCCAGGTCGTCCCACCGGATGTCCGACCGCCGGTGCCCGGTCGACGACACCGACACGACGCGGCCGCCGCCGTCCGCGGCGATCGCCGGCCAGAGCCGGTTCACCAGCGCGAAGTGCCCGAGGTGGTTGGTCGCGAACTGCGCCTCCCAGCCCGGCCCGACCCGGGTCTCCGGGCTGGCCATGATCGCCGCGTTGTCGATCACGATGTCGACCGGACGTCCGGACGCCAGGAACCGCTCGGCGAACGCCTCGACACTGTCCAGGGAGCCGAGGTCCATCTCGTCGACCTCCGCGAGGTCGCCGAGGACCTCGCGCGCCGCGTCCGGCCGACGCGCCGGAACGACGACGTGTGCGCCCGCGCCTGCGAGCGCCTTGGTGGTCTCCAGGCCGAGGCCGGAATACCCGCCGGTGACGACCGCCAGCTTGCCGGTCAGGTCGATCCCGGCGAGGACCTCGTCCGCAGTGCTGTCGTGCCCGAAACCCGAGCCGATCTTGTGTTGTCCACTCATGGGTTCGAGCCTACGAATTAGAGCTCGCTCTAAGTCAAGTGCGGATCGGCGCGCAACGACTCCGCGAGCCGCTGCAGCGCCGGGTTCGGGTTGTCCGGGCTCCAGCAGGCGTGCAGCGTCACCGAGTGCGCGTCGGCCGCGTCCAGCTCCCGGTACCGGACGCCGTCGACGCCCATCGCCATGATCGAGCGCGGGATCAACGCACACCCCAGGCCGGCGCGGACCAGGGCGAGCATCGTCGGCACCTGCGACGCGAGCTGGCTGACGGCGTACCGGTCCATCCCGATCATCGCCGCGCAGATGTCGTGCAGGTACTGCGATCCCTCCGGGCTGTACCCGATGTAGTCGTCGGTCACGTCCACCAGCGACACCGGACCGTCGCCGCCGGCCAGCGGATGCGCGGCCGGTACGGCGAGCACCAGGTCCTCGGAGTGCACCAGCAGCGACTCGAACTGCGCCGGGATCGGCGGCCGCACCAGCCCGAGGTCGATCTCCAGGTTCGCCAGCGCCTCGAACTGGGCCGGACTCACCAGCTCGGTGAGCTCCGCCGTCACCCCGGGCGTCCGTTTCCCGACCATGGTCAGGAAGTCGGCGAGTACGGCGTACGCGCCGATCGCGGTGAACGCGAGCCGCAGCGTCCCGCTGGTGCCGTCCGCGGCGCGGCGGGTCGCCTCGGGCGCGACCTCCAGCAGCGCCAGCACTCGGCGGGCGTGCTCGAGGAAGACTCCCCCGGCCGCGGTCAGGCGGACGCCGCGGCCGGTGCGGTCGAACAGGCGGACGTCGAGCGTGCGTTCGAGGCCCTGAATCTGCCGGGTCAGCGGCGGCTGGGTCAGGTTGAGGCGCTGCGCCGCGCGCCCGTAGTGCAGCTCCTCGGCGACCGCGACGAACCCGCGGAGCTGTTGCAGCGACAAGTCCATGGCCGCCATGCAAGCACGGTATCGGTCCATACGTAAATGGGTTTGGACCTGCATAACGGAAAGCGCCTACCGTCGTGGCTACCTCGAGTTGAAGGAGTCCTTACGGTGCCGAATCCTGCGCCCAGACTTGCCGCCCTGATGTCCCCGGACCGTGCGACGGATGTCGTCGACGCGAGCACTCGACAGCTGCTGGAAGAGCGGTTCGAGGTGGTCTGGGCGACTGCCGACCACACCGCCGGGCCCGGGTCGCCCGCGAAGCCTCCGGCGCTCGCCCCGGACGCCGTACCGGCCCTCGCCGAAGGCGCCGACGTACTGCTGACCAGTTGGGGTACGCCGCACCTGGGCAAGGAGCTGTGGGCCGACGGCAACGGCCCGAAGGTGGTGGCGCACGCGGCCGGCACGGTGAAGAACCTCATCGATCCCGTCATCCTCGACCAGGGCATCGGGGTGTTCTCGGCGGGTCCCCGGATCGCCTGGTCGGTCGGCGAGTACTGCCTGGCGTCGATGCTCACCCTCGCCCGGCGGCTGCCGAGGTTCGACGGAGCGATCCGCAGCGGCGGCTGGAAACAGACCACATTCCGCGGGCACGAACTGGCCGGCGCGACGGTCGGCATCATCGGCGCGAGCAGTACGGCGCGAGCGCTGATCACCTTGCTCGCGCCGTTCGGCTGCGACGTCGTCGTCTACGACCCGTACCTGAGCGCCGAGCGCGCCGCCGACCTCGGCGTACGCCTGGCCGACCTCCCCGAGGCGGCAGCGAGCACCTTCGTGTCGATCCACGTCCCGAACGTGCCCGAGACGCAAGGCATGATCTCCCGCGAGCTGATCGAGAACCTGCCCGACGGCGCGGTCGTGGTCAATTCGTCGCGCGGTCCGGCAGTCGACCAGCAGGCCCTGCTCGACCACGCGCTCGCCGGGCGGATCTCCGCGGCCCTGGACGTCTACGACCCCGAGCCGCCGTCGTTCGACGCGGAAACGCTGGCGTCCCCGAACCTGCTGCTCACCCCGCATATCGCGGGCGACACCGCGGAGGGCCACCTCGCTCTCGCGGGCTACGTGATCCGCGACGCCCTCAAGTGGCTCGAAGACGGCAGCCGCGGGCCGAGCTTCGTCGACCCCACGCTCTGGTCGATCGCCGCCTGAAAGGACTGCCCATGTCCCGCATCACCCAGGTCGAGGTGTTCCCGGTCGCCGTGCCGTTCGCCCGCCGGTTCGTGCTCGGCAGCGGCGCAGTCGGCGCGCCGGACGCGGCCCCGGACCAGGCCGGCGCGGTGATCTTCGTGAAGCTGACCACCGAGGACGGTGTGGTCGGCTGGGGCGAGCAGCGCGCGCTGCCCAGCTGGAGCTACGAGACCGCCGAGACGATGGCGGTCGTCATCCGCCGCCACCTCGCGCCGATCCTGAGCGAGCTCACCCCGTTCGACGTCGAGCTGTTCCACCAGCGTGCCGCCAAGCGCCTCAGCCCCGCCGTCTCGAACGGCTTTCCGTTCGCCCGCGCGGCCGTTGACGTCGCCATGCACGACGCGGCCGGCAAGCTCGCCGGCGTCCCCGTGCACGCGCTGCTCGGCGGCAAGGTGTACGACGAGATCCCGCTCTGCTCGGCGATCGGGGTCGGCGACCAGGACGCGGTCCGCGAGCACGCCGTCGAGTCATCGGACTATGCGGCGTACAAGGTCAAGATCGGTGGTGACCTGGACGCCGACACCGCGGCGATCGAGACCGTGGCGGAAGTTGCCGACGGCAAACCGCTGTGGCTCGACGCCAACCAGTCGTACCGCCCGAGCGCCCTCAAGCAGCTGCACGGCCGGATCAAGCACATCCGGACGATCCACTGCGTCGAGCAGCCCGTGCCGAGCACCGACACACTCGCGATGCAACGCCTCCGTGAGCTGATCGACCTGCCGGTCGCCATCGACGAAGGGAGCTTCTCCGCTCCGGACCTGGCCCGGGCGATCCGCCTCGACGCCGCGGACCTCGTGGTGATCAAGATCTGCAAGTCGGGCGGTCTGCGGAACGCGCTGAAGACCGCCCAGACCGCGCTGGCCGGCGGCGTGGAACTGCTCGCTAGCGGCCTGACCGACTGCGGCGTCGCGTTCGCCGCCGCCCTGCACGTGTTCAGTCAGCTCGAGCTCGCCCTGCCCGCCGAGCTCAACGGGCCGGAGCTGCTGACCGATCTGTACGTCGAGGGGCTGAACATCACCAAGGCCGTCGCGACGGTCCCCACCGCCCCTGGACTGGGCGTCGAGGTCGACGAGGAGCGCATCCGCGCCGAGTCGATCGACCTGCTCTACCGGTGAGGAGAACCATGAACAAGCTGTCCCGCCGCGGCTTCCTGCAAGTCAGCGGCCTGGCCGGCCTCGGGCTCGCGGCCGGCTGCTCGTCCGGCCCGCCGTCCGGTACGGCGACCTGGGCGATGTGGTCGAGCAGCGCCGCCGAGAAGAAGGTGTGGGAGGACTTCGGCACGTACGTCGAGCACCAGCTCGGCGTGCAGTCGGTCGCCACGCTGACCCCGTCCAGCGGCTACCCGACCAAGCTCGACCTGCAACTCGTCAGCGGCACCGCGAGCCTGGTCACCGCGCTCAACGGCACGCTGATCCCGACGTACGCCGCCCGCGGCGCGCACCGGCAGCTCGACGACCTGATCGCCGCCGACCCGGACTTCGAGCTCGACGACTTCTACGACACCAGTCGGAAGATCTCCAGCTTCAACGGCAAGACCTACGCGATCGGCTTCGACGTCGCGCCGACCGTCATGTACTACAACAAGGACCTGCTGAACAAGCAGGGCATCCCGCTACCGTCCCGGACCGAGCCGATGTCCTGGGCCACGTTCCGCGACCTCACCAAGCAGCTGACGAAACCCGGTGAGCAGTACGGCTTCACCTGCGCGCCGGCCATCGACGACCTGGTGTCCTGGATCTACTGCGCCGGGGGCAATGTGATGAGCGCCGACTCGAACCGCAGCGCTCTCGGCGACCCCGAGGCGATGGAGGCGCTGCAGTTCGTCATCGACCTGTTCGTGAAGGACAAGGTGACGCCGCCGATCAAGAACCTGGTCACCGAGAGCTCACTGTCCAACTTCATGCAGGGCAACGTCGCATTCATGCAGAACGGGCCGTGGCAGGTCGTGAACGCCCGGAAGGCGAAGTTCGACTGGGACATCATCCCGTTCCCGGCCGGCGCCAACGGCAGCACACCGCGGGTCTCGGGTTCCAGCTTCGCGATTCCATCGGGGGTGCGCGAGGGCGCCGAGCTCGACCTCGCGTGGAAGCTGCTCAAGACGCTCACCAGTACCGGCGCGCTCGACATCTACGCGAAAGCCGGCCGCAACAACCCGGCCCGGCTCAGTGCCGGCAGCGCGTTCCAGCCACCGCCCGACAACCTCGGGATCGTCCAGGACATCCTGGCGGGCAAGGTCGCGGGCGGGCACGCGTTCGACGTCACCACGAACTGGAATCAGGTCAAACAGCTGCTCGGTCAGGATCTTCCACGGACGTTCCTCGGCCAGGTCACCGTCCCGGACGCCATCACCGGTCTGACGCCGCGGCTCGACGTACTGATGCGTCAGCATCTCGACACCGTCCGCCAAGCCACTGCCAGGAAGGGGTGATCACCATGGCCATCTCCACGGCAGACACCGCACCTGTCACCGCCACTCCGACACCGGCCCGGCAGGCACCCACGCCACGATGGCGCAGCAGGGAAGCGCTCACTGCCTGGCTGTTCATCCTGCCCAGCCTGATCGGCTTCCTGATCTTCACCGCCGGACCGGTCGTCGCCGCCGGCGTCATCTCGCTGCTGAACTGGAACCTGTTCAGCGCACCGACCTGGGCCGGCCTGCACAACTTCGCCCGGCTCGGACCCGACCCGACGTTCTGGTCCGCTCTCGGCAGTACGGCGTACTTCACCCTGGTCAGCGTCCCGCTGACCATCCTCGTCAGCCTGCTGCTCGCACTCCTGCTGAACCAGGGCCTGCAGCGGATCGCCGTCTTCCGGAGCCTCCTGCTCTTGCCGTACGCAACGATCACGGTAGCGGTCGCGTTCGTCTGGATCTGGCTCTACATCCCGCACGACGGCCTGGTGAACGCCGTGCTCGGATGGTTCGGCATCAACGGCCCTGCGTGGCTGATCTCCGACACCTGGGCGATGCCGGCGCTGATCCTGATGAGCGTCTGGAAGAGCTTCGGCTTCGGCATGGTCGTGTTCCTGGCCGGCCTGCAGGCGATCCCGCAACAGCTCTACGAGGCGGGCCGTGTCGACGGTACGTCGCCGTGGAAGAGCTTGCGGCACATCACGCTGCCGATGCTCTCCCCCGCCCTGTTCTTCGTCGTCGTCACGTCCGTCATCGGCTCGTTCCAGGTCTTCGACCAGGCGCTGATCATGACGAACGGCGGCCCGGGCACCCGCACCACCACCCTCGTCATGTACATCTACCGGACCGGCTTCGAGAACTACGACCAGGGCTACGCCGCGGCGCAGTCGCTCGTCCTGTTCGCGTTCATCGTGATCATCACCGCGGGCCAGTTCCTGTTCCAGCAGAGGCTGGTGCACTATGACAACTGAGATCCGGCGTAAGTTGGTCGTCTTCACCTGCTTCCTGATCACCGGCGTCACGCTGATCCCGGTCGTGATGATGGTGCTCGTCGCGTTCCAGTCCGACGGCGAGTCGATGGCCGCGAAGCCGTCGTTCTGGCCGAGCAGCTGGCACCCGGAGAACCTGACTCGCGCGTTCGACCTGGTCCCGCTCGGCAAGTACCTGCTGAACACCATCTACTTCGCCGCCGGTACGACGCTGCTCGAAACGGTCACTGCGGCGCTCGCGGCGTACGCGTTCGCACGCCTCGACTTCCCCGGCCGCAGCTGGCTGTTCGGCATCTATCTCGCGACGCTGATGATCCCGTCGCAGGTGACGCTGATCCCGCAGTTCGTGCTGGTCGCGAAGCTGCACGGCATCGACACCTGGCCGGGCATGATCCTGCCGCACGCGTTCACCGCGATCGGGGTGTTCCTGCTCCGGCAGTTCTTCCTCGGCATCCCGCGCGACTACGAGGAGGCCGCCCGGCTGGACGGCGCGAACCGGTGGCAGGCGTTCGTGCGTGTGATCGTGCCGCTCGCGGTGCCGGCGATCGCGACCCTGGCGGTGTTCAAGTTCATCGGGCAGTGGAACAACCTTCTCTGGCCGTTGGTGATCTCCAACAGCGACGCCACCCGGACCGCGTCGGTCGGCCTGCAGGTGTTCCAGGACACCAACGGGACCCAGTGGAACCTGCTGCTGATGGCCGCCACCGTCACCACCATCCCCCTGATCGTTCTGTTCTTCCTCACCCAACGCTGGTTCGTCCGTGGAATCACCATGAGTGGCCTGGGAGGCCGTTGATGTCGTACCTGTGGTCCGTCTTCACAAAGCCCTGGATCGGGCTGCCCGGTGACGACCTCGGCCGGCTGGTCTCCAGCCTCGGGTTCGCCGGCGCCGAGGTTCCGGTCCGGGACGCCGCGTACGTCACGCCGGCGAGCGCCGAGGCGGAGCTGCCGAAGTTCACCGCCCAGTTACGGGCCGAGGGCATCGAACCGATCAGCGTCGCGAGCGACCTGTCCGAGCCGGTGTTCGCCGCCTGCGCGGAGGCCGGCGTGCCGATGATCCGGATCATGGCCGACCTCGGCCCCGACGGGTACGCCGCCTCCGTACGCCGCAACCGCGCACTGCTCGAGCAGGCCGTCGCCCTGACCGAGCGGTACGACGTACAGGTCGGTGTGCAACCGCACCACGGACGGTACGTGTCGTCGACCCTGGGCGTGCTGCAGTTGCTCGACGGGCTGCCCGAACGGTTCAAGCTGGTATGGGACGCGGCGCACGACGCGCTCGCCGGCGACCATCCCGCGGTCACCCTCGAACTCGGTGCGGATCGGCTCGGGATCGTGAACCTGAAGAACGTCCGCTACGTCCGCACCGACGGGGCCTGGAAGACGAACTTCGTCGAGGCCGAGGACGGGCTGTCCGACTGGGCGGCCGTGTTCGCGACGCTCCGCCAGCTCCGCTACAGCGGACCGATCTGCCTGACAGGTCAGTACTCCGATCCCGCCGTACCGGTGGAGACCCGGCTGGAAAGAGATCTGCGGTTCGCTGTCACATCCGCCGCGCAGCATCCGTCAAGGGAGTGAAAGCAACCAACTGATGGAGAAGCGATCATGCACGCACGGATGACCAACCCCGCAATGGTCCTGCCCGACGCCACCAAGGGCATCCAGAACATCTACAAGGCGATCGGGCAGTCCGGCGCCGACGGCAAGACGCTCGAACTCGTGCACCTGCGGGCCAGCCAGATCAACGGCTGCTCGCCCTGCGTGTTCGGCGGCGTCAAGTCGGCGCTGAAGAACGGCGAGACCGACGAGCGGCTGCACCAGGTCGCCGCGTGGCGCGACTCCGACCTGTTCACCGACGCCGAGCGGGCCGCGCTCGAGATGGCCGAGGCCGCGACCCGGCTGGCCGACAACCCGACCGCGGTCACCGACGAGATCTGGAACGCGGCCGCCGACCACTTCGACGAGAAGGAACTGTCGGCGATCATCCTGATGATCGGCCTCACCAACCTCTTCAACCGCCTGAACACCACCGTGCGGGCTCCTGCCGGTGCGACCTGGTAGTCGCTACCGTGGGCCCCGGATGTCGAGATGATGTCCGGGGCTCCGACGTACCCGGGTGAATGGAGGCAAGCAGATGAAATACATGTTGCTGATCTACGGGAACGAACAGACCTGGGACACGTTGCAGGCCGTGGGCATCGACCAGGTGATGCAACAGCACGGCAAGCTCATCGACGAACTGAAGGCGTGCGGTGAGCACATCGACGACCGGCCGCTGACCACCGCGAACTCGCGGGTGGTCCGGGTCCGGGACGGCGTACCGACGGTGACGGACGGGCCGTTCACCGAGGCCAAGGAAGTGCTGGCCGGCTACTACGTCGTGGACTGCAGCCTGGAGCGCGCGACCGAGATCGCCGGGCGGCTGCCGGAGGCGCCCTACTCCCCCATCGAGATCCGGGAGTTCACCGATCCGGCGGAGAGCTGACCGTCCAGGGACTTGCCGGCCTCAGCTGGGCGTTGACACCTGAGACCGGCGAGTCACTGACTCTGACCGTTCACGTCCGACGGGTCACCTCGGCGCGAGGATGACCCCACCTGAGGCAGGCTGATCGCCCATGCCCCGGCCACCCTGGACGAGTACGGTCGCGCCGGGCGCCGGCGCCTGCGCACCGTCGCCGAGTCGCAGCGTGGTCGTCATTCCGTTGCTCAGCCTGAGCATCGCCACGCGTCGCGGCCGCACCGACGGGATCGACGAGGTCACCTCGTGGATGCCGGTACACACCGCTGGTTGGACCGCGGCCCGTCCGAGACCTGCGTCGCCGTGACTCCTCACATCACGGCGCTGCTCGGCGAGCCTTGTCATCGCTGACACACTTCCCCCTTCTCATCGTGTACTGACCCCGAGTGACGGCGGATACGGCCGTGTTCACGTCACACGACCGCACACTCCCCCGTCCTCCCCGCACCCGGAAACGACGCGGAAGTGATCAGGCAACCCTCGCTGAGAGTGACGACGTTTTCAAGGGATCGTGACCGGAATCCCGAGTGCCGGAATTCCTGTCCAGGAAAGCTCTACTGACCACCGAAGCCGGTGGTCGCGATGCCCTTGATGATCTGTCGCTGGAAGAACAGGAACACCACGACCAGCGGCAGCGCGGCCAGGATCGCGGACGCCATGTTCTGCGCGTACTGCAAGCCGTAGGCGCTCTTGACGGTTTGCAGGCCGACGGGCAGCGTCATCAGGTCCGCGTCCGTGGTCACGATGAACGGCCAGAGGAAGTTGTTCCAGGCACCGATGAATACGAAGATCGCCACCGCCGCGAGGATCGGCCGCGACAACGGCAGCACGACGGACCAGAACACCCGCAGCCTGCCCGCGCCGTCAACCCGGGCCGCATCCTCCAGTTCCACCGGGATCTGGTCGAAGAAGCGCTTGAGGATCAGCACCATCGCGGGCGCGAAGGCCTGCGGCAGGATGATGCCCCAGTAGGTGTCGACCAGGTTGAACGCCAGCATCTGCCGGAACAACGGCACGATCAGCAGCTGCGGCGGAATGATGATCGCTGCGATGATCGCGGCGTACAACAATCGCTTGCCCTTGAAGTTCACCCGCGAGAACGCGTAGCCGGCCAGCGCCGACGTCGCGACCGTGATGAGCGTGATCGCCACCGACGTGATCAGGCTGTTCCACGCCCAGGACGGGATGTCGCCGGCCGACAGCACCTTGCGGTAGGCCTCGAAGCTGAACCCGTCCGGCGGGTTCAGCGTGATCTGCGACGCACCGGCGTCCGCCTCGCTCTTCAGCGACGTGAGCACGGCCCAGCCGAACGGGACCAGCCAGGTTACGGCCAGCACCGCAAGCACCAGCAGCGCGGCCATTCTGGACACGCTCCAGGGATTTTCGCCCGGCTTGTGCGTTTGTTTGATCCCACGACTCAAGGTGTAGGTGCTCACGACGCGCTCCTGCGGTTGATCAGCTTGTACTGCGCCAGCGACACCAGGACGATGAGCGCGAAGAACAGGTACGAGATGGCCGACGAGTAACCGAACCGGTAGCCGGTGAAGCCGGACTCGTAGATGTACTGCACGATCGACCGCGTCGTCCCGGCCGGACCGCCGTTGGTCAGCATGTAGATCTGGTCGAACACCTTCAGCGACGCGAGGATCTGCAACGTCACCAGCAGTGCCGTGGTCGGCGCAAGTTGCGGGATCACGATCGAGAAGAGCTGCCGCCACTTGCCCGCGCCGTCGAGCGCCGCGGCCTCGAACTGCTGCTCCGGGATGTTCTGCAGCGCCGCCAGGTAGAGCAGGAAGTTGAACCCGATCGTCCACCACAGCGTGGTGATCACGACCGAGATCATCGCCACCTTCGGATCCTGCAGCCACGCCACGGGTCCGGCGCCGAACTTGTCCAGCACGGCGTTGATCAGCCCGAGCTTCGGGTTGTACATCCAGCTCCAGAACATCACCACGACGGTCGATGCCAGCAGGTACGGCAGGAAGAACGACAGCCGCCACAACCAACGCCCCGGCAGACCGAGGTTCACGAGCAGTGCGAGCGCGAGTGACAAGACGATGAGCGGGGCCGTGCTCAGCACCGTGAACCACAGCGTGTTCCCGAGCGACTTCCACAGGTCCGGGTCGCGCAACGCGTCGGCGTAGTTCGAGAAGCCGACCAGTCCGCTGCCCGCACCGGTCAGCGTCTCGCCGGTGAAGCTCAGGTACAGGCCGTACAGCGCCGGTACGACGAGAAAGAGCCCGAACAGTACGGCGAACGGCGCCGCGAAGGCCCAGCCGGCGAAGGTCTCGCCCCGCTTCGCCCGCGCCCTGCCCTGCGCTGTGACCTCTTCCGCCGCAGCAGTCGGAGTGTCGATGACAGTAGACATCTGTGCCTCTCCTCTCACACCGGCTGCGGACGGTCGAGCAGCTTGTTCAGCCGGGCGACGAAACCGTCGAACCCGGCCGCCGGGTCACCACTGCCGAGGAACACGTTCTGCACGTTCTCGGCGAAGTAGTTCTGGAAGTCGCTGCCCGCACCGCTGAACCACACGTCCGGGTCGTAGTTCACGTAGCCCGGGATCCCCGCGTAGTTCGACTGCGGCTTCAGCGCCTGGTACTCCGCGCTCGTCGCGACCGGCTGGTACGCCGGGATGTGGCCGCCGCCGGCCCACTTCACCGACCGCTTCAGCAGTTCGGCCACCATCGTGTACACGTGCTTGCGGCGTTCCGGCGACACCTTCGACTGCCGCGGCAGCACGAACGTGTGCGAGTCGGCGTACGCGGCCTGGGTCCCGAACATCGTCGGGATCGGCACCGCGTCGACGGGCAGCTTGGCCTCCTTCAGCACCGGGAGCTCCCAGACGCCGCCGAAGAACATGCCGCTCTCGCCGTGCAGGAACTCGCTGGTCGCCGTGCCGCCGTCGCCGCTGCGCGAGGCGATCGTGTCGTTGAGCAACGACTGCACGAAGCTGAGCGTCTTGACCGCGGCGTCCTTGTCCACCTTGGCCGGCTGACCGGGCACCAGCGTCATGTCGGCGCCGGTCTGCTTGTAGAGCGTGTACCAGAGCCGCCACATCTGGGCGCCGTCACCGAGGTAGCCGTACGACAGGCCGTGCTTGCCGGTGACCTGCTGCAGCTTGGTCGCGACCTCGGTGAACTCCTCCGGGCTCTTCAGCGTGTGCAGAGCCTCGGTGACACCGGCCTTCTCGGCGTGCTCGGTGTTGTAGTAGAGCACGAACGGGTGGGTGTCGAGCGCGATCGCGTACAGCTTCCCGTCGTACTGGCACTTCTCCCAGACGCGGGCCGGGAAGTCGCTCTCGCGCAGGCCGGCCTCGGCGAGCAGGTCCAGGTCCCACGGCTCGAGCAGGCCGCCCGGCGCGTAACCCGCGATCCGGGACGCGTGCATGATCGCTACGTCCGGAGCGCGGCCGCCGGCGGAGGCCATCGCGAGTTTCGTGTAGTACGGCGGTCCCCAGGCCAGCACGGTCTGGGTGGTGTGAAAGCCGAGGTTCGCGGCGTTGACGGCAGCCACCAGACCTGCCATCACCGTGCCGTCACCACCGGTCAAGAGGTGCCAGTAGTTCAGGTTGGCCGTCGAGCGGGACGCGCCGGGCGCGCAGCCGACGAGCAACCCGCCACCGGCCAGCGCGGCCGCTGTCTTCAGCAGGCTGCGCCGGGAGAAATCTGCAGTCATTCGGTCTCCTTCGGGGGCGGGACCGATGATTACATCGTTAGAATGGCCGGCACAAGACTCCGATGTGCGATTTTGTGGAAATGTATCCGTTATCGTGCGGTACTGGCGCGCTCGACAATGCGGTGCGGGATCATCACCCTGCGTGGCGGTGCGGTCTTGTCCGCCATCCGTTCGGCGAGCAGGTCGAGGGCCGCGGCGACGAACGCCCGCCGGTCGAAGTCGATCGTGGTCAGCGGCGGGATCATGAACTGGCTGTCGAGGATGTTGTCGAACCCGGCGACGAGCGTCTGCCTCGGTACGTCGATGCCCGCGCTCCACAGCGCCGCCAGGGTCCCCGACGCCAAAGTGTCGGTGAAGCAGAAGAACGCGTCGGGCAACTCGTGCTCGGTCAGGTACTTCCCCACCACGGTCGCGGCGCCCTCGGGCCGCCAGCGGTCGAGGCTGATCTCGAGCCCCGGATCGAGCGGTACGCCGGCCTGCTCGAGCGCCTCGCGATAACCCGTGGTCCGCAGCCGCGAAGCCGCCGTCCCCGGCGACTGGGCCGATCCGCCCAGCATGCCGGCGCCGCTCGAGCCGCGCGGGATCTCCGGCGTACCGACGGCGACGATCCGCCGGCATCCCTGCGCCAGCAGGTGGTTCGTCATGTCCCGCGCGGCCGCGATGTTGTCGATCGCGACCTGGCTGACGACGTCCTGGTCGACGTCGCCGATCAGGACCAGCGGCGGCAGCGGACCGGCGGACGTCACCGCGCTGTCGTCGAGGTTCACCGGGTTCAGGATCAGGCCGTCCACGAGGTACGCGCGGGCCTTCGACAGCAGCTCGAACTCACGGTTCGGCTCGGCCGCGGTCTGCTCGATCTGCACGCCCCAGCCGCGCTCGTGGGCGAGCTCGACGACCAGGTGGACGATCTCCGCCGAGTACGGCCGGAGCAGGTCGGGCAGTGCCAGCGCGATCATGCCGGAGCGGCCGTTGCGCAGGCCGCGGGCGCTCATGTTCGGCACGTAGTCGAGCTCGGCCAGCGCACTCTCCACCCGCGCCCGGGTCTCGGGGCGCACGAAGACGACGCCGTTGATCACGTTCGACACCGTCTTCGGCGACACCCCGGCGAGCTTGGCGACATCTTTGACGGTGGGACGCATGTCGCCCATTGTCACATCTGGCGCACGTTGTCACTCCGCACCGCTCTGCACCCCTCGTCCATCCCTCCCGACACAAGAGCGGATATCCACTGCTCTTGGGGGTTCTCCGCTGGTACGACAGCGGAGAACCCGCAACAAGACCGGATATCCGCTCTTGTTGCGGTCGGCGCTGTCTGTGCTGGTGAGACACGCAGGGAGCGGGTTAGCGGGTGATGTACGCGCCGCCGTTGACGTGCAACACCTGGGCGGTGATGTGGCGGGCGGCGGGTGAGGCGAGGAAGTGGATGGTGCCGGCGATGTCGGCGACCTCGCCCTCGCGCTTGGTCAACGTTGCCTGCAGCAACGTCTCGCGACGCTCGCCGGTCAGCCGGCCCTTGAAGAACTCGGTCCCGGCGGTGAAACCCGGCGCGACGACGTTCGAGGTGACCCCCCGCGGCCCGAGCTCGGCCGCGACGTCGGCGTTCCAGATCGCCAGTGCCGCCTTCGAGGCGCCGTACGAACCCGCGCCGCGCGCACCCGCGATCGAGCCCAGGTGGACGGCAGCGGTGGTCAGTCGCGGCCCGAGCGCGGCCGTCGTGAGCACTGCGCTGATCAGGTTCGCCTCCAGGTTGCCGAGCCAGTCGGCCTTCAGCCGGGCGAGATCGCCGTCGGCGCCGCCGAAGACGGTGTTGCCGCCGGCGTTGTTGACCAGGACGTCGACCCGCTCGGGCAGTTCGTCCAGCAGCCGCTGCACCTGGGCCGGATCGGTCGCGTCGCACACCACGGCCCGCGCGCCGAGATCCGTGGCGGTCTTCTCGAGTACGTCGGCCCGCCGGCCGGTGATCACCACGTCGTCGCCGTCGGCCCGGAACCGCTCCGCGGTCGCCCGCCCGATCCCGGTCGCTCCCCCGGTCACCACGATCGTCCTCATCACACAATCCTCACGTTTAGCTCTAAATGTTTAGACCTAAACGTAGCATGGGTCTCGTGGCCGACAACTACCCTCTCGACGCGCCCAGCGCGTATCCCGCCGCCGAGATCGCACGTGCCTGGCAGCGCGAGCGTCCCGGTACGCCGACCGACTCGATCGAGATCGTCACCCCGCTGTGGCGGCTGGCCAAGCTGTTCGCCGACGACCGCCGCCGCGTGCTGGCGGACGCCGGTGTGGACCCGGCGACGCTCGATCTGCTCAGCGTGCTGCGGCGCGCCGGCACGCCGTACGAGCTGAGCACGCGTGAGCTGGCCCGCCGGACGCTCGTCACCGCCGGGGCGATCTCACAGCGGGTCGCGCGCGCCGAGGACGCCGGCCTGGTCACCCGGCGGACCGCGGACGACGGGAGTCGTGCCGTCGTCGTCACCCTCACCGCAGCCGGCCACGACCTGATCGAGCGGACCGTCGACCAGGTCCTCACGCGGGAGTCCGAACTGGTCGCGTCCCTGTCCCCCACCGCCCGCGCCCGGCTCGCGGCCCAGCTCCAGGAACTCCTCGACGAGGTCGCCCGGGTGGCCCGCCAACCTTCGCTGCGACGTTGAGACTTTCTCCAAGGCTCCCGCGGAGGGATCGGCTCCAAGTTCGTACAGGCGGTTCAATGAGACCATTGAAGGATGCTTCCTGCTGACAGTCATGACGTCATCCAGGTGCGCGGCGCCCGCGAGAACAACCTCAGCGGCGTCTCGCTCGACATCCCCAAACGCCGGCTCACCGTCTTCACCGGGGTCTCCGGTTCCGGCAAGTCCTCACTCGTCTTCGACACCATCGCCGCCGAGTCCCAGCGGCTGATCAACGAGACCTACACCGCGTTCGTGCAGAACTTCATGCCGAGCCTCGGCCGGCCGGACGTGGACGCGCTGCGGAACCTGTCCGCGGCGATCATCGTCGACCAGGAACGGATCGGCGCCAACGCCCGCTCCACCGTCGGTACAGCGACCGACGCCCACACGATGCTGCGCGTGCTCTTCAGCCGCGCCGTGACGCCGTACGCCGGTCCCCCGTCGGTGTTCAGCTTCAACCGGGCCGAAGGCATGTGCCCGGTCTGTGAAGGGCTCGGCCGGACCACCGAGTTCACCCTCGACGAACTGGTCGACCGCGAGAAGAGCCTCAACCAGGGCCCGATCAGGGCGCCCGGCTTCTCGGTCGACAGTTGGCACTGGCAACTGATGGCGCAGTCGGGTCTGTTCGACCCGGACCTGCCGCTCAAGGACTACCCGCCCGAGGCGTGGCACCAGTTCCTCTACCAGGAGCCGATGAAGATCCGCGTCGGGAAGAGCAATCTGACCTTCGAGGGGCTCGTCACCAAGCTGAAACGGCAGTATCTCAGCAAGGACCCGCAGTCGATGCAGAGCCACGCGCGGGCGTTCGCCGAACGCGCGATCCGGCAGGAGACGTGCGGCGAGTGCGGCGGCGTCCGGCTGAACGCGGCGGCCCGGAGCGTGACCGTCGACGGGCGGACGATCGGCGAGTGCTCGGCGATGCAGATCAGCGATCTCGCCGATTTCGTTGCCGGCATCAAGCATTCCGGAGTCGGCCCGATGCTGGAGGGGCTGCGGGAGTTGCTCGAGTCCTTCGTGACGATCGGCCTGGGGTACCTGAGCCTGAACCGCGAGTCGTCCACGCTGTCGGGCGGCGAGGCGCAGCGGGTGAAGCTGGTGCGGCATCTCGGGTCGAGCCTGAGCGACGTCACGTACGTCTTCGACGAGCCGACGGTCGGCCTGCATCCGCACGACATCCAGCAGATGAACGACCTGCTGCTGCAGTTGCGGGACAAGGGCAACACGGTGCTGGTCGTCGAGCACAAACCGGAGACGATCCGGATCGCCGACCACGTCGTCGACCTCGGCCCGGGCGCGGGCCTGGCCGGCGGGCGGCTCTGCTACGCCGGTGACGTGACCGGCCTGACCGCGTCCGGCACGCTGACCGGACAGTATCTCGACCATCGGGTGAACGTGCGCGACGACGTACGACAGCCGACCGGAAAGCTCTCGATCGCGCACGCGACACTGCACAATCTCCGCGATGTGAGTGTGGATATCCCGCTCGGCGTCCTCACCGTGGTGACCGGTGTCGCGGGATCCGGGAAGAGCTCGC
This sequence comes from Kribbella sp. NPDC050459, assembly GCF_040655315.1. NCBI lineage: Bacteria > Bacillati > Actinomycetota > Actinomycetes > Propionibacteriales > Kribbellaceae > Kribbella > Kribbella sp. NPDC050459. The sequence goes on along the minus strand of NZ_JBFAJQ010000003.1, from coordinate 128,169 downwards.
TCGTCCACGGCTCGCTGGCCGGGCGGGACGGTGTGATCATCGCCGGGCAGGAACCGATCCGCGGGTCGAAGCGGAGCAATCCGGCGACGTACACGGGGCTGCTGGATCCCATCCGCTCGGCCTTCGCCAAGGCGAACAAGGTGAAGCCCGGGCTGTTCAGCGCGAACTCCGTCGGCGCCTGCCCGACCTGCAAAGGCATCGGGCTGGTGTACACCGATCTCGCGATGATGGCCGAGGTCGCGTCGGTGTGCGAGGACTGCAACGGCGCCCGGTTCACCGCCGAGGTGCTCGAGTACCGCTTGCGCGGGAAGAACATCAGCGAAGTCCTGCGGATGACGGTCGCCGAGGCGCGGGAGTTCTTCACGAGCGGTACGGCGCGGACGATCCTGGACCGGCTCGCCACGGTCGGGCTCGGGTACATCGGGCTCGGGCAGCCGCTGACGACACTGTCCGGCGGCGAACGTCAGCGGCTGAAGCTGGCGATCAACGACTGGGGCGGTGGGGTGGGAAACGTCTCCAATACAGCCAAGACGGGGTCGATCTACATCCTCGACGAGCCGACGACCGGGCTGCATCTCGCGGACGTGGACAAGCTGCTGGGGATGCTCGACACCCTGGTGGACCAGGGCAACACGGTCATCGTCATCGAGCACCACCAGGCGGTGATGGCGCACGCCGACTGGCTGATCGACATCGGCCCCGGCGCCGGACACGACGGCGGCCGGGTGGTCTTCACCGGCACGCCCGCGGACCTGGTCGAGAGCAGCCCGACGACGACCGCCGAACACCTGCGCAGGTACGTGTCAGGTGCCTGAGAACCGGGCGACGTCCGCGAGTTCGTGCGTCAGGTCGGCCGGTTCGAAGAGGTCTGTCCGGAGCGTGGCGTGCTCCCAGGTGCCGATCGGCCGGCCGGCCTTCAGCACGGCCGGGCGGAGCATGCCGCCGCCCGGGAAGATGGACTTCGGCAGGTCGACATGGCGGTCCTGGTAGCCGAGAAGATACGCGTCGAACTCTCCCAGCAGCCGCACGTCCTGACAGCCGGGCAGGTCGTCGAGGCCTTTGAGCTGGGTGGTCCCGACCTCGAAAGAGGTCGTGGCTACCGCCTCGACGGCTCGACGGGCGAGCGGCACCGACAGACCCGACCAGGTCGCGAAGTCGCGTGCCGTGGCTGGGCCGTACGCGGTCAGGTACCGGCGGGCGAGGTCCTCGGGATCACCTTCGAGGACCAGCGGTTTGCCGAGCCAGTCACGGACCGCGACCCAGGTCTCGCCAGGTCCGTAGCAGAGCCGCCCGAGCAGGCCGGTGTAGCGGATCAGGGCATACACCGCCTGCCCTTTCGGCTCCGCGATCAGCCCGGCCCGCAGCAGTACGTCGGCCAGTTCGGCGCGGTTGCTCGGTCCGTGGGCGAGCAGCCACTCCTCCAGTACGTCGGCCGCCTCCGCGCGGACGCGCTCCGGCAGCCCGAGCTCGCCGAACCGGCGTTCGGTGTCCTTGATCAGTTTCGGGCCGAGCAGACCGAGCAACGGGCCGGCGTCCTCGGTCGCCACGAGCTGGATGGTGCCGCGCATGAACCAGCTGCGCAGCACGGAGCGCTCGGTCTCCTGAGCGTGGACCACATCGGCGAGCGTGGTGGCCGTCGAACGGGCGCGGACGGCGTACGTCGCTCCCCGCCAGGTCTGGGCCTGGAGTCCCCCCGTCCGGCGCACGACGTCGGCCACCCCTCCGGGGCCGGCCTCGTTCACCGGACGCGCAAGGCAGTTGGCCTGCATCCTGGCCGCCAGTAGCCAGTCCACAGACCTCCGCACCACCCCAGCATGACACCACGAACCGGCCGTGTCCGCATCTCGAAGGGCAATTTGCCTGGCTCACCCGCGAAATGCGGGGTTCTTCACCCTGGATCAGGGTGAAGAACCCCGCATTTGCCTGGTCAGCCAGGGAAACGTCGGAGCTGGTCAGAGGGCGGGCTGGACGAGGTCGGCGTAGGCCGCCTGGCCGGTGACGTTCGGGTGGTAGGACTCGCTGACCGGGTTCGACAGGCCGTTGATCCACTCCGGACTGCCGCACACCGAGTGGCCGATGAACTTCGAGGTCGGGTTCACGAACGTGAAACCGGCCGCGCCGGCCGCCGACGAGATCCGCGAGTTCAGCAGGTCGGCGGTCGCGTTCAGCTTGGTCATCTCGTCGGGGCTGAACCAGGTTCCGGCGTTGCAGTCGGTGCCGTTGAACAGCCGCGGATACCCGACCACGACGACCTTGGCCGCCGACGCCCGGCTCCGGATCGACGAGTACAGCGTGTTCAGCCGGCCGGGCAGGGTGTTGTTGATGATCGACTGCGCGTTCGCCACGGCGCTGTTGCAGTCACCGAGCCAGGAGGGTTTCGCGCATTCGGTGATCACCGACGAGAACCCGGCATCGTTGCCGCCGACCTGGACTGAGACGATGTCGGTCGAGCTGGTGACCGACGGCAATTGGCTCGAGGTGACGTTGGCGACCTTGGCGCCGGAGCAGGCGACGAATGTCAGGTTCGCGCCGAGCCGGCCGGCGTCGATGTAGGCGTACGCCTTCGTCGAGCGCTGACAGGAGCCGCTGCTCTCGATGTAGGTGCGGGTCCCGACACCGGAGGCGTACGAGTCGCCGAGCGCGACGTAGTTCGGCGCCGCGGCGTGCGCGACACCCGGGCTGAGGAGCATCGCCGCGCCGAGGGCCGCGGCGGACAGCAGACTGACGACTGACTTCATGGGGGCGGACCGCCTTTGCATGAGCGGGAAGTGGCGACAGTAGTACTCAACGTCACTGTTACTGACCCGCGAGTAACACACAAGGGCTTGGTAACAAATTCACCGTGGATTCCCGGTGACCGTCACCAGCTCGACAGGCCCGCTCCGGCCGGCAGCGGGTAGCACCCGTCGACCAGCTGCACCTCTGGAGGCAGCAGCCCGCTCTCCATATAGATCGTGTTCGGCAGCGCCGCCAGAACATGGATGTGCGCCCCGCCGCCGTGCGACGCGTACGGCACTCCGAAGCCGGCCGCCAGCAACCCGATCTCGAGACAGTCCGTCAGCCCGCCGGCCCGCCGCAGATCGGGCTGTACGACGCCGACGCCGCCGCGCGCGATCAGGTCCCTGAACGCGGCTTGCCCGTAGCGGTTCTCACCCGTCGCGATCGGGATGTCGAGCTTCTCGGCCAGCCGGACATGACCGTCGGTGTCCCCGGCCGGCAGCGGCTCCTCGAACCACCGGCAGTCCAGCTCCTCGTACACCCGGCCGCGCCGCAGCGCCTCGGCGTACCCGAAGGCCTGGTTCGCGTCGACCATCAGCGGCGCGTCCGGGCCGATCACGTTCCGGACCGCGGTGATCCGCTGCACGTCCTCGGTCAGCGGGCCGCCGCCCACCTTCATCTTCACGCCCTGGAACCCCTGCTCCATCGCCTGTGCGGATACCCGCTCCAGACCGGCTTCGTCGAGCTCGAGCTAGCCGACCATCGCGTACGCCGGGATCGCGGTCCGCTGCGCGCCGAGCAACTTCCACACCGGGACGTCGAGCGACTTGCCGAGCAGGTCCCACAACGCCTGGTCGATCGCCGAGATCCCGTACGACGAGAGGCCCGCTGTGCCCTGGTAGTCGGTCAGGGTCTGCAGCGTCTGCCGGATGCCCCGGATCACGGTCGGGTCCGCTCCGATGATCGCCGGCGCCAGCTGGTCGGTGACGATCTTGGCGAGCACGGCCGGTGAGCTCTCGACGCGACCGAAGTACGTCGTACTCACGCCGCTGACGCCCTCGTCGGTGTCGATCCGGACCCGGGTGAGACCGTCGCGGTCGAGCAGCTGGATCGCGTCGCGGACCGGATGCGCCTTCGGCTCGGACGTGACCTCGACGGTGACCGCGGTGATCTTCATGAACGCTCCGGACCGGGGACGGAGAGGGGGTTGAAACCGTACGGCAGCTCGAGGCGGTGCGCGGCCAGCAGGCCGGCGTCGCCGAGCAGGTCGCGGGTCTTGCCGTCCGCGACGATCCGGCCGCCGTCCATCAGCAGGCTTCGCTCGCACAGCTGGAGCGCGTACGGGAGGTCGTGGGTGATCATCAGCAAGGTGACGTCGAGCCCGGCGAGGATGTCGGCGAGCTCGCGCCGGGCCGCCGGATCGAGGTTGCTCGACGGCTCGTCCAGCACCAGTACTTCGGGACGCATCGCGAGCACCGTCGCAACCGCGACCCGCCGACGCTGACCGAACGACAGGTGGTGCGGAGCAAGGTCGGCGTGGTCTTGCATGCCGACCTGGACCAGGGCTTCCTGGACGCGATCGTCGAGCTCGGAACCGCGCAGACCCAGATTCGCCGGGCCGAAGGCGACGTCGTCGCGGACCGTCGGCATGAACAACTGGTCGTCCGGGTCCTGGAAGACCAGACCGACCTTGCGCCGGATCGCAGTCAGGTGCTCGCGATGGACGCCGGTGCCGCCGATCCGGATGCGGCCGCTGCCGGTGCCGCCGGCGACCGACCCGAGGATGCCGTTGAGATGCAGCACGAGCGTGGTCTTGCCGGCGCCGTTCGGGCCGAGCAGCGCGACCCGCTCGCCAGGCTCCACGGTGAAGTCGACGCCGAACAGCGCCTGCCGCCCGTCGGGATAGGCGAAGACCAGCTGCTCGACCTGGATCGCTGGACCGCTCACAAGGCCACCACCCTAGCCGCGACCGCGATCGCCACTGCTGCCAGGGAGATCGTCAGCCCCTCGAGCCACTGGCTCCTGGTCGCGCCTTCGACGCTCAGCAGCGGCATCCGTCCGGTGTAGCCGCGCGACCGCATCGCCAGATGGACGCGCTCGCCGCGCTCGAAGCTCCGGACGAACAGGGCGCCCACTCCCCCGGCGACCGCCTTCAGGTGCCCGGCGCGGCCGCCCGTGTAACCGCGGGATTCCCGGGCGACCCGCATCCGGTGCAGATCGTCGGACACGACGCTCAGGTAGCGGACCATGAACGACAGGATCGCCACCAGCGTCGCCGGCAGTCGCAGGCGCTCGAGCCCGGCGAGCAGGTCGCGCGGCGCTGTCGTCGCCGACAGCAGGATCGCCGCGATCACCCCGAGCGTGCCCTTCGCGAGCACGTTCCAGGCGCCGAGCACACCCGACTGCGACAGGTGCAGCCCGAGGACGTCGATCCGCGGGCCGGTGGCGACGAACGGCAGCAGCAACGCGAACACGATGAACGGTGTCTCCACCGCGAGCCGCCGAGACACGACCGGGACCGGCAGCTTCGCCACCACCACGGCCGCCACGAGCATCGCGGCGTACAGGCCGAAAGCCCAGAAGATCGCCGCCGGCGTGGAGACGACCGCGAGCACGAAGACGAACAGCGCGACCAGCTTCACCTGCGCGGGGATACGGTGGACCGGGCTGTCCACCGCGACGAGCAGGCCGTCTCCGCTCATGAGGCCTTGTTCGCTCGCAGCGACGCCAGTTTCGCGATCGCCAGGCCGACGACGATCGTCACCAGCACGCCGATGATGCCGGCCAGCGCCCCGGAGACCTGGGCGTTGCCGATCCCGTGCACGCCGTAATCGGCCAGCGGGCTGCTCGCGGCTGCCGAGTTCTTGGCCGCGTTGTCGAACCCGAGCTTCGCCCCGACGAACTCCAGGCCGTCCGGGTGCGCGCTCGCGAACAGACTCAGACCGCCGGCGACCACCAGCGTCACCGCGATGCCGACGCCGAGCGACCGGCCCGCGGGCCTCGCCGCGATCGGGCGGTCCGGGGAGACGGTCGACGTGTTGCCGTCGGCATCGACCAGGACCAGGTCCTGCCGCAGGTGCCGGGCGGCGTACACCAGGTCCGGCCGGGTCGCGACGACGGCGCTCAGCACGGCGGCGGTGATCACCGCCTCGCCGATCCCGACCAGGATGTGCCACCCGACCATCGCGGTCGCGAGTTTGCCGAGCGGGATGTCGACCGCACCGCCGATCGCGTACAGCCCGGTGAACGCCAGCGCCGCGACGGGCACCGACACCAATGCGCCGACGGTCGCCGCGGGTACGACGCTGCCGGCCCGGCGCGGCATCACCTTCAGCAGCGCCTTCGTCAGGAAGTACCCGATCAGGACCGTGATCAGCCCCATCAACGTGATGTTCGTACCCAACGCGGTCAGCCCGCCGTCCGCGAACAACAGCCCCTGGACGAGCAGGACCGTGGACATCACCAGTACGGCGGTCCACGGCCCGACCAGCGCGGCGGCCAGCGCTCCCCCGAGCAAGTGACCGCTGGTGCCGGCGCCGACCGGAAAGTTCACCATCTGCACCGCGAACACGAACGCAGCGGTCAGCCCGGCCAGCGCCGGACCGGTCTCCCGGAGCTCGCGGTTCGCGCGCTGCAGGCTGAAACCGACCGCCCCGGCAGCGATCAGGCCGGTGGCGACGGACGTTGGCGCGTCGAAGAACCCGTCAGGTACATGCACTCCGACATTCTTGATCCAGTTGCGACCGATTCGCAACTAGAACTTGAGAGCTTCCCCGATCGCACGGTGGAACGTCGGGTACGCAAGGATCATCTGACGCAGCGTGCTCACCGGTACGGCGGCGTGCACCGCGACCGCGAGCGCGCTCAGCACCTCGCCGCCCGTCGGGCCCGCGCTCGTCGCGCCGACCAGCACGCCCCGGTCCGCGTCCATGACGACCTTGATGAAGCCCTCGTTGCCGGCCTTGTGGATCCAGCCGCGGGTCGAGGCCGGGATCGGCGTCGACCCGGTGCGCACGTTCAGCCCTGCGTCGCGGGCCTGCTTCTCGGTCATCCCGACCGCGCCGATCTCCGGGTCGGTGAAGGTCACCCGCGGCATCGCGTGGTAGCTCGCGGTCGGCGCGTTCTCCTCCCGCAGGATGTCGCGGACCGCGATGTCGGCCTGGTACATCGCGTTGTGGGTGAAGACGCCGACACCGGTGACGTCGCCGATCGCCCAGACCTTGTCGCCCGCGCGGACGTGCTCGTCGACCTCGATCCGGCGGGCCGTCGGGTCCAGGCCGAGCTTGTCCAGCCCGAGCCCCGCGGTCGCCACCCGCCGGCCGGTTGCCACCAGCAACTTCTCGCCCGACGCCGTCCTGCCGTCCGCTAGCGTCACGGTGAACGTGCCGTCGGCGTACGCGACCTGTTGGGCCTGCGCGCCGAGCAGGAACGTCACGCCGTCGCGCTCCAGCGCCTCGCGGGCCAGCACACCCGACTCCGGCTCCTCCATCGACAGCACCTCGGGCGCGCCCTCGACGACCGTCATCCGGACGCCGAACCGGGCGAACACCTGGGTGAGCTCCATGCCGATCGCGCCGCCGCCCAGGACGACCATCGACTCCGGCAGCGTCTCGACCTCGATCGCCTCGCGGTTCGTCCAGTACGGCGTGCCGGCGAGGCCCTCGATCGGCGGGACGGACGGCACCGTTCCGGTCGCGATCACGATGCCGCGGGACGCCTCGTACTCCGTGCCGCCGGCGCCGACCGTGGTCGGGCCGGTGATCGTGGCGACGTCCTTGATCACGGTCGCGCCCTTGTTCACCAGGCGGTCGACGGCGACCTGGTCGTTCCAGGTGTCGGTCGCCTCCTCACGGATCCGCTTCGCCACCGGCGTCCAGTCCGGCGTCACGCTCGACGTACCGGCCATGCCGTCGACGCGCCGGGTCTCGGCGATCAGGTTCGCGGCCCGGATCATCATCTTGCTCGGGATGCAGCCGTAGTACGGGCACTCACCGCCGACGAGCCGGGACTCGATGCCCACCACCCGCAGCCCCGCCTGCGCCAGCCGCCCGGCCGTCTCCTCGCCGCCGACCCCGAGCCCCACCACCACGACATCAACCTGTTCAGCCATGCGCCCCAATCTCCCAGACCGGCCTTGACCGGCCAAGTCGCCACCCGGCACGTCATCGCAGCGTAAGGACCCGTTCACCACCGGCCACCGGCGTCCCGACCGCGGCAGAACCGCGCGCCGGGGTTCTGCCGCTAATGTGCTGCCATGTTTGTGATCGCGCACCTCAGTGACCCGCATCTCGACGGCTCCGAGGAGCCTCGGTCGCGACTGCGCCGGGTGACGTCGTACATCCGGTCCTCGTCGGTGGACGTCGTGCTGGTGACCGGAGACCTGGCCGATCACGGGCTGGAGGCCGAGTACGCCGAACTCGCCGGTGAGCTGGACTTCGAAGTGCCGGTGCTGGTGCTGCCCGGCAACCACGACGTCAGCGCGCCGCTGCGGGCCGGACTCGGCGCATTCGTGTCGTCGGCCGGCGGAGGGCATCCGGTTCATCAGGTGCGCGACATCGGTGGCGCCCGTTTCGTCCTCGTCGACAGCAGCGTCCCGGGCGCGGACCACGGTCTGCTTTCCGCGGACTCACTCGCGTGGCTGGACGGCGTACTGCGGGAATCGTTCGACGGGCCGCTCTTCGTCGCGATGCATCACCCGCCGCTCGAGCTGCACCATGCGGTCATGGACCAGTGGAAGCTCATGGAGTCCGGCGCCCTCGCCGAGGTTCTCACCGGCAAGCCCGTCACCGCGATCCTCACGGGCCACGTCCACAACGCCATCGTCACTACCTTCGCCGGCCACCCCGTCCTCGGCGCTCCTGGCATCCGCTCCAGCGTTCCCCTGCCGTTCGAACCCCACACCGACTCGGTCGTGGACCCCACCGCCCACCCCGGCCTCGCCTTCCACATCCACACCCCCGGCGAACCTCTTCAGACCGTCTACAGGTACCCGAGGTGACCGGCGAGATGCTGCTCCGTCCGATCGCACAGGTGGAGTCGAGCTTGCGGGCTCGGGAGGATGCGCCGCGGCAGGGTGACGAGGGGGCGCCTGATGCGTGGGTGGTGTTCGACGCGTCGGTTCGAGATGCGCTGGCAGATGTGGGGGTCGGCGACGAGCTCATCCTGATCACCTGGTTCGACCGCGCCGACCGCGACGTACAGAAGGTGCACCCGCGCGGCGACACCTCCCGTCCGTCGACCGGCGTCTTCAGCACGCGCTCGCCCGACCGGCCCAACCCGCTCGGCCTGCACCGCGTCACTGTGCTGGTCCGCGAGGAGCTCCGCCTGCAGGTGCGCAACCTCGAAGCCCTCGACGGCACCCCGATCGTCGACGTCAAACCCGTCCTCGGCGACATCACCGAACGGTAGCCGCGATCAGAGCAGGTCGACCGGCTGTACGGCGGACGTTCGGCACTGGTGGCCGGGCAGGTCTCGCCAGACGCTCAGGGTGTGAGGAAGGTGCGCGGCACGGCGAGCAGCCGCGTGACCGGCAGCCACGACGCGGAGGTCACGCGCTGGGCGGGCGCGCGCCTGCGGTACGTCGACAACCTCAAGGTGATCCTGATCGCCGCGATCATCATCGGCCACGCCGTCAGCGGATACGGCGAGCTGGACTGGTGGGCGTACGCGGACCAGCGCGAGACGACGCTGTCCCCCATCACCCAGGCGATCGTCCTCGCGGTCGGCGGGCCGTTCGCGATGCTGCTGATCCCGGTGCTGTTCCTCGTCGCCGGGCTGATGACACCCCCATCGCTGGCCCGCAAGCACCCCGGCCCGTACGTCCGCGACCGCCTGCTCCGCCTCGGCGTCGTCTTCGCCGCCTACGTGCTGGTGCTGCTGCCGCTGACGATGTACGTGCTCGAGTACTGGATCGGCACCGACACCGGCTCGTACTGGTCGTCGTACTTCGGCGCCGAGCAGACCCTCGACACCGGCACGCTCTGGTTCGTCGGCGACCTGCTCCTCTTCACGCTCGCCTACACCGCCTGGACCGTCGTACGGCGTCACGTCGCCACCCGCTCCACCGTCCACGAGATCACCGCGCGGCAGCTCGCCCTGGTGTCCGTGATCGTTGCCGTGACCACCTTCCTGGTCCGCCTGGTGTTCCCGTTCAACAGCGAGAACAGGTATCTCGACCTGAACTTCTACCAGTGGCCGGCGTGCATAGCGATCTTCGCCGTCGGCATCGTGGCGTCGCGCGCCGACTGGCTCACCGCGGTCCCCGACCGGCTGCGGCGGATCAGCGGCGTCGTGACGCTTGTCGCCCTGGCGGCTTTCGGCGGCTTCGTGCTCGTCGGGGTCAGCGAGAGCGGGATCGGCGAGGAGGCGTGGGCCGGCGGCTGGGACTGGTCGGCAGTGATGTTCCCCGTGATCGAGAGTCCACTGGTGGTCTTCGGCCCGATCTGGATGCTCGGCCTGGCGCAGCGACGCCTCGCGCGACCGGTCCCGTGGATCCGGCCGGCGGTCATCCGGGCCTGCTTCGGAGCGTTCGTCCTGCAGCAGTTCGTGCTGGTCATGCTTGCCATCGCTCTGCGCCCCGTACCGCTGCCGGCTGAACTCAAGGCCCTGGCTGTCGCGACGGGAGGCGTCATTCTGTGCTTCGGGCTGGCCTGGCTACTCATCACCCGGATCCCCGGCCTGTCCCGGGTTCTCTGACGACTGTCCGCTGTAGAGGTCGGCCATGGTGGTCGCCCGGCGGTGCAGGGCGGTGCGCACGGACTGTGGGGCCAGGGCTTCGGCGGCGGCGCCGAGCTGCCAGAAAGCCCATTCGGCGTGCCAGGAGTCCTGAAAGGTGACCTCGAGGCGCAGCCAGCCGTCTGGGTCGGCCTCCTCGGCTCGGACCGCAACCGCGGCGTTCAGCAGGTCCTCACGACGCGACGGGTGGACTCTGGCGCCAACAGTGATGTGTCCGTCGACCAGGAACTGCGCGCGGCGGTCGCGCCAGACGCGGTCCAGATCGACCTTGCTCGGGCGCTCTGCCGGTTCGGGGAGTTCCTCGGCGGCGAGCAGCCGGGACAGGCGGTACGTGCGGTCCTCCCCGGACCGCCGAGCCAGAAGGTAGCCCTTGTCCCGCACAGTGACCAGGCCGATCGGGTCGACCGTCCGCCACTGCGGGTCCTGACCGGTCGCCGCGTAGTGGATCCGGAGCCGGTGGCCGGCCAGGACCGCGCGCCGCACCGCGAGCATCGTCGCGTCCGGCACCTCCTTGATGACCAGCGGGCGCGACAGCAGGTCGGTCTCCGGGTCGACGAGGATCCGCTGGGCCGCCTCGCTCGCGGTGGTGCGATGGCTTTCGGGCAGCGCGTCGACGACCTTGCGGGTGGCCGAGGCGAGCGCCTGGCTCAGACCGAAAACCTGCCCGGAACCAGCAGCCGTCAGCAGGGCGAGCGCCTCGTCGTGATTCAGCCCCGTGAGCTCGGTGCGGAACCCGGGCAGCAACGCGAATCCGCCGTGACGGCCGCGTTCGGCGTACACCGGGACACCCGCCGCGGACAGCGCCTCGATGTCGCGCAGCACAGTCCGCGTCGACACCTCCAGCTCGCGGGCGAGCACGTCCGCCGTCAGCCGGCCCCGCTGACGCAACAGCAGGACCAGCGAGACCAACCGGTCCGCACGCACCCCGGAAGATTACCTGACGGAGGATGTCGTGATTTGCCGGAAAGCTCGCCTGCATGACGATCGAACGAACCGCCATCAACCCGGTCCCGTGGTCCCTGGAGCTGGGCTTCAACCAGGGCGAACTGGTGTCCGGCCAGACCCGAACCCTGTACTGCTCCGGCCAGACCGCGACGAACGCCGACGGCAAACCCGAGCACGACGGCGACCTGCCCGCGCAACTCGCGCTCAGCCTCGACAACCTGGAGGCCGTGCTCACCGAAGCCGGCATGACGCTCGCGAACCTCGTCCGCCTGAACGTCTACACGACAGACGTCGACCAGCTGTTCCCGCACTACGGCGTTCTGGCGTCCCGCCTGGCTGCCGCCGGCGTCGCGCCCGTCACCACCATGCTCGGCGTCACCCGCCTCGCGATCCCCGGCCAACTGATCGAACTCGAGGCAACCGCCGTCGCCTGACACAAGAAAACGGCTGCTCGCGCCGACCAGGCACGAGCAGCCGTTGACCAGCTCAGAAGTTGATCATGTGCCCTTCGAGGCCGTGGAAGGCCTCCTGGAGGGCCTCGCTCAGCGTCGGGTGGGCGTGCACGTTGCGGGCCAGTTCCTTGGTGGTCAGGTCCCACTTCTGCGCCAGGGTCAGCTCCGGCAGCAGCTCGGTGACCTCGGGGCCGATCAGGTGCGCGCCGAGCAGTTCGCCGTACTTGGTGTCGCTGATCACCTTCACGAAGCCGCTGGCGTCACCGAGGCCGTGGGCCTTGCCGTTCGCGGTGAACGGGAACTTGGCGACCTTGACCTCGTGGCCGAGCTTCCGCGCCTCTTCCTCGGTGTACCCGAAGCTGGCGATCTGCGGCTGGCAGAACGTCGCCCGCGGGATCATCGCGTAGTCGAGCTCCATGGTCTCGTGACCCGCGATCGTCTCGGCCGCGATCACGCCCATCGCCTCGGCGGCGTGCGCGAGCATCAGCTTCGCGGTGACGTCGCCGATCGCGAAGATGTTCGGCACGTTGGTCCGGCAGAAGCCGTCGATGCCGATCGCGCCGCGCTCGGTGAGCTGGACGCCGATCTTGTCCAGGCCGTAGCCGTCGACGCGCGGCTGGAAGCCGATCGCCTGCAGGACCTTGTCGGCCTCGATCGTCTGCTGGTTGCCGTCCTTGCCGGTGACCGTGACCTTGACCTGCTCGCCGGAGTCGTCGATCGAGTCGACCCGGGTCGAGGTCAGCAGGTCGATGCCGAGCTTCTTGTACGCCCGGGCCAGCTCCTTGGAGACCTCCGGGTCCTCCAGCGGCACGATCCGGTCCAGGAACTCGACGATCGTCACCTTGACGCCGTAGTTCGCCAGCACGTACGCGAACTCGACGCCGATCGCGCCGGCGCCGGCGATCACGATCGAGCCCGGCAGCTCCTCGGTGAGGATCTGCTCCTCGTAGGTCACCACGCGGTCGCTCAGCTGGGTGCCCGGCAGCAGCTTGGTGGTCGCGCCGGTCGCCACGATGCAGGAGCCGAACGTGACGGTCTCCGAGGAGCCGTCGTTCAGCGTCACGTCCAGGGTGTTGGCGTCGGTGAACGAGCCCCAGCCGTCGAACTCGGTGATGTTGTTCTTCTTCATCAGGAAGTGCACGCCCTTGACCCGGCCGTCCGCGACCTTGCGGCTGCGCTGCACCGCGGTCGGGAAGTCGAAGGTCACCTCGCCGCTGATGCCGAAGGTCTTCGCCTCCGTCCGGAAGATGTGCGACAGCTCGGCGTTCCGCAGCAGCGCCTTGGAGGGGATACAGCCCACGTTCAGGCAGACACCGCCCCAGTACTTCTTCTCGATGATGGCGGTCTTGAGCCCGAGCTGGGCGGCGCGGATCGCCGCGACGTACCCGCCGGGACCGGCGCCGAGGACAACAACGTCAAAGTGCGAGGCCATGCAGTGAACTTTAGTGGGTCGGACCAGCCGATCCGACGCCGAGTCGGCAACTGTGGCCCGCCTCATGTCGTCCGAACGGTCACTTTGTGTGCACCAGGGTTCCGTACGGACCGTACGACGCCTACGCTGGGCACGCGCGTGAGGCGATCTCGCATGGGGGACGGATGGATCTGGGGAAGCGCCGGGGGCTGCGGCTCGCGGCACTCGGCACACTGCTGGCGGCGGTCGCCGTGCCGGTGGCCCATGCCGATCCGTCGCCGTCCGCGACCGAGCCGCCGCCGGCCTCCGTCACCGACGTCAACCGCTCCCTCGAGCAACTCCAGGCCGAGGCCGCGGCCTTGCAGGCCGACTTCGCCAAGGCCACCATCGCCTACACGAAGGCGCTGAAGGAGGCGCAGGCCGCCGAGGCCGCCGCCAAGAAGGCGGAGTCCAGCGCGACCGTGTCCAAGGGCAAGTCCGACGAGGAGCGCCGGCGCCTCGGGGTGATCACCGCGCAGGCGTACCAGCTCGGCATCCCGACCGTCATGGGCACCGAGTCGATGCTGTGGTCGCTCGCCCCGGTCGCCGAGAACCTCCAGGAGATCGCCGACCGGCAGACCGCGATCACGCAGCTGGGCAACACCCAGGTCTCGCAGTACCAGCGGGCGAGGGCCGCCGAGGTCGAGTCGGACCGGCTGAGGGGCGAGGCGACGACGAAGCGCACCGCCGCCAACCAGGCCGCCGCGAAGGCCCAGGAGCTCAGCAACCAGGTGCAGCAGAAGGCGGCCGACGCCGCGGCCGCGATGGCTGACCAGACCGCCGACCTCGACGTCGCTTCCGCGCTCTCGCAGCAGCTCCAGCAGACCCGCAACCAGCAGGCCCTCGCGCGCTGGCGCGCGTATCTCACCGAGCTCGCCGCCACGAAGGTCGCTCCCCCGGCGGCCGCCGTCCTCAAGAATCCGGCCAAGCTGCCGGCCGGCCTGGGCCCGCTGACCCGCCGCGGCGCCGCCATCCCCGGTGTCGCCTCGGTGGCGGTCGGCGGCCGGGCCGTGCGAGTGATGTCGGCCGAGACGATCCGCGCGGTCAACCAGGCCTTCAGCCTGGTCGGCAAGCCGTACGGCGTCGCCGCCACCGGCCCCGACAAGTACGGCTGCCTCGGCGCGGCCCGGGTCGCCTGGCAGCCGTACACGACGCTGCCGAACCTCGTCGGCAAGGTCTATCCGGACTACCAAGCTGTCCCGAACGCGCAGATCCAGCCCGGCGACATCCTCGTCATGGGCAGCAAGTCGCTCGGCCTGGTGCACATCGGCATCGCGCTCGACAGCGGCGAGATGATCGCCGCCGACGAGGCCAAGGGCGCGGTGGTCGTCACGACCATCCCCGACAACCTGTACGCCGCCCTGCGCCCGACACTCGGCGCCCCGGCCAAGCCGCAGGTCGCGCCGGTGGCGACCTCCGAGGCCTACGCGTTCCGGTGCGGCAACACCGCCACCTCGTACGACGTCGGCTCGGGCTCCTGGACGTGGCCGCTGCCGGACGGCACCTACGAGATCGGCACGCCGTTCGGCCAGTCGGGAGCGATGTGGTCGACCGGATTGCACACCGGCCAGGACTTCCCGGCCGCGGTCGGTACGACGGTGCGCGCGGTGACGTCGGGCGTCGTCCGCGTCGAGCACCCGGCCTGGGCCGGCAACCTGGTGCGCATCGACCACGGCAACGGCCTCGAGACGCTGTACGCGCATCTGAGTCGCGTCGACGTGACGGACGGTCAGCAGGTCACCGCCGGGCAGCAGATCGGTGCCGTCGGCACCGAAGGCAACTCGACCGGGCCGCACCTGCACTTCGAGGTCCGGCTCGGCGGCGACCCGGTCAACCCGATGCCGTTCCTGGCGACCGGATCCGCCAGCACCGGCTGGGGCGGCTACAGCAACGGCATGATCCCCGCCGGCAAGCTGTGCGCCCTCGGGTCCGGCGGCCACATGCTCCGCTGCGACGCCGCGGCGGCGTACGCGCGACTCGCCGCCGCCTACCGCGCCCAGTTCGGCAAGTCGCTCTGCATCACCGACTCCTACCGCTCGTACGCGTCGCAGGTCAGCCTGTACCAGCGCAAGCCGTCGCTGGCCGCGCTCCCCGGCACCTCCAACCATGGGTGGGGCGTGGCCGTCGACCTGTGCGGCGGGATCGACAAGTACAACACCACCCAGTACCAGTGGATGAAGTCGCACGCCCCGGCGTACGGCTGGCTGCACCCGGCCTGGGCCGATCAGGGCGGCAACCGCGAGGAGCCGTGGCACTGGGAGTTCGGCAACCCGGCTACTGCCTGATCGCCCGGTAGGCTGGGTGCGTGGCCGAGAAGGAAAGTCCCGACCGCACCGATCACAACATCACGCTCGATGCTGCGGACGACCGGTGGGAGTGGCGGAGGCGGATCCGCGAGAATCCGCGGAAGTTGATGTTCTACCGCATCGGCGTGGGGGTGCTCGGCGGGCTGCTGATCATCGCGGCGCCGCTGACGGGGTGGCTGCCGGGACCGGGTGGGATCCCGCTGTTCATCGCGGGTCTCGCCGTGCTCGCGAGCGAGTTCGAGTGGGCGCAGCGGCTGCTGTACCGGGTCAAGGACTGGGTGAAGGCACTCACCGCCTGGACCGGCAAGCAGCCCGCCTGGCTCAAGGCGCTCGGGACCCTCGCGCTGTTCCTCTGCGTGCTCGTCGCGATCTGGCTCTACCTGGCCGCGCTCGGCGTGCCGGGCTGGCTGCCGGACTCGTGGGAGTCATTCCTCTACCAGCTCCCCCTGCTGCCCTGAGGCCGTGTCGATCGAGTAGGCAGGCAGCTCGATCAGTTCGCTCATGTTCTGGGCCATCTTGAGCATCTGGTTGAGGAAGAACGGGATGTCCAGGATCCGGTTCCGCGCAGCGATGCCGAACCGGGTCGCCGGCGCCAGGAACGACCCCGCGCGGCTGCCGTCCTGCGTCGTCGACACGGCCTTGCGCAGCGTCGCCTCGTACCGGGCGAAGGCGGTCCGGAAGTCGCCGCGCGCCTGCGCCAACTCCCCCGCCAGCACGTAGGCGCCCACCACGGCTGTACCGGTGCCGAGCGCTCCGAACGTCGCGCCGTACCCCGCATCGCCGAGCAGCACGATCCGCTCCGTCGACCAGCGCTCCACACGCACCCGGCTGATCGAGTCGAAGTACAGCTCCGTTGCCGCCGGCAACGCCTCGAGCAGCTCCGGGACGTGCCAGCCGAGCCCGCCGAACTGCTCCTGCAGGATCGCCTTCTGCTCGTCCAGGTCGCGGCGGTTGTACTGCAATCGCGGCGACTTGAACACGAACAGCGTCTGCGCCAGTGCCGGATCGCGACGGTCTGCGCCGACGCTCGCCAGCTTGCCCGGCACGTTGTACATCAGCGTGTCCCCCGAGATGCCCAGCGTGTTCGGCACCTCCCAGCCGGCCACGTAGTACTCCAGGTGCCGCTCGACGACCTGGTCCGCCGGCCACGCGAGCCGCCGTACGACGGAATGCATCCCGTCGGCGCCGATCACCAGGTCGTACGTCTCCTCGACGCCGCTCTCGAACCGCACCTCCACGCCGCCGGGGTGCTCGCGCAACCAGGCGATCGAGTCGCCGAAGCGGTACGCCGCCTGCGCCCGGCTGTGCTCGTACAACACCCGCGACAGATCCGCCCGCAGCACCTCCAGCTCGCCGCCGGCGAACTCGGCCGGCAACCGCATCAGCTTGCGGCCCGACTCGTCGACGAACCGCATCGCGTTCCCGCCGGTCTGCAGCGCCCGCAGGTCGTCGAGCACGCGCATCCGGTCGAGGACCGTCGTGAACACGTCGCCCCGGAAGTCCACCGCATACCCGCCCTGCCGCAGTGCCGGCGCGATCTCGACCACGGTCACGTCGTGGCCCGCGCGGCCCAGCCAGAGCGCCACCGACGGGCCCGCCACGCTCGCACCCGATACCAGAATCTTCATTCCATCTCCTTACTGTGTCCGGTAGACACATTAAAGTGTATGGTAGACACAGTTCGAGCCGAGACGGAAGGACGCCGATGACCGAACTGCTCTGGGGCGGGCCGCCGGCTCGCAGCCGCGGCCCGAAGCCCGCGATCACGCTGGCCGAGATCGCCGCGGCCGGGATCGCGATCGCGGACGCCGAGGGCTTGGACGCGGTCTCCATGCAGCGCATCGCGGGTGAGCTGCCGGTGACGAAGATGGCGCTCTACCGGCACGTCCCCGGGAAGACGGAACTCGTCGCGGTGATGAGCGACATCGCGATGGGTCCCCCGCCCGACCGCGCGGACCTACCGTGGCGCGAGGCCCTGCACACCTGGGCGCTCGATCTGTACGACGGATTCACCCGGCACCCGTGGCTGCTCCAGTCGACGATCGGCCGCCGGCTGCTCGGGCCCAACGAGCTCCTCTGGATGGAACGCGGCCTGGCCGCGCTCGCCGGCACCGGCCTCACCGGCGGCGAGCAGTTCGACTCGATCCTGGTCGTCACCAGCCACGTCCGCAACATCGCCCAGCAGTCGACGACCTTCCCGGGGCACACCACCGGGCTGACCGAGGAAGAGATGCAGCAGTCGCTCGCCGCGATCCTGACGACCGAGGCCGGCCGCTTCCCACATCTGACCGCCGCGATGCGGACGTCGGCGGGCAGCGAGAACCAGGGCCTCGAGTTCGGTCTGCAGCGGATCCTGGACGGGCTAGACCTTCTCGTCCGCGGCCGGGTAGCTGTGCCTGATGGCGTTGAAACGTTCCCGATAGAGGGTCGCTGATAGCCCGTAGTGGGATTTGAATCGGCGGGCGAAGTAGTTCTGGTCGGGCCAGCCGACGGACTCCCCGATCCGGTTGATCGGCAGATCGGTGTGCAGCAACCGGTCGGCCGCGAGCTCGACGCGGTGCCGTGACAGGTACGCCATCGGCGGGACTCCGGTCACCGACTTGAACAGCCGGACCAGATAGCCGGGGGCCAGATGCAACTCGCCGGAGAGTTCGGCGAGCGTCCAGTGCCGCGCCGGGTCGGCCTCCATCAGCCGCATCGCGTCGAGGACCGCGGGATGCGTGTGCTCACCGCGTTCGTCGGATTCGGCCACCGTCCGGGCGACACAACTCAGGTACAGCGACAGCCAGCCGATCACCTCGCCGCGGTGCCGGCTGAGCGGCTGGTTGCGGAGCCGGCGCAGTCCGTCGAGGTGCCCGACGGCCTCGGCGAAGGTGCCCGGATCGAGATGGGTCGCGAGCATCCCGCGACGCTGCGCGGAGAACGGTCCGGTCCACAACAGGTAACCCAGCAAGGGATCTTCGCGCGCCCACGCGAGCTCGCGGCGCACCAGGTCGGCCGAGAAACAGCAGTTGTAGACCTCGAGATCGTCGCACTCGACGTACTCGTGCCAGACCCCCGGCCGCAGCAGGATCGCATCGCCGGCGCGGAGCCGCTGGCGCCCCGCGAGGCTGTGGTGGACGCCTTCACCGCCGGTGACGAGCAGCAGTTCGAAGAAACTGTGCGTGTGCAACGGGTGGGACTTCTCGTGCAGGTGTGTGCCCGCGTGCACGACCGTCCCTTCGACGAAGTGCAGCACGGTTCCGCGGGTCCGCACCGGCTCATCGGCCACGCCTGCCACGAGGTCACGATACGAGCCGAAGTGCAGATCGTGCTAGATCGGGTGCACATCGGGCTAGTGACCGGCGACTGCCGGTCGCAGGATCGGGGAACAAGCGAAACGTCCTCGCCGATCCATCAGCCAATGATCGAGCGTTTTGTCAGAGCACCCAATGAATCGTTTCACTCGGTTGGAGTCTCATGTCGCAACTCGCCGCACCCACCGCCCTCCGCTTCGAGCATCGGTCCGCACCCGTCCTGGGCATCGGCACCGCGAGCCCGAGGATCTCCTGGCAGGTCCCGGCCGCGGACGCCGGCTACGCGCAGACGGCGTACGAGGTCGAGATCACCACCGGCAGCACGCAGGTCTTCACCGTCCAGTCCCCCGACCAGATCCTGGTGCCCTGGCCGGGTGACGCGCTGGAGTCCCGCCAGGCCGCGCAGGTGCGGGTCCGCGTCCGCGGTGCCGGGGACTGGAGTGACTGGAGCGAGCCCGCGACCATCGAGGCCGGGCTGCTCACGCCGGGCGACTGGACCGCCCGGTTCGTCAGCCCGCGGGACAACCCGCACGGCTCCCCCGCGCCGCTGATCGCCGGCTCCGCCGAGCTCCCCGACGGTGTCGTGAAAGCCCGCCTGTACGCCACGTCGTACGGCATCTACATCCCCGAGCTCAACGGGCAGCGGGTCGGCACCGAGGAGCTCGCGCCCGGCTGGACGGCGTACCAGTACCGGCTCCGCTACCAGACGTACGACGTGACCGAGCTTGTCCGACCTGGTGAGAACACGCTCGAATTCCTCCTCGGCAACGCCTGGTACCGCGGCCGGATCGGCTTCCAGGACCAGAAGCAGCTGTACGGCGACCGCCTCGCGGTCCTCGCACAGCTCGAGGTGACCACCGAGGACGGCCAGGTCCACACGGTCGCGAGCGACGGCACCTGGACCTCCCGGGAGAGCAACGTCCTGGCCGACGACCTGTACGACGGCCAGTCCACCGACCTGCGCAAGCAGCCCGGCGAGCCGGCACCCGTCGACGTCCTCGACGCCGACCTCGCGCTGCTCGTCGCACCCGACGGCCCGCCGGTCCGGATCACCGACGTGCTCCCGGCGCTCGAGATCACCACGTCGCCGTCCGGCAAGACGCTCGTCGACTTCGGCCAAAACCTCGTCGGCCGCGTCCGCCTCACGGTCCGCGGTCAGTCCGCGGGCGACGAGATCGTCCTGCGGCACGCCGAGGTGCTGGAGAACGGCGAGCTCGGCGTCCGCCCGCTGCGCACCGCGAAGGCGACCGACACCTACGTCCTGGCCGGACCGGACGAGGTCGTCCTCGACTCGCCGCTGACCTTCCACGGCTTCCGGTACGCCGAGGTCACCGGCGTGACCGATCTCCGCAAGGAGGACCTGGAAGCCGTCGTCATCGGCACCGACCTGCGGCGGACCGGCTGGTTCGAGTCGTCGAACGAGCTGCTCGACAAGTTCCACCAGAACGTGGTGTGGGGCATGCGCGGCAACTTCGTCGACGTGCCGACCGACTGCCCGCAGCGCGACGAGCGGCTGGGCTGGACCGGCGACATCCAGGTCTTCTCCCCCAGCGCCGGCTTCCTGTTCGACACCGCGGGCTTCCTGACCAACTGGCTCGCCGATCTCGCCGCCGAGCAGCAGAAGGACGGCTCGGTGCCTTTCGTCATCCCGGACGTGCTCCGCAACGAGTCACCGGCGACTGCGGCTTGGGGTGACGCGGCAACGATCGTTCCGTGGGTGGTCTACGAGCGCACCGGCGACGCCGGGCTGCTCGCCCGGCAACTGCCGAGCATGCGGGCCTGGGTGGACAAGATGGCCGACCTGGCCGGCCCGGACCTGGTCTGGTCGGGCGGCTTCCAGTTCGGCGACTGGCTCGACCCGACCGCGCCGCCGGAGAACGCGTTCCTGGCCAAGGCCGACCCGGATGTCGTCGCCACCGCGCACCTGGCCCGGTCCGCCGAAGTGTTCGGCAAGGCGGCCGCGGTCGTCGGTCAGACCGACCTCGCCCGCGAGTACACCGACCTTGCCGCGCGCGTCCGGCAGGCCTTCGCGACCGAGTACGCGACCGACGGCGGCCGGGTATTGAGCGACGCGGCAACGACCTACGCGCTGGCCTTGCAGTGGGCGCTGCTGCCGACCGAGAACCAGCGGCAGCGCGCCGGCGAACGGCTCGCCGACCTCGTGCGGACGGCGGGCTTCCGGATCAGTACCGGATTCGTCGGGACGCCGCTGATGGCCGACGCGCTGGCCGATTCCGGACATCCTGACCTGGCGTACCGCCTTCTGCTACAGACAGGCTGCCCCTCTTGGCTGTACGCAGTGACCATGGGAGCCACGACGGTCTGGGAACGCTGGGACAGCATGCTGCCCGACGGCAGCATCAACCCCGGCCAGATGACGTCGTTCAACCACTACGCCCTCGGCGCCGTCGCCGACTGGATGCACCGGCGGGTGGCCGGCCTCGCGGCCGCGGAGCCCGGCTACCGGACGATCGACGTCCGCCCACTGTTCACCGACCACCTGACGAACGCGTCCGCCAGGCACCTCACGCCGTACGGCGAGGCGTCGGTCGCGTGGACCCGTGCCGACGGGCAGGTGACGCTGAAGGTCACCGTTCCGGTCGGCTCCCGCGCCAAGGTCGACGTACCGGGCCTCGATCCTGTCGAGACCGGACACGGTACGCATGAGTGGACCCTCGCCGATCCGTACGCCGAGGCGCCGCAACTGGCCGCCGACGCGACGATCCGCGACGTCCTGGACCACGAGCCGACCTGGTCCGCGCTCGCGGCCGCCGCCGTCCAGCACGGGATCGTCGCCGATGACGCAGAGCTCGCCGGCCGGCTCGAGCGGTACCTGGACCAGCCGGCCGCCGGCCTGGTCGACGCGATCAGCCCGCGCGGCTTCTCCGCGAGCGCCGAGGCCCTGAAGGCCGAGCTCGACGCCCTGCTCAACCACTAGCCCGACTCACCGACCGCCCCGCTGCCGCGAAGTACATCCCTTGGAGGTCATGATGAGGTTCCGCCCAGGAGCCAGCGGACTCGCACTGCTGGCTGTCTGTTCCCTAACCCTCTCCGCGTGCAGCGCGGGCAGTCTCGGATCCAGCGACGACGCCGGTGGCAGCGGCTCGGTCGAGATCACGTACCTGACCACGAACCAGGATCAGGACATCAAGGAGGCCGAGCAGCTCGCCAAGGACTTCCACGCGAAGAATCCGAACATCACCGTCAAGGTCGACAGCCGGCCCGGCGGCACCGAAGGCGACAACATCGTCAAGACCCGGCTGTCGACCGGCGACATGCCTGAGGTGTTCAACTACAACACCGGGTCGCTGTTCCAGGCGATCGCGCCGCAGAAGAACCTGCTCTCCATCAACGACGAGCCTTACGTCGGTGACCTGGACGAGAACTTCAAGAAGACCGTGACCGCCGACGGCCAGGTGTACGGCGCGCCTGTCGGCGGGTTCATGGGCGGTGCGGTGCTGTACAGCATCCCGGTCTACCAGAAGCTCGGCCTCAAGGTGCCGACGACCTGGGCCGAGTTCATGGCCAACAACGCCAAGATCAAGGCCGGCGACCCCGGCGTCGCACCGGTGATCCAGACGTACGGCGAGACCTGGACGTCGCAGCTGTTCGTGCTCGGCGACTTCCACAACGTCTCCGCGGCCGAGCCGGACTTCGCCGACAAGTACACCAAGAACCAGGCGAAGTATGCGACGTCGCCGGCCGCGATCAAGGGCTTCGAGCACACCCAGGCCGTCCACGACGCCGGCTACGAGAACAAGGACTTCGCCTCCGCGAAGCTGCCGGACGGCCTGAAGATGCTTGCCACCGGCAAGGGCGCGCACTACCCGATCCTGTCCGGCGTGGTCGCGAACATGATCGCCACCTACCCGGACGCCGCGAAGTCGGTCGGCCTGTTCGCGTTGCCTGGTGACGACGCGGGCAAGAACGGCCTGACGCTGTGGACGCCGGGCGGCCTCTACATCCCGAAGACCACGACCGGCGACAAGCTCGACGCGGCCAAGAAGTTCCTCGCCTTCGTCGCCAGCCCGGACGGGTGCAAGTCGCAGTCCGAGGCGGGCGCGCCGACCGGCCCGTACGCCGTGAAGGGCTGCACGCTCGGCGACAACGTGCCGCAGGCGATCAAGGACATGCAGCCGTACCTCGACAAGCCGGGCGGTTCGAGCCTCGCGCTCGAGTTCCTCTCGCCGGTCAAGGGCCCGTCGCTGGAGCAGATCACGGTCGAGGTCGGCTCCGGTATCCGCAAGGCCAAGGACGGCGCGGCCCGATACGACGAGGACGTCAAGAAGCAGGCGCAGCAGTTGGGCCTGGAGGGCTGGTGAGGTCGGTGGCTGTGTCGATCTCCCAGGAGCACAGCAAGACCGCGACGGTCGCGAAGACCGGCAGCAAGGTGTACCGCCCGTACTCGTTCTGGTTCTACCTGCCCACCGCGGTGATCTACGCCGTGCTGTTCCTGATCCCGACGTTCGCCTCGTTCTACTACAGCCTGACGCGCTGGAGCCTGTTCGAGTCGAAGTTCATCGGGCTGGACAACTTCAAGCTGTTCTTCCAGGAGCCGGCGCTGGTCAAGGGCTTCACCAACACGCTGGTCTTCGCCGTCGTGACGTCGGGATCCAAGGTCGTGCTCGGTCTGCTGCTGGCCGTGCTGCTGACGTCGCAGATCATCGGCCGCGGCTACCTGCGCTCGGTGGTCTTCTTCCCGGTGCTCGTCAGTACCGTCGGCGTCGGCCTGCTGTTCCAGGTGATGATGAATCCCGAACGGGGGATCATCAACGGGGCTCTCGGCGTCATCGGTATCGACGGGCCCGGGTGGCTCACCGACCCGAAGTGGGCGTTGCTGTCCATCGCCCTGGTCGACGTCTGGAAGGGCGTCGGCCTGGCGACCCTGATCTACATCGCCGGGATCGTGTCGATCCCGCGCGAGTACATGGAGGCCGCCCGGGTCGACGGGGCCGGGGCGTGGGAGTCGTTCCGCCGGATCGTGCTCCCGCTGTGCAAGCCGGCCACGGTCACCGTGATCATCCTGTCCCTGATCGGCGGCCTGCGGTCGTTCGAGCTGATCTGGGCGATGACGCGGGGCGGCCCCGGCTTCACCTCCGACGTCATCTCGTCGGTGATCTACAAGCAGTACCAGGCCGGCTTCTACGGGCTGTCGACGGCCGGCAACGTGATCCTGTTCGTGGTCGTGACCGCGATCGTGCTGCCGCTCAACTGGTTCCTGAACCGCAAGGAGGTGGACATGTGAGCACCGCCGAACTCGTCAACCACCGGCCCGGCCGCAAATGGGCGCTCAGCGTGGTCGCGATCCTGGCCTCGATCGTGGTGTTCATCATCCCGTTCGTGTTCATGCTGCTGACCGCGGTCAAGGACCGCCAGCAGGCCGCGGATCTCGACTTCTCCTGGCCGCACCAGTTCCAGTTCGTGCAGAACTTCGTCGACGTGGTCAAGGCCCGCGACTACATGCTGGTGATCGCGTTCATCAACAGCACCATCCTGACCGTCGTGAGCGTGGCCGGCATGGTGGTGCTGGCCGCGATGGCCGGGTTCGTGCTGCAGCGCCGGGCCAGCAAGTGGAACGGATTCATCAACTTCCTGGTGCTGTCCGGACTCATCATCCCGCCGGCCGTCGTGCCGACGATCTGGGTGCTGCAGAAGCTCGGCCTGTTCCGGACGATGCCGGGCCTGATCATGATCGAGATCGCGTTCGGGCTGTCGTTCTGCATCCTGCTGTTCCGGGCGTTCGTCTCGACGATCCCGCGGGAGCTGGACGAGGCGGCGATCATCGACGGAGCGGGGCCGCTGCGGCTGTTCTTCGGCGTCATCTTCCCGCTGCTCAGATCGGTCATCATCACCGTGGTCGTGGTGCAGTCGGTCAACGTGTTCAACGACTTCGTGAACCCGCTGTACTTCCTGCCCGGTGACAAGAACGCCACCGTCCAGCTCACGCTCTACAACTTCTCCGGTCAGTTCTCCACGCAGTACAACCTGCTGTTCATGGACATCCTGCTGATCACGATCCCGCCGCTGATCATGTTCCTGTTCTTCAACCGGCAGATCGTCGCCGGCATGACCTCGGGAGCGATCAAGGGGTAGCGGGTTTGCGGACGAGGAGGGCGGCCTGGGCGGCGTCCTTCTCGGCCGGCAGGGCCGCGCGGGTCAGGCGGGCGACCTCGACGAACCCGGCGGCGGCGAGCAACTCGGCGACATCGGCGACGTCGTACATGTACACCTCGAGGTCGACGTCGTGCCCGTAGCCCTGCTTGAGCTCCCGATGGCCGTCGCCGACCTTGAACCCGTGCACCAGGACGCCGCCCGGCCGCAGCACCCGGAACAGCTCCGCGAAAGCCTTCGGGAGCTCCTCGCGCGGCGTGTGAACCAGCGAGTACCAGGCGAGGGCCCCGGCCAGCTCACCGTCCTTCAGGTCCAGGCCGAACAACGACCCGACCTCGAAGCGCAGCTCCGGATACTCCTTCCGGGCCACCTCGATCATCCCCGGCGTCAGGTCGACACCGAACACGTCCAGCCCCTGACCGGCCAGGTACGTCGTGATGCGCCCGGTGCCGCATCCGAGGTCCCCCACCGGCCCGTCCTCGACCAGCCGGGTGAAGTACTCCAGTGCGCCGATCTCGAACGGATCGTCGCGGTGGTAGTCCTTCAGGATCGCGTGGTAGTCGGCGGCGGCAGCGTTGTAGGACCCTTGGATGTCGTTCACGCGAGGACTCTAGGCAGACCCTCCGACAGTTTCTCGTAGTCCGCGAGCGAGTTGTAGGCATGCGCCGACAGCCGGACGAACTTGCGCTCCTCGAACCCGGTGAAGGTGATCTCGGCCTTCAGCTCGCGCGACACGCGCATCTTCAGCGCCTCGCCGCCGCTCAGGTCGACCGCGGGCGGCAGCTCGACCAGTCGCATCGTCGCCGGCGGGTGCACCACGTCGGCGACGCCGGTCCCGAGCGCCTTCGCGAGGATCTTCGCGCCCTCCTCGACCAGGGCGGTCAGCTGCGGACGACGGGCCGGCCAGTCCAGGTCGGCCAGGACCCGCAGCGACTCCGGCGCCGCGATCCACGGCACGTAGTCGTACGTCCCCTGCATGTCGAACCGCTCCGGCATGCGCTCGTCGTACTCGGACCAGGACACGATCAGCGGCATCGCGGCCGTCCGCCACCGCTCGGCGACGACCAGCCCGGCCGTGGCGCGCGGAGCTGCCGGCCACTTGTGGAAGTTGCCCGTCCAGAAGTCGGCGCCCGCGGCAGCCGGGGCATCGATCAGCGCCGGGGCGTGGGCGCCGTCGACCACGATCGGTACGCCGTGCGCGTGGGCGGTCGTCACCAGCGCGTCGATCGGGAACACCTTCGCCGTACCGGAGGTGATCTGGTCCACGATCAGCACCGAGGCGTCGTCCAGCTCGGCCGCGACCAGCGCGACCACGGTCTCGTCGTCCGCCTCGAGCGGGATCCCGACCGTTACCACCTCGGCGCCGCGCTCCTTCGCGAACCGCTCGGCGGCGTAGCGCACCGCGCCGTACGCGTGGTCGGTGAGCACGATCCGGCTGCCGGCAGGGATCGGCAGCGTCTGGAGCGCGACCGTGACGCCGGCACTCGCGTTCGGCACCAGGGCGAACCCGGCCGGATCGGTCTCCAGGTACGAGGCGAGCGCGAGCCGGCTGGCCGTCAACCGGTCGGCAACCGTGCGGAACCAGACCATCGGGTTGGCGTCCATCTCGGTCCGCAGGGCACTCGTCACCTCCTGCGTCCGGCGCGGCACGGCGCCGTACGAACCATGGTTGAGGTGCAGGACGCCGGGATCGAGGGTCCACAGGTCGGGGCGGGGGCTGAGTACCGTCACCAGCCAAACGGTACATACTTCTGGACGTGTACCCCTACCTCGACCACGACGGCCCGATCGCGATGGCTCATCGAGGCGGCGCGAAACACCCGGACAACATCGGCTACGAGAACTCGCTGCACGCGTTCCAGCACGCCGTCGACCTCGGGTACAAGTACCTGGAGACCGACCTGCACGCGACCAGCGACGGGGTCGTGGTCGCGTTCCACGACAAGGTCCTGGACCGGGTCACCGACCGCACCGGGGTGATCGCCGAGCTGCCCTGGTCGGAGGTCAGCAAGGCGAGGATCAACGGGCACGAGCCGATCCCCCGCCTGGACGAGCTGCTCGAGCACTTCCCGGACATCCGGTTCAACCTGGACATCAAGGCCGAGGGCGGCCTGGAGCCGGCCGCGAAGGTGCTGCAGGCCGCGAACGCGCTCGACCGGATCTGCGTGTCGTCGTTCTCCCAGTCACGGGTCCGGCGGATCCGCAAACTGCTCGGCCCCCGGCTGTGCACCGGGTACGGCGAGTGGGAGGCGGCGCTGATCCGGTTCCTGCCGTTCGCGCTGCCGTCGCGCGGCGCCTGCCTGCAGATCCCCGAGCGGTACCGCGCCTTCCACGTGCTGACGCCCGGCCTGATCCGGCGCGCGCACTCCCGCGGCAAGCAGGTCCACGTGTGGACGATCGACGCCCCGGACACGATGCGCCGGCTGCTCGACGCCGGGGTCGACGGCATCATCACCGACCGCACCGACCTGCTCCGCGACGTACTGCGGGAGCGCGGTCAGTGGAGCTGAAGTGTTATCCGCGGGTACGCCGGATCGTCCCCGGGACCTGACACACTTCCGCGCATGGGAATCCTCTCCGCTCCGGCCGGCGTGGACAAGCGTGAGTACTGGGGCTTCAGCCTGTACGACTGGGCGAACTCCGGCTATGTCACCACGGTCGGCACGGTCCTGTTCGCGCCGTACCTGACCTCGGTCGCCGAGACCGCCGCCTGCGGGTACGTCGGGACCACGGACAAGCCGTGCCACACCAACCTCGACGTGCTCGGCCTCGGGATCTCCCCCGGCTCGCTCGCGTTCTACGTCGTGACGGTGGCCACGCTGGTGTCGGCGCTGTTCCTGCCGGTGGTCGGGGCGATCGCGGACCGGATGACCCGCAAGAAGCTCCTGATGTGCGGCTTCGCCTGGACCGGCGCGCTGGCGGCCGCCAGCATGGTGTTCGTCGGCGGCGGCCGGTGGGGGCTGGGGGCGCTGCTGCTGTTCATCGGCAACCTGTGTCTCGGCTCGTCGCTGGTGGTCTACGACTCGATCCTGATCGACATCGCGCCGCCCGATCAGCGCGACGCGGTCTCCTCCCGGGCCTGGGCCTTCGGGTACGCCGGTGGATTCCTCCTGCTGCTGGTCAACCTCGCCGTGGTGACGGCACACGACGCACTCGGGCTGTCCCAGGGAACGGCTGTGCGGCTCAGCCTTCTCAGTGCCGGGCTGTGGTGGGGTCTGTTCACCTTCTTCCCGTTCGTCCGCCTCCGCGACCGCCCGCCCGTGAGCGTCGTCCCGGTGCGCAGCGCCGGCCTCGTCCGCCAGAGCTTCGGGCAGCTCGCGGCGACGCTGAAGCACCTGCGCTCCTACAAGATGACGATGCTGTTCCTGATCGCGTACCTGTTCTTCAACGACGGGATCCAGACGGTCATCTCGGTGTCGTCGACGTACGGCGAGAAGCAGCTCGGGTTCGAGACCCAGGTGCTGATCGCGACCATCCTGCTCGTCCAGTTCGTCGCGTTCTTCGGCGCGCTCGCCTTCGGCCGGTTCGCCCAGCGGTACGGCGCGCACCGCACGATCGCCGGCGGCCTGGTGGTCTGGATCCTGATCGTGATCGCCGGGTTCCTGCTGCCCGCCCACCAGATCGCGCCGTTCCTGACCATGGGCGTCGCGATCGGGATCGTGCTCGGCGGCACGCAGGCGCTGTCCCGGTCGGCGTTCAGCCAGCTGATCCCGAAGGGCCGCGAGGCGGAGTACTTCTCGCTCTACCAGGCCGGCGAACGGGGTACGTCGTGGCTGGGCACGCTGGTGTTCGGGCTGGTCCACCAGCTCACCGGCTCGTACCGTCCCGCGATTGTCGCGCTCGGGCTGTTCTTCGTCATCGGCCTCGCGCTGCTGACCCGCGTCGACATGCGCCGCGGCATCGACGAGGCCGGCAACACCCAGCCCGCCGTCGTCTAGGCAGTCGTCCAGGCAGCTGGCTGGGCGGAGGCGCCCGTCCTGGTGAACGGGCGCCTCCGCGTCCTGGGGTTAGGCCGCGTTCGGCCCGACGTCGGCCGCGTTCAGCGGACGACGCACTGGTGTAGCAGTCGAGTACTCGTCGGCGCCCACGTCGTACGGCGCTGTGCGGGTCTGCCCGTCGACGTCGTCGGTGACCTGACTCGAGTGGTCGACGCTGGCGGCGTTCACGGCGGCACTGCCCGCACCGAGCCGGTACACGCCGTCGGAGCCCGCGGTCAGCTTCGGATCGGCCCGGGTGAACCCGGAGGACGGGATGTTGCCGTCGGCCGCCTGACCCCAGAGGATGTTCCCCGACCAGGTCAGGCCGCTGAGGTACGGCATGTCGACCAGGTCGCCGCTGTCGCCGACCATCAGGTTGTCGGAGACCACGCACCCCAGCGGCGGGACGGTGCGCTGGCTCTCGCCGACGAGCGCCTGCCCGTTGTTCCGCAGTGTGTTCAGCGTGATCGTGACCCGGTCCGGCGCATCGTTGCCGCGCCGGGAGTCGGACGGCTCGCCCTCGTAGTGGTCCCGCTCCGTGCCGCTGCCGAGCACCACGCCGGCGCCCGAGATGCCGCTGACGTAGTTGTTCACGATCAGGTGGTCGTTGCCGTAGATCCGGATGCCGTTCGACCCGGACAGCAGGTAGTTGCTCTCGACCCGGTTGTCGTTGCCGTGCCGCAGCACCAGCCCGCCGGCCGACGAGCGGATCGTGTTGTACCGGATCGTGTTCCCGGACGACTTCACCGAGATCGCCTCGGGGTCGCCGTTGCAGCGCTCGAACAGGTTGTACTCGACCGTGGCGTCGGCGGTGCTGAGCGCGCGGCCGCTCACCCCGAGCCGGATCGGCTCCCCGCCGTTGGACCCGCTGAACGTGTGGTCGCGGAAGTAGTTGCGCAGGATGTAGGTGCGCTGTGCCATCGCCTCGGAGCCCGGTCCGTCGATCACCAGGTAGACGCCGAGCGTGGATTTGTCGTGGAAGACGTTGCGGTCGATCTTCGCGTCGTCGCCGCGGACCACGACCCAGTGCTCCGCGGCCGCGGCGAGGCCGAAGTCGTTGCGGGTCAGCCGGATCCGCGGGCAGTCCGCCGGGATCTCCAGCGTCGTGCTCTGCCGGAACGCGAACCCGCTGATCGTGATGTCCGACGATCCCGAGAACACGAAGCTCTGCGCGCCGGTCAGCGTCACGCCGCCGCGGCTCTGCGCCACGATCGTGATCGGCGAACCGCTGCTGCCGTGCCGGTTGGTGATCGTGATCGGCGATCCCGACGGTACGGCGTACGAGCCGTTGGCCAGCGTGATCGTGGTGCCGGCGGTCGCGCTGTTGATTGCCTGCTGCAACTCGGCGAGCGACGTCACTGTCGCCTGCTCCCGGGCCAGCGCCGGACGGGCGCTGACCAGGGAGAGGGCGACGACGCCACTGCCCGCCAAGAAGGTACGACGGTCCATGACGAGTCTCCTAGCTGTTGGGGCGGTACAACTTTCGGTACTCGCTCGGGGTCACCGAACTCACCTGTCGGAAGACCTTCGAGAAATAGGACTGATCCATGCCGACGGCGGCCGCGATCTCCTCCATCGGGCGTGCGGTCGCCACCAGTTCGCGCTGGGCCCATTCGATCCGGGCCCGCTTGATGTACTGCTTCGGCGACAGGCCGAACTCGGTCCGGAAGTGCCGCATGAACGCCGGCAGGTCGTAGCCGAAGTGGGCCGCGAGCTCCTCGACGCTCGGCAGCGTGGCGAGGTTCTCCTGGATGTACTGCACGATCCCGGACTCGCTCGTCTGCCGCTCCGACAGCCTGACCGAGCCGGGCGGCGCGCTGTCGAGGTAGTGCGCGAACAGCGCCGTCAGCGCCGAGCGCAGCCGCAGCGGCGTCGCGAGTCCGGGCGGGTCGCGGTCGGCCGCGCCGACCTGTTCGAACAGCGCCGCGGCCTCGTCGGGTGCCTTGCTCGGCACGATGTACGGCAGCGTCAGCATCTCGCCGATGTCGCGGTCGCCGATCAGCGCGTTGAAGTGCAGCCAGTGTTTGCGGAACACGTTGTCGCTGATCGTCTCGTACGACACCGGCACCTCGGCCGGCAGGTAGACCAGCTCGCCCGGCCGCGGGTACAGCTCCTCGTCACCGACGACGAGGCGCCCTTCACCTTCCAGGATCAGGTACAGCCGCGAGAACGGATCGGGCTGCAGCGGCCGGGACCACTCGCGGTGCACCTTGGTGATCCGGGCGGCGACGACCAGGTCCAGCCGCAGCCGGTCGAGATACGTCCGGATGATCTCCTGCTCTCCTACCGCTGTCTTGGTGGTCATCGGGCGTGCGGTCCCACGTCGGTCGAGGTCAGCGGACGGTACTTCGCAGGCCGCGGCGAGTACTCGTCCGCGCCGACGTCTGCTGCCCGTCCTGTCCGGTGGTCCCCGTCCAGATCGGTGGCCACCTCCGGGTACGACCGGGATGCCGCATCGATCGCGGGGCTGCCGGCCGTGAGCCGCCGTACGCCGTCGGGCCCGGCCGCGAGTAGCGGGTCGGCGCGGGTGAAACCGGCCGCGGGGGCGTTGCCGTCCGCGCCCTGTCCCCAGTGGATGTTGCCTGACCAGGTGATGCCGTCCTGGAACGGCATGTTCACCAACTGCCCGTTGTCTGTCACCAACAGATTGTCCGTCACCGCGCACTCCAGGGGCGGGAGGGTCCGGTGACTCTCACCGGTCACGGCGGCGCCGCAGTCGAGCACCGTGTTCAGCGCGATCCGCACCCGGTCCGGTGCGTCGTTGCCGGTGCGGGACTTCGGCGGCTCGCCCGGGTAGTGGTCCCGGACGTTGCCGCTGCCCAGGACGACGCCGGAGCCGCTGATCCGCTCGAGGTAGTTGTTCACGACCAGGTGGTCGTTGCCGTAGATCCGGATCCCGTTCTGCCCCGACAACAGGTAGTTGCCCTCGACCCGGGTGCCGTTGCCATGCCGCAGCACGATCCCGCCCAGGCTGTCGCGAATCGTGTTGTGCCGGATCGTGTTGCCGGACGACTTCACCGAGATCGCCTCGGGGTCGCCGTTCGCGCGCTCGAACAGGTTGCGCTCGACCACCGCGCCGGCCGTGGACAGCGCGCGCGGACTGACCCCGAGCCGGATCGGCTCGCCGCCGTTGTCCCCCGGGAACGAGTGGTCGCGGAAGTAGTTGTGGTGGATGCGAACCCCGGCCGCCATCTGGTCGGTACCGGCGCCCTCGACGCCCAGGTAGATGCCGAGCGTGGACTTGCCGTGGATCTCGTTGTGGTCGAACTCGGTCTGGTCGCCCCGGATCATCACCCAGTGCAGACCCTCGACGTCGGCCAGCTGGAAGTCGTTGCGGGTCAGCCGGATCCGCTTGCAGTCGGGCGGTACGTCGAAGGTCGAGGTCTGCCCGCGGAACGCGAACCCGCTGATCGTGACGTCCGACGACGCGCTCAGCACGAAGCTTTGCGCACCCGTCAGGACGACCCCGCCGACGGACTCCGCCCGGACGACGATCGGCTCGTCGCGGGTACCGCGCTTTCCGGTGATCGCGATCGGCGCGGTCAGCTCATAGGTGCCGTCCGCAACCGTGATGACGCTGCCCGGCACGGCGTGCCCGATCGCCGTCTGCAATTCGTCCGGCGAGCGAACGAGCCGGCTCCGCGCATCGGCTGCCGCGGGCAGCGTCCCGACGGCTGCCACCAGGCCGGTCACCCCCGCGACCCCGGTGGTTGCCAGGAAGGTACGACGATCCATGTCTCACCCCTTGAGTGCGCCGGAGGTCAGCCCTCGGGCGAACGAACGTTGGAAGAAGAGGAACACCAGCACGGACGGGAGCAGCGCCAGCAAGGAAGCGGCGAGGACGACGCCGGGTGTCACGGCCGGATCGATCCGCAGGGTCCGCAGCGCGAGCGGCAGCGTGTACGCCGACGAGTTCTGCGCGACCAGCAGCGGCAGCAGGTACTGGTCCCAGATCATCGTGAAGCCGAAGACCCCGATCACGCCGAGCGCCGGTTTGCACAGCGGGAGGATGATCTGCCCGAAGATCCGCAGCTCCCCCGCGCCGTCGATCCGGGCCGCCTCCTCGAGCTCGCGCGGCACGTCCTTCATGAACTCGGTCATCACCAGGATCGAGAACGCCCAGGCGCCGAGCGGGACGATCATGCCGGCCAGCGTGCCCATCAGGTTCAGATGCACCAGCGGCAGGTCGGCGAGCACCAGGGTCAGCGGCAGCGCGAGGATCTCCTCGGGCAGCATCATCGTGGCCAGGATCGCGACCAACACCAACGTCATCAGTGGGAACTTCTTCCGAGCCAGCGCGTAGCCGGCCAACACCGACACCGCCACCTGGAGCAGCAGCCCGAACCCGACCACGAAGAACGAGTTCAGCAGGTACCGCAGGACGCCGTGGCCGAAGGCGATCCGGAAGTTGTCGAGCGTCGGCGTCCTCGGCACGACGCTCAGCTGGGTCGGATCCGAGACGTGGTTGAACGAGCCGACCAGCAACGCGAGCAACGGGCCTGCGAAGACCGTGAACAGCCCGATGTAGATCACGAACTTCGCGAGCCGGGCGCCGATCCCCTTGCTCTCGGTGAGCCCCAGCGCGGTCTCGGTGGCGGCGCTCATGCGGCCCTCCTTCGTCGCAGCAGCTGGACGCACACGGTCAGCACGAGCGTGGCCGCGAAGAGCAGCACCGCGCCGGCCGACCCGACACCGAGACGGCTCTGCTCCAGGCCCAGCTTGTAGATCAGCGTCATCACGACCTCGGTCGAGCCGTTCGGCCCGCCGTTGGTCAGCAGGAACACCTCGGTGAACGTCCGGAACCCGCGGACGGCGGCCAGCACGAACAGGATCGCGAACACCGGTCGCAGCCCGGGCAGCGTCACGTGCAGGATCCGCTGCCGCGTCGACGCGCCGTCGACCGTCGCCGCCTCGTACAGCCCGCGGTCGATCCCCGCCAGCCCGGCGAGGAAGATCATCATGTCGTACGGCGCCCCGCGCCAGATGCCGGTCACCGCGATCGAGGCGAGCGACGTGTGCGGGTCGTTGATGAACCCGGACGGGCCGAGCCCGACCAGACCGATCACCTGGTTGATCAGGCCGTCGCCCGTCGGGTGGTACATGATCCGCCACAACTCGGCGACCACGGCGAGCGGTACGACGACCGGCAGGAACGCCGCCGACCGGATGAAGGTCAGCTTGCGGGTCTGCCCTTCCACCAGCAGCGCCAGGCAGAAGCCGAGCAGCATCGATCCGAACGTCTGCCCGACCGCGAGCACGATCGTGTTCCACGCGGCGGACCGGAAGCCGTCCGAGCCCAGGACCTCGGCGTAGTTGGCGCCGCCGACCCAGGTGTTGCCCAGGTACGGCCGGACTTCCTGCACCGACATCCCGATCGCCTGCGCCATCGGGATGAACTTGAAGTACACGAACAGCACCAGCGCCGGGGCGAGGAACAGCCACGGCACCCACCACTGCCCGTCGCGGCGCTTCTGGCGGGGCCGGTCGGCGGCCGCCGGCGCGACCTGCGCCGGGGCCGTCAGCCGGGTTGCCTCACGCACACTCATGACGCGTTGACGCCCTGTTGGCTGAGCGTGTCGGTCAGCTTCTGGTCGAGCTTCTTCAGCTCGGCGTCGACGTCCAGGCCGCAGTCCGCGATCAGGGCGTTCACCGTGTCGGCGGTGCTTTGGCGGACCGGCGTCCAGTTCGGGATGGACGGGGCGTAGCGGCCGTGCTCGCGGTACACATCGGCGTACAGCTTCCACCGCGGGTCGGGGCGGACCGTGGCGATGTCGACGCTCTTGTTGACCGGCAACTGCACGATGAAGGCCTTCTCGCCTTCCATGCCGATCTTCTGGCCCTCGGCGGAGATCGCGTAGCCCGCGAAGGCGTTCTGCGCGGCCTCGTTCTTGGAGCCGACCATCAGGTAGACGCTGCCGCCCTCGGCGAGCACCGTCGAGTCCTTCGGGCCCTTGGGCATCGGCACGACCTCGTACTTGTCCTTGCCGAGCGAGGAATCGAAGCGCGGCATCAGGTACGGGCCGACGACGTACATCCCGGTCTTGCCCGCCTCGAACGTCTCGTTGGTCGGCGGCGTATCCATCGTCGCCGCGCCCGGCTGGACGACCTTCGACGTGCAGGCGAGGTCGCGGAACCACTTGGTCGCGGCCACCGACTCCGGGGTCGACATGGCGGGCTTGTACTTGCCGTCGCTCTGCTTGGCGATGAAGTCACCGCCGGCCGCCCAGAGGAAGTTCGAGAAGTACCACGACGCGTAGCCGCGCTTGGTCGAGCCCGGCACCGCCAGGCCGTACGTGTCGGCCTTGCCGTTGCCGTCCGGGTCCTGGGTGGTGAAGGCCTTCGCCAGGGCGACCATCTGGTCCCAGTTCGCCGGTGCGGTCAGGTTGACCTTCTTCAGCCAGTCCTTGCGGATCAGCAGCGCGGAGGCCTGCGCGGAGTACGGGACGCCGTAGGTCTTGCTGTCGGTGGCGCGTGCCGCGGCCAGCGCCGGCTCGAGCAGCTGGTCACTGCCCTTGATCGCGGACAGATCGACCTCGCGGACGATCCCCTGGCTGACCATCGTGCCCAGCTGGGACGAATCGTTCATCACGATGTCCGGCAGGTCCTTCTGCGCCGCCCGCTGGGACAGCTTGGTCTCGAAGTCGTCGAAGATCGCCGTGACCTCGACCTTCTGCCCCGTGGCTGCCTCGAAGGCCGCCGCCAGCTTCTTCATCCCCTTCTCGCCGTCGCCGCCCGGCGTGGTGCGCGCCCACAGCTCCAGCGGCGCCGACGGATCCTGCTCGGCCTTCCCGGCCCCACCCCCACCGCAGGCGGCAACCACCAGGGCAAGCCCCACCCCCGCAGCCATGAATCTGAACGACCTGATCACCGACACAGTCCTGCCCAACTTCCGACTCGAGAGGCTCAATTTGTACTTTTTGAGCCTCATTTCGTCGCAAGATAGCGCTTTCCAAACCACGGCGTCAATGACTCATCCGATCTCTGCCGGCCGCGGGGCGTCGGGGCTCGGGGTGGACCGTTCGACAGGAGGTGTCGACCGAGCCGAGCCGTTCGAAGGCGCGGGTGAGCGTGCAGACGCCCGCCGCGACCGGACACCTCCTGTCGAGCGGCCCCTGCTGGCCGGAGGCA
Organism: Kribbella sp. NPDC050459; assembly: GCF_040655315.1. Classification (NCBI taxonomy): domain Bacteria; kingdom Bacillati; phylum Actinomycetota; class Actinomycetes; order Propionibacteriales; family Kribbellaceae; genus Kribbella; species Kribbella sp. NPDC050459. Next base: position 92,052 of record NZ_JBFAJQ010000003.1, on the reverse strand, counting down.
CGTGATCGGGTCAGCGCGACGACGGGGACGCGCTCGGGTTGTTGCGGAAGCCGCCGCCGAAGGCGCCTTGGCGGACGGTGTTCGCGGTGATGGTGCCGTTGGAGTTCTGGCCGCTGACGACGACCTGCTCGCCGGCCTTCAGATCCGCCGCGGTGCCCTTCGCGGTGATCTCGTACGTCGTGTCGCCGGTGAGCTTGACCGTGACGTTGCCGGACTGCGTCTTCACGACCAGCTCGGAGCCGCTCGCCGACACGACCGTACCGATCGTGCCACCGCCCTGGCCGCCACCCTGCCCACCGCCCGGGTACTGGCCCGGCGCGTTCTGGCCGCGGAACCCGCCGTACCCGCCGGCGCCGCGCCCACCGGCCTGCGGCTGGTTCGACGAGCTGTCGGAGGCGAAGGCCGCGTGCAGCCCGGCGCCGCCGCCGAGCCCGATCGCGAGGACGACGATGCCGGTCAGGATCGCCGTCGCCAGCGGCAGGTTGAGGGTCTTCTTCGGCTTCAGCGCCGCGTCGACCTCCTCGTCGGACCCGATCTGGGCGAACTCGTCGGGCGTCTGGTTACTCATCTCAAAGGCCTCTCACTCATGACGTAGCGCATCGATGGGACGGAGGCCGGCGGCTCGGTGCGCCGGCATGCTGCCGAAGAACAGGCCGACCGCCGCGGACACGCCGAGCGCGAGTCCGATCGACGACGGCACCAGCACGGGCTGGACGCCGGCCAGCTGGAAACGGGTGACGATCAGCGCGGCCCCGACGCCGACCGCACCGCCGATCAGGCTGAGCAGCGTCGCCTCGATCAGGAACTGGCCGAGCACGGTCCGCCGGCGCGCGCCGAGCGCCTTGCGGATCCCGATCTCCCGGGTCCGTTCGGTGACCGTGACCAGCATGATGTTGGTGACCCCGATCCCGCCGACGACCAGGCTGATCGCGGCCACCGTGGCGAGCAGCGCGGTGAACGTCGCCGCGGTGTCCTGGCTGGTCTGCAGGATCTGCGCCGAGTTCGTGATCCGGAACGGCGACGTCTCGGTCGCCGGCACCTGATGCCGCGCGGTCAGCAGCTGCGTCACCTCGGTCTGCGCGGCGTCGACCCGGTCCTGGCCCGCCGCCTGGACGACGATCTGGCTGAGGGCGCCGTACCCGGCCTGGGTCGCCCGGAGGGTGTTGATCGGGACGATCGCGGTCGCGTTCGGGTCGTTGAACCCGGTGCTGTCCTTGCTGGCCAGGACGCCGAGCACGGTGAAGTCGACCGCACCGAGCTTGATCGTCTGGCCGACCGCGCTCGCGGGCCGGGTGAACAGCTCGGTCGCCGCTGTCTGCCCGAGCAGGATGACGCGGCGCGAGCCGTCCACATCCGCCTGCGTGAACGAGCTGCCGATCTGGACCGGGGTGTTGGTGGCCGGCAGGTACGCCGGAGTCGTGCCGATCACCTGGTTGACGGTGTAGCTCGTGTCGCCGTTGGTCGCCGTACCGGAGCTCGTCATCACCGGCGCCACCGAGGACACTTCCGGGGCCAGGTTCTTGTCGGTGAGCGCCGCGGCGTCGTCGAGCGTGAGGCTGTACTGCTGGTTGGCCGGGCCGGCCTGGCCGCGGACGAAGCCGCCGCCACCGCCGGTGGTGGAGACCGTCAGCAGGTTCGTGCCCATCGCCTCCAGGCGGTCCTGCACCGCCTTGCCGGAGCCGTTTCCGACCGCAACCAGCACGATCACGGCGCCGACGCCGATCGACACCCCGAGGACGGTCAGCAGCGATCGCAGCTTGTTGGCGGTGAGGCCGCGGAGGGCGGCGCCCATCAGGTCGCGTGGTGACATCAGCGGGTCACCTCGTCGGAGACGATCCGGCCGTCCGAGACGTGGACGAGTCGCCGCGCCCGGGCCGCGACCTCGTGCTCGTGGGTGATCACGATGATCGTGCGGCCGCCCGCGTGCAGGTCGTCGAACATGCCCAGCACCTCGTCGGTCGAGTGTGCGTCGAGGTTGCCGGTCGGTTCGTCGGCGAGCAGGATCCGCGGGCCGGTCGCGAGCGCCCGGGCGATCGCGACCCGTTGCTGCTGGCCGCCGGACAGCTGGTTGGGCCGGTGACCGGTGCGGTCGGCCAGGCCGACCATCTCGAGGGCGCGGTTCGCCCGCCGGCGGCGTTCGGCCCGGCGCAGATGGGCGTAGGTGAGCGGCAGTTCGACGTTCGCGAGCGCGGTGGTCCGCGGGATCAGGTTGAACGACTGGAAGATGAACCCGATCTTCCGGCCGCGGACGAGGGCCTGCTGGTCCTCGCTCAGCCGGGCCACGTCGCTGCCGTCCAGCCAGTACTCCCCACGAGACGGTACGTCGAGGCAGCCGAGGATGTTCATCAACGTCGACTTGCCGGATCCGGACGAGCCCATCACCGCGACGTACTCGCCCGCCTCGACCCGCAGCGACACGCCCCGGAGAGCATGGACCGCGGTCTCGCCCTGGCCGTACGTCTTGGTGACGTCGCGGATCTCGATCAGGGACTCAGCGGCCACGGAAGCCTCCGGCGCCGTTCCCCTGGCCGAGGCCGCCGGCAGGGAACTGGCCGCCGCCCGGCTGCTGGCCCTGCCGGTTCTGGCCGTTCTGGGTCCCGGTGCCGCCGATCGCGCCTTGCAGCAGCTCGATCTGATCGCCTTCGTTCAGGCCCGACGTGATCTGGGTGTAGCTGTCGCCGCGGACGCCGACCTTCACCTCACGCGTCCCGCTGCCGTCGGCCATCGTGACCGTGTACGTCGTACCGCTGGTGGCGATCGCGGTGCTCGGCACGTAGAGGGCGTCGGCGGCCTTCGCGGTCTGGACCGTGACGTTCGCGGTCTGGCCGATCCGGGCGTTGGCCGGGAGCTTGGCGAGGCTGAAGGTGGCCGAGTACGACACCACGCCGTTGGTGGTGGTCGGGGTCGGCGAGACCGTCGCCAGCGAGGCGGTCAGCGTCGTACCGGGCTCGGCGTTCAGGGTGACCGTCGCGGTCTGGCCGGCCTTGATCTTGATCGCGTCCGCCTCGGCGAACGCGGCCACCACCTGGAGCGACTTCAGGTCGGCGATGTCGACGAACCCGGTGCCGGAGGTGGTGGTGGAGGTTGAGGTTGAACCTTGACCTGAGGTCGAGCCCTGGCCGCCGCTCCCCGAGCTGGAACCGGAGCTGGAGCTCGAACCGCCGGCCACCGAGCCGACCGCTCCGTTGACCGCCGTGACGGTGCCGGCTATCGGCGCCTTCAGCGTGGTCGCGTCGACCGCGGCCTCGGCGGCCTCGACGTTCTGGTCGGCCTGCTCCTTGTCCGCCTTCGCCTTCGCCAGGCTCGCCTCGGCGTTGCTGACGGCAACTTCCGGACTCTGACTCTGTCCTTGACCTTGAGACTGCTGGGTCTGCTGCTGACCGGCGGTCGGCGTGGGGGTCGGCGAGGCCGATGCCTGCTCGGCCTCCTCCAGCGCGTCCTGTGCGTCGCTCAGCGTCTCGCCGGCCGCGGTGACCGAGTTCGCGGACGCGATCTGGTTCTGCTGGGCGATCCGCAACTGCCGCTGGGCGGCGGACGGGTCGACCTTCGCGATCGCGGCGCCCTTCGCCACCACCTGACCGACCTTCACCAGCACCTGGGTGACCGTGCCGGAGGTCTCGAACTGCGGCGACGCGGTCTGTGAGCTCTGCAGGGTGCCGCTCGAACTGACGCTCGCCGTCACCTCACCGCGCTGCACGGCCGCCGTCGGCCGGGTCGCGCTCGCGGCCGGTGGATCCTTCTTGAAGAACAGGAAGTAGGCGGTGACGGCGATGACGAGCACGATGGCCACCAGGGCCGCGTTCACGAAACTGAGGCCACGGAGCTTGTGGCGGGGTAGCACCATGGACGCAGAGGCTAGGGACGATTACTGAGGAGGAGATCCTCGATTCCTGGCAACAGGCTGTGAACCAGGTGGCGATTCGGTGCGTCGTACGTCGGGCGGTTCGCGACGGACGGCACAGTGCGGGATCTGTACGGGATCTGTGAACAGTCGATGACAGCAGGTCACGACGGTGCTGTCAGGTGCGAACATATGGCTCGGACATGCCAAAATGGGAATGATCCGGGCCGGCCGACCGTTGGCACGGATGACGATCTCGGAGGTTTGACATGTCTAATCGCGTACTGCGTGGTTCGGGGCTGGGTGGGGTCAGCTTCGAGGATGACCGTGGTGTCGAGTTCGCGCCGCGCCAGATGATCACGTATGACTGCCCCCGCGGCCACGTGGTCGAGGTGACCATGGCGCACGACGCCGAGGTGCCCGCGGTCTGGGAGTGCCCGCACTGCGGCAGCGAGGCCGCCCGGTCCACCGGCGAGAAGCCGGAGCCGAAGCAGGAGAAGCCGGCCCGTACGCACTGGGACATGCTGCGCGAGCGCCGGAGCATCTCGGAGCTGGAGGAGCTGCTGGCCGAGCGGGTCGAGCTGCTCCGCAAGGGCGAGATCGGCCCGGCGCACCTGCACCGGACCAAGCGCACCGCCTGAACCACCCGGGAACCCTCATCGCAACGGCGCGGTGGGGGTTTCTTCTTGATCTCATTTGCCTAAAGGCTTTAGGCAATTACATAATGGGGTATGGCAAGAGCGGGGTTGAGCGGCGAGCGGCTGGCACGGACCGGGGTGGAGCTGGCCGACGAGGTCGGGTTCGAGCAGGTCACGGTGTCGGCGCTGGCGCGGCGGTTCGGCGTCCAGGTGGCGAGCCTCTACTCGCACGTCCGCAACTCCGACGACCTGAAGACCCGCATCGCCACCGTCGCGCTCACCGAGCTGGCCGACCAAGCCGCCGCGGCGGTCGCAGGCCGGGCCGGACAGGACGCACTCACCGCCCTGGCAGACGTCTACCGCACCTACGCCCAGTCCCACCCCGGCCGCTACGCAGCCTCCCGCTACACCCCACCCGACGCTCCGGCGACCACCACAGACTTCGTGGCCGCTGGGAAGCGGCATTCGGAGCTCATGCGGGCCGTTCTGCGCGGCTACGACCTGGACGAGCCCGCGCAGACCGACGCCGTACGACTGCTGGGCAGCTTCTTCCACGGTTACGTCACGCTCGAGCTCTCCGGCTCCTTCAGCTACAGCGGCCCACCGAGCGCCGACAGCTGGCCTCGCATCCTGCACGCCGTCGACACCCTCCTCCGCACCTGGCCCGAGAGGCAATCTTCGTGATCACCACCCCCATCACCCTCGACCTGCTCCGCGGCGCCCTGGACCTCGAGCAGACCGCCCGCGGCGTCCTCCCGCACCGCCTCCCGACCTGGGCGCGAGCGCAGTACGACGACAGCCAGATGGCGATGGTCGACTCGCAGCCCTCCGGCGTACGCCTCGTCTTCCGCACCAGCGCGACCGCGATCGAGCTCGACACCCTCCCGACGAAGCGCGACTACACCGGCGCTCCCCCGCGCCCGGACGGCGTGTACGACGTCCTCGTCGACGGCCGGCTCCACACCCAGCTGACGGCAGCGAGCGGCGACGTCATCACGATCGACCTGGCGACCGGCGCCACCGAGACCCGCGAAGGCCGGCCGCAGACGCTGCGAGTCACCGGGCTGAGCGCCGCACCGGAGACTGTCGAGATCTGGCTCCCGCACGACGAGACCACCGAACTCGTTGCCCTGCGCACCGACGCAGCGGTCGAGCCGGTCCCGGCGAGTCGCCGGACCTGGCTCCACCACGGCAGCTCGATCAGCCACGGCTCCAACGCGGCACACCCGACCGGCACCTGGCCCGCGCTGGTCGCCGCACAGTCCGGCGTGGAGCTGGTCAACCTCGGCTTCGGCGGCAGCGCGTACCTGCAGCCGTTCATCGCGCGCACGATCCGCGACACGCCCGCCGACCTGATCAGCCTGAAGCTCGGCATCAACATCGTGAACTCCGACAGCCTCCGGCTCCGCTCGTTCACCCCGGGCGTCCACGGCTTCCTGGACACCATCCGCGACGGTCACCCGGACACGCCGCTCCTGGTCGTCTCCCCCATCCTCTGCCCGATCCACGAGGACACTCCCGGTCCGACCGGCTGGGACCTCGCCGCGCTCGCCGCCGGCGAACTCCGCTTCACCGCGACCGGCAACCCGGACGAGGTCCCCGCGGGCAAGCTCACGCTGTCGGTCATCCGCGCCGAGCTCGCCCGCATCGTCACCCAGCGAGCCCTCACCGACCCGAACCTCCACTACCTCGACGGCCGCGAGCTGTACGGCGAAGCGGACAACCTCGCCCACCCGCTCCTCGACGACCTCCACCCCGACGCCGCCACCCACGAACTACTGGCCACCCGCTTCACCCACCACGCCTTCGGCCCCAAGGGCCCGTTCACCCAGTGACGCGCGTCCCGCCCGACAGGAGGTGTCGGTCGGCCAGTAGTGCATCTGAGCGTGATCCCGCTCACCGCGTACAGCGTCTCATCGGTGCACTACCTGTCCGTCGGGCCCAGTCAGACCGGTCAGTAGCGGGCGAAGTCCTCCAGGCGGTGGAGGTCGGGGCGGGCGTGGGTGGTGGTGACGGCGTCGGCGGTGATGGTGTCGACGTCTTCCCAGGGCAGGTACCAGACCTCGCCGAGGCGCCAGTGCACGAGCCGGCGGAGCAGCTCGGGACCGACGTGGCGCTCGTAGCCGAACAGTCGCGTGGCGCGGTTCTCGACGACGATGAGGCCGTCGACGCGCAGCGCGCGCTGCATCGAGACCAGCATCGGTCCGTCCTGGACCAGGCGGACATCCGCGACGCCGCCGATCACGTCCCCGTGGGTGTCCAGGACGCGGCGCCCGAGCAGGTCATTCAGTCGCATCTCCGGCTCCTGGGATCTTGGCGATCACGTGGTTCTCGACCCAGTCGTCGTAGTAGTCGAGATCGAGGTCCTCGACGACGACCGTCACCGCGGTGTCGATGGCGGCGATCCGCCGTGCCATGATCCGCTCGCGGCCGGTGATCAGCGCGGCCACGACCGGCGGGTCGGCGTCCAGGTCGAGCTCGACGTCGTCGATCTTTCCGGCCAGGTGACCGTCGGCCTGGTCGATCAGCTGCCGGTCGAGCAGGTGCAGCTGTGCGTGCAGCACCCGTCCCGATGTGTCAGGCGTCCGAGTCATGGTCACTGCCCTCCCTTCGTGATGATCATCAGCGGTATGGCCGCCAGCGACGCAACGACCAGCAGGGCCAGGTAGACCAGGCCGAACGCGTTACGCAGCGGACCGTTGGTCTCCTTGCCGACGTAGTCAGGATCGTTGGCGACAATCAGAATCGGGAGGTACGTGAGCGGCAGCGCCATCGCCGCGAACACCACGGAGTACTCCGTCACCAGCACCGGATCGACCGAGGTGAGCAGCGTCAGCATCGCCAGCACGATGCACACGATCATCACCACATGGAACCGCGACGCCGCGCGCGGCCGCACCAGCTTGCCCCACTGCCAGCCGCGGTACTGCGCGATCGTGTAACCGCACGACAGCGCCGTCTCCAGCGCCGCGCCGAACGTCGCCGCGAACACGCCGATCAGCACGATCGCCAGACCGATCTTGCCGAGGGCAACCGCCACCGGAAGCGTCACCTGCCCCAAGGTCCCGACCTGGATACCCGCCGGCAGGAACAGCACCGCGGTGCAGCCCATGATCGCCAGCGACAGGATCCCGCCGAGCGGGAACCCGACGAACACGTTGGACCGTGCGGTCACCAGGTCCCGCCGCGTCCACTTCTCCTCGACCCCTCCGGACGAGAAGAAGAACACCTCGTACGGCGTCATCGCCGCACCGAACAGCGCGATCGCGAAGTACGCGTACGTCGACCAGTCCTCGTGGCCGATCGGATGCGGCCGGGTTGCCTGGTGCAACAACTCGCCCCAGTCCGGTCCGAGCTTGAACAAGGCGACCGCGAACACCACCAGCAGCAGCCCCATCAGCCCGAAGACCTGCTCCAGCCGGGAGAACTTCACCCGCCAGATCACCAGCCACACCGCGAACGCGGCCAGCGGCATCCAGAGCAGGTAGTTCACGCCGCTCGCGAGTTCGAACGCGAGCGCCACCCCGCCGATCTCGGCGATCAGCGTCAGCAGCGTGACCAGGAACGACGCCACCAGCGTCAGCAGTCCGGTGCGCGGTCCGAGCCGCTCACGGATCAGGTCGAACACGGGCCGCCCGGACATCGCCACGACCCGCCCGCACATCTCGGCGTACAGGCAGATCCCGATCACGCCGACGATCACCACCCACGCCAGGTGCAGGCCGAACCGGGCGCCGACGAGCGCGTTCGTGACCAGGTCGCCGATGTCCACGAAGCCGCCGATGGCGGTCAGGATCCCGAGGGTGACACCGAGCACCTTCTTCACTGCGCGAGCTCCCCGATCCGGCTCAGGTCCGTCGCCGACTGCCGGAGCGCGGGCAGTTGCTGTTCGGCCGCGGCCAGGTCGTCGTTGCCGAGCGCGATCCGGACCGCGGTCACCGCGGTCTGCGCGTCGTCGAGAGTCTTGGTGACCTGCTCGTAGAGGTGCGTCGAGGTCGGCGTCGACGGTTGTTGCGCGGAGAACGAGCTGGCCGCCGCCTCGACGCCCTTCTCGGCGTCCTTGACGATCTGCCCGGCGGACCGGGTCCACAGGTGCTGCGCCCGCAACTGCTCGACGGCCAGCCGCGTGGTGCTCACTTCGGAGGCGGCGGAACGCGCCGACTGGGCGGCGGCCGATCGGAGCTTCTGGTCCGGGTTACCGCAACCGCTCAGAATCAGGATCGTCAGCAGCATGATCGCCACTGCTCGCCGCATGCTCACCGTCCCCGGTCCGATGGTCGTACGACGGTCCGGTACCCAGAAGCATGCCGTGATCAGTCGTTCGCTCAGCCGCCGACGCGAGCGCAGGCTGCAAGCGCCGGATCGCTTCGAGGTGGCTGTGTGTCCAGAGGATCCTGATCGCGGTGGGCGTCGCCTGGCCGTCGCGGTCGTACAGGTCGCGCCGTACGGCGTCGATCAGGCGGGCCTTGGTCTCGTGATCGTGCTCCAGCGGGTCGGGTACGGGACCTTGGCCGTCGACGCTGCGGGCGAGGGTCGCGTACCACTGCAGCAGCCGGTCGGCCGACGCGAGTAGTGCGGACTGTGCGGCCGCGCGGTCGTCCGACGGCGGGCGGCCGTCGGCGTACCGTTCCCAGAGCTCGAGTACGGCGTCCGCGGCCAGGCGGATCCCGACCACACCGGTGACGAGCGCCGTCATCTCGCTCAACGGCACCGGCTTCGCTCCGCGCTCGGTGAGATACGTGCGGAACGTGTCGTCCAGCCGGCGCGCCGCGGCCGCTGCCCGGCGGCCGTCCTGGGGTGCCGACGGTCCGGGCCCGCAGCAGGACACGGCGTACCCGACGACGCTGACGAGGTACTGCGCGCTGTCGACGTACGCCTCCGCAAGCGCCTTCCCGACCGCGGTCGACGCTCCGCGCGGCCAGAACAGCAGGCCGACGAGCAAGCTCACCGCGCAGCCGAGCGCGATGTCCTCGATCCGGAACAGGATCAGCGACCAGCCCTCCGGCTGCGCGATGTTGAAGAGGATCACCAGCGTGACCGTGAACGCGGCCTGACCGGTCGCGAACGAGATCGCCGCCGGCACGATGCCCGCGATCAGGACCGCGACGGGGAGCAGGATCCACAGCACCACGCTGTTGTCGCCGATGACGAACAGGAGGCCGGCGCCGATGAGCGAGCCGACGACGGTGCCGCCGACGGCGCGGTACGCGTTCTGGCCGGTGTTGAGCGCGTTGGATCGAAGGACCGACAGCGTGCCGAGGATGACCCAGAAGCCGTGCTGGACGCCGGTGAGGTTCGCCAGCGCCACCGCGGCCGCGAGCCCGGCCGCGCCGCGGATGCTGTTGTGCAGCCACACCGAATGCCGTTCCAGATGCGCAGCAGCACGCTCGGCGGCGCTGGTGACCGGTCCCGTCAGCGAGCGCGGCTCTCGCCCGAGCAGGCGATCGGTCCAGCTCCGCTGGTCGGCGATGCGGGCGGACTCCACGTTCTGCGCGATCAGCATGACCGCGAAGCCGATTTCCTGCGCGCGGAACGACACGTTCAGGCTGCCCATCAAGGCGGCCGGTGAGCCGTACGCCGACGGCAGCCGGGCGACCGCGCCCTCCTCCAGTCCCGTCACGGCATCACGCAGTACACGGGTCGCCTCGGCCAGCCCTTCGACGGCGAGCCGTGGATCCTCGAGCAGCTCCGCACTGCGTTCCAGGACGTCGGCGGCCGCGAGGTGAACCGCGGCCGACTCCGTGTCGCTGCCGGGAAGCACCGCGGGACGCGAGTCGCCGAGGATCGCGCTCAGCCAGGTCAGTTCGTCGACGAGCCGCACCAGCGCCCTGGACCCGGTCGACAGGCCGGTCGGCCGGTACGGCGTCGCGGTGAACGTCCGCCGCAGCTCGTCGATGAGAGCCGCGGTGCGCTCGGTTCGTACGGCGCACACCTCGAGCGTGTCCCGCGCCTCGGAACGCAGCTGTGCCGCCGCGGCTCGGCAGACCTGGGCGGCCGGCGCCGCGAGCGGATCGACCCACGGCCTCGGCCACAGGAACCTGACCGCGAGGACCGCGCCCGCCGCGGCGATCGCGACACCTGCGAGCCGGTCCGGCAACATCGCGAGCGGACCGGGTGTGGCCACCGAGAGGATGAAGGCGAGCAGCAACGACGTACCGGCGCCGGCCAGGACCGAGCTGACCACCCCGGAGAACAGGACGACGAAGCCCACGACAGCGGTGGTCACGACCGCGGTCCAGACGGACCGGCCCGCCAACGTCCCCACCGAGACCAGCACGAGCCACGCGATCGTGAGCTGCACCTGTGCGCGGAGCCGTTGCACCTTGGAGCCCGGGAAATCGACCAGCAACAGCATCGCGAACGCCCCGAACGCGGCGAACGTCGCCACCGTCGGCGCGTGCAGAACCTTGGCACAGAACGCGAACAGCGCCGGCATCACGATCGCCGTGCGCGCCGCCCGCCGCGTCGCTCCCAGCCCTGGATCCCGCGCCCGCAGCCAGGCGACGAGGCGCCGACCGAGCATCACCACCCGCATCCCGCCTCTCGCCGAGCCCGATGGCGTCAGTCTCCTCCACCCGGCCCGGTCCGGTCACGCGGGTGCTCCGAGCAGAGGCAGCCCACACCGCGGTCGATCCACTCCGGGAGCCGCCAGTCGGGGTGACGCCGGATCATCAGCGCCCGGATCTCGGCGGCCGTCGTCTCCTCGGACACCCCCGAATCCCGCCGGCGCCAAGTCTCGTCGCGCAACTCGGTGAGGTAGTCGCGCACCTGGACCAGCAGCCCCGCGTCGCCGACCTCGCCGTGGCCCGGGACAACGATCCGATGGCGCTCCGCGGCCAGGCGGTCCATGACGTCGATCCAGCGCACACCGGACACGTCGACGTCGTACGGCGGGAACCACGGGAAGATCGCGAACTGATCCGCCTCGGCCAGGTCGCCGGTGAACAGGATGCCTTCGTCGGGGACGGTGACGACCTGGTCGCCCTTGCTGTGCGCGCGTCCGGTGGCGCTGAGGTGGACAGTGCGACCGCCGAGGTCGAGCTCGTAGGTGTCGTCGTACGTGACCTCCGGGGCAGGGATGCGGACATTCTCGAGTTCGCGGGCGACCGGTTCGCCGAGCTGGCGGAACATGTGCAAGTAGCCGTCGCCCTTGGTCGTCAGGTCGTCGGCCTGAGCCGTGTTGACCAGGTACGTCGCCTCGCCGGCGAAGACCTGCGCACCGAACGCGTGCTCAGGATGGAAGTGCGTCGTGGTCAGGTAGAGCCGGCGGCCGTTCGCGTACGACGTGGCGAAGCGCAGCACCTGCTCCGCGTTGCGCGGGCCGAGGCCGGTGTCGACGACGAGGACCGAGTGGCTGCCGCCGACCAGGCCGATGTTGGGGACGAGGTCGACGTTGCGGTTCGGGATCACGACGACGTCGCGGCCGAGCTCCTGGACGTCGGTCAGGTCGACGAGCGGGTCGGCGTACGGATATTCGGTCATGTCTCCAGCTCAGCACCGGGCGGCGTCGCGCGTCCAAGACCGGTCCCGCATCGGCGATACCCAGCGGGTATCGTCGCAGGTGATGGAACTGCGGACCTTGCGGTACTTCGTGACGGTCGCCGAAGAGCTCCACTTCGGGCGGGCCGCGGCCCGTTTGCACATGAGCCAGCCGCCGCTGAGTCGCGCGATCCGGCAACTCGAGGCCGACCTCGGCACTCCCCTGTTCCACCGGTCACCGAGCGGCGTCAGCCTCACCCCGGCCGGGTCCGCGCTGCTCTCCGAAGCCCGCAAGCTGCTGCAGCAGGCCGAGCAGCTCCGCGCGCGAGTCGCCGCCGCGGCCGGCGCCGCCACGCTGACCGTCGGCATCCTCGGTGACAGCACCGACCCGGACGTCTCCCGACTGGCCGCGGCGTACCGACGGCGGCACCCGAACGTCGACGTACGGATCCGCGAAGCCGACCTCACCGACCCGACCTGCGGTCTCCGCGCCGGCCTCGTCGACGTCGCCCTCACCCGCGGTCCGTTCGACGAAACCGGCCTCCGCGTCCAGGTCCTGCGCTCCGACCCGGTCGGCGCCGTACTGCGCGCCGACGACCCGCTGGCCGGCCACGACCACCTGAAGCTCGCCGACCTCGCCGACCGCCGCTGGTTCCAGTTCCCCGCCGGCACCGATCCCCACTGGCAGTCCTACTGGAACGGCGGCGAACCCCGCCAGGGCCCCATCGTCCGAGCCGTCCAGGAATGCCTCCAGTCGGTCCTCTGGAACGGCACCGTGGGCCTCGCTCCCCTCACCCACCACAACCCCGGCAAAGAGCTCGTCACGATCCCCATCGAGGACCTCCCACCCAGCCCTCTGGTCATCGCGTGGACCGAGACCACGCCGCTGATCCAGTCCTTCGCTCAGACCGCCAGATCCACCTACACCCCCTGACGGCCTACTTCTTGTCGGGATCGATGACCTCGCCCTGGATGACGTCGCCGGACGGTGGGCGAGGTTGGGTGGGGTTGCCGGGCATGAAGGGCGTGAAGGCGGGTGGGGTGAGGGTCGTCGCGCGGCGGCTGACGAAGCGGGTGACGAGGCGGCGGGCCAGCGGGCGGGTGAAGGGGAGCACGAAGAAGAAGCCGAAGATGTCGGTGACGAAGCCGGGGGTCAGCAGCAGGGTGCCGCCGATCAGGACCAGGGCGCCGTTGGTGAGCTCGCGGCCGGGGAGCTTGCCGGTCTCGAGTGAGGTCTGCAGGGCGTTCCAGGCGCGGCGGCCCTCACGCTTCACCAGCCACGCGCCGAGTGCGCTCTCGGCGATCAGCAGGGCGACCGTCGGCCAGCCGCCGATCGCCTGACCGACCTGGATGATCACGTAGATCTCCACGATCGGCACGACCAGCAACGCCAGCCCGATCAACCAAGCCATGTCCCCTGCCCCTTCCGGCGATTCCCTCCAGTGTTACAGGTCCGCCGGAAGGCTCAGGCCGGAACCTTCTCCCGCGGCTTGGCGGACCCCGACGCCGGCGGCGGTGTCGTATCCGCGCGCCCGCGCCGCCGCTCGATCAGCGCCAGGACGAGCCCCAGCAGACCGAGCCCGGTGAGGACCCACTGCGGCCACCCGCCGAGGATCGTGGCGAGGGTGTGCCCGTCACGCACCGGGACCGTCGCGACGTACACGTCCGGCACGAACTGCGCGGACTTGTGCTCGACCGTCCCGTCCGGTCGGATGACACCGGAGATGCCGCTCGTCGACGCGATCAGCACTGTGCGCCCGGTCTCGATCGCACGCATCCGGGTGATCGCGAACTGCTGCTCCGGCTGTCCGGTCCCGCCGTACGTCGCGTTGTTGGTCTGCACGATCAGCACCTGGGCGCCGCCCTTGACCACGTCCTGGATGACGTTGTCGTACGCGAGCTCGAAGCAGATCACATCGCCGTACGTGACGCCGCGGATCGGCATCACGCCCGGACCCACGCCCGGCACGGTCTGGGCGCCGATCATCTCGAGCCGCTTGATGTACGGCAGCAGCTGGTCGCGGAACGGGATGTACTCACCGAACGGCACCGGATGCCGCTTCGCGTACCGCTGCCCCGGGCCGCTGGCCGGGTCCCAGACGATGCCGGTGGTCTGCCGCTCGTTCTCCCCCGGCCCTTCGGTGACGGCTCCGACCAGGATCGGTACGCCGACCGCCTTCACCGCCTCCTCGATGTCGGCGCGGGTCTCGGCGTCCTTGTACGGGTCGATGTCGGTCGAGTTCTCCGGCCAGATCACCACGTCCGGCTTCATCTCGGTCCCGGCCTCGACCCGCTTCTGGAGGTCGAGCGTGGCCTGCAGGTGGTTGCGCGTGACGGTGCGCGCCCGGCCCAGGAACTCCAGCCCCTTGCCCGGCACGTTGCCCTGCACCATCGCGGCCCGCACGGTCTTCCCGTCGCCCTCGATCGACAACGGGATCAGCGCGCTGCCGAACACGATCGCCAGCCCGGCGACGAGCCCGACGGCCCGCCACCGCAGCGCGGTCCCGCGGCGCAGGACGGCGTACACCAGGACACCGACGAGCGCGACGACGAAGCTGAGGCCCGGGATACCGACGAAGGCGGCGAGCTTGCCCAGCGACTCGTCGGAGAACGCCCATGCCAGCCGGCCCCACGGGAACCCGCCGAACGGCACCGACGCGGTCGCGAACTCGGTCGCCACCCACAGACAAGGGATCCACAGCGGCCACAGCCGCAGCTTCAGGACCTGTGTCGCGAACATCCCGAACACGGCGTAGAACAGGCCTTCGAGGATCGCCAGGGCGATCGCGGCATCGCCGCCGATGACGCTCAGCCACGGCACCAGCACGGCGTAGTACGCGATGCCGAACCCGGCGCCGACCAGGAAGCCGGCCTTCATCGAGATTCCGTTCAGCGCGGCCAGGAACAGCGCAACGGCGACGATCGTCAGCCACGGGAGGTCGTGCGGTTCGAACGCGAAGCCGAGCAGCACCCCGGCGGCCACGGCCACCGCCACTCGCGGCAGCAGCCGTCCCAGCGCCTTCAACCGGTCCACGCGGTCAACCCCTTGTCCTCACGTCACCGGCGCACGCCGGTCGCCCGACCGTACAACGTCCGGGACACGCCAATGTATCCGCCCGGCGGCCATCAGGTGTCACTCGATCAGCCGGCGCACACCGCTCTACCTGTGCGCGCAGACGCCGCTGAAGGTACCGAGGCCGGGGCGAATCACCCGGGTCGACCAGTCACACCGCTGCAATTCACGCCGGAAGAGAGGAAAGAGGCTCGGCGTGCCTTCGGACCAACCGGCGATGCACTGGCTGCGCACCGCGCGGCTGTTGTCTACTGGCCGCCGAGCCTCTTCCACCTCTGCCCCGCGGGGGGCTAACCGCCGGCGATCTCAGCCCCCGTCGACTCAAGCCTGGCTTTGGCCTGGTCAGCGTCGCGGGATCATCCGGCGGCCGAACTTCATGTGACCGTTGAACAAACGGATATTGACGACTCCCAAAACGATGCTCGCTGAGGGCGACGGTGTCAACCTCTCCCCGGCTCTTTGAACCCGTTGTAACACGATCGCCCGCCCTGCAAAGGAAAACGAGGATCCCTCACCGTAGTCACGTTACAGAGTCGTGTCGGCACTCCACGTGATCGTTACCGAGGGCAACCAATCGTCACGCAACCGGTACGACAACGGTTCCCTTGGCCCGGGTGATCTCCAGCGGCTCGGCCAGCACCTCGGCCGCCGACTCGGACCGGTCCGGACGTCCGCGGCAGACGACGTACGCGCTGAAATCGAGGTCGCGGCTGCGGTTGCCGACCCGGCTGATCGTCGCCTTCACCTCGACGACGTCACCGGCCCGGAGCGGCTGCAGGAACTGCACGTCGGAGTACGACGCGAACAGGCCCTCGTCGCCGTCCGACTGGATACACACCTCGGTCGCGACGTCCCCGAACAGGGCCAGCACGTACGCCCCGTCGACCAGGTTGCCGGCGTAGTGCGCGTGGCTGTACGGAACGTACCGACGATGCGTCACCGTCAGCCCGACAGTTGCCTTCGACACCTATGCACTCCTCCGGTAGGCGTGGCGCTTGGTCACCAACGCGTCGACGAGATAACTGGCCACTTCACCCGGCGTCGTGCCGCGGCCGAACACCCGGTCGACACCGAGCTCGCCGGCCATCTGCTCGGTGAAACGGGGGCCGCCGGCAACGAGTACCGGCCGCGCGTCCTCGGCGTACGCCTCCCGGAAGGCCGCCGACATCTCCTTGGTGTTCAGCACGTGCGCCTCGCGCTGCGTCACCACCTGCGAGACCAGGATCGCGTCGGCCTTGTCCGCCTTGGCACGCCGGACCAGCTCCGGTACGGCGACCTGGGCGCCGAGGTTCACCACCTTCACCTCGCGGTAGTACTCCAGGCCCTTCTCGCCCGCGAAGCCCTTGATGTTCAGGATCGCGTCGATGCCGACCGTGTGCGCGTCGGTGCCGATGCAGGCGCCGACCACGGTGAGGCGGCGGCGCAGGCCCTTGCGGATCGCGAGGTTGACCTCCTTCGGCGACAGCAGCGGGTAGTCGCGCTCCATCACCTCGACCTTCGACGTGTCGACGAGGTGGTTCACCGGACCGTAGACCACGAAGAACGTGAAGTCCGGGCCGATCGCCTTCGAGTGCACGACCAGCGCGGGGTCCATGCCCATCTTGTTGGCCAGCTGGACCGCCGCGCCCTCGGCCCGCTTGTCGTGCGGGACCGGCAGCGTGAACGACAGCTGCACCATCCCGTCGCCCGTTGTGTCGCCGTACGGCCGGATGATGCTCACTTGCCCTCCTCCAACAGCTCGATCGCCGGGTTGTAGTACTCCGCGGACTTCCGCGCGACGCCGTCGAGGCCGCGCCCGGCGTCCTGCGGCCGCTTCATCAGCCCGAACGTGCCGTCGCCGATCGCGTTCAGCAGGCCGTCGTCGACGATCTCCTCCAGCAGCTCGACCGACTCGGCCAGCACTTGCCGCGCCCGGGTCGCGATGAACCCGTTCGGCTCCGGCCGGAAGTCCTCGTGAAGGTTGCCCGCGGCACCCAACACGTACCGGACGTTCTGCAGCGCCAGGTCCCGGTCCGAGATCCACGGCGTCACGACCGCCTCGGTCATCATGCCGACCAGCAGGATGCCCTGCCCGGTCATCGCGCCGGCCAGGTTGAAGAACCCGTCCAGCAGGTAGCCGCGGAACACGTCGCCGGTCATGTGCCGGGTCGGCGGCATCCACTTCAGCGGCGCCTTCGGGAACAGCTGCCGGGCGAGCAGCGCGTGCGCGAGCTCGAGCCGGAACGAGTCCGGCAGGTCCGGGTTGATCTCGAACGCGTGCCCGAGCCCGAGCTGCCAGTCCTCGAGCCCGGCCTCCTTGGCGAAGTACTCGTTCAGCAACTGCGAGACCGTCACGGTGTGCGCGGCCTCGACCGCGTCGGCCGTGGTCAGGTAGTTGTCCTCGCCGGTGTTGATGATGATCCCGGCGCGCGCGTGGATCTGCCGGCTGAAGCGCTGGTCGACGAACGTCCGGATCGGGTTGATGTCGCGGAAGAGGATCCCGTACATCGAGTCGTTCAGCATCATGTCGAGCCGCTCGAGCCCGGCCAGCGTCGCGATCTCCGGCATGCACAGACCGGAGGCGTAGTTGGTCAGCCGGACGTAGCGGCCGAGTTCCTTCGACGACTCGTCCAGGGCGGCCCGCATCAGCCGGAAGTTCTCCTGCGTCGCGTACGTCCCGGCGAAGCCCTCGCGGGTCGCGCCCTCGGGCACGTAGTCGAGCAGCGACTGCCCGGTCGACCGGATCACCGCGATGATGTCGGCGCCCTCACGAGCGGCCGCCTGCGCCTGCGGGATGTCCTCGTAGATGTCGCCGGTGGCGACGATCAGATAGATCCACGGCCGCTGCTCCGGGTCGCCGTGCCGCTTGACGAGCCGGTCCCGTTCCCGCCGCCGGCCGTCGATCCGCTTCAGCCCGGCGGCCGCGACCTTCCGCGCAGCGGACCGGGCCCGGACGGCGTCGCGGCCCTCCGGCATCCGGAACCTGACGGAGCCGGACGCAGCCTTCTGCGCCAGCACGCTCAGGTCCTCGGCCTCGCCGCGGAGCAGTGCGTCCCAGACCGGCAGCGCGAGCCCGTGTTCGAGGCCGACGTCGGCGCGCACGGTGTCGGCGAGCCGGTTCACCCACGGGATGCCTTCGGTGTCGGCGCCGGTCAGGCCGGCGAGCCGTAGTACCGCTCGCTCGACCGACACCGTGGTGTGCTGACGGGCGAGGTCGACGATCGGCTTGCCGGCCTTGCGCGCGAGGCTGCGCGCCTTCCGGACGGTGACCGGATCGAGGTCGAGCTTCTTCGGCATCACAATCCCTCGGCTTGATGGACGACACGGCCACCCACGACCGTGCGCACGCAGGTGGGTGTTCCCTGGCTCAGGTCCGGCAGCACCGGCACGCCGGCCCGCGGATCGGTCGACCAGGCGGCGACGCGCTCGTCCGGCGTCTGCACGACGAGGTCCGCGTCGCTCTCCCAGATCGCGTACGTCGCGGCGGCGCCGGGCGCGAGCACACCGGCGTCGTCGATCCCCACGGCTCGCCAGCCGCCGCGGGTGTGCGCCTGGAAGGCCGCCCGGACGGTGATCCGCTCGGACTGCTCGTGGTGGAACGCGGCCGCGCGGACGGCTTCCCAGCCGCCGAGCTCGGTCACCGGGGAGTCCGACCCGAAGGCGAGGACGACGCCGGCACGGGCCAGCGAACCGAACGGGTTCATCCCCCGCCAGCGGTCGCCGACGCGGCCGGCGTACATGCCGTCCGGACCGCCCCACAGGCCGTCGAACATCGGCTGCACGCTCGCGACGACACCGCAGCGGGCGAGGACGGCGATCGTTGCGGTGTCGACCATTTCGACGTGCTCGAGCCGGTGCCGGGCCGCGACGAGCGCTTGGGCGCCGACCTTCTCGGCGGCGAGCTCGAACCCGCGGGCGATGTTGTCGAGCGCCTCGTCCCCGATGCAGTGGAACCCGGCCTGCACGTTGCGCTCGGTGCAGGCGACCACGTGCTCGGCGATCTGCTCCGGCGTCAGGTACGCGTGCCCGCGGTGCTCGGCGTGATCGGCGTACGGCTCGCGCAGCGCCGCCGTCCGCGAACCCAGTGCGCCGTCGGCGTTCAGATCGCCGGCCAGGCCCGCGAGCCCGTAGGTGCCGATGTGCTCGAACGCGCCCGGCTCGCCCCAGTACAGCGTCGCCGACAGGCCGAGCTCCTCGGCCACCTCGCGGACGATCGGCAACTCCCACAACGGCCCGATGTGCGGCGCCGCCATCTCGTGGAACGCCCCGATCCCCTTCGCGGCCATCGCCTGCAGCGCGGCGGTGATGTGCATCCGCCGCTGCTCCGGACCGATCAGCTCGCTCAGCGCGTCCCGGACGGCATGGTGTGCGTCCCGCTCCAAGCGGCCAGTGCTGTCCAGGCCAGCTCCGTGGGCGGTCGGGATCAGGGCGGAGGAGATCACGCCGGAATGCCCGTCCACCCGGGACAGGTACACGCGCCGCCCACCACCGGCCGCATCCAGCTCCTGCGCCGTCGGCACCCGGCCCTCCGGCCACGTCGTCTCGTCCCACCCAGCGCCCTCGATCACCGCGTCCTCGGGCAGGTTGGCCGCGAAGGCCGCCAGGCGGTCCAGGGCGTCGGTGAGTGACGTCGTACCGGCGAGGTCGAGACCGGTCAGCAGCGCACCGGCCTGGGCGGCGTGGACGTGGGCGTCGACGAAGGCCGGCGTGACCAGCTTGCCGTCCAGGTCGACGACCTCGTCGGCGCCGTCGGCGTACGAGCCCGCGCCGGTGTCGTCGCCGAGCCAGGTCACCACCCCGTCGTCGAAGGCGATCGCGGTGGCGTGGGGGTCGGCGGGCGAGTAGACGGAGCCGTTCGTCAGAAGTGTGCGCACGGCCTAATCCTCCGCCAGCCTGCTCTCGAACAGACCACGGACACCCGGCTCGGTCCGCAACAGCTCCATCGCATAGTCCGCGTGACCCGGGACGTACCCGTTCCCGACCAGCATCGTGACGTCCGCCGCCAGGCCTTCGGCGCCGAGCGCGGCCGCGGAGAACGAGGTCGCCATCGAGAAGAAGATCACGGTGCCGCCGGCCGCGGTCGACAGGACCGCACCGTGCTCGCACCCCGGTACGTCGACGCACACGACAGTGATGTCCGCAGGTCCCCCGGCAGCTTCGACGGCCTGCGCCAGGGCCACCGGATCGCGGGCGTCGGCCAGCGCGACGACATCGGCCAGACCCGCCTCGGTCAGCCGGTCGTGCTCGGCTTGGAACGGGACGACTCCGATCGTGCGCGCTGCACCCGCCGCCCGCGCCGCGGCCAGTGACAGCGACCCGGACTTACCTGCGCCACCAATTACTGACACGACAGGCTTTATGCCTTTGTCGACATACGAGCCGACCACGCGCGCGGTCAGCGCCGGTGCGCCGCACACGTCCATGACTGCCAGCGAGAGCTCCGGCTTCAGGTCGTCCGGCAGCTTCGCGACGATCGACCGGGCGAACAGGATCGCATGCCCCTGCGCCGGCACCTGCTCGCTCTTGCCGTCCCAGTCCTGCAGACCGTCGGTGATCTGCAGCGGCGTCAACGTCAGCGACACCAGGGTCGCGACCCGGTCGCCCTTGCGGAGCCCGAGCGGCGAGTCCGGACCGGCCTCGTCGACCACGCCGACAAGCATCCCGCCGGAGCCGGTGACCGGGTTCTGCATCTTGCCGCGGGTCTCGACGATGTCCAGGACCGCCCGGCGGATCGCCGTACCGTCACCGCCGTGCGCCTCGGCCAACTGGCGGTACGACGCGGCGTCCAGGTTCAGGCGCTCGACCGCGATGCGGACCTCGTCGGGCCAGATACCGGGACGGGCGTCGAGTTTCTCCGCCGCCTGCGGCAACACGCCGGACGGCGCGAGTACGCGGTGCAGTCCTACCGGGCTCGATGACACTGATCCTCCTCTATGCGGTCGGGCAAAATACTACTCACAGCGCGCCGTGACGGGAATTCTTACGGCGTACTGTTGGATCTGAGGGAAGTTCTATCGCTATCCTCACATCAGACCGCATCACCCCACGTCCCCGCGGAGGACCTGTGACCGACCTGATCACCCCGGAGCTGGCGTCTTCGGAGCCTGGCGACGGCCAGCCGTACCTCTACCGGCGCACCGAGCTGGTCGAACCGGACTGGACCCGGCTGCCCGGCTGGAAGGACGTCACCGCCGACGAGTGGCGGTCGGTGCAGTGGCAGAGGTCGCACTGCGTGAAGAACGTGAAGCAGCTGCGTGAGGTGATGGGCGACCTGCTCGAGGAGCGGTTCTACGAGGACCTCACCCGCGACCAGGCCGAGCGCGCGACGATGTCGATGCTGCTGCCGCCGCAGATGCTGAACACGATCGTCCCGGCCGGCGCCGCCGACTACACCGAGGCGTTCTACGCGGACCCGGTCCGCCGCTACATGCTGCCCGTGTTCAGTGACCGGCGGACCGACTGGCCGTCGCACCCGCACGCGACCCGGGACTCGCTGCACGAGCACGAGATGTGGGCCACGGAGGGGTTGACCCACCGTTACCCGACCAAGGTCCTCGCGGAGATCCTGCCGACGTGCCCGCAGTACTGCGGTCACTGCACGCGGATGGACCTGGTCGGGAACTCGACGCCGGTGATCGACAAGCTGAAGTTCGTCGCCAAGCCGCAGACCCGGCTCGACGACATGCTCGACTACCTGCGCCGTACGCCCGGGGTCCGGGACGTCGTCGTGTCCGGCGGCGACGTCGCGAACATGCCCTGGCCGCGGCTCGAGGCGTTCCTGACCAGCCTGCTGGAGATCGAGAACATCCGCGACATCCGGCTGGCCACGAAGGCGCTGATGGGGATGCCGCAGCACTGGCTGTCGTCCGACGTGCTGTCGGGTGTGGAGCGCGTCGCGTCGGTGGCGCGCAGCCGCGGCGTGATGCTCGCGATGCACACGCACGTGAACGCGGCGCAGTCCGTGACCCCGCTGGTCGCCGAGGCGTCGAAGGCGATGCTCGAGGCCGGTCTGCGCGACGTGCGGAACCAGGGCGTCCTGATGCGCGGCGTGAACGACTCGATCCCGCAGCTGCTCGACCTGTGCTTCGCGTTGCTCGACGGCGCGAACATCACGCCGTACTACTTCTACATGTGCGACATGATCCCGTTCTCGGAGCACTGGCGGGTCTCGGTGCGCGATGCGCAGCACCTGCAGCACGGCATCCTCGGATACCTGCCCGGCTTCGCGACGCCGCGGATCGTCTGCGACGTGCCGTACGTCGGCAAGCGCTGGGTGCACCAGCTGTCCGAGTACGACGAGGTGCGGGGCATCTCGTACTGGAAGAAGAACTACCGCACCGGCATCGAGCAGCAGGACCCCGAGGCGCTCAACCGCACCTACGAGTACTACGACCCGATCGACACCCTCCCCCGCGAGGGCCAGGACTGGTGGACCCAGCACGCCGGCAACCACCTCGCCGAAGCCGAACAACGAGCCGCCGCCTCCCGCGCGGCCGCCGAATCCCAGAAGCTGCTGGATATCAACTAACCCCAAATCAGTCTTCGGTGCCACCGCAGGGGGCGGCACCGAAGACTTTGCAACTTCCTGCGAGGCAGGTGGGTGCTGAGGTCACAACTTGGCCGGTGTCTTCGACCGCGGCGCCAGGGGTGCGCTTGGTAAGCGCTAACATCACGGGTCGCTTGTTGGGCGGTGTGTCTGAGGCACGCTGCGATCTCGGGAGTTTCGTGTGCGGGTGATCCGCCGGATCTTTGGTGTTCTGCTGGCCCTCATCGGGTTGATCGTCGCGGTGCTCGGCGGGGCCGCGGCGTTCTGGTTGATCGGGCCGGACAACACCGTCCGAACCGGCGAGCAGCCGCTCAGCAGCAAGGGGCTGGCGATCGCCAGCACGCCGGAGATGCTCGACCGGAACGGGCCCGTGCTGCACGTCGACGTACGATCCACGAAGGGTACGCCGGTGTTCGTCGGCGTCGGCCGGGACTTCGACGTCGAGAGTTACCTGAAGGGCACTGCACACTCTCGCTTGGTCCAGCTCGAGTACCCGATCGCGTTGACGACGCAGGATGTGAAGGGTACGGCGGGGCCACTGACCGCGCCTGCGACGCTTGACTGGTGGGTCGCCAAGGCGGACGGTGCCGGTAGCCAGTCGATCGCCTGGCCGATCGAGGACGGCCCGTACGAGGTCGTCGTCATGAACGCCGACGGCAAGACGGCACCGGACACGCGGGTCGACCTCGGGCTCGAGATCAAGGGCGCGTTCAGCACCGCGCTGGGGATCTTCGCCGCGGGCCTCGTCCTGCTTGCCCTCGGCATCCTTCTGGTGCTCTTCCGCCGCCGCCCGGCCAAATCCCTCGGCTCCCCCACACATGGCGGCGGGTACGTCCAGCAGAACCCGCAGCACAGCACCCAGTACCCGACGGCGGCCTACCCACCGGCTCAGCCTGCACCCGAGCCGTACCCGCCCGCCCAGTACCCGCCGGCGCAACAGCCGCCGGCTCAGCGACCGCCGGCTCAGTACCCGCCCGCGCACGGCCAACCGCCGTCGCAGGGGCAACCCCCGTCGCGGTGGCCGGCCGGCGGCGGTACGGCTCGGCGGGTTGTCGTGGTGGGCCTGGCGCTCGGAACGGTGGCCGGGTGTGCGGCTGTCCCGCCGGCCGACAC
The DNA here is from genome assembly GCF_040655315.1 of Kribbella sp. NPDC050459. Lineage (NCBI taxonomy): Bacteria > Bacillati > Actinomycetota > Actinomycetes > Propionibacteriales > Kribbellaceae > Kribbella > Kribbella sp. NPDC050459. Next base: position 68,383 of record NZ_JBFAJQ010000003.1, on the reverse strand, counting down.
GGTCACCGTACTGACCCGCCCCGCAATCAGCAGTTCCGCAGCAACCGACGTCATCGCGCACTACAACGCGGTGAACAACAAGGCGAACCGCACCCGCGACAGCAAGCTCATCGCGACCGTTGAAAGCGGCAACCTCGTCCGTCAGAGCCAAGCGGGATACGAGATCGACAAAGCCGGCAAGGCCAAGCCGACGACCGCCTTCACGTACACGAAACCGACGATCGGCGCACCGCAGTACGGCAGCTACCCGATGAGCTTCGTCAGTTCGTCCGGCATCTCCAACGACAAGAACTACCGCCATCTCGGTCTGTGGCAGCGCCAGGCCGCCGGCAGCCCCTGGCTGCTCAGCTTCGCCGCCGGCCTGAAGACCACTGTCAAGCTCCCCGACCTCGCTGACCTCCGCCCGGCGACCAAGCGCGACGACACCCGGCTGGCCGCCGCACCCCAAGCGGCCGTCACCGCGCTGGCGACGTACCTGACCGTCGGCGCCAAGTCACCCCGAGCCGCGGCCTTCCAACCGAACGTCGACGTCACGAAGTTGATCACGAGCCTCGCGAAGACCCGGGCAGCGCAGGCGAATCCCCCGAACTCCGTCCGTGGCATCACCGACGTGTTCACGCCCCCGAAGCAATCCCCCGCCTACGTGACCAAGTCCGGCACCGCGTTGGTGTTCGTCTCGCTCGTCCGCGAGCACACCCTGCTGGTCGGGAAGGACTACAACTTCTGGTGGTCGAAGCTCCCGATGACCGCTTTCAGCCCGGCGACGGTGAAGTACCAGAGCGCGCTGACCTCGACGACGATCCACGACGCGGTCCTGCTGATCCCGCCGAAGGGCAAGGGCAAGATCCAGGTCGTGGCCCTGGAATCCCAACTCGTCGATGCCGGCGGCTACTGACCGAGTTGACCACGCAGGTCCGCGAAGGTCCTGATGGTCGGCCCCTGCCAGGTCGGATCGCTGTCTGCGTGTTCCACCGTGCGGATCGCGTGCATGCCGAGGGCGGCGGCCGCGGGGAGTTCGTTGTCGTTGCCGTCGCCTACGTAGAGGCAGTCGCGGGGATCTGCGTCCAGGGCTGCGCAGGCCGCCTTGTAGATGGCTGGTTCGGGCTTTGCGGCGCCGAGCTCGGCCGAGAAGGCGGTCGCGTCGAAGTACTGCGCCAGCGGGCTGCTCGGCCACTGCAGCTGGGTTTCCGCGGTGATGTTGCTGACCAACCCGATCCGCCAACCCGCGGCCTTGAAGGCGGCCAGTGTTTCCAGCGTCGTCGCCGGCACACTCGCGAGCAGCCGTTGCGCCACCGCCCGCCGCAGGCTCGTTGCCTCCGCCACTTGTTCGTCGGTGGGTGCGCCGCCGCACCTCTCGGCGATCACGCGCAGCGTGCTGGGCAGATCGCCGTACGCCCCGATGAACCGCTCGTACGAACACGCGTCGAACGCCTGCTGGAACGCGACCCCGTCGACGCCCAGCACCGCACCCATCCGAGCGTTCACCAGGTCACGAGAAGCGTCGCCGCCGTGGACGAGCGTGCTGAACAGGTCGCTGAGCAGAACCTTCACAGCGCCGGCGGACGGCGCTCGTACGGCGTGCTCAGCACGATCGTCGTGGTCGTGGACACGTTCGCGCGGGCCCGGATCACGGCCAGCAGGTTTTCCAGCGCGGCCGGCGAGGCGACCCGGACCACGAGGATGTAGCTGGAGTCGCCGGCCACCGAGTAGCAGGACTCGATCTCGCGGACGTCGCGGAGCCGCTCCGGTGAGTCGTCGGCCTGGGACGGGTCGATCGGCCGGATCGCGATCAGCGCGGTGAGCGGCAGGTCGAGCGCCGTGTGGTCGACGGTCGCGGCGTACCCCTGGATGATGCCGCGCTGCTCGAGCCGCTTCACCCGCTGGTGCACGGCGGACGTGGACAGGCCGGTCGCCTTGCCCAGGTCGGTGAAGCTCATCCTGCCGTCGGACGCGAGCAGGCCGACGATCTTGCGGTCCAGGTCCTCCATCCTGGAGACACTACTTGAGGAAACCCTCCGCCCGCTCGTCATCTCGCGACGGTGAGCACGACCCCGGCGTGGTCCGACGGCCACAGGCCGGTGACCGGATCCTTGGCCGAACTGTCCGCCCCGGTCACCGCGCCCGCGATCACCCGGACCTGCTCGCCGGGCGCCGGGCGCGCGAAGATCATGTCGATGCGGTGGTCGAACGACGGCGGCGCCGGCTCGTCGACCGTCTCGTTCAGCCCGGACGTCCAGCCCTCGTTCGCGGGCCTCCAGGTCAGCCAGAGGTCGGTGAATCCGCCGGGCCCGGTGACGAAGTCGTACGGCGCCTTGTGCGGAACATGGTCGTGCGGCTTCACCGAGCTGTTCAGCGGATCGGAGTTGCAGTCGCAGCCGATGATCGTCGTCCGGCCACGGTCGGCCGCGGGCCCGGCGAGCAACTCGGTCGCCTGGGCGAGCGCCAGGTCGGAGCTGAACGCTTCCAGATGCGTGTTGACGAAGCGGAACGGGCGCCCGGAACCGTGCGCGACGTCCACCCAGTTGTACCCGCGCACGAACGTCGCCGGGAGACCGGCGACCGACAGCACGAGCCGGGCGTTGTACTGACCGCTGCCCGAGTCCAGCACCCGCAGGTTGCTCGACGCCCGGAGCAGAATCACGTCACGGATCGTGAGCCGCACGTCCCGCCCGTCGGTCGCCGTACCCGTGAACGGGTTCCCGACGAAGGACGGCGCTTCCACGTCGGACTCCTGCTGGACCACGACCGCCTTGTACGGAACGCCCGTCCGGCGCAGGTCCTGGAGCAGGATCGCCAGGTAGTCGTAGTCCACGGTCGTCGCGTTCAGCGCGCCCGGACTCCCCGACCCGGGCAGTTCCAGAGGCCCGTGCCTCCAGAGCGCGACCTCCTGCAGCCCGACCAGATCCGGCTTCGCCGCGGAGATCTCCTCGGCGAGCAGCTGACTGCGGCGCGGGAAGTTCGTCCTGTCCACGATCGCGCGCGTCACGTGGTTCGCGTTGCCCAGCGCGACGAACGCCGCCGCACCGGTGAGTCCGGCGGTGGCCTCGATCGGCCGCTGGACGTCCGCGCCGAGGTACAGGTTGCGCGTCATCACTGTCACGGGCTTGTCCACGTTCGCCGACGCCGGCACCGCGTGCAGCGGCACCGCGAGCACTCCAAGAACCACCATCAGCCTGCACAACCACGACCGAAGCATCCGCATCCCCTCCCCAGGGTCGGTACTGATCCTTGGTCTACCACGCGCCGGTGGCAAGGGCTTGTGCATCGCGACCTGTCGGCGGGCTGTGAAAGCATCCCCCTATGCCAGTACCAGATTCAGCGACAGGACAGCGCCTGATGCTGCTCGACACCGCGTCGTTGTACTTCCGTGCGTTCTTCGGCGTGCCCGACACGATGAAGGCCGCCGACGGTACGCCGACCAACGCGATCCGCGGGCTGCTCGACTTCATCGCGCGGCTGACCGAGAACCACCGGCCCACCCACCTGGTCGCCTGCTGGGACGACAACTGGCGCCCGTCCTGGCGGGTCGCGCTGATCCCGTCGTACAAGGCGCAGCGGGTCGAGTTCGTGACGCCGAAGGGCGAGCAGGTCGAGGACGTGCCGGACCGCCTGGAGGTCCAGGTGCCGTACATCCGCGCCTGCCTGGAGGCGATCGGCATCGCCGTCGTCGGCGCACCGGACCACGAGGCCGACGACGTGATCGGCACGCTGTCGCACCAGGCGACGATGCCGGTCGACGTGGTCACCGGCGACCGCGACCTGTTCCAGCTGATCGACGACAGCCGCGGCGTCCGGGTCGTCTACACGGCCGCCCGCGGCGTCGGCCGCGCCGAGGTGTACGACGAGAAGGCGCTGCTCGCGAAGTACGAGATCCCCGCCCAGCGGTACGCCGACTTCGCCACGCTCCGCGGTGACGCGTCCGACGGCCTGCCCGGCGTGAAGGGGATCGGCGAGAAGACCGCCGCCGCGCTGGTCACGTCGTACGGCGACCTGGACGCGATCCGCGCCGCGGCCGCCGACCCGTCGACGCCGATGGCGCCCGGGGTGAAGAAGAAGATCCTGGCCGACAGCGACTACCTGGACGTCGCGCCGAAGGTGGTGGCGGTCGCGAAGGACGCCCCGGTCGGGACGTACGACGCGACGATGCCGCGCGAGATCAAGGACCCGGAGCGCTGGCTGGACCTCGTCGAGCTGCTCGAGCTCGGCAGCAGCGCGCAACGCGTGATGTCGGCCCTCGACCTGGGTCCGAAAGCGTGAGGACGCGCGAGCTGGCGGAACAGTTCCGCGAGGAGATCGTCACGCTGCGCCGGGCGCTGCACCAGGTCCCGGAGTACGACCTGGACCTGCCCAAGACGCAGCAGCTGATCCTGGACGCGCTCGCCGGTCTGCCGTTGGAGATCACGCTCGGCAAGGAGCTGTCGTCGGTGACCGCCGTACTGCGCGGCGGCGCCCGGCAGATGTCATCCGTGCGTCCTGTGGTGCTGCTGCGCGGCGACATGGACGCGCTGCCGGTCACCGAGCGCACCGACGTGCCGTTCTCCTCCCAGCATCCCGGGATGATGCACGCCTGCGGTCACGACCTGCACGTCGCGGGCCTGGTCGGCGCCGCGAAGGTGCTGTCGGCGCTGCGCGACGAGCTGCCGGGCGACGTGGTGTTCATGTTCCAGCCGGGCGAGGAGACGTCCGGCGGTGCGCCGATCATGATCCGCGAGGGCGTGCTCGATGCGGCGGGCCGGCGGGCCGACGCGGCGTACGGGCTGCACGTCGGGTCGTCCTCGCAGCCGCTGGGGATGTGGAGCAGCAGGCCCGGCTCGTTCATGGCGGCGGCCGATCAGCTGCACGTGCGCGTCGTCGGCGCGGGCACGCACGGCTCGACGCCGTACCGCGGCAAGGACCCGATCCCGGTGCTGTGCGAGATCGTGACCGCGTTGCAGATCCTGGTCACGCGTCAGTTCGACGTGTTCGACCCGGTCGTGCTCACGGTCGGCCGGATCGCGGGTGGCACGAAGGAGAACATCATCCCGGACGACGCGTTCTTCGACGCGACCGTGCGGACGTTCTCCGAGGCGGCCCGGGCGAAGGTGCAGGAGGCATCGATCCAGCTGGTCGAAGGGCTCGCGGCCGCGCATGGCGTGCAGGTCGAGGCCGAGTACCAGGTCGGCTACCCGGTGACGGTCAACAACGAGGCCGAGTTCGACTTCGCCCGCGAGACGATCGTGGACGTGTTCGGCGCCGACCGGTTCCGCGAGCGTCCCAACCCGCGCTGCGGCGCGGAGGACTTCTCCTATGTCCTGCAGGAGGTCCCGGGCGTCTATCTCAACCTCAGCGCCTGCGCCTCCGCCGATCCGGATGCGGCACCCGACAACCACTCCCCCTTGGCGAACTTCGACGACTCGGTCCTGCCGGACGGCGCGGCGCTGCTGGCCGAGCTCGCCGTCCGCCGCCTGAACCGGGCCGGCTAGGGAGAATTCCCGATAGGCGGGCAGTCCGCGCTGCAGCAGACTGCCCGCATGCCCTTCGTCAACGTTCCCGACGGTTACCTGTACTTCGAGCAGCACGGTGCGGGCCCGGATGTCGTCCTGCTCAACGGCGGCCTGGCTGATGTCCGCATGTGGTCGTCGACCGTGGCCTGGCTCGCGGAGACTCACCGTGTCACGACCTGGGACTACCGCGACACCGGCCTGTCGTCACCGGCCGACCGCGAGTACGACGAGATCGCCGACCTGGCCGCCGTACTCGATGCGGCGGGTATCGAGCGTACTGTGCTGGTCGGGGTCTCCGACGGTGGGCGGCGCGGGCTCGGGTTCGCGCATCGGCATCCTGATCGGGTCACGCACCTGTGCGTCGTCGGCGGGTCGTTCGGCGAGTTCCCGGACCCGACACCGGCCGAAGAGGCCGCCCGGGTCGTGATGCGCGCTCACTTCGCGCAGCAGGCCAAGGTGCTCGAGTCCGACGGCATACCGGCTGCTGCCGAGCACGACGTCCAAGGCTGGTGCCCGGCCGTCCGCGGCGACGACCGGCGGCTGCTCGTCGGCCTGGAGATCGCGAACTCGCGTGTCATGACGATGCCTGTTCACCACGGCGTCGAGCTCGACCCGCCGGTCAAGCACCGCTTCACCGAACTCACCACGGCGATCTCCGTCCTGATCGGTGGCCGCGACTTCGACGGCACTCAGCTCTGGGGACGGCGGCTGGCCGCGCACGCGCCGTACGCCGAGCTGACGGTGCTGCCGGAGGCTGATCACATGCCGATGTTCTCGGCGCCGGACGGCTTCCGGGAGTTCGTGAGCCGTGTACTGGCGTGACTCCGCAACGCCACGGCGGTGAGTAGGGCGCCGAGGACGGTGGTGCCCGCCGCGACGACGTAGATCGCGGGCAGGCCGGGGCCGGCGATGACGCGACCGCCCAGCCAGCCGGCGAAGGCCGCCGCGACCTGGTACGCCGAGGCGTTGACCGCGATCGCCAGCGTCGGGGCTGTCGCGGCGGTGGTCAGGACTCTGGCCTGCATGCCGGGGATCACGGAGAAGCCGACCGCGCCCAGGGCGAACACGAGCACGCCGGTCAGTGTCGTGCTCGGGCTCAGCCTCAGGACGACGAACAGGACGACGAGGAGTGCGAGCGCGCCGAGCTGGGACGGCAGCAGGGCCCGATCCGCCAGACGGCCGCCAACCAGGTTGCCGATCGTCGCGCCGACGCCGTACACCAGCAGCATCGGCGCGACGGCCGCGGCCGGGAACGATGCGGAGCCCGTCAGCAGGGGTGCGAGGTAGGTGAACACCATCAGTACGCCGATGTTGGCGATGGCGGTGATCGCGATCGCGAGGAGCAGTTCGCGGCTGCGGAACACGGCGAACTCCCCCAACGCCCGGGTGCGGACGCCGGGCTGGTCGTCGGGCACGAAGCGGGCGACGAGCACCAGGCCGGTCGCGCAGCAGGCCGTGATCGCCGCGAACGTCGTCCGCCAGCCGAACGCTTCACCGATCCAGGTGCCGAGCGGGGCGCCGAGGATCATCGCCAGGTTCATGCCGAAGGCAAGTTTCGCGACGGTCGACGCCTTCTTGTCCGGCGGCGCGGAGGCGGTGGCGATCACGATCGCGTTGGCGAAGAACGTCGAGGTGACGAGTGCCGTCACGATCCGCGCGGCGAACAACACGCCGTACCCGGGTGCGATCGTGGACAGCAGGTTCCCGGTGACGGCGACCGCCAGCAGCGCGAGGACCAGCGGCTTGCGCGGCCGCCCGGCAGTGATTGCCGTCAGCAACGGGCCGCCGACGATCATCCCCAGCGCGTACGCCGTGACGAGCAGGCCCGCCGCCGGGATCGACACCCCCAGGTCCCCGGCCACCGCCGGGAGGATCCCGGCCACCACGAACTCCCCCGAGGTCACTCCGAACACGCAGACCAGCAACGCCGTCAGCTTCACGATCACCTCACGGATAGATTGATTTGCATCCGTGAGAACGGTAGATCTTTCTCACGGATGAGCGCAACCTGTACCATGAGATCCATGGAGTCACCGCTGCCGCCCGCACCCGGCGCCGACACTCATCTCGCGCTGGACTTCGCCAACACGGCGATCGCGCTCCCGGGCGGGCAGTACGTCGACCTGCTCGGCAGCCCGGCCTCGGTGAACGAGTGGCTCACAGCCCACAACCTCGCGCCCGAGGACGCCGACGTACAGGAGATGTGCGCGACCCAGCTCCGTGCCCTCCGCGAGCACGTCCGCTCACTGCTGGCTGCGCGCGTCACTGGCGCGCCGGCCCTGCCCGCGGCGTTGGACGCAGTGAACGACGCCCTGACCCGCGTCCCGACCGCCGACCTCCTGCACTGGGACGACAAGACCGGGCCGTACCGAGCCGCCCCCTGTCCCACCAACGAGATCCTCGAGCACGCCCTGGCCACCATCGCCGCCGACGCTGCCGACCTCCTCACCAGCCCCGAAGCCGAAGCCCTCACCGCCTGCGCCGCCACCCCCTGCAACCGCTACCTGATCCGCCACGGCCGCCGCCACTGGTGCTCCACCCGCTGCGGCGACCGGGTCCGAGCGGCCCGCGCCTACGCCCGCCGTACCGCCGGATAGTCAGCGGCCGAGGCCGGCGTTGCGGGCCTGGATGATCGCCTCGGCCCGGTCGGCGACGTGCAGCTTGGCGAAGATGTTCGAGACGTTGTTGCGAACCGTCTTCGGTGACAGGAAAAGCTCGGCGGCGATCTGGGCGTTCGAACGCCCAGCGGCGACCAGCGCGAGGATCTCCTGCTCGCGCGCGGTCAGCTGCGGGAAAGGACTGTTCGGGGTCGCTACCGGCTCCGCTGCGAAGAACTCGGCCACCCGGCGGGCGATCGCCGGACCGAAGATCGCCTCGCCCTGCGCGACCGCGGTGATCGCCCGCAGGATCTCCGCCTGGTTGGCGCCCTTCAGCAGATAGCCGCGGGCACCGGCCCGCATCGCCGCGAACAGCGTCTGGTCCTCCTCGGCCATGGTCAGCACGACGACACCGATGTGCGGACTGTCCGAGGTGATTGCCCGGGTCGCCTCGATCCCGTCCAGCCGCGGCATCTGCACATCCATCACGACCACGTCGGGCTGCAGTTCGCGCGCCCGGTCCACGGCCTCCACACCGTCGGACGCCGTACCGACGACCTCGACGCCGTCCAGAGACCCGAGCAGGGCGGCCAACCCGTCCCGGTAGACCGGGTGATCGTCGGCCAGCATCACGCGCACCGTCTCAGCCATTCACAACCTCCGGTACAGCGTCCAAGGGCAGCCTGACCTGGACCACAGTGCCACCCGCCGGCGGACAGCTGACGCTGCAGATTCCCCCGAGCTCAGCGGCTCGCTCACGCACCGACAGCATGCCAACCCCCGCATTCACCTCGGCACCGATCCCGACACCGTCGTCGGTCACCGACAACTCCAGCGTCGCGTCCTCCAGCCGCAGCTGGATCTCGCACCGCGACGCCTTCGCATGACGCTCGACGTTGGTCAGCGCCTCCGACGCGATCCGGTACGCCGCGACCTCGACACCGGCCGGAAGCGGTCCGAGGACGCCGGCGTCCACGGACACCCGCAGTCCGCCGAGCCGGAACCGCTCTGCTTGCTGCTCGATCGCCCGCACCAGCCCCAGCTCGTCGAGCGCCGGCGGCCGCAGGTCGTGCACCAGCCGTCGTACGTCGGCCAGCGCGGCCGCCACCTCGCTCCTCGCGAGGTCGAGCATCCGGTCAGCCTCCGCGGGGGCCGACCCGGCCAGGTTGCGCGCGGTCTCGATGCGCAGCGCCACAGCGCCCAGACTCGGGCCAAGGCCGTCGTGCAGGTCCCGCCGGATCCGGCGCCGCTCCTCCTCGCGTGCGGCGACCAATCGGCTGCGACTCTTCTGCAGCTCGGCACTGAGCTCGCTCGCCCGCGCTGCGGCGGCCGCCTGGCGCACGAGGTCTCCGAGCAGGCGCTGGTCCCGCTCGGACAACGCCGTACCGCCGCCCGCGCAGAACACCAGCCGCCCGATCGGCTCACCCCGATACCCGACGGGCAGGGCGTGCGCCCGGCCGGCTTCGCGGCCGTGCTCGACGGTCACCCGCTCCCCGCCGGGCCGGTCGATCTCGACCCGGACGTACGGCAACCGGAACGCCTCCGCGACCGTCCGGGCCACCGCACCCAACTGCCGCTCCGGATCCGCGGCCGACTCGAGCCGCTCGGCGAGCGTGGACATCGTGGCGTACGGATCCTCGCGCGAGCCGCGGACCAGGCGCCGTACCCAGCGCCACAGCCGGTCGCGCAGCGGAGCGTAGACCACCGCGACCACCGCGATCGCGACCAGCGCGGCGTCGCGCTCGCCGAGCACCCCGCCCGCGATCGCGAACACCGCCAGGTCGACGCCGACCACGAGCACCGCCAGAACGCCGTACAGGAAAGTGGCCGGGAGCAGCCGATCGACGGCGTACAGCCGGTGCTTGGTGACCGCGACGACGACCGCCGCGGACGTCAGCCCGATCGCGAGACCGAACAGGACGGCCGGTACGGCGGGCGGGTTGTGGAAGGGCACGATCAGCACGAGCATGGCGACCAGCGCGGCCCACATCAGCCAACGGATCTGCGCCTTGCGGTCGCGGTCATTGCTCCGGCCGGCTCGGCGGTAGCGGTGCACGGTGACCAGGAACGGTACGACGAGGCTCACGATCACGGCGCTGTATGCGATCCGCAAGAGCGCGGCCCAGACGTCGTACGGCAGCCCGATACTTAGCGGATCGAGCGACAGCCGGGCGATCTCCGGTGGCAGGGCCGCCGAGTGGTAGCGCTCCATCACGGAGCTCGGCGCAACGAGCAGGAGCAGCGGTAGCAGCGTCGTGAGGCCGAGGCCGGCGATCGACAGAGCACGCCAGAAGCGGCCGGCGACGAGTCGCCCGTCCGGGAAGATCAGGATCAGCAGCGGCAGCCCGAGCAACAGGAAGGCGCCGATCCGGGCGTAGAACCAGTACGCGGCGGACGCGCCAGGCAGACCGGGATGCGTGTACACCGCGTACGCCGCCCAGCTCGAGGCAAAGCCGTCGATCACCCAGAGCAGGCCGGAGCCGGTCAGGACCCACGCGACCGGGTGTCTCGGCAGGCGGTGAAGGAGCAGCAGGCCGGGGACGACCAGGGCCAGACCCGAGAGGGCGGACGTCCAGCCCGCGTCCAACTCGGCGGCGGACGGGATGTTGGTGCCGTTGCGCAGGTCGAGGACCACGGTGGCCGCGCACAGCAGAAGGACGGCTGCCCCGAGTGCAGCCGGCCCCCATCCCCTCCGTGTCTCCTCCCCCACCGCTGCATTGTGACTCAGAGTGTGTCCCGGCGTCGCGGGTCAGTTGTCCCGAATGTATTCGGGACACTCGCGAGGACCCGAGGCCCTGCCGGCCGGGTCGGCGCGCCCCGAAGACTCGTGATCGACAACGAACCTCAGGGGGAGGACACCATGACCACAACACCAGCCAGAGCACGTACCGACGCAGTGCCACCGCGGCACGGGGCTTCCGCGGCTTCCGCGGCTTCCGGGATGTCGGAGCGGGCGGTTCAGCGGCTCGGTCTCGGGCTGACGGTGGGGACGCTGGCGTGGGCCGCGAGCATCTTCGTGTTCACGACGGACCCGCACGGCATCCCGGGCCGGATCGGCGACCTGACCGGGCTGCTGTTCCAGATCGGCATCTTCTGCTTGCTGGCGGTGCAGTACCGCACCGGCGCGATCGGTACCGGGCGGGCCGCCCGAAGGTTCCTGAAGGCCGAGGCCGTGATCCTCGGCATCGCGAGCCTCTGGTCCCTGCTGCACGGCGTCCTGCCGACGGACCTGCAATCCGCCGCCTGGCTGGCGCCGATGGACGTCTGCTGGCCACTGTCGATGCTCGGCATGGCCGTCATCGCCGTCAAGCTCGCCGTCACCGGCCGGTGGCAAGGCGTCCTCCGCTGGTGGCCACTGGTCGCGGAGAGCTGGGCAGTCGTCACAGTCCCGTCGTACATCCTCCTCGGCACCGAGGCCTCCCGCTGGGTCGGCGGCACCCACCTCCTCATCGGCTACGCAACCCTCGGCATCCTGCTGACCCGAAACCCCCGCCTCGTCCTACCCAGGACGTGATCCCGAGAAGGGCCGCCGCTCACACGGCGGCCCTTCCTTAGTGCAAAGCGTCCTCCAGCCAGGTCATGAAGGCCGCATAGTCCGCCGAGATCGACATCGCGATCTCCTCGCCGTCCGCCGTCAGACTCATCCGCCCGATGCCGTCCAGCGCGACGTGCTCACGCACGAACCGCACACCCGGCCAGAGCATCGCGGCCGCGAGTGTCAGCGCATCGTGCTGCATCGACCCCGGATACTTCACCATCCAGCGGTCGAAGTGCTCGCGCAGCACCCGCTCCCACGGTTGCGCGTCCGGGCGGCCCCAACGTTGGTAGAGCGCGGACTCGCGGGTGATCTCCATCGCCGGGTTGAACGTCACGTCCGACAGCACGAACCTCGAATTCCACCGTCCCAGCTCCGGCACCATCCGGATCGCCGCCTCCGCGTCCACCCGGAAGTTGTGCTCGGCCCGCGACGGATCCCGGTACTTGATCGCCCCACCCATCTGCGTGACCGCCATCCGCGGGATCAGCACCGGCGCCTCACGTTGCAGCCGCGCAAGGTTCGACAGCGGTCCCATGCCGACCCAGCGAATCCGTCCCTCGATTCCCGAGCAGACCTCGTCGATCACACCGACCACATCGGTGTCCTGCCGAGGCACCTCAGCCGGACAGACCCCGTCCATCACCCACATCCGGCTGTTCCCCAGATCGGAACCAGCCACGACGCGCACATCCGGCCGTCCGACCATATCCAGCAGGTACCGCGCGAGCCGCGCCCGCTCCCCGCCGTACTCGTCGCTCGTCACCACCAACCGCAACTCCGGCACCCGCCGAGCCGCCACCACCAGCGCCACCGTGTCGTCCGGATCCCCACCCAGATCGGTGTCGATGATCATCGGCGCCGTGGCGATCGCCGGCGGGCCGGGCGACGGTGGCGGCCCGCCGACGATCAAGCCGAGATCGTCGGACTCGTCAAAGATCGCGGCCCATCCCGCAAGCGCCATCCATTCCGCCACGGGATCCTCTTCGCGATCCTCGCCCATCGCCATTTCCACCTTTCCGCATCGCGCTGAACACATTCTCGACGAACACTTGCTTGTCGCCGTCACTCCCGCACCGCTCGTACGCGGCCCAGATCGCCTGCCGGTCACGTTCCGGCACCTGCGCGCGGTCCAAGGTCTGCTGTAGCGCCTCCACCTGCCGGTTGTCGGCCCGATACACGAACGAGCCGAGGAACTCCGCAAGCCGCGGATCAGTCGCCCGGCCCTCGATCCACGCCCGGATCTCGCCGCGGTACCGGCCGGCGCCGTCCTCGAGCCCCCGACGGTAGTTGCCTCCCGCATCACGCAGGACGGCGACATCCCGGGCCAGGTCGGCGACCGCCTTGAGATTCATCACCTTCACGCCCTCCCGCACCCGAGGGTCACGGAGACGAGGCGACAACCGCGCTCTGCTCAGGCCTTTCAGCGGGTCCGGATCGTGACGCTGACCGGACTGCACGGGACCGGTGGCGTCGATCCGCTCCGGGCTCGACATCGGTCCGTTGAGCAGTTTCTCGATGCTGTGCAGAGCGAGCCGGTGCGCGAATGTCTTCGACTCGTCGGCCGGCAGCGCCTCGAGGGCCTGCCCCGACCGCGTCTCCGCTGCGGGCAGGTGGACCTCATAGCCCTTCTTGCTTCCGGGATGCGGGTCGTCCGGCGACTCGCCGTGGAACGCATACCGTCCGACGAACTCGGTCTCCGGGTAGACCGCGGCCAGCAACTCCTGGGCACGTCCCTTGAAGCTCGTGTCAACCAGTGCCACCCGGCTCCCCGGCTGCCCGACCGGCACCCGCTCGCCGCGCAAGTAGTCCGTCAGCATCTGATACCCGCCAACCGCGTTCGCGGGATTCGCCCGGGATGCCGTGCCCCGGAACCCGTGCACCTGCGGGAAAGTCAGGCCTTGGTGACGCTCGAGGTCCTGGAGCGCGTTCTCGACCAGGAGACGTGACAGCACGACGTTCGATCCGTGCCGATGGAAGAACTGTCCGTCGAGCCGGCTCATTGCCAGAGCGAGATGGTGGCCGTCGCGGCCGAGCGCGACCACCCGATCGACGTTGCGGACAGCAACATCCTCCCGAAGGTCGGCGAGCATGTCGTCGGCGACCCGGACCATCAGGGGAGCCGGAAACTCGTAGGTCACGAGGTAGGCGTCCCGCAGCGTCCTGACATCCGCGGGGTCGTCGACGCTCAGTCGCGTCGCGACCCGGTGGGCGGTCCGGGTGCCGCGTTCGTGGACGAAGTTCGTGGGCATGCGTCAAGTACCGCACAGAAGGCGATACCGGCGCGGAAGTTATCCACAGGCTGCAGTGGGCGGGGATGCCTGGGTGGCGTCCCCGCCCACCGGGTCAGCGGCCCATCGGGCGGGCGGCTGGGGTGGCGGGGGCGGTCAGGGCTGCTGCTTCCTCGTCGATGTCTACTACCGCGCCGCTGAACTGGGCGTTGTAGAGGCGGGCGTAGGCGCCGTCCAGGGTGAGGAGTTCGTTGTGGTTGCCCTGTTCGACGATCGCGCCGTTCTCCATGACGAGGATCAGGTCCGCGTCGCGGATGGTGGACAGGCGGTGGGCGATGACGAAGCTGGTGCGGTCGGAGCGCAGGGCGGCCATGGCGCGCTGGACCAGGACCTCCGTGCGGGTGTCGACCGAGCTGGTCGCCTCGTCGAGGATCAGCAACTGCGGGTCGGCGAGGAACGCGCGGGCGATGGTGAGCAGCTGCTTCTCACCGGCGCTGACGTTGCTGCCTTCCTCGTCGATGACCGTGTCGTAGCCGTCGGGCAGGCTGTGGACGAAGCGGTCGACGTACGTCGCCTTCGCGGCCGCCAGCATGTCCTCCTCGGTGGCGTTCAGGTTGCCGTAGAGGAGGTTGTCCCGGATCGTGCCGCCGAACAGCCAGGTGTCCTGCAGCACCATGCCGATCCGCGAGCGCAGGTCGTGCCGGGTGAGCTCGGTGATGTCCACGCCGTCGAGCGTGATCCGGCCGCCGTTCAGCTCGTAGAACCGCATGATCAGGTTGACCAGCGTGGTCTTGCCGGCGCCGGTCGGGCCGACGATCGCGACGGTCTGCCCTGGCTCGGCGACCAGGCTCAGATCGGTGATCAGCGGCTTGTCCGGGTCGTACGAGAACGACACGTGCTCGAACTCGACCCGGCCCCGCGCGTCGGTCACCTTCTCCGGTGTCGCGTCGTCCGGCACCTGCTCCTCGGCGTCGAGGACCTCGAACACGCGCTCGGCCGACGCCACGCCGGACTGCAGCAGGTTCGCCATCGAGGCCACCTGGGTGAGCGGCTGGGTGAACTGGCGCGAGTACTGGATGAACGCCTGTACGTCGCCCAGCGACATCGTGCCGGAGGCGACCCGCAGACCGCCGACGACCGCGATCACCACGTAGTTGACGTTCCCGATGAACATCATCAGCGGCATGATCAGGCCCGAGATGAACTGCGCGCCGAACGCGGCCTTGTAGAGCTCCTCGTTCTTCTCCGCGAAGCTCGCCTCGATCTCCTTCTGCCGGCCGAAGACCTTCACCAGCTCGTGCCCGGTGAACGCCTCCTCGATCTGGCCGTTCAGCGCGCCGGTGTGCCGCCACTGCGCCACGAACCGGACCTGCGACCGCTTCGCGATCGCCGCGGTCAGCACCATCGAGATCGGGATCGTGACGAGCGCGATCAGCGCCAGCAGCGGGGAGATCACGAACATCATCGTGACCACGCCGACCACCGTCAGCAGTGAGGTCAGCAGCTGGCTCAGGGTCTGCTGCAGGCTGGTCGAGATGTTGTCGATGTCGTTGGTCACCCGGCTGAGCAACTCACCGCGCGGCGCGCCGTCGAAGTAGCTCAGCGGCAGCTTGTTCAGCTTCTCCTCGACCTCGGACCGCAGGTCGAGAATGGTCCGCTGGACGACGCCGTTCAGGATGTAGCCCTGCGCCCAGGACAGGAAGAACGCCCCGGCGTACAGCGCCAGGACCAGCAGCAGGACGTTGCGCAGGGCATCGAAGTCGATGCCGACGCCCGGGATCAGGTCGATCCCCTGCAGCAGGTCCGCGAGCCGCCCGTTGCCGGACGCGCGGGTCTGCTCGATGACCTGCTCCTTGGTCATACCGCTGGGCAGCCGCTTACCGATCGCGCCGGCGAAGATGATGTCGGTCGCGCGGCCGAGGATCTTCGGGCCGAGCACCGACAGCCCGACGCTGAAGACCGCCAGCAGTACGACGCCCGACACCTGCATCCGGTGCGGCCGGAGCCGCTTCAGCAGCCGCTTCGCCGAGGGCAGGAAGTCGAGCGACTTGTCCCCCGGAATGCCGCCGGGAGGACCGAACGCCCGCCCGGTGGTCGGCCGCTCGGTCGCCTTGACGGTCTTCGCCGCGCCCGGCTCCGCCCCGTTCGGCGACGGCTTCTGCCCGTTGGGCGACGGCTTCTGCTCGCTCATGCCGCCTCCTCCGCGGAACGCTGGGACTCGACGATCTCGACGTACGTCGGACACGTGTCGAGCAACTCCTGGTGGGTGCCCTTGCCGACGATCGCGCCGTCCTCGATCACCACGATCTGGTCGGCGTCGATGATCGTCGAGACGCGCTGCGCGACGACGACCACGCAGGCCTCCCGCGTGATCGGCCGCAACGCCGCCCGCAGCCGGGCGTCCGTCGACAGGTCGAGCGCCGAGAAGGAGTCGTCGAACAGGTAGATCTCGGGTTTGCGGACCAGCGCCCGCGCGATCGCGAGCCGCTGCCGCTGGCCGCCGGACACGTTCGTGCCGCCCTGGGCGATCGGCGCGTCCAGGCCCTCGGGCATCGCCTCGACGAAGTCGCGGCCCTGGGCGATCTCGAGCGCGTGCCAGAGCTCCTCGTCGGTCGCGTCCGGGTTGCCGTACCGCAGGTTGCTGGCCACCGTCCCGGAGAACAGGTACGGCCGCTGCGGCACCAGGCCGATCCGCTCCCAGAGTGCCTCGGGCTCGATCTCCCGTACGTCGATGCCGTCGACGAGCACCCGCCCCTCGGTCGCGTCGAACAACCGCGGCACCAGCGACAGCAGCGTCGTCTTACCGGCGCCGGTGCTGCCGATGATCGCGGTCGTCTGACCCGGCGACGCCACGAAGCTGATGTCCCGCAGGACCGGCTCGGCGGCCCCCGGGTACTTGAACGAGGCGCGCTCGAACACGAGCTGGCCGCGCCCGGTGAAGTTCGTGATCGGCGTGACCGGCGGCCGGACCGAGGAGTCGGTGTCCAGCACCTCGGAGATCCGGTCCGCGCAGACCGAGGCCCGCGGCACCATGATCATCACGAACACGCCCATCATCACCGAGAACAGGATCTGGATCAGGTAGCTCAGGAACGCGGTCAGCGCCCCGACCTCCATGGTCCCGTTCTCGACCCGGGACGCGCCGAACCACAGCACGGCGATGCTGGACATGTTCAGGATCAGCATCACGGTCGGGAACACCAGCGCCATCAGCCGGCCGGCCCGGATCGCGGTGTCGGTGAGGTGCTGGTTCGCCTCGCCGAACCGCTCGACCTCGTGCGGCTCGCGGACGAACGCCCGGACCACCCGGATCCCGGTGATCTGCTCGCGCAGCACCCGGTTCACGCCGTCGATGTTCTTCTGCATCTTCCGGAACTGCGGCACCATCCGGCTCGCGATGAAGCCGATCGTGACCGCGAGCAGCGGCACCGCGACGGCGACCAGCCAGGACAGCCCGACGTCCTCGCGGACCGCCATGATCACGCCGCCGACCATGGTGATCGGGGCCGCAACCAGCATCGTGCAGGTCGTGACCACCAGCATCTGGATCTGCTGCACGTCGTTCGTACTACGGGAGATCAGCGTCGGCGCGCCGAACTGGTTGACCTCCCGGGCGGAGAACTCCCCGACCCGGTGGAACACCGCGGCGCGGACGTCACGGCCGAAGAGGGCGGCCGTCTTCGCGCCGAAGTACACCGCGGTGATCGTGCAGACGATCTGCAGCAGACTGACGGCGAGCATCCAGCCGCCGGTGCTCATGATGTAGGCGGTGTCGCCCTTGGCCACACCGTTGTCGATGATGTCGGCGTTCAGGCTGGGAAGGTAGAGGGAGGCGATCGTCCCGATCAGTTGCAGGACGACCACCAGGGACAGGTTTCCTGCGTACGGACGCAGGTGCGTACGCAAGACGCGAAGTAACATCAATCATCCCCAGAGTCGTGATGGCGGGCACCGTCGAGCGCGAATTCGGCGATGTCCTCGGAGGCCGGCGGCTGACCGGTGTGGTGCTTGGCGTGCTTGAGGAGACCGTCGAAGGCGAAGTCGACGATCTCCTCGGCGGTCAGCACGTGGCCGCCGGAAATCAGTGGGTGGGTCGCCGAGAAGGTCAGCAGGTTGATCCGCCGGACCACCTCCTCGGCCGGGAGCCGGAGCTGGTCCTCGTCGGGCCGGATCAGCTCGGCGAACGCCGCGTTGGCCAGGTCGGACTGCCGTTGCTGGCGCGCCTTGTCCAGGGCGGTCGCCTTCCGGAAGTCCGGCGGACGCTGGATCCGCAGGGCGAACAGCAGCTTGAACACCTTGCCGAGCCGCCGCTGGCCGATCCCGACCGCCGCCACCACGCGCTCCCGCAACGGCAAGCAACGGTCGATCTCCGCCAGCGCCTTGACCAGGTCGGAGGTGTCGAACACGGTCGCCATCGCCGCCTCGATCAACGCGTCCTTGCTGCCGAACGCGCGGAAGATCGTCCCCTCGGCGATCCCGGCCGCCTCGGCGATCTGCTTCGTACTGACCTCGGGCCCGAACTCCTCGAGCAACGGCAGCGCGGCCGCGACGATGGCGGCGCGCCGTTCCTCGGGAGGCAGTGGGGTGGCTCGTGGACTCACGAGATCAAAGGTAACTGAGTGAGTACTCACTCACAACTGCAATTACCCCTGTGGCGCAGACCGGTTCACCACCAGCGCGGAGACGCCGTCGAGCAGCCGCTCCAGACCGTACTCGAACGCGTGTTCGGAGTCGTACGGCGCGTCGAACTCATTCCCGACGGCGGTGCCGACGCGCGCCGAGATCGGGAACTTCTCCAGGTCGCCGATCTGGTCCAGGTGCGGGACGTGCGCCAGCCACCACTCCTTGTCGGTCATCCCGGACCGCTGGATCACCTGGCGCGCCTCCACCGCCGTACGGACGGCGCCGTGGACGTAGCCGTTGACGAGCGCGACGGTCGCGTCCATCTCGAGGTCGGTGAGTCCGATACCTTCGACCGCACCCAGCTCCCATTCGTACTTCGCCATCACGTTGGGGCCGAGCGGTGGGCGGCTGATCGCGACCTGGAGCAGCCACGGGTGGCGCAGGTACAGCTCCCGGTTCTCGCGCGCGACCTCGTCCAGGGCAGCTCGCCAGTCCCCCGGTACGACGCGCCGCGGCAACTCGCCGTACACCGTGTCGAGCATGACGTCGAGCAGCTCACCCTTGCCCGGAAAGTACCGGTACAGCGTCATCGCCCCGGCGCCGAGCTCGTCGGCGACGCGGCGCATCGACATCGCGGCCAGCCCCTCGGCGTCCGCGACCCGCACGGCGGCCGCGACGATCCCGTCCACGGTCAACGCCGGCTTCGGCCCACGCGTCGGCGCCGGCCGCCTCCGCCACAGCAGCTCGAGACTCTTCGCCGGGTCTCCGCTCCCGCTGTGCTCCTGGTTCATGTGCGTGATTCTCTCGTAGCGGCTATTCTTCGTACAGCGTACGCAGTTGACCTCAAGTTACGTCGAGGTTCTAGCGTCGGGTTTTGTCGGTGGTCTACGGAATCATCGACGTCCCCGATCGATCGAATCACCGGAGTCCAGCCGTGAGTATGGAAATGACCGCGTGGAACTCGCTCTACCACGCGATGCACGCCCAGGACGAGAAGCGGCCCTTCTCGCGCGCCACCCTGCGCCGGATCCTCGCCTTCGCCCGGCCCCACCGGCGGTACCTGATCGCCTTCCTCGTGCTCAGTATCGGCGCGGCGGTGCTGGCGGTCGCCACGCCGGTGCTGGCCGGGCGGGTGGTCGACGCGATCGTCGGCGGCAAGGCGGTCGGCGTCGTCCTGCAACTGTCCCTCCTGATCGCCGTCATCGCTGTCGCCGAGGCCGGGTTCAGCCTGCTGACCCGTTGGCTGTCCGCGAGCATCGGCGAGGGCCTGATCCTGGACCTGCGGACCGCCGTGTTCGATCACATCCAGCGGATGCCGATCGCCTTCTTCACCCGGACGCGCACCGGCGCGCTGGTCTCCCGGCTGAACAACGACGTCATCGGTGCGCAGCGCGCGTTCAGCGACACGCTGTCCGGTGTGGTCAGCAACCTGGTGATGCTCGTGCTGACCCTCGTGGTGATGTTGCGGGTGTCGTGGCAGATCACTCTGCTCGCATTGATTCTGCTCCCGGTCTTCGTCGTCCCCGCGCGCCGGATCGGGACCAGGCTGGCGGGTCTGCAGCGCGAGGCGGCGAACTACAACGCGACGATGAGCACGCAGATGACCGAGCGGTTCTCGGCTCCGGGTGCGACGCTGGTCAAGCTGTTCGGGCGGCCGGCGCGCGAGTCGCACGAATTCGCTGTCCGGGCGCGGCGGGTGCGCGACATCGGCGTCCGCACGGCCATGGTGCAGTGGATCTTCGTCACCTCGCTCACGCTCGTCTCCGCGCTCGCGCTGGCGGTCGTCTACGGACTGGGCGGGTTCTACGCGTTGCGCGACCAGCTCGACGCCGGCGCGGTGGTCGCGATGGCGCTGCTGCTGACCCGGCTGTATTCGCCGCTGACCGCGCTCGCAAGCGCGCGGCTCGAGGTGATGACGGCGCTGGTGAGCTTCGAGCGGGTCTTCGAGGTGCTGGACCTGGAGCCGCTGATCAAGGACAAGCCGGACGCGGGCCGGGTGCCCGAGGGGCCGGTGGCGGTGGAGTTCGCGGGTGTCAGCTTCGCGTACCCGTCGGCGGACAAGGTGTCGCTGGCCTCGCTCGAGGAGGTCGCGAAGCTGGACACCCGCGGCGGGGTCGAGGTGCTGCACGACGTCTCGTTCCGCGCGGAGCCGGGGCAGATGGTCGCCCTCGTCGGGTCGTCCGGCGCCGGCAAGTCCACGATCGCGCAGCTGATCCCGCGGCTGTACGACGTGGACTCGGGCGCGGTGAAGCTCGCCGGAGTCGACGTCCGCGACGTGTCCGCGGAGTCGTTGCGGGACACGCTCGGCATGGTCACGCAGGACGGGCATCTGTTCCACGACTCGATCCGGGAGAACCTGCTGCTCGCACGCCCCGAGGCCACCGAGGACGAGGTGTGGGACGCGCTGGAGCGGGCCCGGCTGGGTGAGTTGATCCGGTCGTTGCCGGACCAGCTGGACACCGTGGTCGGTGAGCGCGGGTACCGGCTGTCCGGTGGCGAGCGGCAGCGGCTGACGATCGCCCGGCTGCTGCTCGCGCAGCCGCGGGTGGTGATCCTCGACGAGGCAACGGCCGCGCTCGACTCGACGAACGAGGCCGCCGTACAGGCAGCGCTGACCGAGGCCCTCGCCGGCCGGACGGCCGTCGTCATCGCCCACCGGCTGTCGACGATCCGGGCCGCCGACCAGATCCTCGTGATCGAGTCCGGCCGCATCGTCGAGCGCGGCCGGCACGCGGAACTCCTGGCGGCCGGTGGCCGTTACGAGGAGCTGTACCGCACCCAGTTCGAGCAGCCCGGTGCGGAAGGCGCCGAAGCGGTTCCGGTCTGAAGTTCATTGGTCATTCGCGAGCGTGCAGGAGGTCGTCGGTTTGGTGGACACGGGGCAGCAGCTGGCCGGATACGCGGTGGTCTTCCGGCCGGCTGATCCACCACGCAGCAGCCGGGTAGCGTTCTGGGATCCCTCCGGCGACCCACTCCCCCTCGGCGTCGGCGACCAGGCCGACCTCACGCTGACGGTCGGCGGGCAACTGCAGGACGTCCGGGCGGTCGAGTTGCCGGTGGCCGAGGCGGTGCCGGTGCTCGGGCGGATGCGGTGGGCGGCCGGGGCGCATCCCTCGGCCGCGTTCTGGGGCGGGGCCGCGCTGGTCGGGTTGCAGCTGGTTGCCCGGGGCAAGCTGCTTCCCGGCGTGACGCCGGACGGCCACGACGCCTGGCGGGTCGGCCCGCTCGAGCCCGATGACGTGACCCGTCTGCTCACCCTCGCCGAAGCCATGCCCGCCTCGGCCCGCGCACTCCCCCTCACCGACTCCCCCGACCAGGTGCGGTTGCCGGTGGCCGAGGAGTTGTTGCGGCAGTTCCTGGACGCGGTGGCCGACGGTATGCCGAGGTCGCCCGCGGCCGCGAAGGCACACCGGACAGACCTGTTCACCGCGGCCGCACCCCAACGGGCGGAGCGGCTGCGGACCTGGGCGGACGAGGTGTCGGTGGGCCTGGACACCGGCGTACGGATCTCGCTGCGTATCGAGCTCGCCGACTCGCTCGCGTTCAGCGCCGTTGTCCAGCTGCACAGCCTGAAGGACCCGACCCTGGTCAGGGATGCGGACGATGTCTGGTCCGACGACGTCCCCGGGTTCGGCCCGCGCGCACGGATCGACGCGACCCTCGCGATCCGCCGCGCCGCCCGCGTCTGGCAGCCGCTCACCCGCCTGCTCGACTCCGCCGTACCGGACCGGATGGACCTGGCCGACGACGACGTCGCCGACCTGCTGGCCGGATCGGCGCAACGACTCGCGGCAGCAGGCATCGACCTGCACTGGCCGCGCAGCCTCGGGCGAGAGCTCACCGCACGCGCCGCGATCACCTCGGCCGACGGGCCGCCGAGCGACCTTCCCGGCTTCTTCCAGGGCGACAAGACCCTCGACTTCAGCTGGCAGGTCGCGCTCGGGGACGACCCACTGACCGAGGCCGAGCTCGACCGGCTCGCGGAAGCCACCCGGCCGGTCGTCCGGCTCCGCGACCAGTGGATGCTGATCGACCCCGAGCTTGCCCGCAAGGCCCGCGACCGCATCCTCAAGCCCGTCACCGCGATCGACGCGCTCGGCGTCGCCCTGACCGGCACGACCGAGATCGACGGCCGGCAGGTCACCGTCACCCCTGCCCGGTGGCTCGACGACCTGCGCGCCCGGATCGCCGATCCCGACCGCGCCGACGACCCGCCCGAAGCTCCACCGGGTCTGCAGGCCACCCTGCGCGACTACCAGTTGCGCGGTCTGCGCTGGCTCGCCCGGATGACATCGCTCGGCCTCGGCGGCTGCCTCGCCGACGACATGGGCCTCGGCAAGACGATCACGCTCATCTCGTTGCATCTCCACCGCCAGCAGTCCGCGGATACCGCGGGCCCGACACTCGTGGTCTGCCCGGCGTCGCTGCTCGGCAACTGGGAGCGCGAGGTGCAGCGCTTCGCCCCCGGCACTCCGGTGCGGCGTTTCCACGGCACGTCCCGTTCGCTCGACGACGCGCGGGAGGGTTTCGTGCTGACGACGTACGGGACGCTCCGGCGCGACGCCGCACGGCTGGGTGAGCACCCGTGGGCGCTCGTGGTCGCCGACGAGGCTCAGCATGTCAAGAACCCCTCGTCCGGTACTGCGAAGGCGTTGCGGACCGTGCCGGCCAAGGCCCGGGTGGCGCTGACCGGCACGCCGGTGGAGAACAACCTCTCCGAGTTGTGGGCGATCCTCGACTGGACGACGCCGGGGCTGCTCGGCCGGCTCGGCACATTCCGCAGCCGGTGGGCGACGCCGATCGAGGCGGACAAGGACGAGGAGGTCGCGGCACGGCTCGCGAAGCTCGTCACGCCGTTCCTGCTCCGGCGGCGCAAGTCCGATCCGGGCATCGCCCCGGAGCTGCCGCCGAAGACCGAGACCGACCAGCCGGTGTCGCTGACCCGCGAGCAGGTCGTGTTGTACGAGGCAACGGTTCGCGAGCTGATGGCGGAGGTCCAGGCCAGCGACCGGATGGCGCGCCGCGGGCTGATCGTGAAGCTGCTGACCGGGCTGAAGCAGATCTGCAACCACCCCGCGCAGTACCTGAAGGAGCCCGGCGACGCCCGGCTGACCGGTCGCTCGGGCAAGCTCGAGCTGCTCGACGAGCTGCTCGAGACGATCGTCGCGGAGGACGGCGCCGTGCTCGTCTTCACGCAGTACGTCGCGATGGCCCGCCTCCTCGAGCGGCATCTCGCCGAGCGCGGCATCCCCACCCAACTGCTGCACGGCGGCACTGCGGTCGCGCGGCGCGAGGACATGGTCGACCGGTTCCAGGCCGGCGAGGTGCGGGTCTTCCTGCTGTCGCTGAAGGCCGCCGGGACCGGGCTGAACCTGACCCGCGCGGATCACGTCGTGCACTACGACCGCTGGTGGAATCCGGCGGTCGAGGACCAGGCGACCGACCGGGCGTACCGGATCGGCCAGACCAGGCCGGTGCAGGTCCACCGCTTGATTGCCGAAGGCACCATCGAGGACCGGATCGCCGGCATGCTCGCCGCCAAGCGCGAGCTGGCCGAGGCGGTGCTGTCCGGCGGTGAGGCCGCGCTGACCGAGCTCTCCGATGCCGAGCTGGCCGATCTCGTCGAGCTGCGCGGAGGTGCCCGATGAGTGCCGCGCGAGGTTTCCCGGCGTTCGCCGCGCAGCACCGCAGCACGCGGGGCAGGTCGTGGTGGGCGCAGGCCTGGGTGCAGGCGATGGAGGACACGTCCCTGGACGCGGGCCAGCTCCGCAAGGGCCGCCGCTCTGCGAACTCCGGCCAGGTCGGCACGATCACGGTCAGCCCCGGACGGATCGCCGCGACCGTGTACGCACCCGAGGACACCTACGAGTCAGTGGTGCACGTCGACGAGCTCACCGACGACGACTGGCACCGCTTCGGCGAGCAGCTCGCCGCGCGGGCCGGGCACATCGCGGCGTTGCTCGACGGCGAGATGCCGCACAACCTGGTGGAGGCCGCGGCCGATGCCGGCGTCACGCTGCTGCCCGGCATCGGCGACCTCGACTCCAGCTGCACGTGCGACGCGTGGGAGCTGCCCTGCCAGCACGCCGCGGCGCTCTGCTACCAAGTCGCGTGGCTCCTCGACGCGGATCCGTTCGTCCTGCTCCTTCTCCGCGGCCGCAGCCGCGAAGACCTCCTCGACGAGCTCCAAGCGTCGTCGTCCCAGCCCACAGCACCGGGCGTCGCCGTCGCCGACGTAGTCGCGGCCTCGCCCGGCGACCTGCCGGAGCCACCCGATCTGCCGACGAAGGTGAGCGCCGACGATCTGGCCGTCGCCGGGATCGAACCACCCGAAGGCCTCGGCCCGCACGTCCTGCAGCTACTGGTGCTCGACGCCGCCCGCCGCGCACGCTCGATCCTCAATGCGCTCCTGCACGGCACCGCGGAGCCGCAGGCGCTCGACGAGTGGCAGGACACCGTGCGCCTGGCGACCGACTTCCCGGAGCTCGTCGCGGCGCTGACCGAGTCCTCCGACCGGGACGTTGCCCCAGGCATCCAAGCCTGGCGGTACGGCGGCGCGCCGGGCCTCGACGTCCTCGAGCACACCTGGACACCCGAGCCGGCCGAGCTCAACCGGGCGCGGACCGAACTGCTCGCCGCGGACGACGACCT
Source organism: Kribbella sp. NPDC050459 (assembly GCF_040655315.1). Lineage (NCBI taxonomy): Bacteria > Bacillati > Actinomycetota > Actinomycetes > Propionibacteriales > Kribbellaceae > Kribbella > Kribbella sp. NPDC050459. The sequence continues at coordinate 43,263 of NZ_JBFAJQ010000003.1, read as the reverse complement.
CACCATCAGCACCTCGGCGAACCGGCTAACGCTCGGCGCCGACACCCAGCTCAGGCTGGACCGCAACGGCCGCTGGCACCCGTACCGGCTCGTCGACGACACCTGGGTCCCGGCCGGTCTGCCGTCCAAGGACCCGCTGGTCGTCGAGTGGTAGTCCGTCAGGACTGCGTGACCGGGCGCATGGCGAGGCCCTCGGTGCCCGCCCAGTAGGTGACGCGCTGGCCGTCGTCGGCCTCGAACGAGGTGACGGGCATCTTCACCCTCGTGGGCTTCTCGGCCTCCGCCTCACCACCGGGGCTGCCGAGGCTGACGGCGACGTACTTCACGGAATAGGTGTCCATGTGGCCGCCGGTGGTGAGCACTCCCGCGTACGCCTTCTCGCCCGGCGCGAGGGTGATCGCCTCACCGGAGTCGGTCCCCTCCTTGACCGAGGCCGGACGCTGGGCGTCGCCGAGCGTGACCTCGGGATAGTTCTGGACGTCGCACTTCTTGGCGCTCAAGTTCGTTGCCACGAGCATCAAGTGCCGAACCTCCTCGCCCTGCGCGTCGTAGTTCGTGATGGCGAGCGTCAGGTCCGCCATGGTGCACAGCTCGACGCTCGAGTCGTCACCGGTCGTCTTGGTCGGCTTCGGCGTACTCGACGGCCTGGCCGAGCTCGAGGCGGCCGGTTCGGTCGACGCGGACGGCGGGGTCGCCGAGGTGGTTGCGCTTGCCGAGGTCGTGGCGCGCTGCTGGTCCGACGGCTTGCTCCCGTCCGACGTGTTGCCCGACCCGCACGCCGCGGTCGTCAGGACCGTGGCTACCAGACCGGCCCCCAGGATGTGCCTTCTCCAGCTGGTTTTCATGGCGTTCCTTTGATCAGCGGTGCGTAACGGAAAATCAGGATGATGGACGCCTCACGCTGAGTTAAAGTTGGTCACGACTTCGGAGGAGGAGGTGAGTTGATGACCGCGCGAGCCCGCGCTGCCGCACGTCCGGCAGCGCTTTCGGTCAATCAACTCATCCGCTGAACCCTCCGAAAGGCATCACGTTGTCCAACATCTGGAACACCCGTGTCGAGACGCCGTCCGACATCGAGCCGCTCCGCGACCTCACCCGCGACGCGTTCGGCCGGCAGTTCGAGGTCGACTTCCTCGACGCGCTCCGCGCCGATTCCGTCGCCTGGATCCCGGGACTCTCGTTCGTCGCGACCACGTCCGACGACACGCCGATCGCCTACGCGCTCCTCACCCGCTGTCACGTCGACGACGTACCGGTCCTGTCACTCGGACCGGTGGCCGTACTCCCGGCGTACCAGCGTCAAGGCGCCGGCGGAGCGGCGGTGCGGGCCGCGCTGGCGACGGCGCGTCACCGCGAGGAGCCTGCCGCGCTCGTCCTCGGCCACGCTGAGTACTATCCGCGGTTCGGCTTCCGGCAGGCGACCGAGTTCGGCATCCACCATCCGCAGTACGACGGTCCCAACCTGATGGCGCTTGCGCTCGGCAACCACGCCGTACCGGCCGGAACTCTGACCTACCCGGTCACCGGCTGACAGTCCGTGCGGCGGTCGTAAAAGGTTCAGTCAAACTCGCCGAATCACTTGCGCACCCCGGTTGTATACATGAAACAGTCGACAGTACCCCGCCTACTAGGAGCACGTGATGACTCGTCGACTGTCACTGAACCGTTTCATCGGGGCCGGCGCGGCGGTCGCCGCGCTGGCCCTCGTCGGGACCGCCTGCTCGCCGGTGGAGCCGGCCGGCAGTGACAACCAGTCCGGCGGCGGCCAGTCGACCGCCGCCGGGCAGGACGTGTTCGGTGACGCCGCCGACCCGGCGCAGGTCAAGCAGGGCGGGACCCTGACGGTCGCGCTGTCGGCCGACCCGGACAAGCTCGATCCGACGCTGTCGCGCAGCCTCTACTCGCGGTATGTGTTCCACACCATGTGCGAAAAGCTGTACGACCTCGGCTCCGACGCCAAGGTGGTGCCGCAGCTCGCGACCGCACTGCCGACGATCTCGTCCGACGGGCTCAGCCTGACGATCCCGCTCAAGGAGGGCGTGAAGTTCGCCGATGGCGGCACGTTCGACGCGAACGCCGTGAAGACCTCGCTGAACCGGCACCTCACGCTCGCCGGATCGGCCCGCAAGAGCGAGCTCGGGCCGATCACGTCGATCGAGACGCCGGACGCGAAGACCGTGGTCATCAAGCTCTCGAAGCCGTTCGCCCCGCTGACCGCGGCGCTCGCCGACCGCGCCGGGATGGTGCTCAGCCCCGCCGCCGTCGCGAAGCTCGGCGCCAACTTCTCGAACGCGCCGGTCTGCGTCGGCCCGTTCAAGTTCGCCAGCCGGGTCGCGCAGAACTCCATCAAGGTCGTCAAGGACCCGCTGTACTACGACGCGGCGAAGGTGCATCTCGACGCGATCGAGTACCGGATCATCACCGACTCCAGCATCCGCTCGGCGAACCTCAAGTCCGGTGACGCGCAGGTGGCGGACTCGCTCTCGTCGCAGGACGCGCCCACGCTGCAGAAGGACGACACCGTCAGCGTGCTGCAGTCGCAGTCGCTCGGCTACCAGGGCCTGACGATCAACATCGGGAACGCCAACGGGATCGGCAACCCGCAGAAACAGCTCGACACGCCGATCGCGAAGGACCCGAAGGTGCGGCAGGCGCTGGCGCTGTCGATCGACCGGGACGCGCTGGTGAAGTCGATCTTCAACGGCCTCAACACGGTCGCCTGTTCCCCGGTGTCCCCGAAGAGCGAGTTCACGTCCGACGCGGCGCAGGTCTGCCCGCCGCACGATCCCGCGAAGGCCAAGCAGTTGCTCGCCGACGCCGGCGTCAGCACGCCGTACAAGGTCGAGATGATCACCTCCAACAACCCCGACAGCCTGCGGCTCGCGCAGGCCTTGCAGGGCATGGTGAAGGACGGCGGCTTCGACCTGGTCATCAAGCCCGTCGAGTACGCCGCGCTGCTGGACCAGCAGGACCGCGGCGACTTCGAACTGCTGCAGCTCGGCTGGTCGGGCCGCGTCGACCCGGACGCGAACATCTACAACTTCGTCGGCACCACCGGAAGCCAGAACGTCTCCGGCTACAGCAACCCCGACGTCGACAAGCTCCTCACCGACGCCCGCCAGTCCACCGACCAGGCCGAGCGCGTGAAGCTGTACGGCGAGGTCGTCGGCAAGCTGCAGCAGGACGACCCGATCATCTACATGTACCGCCAGCGCAACCTCACCGGCGTCTCGAAGAAGCTGCTCGGCATCCAGGTCTACCCGGACGGCGTGATCCGCACCGCCTTCGCAGGATTCGCCCAGTGAGGCGGTACCTGCTCAATCGGCTGTGGCAGTCCGCGGTGACGCTCGTGCTCGCGACGATCGTGGTGTTCGCCGGGGTGCGGGCGTTGCCCGGCGACCCGGCACTGGCGCTGGCCGGGGAGGATCGCGATCCGGAGTCGTTGCGGGCGATCCGGCAGCAGTACGGGCTGGACCAGTCGTGGATCGTGCAGTTCTGGCAGTTCGTCAGCCACGCGGCGCGCGGTGACCTCGGGCAGTCGATCCGGACCGGCGCTCCGGTGCGGTCGATGATCGTCAGCGCGTTGCCGGTGACGATCGAACTGTCGGTGCTGGCGATCCTGATCGCGAGCGTCATCGGGGTCGGCGCCGGCGTGGTGGCCGCCGTACGGCGTGGGCGCCCGGCGGAGTGGGCCGCGAACGCGCTGGCACTGCTCGGCCTGTCGGTGCCGCACTTCTGGCTCGGGCTGATGGCGATCCTGTACCTGTCGGTTGCCCTCGGCCTCTTCCCTGCCTCGGGTTTCGTGCCGTTCTTCAGCGACCCGGTCGCCAACCTCCACCACCTGATCCTCCCGGCGCTGATCCTCGGCACCGGTCTGGCCGCCGTGATCATGCGCCAGACCAGGTCGTCGATGCTCGACGCCCTGTCCGCCGACTACATCCGGACAGCGGAGGCCAAGGGTCTCCCGACCCGGGCCGTCGTCGGAAGACATGCCCTGCGCAACAGCCTGATCGTGGTCGTCACGATCGTCGGTCTCCAACTCGGCGCGCTCATCTCCGGCGCGGTCGTCACGGAACGGATCTTCGCCCTGCCCGGCTTCGGCAAACTGACCGTCGACGCGGTCTTCCAGCGCGACTATCCCGTCATCCAGGCGGTCGTGCTGGTGACCGCGACGGCGTACATCGTGATCAACCTGCTGGTCGACCTGCTGTACTCCGTGATCGATCCGCGGATCCGCGTGCGAGGTGAGGCGTGATGGCCGTCGCCGAAGCCGTGACGCCGGACCACCCGGCGCCGCTGCGCAGCAACCGCCGCCGGGTGGCCCGCCGGATCCTGCACAACCCGCTCGCACTCACCGGACTGGCAGTGCTGGCGTTCGCCGTGTTCCTCGCGGTGTTCGCCAACTGGCTGGCGCCCCACGAGCCGACCCAGACCCAGCTCGACCGCGCGTTCGCCCCGCCCGGCACGGTCGGGTACCTGCTCGGCACCGACGACCTCGGCCGCGACGTGCTCTCCCGGATCATGTTCGGGCTCCGCGCGTCGTTGCACGTCGGCGTCCTCGCGGTCGCGTTCTCACTGGTGGTCGGCGTACCGCTGGGGCTGATCGCCGGCTACTTCCGGACCGTCGACGCGCTGATCTCGCGGCTCACCGACCTGGTGCTGGCGTTCCCGTTCCTGATCCTCGCCGTCGGGCTGGCCGCGATCCGCGGCGCCAGCCTCGGCAACGCGGCGATCGCGATCGGGATCGCCCAGATCCCGGGCATGATCCGGATCGTCCGGTCCGAGACGCTGCGGCTGAAGTCGCTCGACTTCGTCGCCGCGGCGGTCGTCGAGGGTGCCGGCGACGCCTGGGTGCTGGGCCGGCACATCCTCCCGAACGCGGGGTCGGCGATCATCGTCCAGGCGACCGTCGGCATCCCGGCGGCGATCCTCGGCGAGGCTGTGCTGTCGTTCCTCGGCCTGGGGATCCAGCCGCCCGCTCCGAGCCTCGGCACGATGCTCGCCGACGCGCAGCAGTTCGCATCCCGGGCGCCGTGGGCCGCGGTAATGCCCGGTGTCGCGATCATGCTGCTCACACTGGCGTTCAACATCGTCGGCGACAGCCTCCGCGACGCTCTCGACCCGAAGGCGAGCCGCCGGTGAAACCTGTTCTGGCAGTCAAGGATCTGTCCGTCACCTTCCGCACCGAGGACGGCCCGCTGTCGGCGGTCGACCGGGTCGGGTTCGAGGTCGGGGACGGCGAGGTGCTCGCGGTCGTCGGCGAGTCCGGCTGCGGCAAGAGCGTCACGGCGATGAGCATCGCCGGCCTGCTCCCCCGCACCGCGACGGTCACCGGTTCGGTCGAGCTCGACGGCACCGAACTCATCGGCGCCGGCAAACGCACGCTGCAGTCGATCCGGGGCCGCGAGGTCGCGTACATCTTCCAGGAGCCGATGACCTCGCTGAACCCGGTCTTCACCGTCGGCCACCAGATCGGCGAGGTACTGCGGACGCACGTCGGCCTCAGTCGCCAGGCGGCGCGCGCCCGCGCGGTCGAGCTGCTCAAACTCGTCGGCATCCCGTCCGCCGAGCGCCGTGTCGGCGACTACCCGCACCAGCTGTCCGGAGGGATGCGCCAGCGCGTGATGATCGCGATGGCCGTCGCCTGCGACCCGAAGGTCCTGATCGCGGACGAGCCGACCACGGCCCTCGACGTGACGATCCAGGCCGGCATCCTCGACGTATTGCGCGGGCTGCGGGAACGTCTCGGGACCAGCATCGTCCTGATCACCCACGACCTCGGCGTGGTCGCGGACCTCGCCGACCGGGTCGCGGTGATGTACGCCGGGCGCGTCGTCGAGACCGCCGAGGTCCACGACCTGTTCGCGCGCCCCCAGCACCCGTACACGGTCGGGCTGCTCGGCGCCTCGCCCGCCGCCGGCCGGCACGCGGAATCCCAGCGGCTGAACGAGATTCCCGGCCTGGTCCCGGTCCTCACCGAGCAACCCAACGCCTGCACGTTCGCCGACCGCTGCCCGCGCGCCGTCGACACCTGTACGTCGTCCCAGCCGCAACTCACCGGCGCCCCGCATCGGGTCGCGTGCTGGAACCCCGTTCGCCAACCAGTGGAGGTCTGATGGACGCCGTCTCCCAGCCCGCCGAGGCGGCCCTGGACGTCGAGGATCTCGTCATGCACTTCGGGCCGGTCCGCGCGGTCGACGGCGTCACGCTGCGGATCCGGCAAGGCTCCGTCGTCGCGCTCGTCGGCGAGAGCGGGTCCGGCAAGTCGACCGTCGGTCGCTGCATCGTCCGGCTGCTCGAGCCGACCGGTGGAACCGTCAGGCTCGCCGGCGCCGACATCACCCATCTCAATCGCCGCAGGCTCCGCCCGCATCGCCGCGACGTGTCGATCGTGTTCCAGGACCCTGCGGGCTCACTCGATCCGCGGTTCTCCGTCGGGGACATCGTCGGCGAGCCGCTGCGCCTGATGCGCCGCAAGGACATCCCCGCCAAGGTCGCCGAAGCACTGCGCCGGGTCGGGCTACGGCCCGAAGTGGCGCAGCGGGCGCCGCACGAGCTGTCCGGTGGTCAGCGGCAGCGCGTCAGCATCGCGCGCGCGTTGATCTCCGAGCCGCGGCTGCTCGTCGCGGACGAGCCGACGAGTGCGCTCGACGTCTCGGTGCAGGCCGCCGTACTCAATCTGCTCGCGGACCTGCAGCGTGATCTCGGGTTCGCCTGCCTGTTCATCACCCACGACCTGTCCGCGGTCGAGTACCTCGCGGACGAGGTCGCGGTGATGTACCTCGGCCAGCTCGTGGAGCAGGGACCGCGGGCGCGGATCTTCGGCAAGCCCGCACACCCCTACACCCAGGCGCTGCTGTCCGCAGCGCCCGTCCCCGATCCCGCCGAGCAGCGCGCCCGCCGGCCGGTCCTGCTCGGCGACGACCTCCCGTCGGCGATCGACCCGCCGCCCGGCTGCCGCTTCCACACCCGCTGCCCGGTCGCGGTGGACACATGCCGGACGGTCGTCCCGCAACCGCGCACGATCGGCGAAGGTGGACACCAGGTCGCCTGCCACCTGGTCGAGGACGACGGCACCGGCCCCGACGTACGCTCAATTGAAGGAGTTGCTCGATGAGTTTCACCACCCGGCCGACGCTGCGCGGCACGTTCGGGATGGTTTCGTCCACGCATTGGCTGGCGTCGCAGTCGGCGATGCGGATCCTCGAGCTGGGCGGCAACGCGTTCGACGCTGGCGCCGCGGCCGGGTTCGTGCTACACGTCGTCGAACCGCACCTCAACGGGCCCGGCGGGGAGGTGCCGGCGATCATCGCGACCGCCGCCGACCCGACGCCGCGGGTGCTGTCCGGCCAGGGCGTCGCCCCGGCCGGCGCGACCATCGAGCACTACCGCTCGCTCGGTCTCACGCTGGTGCCCGGCTCGGGTCCGCTCGCGGCCACGGTCCCCGGCGCGGTCGATGCCTGGCTGCTCTTACTGCGCGACCACGGCACCCTGCCGCTGAGCGTCGTACTGGAGCCGGCCATCGACTACGCGCGCAACGGGCACCCGCTCGTGCCGCGGATCGCCGACACCATCGCCACCGTGCAGCAACTCTTCGAGGACCACTGGCCGACGTCCGCCGCACTGTGGCTCGACGGCGGCCGCCCGGTCACGGGACGGTTCCGCAACGAGGCGTACGCCGCGACGCTCGAGAAGCTCGTGGCCGCAGCAGTCGGGCCGGATCGCGAGACGCAGGTCGAGCAGGCGCGGAAGACCTGGCGGGAGGGATTCGTCGCGGAGGCGATCGACAAGTTCTCGCGGATCCCGCACCGCGACTCCAGCGGCGCGGACCACGCCGGCCTGATCACCGGCAACGACCTGGCCGCGTTCGAGGCGACCTGGGAGGACGCGGCGACGTACGACTGGAACGGGTACACCGTCGCCAAGACCGGCCCGTGGGGGCAAGGCCCGGGCCTGCTGCAGTCCCTCGCCGTACTCGCGGAGCTCGGGGACGTCGACCTCGACACCGCGGAGGGTGTGCACACCACGGTCGAGGTGATGAAGCTGTCGTACGCCGACCGCGAGGCCTGGTACGGCGACGGCGCCGACGTACCGCTCGGCACGCTCCTCTCCCCCGCGTACGCCGCCGAGCGGGCGAAGCTGATCGGCGCGGACGCCTCGCTGGAGCTGCGCCCGGGCAGCCCCGGCGGACGGACGCCGAAGCTGCCGTCGATTGCCGCCGGCAACGAGACGGGCGACGCGACGACCGGCGAGCCGACCGTCTCGCCCGTCGGGGAGACGCGCGGCGACACGTGCCATGTCGACGTGGTCGACCGCTGGGGCAACATGATCTCGGCGACGCCGAGCGGCGGCTGGCTGCAGTCGTCGCCGACGATCCCCGAGCTCGGCTTCTGCCTCGGCAGCCGCGCGCAGATGTTCTGGCTCGAGGAAGGGCTGCCGGCTTCGCTCGCACCTGGCAAGCGGCCGCGGACGACCCTGACGCCGACGCTTGTGCTCCGGGACGGCGAGCCGGTGATGGCGTGTGGTTCGCCGGGTGGCGACCAGCAGGACCAGTGGCAGCTGCTGTTCCTGCTGCGGCACCTGGGCGCGGGGCTGGACCTGCAGGAGGCGATCGACGCCCCGGCGTGGCACACGACCGGCTTCCCGTCGTCGTTCTACCCGCGCACCTCGGAGCCGGGCGGCCTGGTGGTCGAAACCCGCGTCGGGCGCGCCGTCGTCAACGAGCTGGCACGGCGGGGGCACGTCGTCACCGAGTCGGATGCGTGGAGCCTCGGCCGGTTGTGCGCCGTACGGAAGGAAGCCGACGGCATCCTCGCCGCCGCGGCAAACCCACGCGGCATGCAGGGTTACGCGGTCGGCCGGTAGCCCGGATCTGCAGGCCATCACAATCGCAGCGCCCCCCGACGTGCTGAGCGTGACGAAAGCAGGAGGGTGGCAATTGTGATGGCCTGGCGATCCCTACCGATTACGCCGTAGGGCGGAGGGCTGCCTTCGCGGCGGCTTCGACGTGGAGGCGGGCTGCTTCGGTGGCGGCCTCCACGTCCCCGGCTTCGATCGCGTCGACCAGGCGGACGTGCTCCTCGGACGAGTGCGGTGCACGCTGGGCGGCGCCGACGCGGAACACCCAGTGCACGTGGTGGTACATCGCGGCCGACATCGAGAGCAGCCACCGGTTGCCGCTGACCTCGATCACGGCGCGGTGGAAGGCGCTGTTCAGCTCCGCGACCCGGTCGAAGTCCCCGGCCTTCGTGGCGGCGTTCGCGTCCTCGACCAGGCGGCGCAACATCGCGATGCCCTCGGGCGTCGCCCGCTCCGCCGCGTGCCCGGCGGCGAGCGTCTCGAGCTGCTGCCGTACGGCGAAGAGATCGCGCACCGCGGTCTCGTCGAGTGTCGCGACGACCGCGCCCCGCCGCGGCAGGATCTGCACGAAGCCCTCGGCCTCGACCACGCGCAGCGCCTCCCGGACCGGGTTGCGGGACACACCGAAGTCGTCCGCGAGCCGGGTCTCGGTCAGCCGCTCGCCCTCCTGGTACTCACCGTCCACGATCCGCCGGCGCAGCTCCGCCAGGACCTGCTCGCGGAGCGCCACATGGTCGGCACCGATCGTGCGTACGACGCGCACGTCGTCGTCCAGCTGCTCCACCCCTGGGCTCCTCTCCCCGTTCGGCCTGCGGGCCACGCTAGCCGATCGGCCTCCGCGCGGCATCTGATCCCGCAACCGCGTTATGTTGACGGCTTGAGCATCAGAGTGATTCCGCTGACAGATCCCGACTTCAAGCCGTTCAGCCGCCGGATCGCGTGGCTGGCCGCGGAGACCGACGGCACGCCGGTCGGTTCCGCGTTCCTCCGGCTGCACAGCCGCAAGGCGCACGCGCACCTGGGCGAAGCAGAGCTCACCGTGCACCCCGCCGAGCGCGGCCGCGGGATCGGGACGCAGCTGCTCGGCGCGGTCGTCAACGGCGCGCGCGAACACGACGTACGGACGATCGTCGCGGACGTCGACGTCGACTCGGTCGGCGATCGCTTCCTCCAGCGGCGCGGGTTCAGCATCGGCCTGACGCTCATCTACGCGCGGCTGGATCTGTCGACGACCACGCCCGACGTACCGGCGGTCGCCGGGTACCGGCTGGTGTCGTGGGACGGCGTGCCACCGGACGAACTGGTGCAGACCTTCACCGACGCGCGCGCCGGGATGAACGATGCGCCGTCCGGCACGATCGCGACCCCGGTGGACGTCTGGGACGTCGAGCGGACCAGGTACGCCGCGCAGCTGATCGCGCAACGCGGTGAGCACCTGTCCGTCGTCGCGGCCGTGGACGGCACCGGCCGCATCGCGGGTTTCACCGAGGTCGTCGTACCGGGTGACGGGAAGGGGGACGGGCAGCACTACGGCACCGCCGTCCTCCCCGAGCACCGCGGCCGTGGGCTCGCGCTGTGGATGAAGGCCGCGCAGATCCACGAGACCCGGCGCCGATTCCCCGATCTCGACGGGTTGCGCACCGACACGGTCGATACGAACAGGGCGATGCGCCGCACCAACGATCGCCTCGGCTACCGCCCGCAGTACCGGACGCACCGGCGCAAGCTGGACCTATAGCAGCCCCGCCAGCCGGTACAGCACCAGTGAGCCGGCGACCGCGACGTTCAGGCTGGCGCCGGTCCCGATCATCGGGATCTCGACGACGACGTCCAGCTGGTCGACGGCCTCGGGCGGGATGCCTGTGCGTTCGTGCCCGAGGACGGCGATCGTCCGGTTCCGCGCCGGCGGCAGGTCGGCCAGCCGGACCGCCTCGTCGGCGAGCTCGACCCCGATCACCGTCGTGTCCGGCCTGCTCCGCTGGTCGATCAGCCAGCGGACCGGGTCGTGGCCGGTCCAGTGCACACAAGTCCGGCGCCGCAGCGTGTTGCCCTTGGCAAGTGCGTCCGGCACCCAGGGCAACTTCGGCACCGCGAGACACGCCCCGACCGCGTCGCAGGTCCGGAGCAGGGTCCCGAGGTTCACGTCGTGCATCGGCCAGAGCGGCGCGATCAGCAGATGGTCCCAGCACGAGTGGGACCTGCGGCGGCGTTGGTGCTTGAGGTCCTTGCGGCTCCGCACCCGGATCCCGCTCATCGAGCAGCGGGATCCATCCTCCCGTCAGGAATGTGAGTCATGCCGCCCAGTCTACTGCCCGGTCTACTGGCCGAGGATCTTCTGGACGGCCGCGGTGGTGATCGGGTGGTAGCCGGGGCGGGCCTTGGCGAAGACCTCCGCGGCGAAGGCGCGGTCGGTGCCGGCCAGGGCCTGGTAGACCGGGAGGACGAGCTTCATCCGGCCGACCCGGGTGAGGAACTCGGCCATCTCGGCGTACGCCGCCTCGTAGCTGCTCGCGGCAACGATCTGGTACCAGCGCCGCGCGATCTCGCCGTTCGCCGTACCGGTCAGGCCGAACGCGCGGTCGAGCTGCTGCAGCAGCACTGGGCTCAGCACGTCGGGAGCCGCGTCGAGGAACCGCAGCCACTCCTGCGTCGTCCACCGCTCCGCGCCGTGCGGCAGCTCGCCGGTGGACAGCCACAGGCCGCGCGCCTCGTCGACGACCTGGAACCGCGCCGACACCGCCCGCTCCGCGAACCCGGGGATGCCCGGTTCGTACAGCCAAGCCGCCAGCTCGGCCTCCGTCACGACCCCGGGGTGCGCCGCGACCAGGTGGTCCCGCAGGTGCTCGACGAAGTCGTCGGTGTTGATGCTGCGGAACGCGAACCGGTCGAAGTACCCGCGCAGGAACGGGTCGAACACCTCGCGCGTGAACCGCTGCTCCAGCCATGCCAGGAACCACGACCCCTTGAGCGGGCCGGTCGACGTCTTCCCGTGGTACTCGGACCGGTGGTGCAGCCCGGGCAGCTCGACCGCGAGCTCGGCCGGCGTCAGCGGGTCGAGCTTCACCACGGTCGCGTGCTGCTTGATCGCGGTCTCCATCAGCGCGAACTCGGTCCCGTACACGGCCTCGACGATCCGGTTCTCGACGTACGACGTGAAGCCCTCGTTGAGCCAGATGTCGTCCCAGCTGTCCTGCGTGACCAGGTTGCCGGACCAGCTGTGCGCGAGCTCGTGCGCGATCACGCTGACCAGCGACTTGTCGCCGATCACCACGGTCGGGGTCGCGAACGTCATCCGCGGGTTCTCCATCCCGCCGTACGGGAACGAGGGCGGCAGCACGAGCAGGTCGTAGCGGCCCCAGCGGTACGGGCCGAAGAGCTCCTCGGTGACCCGCATCATCTCCTCGGTGTCGGAGAACTCGGTCGCCGCCCGGCGCACCGTCGCGGGCTCGGCCCACACGCCCGACCGCTCGCCGAGCTGCTCGAACACCAGGTCGCCGGCGGCGATCGCCAGCAGGTACGACGGGATCGGCTCGGGCATCACCACGTCGTACGACCCGGTGCGGCGCGACGTCGTGCCGTTGTCGGCGCTCATCAGCACCATCAGCTCCGGCGGCGCGGTCACGTGGGCCGCGTAGCTGAACCGGACGCCGGGCGTGTCCTGCACCGGGACCCAGCTGCGCGCGTGGATCGCCTGCGACTGGCTGAACATGAACGGCATCACGCCGCCCGCGGTCATCGCCGGCTCCAGCCACTGCAGACCGGTCGCGGTCGGCGCCGTCCGGTAGCTGACCTTGACCCGCGGATGACCCGCGGTCCGGATGGTCAGCGCGGAACCCAGCTCCGGGTCCGGCACCGCGAGGCTGTATTCCAGCGGCTCCCAGCCGTCGGCCGTCTCCCCCTCGACACCCAGCACCGTGAGGTCGCGGGTGTCCAGGACGAGCCGGTCGGTCGCACCGGTCCAGGCGAGCGTGTGCGTGGCGCTGCCGGCCAGCACTTTCTCGGCGAAGTCGAGCGCGAGGTCGAGCTCGAGGTGGGTGGTCCGAACCACGTTCGGCTCGGCAAAGGAGTGGCGATCGTACGTCAAGGGAAGCTCCGCAGGTGAGGCGTCCGGGGAACATTACCCACGTCCCGGCCGGTTCGGACGGCCAATCTGGGCCAGCCGCACCACCGTGCCAAAACCCTCGTTCGGTCCTGACACGGCAGACTGGGTCCCATGATGTCGCAGCAGAGTCCCGAGCTGGTGCTGAAACGGCGGCCGTTCGGATCCTGGCTGCTCGGACCGGCCGACCAGAGCCCGCGGAGGCTGCGCGTCCGGCTGCAGATCCTGATGACCACGTTCTCGATCGGGACCAACCTGATCGGCGCGCTCGTCGTGTTCGTGCTCGCGGTCTTCGTGCTGCCCGGGCCGTCGCTGGTCGATCAGCTCCAGCTCGTCGACGCGATCGTGATCCCGGCGTACTTCGTGGTCGCGGTGGCCGTCGGCTGCGTCTGGAGCACCCGGCTGACCCGCCGCGTGACGCACTGGATCGACCTGGGACGGCCGGCCAGTCGTCGCGAGCAGATCGCCACGCTGCAACTCCCGCTGCGGCTGACGCTGATCGAGGTGCTGCTCTGGCTGCTCGCCGCCGTTTTCTTCACGGTGATGACGCTGATCCTGCAGCCGGAGAACGCGTTGCGCGTCGCACTGACGGTCGTCGACGGCACGATCATCACCTGCTCGGTCTCGTATCTGCTGACCGAGTTCGCGCTGCGGCCGGTTGCGGCGCGGGCGCTCGTCGACTCCCCGCCGCCACGCCGGCTGCTGGCGGCCGGGCTGAAGGCGCGCATGGTGTTCTTCTGGGCGGTCGGCTCCGGTGTCCCGGTGGCTGGGCTGATGCTGGCCGCCGTCCTGGCGCTGATCGAGGGCGACGTCACGCCGACCCGGCTCTCGGTCGTCATCCTTGCCCTCGGCATCGTGGCGCTCGGCAACGGATGCCTGCTGACCTGGCTGTCGGCGAAGTCGGTGGTGGCGCCGGTGCGCTCGGTGCGGGACGCGCTCAACCTGATCGGCGAGGGCCGGCTGGATGTGAGCATCCCGGTGTTCGACGGCACCGAGCTGGGATCGCTGCAGGCCGGCTTCAACCGGATGACCGAGGGGCTGCGCGAGCGGGAGCGGATCCGCGACGTCTTCGGGCGGTACGTCGGGCCGGGCGTCGTGCAGGAGGCGCTGAGCAGCGACAGCCTCGGCGGCGAGGAGCGGTACGCCGCGGTGCTGTTCGTCGACCTGGTCGGCTCGACGGAGCTGGCGGCGGAGCGGCCGCCGGCCGAGGTGGTGCAGCTGCTCAACCGGTTCTTCGCGATCGTGGTCTCCGAGGTGGACCGCCAGGGCGGGTTTGTGAACAAGTTCGCCGGCGACGCGGCGCTGGCGATCTTCGGTACGCCGGCCGAACTCGCGGACCCGGCAGGCAGCGCGCTCGCCGCGGGACGTGAACTGGCCCGGCGGCTCGCCGACGAGTTGCCGGAAGCAACGGCGGGCCTCGGCGTCACGGCCGGGGTCGTGGTGGCCGGCACGGTGGGCGACGTACGGCGACACGAATACACCGTGATCGGGGACCCGGTGAACGAGGCGGCACGGTTGAGCGAGCTGGCCAAGACGGCGCCCGGCAGGCTGGTCGCGTCGATGAGCGCGGTCGCCGAGTCGGCCCCCGCCGAGGCCGCCAACTGGCGCCCCGGCGACGAGGTCACCGTCCGCGGCCGATCAACCCCGACCCACCTCGCGGTACCGCACCGACCTTGAGCACCCACCAACCATCAGAGCGGCTCTAGAACGGTTGGTGCGAGCACAAGGTCGTCGATGAGTTGGTGGAGCAGCGCGGCGCCGTGCAGCATCGCCTTGGTCTGGCGGTCGTGGGCGGCGCGGCGCTCGGCGATTGCGGCGCGCAGAGCGTCGGTGCTGCCGGTACGGCGCAGGCCCTCGAGGACGGGCTTGATCTGCTCGAAGTAGTACCGGCCCTGGCGGAGCATGTGGATGATCCGCGCGTCCCGCACCTGCTCCGGGCCGTAGCGGCGGTACTTCGTGCCGGGCTCGCGCGCCGGCGCGAGCAGGCCCGCGGCTTCCCAGACCCGGAGGGCCGACGTACGGATGCCTAGGCGGTGCGCGAGCTCTCCGACGAGAAGGGACGGGCCGGTCACCGGCTGCTCGTCGACGTACTCCGCGGCCAGCGCGGCGAGCGCCTCGTCGGCGGCGTCGGTCGCGAGTCGCTGTTCGTGCAGCGCGGCGTGAGCCGCGTCGACCAGCCTGTACGCGAGTGCTTCGTCGCCGTTGTGGACGGCACGCATGATCTCCGTCGCGGTCTCGGCACCGAACCCGGGGTAGAGCGCGCGGTAGGTCAGCAGCGCCTGGACGTGTTCCGGCCCGTACTGCCGGTACCCAGTGTCCGAGCGCGGCGCGGGCGGCAGGATCCCTGCCGCCTCGTAGTTGCGCACGAGCTGGGTCGACACCCCCGCCCGCCGCGCCAGATCCACCGGCCGCAAGCCCACGCCCTACCTCCTCCCTCGGCTTCGCGGGATCAGCGGCCGCCGGAGACGTCGACCGTGGTGCCTGTCATGTAGGACGAGCGGGGTGAGGCCAGGAAGGCGATGACCTCGGCGACCTCCTCCGCGGTGCCGGGACGCGCCAGAGGCGGCGTGGCACCGAGGCGGTCCAGGCGGCCGGGCTCGTGGATGTCGGTCTGGATCAGTCCGGGCCGGACGCCGAGTACGCGGACGCCCTCCTTCGCGACCTCGGTCGCCAGCCCGGTGGTGAGCGCGTCGACAGCCGCCTTGCTCGCCGCGTAGTCGACGTACTCACCGGCCGATCCGAGGACCGCGGCGCGCGAGGAGATGTTCACGATGACACCGCCGGTCCCGCCGTACGCCGTGGACATCCGGCGGACCGCGGCGCCGGCGACCAGGAACGCGCTGATCGCGTTGATCCGGAACACCCGGTCGAGGCGCTCCGCGTCGTACTCCGCGACCCGGCCGGACGGCGAGACGACGCCCGCGTTGTTGATCACGGCACCGATCGGACCGAGCTCCGCGGTGACGGTGTCGAAGAGCCGCTCGATCTGCGCCGCCTCCACCACATCGGCCTGCACCGCGATCGCACGCCCGCCGCGTTCCTCGCAGGCCTTCACGACCCGGGCAGCTTCGTCGGCCTGGGTCCGGTAGTTGACCCCGACGTCCCATCCGTCCGCCGCCAGCGCGAGCGACGCCGCTGCGCCGATCCCGCGACTGCCACCGGTCACCAGCACAACCCCACGCCGTCCGTCAGTCATGGACCCACTCTGTCATGCGGGCGGCAGCGTGAACTGGAGCTGGGTCTCCGCGTCGGCGAAACCAACGGCGCGGTAGATCCGGATCGCGAGGTAGTCCGGGTCCGCGACGATGACGAAGGTCTTCGCCCTGGTCAGGCCGTACGTCGACGCGTGGTGGACGAGCGTGCCGGCGAGACCCCTGCCGCGATCCTCCGGCGACGTCAGCACGCTCTGGAACCGGGCCAGCCCGTTGCCGTCGAAGATCAGGCCGAGTGAACTCTGCAGCCGGTCACCGTCGAACGCCCCGAACCACTTCCCGTGGCCGGCGTCGACCCGCGCGCGATTCGTCACGAGCTTGCGCCGGGTGAACTCCTCGTACGCCGAGTCCACCTCCATCTCCGCACACGCCAGGTTGTGGTGGTACATCTGCTCCCAGTCGTCGTCGCTGCTCAGGAAGCGGTACGTCGACTGCTCGTTCGGCCGCTGCGGCTGGACGACCCGCTGGGCAGTCATGACCACGCTGCGCTCGACAGTCAGACCGGCCGCGGTCAGTTCGTCCTCCACGCCGACCTCGCCGTCCGTGCTGTCGATGCCCAGGGCGACATGCTGCGCCTGCGGGAACTCGCGGCGGAAGTCGTCGATCCGGCGCTTGGCGTCGCCCGGCGCGAACGGCGTGCGGTAGAGCAGGAAGTTTCCCCACCAGAAGCCCGGATTGGCCGGCGTCCGCGCCACGACGTACGCGCCGGTGTCGTGCACCTCGCTGCCGCCCATGCTCAGCAGCAACAGATCCGTCCGGAATCCCAGGCTCTCGATCTCCACGCGACCATCCTCGCCGGTGCGTCAATCGGGTTTGGTTGACATGCAGCCGTCCGGCTGCCTACCTTGGAAAGGCAGCCAGACGGCTGCATGAAGCGATCGGAGTGCGATGGACGACGAGGTGTTCCGGGCGCTGGCCGACCCGAGCCGGCGCCGGCTGCTCGACCTGCTGAACGCGCGCAACGGGCAGACCCTGCGGGAGCTGTGCGCCGAGCTGGACATGGCGCGGCAGTCCGTCAGCAAGCACCTCGCCGTGCTGGAGAGCGCGAACCTCGTCACCACCGTGTGGCGCGGCCGCGAGAAGCTGCACCACCTCAACGCGGAGCCGATCAACGCGATCGCCGATCGCTGGATCCATCAGTACGACCGTCGGCGGGTGCAACTGTTCGCCGACCTGAAGACGGCCTTGGAGGATGACATGAACGACTTTGTCTACACGACGTACATCCGGACCACACCCGAGCGGCTGTGGCAGGCGCTGACCGACCCGGCGTTCACCGAGCAGTACTGGCAGCTCCACCACGAGACCGACTGGGCGCCCGGCTCCGCGATGGTGTGGCACCAGGGCGACGTCACGATCGACGGACCGGGGCAGGTGGTGGTCGAGCACACGCCGTACACGCGGCTGTCCTACACCTGGCACCACATCACGCCCGAGTTCGCGAAGGCGGTCGGGTTCGACGACGCGACATACGAGCGGACCAGCCGGGAGCCGTTGTCGACGGCAACCTTCGAGCTGGAGCCGGTCGACGGTCAGGTGAAGCTCACCGTGATCCACAGCGGCTTCGAGCCCGGCAGCACGATCCGGACCATGATCCAGGACGGCTGGCCGGCACTACTCGCGGATCTGAAATCCTTGCTGGAGGCGTCCGTCCCTGTCCAGCCGTAGGTCGACCGGTAGGAGTTGCGCGTGCCCCGTCCGAACATCGTGATCATCTACACCGACGATCTGGGCTGGGGCGACCTCGGCTGCTACGGCAGCCCGGACATCCGGACGCCGCACCTCGACGCGCTCGCCGCGCGCGGTGTGCGGATGACGGAGTGGTACTCGAACTCCCCCGTCTGCTCGCCGTCACGCGCGGCGCTGCTGACCGGGCGGCACCCGGCGCACGCGGGAGTCGAGTCGATCCTCGGCGCCCGGCGGGACACGCACGGTCTGCCCGCGCAGTCCACACTCGCGTCGGAGTTGTCGGCGGCGGGGTGGCGTACGGCGGTGTTCGGCAAGTGGCACCTGGGCGTCGAGCCAGGGTCGGCGCCGCTGCGCTTCGGGTTCGACCACCACTTCGGGTTCCGGGCCGGATGCGTCGACTACTACTCGCACATCATGTATTGGGGTGTGCGGAATCCGTTGCACGATCTGTGGTCGGACGACGACGAGGTCTGGCACAACGGTGACTACCTGACCGACCTGATCACCGATCGCGCGGTGGAGTTCATCTCCTCGGTCGACGATCCGTTCCTGTGTTACGTCGCGTACAACGCGCCGCATTACCCGATGCACGCGCCGGCCGACGCGATGGCGCAGTACGCGCACCTGCCGTGGGACCAGCAGGTGATGGCCGCGATGATCAGCCGGGTGGACGACGGCGTCGGCCGGATCGTCGACGTGCTGGAGCGGACCGGGCGGCTCGAGGACACGATCATCTTCTTCTCGTCGGACAACGGCCCGTCGGCGGAGGAACGCAACTGGCTCGGCGGCGAGGAGATCGCGTACGCCGGGGGCTCGACCGGCGGGCTGCGCGGCCACAAGGGATCACTGTTCGAAGGCGGAATCCGGGTGCCCGGCATCTGGTCCTGGCCGTCGACGCTGCCCGCCGGAGTCACGTCGGCCGAGCCCGCGATGATGATGGACGTGACACCCACCGTGCTGGCCGCCGGCGGCATCCCAGCGCCTGCCGACCTCGACGGCATCCAGCTCTTCACCGGCGATGCGCCCGAGCGAACCCTCACCTGGGAGTACGCCGGCCAGCAGGCCGTCCGCCGCGGCCCCTGGAAACTCGTCACCGACCCCGCCGAACATCTGGGCGGCCCGCAAACGCCCGGCACCTACCTCTACAACCTCAGGGATGACCCGACCGAGATTCACAACCTCGCCACCGAGCAGCCCGAAGTCCTCACGGCACTGCTCGGGGCAAACGACACCTGGACCGACACCCTGGCTACGTGGCGCTCCCGCGCCACGTGACAGCGCGCCACGCGCTACCGCGGAAGCCTCTCGCTGGGGCTGTCAGGGGCGTTTGTGGATCACCAGTGGGAGAACGGCCGCAGCGCCCGCTTCGCGGAGTTTGGCTGTGGCGACTGTTACCGGCCACTGGGATGACGTGGCGTCCACGAGCAGTAGGACTGTGCGTGCCGTGACGGCCTGGGCGGTGGCGCCGTCCACAGTGATGCCGTCGCGCCAGACCTTCGCCTCCTCGGCCGATGACAGGTCGTCGGTGTAGCCGGTGCGGTCGATCGTCAGCTCGGCCCGCTCCAACCGCCCGACCCCGGCGACGTGATCGGCAATCGCGGACGTGAGGTCCGGATGACCACCCGCCGCGAGCGGTACGACGACGTCGGGCCGCGCCGACCACGAACCACGCCACCGCGAGAGCGCCGCAACAGCACCGGCTTGGAGCGCCTCGACGGCCTCCGGAACCGGCGAGCCGTTGAACGCGCCCTGCAACACCTCGCGCCACTCGGGCGCGTCGGCGTACACGACGATGCGGCCTGGCTCGGCGGACAGGCCGGGCGGGATCTTCCCGCGCGCGCCGAACGCACCGCCCGGCCACATCTTCCGCGGCTCCAGGACGTGCACCTCGCCGCGCAGCGACCGGGTGATCGTCGCGACGGTGTCCGGCTCCGGCCGCGCGACCAAAGGCTCCGGCAGCCGCCCCAGACACACCGAGCACCGCCCGCACGGCTCCGCCGACGGATCGTCCAGCGACTCCTGGAGAAGTTGCATCAGACAACGATCACCGCGGGTGTAGGCCCGCATGATGTCGGCCTCGCGCCGCCGGACGGACACGATCCCGTCGTAGTGCGCCGCGTCGAACGTCCACTCGGCGCCGGTCCGGATCCAGCCGCGCTCGACCCGCTCGACGACCCCGTCGACCGCGAGCTGCTTCAGCATCAGCTCGACGCGGGTCCGCCGCAGCCCGGTCTCGGCCTCCAGCGCCGGCACCGATGCCGGCTGGTCCGGGCCGTAGCCCTCCAGCGCCTGCAGCAGTCGCTGCACGTTCTCCGGGACCGGGATCGTCGCCGTCGCGAAGTAGTCCCACACACCGGAATCCGCATCGGAGGGCAGCAAGGCCACCACCGCGTGGTCGATCCCGCGGCCGGCACGACCGACCTGCTGGTAGTACGACACCGGGGACGGCGGCGAACCGACATGCACCACGAATCCGAGGTCGGGCTTGTCGTAGCCCATCCCCAGCGCCGACGTCGCGATCAACGCCTTCAACCGGTTGTCCCGCAGCGCATCCTCGAGACTCTCCCGCTCCCCCGCCTCCAACTGGCCTGTGTAGGCCGCCACCGGGACGTCCCGCCCGTGCACCTCCTGGATCGCCGCGGCGAGCCGCTGCGCGTCCGCGACCGTCAACGCATAGACGAGGCCCGAGCCCGGAAGCTTCGGCAGCACGTCGACGACCCACGCGAACCGGTCCAGCGGCGACAACGCGTCCACCACCGCGAGCTGGAGACTGGAGCGGGCCAGCGGGCCACGCAGCACCAGCGTCGACTCACCGAGCTGCTTCGCGACGTCCTCCGTCACGCGCGAGTTGGCGGTCGCGGTCGTGGCCAGCACCGGGGTCTTCGGGTTCAGCTGCTGAAGCACCTCGGACACCCGGCGATAGTCCGGCCGGAAGTCGTGGCCCCAGTCCGACACGGCGTGCGCCTCGTCGATCACCAGCAGGCCGATCTCCCCGGCCAGGCTGTCCAGCACGCGCCGGCCGAAGCCCGGGTTGGCCAGCCGCTCGGGCGACACCAGCAGCACGTCGACCGCACCGGAGCGCAGGTCGTGCTCGATGGTGGACCACTCGTCGATGTTGTTCGAGTTCAGCGTTGCGGCGCGCAGCCCGGCGCGACTCGCCGCGGCCACCTGGTCACGCATCAGCGACAACAGCGGCGAGACCACCAGCGTCGGCCCGAACCCCTCGGCCCGGCGGATCGCCGTGGCCGCCCAGTACACAGCGGACTTCCCCCAGCCGGTGGCCTGGACCACGAGCACCCGCGCCGCCGCTTCGCAGAGCGCCGCGACGGCGGTCTCCTGATCCGGCCGCAGCCGCGCGTCCTCCCCCGCGATCGCGCGGATCAGGTCGCCCGCGACCTTGGCGCGGTCGTCGGTCAGCGTCAGCATCGAGTCGGTCTCACCCATGCCGACGACCCTAGACGCC
This sequence comes from Kribbella sp. NPDC050459, assembly GCF_040655315.1. NCBI lineage: Bacteria > Bacillati > Actinomycetota > Actinomycetes > Propionibacteriales > Kribbellaceae > Kribbella > Kribbella sp. NPDC050459. Next base: position 21,941 of record NZ_JBFAJQ010000003.1, on the reverse strand, counting down.
CGCACCCCCAGTTCGCTCGCCGCCGGCCGCGGCCTGTGGAAAACCGCGCCGGGTCAGGCGCACTTGCCCGGATGGCAGGCTTCGCCGGCCGGGCTCATCAGGCGGCGAGGCCCCGGCCCCGCGGACGCGAGGCTGTCGTGCGGGTTGGCCAGGGCGCAGCGGTCCAGGGACAGGCAGCCGCAGCCGACGCAGTCCTTGAAGTCGTCGCGGAGTTGTTCGAGATGCACGATGCGCCGGTCGAGCTCGGCCTGCCAGCACTCCGAGATGCGTTCCCAGTCGGCCCGGTTCGGCGTCCGGTTCTCCGGCAGCAGCTTGAGGATCGCAGCGACCTCGGCCAGCGGTACGCCGACCCGCTGGGCGATCCGGACCAGCGCCACGCGGCGCAACGTGTCGCGCTTGTAGCGGCGCTGGTTCCCCGTCGTACGGCGGCTGACGATCAGCCCTTGACGCTCGTAGAAGTGCAGGGCCGAGATCGCGACGCCACTGCGCCGCGACAGCTGCCCGACCGTCAACTCACCCGGCTCGATGTCCATCGCCGTCCCTCCGACCTCAACCTAGATCGAGGCTAGCGGAACGGATCAGGCAGCGACGAGGCGGCGTCCGATGCTCGCGGACATCAGCGCGGCCGCCGCGCAGAGTCCGCCGGCCAGGTACCACGCGAGGTTGTAACTGCCCTGCGCGTCCCGGATCGCACCGGCGCCGGTCGCGGCCAGCGCGGCACCGACCTGGTGCGACGCGAACACCCAGCCGAACACGATCGGCCCGTCCTCGCCGAACCACTCGCGGCACAGCGCCACCGTCGGCGGCACGGTCGCGACCCAGTCCAGTCCGTAGAAGATGATGAACACCCAGGTGCTCGGCGCGGCCGTCGGCCCGAGCAGCGACGGCAGCACCAGCAGCGACAGGCCACGCAGCGAGTAGTACGCGATCAGCAGGTACCGCGGGTCCCACCGGTCGGTCAGGTACCCGGAGAAGATCGTCCCGCCCACGTCGAAGACGCCGACGAGTGCCAACAGGGACGCGGCCGTCGTCGCGGGCATCCCGTGGTCGTGTGCTGCCGTGACGAAATGGGTCCCGACCAGACCGTTGGTCGAGGCACCGCAGATCGCGAAGCCGCCGGCCAGCATCCAGAACGCCGGCCGCCGCGCAGCCATCCGGAGTGCGTTGAGCGCCCGGACCGCGCTGCTGCCGGTCGTTTCCACGCGCTGGCCAGCAGCACTACCCTCCGGAGCGCCGTACGCACGCAGTCCGACGTCGCTCGGGTAGTCACGCAGGAACAACAGCACCAGCGGTACGACGGCCAGCGCCGCTCCGGCTGCGACGAGTGCGGGCACCCGCCAGCCGTAGTTGGCTGCCAGGGAGGCGATGAGGGGCAGGAAGATCAGCTGACCGGTCGCGCCGGCCGCGGTCAGGATCCCGGTCACCAGGCCGCGACGCCGTACGAACCAGCGCCCGGTGATCGTCGCGACGAAGGTCATCGACATCGACCCGGTGCCGACACCGACCAGCAGGCCCCAGCAGAGCAGCAGTTGCCACGACTCGGTCATGAAGATCGTCAGGCCGCTGCCGAGCGCGATCAGCACCAGCGCGCCGCTGACGACCTTCCGCAGCCCGAGCCGGTCCATCAGCGCCGCCGCGAACGGCGAGATCCCGCCGAACAGCAGCAGGTTGATCGACACCGCCGCGGAGATCGTCGCGTGCGACCACCCGAACTCCTCGTGGAGCGGATCCAGCAGCACACTCGGCACCGACCGGAACCCGGCCGCACCGATCAGCGTCACGAACCCGACCACAGCGACCGCCCAGGCCAGGTGCACCCGGGGCGTCCTTCGCGTCTCCAGAATTTGCGTCACCGGACAACTGTGGCGGTTCGACCGTCATCGAACTAGTGGCCAGACAGACAACATGTGTCAAGATATGGCCATGAGTCGTCACCTGGCCGCCGTCGGGCCGCACGTGGTCGCGGTCCTCGCGCTCGAGCCCGTGGTCGGGTTCGACCTGACCATTCCGCCGACCGTCCTCGGCGCCGCCACCACGGCCGACGGCACCCAGCTGTACGACGTGCGCATCTGCGGACTCGGCGGACCTGTCCGCGCGGGCGCCGGGTTCAGCCTGGTCCCGGATCACGGACCCGAGGCACTCGCAGCCGCCGACACCGTGATCGTGCCCGGAACCTACATCGCCCAGCCGCGGTACGAGGGCACGCTGCCCGCCGACCTCGCCGCCGCGCTCGCGACCATCCGGCCGGGGACGCGGATCGCCTCGATCTGCACCGGCGCGTTCGTCCTCGGCGCGGCCGGCTACCTCGACGGGCGGCCCGCGACGACGCACTGGCGGCGGGCCGAGCTGTTCCGCAGCGTCTACCCGCAGGTGAAGCTCGACGAAGACAGGCTGTTCATCGACGACGGCGACGTGCTCACCTCGGCCGGCCTGGCCGCCGGCGTCGACCTGTGCCTGCACCTGATCCGCCGTGACTTCGGCAGCGAGGTCGCCAACCGGGCCGCCCGGCACTGCGTCGTACCGCCGTGGCGTGACGGCGGGCAGTCGCAGTTCATCGAACGCGCCGTCCCAGAGGAAGGCAGCGAAGGTACGTCGCCGACGCGCGCCTGGGCGCTCGGGCGGCTCAGTGAGGACATCAGCCTCGCGGCGATGGCGGAGCACGCGCGGATGAGCGTGCGCACCTTCAGCCGTCGCTTCAAGGCCGAAACCGGGCAGTCGCCGGGCACCTGGCTGCTGCAGCAGCGCGTGCGGCACGCGTGTCAGCTGCTGGAGACCACGGACCTGTCGGTCGACCGCGTCGCCGAGGAGGCCGGCCTTGGTACGGCGGCCTCCCTGCGGCACCACCTGCGGTCCGAGCTGGGCGTCTCCCCGCTCGCCTACCGCAAGACGTTCCGGGCCGGTTAGGTCAGAACCACCAGGTCGTGCGGCTGGTTGTTCATCGACTCGGCGCCGTCCGCGGTCACCACGACGATGTCCTCGATCCGCGCGCCCCAGCGACCCGCCTGGTAGATGCCCGGCTCGACGCTGAACGCCATACCCACTTCCAGCGGCAGGTCGTTGCCGGCGACGATGTACGGCTCCTCGTGCACGTCCAGGCCGATGCCGTGGCCGGTCCGGTGGATGAAGTAGTCACCAAACCCCGCGGCCGCGATGACGTCCCGCGCGGCCGCATCGATGGACTCCGCGGTCACGCCCGGCCGAACCGCGTCCACCGCGGCCTGCTGCGCCTCCTGCAGGACGGCGTACGTCGCGGCGACGTCGGCGTCCCGCGGCGTGCCGACGGCGTAGGTGCGGGTGGAGTCGGAGTTGTAGCCCTCGGCAACCGGGCCGCCGATGTCGACGACCACCACGTCGCCCGCCTCGATCACCCGGTCGGACAGCGCGTGGTGCGGGCTCGCGCCGTTCGGGCCGGCGGCGACGATCACGAAGTCCGCCTCGGTGTGGCCTTCCGCGACGATCGCGGCCGCGATGTCGGCGCCGACCTCGGCCTCGGTCCGGCCCGGACGCAGCCACTCACCGACCCGGGCGTGCACGCGGTCGATCGCCGCGCCGGCCTTCCGCAGTGCGTCGATCTCGGCGGCGTCCTTGCGTATCCGCAGTTCACGGACGATCGGCCCGGCGAGCACCTGCTCGGCCTTCGGCAGCGCGTCGCGGATCCCCAGCACATGGAGCGCCGGCGTGAAGTCACTGATCGCGACGCGGTCGGCACCGCTCAGCCGCTCCGCGGCCAGACCGTACGGGTCGACGCCGTCCACCCACGTGACGATGTCGACGCCGAGGTCCGCGATCCTCTCGAACGCCGGGGCCTCGAGCTTCGGTACGACGAGTGCCGGGGCGCCGTCGGCCGCGATCACCAGGGCGGTGAGGCGCTCGAACGAGCCGCCCGGCTGACCGATCAGGTAGCGCAGGTCCGAGCCCGGCGCGATCACCAGACCGGTGCCGGCCGCGGCCTCGCGGGCGCGGTCCAGGCGGGCACGGAGGACATCGGCATCTGGGACGGAAGGGAGTGCTGAGCGACGGGCCATGGTGTGACTCTAAAACTGTCGGCGCGGGTTGCTACAACTTCCCCCATGACCCTGCACCATGTGTCCGTCGGCGACGGCGTACCCGTCCTCGCTCTGCACGGCTGGACTCCGGACCACCGACTGATGACCGGCTGCCTCGAGCCGATCTTCACCCAGCTCCCCGGCTACCGCCGGCTCTACCCGGACCTGCCCGGCATGGGGCAGTCCCCCGCCGGCGACATCGACAGCTCGGACGGCATCATGGCGGCGGTCCGCGCGTTCGTCGACGAGCAGATCGGCGACGAGCCGTTCCTGCTGATCGGCGAGTCGTACGGCGGTTATCTCGCCCGCGGTCTGGTCGCCGAGCGGCCCGGGCAGATCCTCGGCCTCGGGCTGATCTGCCCGGTCGGCACGCTCTGGCACAAGGACCGCGTGCTGCCCGAGCACGCCGTGCTGCGGACCGAGCCCGGCGTGCTCGAATCGCTGACCGAGGGCGAGGACTTCACGGAGCTGGCCGTCGTGCAGTCGGCGGCCACCCTGGCGGCGTACCGTTCGGACGTCGCGCCCGGGCTCGCCGTCGCCGACACGGCCGCGCTCGAGCGGATCCAGAAGAACTGGGCGCTGACCACGGCCCCCGAGAGCGGCCCGCCGTACGACGGACCGTCCCTCGTGGTGTGCGGCCGGCAGGACGCCGTGACCGGGTACGCGGACCAGTGGGCCCTGCTCCCCCACTACCCGCGCGCGACGTACGCCGTGCTCGACGTCGCCGGTCACAACCTCCAGATCGAGCAGCCCGCACTGTTCGGGGCCTTGGTCACCGAATGGCTCCAGCGCATTCAGCTGGTCTGAGCGGTCGGCATGATCGTGAGTTGCTGAAAGTTGACCCGGGGCGGCTGGACGGCGATGAAGCCGACCGCCTGCGCGATGTCGTCCGGGGTCAACCACTCCATGGACTGCTTCGAGCCGTCGAGCCACTGCAGCGCACCTTCGTCGGTGACGTGGCTCTGCAGCTCGGTGCCCACGATGCCCGGCTCGAGCGCGGACACGCGGACGTTCTTCGGACCGAGCTCGGCGCGCAGGTGCCGGGACAGGTGGGTGACGTACGCCTTGGTGCCGGAGTAGACGGCGAAGTTCGGGAAGATGTTCTGCGCCGCGATCGACGACGTGTTGATCAGGTCGGCGATACCCCGTTCGGCGGCTGCGGCGACCAGTTGCGGCGTGAAGGCGCCGATCGCGTTCATCAGACCGGTGATGTTGAGGTCGATCTGGCGCTGCCACTGCTCGGTCGCGCGCTCCTCGACGGGCGCCGGCAGCATGACGCCGGCGTTGTTGAAGAGCAGGTCGGCGCCGCCCAGTTCGGAGGCGACCCGATCGGCCGCCGCCTGGACGGCCGCGGCGTCGGTGACGTCGACGGTCAGCGCCAGGGCGTGTCCGCCGTCCTTCTCGATCCGGGTGACGAGCTCGCGCAGGCGATCGGCGCGCCGGGCCAGGACGACGACGGTCGCTCCGAGTCCGGCCAGGTGTTCGGCCGCGCTCTCGCCGATACCGCTCGACGCGCCGGTGATCACCGCGACCCGGCCTGCGAGCGGCTTGACTTCGGCTTGCACAGACATGTGTTGACTGCCTTCCAGTGAGTCGGGCGGCGATTGCCGTCCGTGTCTCCAGAACACCAGTCGCAGAAGGCGTTGTGGGCGCTCGAGCTGACCCTGCGCGGACAGGCACCGCCGAGACTGGTACCCGCAGGGCCACCCAGCGGGCATCCCCGGCCGCGGCGTTCGATCACACTGGAGCCATGGACCGCAGTACCGAGATCGCCGACTTCCTCCGCTCGCGGCGGGCCGCGATCGCGCCCGCCGAGGCCGGGCTGCCCGAGGACGGGCGCAAGCGCCGCGTCCCCGGTCTGCGTCGGGACGAAGTGGCGCGGCTGGCGGGTGTCAGCACGGAGTACTACACGCGGCTCGAGCAGGGACGCGCCGGCAACCCGTCCACCGAGGTCCTCGACGCGCTCGGCGGCGCGCTACGGCTCGACGCGGTCGAGCGCGAGCACCTCGACGATCTCCTGACCCGGCGCGCACCGATCCGGCGTACGCCGGCCAGTCCGCAGCGGGTCCGGCCGGGTCTCTACCTGATGTTGCAGACGCTCGACCACGTTCCGGCCTTCATCCTCGGGCGGCGTACCGACGTCCTCGCGACCAATCAACTGGCCCGTGCGGTGCTGACGGACTTCGACGCGATGCCTGCGACACGCCGCAATCTCGCCCGCTACTACCTGCTCGATCCCGAGGCTCGCGAGCGGGTCGGCGACTGGGAGCGGATCGCCGCCGAGACCGTCGCGATGCTGCGCCTCGAGGCCGGCCGGCATCCGAACGACCGTCAGCTCGCCGATCTCGTCGGCGAGCTGACCCTGCAGTGCCCCGAATTCACCGGCTGGTGGAACGACCATCGGGTGCTGCGCCGGACCCACGGCGCGAAGACCTATCACCACCCGGTGGCCGGCGATCTGGAGTTCGCGTACGAGTCGTTCCAGGCGCCCGGCGACGCCGAGCAGACGCTCTGCGTGTATCAGGTCGAGCCCGGTTCGCCCACCGCCGACGGTCTGCGGCTGCTCGCGAGCTGGATCGCTCCGCAGCCCGCGACCGACTGAATCACCCTCTGCCGCTGACGGCTACCAGCGGGTAATGTCGGGCGCATGGTGACTGGGAAGCGTCCGATCGGCTGGCCGTTGCTCGTTGCGCTGACCAACGGGCGGACCAAGGTCTCCGACGAACGGCTCGCGGCGGCGGTCCGGGACAAGATCGTCCTGGTGACCGGCTCGTCGTACGGGATCGGTGAGGCGACCGCGCGGCGGTTGGCCGCGGCCGGCGCCACCGTGCTGCTCGTGGCGCGGACGGCGGACCAGTTGCAGGTCGTGGCCGACGACATCCGGTCGCGCGGCGGCACGGCGTACGCCTACCCGGCCAACCTCGCTGACCCGGCCGCGGTCGAGGAACTCGTCCGGACCGTGCTCGCCGAGCACAGGCGGGTCGACGTCCTCGTGAACAACGCCGGCAAGTCCATCCGGCGCTCGATCGCGGACACCTACCAGCGGTTCCACGACATCGAGCGGACGAACGCGGTCAACTACCTCGGTCCGGCGAAGCTCGTGCTCGAGCTGCTGCCGTCGATGCGGGAGCACCGCTCGGGTCACATCGTGAACGTGTCGACGGCCGGCGTCCGGACGCCGCCGATGGCGCGCTGGTCGGCGTACCTGGCGTCGAAGAGCGCCTTCGACGTCTGGCTGCGGTGCGTGGCGCAGGAGGTCCGCGGCGACGGTGTGACGACCTCGACGGTCTACATGGGGCTGGTGCACACGCGGATGAGCGAGCCGACGCCGCTGCTCAACAAGATGCCAGGGCTGACGCCCGAGCAGGCCGCCGATCAGGTGTGTACGGCGGTGGCGGAGCGGCCGCACAACATCACGCCACCGTTCGTCCGCCCGGCCGATGCCCTCGGCAACCTGTTGCGGGTGCCCACGGACCGGCTGCTCGAGCAGTACTTCCGGCGGACGGGAGGCGGGAAGAAGCGATGAGGACGATCCGCCCGATCCCGCCGCTGCGGCCACCGGGCTGGCTGATGCAAGGGGCCGCCGAGGTCGGCGAGTTGTCGGTCGCCCTGGTCAGATCCGGGGTCTGGCGCTCGGCCGGGCCCGCGCAGCTCGTGCGGATCGAGCGGGCGCTGCGGACCTGGGGTCAGTCGATGGCAGCACTCGGCGTGATCGCCGCGATCCGCTACCCGGACCGCGCGGCGGTGATCACCGGCGACGACGAGATCACCTACGCCGAACTGGACCGGCGCTGCGAGCGGATCGCGGCCGGGATGCACGCGCAGTACGGGATCGGTGCCGGCGGCAAGGTCGCGGTCCTGTGCCGCAACCACCGGGGCTTCCTCGAGGCGACCCTCGCGGCGTCGCGGCTGGGCGCGGACGTCCTGTTCGTCAACACCGAGTTCGCCCCACCCCAGCTGGCGGCAGTCCTCGAACGCCATCGCCCGGACCTGCTCGTCCACGACGAAGAGTTCAGCCCACCCCCGAGCCTTCCGGCGATCCTCTCCGGCCACGGCGGTGGTGTTCCGGGACTGGACGAGTTGGCCGAGACCGCGGCGCCGGCAGCGCCTTCGCCGGCGAGCGCCGGGCACATCACGATCCTCACCTCGGGGACGACCGGGACGCCGAAGGCGGCGCCGCGGGTACCGACCGCGGTGGGGCTGGCGGGATTGACCGGTAGCGCGCTGAGCCGGTTCGAATTGCGGGCGGGCGAGCCGATGGTCGTGTGTCCGCCCTTGTTCCACGGGCTCGGCCTGCTCACCTCGATGCTCGCTCTCTTCCTGGGGTCACCGCTCGTCCTCCGACCGCGGTTCGACGCAGCGACCTTGCTGGCGGATGTGGAGGCGACGCGGGCGGGTTCCGTGGCGGCGGTGCCGGTGATGCTGCGCCGGCTGCTCGAGCTCGGGCCGGCCGCGATCGCGGCGTACGACCTGCGCTCGCTGCGGGCCGTGATCTCGGGCGCGTCCCAGCTCGGCGCGCCACTGGCCGAGCGGTTCATCGAACGCTTCGGCCCGGTGCTCTGCGACGCGTACGGGTCGAGTGAGGTCGGCATCGCCACCATCGCGACCTCCGCCGACCTGCTCGCCGCTCCCGGCACTGTCGGGCGCCCTTGCCTCGGGAGCACGATCCGGATCCTCGACGACCAGGACCGCCCGGTGCCGGCCGGGACGACCGGACGGATCTTCGCGGGCGGCGGCCTGGTGTTCGGCGGGTACTCCGACGGCTCGTCCAAGACCGTCGTCGACGGCCGGATGAGCACCGGCGACCTCGGTCACCTGGACGGGGCCGGACGGCTGTTCGTCGACGGCCGCGAGGACGACATGATCGTCTCGGGCGGCGAGAACGTGTACCCGGTCGAGGTCGAGCAGTGCCTCGCCGCGCATCACGCGGTCGCCGAGGCGGTCGTCACCGGCGTCCCCGACGACGAGTTCGGCCAGCGCCTGGTCGCGTACGTCGTCCTGCGCGAACCGGCCACCGAGGACGACCTGCTGACCCACGTGAAGGCGAATCTCGCGCGCTACAAGGCGCCACGCCAGATCGTCGTCCTCGACGAGTTCCCGCGGACAGCGACCGGCAAGGTCCTGCGCAACAAGCTCACCCCGCCGTGAACAGGTCGCGGAACCGCGTCATCCGATCGAGCGCGGTCCGCTCGTCGCCGAAGGACACCGCCAGCGTCTCGGCGCCCGCATCGACGAGTTCCCCCGCCGCCACGACGACCGGCCCCGGATCGCCGGCGGACCAGTCGAGCCGCGTGCCCACCTTGATCGGCCGGTCGCCGTACGACCGCAGCTGCCTGACCGCTGCCGCGAACCCGGCGCCGTCCAGGCCGAGGCCCTGCCACTCGTCGCCGTACCGCGCCGCCCGGCGCAGCGCCGGCTGCGTCGTACCGCCGATCATCAGCGGCAGCGGCGCCCGGAGCTGAGGCTCGAACACCCCGCCCCGATCGCGGCCCTCGAACAGGTCACGCATGATCCCGAGCGATTCGTCCGTCCGCCGTCCACGCTCCTCGAACACCGCACCGACCGCCGCGAACTCCTCCTTGGCCCACCCGGCGCCGAGCCCCAGGACAATGCGTTCACCGGACAGCCGGTGCAGCGTCGCGGCCTGCTTCGCGACCACGTAAGGGTTGCGCAACGGCAACACGAGCACCGAGGTGCCGAAGCGGATCCGGGTCGTGCGTGCCGCCAGGTACCCGATCGTGACGAGCGGCTCGTACACACCGCCGTACGTCGAACCGAACTCACCCGGTGGGAGCAGGTGATCGGGCAGCCACGCCGTACCGTAGCCGAGGTCCTCCGCCGCGATCGCCAGCTCGACCAGTCGTTCGGGCGGCATCGTCGCCGACTCGTCCGGGAGGACAACCTGCAACTCGACCATGCGCTCGACCCTAACCGGTCAGAAGGAGCGGCGGACGCCCAGCACTCACCAACCAGGGCGGCGGACGGTGTCGCGGCCGGGGCCGAGCGTGAGCTGCGCGGAGTCTGCTCGGTTGGTGAGTGGTGCAGGTCCGCCCGTGGGAGAGTGGGGCCGTGAAGATTCTCGTCGGATACGTACCAACGCCCGAGGGTGAGGCTGCGCTCGCCGCGGCGGCGATCGAGGCCGAGCTGCGCGGGGCCTCGATCCTGCTGCTGAACACCAGCCGCGGCGACGCCTACATCGACGCCCGCTACGCCAACGCCGACGAGTTGGCGGCCGCCGAGGCCAAGCTGCGCGAGCACGGCGTCGAGGTCACCATCCAGCAGGCGGTCTCCGAGGGCGACGTCGCCGGCGCGCTCCTGAAGGCAGCCGCCGCCGAGGACGTCGTCCTGATCGTCCTCGGCCTGCGCCGCCGCAGCCCCGTCGGCAAGCTCATCCTCGGCAGCACCGCCCAACGCGTGCTGCTGGAGTCCCCCGTCCCGGTCCTCGCCGTGAAGGTCCCGTCACCCCACGACTGACGGACCGCCAGGCCATCACGATCCGCGCCGGCGGCGCTGCTGCCGCGGGTGCCACGCGTTGCGGTGCGATTGTGATGGTCCGGTAATCCGGGTGAGCCGGCTGGGGTTGGCCGCCTAAACTGGTCTGGTTATGCCTGATGCCCGGACCGAGTCCCCGAGTCCATCCCCAGTCCCCTCCCAGGACCCGTCCCCCCGCCGACGCCGCCGCCGCGGAGGAAAGGGACAACGACCGACTGCAGCTGAACCCGCAAGCGGCGCGGGGCGCCGTGACCGCGCGGGCACGGCCGCCGCCAACCAGTCCGCCGACGGCGGGCACGGCTCCGGTCAGGCTGCGGCCGAGGGCGGTCTCGGCCTGACGGAGGTGCTCGGACGGCTCGACGGGCTGACTGCCTATGACCGGGAGCAGCTCGGGCGGCGGCTGGAGCGGGTCCGGCGGACGTCGGACGCGAAGAAGCGGGCCGCGGAGTTGCGGGGTGTGGCCGGCGCGGTCGAGCAGGCCGAGCGGCGGGTCGAGGTGCGGCGCAACGCCGTACCCGAGGTCACCTACCCCGAAGAGCTGCCGGTCAGCCAGCTGAAGGACGAGATCGCGACCGCGATCCGCGATCACCAGGTGGTCGTCGTCGCGGGTGAGACCGGCTCCGGGAAGACGACCCAGATCCCGAAGATCTGCCTCGAGCTCGGCCGCGGCGTGCACGGCATGATCGGGCACACCCAGCCCCGCCGGCTCGCGGCCCGCACGGTCGCCGAGCGGATCGCGGAGGAGCTCGGCACCGAGCTCGGTGAGACGATCGGGTTCGCCGTCCGCTTCACCGACAAGGTGAGTGAGCGCTCGCTGGTGAAGCTGATGACCGACGGCATCCTGCTGAACGAGCTGCAGCGCGACCGCGACCTCACCCGGTACGACACGCTGATCATCGACGAGGCGCACGAGCGCAGCCTGAACATCGACTTCATCCTCGGCTACCTCAAACGGCTGCTCCCCCGCCGCCCGGACCTGAAGGTGATCATCACCTCGGCGACCATCGACCCGGAGCGGTTCGCCGAGCACTTCGCGGCCGCCGACGGCACCCCGGCGCCGATCGTCGAGGTGTCCGGCCGGACCTACCCGGTCGAGGTGCGGTACCGCCCGGTCAACGACCCCGAGGACCCGAGCACGATCGACCGCGACCAGACGCAGGCGATCCTGGACGCCGTCGACGAGCTCGCGTACGAGGCGGACGGCGACATCCTGGTGTTCCTGTCCGGCGAGCGCGAGATCCGCGACACCGCCGACGCGCTGAGCGACAAGTTCCGCGGCGAGCGCCGGACGACCGAGGTCCTCCCGCTCTACGCCCGGCTCTCGAACGCCGAGCAGCACCGCGTCTTCCAGCCGCACGCCAACCGCCGGATCGTGCTCGCCACGAACGTCGCCGAGACGTCGCTGACCGTCCCCGGCATCAAGTACGTGATCGACCCGGGTACGGCGCGGATCTCGCGCTACAGCCACCGCACCAAGGTCCAGCACCTGCCCATCGAGCCGGTCTCGCAGGCCAGCGCCAACCAGCGCAAGGGCCGCAGCGGCCGGACCAGCGACGGCATCTGCATCCGGTTGTACTCCGAGGAGGACTTCGAGAACCGCCCGGAGTTCACCGATCCGGAGATCCTGCGCACGAACCTGGCGAGCGTCATCCTGCAGATGACCGCGATCGGGCTCGGCGACATCGCCGCGTTCCCGTTCATCGACGAGCCCGACAAGCGCAGCATCACCGACGGCCTGCAGCTGCTCACCGAGCTCGGCGCGATCGACACGCCGAAGGGCGGCCGCCTGACCCCGATCGGGCGGCAGCTCGCGCAGATCCCGCTCGACCCGCGGCTGGCCCGGATGATCGTCGAGGCCGACAAGCACGCGTGTGTCCGCGAGGTGATGGTGATCGCGGCCGCGCTCTCGATCCAGGATCCGCGCGAGCGGCCGACCGACGCCGAGGCCCAGGCGCAGCAGGCGCACGCCCGGTTCCGCGATCCGAACAGCGACTTCCTCGGGTACCTGAACCTCTGGAGCTACCTGAAGAAGCAGCAGAAGGAGCTGTCCGGCAACCAGTTCCGCCGGATGTGCCGCAGCGAGTACCTGAACTATCTGCGGGTCCGCGAGTGGCAGGACATCTTCGCGCAGCTCCGCCAGGTCGCGTCGCAGATCGGCGTCCAGCTGAACAGCGGCGAGCCGGCCGACCCGCAGAGTGTCCACATCTCACTGATGTCCGGCCTGCTCAGCCACCTCGGCATGAAGGACCCGGCGAACCAGCACCAGTACCTCGGCGCGCGCGGCACGAAGTTCGCGATCTTCCCCGGCTCCGGGCTGTTCAAGAAGCCGCCGCAGTTCGTGATGGCCGCCGAGCTGGTCGAGACGTCGAAGCTGTGGGCACGGGTGAACGCGAAGATCGAGCCCGAGTGGGCCGAGGACCTCGCCCCGCACCTGATCAAGCGGTCGTACTCCGAGCCGCACTGGGAACGCAAGGCCGGCGCCGTGATGGCGTACGAGAAGGTCACGCTGTACGGCGTACCGATCGTTGCCCGGCGCAAGGTGAACTACGGCAAGGTCGACCCGGAGGTGTCGCGCGAGCTGTTCATCCGGCACGCGCTGGTCGAGGGCGACTGGGACACCCATCACAAGTTCTTCCACGAGAACCGCAAGCTGATCGAGGAGGTCGAGGAGCTCGAGGAGCGCACCCGGCGGCGCGATCTGCTGGTCGACGACGAGACGCTGTTCGCGTTCTACGACGAGCGGATCGGCGCCGAGGTGGTCACCGGGCGGCATTTCGACACCTGGTGGAAGACGGCCCGGCAGCGCGACCACGACCTGCTCGACTTCGAGCGTTCGCTCGTCGTCCGCGAGGGCGCGGAGGTGCGCGAGGAGGAGTTCCCGCTGCGCTGGACGCAGAACGGGATGACGTTCGACCTGACCTACGCCTTCGAGCCCGGCACCGACGCCGACGGCGTCACCGTGCACATCCCGCTGCTGGTCCTGAACCAGGTGACCGCGGACGGCTTCGAGTGGAGCGTGCCCGGGTTCCGCGAGGAACTCGTCACGACGCTGATCAAGTCGCTCCCGAAGGCGGTCCGGCGGAACATCGTGCCGGCGCCGGACCACGCGCGGCAGATCCTGCCCGAGCTCGACCCGGCGTCCGGGCCGCTGACCGACGCGATGGCCCGCGCGCTGCGGGACCTGCGCGGCGTGATCATCGACCCCGGGGACTGGGACTGGAGCCGGGTGCCGGAGCACCTGCGGATGACGTTCCGGGTCGAGGACGACCAGCGCAAGACGGTGGCCGAGGGCAAGGACCTCGCGAAGCTGAAGGAGAGGCTGAAGCCGAAGACGAAGGCCGCGATCTCGCAGGTCGCGTCGAAGGCGGTCAGCGGGCTGGAGAAGTCGGGGCTGACCGACTGGACGTTCGGCGATCTCCCCCGGAGCTTCTCCGAGCACCGCAACGGCCTGACCGTCGCGGGCTACCCGGCGCTCGTCGACGAGGGGAAGAGCGTCGCGATCCGCCTGCAGGAGACCGAGCGCGACCAGGCCGCCGCGATGTGGGCGGGCACGCGCCGGCTCCTGCTGCTGACCATGCCGTCGGTGATCGACGTCGTACAGCGTCAGCTGAGCAACCAGCAGAAGATGACGTTGATGGCAGGCCCGCATCGCAACGTGGGCGCGCTCCTCGACGACGCGATCGCTGCTGCGGTGGACCAGTTGATGGCCGCCGCGGGCGGTCCGGCGTGGAACCTCACCGCGTTCTCGATCCTGCGAGACGCCGTACGGTCGGAGCTCGCGGACACCGTGCTGACGATCCTGCAGCAGGTCGAGCAGGTACTCGGGCACGCGCGGACCGTGGACAAGCAGATCTCACGAGCGTCGAGTCCGGCGTTGCTGGCCGCGCTGTCCGATGTACGGGGCCAGCTCGAAGGTCTCGTCCACCCCGGCTTCATCACCGAGACCGGCGCGCAGCGGCTGCCGGACCTGGTCCGGTATCTGCGCGGCATGGAGCAGCGGCTGGACAAGCTCGGCGCCAACGCGGCGCGCGACCGTTCCGGTATGGCGGTCGTCGACATGCTCACCGACGAGTACCGCAAGAAGCTCCGCGCGGTGCCGACGGGCAAGTATCCGAGCCCGGGACTCCTCGAGGTCCGGTGGATGCTCGAGGAACTCCGCATCAGCCTGTTCGCCCAGACCCTCGGCACGCCGTACCCGGTCTCCGAGAAGCGCATCCGCAAGGCGCTGGCCGAGAGTTAGGACCCGAGCAGGCGGCGGCCGTGTTCGTGGACGGCGGTGCGTAGCTCGGGCGGTTCGAGGATCTCGAACGACCAGCGGATCCGCAGGGTCTGGGCGATCAGCGGCCCGACGTCGTTGGCCGCGAAGCGGAGTTCGCAGGTGGTCGCGTCGATCGGGTCGACGATGCCTTCGCGGGCCGGGAAGACCTTGCGCACCGTGTCCGCGTCCGCCTCGACCCGGATCCGGGCGACGATGTCCCACGGGGCCACCCCGGTCCCCTCGGCCACCAGGGCGATCGGGTCGGGCGGGTTCTCGAACCGGTAGCGCGCGCCGGTCAGCACCGGGTCCGCGATCCGGTCGACGCGGAAGGTCCGCCAGGCCTGCCGGTCCCGGTCGCGGGCGACCAGGTACCAGCGCCGGCCGGTGTGCACGATCTGCAGCGGCTCGACGCTGCGCTCGGACTCGTCGCCGCCGTGCGTGCGGTACCGGAACCGGATCCCCTCGACGTCTCGGCACCCCGCGGCGAGGGTGACGAGCACTTCGCCGTCGACCGTCGGCAACTCCCCCAGCGGCAGCTGACTGGTGTGTGCGCCGATCGCCGCGACCTGCTCGCGCAGCCGCGCCGGCAGGACCTGGTGGAGTTTCGCCAGCGCGGAGATCGCAGCCTCCTCGACGCCTGACACCGTCGTGGTGGTCGCGACGCGCAGCCCGACCGCGATCGCGACCGCCTCCTCGTCCTCCAGCAGCAACGGCGGCAACCGGCCGCCGGGCCCGAGGCGGTAGCCGCCGCCGATTCCGGCCTCGGCGTCGACGGGGTACCCGAGTGACCGCAGCCGGGTGACGTCGCGCCGTACGGTCCGGGGCGTGACGTCGAGCCTGGCTGCCAGGTCGGCGCCGTCCCACTGCGGGCGGGACTGGAGCAGCGAGAGCAGTCGGAGCAGGCGGGCCGCGGTGTCCATGATCTGTTCATTCTGCCCCGACCTGCGGACCGATCCTGTCCGCAGGTCGTCCTACGGTGAGGTCATGACCACGACACTGGAGAACTTGCTCGACCTGTCCGACTTCGCCTGGCAGCGGCTGCGCGACCGGGTCGCCGGGCTCACCGACGAGGAGTACTTCTGGGAGCCCTTCGAGGGCTGCTGGACGGTCCGGAAGACAGATTCGGGCGTCGCGGCCGACTGGGCCTGGATCCCGCCGGAGCCGGCGCCGTTCACCACCCTGGCGTGGCGGATCACCCACATCGTCGACATCCTCCAGGAGGACCGCACCGCCACGTGGCTCGGGCACCAGCCCGCGGACGACGACGGTCAACCCCCGGTACCAGCGTCGGCGGCGGAGGCCCTGACCGCACTCCAACACGCGTACGACGTGTGGCGCCGACGGCTCGCGGCGTTCAGTCAGGACGACCTGGATCGGCCCATGGGTGAGATCGCGGGCCCGTGGGCGGACCACGACGGGACGGCATTCGTGCTGCACATTCTCGACGAGCTGATCCATCACGGCGCCGAGGTCGGATCCGTCCGCGACTTCTACCGGGGCCTGCGCGCCGAGGACCCGTTCGCGCCCGCCCTGGCCGGCGACATCACACCCGCCGAGCGGCCGGCCCTGCTCGCCGAGGCCGCCGCCGCCCAGCGCTGGGAAGTCATCCCGCGACTCGCCGAGCTGGGCTTCGGTATCAACGAGCGCACACCGAACGGCGTCACCGCTGCCCACCTCGCCGCGGGCACCGGATCTCTCGACACCCTCCGCTTCCTCGTCGAGCACGGCGCGGACCTGTTCCTGACCGACCCCCGCTTCAACGCCGACGTCCTCGGCTGGGCCACCTGGTTCAAGCAGTCAGAGGCAGCCCGGTACCTCACGGCGCGAACGCACTCCGGGAGCGGTGCCTGAGCTCGCCCGGTGGGATAGCGGTCGCGAGCGACCGGGCGAGGGCGTCGAGGATGTCGTGGACGCCTTGGGTGAAGATCTCCAGGTCCGGACAGCTGTCCCGGTCGGCGGCGGCGGTGACGTTCAGTTGGCCCGCGTACGACAGCGCGGCGACAACCAGCGTCAGATTGCCCATCGGCGGCATCAGGGGGAACGTCTCCAGCAATCGTGCGCCGGCGAGATAGAGCGGCACCGGCGGGCCAGGGACGTTGCTGACCACCAGATTCACCGACCGCTGCCGCGGGAACATCCGGTACCAGACGCGTTGCCCCGCGACGAACCGGAAGATTCCACTGCCGGCCTCCGGACGTGCCTCGTGCTTGCGCGCGGCGGTCTCGGCAGCGATCAACTCGAGCCGCCGCACCGGGTCGGACGCGCCGACCGGTAGCGGCACCATCATCCAGCCAGGCTTGTTGCCCTTGGCCTGGGCAGGACCCTCCTGGTGCTGGGAGATCGTCACCATGGCGCGCTGTACCAGGCCGTCGACGTTCTCACCGCGGCTTGCCAGCAGCCGGCGCAGCCCGCCTGCGACGGCCGCCAGGATCACGTCGTTGACCTTGGCGTGCTGGACGTGGGCGATCTGCTGAGCAAGGTCGAGTCGGCCGCGTACGACGGACAACCGGCGCTCGGCACCGACCGGTTGGTTGAGGCTGGTCTGTGGAGCAGGCTGCTCGGTGAGGACCTCACGCCATGCCGGCAGGGTGCGTCGTACCTGCTGCGCGGTCCGCCGCGGATGGACGACGCCCGAAACCCCGCGAGCCAGCTCCTGCCCGCGGCGATGCAGGTTGTCGCGCAGCAACTCGCCGGCCGACGGGATCGGCCTCGGCGTCCACGGCGGTGCTGCGGGAGTGGACGCATCGGCGCTCAGGTCGAGCAGCGCCGCGAAGGCAGCCATCGCTGCGGGCCCGTCCGCGAGGACGTGGTGAACCTTCAAGAATGCGCCGATGCGATGCTCCGGGAGGCCGGGGAGCAGCCAGAGCTCCCACAGCGGCCGGTCTGGATCTAGTCGGGGCCTGGCCAGTTCCTCACACGCCCGCAGTAGTTGGGATTCGTCGGCAACCGCGTGGACCTTGACGTGGTCTGCGATGTCGAAGGAGGGGGCGTCGACCCACAACGGCCAGCCCAACCCCAGCCGCGGCCGGTACAGCACCTGCCGGAATCGAGGGACGAGCTGCAGTCTCGGCTCCAAGTGCCGACGGATCGCGTCGACACGGACGCGGCCTTGCTCGTCGAGCAGGCTGGTGCCGTCGACGACGGCGAGTCCGCCGATGTCGGTGGACCAGCCGTAGTCGTCCCACAGCAGCAGGAAAAGGTCCGACGCTGTGAGTCGTTCAAGGTGACGTGTGCGGGCCATGTCGCAACGCCCCTCTCCCTATTGTCTACACGGCCAGGACCGGTTCGAGCCCCTGGACGAACGAGTACACCGCGAGTCCTCCGGCGTGCTTCTTCCCCAGCTGTCTGAGTTCGTCCGAGACCTGACCGAAGGCCGTCATGCGGTGGTCGTAGGCGTACTTCTCGAAGAGAACAGCCCGCGCCGCCATGACATGCAAGTTGTGCTCGATCAGCCCTTCACCGCTCTGGTAGGCCTCGTGGACCTCGCACTCGGTTCCTTCTGCGTTGACGAACCAGTCGTAACGGACGGTGTGCGTGTCCAGCTCCCGCGTCAGCCGCAGGAGCTCGGCCGCCTGCGTCTTGAATCCCTCCACCTCGCCCGGCCGGATCTTCAGATGAGCGTGCACTTCCAGATGAGCCCGGGCCGAACCGATCGTCGCCGGCTGGATTCCGTCCAGGAACGAGAAGACGGCCGGGGCCGCTCCCGTGCGAGCCTCGACCAGGTCGACGAAGTCTTGCGAAACCTCGCCGTACAGAGCCGATCGATGGTCGTAGGCGTAGTCGCGGAAGAGCATCGTCCGCGCCGCCATGATGTGCATGTTGTGCTCGGCCAGTCCGTGTTCGTCCGTGAACAGCTCGTGGACCTCGCACTCGCTGCCGTCCTCGTTGACGAACCAGTCGCAGCGAAGGGTGTGCGTGTCCTGCTCCCGGGTCAGCCGGAGGATCTCGGCCGCCTGGGCCTTGATCCCCTCGAGCTGACCTGGGCGAACCTTGAGGTGAGCGATGACTTCCAGGTTCGCCATGACCTCCTCCTCAGACGTTCTTCGGTACGTGGCTCCGGAACATCAGCCGCATGACCTTGTGGCCGAAGTCCGACGTCGGGTCGAACATCAGCGGGCATCCTCCGTCGATCACCGTGATGCCGTGCTGCCGCCCGAACTCGGTGGCGGCGGTCGACACGCTGCCCTCGCCCGGGCCGCGGTGCATCCACACCTGGGTGATCCCGAGCTCGGCGCACTCGCGCACCGTCTCCTCGGCCCTCGACGGCGCCGTGGCGATGACGACCGCGTCGACCCCTCCGGGGATGCTCTTCAGGTCGTGGTAGCAGCGGTCGCCCTCGACCGAGTCGGCGTTCGGGTTGACGGCGTACACCTGGTAGCTCCGGTCCCGCAGGCGCTTGTACACGACGTTCGCGCCGTGGTCCTTCGGCTTGCGCGATACACCCGTCACCGCGATCCGCTTGTTCGCCAGGAACGCGGATGCAGCTTGCTGCATTGTCGGCATTTGTCGACCTCCCGTCATGCCGTACCGGAAACACCGAGCGGCGACAGACCGAGTTGCGCCGCGACGGCCGCGTTGTCGTAGTACAGGTTGTCGAGCACGACCTTGCCGTCGCGGACTCGTACCAGTTCCATGCCCTGCACCTCGATGCGCTTGCCGGTCGCCGGCAGCTCGGTGCCGTCGGGCAGCGTGACCGGACCGGTGTGGGTTCCGACGAACACGAACTCGTCCGCGAACGCGTCGCCCTCCTCGACGTAGCTGGTGTAGCGGTGGGCGAGGTCCGAGAACGCGCCGAGTTCCTTGCCCAGGCGCTCGCGGATGGCGCTGCGCCCTTCGAAGAAGCCGTCGGGCATCAGCTGGACGGCGTCCTCGGCGTACAGCTCCATCACGCCGTCGAGATCGCCCTTGTTGTACCTCTCGATGTACTGCTCCAGGAGCTCTCTGTAGTTTCCTGTGGCTGCCTCTCGTCCTGTCGAGTTCTTGGACTCCCGTTCGACTTCGATCGAGTAGTCCGCTGCGTACGCGGCGACGGCGCCGATCGCGGCCACCGTCGGCGCGACGAGGAATCCGACCACGCCGACCGTCACCGGTACCTCGATCACGGGCTTGCCGTCGGAGTTCTTGATGATGATCCGGCGCACGTTACCTTCGTGGACCAGTTCCCTGACCTTCTCCACGAGGTGTCCGCCCTTGACGTCGATCTTCTCGGTCGTCGTCGTGACTTGCTGACCCATGGTGGTCACCTCCGCACCTGTGCCTCAGGGGCGTCGCCCTACTCAACGCATGCTGGTCCCCGGGATCGCTTCGAGGCAGGGCCGAACGGCACCTTTCACCAGCTCGCCGACAGGCCGCTCGGCTCGGCCACAGAGGTCCGTTGCCTCTGTCGGCGCGGGCGGGCACGGGGATGAAATGGGCGTCGCGTGCCTTTGCTGTCGCCCGGCGACGAGTCGTCAGGGGACGAAGGCTCGTTGGGAGCGGTGGCGGAAGGCCCGGGGTGAGAGGGTGTGGGCCGTGGTGAAGCAGCGGGTGAAGTACGCCTGGCTGCCGAAGCCGCAGCGGGCGGCGATGCTCGCGACCGTGGCGTTTGTTGCCGCCAGCAAAGATGCGGCGTGTTCGAGGCGGAGGTCGGTGACGAACGCGGTCGGGGTGACCCTGTACGCCGCGCGCATCGACCGGGACAGGTGGGCGGGGCTGACGCCGGCGAGCTTCAGCAGCCGCGGTACGCCGCCGCGGAGGTTGTCCTCGGCGCGCATCGCCGTACACGCCTTCGCCAGCCAATCGGGTACGCCGGGGCCTGCCGTCTCGTCGTCGGGTGAGACCAACTGGAGCAGGTCGATCCAGAACCGCAGCAGGTCGTAGGGGCCGGGCGCGTCCTGGAACCGCTCCAGCGCGTGCTCGAAGACCGCGATCGCCCCCGTCCCGCGGAAGGCCACCGGCCGGCGCGCCGACGCCCAGCTTGCCGTCGGGTCGGTGCGGGTCAGGTCGAGGAACCCCTGCCAGGCCGAGCTCGGGAACGCGACGTTCACGAACTCCAGGCCGTCCGGCGCCGAGCCGCGGACGGCGTGCCGGTCGCTCGGCCGGATCAGGAGCACCTCGCCGGGACGCAACTGCTCGACGCCGGTGGTCAGCAGGTGTTCGCCGCTGCCGGACACGATGCCCATGAACTCGTGGAAGTCGGCATGGGTGTGCAACTCGGTGTCCCTGGCCCGGGCCGGGATCCGCACGCGGGCCGCGTGGTACGGCCGGCCGAACGCGTGCGCCTCGAAGCGCAGGATCTGGTCCACATCAAGACAGTACAAATTCCTGTCGCACCGCTGCTAGTCCTCCGGTCCGCCGGACCGGCACGCTGAAGGCATGTTCGAAACAGACGGCTACGTCATCTTCCGCGACGTCATCGACCAAGACCTGATCAAGGAAGTGAACGATCATGTCGAGTGGCTGCAGGCCCGGCACCCCGAGGTGCGGCCCGAGCAGCTCGGACATGTCTACCTGCGCGACGACCCGTTCTGGGTGCGGCTGGTCAGCGACGATCGGCTCGTCGACATCGCCGAGAAGTTCATCGGGCCGGACATCGCCCTGTTCGCGTCGCACTACATCTCCAAACCGCCGTACTCGGGCCAGCCGGTGCTGTGGCACCAGGACGCGGCGTTCTGGCCGCTCGATCCGATGGCGGTGGTGACGCTCTGGCTCGCCGTCGACCACTCGACCCCGGAGAACGGCTGCGTCCGGGTGATCCCGGGAAGCCATCGCTCCGACGTGGCCGGGATGCGCGACAACACCGAGGTGGAGAACGTGCTCGGCAAGGAGATCGCGGTCGAGATCGACGAGACCCAGGCCGTCGACATGGTGCTGGCCCCGGGCGACGTCGAGGTGCACCACCCGAACATCGTGCACGGCAGCAACGCCAACACGTCGCCGTACCGGCGCTGCGGGCTGACCATCCGCTACGTCCCGACGTCGACCAGGATCACCGACCCGGAGTCGCCGTACCCGAGCGCCTTCCACCTGCGCGGTGCGCCCGGGGTGAACAGCTACCAGCCGCGGCCGGCGGGCGGTTTCAAGGGGTCGTCGCAACACCGCCTTGGTTTCTAGGTGGTGAGTAGATCACGTAAGCGCTCGGCTGGGGTGTCCCAGCCGAGCGTTTT